>NZ_JBFAZP010000002.1:0-427849 GCF_040681875.1 Longispora sp. NPDC051575 | reverse complement strand
GCGGGCACAAGTCGCCCGTTGGGCCGGCGTCGCTGGCTCGGTGGGCGGGCACGAACCGCCCGTTGGGCCGGCGTCGCTGGCTCGGTGGGCGGGCACGAACCGCCCGCTGAGTCGGCGACGGCGGCCCGGTGCGACGGCACCCGCTGCCGGGCCCGGTGGCACGGTCCGCCGGACCTTTGACCGGGTGCGGTATTCAGGCGGTCCTCGGCGACGAGCGCGGTGGCCTGACGACTACGTGCGACGGCCCGCGGCTCCTCAGCGGCCGGGTGCGGTGGACAGTGCGAGGTCGGCCAGGTCGGCGGCGTGACAGGGCCAGCGCACCGCGCACCGGACACACGAGGAGTCCTCCTCGCCCCGGTGGTGGTCGTCCAGCACCGCCCGGGCGAGGGCGACGAGCTGGGCCCACGCGACCCGGTCGGCGGGATCCGGCAGCAGCCTCACTACGCCCCACCCTCCGCCCACGCCCTGTCAGCGGTGTCGAGAGGTGCGGCGGCGGGGCCGACCGGCACGGCACCAGGACGGAAGGACTCGACAGCGTGGCCGGTCGACATGCCAACCACGCCGAAGGACTCGCCACCGACGCCGAGAGCCACAGCGCCCGAGCCAGCGGGCACGGCGCCCGAGCCAATGGTCACGGCGCCCGAGCCGACGGGCACGGCACCCGCAGTGATGGGCATGCGAACTGAGCCGGCGGGCACTGTAGCCGAACCGACGGCCACGACACCCGAGCCGGCTGGGGCGGTATGTGCGTCAACGGGCATGTCACCTGAGTCGGCGGGCATGGCACCCCAGCCGACGGTCACGACACCCGGGTCGGCGAGCACGACACCCGAGCCGGCGGGCACGGCACCTGAATCGACGGTCCCGGCACCCGAGCCGATGGGCATGGCACCCCAACCGGCGGGCACGGCGCCGGAGGCGACGTGTTCAGCACCGGAGCCGGGAAACGCGGCAACCTCACCGGACGACCCGACGGCCACGCCACCCGCGCCGAGGCCCTCGGTGACTCCGCCCGGCGGCGCACCCGCGGACGCCCCACCCTCGGTGCGGCCGGGCACGGCCCTGCGGCGCCCCGCCCGCCTGGTGTCGGAGTCCTTCCACGCCGCGTCGATCGCGGTGATCAGCTCCTCGGCCGCGGTCGGCGGGCGTTCGTCCGGTCCACGCACCGCATCCTCCCCGTGGCTCGCAGTGGTCGCTCCGCGAACCACGCTACGGTCGCGCCGCGCCGCCCGACAGGGGTGACACCCGCCGTCCGCCGGATCCGTGTTCCACATTTGCAACACCCGGATCCGTATGGAACGGCTGCGGGGGAGCGCTCCACGGAACCCCGCAGGCCGCCGGGGAAACCCATGGAACAGCGCTGATGGGTACGCCCGGGCGCCGAGCTGGAGTCCGGTGCCGACGAGAGGCGGAGAGCGCGGTCCCACCCGACGGTCGCGGGAACGGAGAGCGGTTGCCCGCGCGACCGGCGCGCCCCGCCCGGTCGACAGTGGTTACGCCCCTGACGGGCACCGCGGCCATCACACCCGCGCCCCGACCCGTCGAAAGCGGTCACGCCCCGGGTGGGCACCGCGACCACGCACCCGAGCCCCGAACCGCGGGCCTCACTCGGCGGTGAGTTCGGCCAGCTGCTCGGCGGCGGTGGTGTTGCCGGCGTCGGCGAGCCGGCGCAGTTCGGCCATGTCGCCGAGCTCGGTGGCGACCTCGATCAGCTGGTCGGCGGCGGTCCGGTTGCCGTCGTCGGCGAGCCGCCGCAGCTCGGCCATGTCGCCCAGTTCCCCGGCGAGTTCGATCAGCTGGTCGGTGGCCGTGGCGTTGCCGCCGTCGGACAGGCGGCGCAGTTCGGCCATGTCGCCGCGCTCGCCGGCGAGTTCGATGAGTTCGTCCAGCGCGTCCGGGTCGCCGTCGTCGGCGCGTCGGCGCAGGTCGGTCAGTTCGGAGTCGGTCACGGTCGAGGACCTCTCAGGGATGGGTACCGCGCGGTCGGGCCCGCCACGTTCAGGTGCGCCAGGAAAAGGTACTGGTCAGGGCGTCGGCGATCCCCGTGAATCTACGCCACCCGACCACGGGCGGGGCCGGTTTCCCAGGTGCGACGCGGCCCCGGCCCCGGAGCGGCGACCCCGGCCCCGGCCCGGAACAGGCTTCCCGGCGGGGCGGCCGAGCCCACCCACCCCGCCAGCCGAGCCCACCCACCCCGCGAGCCGAGTCCACCAACCCCGCCGGCCGAGCCCGCCCACCCCGGCGGCCGAGCCCACCCGGCCTTCCGGCCGAGCCGTTCCTCCCCGCGAGCCGTGTCCGCCCACCCCGCCAGCCGTGTCCACCCGCCCCGCTGGCCGAGCCCACCCGGAGCGGCTACCACGGCGGCGGCCGGGTCCACCCGCCCCGGTCGGCCCCGGTCAGACCCGCAGCACCCGCACGTCGTCCACCCCGGCCTCCAGCAGCGACCCGGGATCGGTGTCGTTGGCCTCGACCAGGATCCGGACGCTCTGCCCGGCGTACGCGGTCAGGTCCACCGACTCCACGGTCCACGCGGCCCCGACCTGGCTGGCCGCGCCGACCCGGGTGAACACGGTCGTGGTGCCGCCGGCGTGCACGATCCGGACCCGCAGGTAGTCGGCGCCCGACGCGTTGTTCAGGTGCGCCAGGTAGCACGCGAAGCTCAGGGTGTAGGAGGATCCGGCGGCCAGCGTGATGGCCGGCGACCGGACGCTGGTGAGCCCGCCGTCGAGGTCGTTGGCCCCGACCGAGGCTCCGGCGAGCGCCCCGGTGACCAGGTCGTACGAGCCCGACGGGGTGGTGCCCTCCTGGATCGTCCCGCCGCTGGTGGTGGTCTCGGGGTTGGCCCGCTCGAACCGGCCGGCGGTCGCGGTGTCGGTGCCGTCGGCGTTGACCTGCCAGCCCCGGTCGGTCTCGAAGTCGTCGCCGAAGACCACGGTGCCCGGGTTGAGGCCCACCACGGGCACGGTCAGCGAGCTGTACCCGGGGGCGAGCCGCAGTCCGGTGCCGCCGAGCGGGCGGAGCGTGAACTCGGAGTCGGTGGAGATCACCACGAGGCCGATCCGCCGGCCGGCCGCGAACACGTGGTCCTTGGGCTGCATGTCGAACCGCAGCGTGTACTCCGTTCCCTGCGTCAACGGCGTCGTGACGTCCGCGCCGGTCCGGTTCTGCGGGTCGAGCCAGCCCCGGGTGACGATGACCGGGGTGCCGGTGCCGTAGTCGACGAGCAGCGCGGTCAGGTTCGCGTCGGGCCGGTTGGTCACGGCCGCCTGCAACGACACCGTCGGCGTGCCCGACAGCCGGACGGCCGAGGCCAGCGGGGCGGAGGGACAGCGGCGTGCCGTCCAGCCTGCGGAGCCGCTCGATGTAGACGACGGGCTCGGTGCCGGTGCCGAGCCGTTCGGCCACCGAGGACGGCGGGCGGACCAGGTCGACGGCGCGCACCTCGTTGGTGATCTCGCCGTGCTCGTGCAGGGTCTCGTTGAGGCCGAGGAGCCGGTGCAGCCCGTGCGGGTACTTCTCCCGGGCCACCGTCGTACCGACCCCGGGGCAGCGCTCGACGAGCCCCTCGTCCCGCAGCAGCGCCAGCGCCTCCCGGACGGTGTTGCGCGACACCGCGAACTCGCGGCTCAGCGCCTCCTCCTTGGGCAGCGCGCGGGTGGCGAACGCCCCGGCCAGGATCTGGTGCCGGAGCACGTCCGCGACCTGCCGGGCCCGGTCGGCGCGGCGGCGTCCGGGGTCGGCCGTGGGGGCGGGGAGGTGAGCACGGGGGAAACCATACTTACCCGATAGGAAATGTGGAATAGTGCGGGAGTTCCGCCACCCAAAAACCTTCTTCACGGGTACTGACCTGCGAGAACGTCCACCCACACCCCCGTTGCGCCACCTGCCGAACCCGGTGCCCGGCGGGTCCGGCGCGGGTCCGGGCGCCGTCGGTCCGTCGAGGGACAGCCGGACGGCGGTCGATCGGTTAGCTTGGTGCGATGATCGTCGAGCCGTTCGATCCCCACACCGCGCCCGAGTCCGACTTCGATGCCCACTACCGGCTGCGCGCCGCGACCGTGGCCACCGACGCCCCCCAGTTCCCCGTGCCCGCCCGGGCCAGCGCCGACTCGCTGCTGCGCAACCAGCCGTCATGGCCCGGCAGGCACCAGTTCTGGGTGGCCCGCGAGGAGGGCGAACTCGTCGGCCTGTCCTGGCTGGCCGAACTCCAGGACCCCAACGACGGGCTCGCCGCGATCTGCGTCAACGTGCACCCCGCCCACCGTGGCAGGGGAGTCGGCTCCGCCCTCCTCGCGCCCCCGGTGCGGTCCGCCGGACCCGTCGGCCGGCCCCGGCTGCTGACCCCGTGCGTCAACCAGGCCGGCCCGGGCCCGGCCTGGGCGGAGCGGCGCGGATTCCGGCGGGTCTCGCTGCACCACGTCCAGCTGTTGGAGTTCGCGGGCCCGCCCGAGCCGACCACGCCGGCCGCCGGGTACCGCCTGGAGGCCTGGACCGGCGACGCCCCCGACGAACTGCTCGACTCCTACGCCCACGCCCGGCAGGCGATCGAGGACGCCCCGTTCCACCAGATGAGCTACCGGCCGCCGCGCTGGACGGGCCGGCAGGTCCGCGACCAGGAGGCCGCCTGCCGCGACGCGGGCCTGGCGCACCTGGTGGTGGCCGCCGTGCACGAGGCCAGTGGCCAGGTCGTCGGCCACACCGTCGTCAACGTCCGGGCCGGCGTCGCGACCGCGCAGCAGGACGACACCGCCGTGCTGGCCGCGCACCGGGGCCACGGCCTCGGCATGGCGATGAAGACGGCGATGCTCGCCCGGATCGCCGCCGGGTACCCGGAGGTGGAGCGGGTCCACACCGCCAACGCGTCCGACAACGCGGCGATGCTGCGGATCAACCGGGAACTGGGGTTCCAGACCCGCGCCGTGCACCTGAACTTCGAGGCGGACGCCGACGCCGTGGCGCTGGGCGGCTGACGGCGGAGCCCCGCCGTCCTACGGCGGGGCTCCCGGTTCCCGGCGGGCCGGCGGCCCCGCGTGCCGGCCCGCCGGGAACCGTGGCCTAGAAGGTGACCTTCTCCATCGCGACGACCCGACCGCCCCACGGGCAGTACCGGTCGCCGCTGAGGGTGCCGTCCTCGACGTCCTGCGGGCTGCCGTCGCAGATCTCCATGGAGATGTCCACGAAGTTCACGTCGTGGCTGTCCAGGTGCCAGCTGTAGCCCACGTTGTACTCGGGGCCGGTGCGCAGGATCGCGCCGTTGACGTGCTTGTTGCTCGTGTTGTTCAGCGACGCGAACGCCTCGGTGATGTCGGTCTGCTCACTCAGGTGCACCTTGAAGGACCAGGTGCCGTTCGAGATGGTCGCGACGTAGTGGTTGATGGTGATGTCGGCGGAGGCCGGCGCCGTCAGCCCGAGCACTCCGAAGGCGGCGGCCGCCACGACCGCGACGACGGCTCTCCTCGCTGAGAACATGAAATACTCCCCGATAGTACGACCCGGACCCGATCGCCGGGATTGACTCCACTGTAGATCGACGGACCGGGCAAGATCGACGACTCGGTGTGCCGGATGTGGTCCGTTTTCCCGACGGTCGGGGGCGGGCGGCCGGCGTACCCCTCGGGTAGGGTCGTTCTTCGCCCGTGGGCGACCCCGCGTCGTGGTCCGGGGCGGGCGGTCCCGCGACGACGACCAGGGAGGATCCGGGCGCATGTGGCTTCAGCGGGACCCGCCCTCGCGGCTGGTGACGTTCGGCGGGATGGTGGCGATCCAGCTGGTGGCGATGACGTTGCCGGTCATCGGGGCCAGCACCACGTTCGCGCTGGACACCCAGTTCGTGGTGTGGCTGACGGCCTACATCGGCGCCCTGACCCTCTCCCTCACCCTGTTCGGTGAAACGGCCCGGGCTGGCTGGCTGGCCGGCGTGTGGGTGCTGGCCTTCTTCCTGTTCGTGGTCCCGGCCCTCGCGGTGCCGGAGTCCGTGCTCGCCGCCCGGGGCGTCACGATCGACGCGACCGTGGTCGCCGAGCGCAAGGAACACGGCAAGGGGCAGGACCGGGTGCTCACCCTCGCCGACGGCGAGGGCCGGCGGATCCCGGGCCACGCGCAGGTGGGCGGGCGCCATCCGGTGGGCGGCACGATCGCGGTGGTGGTGGATCCCGAGGGACTGTTCCACCCGGTCCCGGTGGAGGTCGTCGAGGAGGAGGGCGGAATCTCGCCCTGGGCCTGGACGTATCCGCTCCCGTTCGTGGCCGTGCTGTTCGCGCTCAGCTGGTTCGCCGCGAAGCCCCTGCCTCCGGAACCGTCGTATCCGACCCGGCCGCCGCCTCCGCCGCCACCGCGTCGCCCGCGCCGGAGACGGAGGGGCGGGCGCGGGCGGTGACCCGGGACGCCGGGCGGGGCCGCGCACGGCGGAGCCCCGCCCCGGCATGACCGCCGGGACGGGGCTCCGCGTCGGGTCAGGTCACCGGTCCCGCAGGCCCGGCACCTCGATCACGATCAGCTCCGTGTCGTCGGCCCGGCCAGGGATCCGCCCGTCGTTGCCCGGGAAGTTGTTGTCGTTGGCGACGAGCACCCGGTCCCCGCCCAGCGGCAGGACGGTCTCCACCGACTGGAGCGGGAAGGAGAACAGCGGGCCGACGCCGTACTCGCCCGGGCGGGCCGGCCCGGACAGCTCCCGGGGGTCGGCGATCCGCATCAGGTCCACGGCGGTGCGCCGGGGCAGGTACCCGTCGGCGCCGACCTGGTCGAGGTCCGTGACCACCAGCCTCTTGATCCGCGAGGCGCGGCCCATCTCGTTGTCGCGCTCGATGAAGACGAGGCGGCGGCCGTCGAGCACCGCGGCGTCGCCCACGACCAGCTCGGGGCTGTCCACCCGCAACGACCAGGTCCGCGACGTGTACGCGTTGGCCTTCACGTCGAACTCGTAGACGATCCGCCGGCGCTGGTCGGGGTCGTCGGTCTTCGGGCCCTCCAGGATCGGGTACAGGGTCCAGCCGTCGGCGCTGACCGCCAGGGCCTCGAAGCCCCGGCCGCCCCGCACGGTCGGCTCCTCGCCCGGCTTCAGGTCCGGGGACTGCGGGGACTTGCCGCCGTCGGGCAGCGGGATCGGCGCCTGGAGCACCTTGCCGTTCGGGTCGGTGCGGATCAGGTACGGGCCGAACTCCTCGCCCAGCCACAGGTCGCCGCGCGCGTCGCGGGCCATGGACTCGATGTCGAAGTCCGCGCCGGTGAGCAGCCGGTCCGGGCGGGTCAGCGGGAACGGCACCTTGTGGTCGGGGTCCGCGAAGCTGATGAACCCGTTCACCTTGACCTCGTGCTGGTGGTAGCGCGGGGTGATGTCGTACGCGCGGAGCAGGAAGTCCGCCGAGTTGCCCTTGGTGCCGAAGCCGTTGTCCGGCATGGCCAGCAGCCGGCCGTCCTTGCCCTGGAGCACGGCGGAGAAGCCGGGGATCGGCTGGCCGGGGAACGGCGCGCTGATCCCGTTGACCGGGGCGGTGGACAGCTGGGTGCCGGAGACCGGACCCGGCTGGTACGCGGTGGCCGACAGGATCGCCCGGGACAGCAGCCGGGCCTCGGCGCGCAGCTGGACGCTGAACGTGTAGGTCCGGGTGATCTGGGTGGCGCTGCCATTGTCGTCGGAGATCAGGTGCAGGGCGCGCCGGCCGCCGGGCAGCTCCGCGCCGAGGGCCATGCCCTCCACGTTGTCCAGCAGCGGGTTCGGCTGCGGCTGCTTCGCGGTCGCGCCGGACGCCGGGCAGGCGCCCAGGTCGAACAGCAGCTGCTTGCCGAGGAAGGCGCGCGGGTCGTTCAGCGTGCCCAGCGAGGCGGTGTCGGTGACGTCGGGGACGCCGGTGGCGGACACCCGGTACACCCGGACGGTGTTGCCCACGCCCGGGGTGAAGCCGCGCTCCAGGGCCAGCAGCTGGTCGTCCCCGAGGGCCGTGAGCTCGACGAGGCCGAGGCCGGCGTCGGGCTGGTAGGCGTACTGGCCGACGAGCTGGGAGTCGCGGTAGTGCAGCACGCGGTTGCGGCCGGGGCCGTCGGCGGCGAGGGCGCCCTCCATGCCGGCGTACAGGTCGCGGCCGTTCGGGCTCAGGGTCAGCGCCTCGAACGTCTGGTTGCGCACGGCCTCCCCGGCGGGGGCGACCCGGAACCGGGCCGGCACGGGCAGCTCGTCCACCTGGCGGCCGTCGCGCAGCCGGAACCGGCGGATCGAGGGCTCGGTCTCGGAGCTGGCCCACGCGTAGCGGGCGCTGGCCTCCACGACCAGGCCCTCGCCGTCGAAGTCCGCCCCGGTGTAGGGGGTGCCGTCGGGGCGGGTCAGCGTGATGACGTCCTTGACGGCCGCCGAGTTCGCGGCGAGGTCCAGCTCGTACATCCGGGCCGGGGTGGTGCCGATGTTGTCGACCAGCGCGAACGGGCGCTCGCCGGGCCGGTTGAAGGCCACCGCGGACAGGCCGGCGACGGCCGTACCCTCGAAAGTGGTCTTGTCGAGCTGGTCGGAGAAACCGAGCAGCGCGGCGTCTGCGGAGCAGGCCGCGCCGGTCGCGGGTGGCGGCTGGCTGGCGGCCGGCGAACCGGCGGCGAGCAGGGCCAGCGTCGCCGCGGCCGCCGTGAAGGTGAGGGCGCGCACGTGCAACCTCCGGAAGTCGGGTACGGATGCCCCGATCCAAGTCCACCCGGCCGAACAGCGGGTGAACTCCGCGCCATGCCCGGGGGCCGCCGGATGATCATCAGCCGTCCGACGTGCCGGAGGCCTCGCTCTCCGGACAATTCGGTGTCCCGGAACGGTCGACGCGGTGGCGCCCCCGTGCCGGCCCCGTCGGAGTCCTCTCCGGCGGGGCCGTCCTCACGCCGGGGGCACGTCGGCGACCGGCCGGGCGCCGACCGGCAGTTCACCCCGCCCGGCGCCGACCGGCAGCTCACCCCGCCGGGCGGCGGACCCGGCCACGTGCTCGACCAGCTCGGTGAGCGCGGCGGCGGCGTGCGCGGCGTCGTCGAAGGCCCCGGTCCCGTCGAGGCGCCGCTGGATGGCCCGGCTGGCCTGGTACGGGGAGTGCCGCCGGTCGCACGGCGCGTCGGGCGCGCACAGCGGGTGGGTGACCAGTTCCTCGCGGGCCGCCCACAGGTGTCCGGCGAGGTCGGGGGCTTCGGCGCGCAGGGCGGCGACGAACGCCGTCAGCCGGTTGCGGGTACCCGTCGTGTCGTGCTCGTCGACGAGACCCCGGAGCCGGGCGGCCAGCCAGAGCTGCTTCTCGGGCGCGGCCCGGTGCACCAGGTCGTGGGTCTGGGGGAGCACCCGCCACAGCCACCGGGCCGCCGGCAGCGCCTCGCCGACCGCCCCGGGCAGGCCGTCGTGGTCGTCGGAGCTGACGAGCCGGACCCCGGCGAGGCCGCGCTGCACGAGCCCGTCGAGGAACGGCTGCCAGGCCGGGGCGTCGGCCGGGTGGAACCGCAGGTCCAGGATGTCGCCCCGGCCGTGCCGGTAGCCGACGGCCACCAGCGCCTGCACCCTGCCGACCTCGGCGAGGGAGAGCGTGAACCGCCCCAACCACACGAAGGGGTACGGGCCCACGTTCGGCCCGTCCGGCGCGGTCCCCGGCCGGGTGGTGGCGGTGCGCCGACGGCGGAGCCAGCCGTACCCGAGCGCGGCCAGCCCGGCGAGCAGCCAGACGCCGAGGACGACGGTGGTGGGGCTCCACATCCGGTACAGCAGGTAGACCGTGACGGCCGCGCCGCCGACCGGGCCGAGCAGGCGCGGGAGCGCGGCCCGGAGGTGCGTGCGGACCAGGTGCACCGCCCAGCACACGTGGACGAGCAGGAACATGCCCAGGGCGGCGTCGAACACCGTGTCGGTGAGGTACCCGCCCACCTCCGGGCCGATCGCCATCAGGCCCACACCCGCCGCCGAGACCACGGCGCCGACCACGGTGGCGGTGGCGGGCACCCCGCGACCGGGGCTCAACCGCGCCAGGCGGCTCGGCAGGTGCCCGTCGCGCGCCATGGCGTACAGGATCCGGGCGGCGGAGGCCTGCACCGGGACGCCCGCCATGCCCATCGCGAGGGACAGGGACACCGCGCAGGCCACCGCGACGAGGGGGCCGCCGAAGCCGGTGGCGATGTCCAGGAGGGCCGTGCCGGCCGGGTCGCCCCCGGCGAGCAGCCGCCCGCTGGTCTCCGCGTCCACGAACAGGGTGAAGACCCAGCTCTGCACGACGAAGACCGTGGCGGCGGCGAGCGCGGCGACCACGATCGCGCGGGCGGTCCCGGCCGTGCCGTCCCGGCCCTCCTCGGCGAGCGTGGCCACGCCGTCGAACCCGACGAAGCCGAAGACCGCCAACGCCAGGGAACCGGTCACCGTGCCCGCGGTGAAGGTCGCCGGGTCGTACAACGGGGTGAGCCGCAGGCCCTGGTTGACGCCCATGGCCAGGGTGAGCACCCCGAACAGGAGCACGACGGCGAGAATGAACAGCTCCACCGCCAGCAGCACCCGGATCACCCGCATCGTGACCCGGGTGCCCAGGCAGTTGACCGCCCCGCCGACCCCGACGAACACGACCGCCCACAGCCACCAGGGCACGGCCGGAACGAGGGCCGACAGGGTGTACCCGGTCACCACGCACGCCAGCGTCGGCGCGCCGAGGTAGCACAGCAGGGTCACCCAGCCGCCGAGGAACCCGACCGGCCGGCCGATCAGCGCGGTGCCGAAGTGGTACACGGAACCGGCGGACGGCGCGGCGCGGGTCAGGGCCGCGTACCCGTACGCGGTGACGACGGCCACCGCCGCCCCGGCCAGGTACCCGAGGGCGATCATGCCGCCGCTGACCTGGTACATCTGCCCGAACGCCCCGAACGGGGCCAGCGGCACCATCGCCACCAGCCCGAACATCACCATGTCCGCCCCGGACAGTGAACGGCGCAGGCGTGTTCGGGTCGCCATCGACGGCTCCTGGGTGTAGTTGTGACACGACGCGGCCACGGCTCCTCGGGGACGCAACCGGACGTGCCGGACCGCAGGGTGAAGTATCGGGAACGATCGGTTAAGTGCTCCTGTGTGTTTCCATAAGGGATTTAAGACGGGTACCGGATCCGGCCCGGACGATCCCTCCGGCCGTCCCGCACGACGGGGCGGCGGCCCGGGTCACCGCGCCGCCGGCCTCCGCCGCCGCGACTAGCAGCGCTCGTCGGTCCGCGCGGCGGTCACGCCCTCCCACCAGCCGCTCGCGTGCGTGCACGCGGTCAGCGTGTTCGCGCCCCAGGACCACACCTCGACCGGCCGGCCCGAGGAGCAGTTGCCGTCGTTGAACCGGTTGTTCACGACGATGGCGGCGCAGATCTCCCACGAGCTGTGGCTGTCGCGGTAGCTGGTCCACACGTACGCGTAGGCGTAGTTCTTGCCGCAGCCCTTGAACTGCTTGACCGACGCGAACGGCGAGCCGCCGATGTACGCGACGCCCGTCGAGCCGATCTGGGTGACGCTCGAACAGCCCGACGGGCCGGCGCTGGCCGGGCCGGTGACGCCGAACACCGCGGCGGCGGTGAGTGTGACGAGCGCGCCGATCCTTGCGAGGGTCTTCACAACAGGGTCCTTCCCCAGGTGGACAGTCGACACGCGAAGGGTGCCGACCGGCAGGGTACACAAGTTGATCAAGGAGAGTGCGCCCGTACCCGTCGAAAGTCCTGCGCGGTGGAGGGGCTAGTGTTCCGCCCCGACGAGCTCGCGGTCCGGCGCGGCCGCCCGCCGCCCCCGCCGGGCCAGCACGAACCGGACCAGCTCCGTGACCGCCGTGATCGATACCGCGATCCCCAACCCGAGCAGCAGCCCCAGCAACGGATCCTGCTCGAACGCGAGCCCGCCGAAGTACCCGATCAGCGTCGAGTAGATCGCCCACGACAGGGCCGCGAACGCGTCGTAGAACGCGAACCTGCGCAGCGGGAAGCCCATCGAGCCCATCGTGAGCGTGACCGCTGTGCGCCCGCCTGGGATGTAGCGCGCGACCACCAGGATCATCCCGCCCCGGACGTCGATCGCCTCCCGGGCCCTGGTCAGGGCGCGGTGCCGCCGGGTGTTCGGCTTGACCCGGCCCAGCATCCTGGCGCCGAAGGTGCGGCCGATCGCGTAGGAGACGTGGTCGCCGAGGAACGCGCCGACGGCGGCGACCGCGATGACGCCGTAGAGGTTCGGCGAACCGGTGGCCGCGAAGACGCCGGCCGTGATGACGGCGGTCTCGCCGGGGACGACGGGGAAGAAGCCGTCGAGGAACGCGAGCGCGAAGAGGGCGACGTAGATCCACGGGGAGCCCATGACCTGGTGCAGCAGGTCGGTGATCTCGTTCATGATCGAGAGCCTGCCGGGGCGGGGACCCTAGGCGCATCGGTGGCCGGCGGGGACGAACCCCTGAAAAGACTCAGGGACAATCCCTAGATGGGTACGCCTCCGGGGCGCGCCGACCACTATGGAGCATCCGAAGAGGCTGCTCCCGGCCCTGTGTGGCCGGAATTCCGCTGGGCGGGTGCGGAGAGCCCGGCCACTGGGAAAAGGTCCAGCCCGGCGCGGAGGGTCGGTCGGCCGACCGGAGGCGGAGGGTCAGCCCGCCGCGCCGGGGGCGAACTCCAGGTGGCGGCACGCGGCGGCCACCCCCGACGTGCACTCGGCGAACTCGGCGCCCCCGAGCTGGGCGTACACGTGCAGGCCGTCGCTGCACAGGTGCGCCGGGTCCACCCGGCGCAGGGCCAGCACCACGAAGGTCGCGGACATGGCCGTCACGTCGCGGATCTCGGCGATCCGGAACAGCGAGCGGGTCTCGGCCATCGCCTCGCTGTCCCCGGCGCGCAGCACGACCCGGACCCGCGGCGCGACGGCCAGCCCGGTCAGCGCGACCGCGATGTTGTCCAGTTCGTCGGAGCCGACCACGGCCAGCGCGATGGCCCGGTGCAGCCGGAGGCGGGTCAGTACCCGGCGGTCGCTGCCGTGCGCGACCAGTACCGGGACGCGGCTCTGTTTGGCGATCCTCAGGTTGTCGGCGTCCGGGTCGCGTTCCACGGCGACGACCCCGATCCCGAGGTCCTTCAGCGCCAGGCACAGCCGCAGCCCGACCTGGCCCATGCCGACGACCACCACGTGCCCGTCCACGGGCGGCGCGCGGTGTCCGATCAGCCCGAAGGTCCTGCCGTTGAGCGCGCGGTGCACGATGCCGGCCGTGAAGACCGCGGTGAACACGATCGTGGCCAGCATGGCGGCCGCCGCGAAGAGCCGGTACCGGACCGAGGTCCCCGGATCGTCGGCCGGACCGACGGTGGCCACCACCCGGACGGCCTCGTACAGGGCGGTGACCGGATCCAGGTGGTGGCGCAGGAACAGCCAGAGCCAGTCCGCCGACAGGACGGCCGCCAGACCCGCGAGACCGGCGAGCAGCATCCGGGAGCCGCTGTCGTGCGGCCGGAGCTGCCCGCGCAACCGCCCCAGACGGGTACGCCACCGGAGGTGCCCCGGCAGCGGGTACCCGGTCACGGCGAACCCGTCGGGGGTCCGGCGCACCCCGGTCGGGCCGTCCGGGGCGCGCCACACGGCGAGCAGGTCCGTGTTCAGGCACGCGGCGGCCAGCGTGGGGGCGGCCACGTCCGCCGGGGACGCGATCACGCAGGCCGGCATCACGCGGCGCAGCTGCTCGGCGACCGTCCGGTCGAAAATGGACACAACGAGCCGGACCTGGGGCCGCATGTGCGCGACGGTCAGCGCGTACCGCAGGCACGCGACGTCGTCGTGCACCAGGATCGCGACGCCGCGCGGCCGGCGGGCGGTCGCGGCGCGCAGGTCGTCCTCGGTGGGTTCGGCGAGGTGCAGGACGTCCTCGCCCAGGCTCGCGAGGGTGCCGCAGACGCGCTTGGCGACGACCGTGGTGCCGATGACGACGAACGGGCGGGGGTCGGCGCCGGTCGGTGGGGGCATGCGGGGCTCCAGGGGAGGGCGAGCTGGCCCGGGGCCGGGAGCGACGCGGCGTTGGGCGCGCGGGCCGGGTGGTGGACGGGCGGGCCGGGGCCCGGGTGGTGGAGGGTCAGGCGGTGGACGGTCGGCCGGAACCCGGGCGGGAGGTCGGGTCGGACCCGGGTGCGCCCGGGGACGTCCACCGGGCGTGCCGGGCCGCCAGTCCGTCCCGCAGCTCCCGGGTCGGCAGGATCACGTCCATGCCCCCGGCGAACGGGTGGTACAGCCACCGCAGTTCGGCGTCCGCCACGAGCACCGTCGCGGCCAGGTCGCCGGCGACATGGCGCAGCAGCGGGTCCAGGCAGCCCGGGGACCAGCCGGTCCGGCTCGCGTACAGGTGCTGGTGGACCTCGTAGCCGGTGCGCTGGTCCGTGAGGAGCACGCTCGTCCAGTACACCCCGTGTGGTTGGAGGTCTGTGATCTCCTGGTCCCGGTCACCGGGCGGGAGGGTCTCGGAGTAGCCGGCGGTGAACACGAGCAGCGGGCGGTCCGCCAGGTCGCCCAGCACGGTGTCGTGCCGGGCGAGGACCGCCGCGTACTCGTTCTCGGAATCGGGGCAGCGCCGGCCCTCGGGGAGGGTGCGGAACCTGACCCACCGATCCGGATACGCCGCCCGGAGCCGGGTGGGGACCGGCGCGCACTCCGGCCACAGGGCCGCCCAGCGTTCCGTGAGCGACCGGGGGTCGGGCCCGGCTGGTCCGAGGTTCATGGCGTCCCCTAGCTGTGGCGACTTTCTTGGTTGTCATCCAAGATATAGTGACCGCGATGCCGAGGCAAGGGAGAAGCGAGATGGTCCAGAACCCGAAGATCACGCCGGCGGAGGCGGGCTTCCGGATGCCGCCGGAGTGGGCGCCGCACGCCGCCTGCCTGATGGCCTGGCCCGCCCGGCCGGAGCTGTGGGGCGAGAAGCTCCAGGAGGTGAAGGGGGACTACGCGGCCGTCGCCCGGGCCGTCGCCGACTTCGAACCCGTCCTCATGGTCTGCCAGCCCGGCACGGCCGCCGAGGTCCGCGACCTGTGCGGCACCGCCGACATCGTGCCGGTCGAGATCCCGATCAACGACTCGTGGAGCCGAGACAGCGGGCCGGTGTTCGTCCGCGACGCCGCCGGTGAGGTCGCGGTCGTGCAGTTCGGGTTCAACGCGTGGGGCGGCCGGTGGCACCCGCACGACGACGACGCGCGGCTCGCGACCCGGATCGGCGAGCGCCTCGGGCTGCGGGTCTTCCACGCCCCGTTCGTCCTGGAGGGCGGCGCGTTCTACGTCGACGGCGAGGGCACCGTGCTGACCACCGAACAGTGCCTGCTCAACCCCAACCGCAACCCCCACCTCGACCGGTACGGGATCGAGCGCGGCCTGTGCGACTACCTCGGCGCCGACACGGTCGTCTGGCTGCCGTACGGGCACAGCTTCGACGTCGGCCCCGAGGGTACGGACGGCCACATCGACGGGGTGGCCCAGCTCGTCGGCCCCGGCCACGTGCTCCTGGAGGCGCCGGACGCCCCGGACGCCTCGGAGTACGCCCGCGCCCGCGACAACCTGGCCGCCCTCCGCGCGGCCCCGGACGCCGCCGGCCGCGCCTTCCGGGTCAGCCTCCTCGACCCGGGCCCGGACGCCGCCGTGTCCTACGCCAACCACTACCTGGCCAACGGCGCGGTGATCGTGCCGGTGAACGGCGACGGCACCGACGAGGCGGCGCTCAAGACCCTCGCCGAGGTGTACCCGGGGCGGGAGGTCGTCGCGGTGCCCGGGGCGACCATCGCGCTCGGCGGCGGGGGTCCGCACTGCATCACCCAGCAGGTACCCGAAGGGGTGGACATCTCCGTGCTGCGCTGACGGGAGCCCGGCGCCGACGGCTCCGCGACGCCCGGCGGCGCCGGTCATAGGATGTGGAACTGTCTGGGAGGAGAGGTGCCGGTGACCGCACGACGTTCGAAGGGCAAGGAGCGCGAGGAGCTCGTCATCAGGGCCGCGGCCCAGGTGATCGCCGAGCGGGGCCTGGCCAACGTCCGGGTCTCCGACGTCGCCGAACGGGCCGGGATGAGCCCCGGACACGTCACCTACTACTTCCCCTCGAAGATCGACATGCTGATGCGGGCGATCCGCGCCAGCGAGGAGGAACTCGCGGCCGAGGCGGCCCGTCAGCTGGCCGACATCGGCGACCCGTGGGACCGGCTGGACCGCCTCGTCGAACTGTCCGCCGCCCAGGGCATCCGCGACCCCGGCTGGGTCCTGTGGCTCCAGGTGTGGCTCGAGGCGGCCCTCGACGGGGACGTCGCCAAGGTGCTCGACGAGCTGGACGCGCGGTGGCGGGACATCCTGGTCGACGTGATCGGGTACGGGGTCGGGCGCGGTGCCTTCGTCGCCGCCGACCACGTCGCGGTGGCCATGTCGCTGTCCGCCATGATCGACGGGCTGTCGATCAAGCTCACGCTCGGGGCGCCGGGGTTCACCCGGGTCGACCTGCTCCGCCTGGTCCGCGCGGCGGCCCGGACGCTGCTGGGCGGGCCCACGGGATAGCGCGCCGGGATCCGGGCGGCGCCCATCGGCGGTGCGTCGACGTTCGGTCGTCACTCACGGCGGTATGTGCCCTGTTCGCCAGTCGGCGGGACAGCGGCCGCCGCCGGCCCGGTCGACAGTGCGCGTGACAGCTCGGCGCCCCTGCCCGCCGTAGTCGATGGTGCGCCGGTCGCCCACGTAGCCGTGACTTCACCGGTCCTGTCCGGCGCTGTGGCGGTGAGCCCGCGCTTGCGGGCCGGGCCTGGGCGTGGACGTGCGGCACAGCCTGCCCGTGGCCCGCGAGATGTAGTCAGTCCCGGCCTCGCTCGCACCCGCGTCTGCCCACACTGGCGCCTGCGCCTGCACCCGCGTCGCCACCGGCACCCGCATCGGCACCCGCGCCCGCGTGAAACGGCGCCGAACCCCGGCCACCCCGCCGTTTCTCGAAGGTTTCTTCGCAGCTTCCGCCCCCGGACCAGCCCGCCGGAACACCCCCCGGAAATTCTAGGTTGCCAACCAAGATTGGCATTGACGCAGGCGGGGGCACTCATGATACTCAATCTAGTACGGCGTCCTAGAAGCTACCCCTCAGGCGGAGGCGGGACGCCCAAGAGGAGAGACGGATGGTCAACTCAGAACGGGACCCCAGCCCGGGGTTCAGCAGACGGTCGTTCATGACCGCTGTGGGCGCGACGGCCGCCGCCGGTGTGGTGGCCGGGGTCGCCGGTGACGCGCTGTTCTCCGGCAGCCCGGCGAGCGCCGGCCGCCCCGCGCACTCCGGTCGCCTGGCGGCCGCCGGCACGTTCGTCGTCCCCGGCGAACACGCCCCCCACAAGCGCACCTGGATGGCCTGGCCCTCCAGCACGTCGATCTGGGGCAGCTCGCTGCTGACCAAGATCCAGGGTGACATCGCCAAGCTGGCCAAGGAGATCGCCAAGTACGAGCCGGTCGTCATGTGCGCCGACGGCACGACGAACGCGTCCAAGGCCCGCAGCGCCTGCGGTTCGACCGTCACCGTGATCAGCTCGATCCCGGTCAACGACTGCTGGATGCGCGACTCCGGCCCGCTGTTCCGGGTGAACGGCGCGGGCGGGCGCGACGCCATCGGCCTGAACTTCAACGGCTGGGGCAACAAGCAGACCGCCAGCAAGGACAAGTACGTCGCCCAGCGCGCCGCGTCCTACGCCGGCGTGTCCCCGTTCACCCCGTCGTACGTCACGGGCGAGGGCGGCGGGCTCGAGTACGACGGCGACGGCACCCTCTTCGCCACCGAGACCTGCTGGGTGAACTCCAACCGCAACCCCGGCTGGTCCCGCGCGGAGATCGAGGCCGAACTCCTCCACATGTTCGGCGCCACCAAGATGATCTGGTGCCCGGGCTACCTCGACCCGAACGACATCACCGACGACCACATCGACGCGACCGCCCGGTTCGTCCGCCCCGGCGTCGTCATGGCCCAGCTGCCCGCCCCCGGCGCGACCGGCCCGTGGGCCACGAACGCCCGCGCGATCCACAACACCCTCGTCAACGCGACGGACGCGAAGGGCCGCCGCCTCCAGGTCCTGACCCTGCAGAACCCGGACAACCTGCCCCGCTGGCCGCGCAGCCGCTGGGACACCTTCCTCAACTCCTACGTCAACTGGGTCGAGACCAACAGCACCGTCATCACGGCCCAGTTCGGCGACACCGCCAAGGACGCGGCGGCGAAGGCCGCGATCGGTGCGGCGTTCCCGGGCAAGACCGTCATCCAGCTCAACCTCGACCAGCTGCACGGCGAGGGCGGCGGCGGCGGGCACTGCGTCACCATGCAGGAACCGCTGCCGTAGTGGGCGCCCGTCCCTTCGGCGCGGGGCCGCGCGCGGAAGGGACGGGCGGCAATTCCAGCCCCTTCAACCTGTGACGGGTACCAGAGGTCGCCCGCCCCGTCGGGTGTGACCGCGCCGGACAGGTGTCGGCCTGGAGCAGGCATGTCACGGGCCGTGCGGAGGTGGGCGTGCCCGTGCGGCGCCGGCCTGACGGTGGGGCGTTCGGGGCGTGGCCCACCGGCTGCGGGGCGCGAGCGCCCACCGGGCAGTGGGCCGCGCTGACCGCCTGTGCTGTCTACCGGAGGCTTGGTGGGAGGGCACGCGTGCGGGCGGCGGGGTTGGTGCCCGGTGAGTAGAGGGCCAGGCTCACTGCCTGCGGGGCAGGGCCTGTCGGCTGCGGAGCGAGGGCACGGCCTGTGCGAGGCGGACCTGAGGCGGTTCAGGGTCGGCATGGCTTCCGGTGGTGGCCCCGCGGTGGTTCAGCCAGTCCTCCCGACACCGGCACGGAGGTGGTGTGGCGGGGATGCATGCTCCATCGGTGCCGGTGCCGGTGCCGGCCTGCGGTGGCGCAGGGAGTGCACGCTACCTCCGCCGCGCCGCCGCTGGTCCGCGTCGGGTCAGGCCGTCCAGAGTAGGCAGAACGGGTGGCCGTCGGGGTCCGCGTACACCCGCCAGTTCTCGCCCTCGCCCGGTAGGCGGGTCGCGCCGAGTTCCAGTACCCGACGCTCGCCCTCTTCGATGTCGGCGACCATGATGTCCAGGTGCACCTGCTGCGGGTGCTCCGGATCCGGCCACCGGGGAGCGTTGTAGTCGGGCACCGGCTGGAAGAGGATCTCGCCCATGGGGGCCGGTTTCCCGGTACCGATCCAGGCCATCTTGTCCTGTTGGTACTTGACCTGGTACCCGAGCAGCGCCGCGTAGAACGCCGACAGCGGTGCACCGTCCGGGCAGTCGATGTTGACCGCGAACGTCCTGATGGGCTCGGCCTGCTCGTGCGCGCACAGGCAGAACGGGTGCCCGGCCGGGTCGGCCAGCACGGTGACGGTGTCACCGCCGCCGAGCCTGACCGCGCCGAGCCTCTCGGCCTCCGCCGTGGCCGCGGACAGGTCGGCGACCTGGAAGTCCAGGTGCATCTGCTGCGGGTGCCCCTGGTCGGGCCACTGCGGCGGGACATGGTCGGGGGCGGCCTGGAAACCGAGCCGCCAACCGTCGCCGGTGAACGCCGTCACCCACTCGTCGTCGGCGTAGCGCTCCTCGCCGCCGGTCAGGGCGACGTAGAACCGGGCCAGGCCCCGGTGGTCGCGCGCGTCGAACACCACGGTCTTCAGCTGAGAACTGCTAGCACCTGCCATACCGAGTGATCCTGCCACCGACCACCGACACAAACAGCCGACTTTCGCCGGGCCCCGTCGCCGGCCGATCACGGTTGTCGCGGGCCGCCGACTCTCTGGACGGCCCAGCGGAGGCACCGGCGCGGCGATTGCCCGCCCAGGCATTTCTCGGCACCTCGGCAACGGGTCACCACCTGCCTTGCCAGATCACCCCCGCCCCGCCCGCCGGAGCCAGAACCTGCCACCGGTTCCCGCCGAGCTGCGAAACCCTGTGCCCCAGCCCGCCTCGTGCCCTGCCTCGTGCCCTGCCCCGTGCCCCGGCCCGTGCCGTGCCCCGTGCCCCGTGCCCCGCCTCGTGCCCCGCCTCGTGCCCTGCCCCGTGCCCCGGCCCGTGCCCTGCCCCGTGCCCCGGCCCGTGCCCTGCCCCGTGCCCCGGCCCGTGCCCTGCCCCGTGCCCCGGCCCGTGCCCTGCCCCGTGCCCCGTGTTTCGTGTCCCGGCCCATGCCTCGCCTCGTGCCCCGGCCCGTGCCCTGTGCCCCGGCCCTGGGCCCTGGCGGTCAGCCGGAGTTGCGGTAGTAGTCCATGGACACGGTCACGGGGCCACCGGCGCCCGCCTCGACGACCCGCACCACCGCGATGTCACGGCTGGCACGCGAACGCACACAGAACGCCCGGCCGGCAGGCAGGTCGGCGAACGCCAGCCTCGTCACGGGACGCTGGTCGACTCCGACGGAACACTGCGCCGCGCTCAGCGGGCCGGGCCCGGCGATGTACGCGTCGCTGGCGTCGGGGGCCAGGAACTCGCCGCCCGTGTGCCCCACCGCCCACGAGGTCGACTCCGCGGCGGTCAACGTGCCGGTACCGATATCGAAGTCGTAGCTGTCGTCCGGCGCGGACAGCGTCACAGCGGTGTACACGACGGCGTATCCGGCCGGGGTGCCCGGAGCCGCGCCGTTTCCGGGCCCCGCCGAGGCGCCCGGCGTCGGACCACCCGGCGTCGGAGCACCGGGCGGCGGACCACTCCCTGCCTGCGGCGAACCCGACGCACCGGGGAACCCGGCCGCCCCCGGACCGGAGGCACTCCCGGCACCGACCCCCGGACCGTCGAGGAACCGGTCCAGACGGTCGGTCAGCATGACACCACCGACCGTCCCGACCACGGCCATGACCGCCGCGACCAGGCCCATTTTCCGCCAGGAGGTGCCCGCACCACGCCAACCGCCACCCCCGCGCCTACTGCCTTCCCCACCGCCATCGCGCCCACCGCCGCCCCAGGGCTCACCGGGCCCAACGCTCCCATCGGGCCGAACGCCGCCCCGACCGTGCCCATCGCGCTCATCGGGCTCACCGGGTCCAATGCCGCCCCGACCACCCCGACCACCCCGACCACCCCGACCGTGCCGATCGAGCCGATCGAGCCCATCGAGCTCACTGGGCTCGCCGGGTCCAATGCCGTCCCGACCGCGCCTATCGCGCCTATCGGGCTCACCGGGCCCACGGCCCCCGCCGTTCCCGGAGCCCGCCACCCCCGACCCGTCCCCGGATGTCCCCGTAGCTCCCCAGCTCCGCCGGACGGCCGGCATCCGTGCGGTCGCGTGCGGCACGGGCGCCGTCTTCTCCGCCGCCGTCGCCATCATCGCCACTGTCGGCATCGGCATCGGCATCGGCGTGGGAGACGGAGACGGAGACACCACCGTCAACGACGGCGCCACCACAGTCGCGACCTGCGGCGCCCCATCCGCCCGCAGCGTGACGTCGGCACTGACCGGCCCGGGCAGCCAGTCCCCGGAGAACCGCAGCTGCCCGCCCACCTCGGGATGCCCGCGCGCGAAGTCGATGATCCCGGCCGGTGTCGGCCGGCTCCCGGGATCCTTGGCCAGACACCGCTCCAACAATCCACGCAGCGTGCCGGGTACCCGGCGGAGGTCCGGCGGCTCGTGCACCACCCGGTACAGGGCTGCGTTGTCCGGTCCGCCGGAGAACGGGGGTGTCCCGCCCGCGGCGAACGCGGCCAGGGCGCCGAGCGCGAAGATGTCGGCGGCCGGGGTGACGGGCAGGTCGAGGACCTGTTCGGGAGCCATGTACGCGGGGGAGCCGACGACGAGTCCCGTCCCGGTGAGCGCGACCGCGTCGGCCGCCCGGGCGATCCCGAAGTCGATCACGCGCGGCCCGTCGGCGGCGATCAGCACGTTGGCCGGCTTGAGGTCGCGGTGCACGACCCCGGCCCGGTGGACGGCCTGCAACGCCTCGGCGATGCCGCCCATCAGCAGGAGTACGGTGCGGACCGGCAGCGCCCCGTGGTCGCGCACGACCTGCAGCACCGACGGGCCGGGCACGTACGCGGTGGCCAGCCAGGGCACCTCGTCCTCGGTGCCGGCGTCGATCACCTGTGCCGTGTAGAGGCCGTGGACGCGTCGGGCGTTGGCGACCTCGTGCGCGAACCGGGCCCGGAACTCGCGGTCCCCGGCGAACTCCGGGCGCACCGTCTTGAGGGCCACCGGCCGGCCGCCCGGGGTGTGGGCCAGGTAGACCCGGCCCATCCCGCCGGAGCCGAGGAGAGCGTGCAGACGGTACCCGCCGATCTCGCTCGGGTCTTCGGACCGCAACGGCGCGAGGGCCGGCGGCGACGGTGGGAAGGCCGGCGTCACCGGCGGGAGGTCCGCCGCCGGGACGGCCCGGGTCGGATCGAGGTGCACGGGGGTCCCCTGTGGCGCGAGGTGGCGGAATTCCGTGGCCACGGTCCGGAGGGGCACCGGCGTCGAGTGGCTTGTTCCTGACGGGCACGTCGCCCCCGGCCCTGGAGCGGGCCATTCCGGAACACACGCCCGACTTCGGCCCGGGCGCGGCCTCCGTTACGAGGCCTGGCATCGGCCCGGGAGCGGCCTCCGATACGAGGTCTGACATCGGCCCGGGAGCGGGTGACCCCGTAACGAGGTCTGACACCGGCCCGGGAGCGGGCCACCCCGGAACGACGCCCGACCCCGGCCCTGCCGATGCGCGTCAGCCCGCGACGACACCCGACTTCGCTCCGGGGGAAGCGGTCACCCCGTGGCGACACCCGACACCGGCCCGGCCGACCCGGTCAGCCCGTAGGCCCGCTGGGCTGGTCATGCGTGGAGCAGTGGATCCCCCCACCCCCGGACGCGATCGTGTCGATCTTCAACTGCACGATCTCCCGGTCCGGAAAGTGGTCCCGCAGGATCTGCTTGGCCCGGTCGTCGGCCGCCGCGTCCCCGAACGCGGGCAGGAGGACGGCCTTGTTGGCGACGTAGAAGTTGACGTAGGAGGACACGAACTCCTCGCCCTTCCCGGTGATCCGGTCGGGGTCCGGCTGCGGCAGGTCGATGACCTCGATGCCCTTGCCGCGCGCGTCCGTGGCGTCCTTCAGGACCCCTCTGGCCTGGTCGATGGAGCGGGACCACACGTCCGGGGGCGAGTCGGGGGCGGGCTTGTCGAGGAGCACGACGCCGGGTGCGACGTAGCGGACCAGGGTGTCGACGTGCGCGTCGGTGATGTCCTCGCCGCGCACGCCCGCGAGCCAGATCACCTTCCGGACGCCCAGGGCGGCGATGAGGTCCGCCTCGATCTGCTGGCGGGTCCGGCCCCGGTTGCGGTTGTCGTTGACCACGGAGCTCTCGGTGACCAGGAGCGTGCCCTGTCCGTCGGTCTCGAACGAGCCGCCCTCGGCGACGACGGGTGTCTCGATCCGCCCGATGCCGTACTTGCCGAGGACGGCGCGGGCGACCTGGCCGTCGTTGGCGTGCTGCTGTTTGCCGCCCCAGCCGCTGAAGTTGAAGTCGACGCCCAGGACCTTGCCGCCCTCCTCGACGAACACCGGCACCGTGTCGCGGGTCCACAGGTCGTCGACGGGGATCGGGACGACCTCGACGTCCGTGCCGCACGCCCGGCGGGCCTCGTCCTCCTGGCCGGGGCGGGCGAGGAGGACCACCGGTTCGTAGCGGGCGACGGCGCGGGCGATCCCGGCGATGTCCTGGCGGACGGCCCCGAGCTGGCCGCCCCAGATGCCGGTGGACGCGGGCCAGGCCATGAAGGTGCGGGCGTGCTGCTCCCATTCGGCGCCGAACCGCCGGCCGGTGGGGTTGCCGGTGGCCGGCGCGGGGTCGGGCCCGGCCTCGTCGTCGGGCGAGGAGCAGCCGGCCACGCCGAGGGCCACCGCGCCGGCCCCCGCCAGGGAGCGCAGCACCGTCCGCCGGGACACCATAAAACCTGACATTTGGGGTACTCCAGGAAATAGTGGTTTGATTTTCACGGTACCGAAGTGGCCCCGCGACCGTGGCCGATCCCGTGCTAGACCAGCGGCTCCTGCATCGTCGAGCAGTGGATCCCGCCGCCGCCGGACATCAGCCGGTCCACGTCGAGCTGGACGACCTCCCGCCCGGGATACGCCGCCGCCAGGGCCGCCCGGGCCGCCGCGTCCTTCACCCGGTCCCCGAACTGGGCGGTGAGCACGGCGCCGTTGACCACGTGGAAGTTGAGGTAGGAGTCCACGAACGTGTCCTTCCGCGACCGCACGGTGTCGGGCCCCTCGACGGTGACCACGCGCAGCCGGCGGCCCCGGGCGTCGGTGGCGGCGGACAGGATCGCGTGCTGTTCGCGCGCGTCCCGGGCCCAGACGTCGTTCCGGCCCGCCGGGGGCAGCTGCACCATGACGACGCCCGGCCGGATGAAGCGGGAGGTGACGTCGATGTGGTCGTCGGTGATGTCCTCGCCCCGGATGCCGGGCACCCAGAGCATCTTGTCCGCGCCGTAGGCGGCCAGCACCGCCTTCTCCACCTGCTGCCGGCTCATGCCCGGGTTGCGGTTGCGGTTGACGAGGCTGCTCTCGGTCGCCATCACGGTGCCGTCGCCGTCGGTCTCGATCGCGCCGCCCTCGCCGACGAACGCCGCCGTCCCGAACGGCAGCTCCGCGTACTCCGCGACGTACCGGGCGACCCGCGCGTCGTTGGAGTGCCGCTGCTTGCGGCCCCAGCCGTTGAACCGCAGGCCGTGGGCGTCGAGCCCGCCCGCGCCGTCGGTGCGGAACACGGCGCACGAGTCGCGCATCCACAGGTCGTCGGTGGGGATCTCGCTGGTCACGGTGACCCCGCGCCCGCACAGGGCCCGGGCGTCGGCGGCGGCCCGGTCGTCGATGGCGCACATCACCACGGGCTCGTAGGCCGCGATCGTGCTCGCGATCAACGCGATGTCGTCCTGGATCCCGGGCAGGTCCCGGCCCCAGATCGACCGGTTCGCCGGCCACGACATCCAGGTCCGGGCGTGCCGGGCGTCGTCGGGACCCACCCGCCAGCGCGGGCCCGCCGCACCCGCCGGGGTGGCCCCGGCCAGGGCACCGACGGCGAGCCCGGCCGCGCCCGCGCCCATCGAGCCCAGCAGGGCCCGGCGGGAGGGGCGGGGGGAGTCGTGGGTTGCGGTCATGGGCGTCTCCAGGTGGCGGAGCCGTGCGGGACACGGCGGTGAGCAGGCGTTACCCGTCCATCGTCCGCCGCCGGAGCGCCCCCGGACACTGCCTTTCGTCTACGGGCCGTGGCCGAAAGTCACGGGGACCCCGGCGACAACCGGGCCTCGTGCGCGAGCACGGCCGCCTGCACCCGGTTCGCGCAGCCGAGCTTGGTCAGGATCCGGCTCACGTGCGCCTTGACCGTGCCCTCGCCCAGGAACAGCCGCTGCCCGATCTCGGCGTTGGACGCGCCGGTCCCGACCAGGGCGAGGATCTCCAGCTCCCGCTCCGTGAGCACGGCGAGCCGTTCCCGGTGCGGGTCACCGGACGGGGCCGCGCCGTCCAGGTACCCCCGGATCAACTGTCCTGTGATCTCCGGCGACGCGACGTGCCTGCCGGCCGCCGCCAGCCGCACGGCCTGGATCAGCTCCTGCGGGGTGCTGTCCTTGAGCAGGAAGCCGACGGCCCCGGCCCGCAGCGCCCGGCGCACGTACCCGTCCTCGCCGAACGTGGTCAGCATGACCACCCGGACCGACGGCGCCTCGGCGGCCATCCGCTCGGCGGCGGTGAGCCCGTCGACGGCGGCCATCTGGATGTCGAGGAGGGCCACGTCGACCCTGTGCCGCAGGGCGAGCGCGACGGCGTCGTGGCCGCCGGAGGTCTCCGCGACCACCTCGATGTCGTCGGCGTGCCGCAGGACGAGCCGGATGCCGGCGCGGACGAGCTCCTGGTCGTCGGCGAGCAGGACACGGATCATGGGTACCTCACTCGGCGGGGCGGGCGACGGCGAGTTCGAGGATCTCCACGAGCCAGCCGTCGACGAAACAGTAGCGGTGCACGACGGCGGTCGCGGCGGTCGACCGGTCGGCGTCGTGGTGGTAGTCGCAGCTGGCCCCCGCCGGCCGGGCCGGTTCGTGGCCGCGGACCGTGGCCTCCGCGCGCGGGCTGCTGAGCCCGAACCGGTCGACGAACGCGTCGTGGCCCGTCCCGTACTCCGCCATCTCGGCCCGCTCGTCGTCGCCCGGGTACGGGACGAACGCGAGCGCCAGGTACTGCGCCGCGACGACCGCGACGACCCCGAGCGTCAGCGCCAGGGCCCCGGCCCACCGGGAGCTGGCCGGCGCTTCGGCCGACGGCTCGGGGACGGTCACGTCGACCCCGGGTCGCCCCGCCAACGGGACGGTCGCCTCGACGGCGAACCCGCCGTCCGGGGCCGGTCCGGCGCCCAGGGTCCCGCCGAGCAGCCGGACCCGTTCCCGCAGCCCGACGAGGCCGAGCGCGGTGCCGGGCAGGTCGCGGGTTCCCGTGCCGGGCCCGTTGCGCACCGCGATCCGCACGTCGTGGGCGCCGTGCCGGACCGCCACGGTGACCGGCGCGGCGGCGGCGTGCTTGTGCACGTTTGTCAGGGCCTCGCGGACGACGCGGTGCACCGCGCGGCGCACCAGGGGGTCCGCCCGGTCCAGGTCCGGGCCGGTCCATTCCAGGTCCACGGTGACGCCGGCGGCCCGCGACCCGGCGACCAGGTCGGCGACGTCGGCTTTCGTGCCGGTGGCCTCGGTCAACGGTTCGGAGCGGTCGTCGCCGCCGAGGACGCCGAGCACGCCCCGGAGTTCGTGCATCGCCCGCCGGGCCGTGGTGTGCACGAGCACCGAGGTGTCGAGCAGTTCGCCTCCCGCCGACCGGCTGGCCAGTTCCAGGCCGCCGGCGTGCAGGGCTATCAGGCTGAGCCGGTGGCCGAGCAGGTCGTGCATCTCGCGCGCGATCCGGGCGCGTTCCAGCAGCCGGGACCGCTCCTCGGTGGCCCGGTGCGCCCGTCGCAGGGACGCGTTGCGGTCGCGCAGTGCGGTGAGCAGCCGGTCGCGCTGGCCGACGACGACGCCCACCAGCCCGGGGACCACCCCGCAGGCGATCAGGGTCACGACCACGGCGTTGATCCGGTACTGGACCAGCGGCGCCCGTTCCCCGACCACGGCGAGGGCGGTGACCGCCGCGGGCAGCGCGATCCCGGCCGCGAGCGGCGCGACCCGGCGGGGCACGGTCAGGGGCCGCAGGCCGGCGGAGTAGGCCGCGACCGCCAGCGCCGCACCGGTCAACGGGTCCGCCGCCGCCAGCCCGGCCGCGACCACGACCGCCGCCGCGGGCCACCGGCGGCGGACCAGCACCGCCAGCACCGCGCCCCCGGCGACCGCCCACCGCGCGCCGGGCTGGTCGACCAGCGGACTGTCGACGAGCCAGTCGTCGGCCCAGCCGAACAGCACGGCCACCGCCCCGGCGCCGACGACGAGCAGCCCCAGATCACCGACAAACTGCCTTATCCGGGTACGAATATCCACTTACCACCCCCCGGTTCGCCCGCACCCTCCCAGCATGCACGCACCGTCCCCGACCGGGACCCGCCTAGCCGAGAGCCCGGCGCGCCCCGGCGATCCGGCGCGGGTCCCGTCCGGGCCGGGGGACCGACTCCAGGAGCAGCCGGGTGTAGGGGTGCTCCGGCGCGGCGAGGACCCGGTCGGTCGGCCCCGCCTCGACGATCCGGCCCTGGCGCATCACCACCACGTCGTCGGCCACGGTGCGGACCACACCCAGGTCGTGGGTGATGAACACGTAGCCCACCCCCAGCTCGGCGCGCAGGTCGCCGAGCAGGTTGAGGATCTGGGCCTGCACGGACACGTCCAGCGCCGCCACGGCCTCGTCGAGGACCAGGACGGCGGGCCGCACGGCCAGGGCCCGGGCGATCGTGACCCGCTGGCGCTGCCCGCCGGACAGCTCGTGCGGTAACGCGGTGACGGCCCGGCCGCCCAGCCCGACCTGGTCGAGGAGCTCACCGGTCCGGGCCCCGTGGTCGGTGCCGGGGAAGTGCAGGCGCAGCGTCTCGGCGAGCGCGTCGCCCACGCTGATCCGGGGATCCAGGGACAGGAAGGGGTCCTGGAACACCATCTGGACCTCGCGGGCCCACCGCAGGCGGGCGGCGCGGCCGACCGGGCGGCCGGAGCGCTCGTGGCCGCCGACCGTCACCGTCCCCGCGTCGGCCCGTTCCAGGCCGACGATGATCCGGGCCGTCGTGGTCTTCCCCGAGCCCGACTCGCCGACGATGCCCAGCGAACCGCCCCTGGCCAGGGTGAACGACACGTCGTCGACGGCGGGCGCGGCCCCGTACGTCTTGCGCAGGCCCGACACCGCGAGCACGGACTCAGCCATGGTGCGTGATCCCTTCCAGGGTCAGCCGCGTGTGGTGGTGGCAGGCCACCGTCCCGCCGTCGACCGCCGTGCTGACCGGCGCCTCCGCGCGGCACAGGTCGGTGGCGTGCCGGCAGCGGTCCGCGAACGGGCAGCCGGCCAGGGCGGTGCGCAGGTCCGGCGGCTGGCCGGAGATCGCGTCGAGCCGCCGGCGGGGCTGGTCCACCTGCGGGGTGGAGGCCAGCAACGCCGCCGTGTACGGGTGCCGGGGTGTGCCGAACAGCGCCCCGGCCGGCCCTGCCTCGACGATCCGGCCGGCGTACATCACGCACACCCGGTCGCTGATCGCGGCGGCGAGGTGCAGGTCGTGCGTGACGAACAGCAGCGCGGTCCCGAACCGGGCGCGCAGGTCGGCCAGCAGGGCGACGATCTCCGCCTGGGTGCTGACGTCCAGGGCGGTGGTCGGCTCGTCGGCGAGCAGCAGCGCCGGGTCGGACATCAGCGCCGCCGCGATCGTGACCCGTTGCAGCATCCCCCCGGACAACTCGTGCGGGTACTGCCGCAGGACCCGCTCGTCCAGGCCGACCGCGTCGAGGAGTTCCCGCGCCCGGTCCCCGGCCCGCCGGGCGCTCCACCGCAGGTTCGTCCGCAGGCTCTCGGTGAGGAAGTCACCGATCCGGCGCAGCGGGTTGAGGGCGGTGCGCGGGTCCTGGAAGACCATCGACACGGTGAGGGCCCGCACGCCGCGCAGCTCCCGGGCGCCCATCGCGAGGAGGTCCTGCCCGGCGACCCGGACGGCTCCCTCGACCTCGGCGCCGCGCGGCAGGAACCCGAGCGCGGCCCGCGAGGTCAGCGTCTTCCCGGACCCGGACTCCCCGACCAGCGCGACCGTCTCGCCGGCACCGACCGCCAGGGTGACCCCGTCCAGGACGGGCCGGGCCGTGCCGGGCAGGGTGAGGCGCAGGTCCTCGATCTCCAGGGTGTTCAACGCTGCCTCCTGGCGACCAGGTCGGCCCAGTGCTCGCCGACGACGTTGACGGCGACGACCGTCGCGACGATCGCGGCGCACGGGATGACGGCGGACAACGGCTGTCCCTGGAGGACCGCGCTCTGCCCGGTGTTGACCATCACGCCCCAGTCGGGGGTCCCCGGCGCGACACCCATGCCCAGGTACGACAGCGCGGCGAGGTCCAGCAGCGCGTACCCGAAGTTGAGGGTGCACTGGGCCAGGACCACGGGCGCGATGTTGGGCACGAGGTGCCGCAGACAGATGGCCAGCCCCGAGAAGCCCTGGACCCGGTACGCGGCCAGGTACGGGCGTTCGCGTTCGACGAGGGTCAGGCTGCGGGCCAGCCGGCTGACGTAGGGCAGGTAGGCCAGCGACAGGGCGAGGACCGGGGCGAGCAGGCCGTCGCCGTACAGCGCGACGAACAGGATCGCCAGCAGCAGGCCCGGGAACGCGAGCAGCAGTTCGCTGCCGCGCGACAGCACCGAGTCCAGCCAGCCGCCCCGCCAGCCGGCCGCGACGCCGACCGCGACCCCGAGCACCGTGGAGAAGCACACCACGGCCAGCGGTCCGAACAGGGCGGTGGTGCTGCCGAGGACGAGCCGGGACAGCACGTCGCGGCCCGCCTCGTCCGCGCCGAGCGGGTGCTCGCCGGACGGTCCCGCGAGCGCCGCGCCGAGGTCGGCCAGGTTGGGGTCGGCCAGGGGCAGCCAGGGCGCGGCGACGGCGACCCCGAACGCGAGCGCGGTGAAGAATAGGCAGGTCAGGTACAGCCACGGGCGGCGGGTGCGGACCCGGCCGAACCCGGGGCGGCGGTGCACGGTCGTCGTCACGGCGTCCTCCCCGCGCCGAGCCGCACCCTCGGGTCGATCAGCGGGAACGCCAGGTCGACGACGAGGTTGACCAGGACGAACAGCGCCACGACCAGCAGCGAGATGGCCTGTACGACCGGGAAGTCCTTCACCGCCACCGAGGACTGGAGCAGGTCGCCGATCCCGCCCAGGCCGAACGCGGCCTCGACCAGCACGGTGCTGACCACCAGGCCGGAGACGGTGAGGCCGCTGATCGTGGCGATGCCGCCGAGCGCGTTGCGGAACACGTGCCGGCGGATCACGGTGCTCTCGGCGATGCCCCGGCCCCGGGCCACGGTGACGTGGTCGCGGCCCATCTCGTCCAGCATCGTCGTGCGGGTGACCCGGGCGAGGACGCCGACCCAGTACAGCGCCAGGGCCGTGGACGGCAGGGTCAGGTGGTAGACCATGTCCACGAACCCCTCCCCGCTGCCCGTGGTGGGGAACCAGCCGAGGGTCACCGAGAACAGCCAGATCAGCACGATCGCGGCGACGAACGACGGCGTGCCCACGGCGACGGACGTGCCGACCAGGATCGTCGCGTCGGTGGCCCCGCCGCGCAGGGCGCTGAGCCAGCCGAGGCCGATCCCGAACACCACGACGAGTACCAGTGCCATGGAGATCAGCAGGAGCGTGCTGGGCAGCCGCGCCTCGATCAGCCCCAGTACCGGGCTGCGGTACTGCACCGACCGGCCGAGGTCCCCGGTGAGCACCTGACCCAGCCACTTGAGGTACTGCACCCCGAACGGGTCGTCCAGGTGGTACTGCGCCCGGATGGCGGCCCGCGCCTCGGGGGTGGCCGAGCGCCCGCCCAGCAGGAAGCTCTCCGGATTGCCGGGGGCCAGGTAGACCGCGCCGAACACGAGGAACGACGCGGCCACCAGCGTCCCGGTCAGCTCCAGGAGCCGACGGATCAGGAACCTCAGGATCATCCGGACGCGCCCACTTGCGCCGCCCAGGGGTAGTACAGGTAGCAGATGCTGGTCGGCGCGCCGGTGATCCGCTTGTTGAGGAACACCGACGTCGGCCACTCGGCGACCGGGATCCACAACAGCTCGTCGGTCGCCCGCTTCTGCAACTGGGCGGTCAGCGCGGCCCGCTTCACCGGGTCGTACTCCGCCACGGCCTGGTTGAGCAGCGTGTCGTACGCCGGGTCGGAGTACCCGCCGTAGTTCTCGAAGTCCCCGGTCTGGAAGATCTTGTACATGTGCAGGGGATCGGTCTTGGACAGGTAGTAGGTCATCGGGAACGCGTCGATGCCCGCGCGCGCCTCCGGGTCGGAGAACAGCGCGGTGAAGGCGTCCGGGGCGATGGTCTTCAGCTCGACGTCCAGCCCGATCGCGGCGCCCGCCGACTGGGCCGCGGTGGCCAGCAGCGACACGTCGGCGCCGATCGCGCTGGTGGCGATGACGACCTTCTTGCCGGTGGCGCCCGCCTCCTTGACCAGCTGCTTGGCCTTCTCCAGGTCCCGGCCGGGCCCGGGGAGCCCGGCGTAGGCGCCCTCGACGACCGGCTGGGGGAGCCCGGACCAGGCGTCCCGGGCGGCCGGCGCGGAGGTGACCGAACCGACCCCCTGCAGGCCGGTCCTGATGAACCCCTCCCGGTCCAGGGCCAGCATCAGGGCCCTGCGGACCCGGACGTCGCCGAGCGTGCCCTTCAGGTTGGTGACGTTGAGGTTGATGGTGGTCAGGGACTTGCCGAAGTACAGCGTGCCCTTGCCGCTGGTCGACAGTTTCGCGTAGCTCTCGGGGGAGACCAGGTAGCCGCCGTCGACCTCCCCGGCGAGCATCGCGTTGGCCCGGGCGGCCGGGTCGGTGAGGAACTTGAAGACCACCGCCCTGGACTGGGCGCGGGCGCCCCAGTAGTTGTCGAAGCGGTCGAGCTGGAGGGACTGGCCCTTGGTCCAGGTACCGAGGGTGAACGGGCCGGTGCAGCCCAGTCCCGTACCCGTCCCGTAGTCCTTGCCCTGGCCCTTGACCGTCGGGGCGTGCGCGACCGTGCCGGCGGAGTTGGCCATCGCCTGCGGGAACTGCGAGTCGGCCTGCCGGAGCTTGACGGTCACCTGCATCGGGCCGGTCTCGGTGACCGAGGCGACGTTGACGAACTCCGAGGTCCAGAACGAGCCGACGTCCGGGTCCAGGTGCCGGTTGAGGCTGTAGGCCACGTCCGTGGCGGTCATCGTGCCGCCGTCGTGGAACTTCACCCCCGGCCGGATGGTGTACACCCAGGTCAGCGGGTCGGGGTTCGCCACGGCCGAGGCGAGCCCGGGCTCCAGCTTGAGCTCCGGGGTCCAGCGCATCAGGCTCTCGCAGACGTTGGACACGATCATGTTCTGCGCGTAGTCGAACGCGTAGGCGTAGTCCAGGGTCGGCGGCTCCGCGTACAGCGACCAGCTGAACGACGCGAGCTCGCCCTTGGCCTCCGGGGTCACGGCCGACAGCCGGTACTCGAACGCCTCGGACGACGGGCCCGAGCACGCGGTGCCGGCCAGCACGGCGGCCACCGCGATCCCGGCCAGGAGACGGCTTCTCATCGGTTCACTTCCTGGGCGACGGGCAGGGTCAGCGGGGTGTACAGCTCGGGCCGGCGGGTGCGCAGCAGCCCGAAGCCCAACCAGTCCTCGCGCTGGGCGAGATCCAGGTCGGCGACCAGCACGGCCGGCCGGTCGCGCGGGGCGCGGACCACGATCCGGCCGTAGGGGTCGGAGATGAACGACGAGCCGTAGAAGGTGATCGGACCCTCCGTGCCGACGCGGTTCGGTACCACCATGAACAGGGCGTTGGCCAGGCCGTTCGCACTGATCGCATGCTCCCACATCGGCCGGGTGTCGAAGTCCGGAAGTTCCGGTTCCGAGCCGATCGCGGTCGGATGTACCAGAATCTGGGCGCCGTGCAGGCTGTAGACCCGGGCCACCTCCGGGAACCACTCGTCCCAGCAGGTCGGGAAACCGAACCGGGCGCCGGCCGCCTCCACGACCGGGAAGCCGGTGTCCCCGGGCCGGAAGCACAGGTCCTCGTGGTAGCCGGGGAACTCGGGGATGTGCAGCTTCCGGGTCCGCGCGAGCAGCTCGCCGACCGGTCCCACGCAGATCGCCGTGTTGTAGCCCAGCCCGCCGTCGGTCGCCCGCTCGTACAGCGACGCGTGCACGATGATGCCGAGTTCCTTCGCCAGCTCCGTGGCCAGCCGGGTCGTCGGCCCGTCGGGCAGGTCCTCCAGGTACCGGTCGGCCCCGGCGGCGAGCGCGTGGTCGGCGGCGAAGTAGGGGCTGCGGGTCAGTTCGGGCAGGCACACGACCTGCGCGCCCTGGGCGGCGGCGAGCCGGACGCCCTCGCGCAGCTTCTCGTCGTGGGTGCGCTCGCCGTCGTACCAGCGCATCTGGACCAGGCCGACGCGCAACATCGGACCCGTCTCCTGGTCGAGCCGGCCGGGGGAGCCCAAGGGGGAGCCGAACGCGGTCAACAGGGTGTAGCTCATGCCGTTACCTCCGGGATCTGCTGGGTGACGCAGTGCACGCCGCCGCCGCCGTACGCGATCGTCGCCGCCGGCACGCCGACGACCTTGTGGTCGGGCAGCGCGGCGGCGATGACGGCCAACGCGTCCTCGTCGGAGGGCAACCCCGCGACGGGTACGACGACGCCGCCGTTGGCGATGTAGAAGTTCAGGTAGCCGACCTCGGTCCGGTGCCCGTCGACCTCGACGAACGCGCTCTGCGGCAGTTCGAGGATCCGGAGCTTGCGGCCCCGGGCGTCGACGCTGGCCTCCAGGCGCGCGCGGTTGGCGCGCATCCGGTCGTGGTCGGGGTGGTCGGGGTCCGACGGCATCCGGACCAGCACCGTGCCGGGCGCCACGAACACGCACACCCCGTCGACGTGCCCGTCGGTGATGGTGTCCTCGATCCGGCCGTAGGGCAGCCAGATCACCGTGGTCACGCCGAGCTTGGCGCGTAGTTCGGCTTCCATCTGGGCGCGGGTCAGCAGCGGGTTGCGGGTCGGGTGCAGCAGGCACTGCTCGGTGGTGATGAGCGTGCCCTCGCCGTCGACGGTGATGGCGCCGCCCTCCAGTACCATCGGCGAGTGGACCGCCCTGATCCCGAGCCGCTCCAGCAGTACCCCGCTGATCCGGTCGTCCGCGTCGAACGGGGGGAACTTGCCGCCCCAGCCGTTGAACCGGAAGTCCACCCCTGCGCGCTCGCCGTCGGGGCCGCAGACGAAGACCGGGCCGGAGTCGCGCAGCCAGGAGTCGTCGATCGGCAGCTCCACGACGTCGACGCCGGCGCCGCAGGCCTCCCGGGCCCCGTCGCCCTGGCCGGGGGCGGCGATCATGGTCACCGGCTCGAAGGCCGAGATCGCGGTGGCCACGGCGGCGTACTCCGCCCTGGCCCGGGCGAACACGCTGCCCCACATCTCCGGTCGGGTGGGCCAGGCCATGAGGCAACCCTCATGGTCGGCCCACGGCGCCGGCATCCGCATGGTCATGGAACCTTTCCTCCTGGTGCGCGAGCGGTGGACGTGATGGCCTATCGTGCTCCTGACTGAATTTTCAGTCAACCCTTGAATCGGATCAATATCGAGAATGTGCGAGGTGCCGTGTCCAGCCGACAGGTCCAGGTGCTCGAAGCCGCCGCCCGCGTGATCGCACGCAACGGCGTGCGAGGACTGCGCGTCGAGGAGTTGGCGGCCGAGGCCGGCGTCTCGACCGCGTTGATCTACTACCACTTCAAGGACCGCGCGGGCCTGCTCCGCCGGACCCTGGAGTTCATCAGCGAACGCGCCGACCGCTACACCGCCGACGGGGTGGCCGGCGACGTCGACCCCCGGGCCGAGCTGGAACAACGCCTGCTGTCCGAGCTCCAGGACGACCCGTCGGTCCGGGAGAACAGCACCGCGTGGGGCGAACTGCGGGCCAGCGCGATCTTCGAACCCGACCTGCGCGCGCCGCTGACCGAGGCGACCGCCAGCTGGGTCCGCGACACCGCCGAGCTGGTCCGCCGGGTCTCCGCCGACGTCGACGCAGACGAGGTCGCCGAACGGCTCACCGCGCTGGTCGAGGGCCTGAGCGAGCGCTGGCTGAGCGGGTCGGTGACCCTGGAACGGGCCCGGGGGCTGCTGGTGGGTGCGATCGGCGCCGAACTGGGGGCACGGAGCCCCGCCTGATCAGGACGTCCGGTCGGGACGGGCGGCCTGCGGGCCCGGCGTGATCACGACACCCGGTCGGGTCGAGCGGCCTGCGGGTCCAGCCTGATCACGATGCCTGGTCGGGCCGCCTGCGGGTTCCGCCTGATCAGGACGCCCGGTCGGCGTCGAGCAGCCGGCGGGCCGCCTCCGTGCGGGTCGCTGCCCCCAGCTTGGCCAGGATCCGGGACACGTGCACGCCCGCGGTGTTGCCGCTGATGTACAGCTCCGCGGCGATCTGGCGGTTGCTCTTGCCCTCGGCGACGAGGGTCAGCACCTCCAGTTCGCGGGCGGTGAGGCCCAGGGTGGTCCGCCGGGGCGGGTCGCGCCGCGCCGGCCGCTGTTCGCACCGCGCCAGTTCGTGGGGCTGGCCCAGCGTGCGCCAGATCCGCGCCGCCGCGTGCCGGTCGCCGGTGGCCATGGCCCGGTACGCCTCGTCCACCGGGCCGGCCACCTGCACGTCCGGCAGTTCGGCCGGCCTGGCTTCGGCGAGCAGCGGCCACGCCTCGTGCGGGTGCGCGGCGAGCTGTTCGGCGGCCAGGGTCGCGGCGTAGATCTCGGCCGCCCGGTCGGGCGCGAGCCGGATCTGCAGGGCACGGAGCCGGATCCGGTACTTCCCGGCCCAGGGCCCGGCGCCGAGCAGGTCCGCCGCGCCCCCGGCGGTGGCCTCCGCCGAGGACCGGTCGCCCTGGGCCAGCTGGATCTCGGCGCGGCTGATCAGCAGGGCCGCGTGGCTGAGCCGGGGCGGGTCGGGCTCGCCGAGGGCCTCCTCGATCAGCTCCAGGGCCTCCGGCCAGCGGCCCAGCGCGGTGAGCGCCTGCACCCACTTGACGACCAGGATCGGCGCGTGCCGGGCGTACTGGAACGTCTCGTGTGCCGTTCGGAGGCCGTGCCGGATCACCTCGATCGCGGCGGCGTGCTCCCCGAGGGCGTGCCGGACGGAAGCCTCCCACACCGCGACGGTGATCGCGGTCCGCGGATCGGCGGTGGCGCGCGCGGCGGCGAAGTGCAGGTAGGCCGCCTCGGGGTCCGCCGCCTCGGCCAGGCCCAGGTAGGCGTGCGCCCGGGCCGCGAGCCGGGGGTCGTCCAGCCGTTCGGCGATCCTGAGCGCTGCCCGGGCGTGCCCGGCGGCCCGCGCCGGGTCGCCGGCGAAGACGTGGCCGGCGGCGAGTTCGGCGAGGATCTCGCCACGGAGCAGCTCCTCCTCGCCACGGAGCCGCCCCTCCGCAGTGGGGGTCAGCCCCTTCCCGGCGGGGAGCAGGCTCTCCTCGCCGGGGATCCCGCCACGGAGCGAACCCCCGGCGGGGACCTGGACACGGAGCGAGCCTTCCCCGGCGGGGACCTGGCCACCGAGCGAGCCTTCCCCGGCGGGGATCTCGCCACGCGGCGCGCCAGCCTCGGTCAGCGCCAGGGCCAGGAGCAGATCCTCGCGCCCACCGCCATCCCCCAGATTCCTCAGCCGCGCCCGATGCAGGTGCCGCCGGGGCGCCGGCGCGATCGCCAGCGCCTCGGCCGACCAACCCAGCCCGGCGGCGACCTCGCTCGTGGCGAGGCTCGCCTCCACCGCGTGGTCGAGCACGGTGAGCCGGTCCACGCCGGCGACCTCCGGGGCGTCGTCGACCTTCGCCCACAGCTCCAGGACCCGGTGCAGCAGGTGCAGGCGCTCCGCCTCGGCGCCGGTCCGCCGCGCCCGCCCGGCCGCCCGCCACGCGGCCCTCAGCGCTCGGGGGTGGTCGCCGGCCGCGTGCGCGTGCGCGGCCAGCTCGGCCACGTGCTCCGGCAGGTCCGCCAGCGCGGTCGCGAACGCGGCGTGCCGGCGGGTCCGCTCGACCGGCAGCAGCTGGTCGTGGACGGCCTGGCGGATCAGCGCGTGCCGGAACGCGTAGCCGGTGCCGGTGGCCACCAGCGCGTGTGCGTCGACCAGGTACCGCAGCGTCCGGTGCAGGTCCTCCTCGGGCAGCCCGGCGACGGCGGCCAGCACCTCGTGCTCGACCACGGTGCCCGCGACCGCCGCCAGGGTCAGGACGTGTCCGGCGTCGCCGGTCAGCGGGGGCAGCCCGGCGAGCAGCAGTTCGAGCAGCTCGGCGGGCGGGTCCTCGGGCGAGGTGCTGAGCGCCTCGACGAACAGCGGGTTGCCCCGGCTGCGCTCGAAGACCCGGGCGACGAGCGTCGGCTCCGGCTCGCGGCCGAGCAGGGCGGCCAGCTGCCGGCCCGCCTCGTGCCGGCTCAGCGGCGCCAGCGCGACCCGGTGCACGGCGGGCAGCCGGGCCAGCTCGGCGACCAGCTGCCGGAGAGCGCCGGCCGGCGCGCGGTGGGTGCCGAGCACGAAGACCCCGCTGTGCCCCAGGTGGGCCACCAGGAAGGTGAGCAGCTCCCGACTGGACGCGTCGGCCCAGTGCAGGTCCTCCAGTACGAGCACCAGGGGCCGGTTCTCGGCGGCGCGCTCCAGCACGGTGAGGACCTCGCCGAACAGCCGGTACCTGTCGATGGGCACGGCCAGGTCGGGCAGCCAGGCGGACAGCGAGGTGGAAGAGCCGGGCGTCAGGCCGCGCATCACGCCCACGAACGGGGCGAACGGCAACCCGTCGTTGCCGAACTCCAGGCAGCGGCCCGTCAGCACCAGGGGCCGCGACCCGAGCCGGCTGGCGAACTCGCGCACCAGGCGGGACTTGCCGATCCCGGCCTCGCCGGAGACCAGCACGGTGTGCACGCTCTCGTCCCGGTACGCGGCCAGCAGCGCGGCGAGTTCCGGGCCGCGCCCGACGAAGGTGTGCACCCGGCAAAGATAACGAGATCTCCAGATCCGGCGCCCCCCTCTTTACGCGCAGGATCAACCGCATGACGAACAACGAGATCGCGCCCTTCCGGATCGCCGTCGCCCAGTCCGACCTCGACGACCTGCGCACCCGGCTCCGGCGGACCCGGTGGACCGACGAGCTGCCCGGCGCGGGCTGGGAGCGCGGCGTGCCGGTGGGCTACCTGAAGGGTCTCGCCAGCTACTGGGCCGAGAAGTTCGACTGGCGGGCCCAGGAGGCGCTGCTCAACTCCCACCCGCAGTTCACCACGGAGATCGACGGCCAGCGGGTGCACTTCCTGCACGTCCGCTCGGAGCGCGCCGACGCGACGCCGTTGCTGCTGATCCACGGCTGGCCGGGTTCGGTGGTCGACTTCCTCGACATGATCGCGCCGCTGACCGCCCCCGGGGCCGGCGAGCCGGCGTTCCACCTGGTCATCCCGTCGCTGCCCGGCTTCGGCTTCTCCGGCCCGACCACGGGGACCGGCTGGACGGACACCCGGATCGCCGCCGCCTTCGCGGAGCTGATGGCCCGCCTCGGCTACGACCGCTACGGCGTGCAGGGCGGCGACGTCGGCGCGTTCGTCGGCCCCGCGATCGGCCGGATCGACTCCGCGCACGTGATCGGGATCCACGCCAACGCGCTCGTCACCTTCCCGACCGGCGACCCCGCCGACATGGCGGCCCTGACCGACGCGGAGCGGCAGCGGCTCGCGGCGATGAAGAACTTCCAGGACGACATGTCGGCGTACATGCAGCTGCAGGGCACCCGGCCGCAGACCATCGCGCACGCGCTCGCCGACTCGCCGACCGGGCAGCTCGCCTGGATCGTCGAGAAGTACCGGGAGTGGACGGACGCCGCCCGGGACCTGCCCGAGGACGCCGTCGACCTCGACCGCCTGCTGGCCACCGTCAGCGTCTACTGGTTCACCGACACCGCGCGCAGCGTGGCCAACTCGTACTACGAGCGCTTCCACGACGCGGCCATGTGGGCCCCGAAGCCGCCGGCCACCGTGCCGACCGGGGTCGCGGTGTTCGCCACCGCCGACTACGCCATCCGGCGGTTCGCGGAGAAGGCGCACAACATCACGCACTGGTCGGAGTTCTACCGGGGCGGGCACTTCCCGGCCCTGGAGGCGCCGGACCTGCTGGTCGGCGACATCCGCGCGTTCTTCGCCTCCCTGTAGGACCGCAGCCGCCTCGCCTCTCGCCGCCGCGCCCCTCGCCAGGGCGCGGCGGCGGACGCGCGCCCGAGTGCCCCCGCCGGCCGCTCAGCTCACAACGGAAGATCCGTCAGGACGAGTACCCGTGGCTCGGTGTAGTCGTCCATCGCCGAGCGCAGCCCCTCCCGCCCGACCCCGGAGTCCTTCGTGCCCCCGTACGGCATCTGGTCCGCCCGGTACGACGGCACGTCCCCGATGATCACCCCGCCCACGACGAGCTCCCGGTGCGCCCGGAACGCGAGGTCCAGCCGCCGGGTGAACACCCCCGCCTGGAGCCCGAACGCCGAGTCGTTGACCGCCGCGAAGGCCTCGTCCACCGAGTCGACCGCCGACAGGACGAGTACCGGCCCGAAGATCTCCTCGCGGTTGACCTTCGCGTCGGCGGGCACGTCCACCAGGACCGTGGGGGCGTAGGAGGAACCGTCCCGGGTGCCGCCGCACAGCACCCGGGCCCCGGCGGCGACGGCCTCGGCCACCCAGGACTCCACCCGCCGGGCCGCGTCCTCGCTGATCAGCGGGCCCACCTCGGTCGCCTCGTCGCTCGGGTCGCCGTCGCACAGCGCGCCGACGGCCTCGACGATCCGGAGGGCGAGGGCCTCGTAGACCGGGGTCTCGGCGTAGACCCGCTGGACCTTGATGCAGCTCTGGCCGGCCTGGTACGTGGCGAAGGTGGCGATCCGGCCGGCGGCCCGGTCGAGGTCGGTCCAGTCGGCGCAGACCACGGCCGCCGCGTTGCCGCCGAGTTCGAGGGTGACGTGCTTGCGGGGCACGGCCTCCTTGATGGCCCAGCCGACGGGCACGGAGCCGGTGAACGACACCACGGGCAGCCGGGGGTCGGCGACCAGCGCGGGCATCCGGTCGTTGGGGACCGTCAGCACCGACCACATGCCGGCCGGCAGGTCCGTCTCGGCCAGCAGTTCGCCGAGCAGCAGGGCCGACAGCGGGGTGGCCGGCGCGGGCTTGACGAGGACGGGGGCCCCGACGGCGAGGGCGGGCGCGAGTTTGTGCGCGACGAGGTTCAGCGGGAAGTTGAACGGCGCGATGCCCAGCACCGGCCCGCGCGGGAACCTGCGGACGAGGCCCAGCCGGCCGGTGGCGGCCGGGTCGGTGTCGAGGCGTTGCAGGTCGCCGGAGTAGCGGCGGGCCTCCTCGGCCGCCCACCGGAACGTCGACACCGCCCGGCCCACCTCGGCCCGCGCCCACCGGACCGGTTTGCCGTTCTCGGCCGTGATCAGCCGGGCGACCTCCTCGGCGCGTTCGGCCAGCCGCCGGGAGACGTGGTCGAGGGCGGCGGCCCGCGCGTGGGCGGGGAGCGCCGCCGCCTCATCGGTCACCGCGACGGCGGCGGCGACGGCGGCCTCGACGTGCCCGGGGCCGGCGACGGCGACGGTCGCGACCAACACCCCGTCGTAGGGATGGTGCACGTCGAAGGTCGCCTCGCTGGTCGTCCGCACCCCGGCGACCCAGAATTCTGTTGTTTCCATATCTGGAGAGCTTGCCAGCAACGGAATCAGTTGACAAGATGAGGTTCTGCTACGGTATACGAGGAGAACCTGGATGCCTGCCCTACGCAACCACATCGACGGCGGGTACGTGGACCCCGTCGACGGCACGTACGCGGACCTGGTCGACCCGGTCACCGGCGAGGTCTTCGCGAGCGCGCCGGTCTCCGGACCCGCCGACGTCGACCTGGCCATGGCCGCCGCCGCCCGCGCCTTCGGGACCTGGCGGGACACGACCCCCGCCGACCGCCAGCGCGCCCTGCTGCGGATCGCCGACGCCGTCGAGGCCCGCGCCGACGACCTGATCGACGCCGAGTGCGCCAACACGGGCAAGCCGCGCGCGGTGACCGCGTCGGAGGAGCTGCCGGCCATGGTCGACCAGCTCCGGTTCTTCGCCGGCGCGGCCCGGATGCTGGAGGGCCGCTCGGCGGGGGAGTACCTGGCCGGGCACACCTCCTACGTGCGCCGCGAGCCGATCGGCGTCTGCGCCCAGGTCACCCCGTGGAACTACCCGATGATGATGGCGGTCTGGAAGCTCGCCCCGGCCATCGCGGCCGGCAACACGGTCGTGCTCAAGCCCTCCGACACCACCCCCGTGTCCACCCTGCTGCTCGCCGGGATCGCGGGGGAGTTCCTGCCGCCCGGGGTCCTCAACGTGCTCTGCGGCGACCGGGCGACCGGCCAGGCGCTGGTGGCGCACCCGACGCCCCAGATGGTGTCCATCACCGGTTCGGTGCGGGCCGGGATGGAGGTGGCGGGCGCGGCGGCCGGCGACCTCAAGCGCGTACACCTCGAACTGGGGGGTAAGGCCCCGGTCCTGGTCTTCGACGACGCCGACGTCACCGCCGCCGCCGAGGGGATCGCCCTGGCCGGCTACTTCAACGCCGGCCAGGACTGCACGGCCGCGACCCGGGTCCTGGCCACCCCGGGGATCTACCCGGCCCTCGTCGCCGCGCTCGCCGCCCAGGCGAGGAACACCGAGACGGGTACCGGGCCGGACGCGCTCTACGGGCCGCTCAACAACGCCGCCCAGTTCGCGCACGTCACGGGCATGGTGGACCGGCGACCCGACCACGCGACGCTCCTGGCCGGCGGCCACCGGGTCGGCGACCGGGGCTACTTCTACGCCCCGACCGTCATCGCCGGCCTGCGCCAGGACGACGAACTGTCCCAGCGGGAGATCTTCGGACCGGTGATCACCGTCCAGGAGGTCGCCGACGAGGACGAGGCGCTGCGGGCCGCCAACGGGGTCCGCTACGCCCTCGCCGCCAGCGTCTGGACCGCCGACCACGGCCGGGCGACCCGCGCCGCGCGGGCCCTGGACTTCGGCTGCGTCTGGATCAACACCCACATCCCCCTCGTCGCGGAGATGCCGCACGGCGGGTTCAAACACTCGGGCTACGGCAAGGACCTGTCGGGCTACGGCTTCGAGGACTACACGAGGATCAAGCACGTGATGAGCAACCACAATGTCTGAGTCCGCGAAACTGCACGACCGCCGGCTCCGCGCCGTCGCCCAGGGCGTCGGCAGCGTCACCAGCTCCTACGTCTCGCACGGCCGGGGCGCCACCGTGGTCGACGTCGACGGCCGGGAGTGGATCGACTTCGCGTCCGGGATCGCCGTCACCTCCGTCGGGCACGCCGACCCGAGGGTGGTCGCCGCCGTCCAGGAGCAGGTCGCCCGGTTCGCGCACACCTGCTTCATGGTCGCGCCGTACGAGTCCTACGTCGCGGTCTGCGAGCAGCTCAACGCCCTGACCCCGGGCACCTTCGAGAAGCGGTCGGCCCTGTTCAACTCCGGCGCCGAGGCCGTGGAGAACGCGGTGAAGATCGCCCGGCACGTGACCGGCCGGCCGGCCGTCGTGGTGTTCGACCACGCCTACCACGGCCGCACGAACCTGACCATGGCGCTGACCAGCAAGGCGATGCCGTACAAGCACCGGTTCGGCCCGTTCGCGCCGGAGGTGTACCGGGTCCCGATGTCCTACCCCTTCCGCGACGGCCTCGACGGCCTCGACGGCCCGGCGGCCGCGGCCCGGGCGATCGACGTGATCTGCAAGCAGGTCGGCGCGGACAACGTCGCGGCCGTCCTCATCGAACCGGTCCAGGGCGAGGGCGGCTTCATCGTGCCCGCCCCCGGGTTCCTGCCCGCCCTGGCGGAGTGGGCCCGGGGCAACGGGGCGCTGTTCGTCGCCGACGAGATCCAGACCGGGTTCTGCCGCACCGGGGACTGGTTCGCCTGCCACGACGAGGGCGTGGAGCCGGACCTGGTCACCACGGCCAAGGGCATCGCGGGCGGCATGCCGCTGGCGGCGGTCACCGGGCGCGCGGAGTACATGGACGCGGTGCACCCTGGCGGGCTCGGCGGCACGTACGGCGGCAACCCCGTCGCCTGCGCGGCGGCCCTGGCGACCCTGGAGACGATGCGGGTCCTGGACCTGTCGGCCGCCGCGCGCCGGATCGGCACGGTGCTGACCTCGCGGCTCGGGGCGCTCGGGCTGTCCGGGGAGGTCCGGGGGCGCGGGGCGATGGTCGCGGTGGAGTTCGTGCTGCCCGGCTCGCTGGTGCCGGACCCGGGCCGCACCCAGGCCGTGGCGCGCGCGTGCCTGCGGGACGGCCTGCTGGTCCTGACGTGCGGCACGTACGGCAACGTGCTGCGGCTGCTGCCGCCGCTGGTGATCACCGACGCGCAGCTGGCGCGCGGCATGGCCATCCTGGAGGACGCGCTGCGGGCGACGGCCGGGTGAGAGACTGCTCCGGGGGCCGACCCTCAGGAATCAGTTTTCCGTTGTCAGATCATATATTGACTACGGAATCACTTGCCAAATACCCGCTGACGTATAGGATTTAGTTGTGACCGAGAACCTCGTACTCGATGACGTGAACAAGCGCCTCGTCGAACTCCTCCAGAAGGACGGCCGGACGTCGTACGCGGCGCTGGCCAAACTGGTCGGGCTGTCCGAGGCCGCGGTCCGCCAACGCGTGCAGCGGATGCTCGACACCAACGTCATGCAGATCGTCGCCGTCACCGATCCGCTGACCCTGGGCTTCGCCCGCCAGGTGATGATCGGCATCAAGGTGACCGGCGATCTGAAGGCCGCCGCCGACACCATCGCGCTGATCCCCGAAGTGGACTACGTCGTCATCTGCGCCGGCGGCTACGACCTGCTGGTCGAACTCGTCTGCGCCGACGACGAGCACCTGTTGACCCTGCTCAACGACGCGATCCGCACCGTCCCCGGGGTCACCGCCACCGAAACGTTCGTCTATCTCAAGCTGACCAAACAAACCTATGCCTGGGGCACCCGTTGACATCCTCCCCGCCCTAGGGCGGGGACTCCGCCGAGCCTTCAGCTCGGGCTGGTGGTTGGCGCGGCACGAAAGGAGGTCCCTGGTGACTGATACGCCCGTTGTTCACCGGGGGGCTGTGTCCGTCCCGCCCGGTCGCCCGCAACGCGCGGGCGAGGATGTTACATGCCGCGTTGACGTCGGCGTGGGCCTGAAGTCCGCAGGCTACGCACCGGAACACCGCTTGGCTCTCGCGGTTGTCCGGGGTGTTGTGCCCGCAGGCGTTGCAGGTCCGCGACGTGTACGCGGGGTCTACTCTCAGCACCGTGGTGCCGGTGCGTCGTGCCTGGTTGCGCAGGGCCAGTTCGAACTGTCCCCAGCCTTTGGTGAGGATGGCCCGATTCAGGCCCGACTTCTGGGCGACGTTCCGGCCGGGTCGTTCGATGGTGCCGGCGGCCGAAGCTGTCATGTTCGTGATGCGCAGGGCCTCGATCCCGACGAGTGCGTTGTCGGCGCACAGGTCGTGGGCAAGTTGGTGGCAGAAGTCGGCCCGCCGGTCCCGGATGCGGGCCCACATCCTGCCGAGTTGGGCTCGGGTGTTCTTCGCCCGTTGGGACGTCTTCGCGGCGTGGGCACGGCGATGGCGTTCCTGCCGCGATGCCCTACGTTGCAGGGCGAGCATCCGGCGCTGTTCGCCAGGCGTGGTGAACCCGCGGTCGGCGAGCCGGCCATCGGAGGTGGCGACGGCGACCACTACACCTCGGTCCACGCCGACCGCCGTGTCAGGGCGGTCGTGCTTACCGGGTGTGGTCTGCCCGTCCTCGACCAGCAGGGACACCCACCACTGTCCGGCCGTATACGACACCGTCGCGGAACGGACGGTCCCACCGGGCGGCCTCGACCAGCGGAACGCGACCCAGCCGAGTTTCGGGAGTTTCACCCGGCCGACCTTGCGTCCGAGCCGTTCGACCAGATGGGAGTTCCCGCGCTGGGGCATTCGCATGGACGGGGCCCAGCGGGACCGGCCCCGCCAGCGCGCCGCCCGTGTTCCCCGGTCTCGGCAGGCCCGGTCGAGGTCCATCAACGTCTGCTGTAACACATCGGCGGGCGGCTCGGTCAGCCACGGAAACTCCGTCTTGGCGTCGGCCATCTGCCGGGCCTGCTCCACGTAGCTGATCCAAGCGCCCCGACGCCGGTATTCCCGGCGCTGGTGCAGGCCTGTGTTCCACACCGACCGGCACGCACCCGCCCACTGCTCCAGTGCGCCGGCCTGTTCGGGCGTGGGCGCGAGCCGGTACCTGCGCCCGGTCAGCAACGTGCCCACACATCCACAGATTGGACCGTACAGGCCGGGTACGACATCCATGGTCGTCCTCTGGCGGACACGTGAGCTTTGATTCCCCTCCGGCCTGAAGGCCGAGACCTTCCGAAGGAGTACCGATGACCACTGACAACCTCTGGATGCACTTCACCCGCCGATCGTCCTACGTCGACGCCCCCGTGCCGACGATGGTGCGCGGCGAGGGCGCCTACGTCTACGACGACAAGGGCCGCCGCTACCTCGACGGCCTGGCCGGCCTGTTCGCCGTGCAGATCGGCCACGGCCGCCAGGAGCTCGCCGACGCGGCGGCCAAGCAGATGGCCGAGCTGGCGTACTTCCCGATCTGGTCCTACGCGCACCCGATGGCCCTGCGGCTCGCGGAGAAGATCGCGTCGCTGGCGCCCGGTGACCTGAACCAGGTCTTCTTCACCACCAGCGGCTCCGAGGCCGTGGAGTCCGCGTGGAAGCTGGCCCGCGCGTACTACAAGAAGACCGGCCGGCCGAACAAGCACAAGGTCGTCAGCCGCTACATCGCCTACCACGGCACGTCGATGGGCGCGCTGTCCATCACCGGCCTGCCGGGGATCAAGAGCGACTTCGAGCCGCTGGTACCCGGCGCGATCAAGGCCTCCAACGCCAACTACTACCGCGCGCCCGTGCACGGAGACGACCCGGTCGCGTTCGGCCGGTGGGCCGCCGAGGAGATCGGTCGGGCCATCGAACGGGAGGGCGCCGACACGGTCGCGGCGGTGTTCGTCGAGCCGGTGCAGAACTCCGGCGGCTGCTACCCGCCGCCGCCCGGCTACTTCGCCCGGCTCCGTGAGATCTGCGACGAGCACGACGTGCTGCTCGTGTCCGACGAGGTGATCTGCGCGTTCGGCCGGCTGGGGGAGTACTTCGGCGCCACCCGCTACGGCTACCAGCCGGACATCATCACGTGCGCCAAGGGCATGACCTCCGGGTACGCCCCGCTCGGCGCCATGATCGCCTCGGACCGGCTGGCCGAGCCGTTCCTGAAGGGCGACGCGACCTTCTACCACGGCATCACCTTCGGCGGGCACCCCGTCTCGGCGGCCGTCGCGCTGGCCAACCTGGAGATCTTCGAGCGCGAGGACGTCCTCGGCCACGTCCGGCGCAACGAGGGCGCGTTCCGGTCCACCCTGGAGCGCCTCAACGACCTCCCGATCGTGGGCGAGGTCCGCGGCGACGGGTACTTCTACGGGATCGAGCTGGTCAAGGACAAGGTCACCCGGGAGACGTTCGACGACGACGAGTCCGAGCGGCTGCTGCGCGGGTTCCTGTCCAAGGCGCTGTTCGAGGCCGGGCTCTACTGCCGGGCCGACGACCGGGGCGACCCGGTGATCCAGCTGTCCCCGCCGCTGATCTGCGACCAGACCCACTTCGACGAGATCGAAGGGGTGTTGCGGTCGGTGCTCACCGAGGCCGGCACGATGCTCTGAGGCGCGAAGCTCTGACCCCGGTCCTGGTGGGCCGGGGTCAGACCCGTGTCGCCGGGCCTCCGGGTCGGGGGTCCGCGCGGGGCGGACGCGGGCCCGACTGCCCCGGGGAGCCGAGGGAGGCGCGGGCGGACCCGACTCCCCGAGAACCTGATGGACGCGCGGCCGGGTCCGGAGTCCCGGCGGCTGGTCTACCGCGCCCCGAGTGAGCTCAGCCAGTCGAGCAGCCGCGCGCCCTCGCGCTCCATCACCCCCGGATCCCGCAGCGCGTTGGCCAGCAACGACATGCCCTGGTACCCGGCCACCAGCGTCAGGGCGAGCCCGTCCGGATCGGGCAGCCCTGCCGCGCGGAACTGGTCCGCCGCCCAGTCGAGGAGCCGCCGGATCACCACCGCGGCCTCGGCGTCGAGGGTGCCGTCCGCGCGCTTGTCGAGTTCGGCGGCCAGGGTGCCGGTCGGGCAGCCGTACCGGGCGGCGAGGTCGCGTTGGCCCACCCAGGCCTCGACGAGGGCCCGGAGCCGGTCGAGCGGGTCGGGCAGCTGGTCTAGGCGGCCGGTGAGGTCGTCGAGGTGCGCGGTGTGCTCGGACAGCGCGGCGCGGACCAGGTCGTCCTTGGTCTTGAAGTAGTAGTAGACGTTCCCGACGGGTACCTCCGCCGCGCTGGCGATGTCGGCGAGCGTGGTGCGTTCGACGCCCCGCTCGTGCAGGACCTGGGCCGCCGCCGCGGTGAGCCGGCGGCGCTTGTCGGCCGCCCGGACGGCCCGCGTCGGTACTGAGTTAGTCACCCAACCAACTATAGACAACGCCCGGGAGGGCTGTGCTACCTTCTTTTGAGTCAGGCAACTAACTCACTTGGAGTACACGATGATCGTAGTAACGGGAGCCACCGGCAACATCGGACGGACCCTGGTGCCGCTGCTGGCCGGGGCCGGCGAGGAGGTCGTCGCGGTCTCACGCCGCCCACAGCCCGCGGGATCCGCGGCCGGGGTCCGGCACGCGGTGGCCGACCTCGGCTCCGCCGCCAGCATGCGGCCGGTCCTCGACGGCGCCGACGCGCTCTTCCTCCTGCTGGGCGGCGAGCTCAACGGCCACGGCGAGCACCCCGCCGCCCTGCTGGACGCGGCCGTCGACGCCGGGGTCAAGCGGGTCGTCCTGGTCTCCTCCCAGGTCAGCGCCACCCGGCCGGACGCCCCTTCGCACCACCGGCTCCGCCGGTTCGAGGCGGCGGTGCGCGGGTCCGGGGTGGACCACACGATCCTGCGCCCGGCCGGGTTCGCGTCCAACGCGTTCGCCTGGGCCGAGTCGGTGCGGACCCGACGCGTGGTTCTCGCCCCGTTCGCGGACGTGGCCCTGCCCGTCGTCGACCCGGCCGACATCGCCGAGGTCGCCGCCGCCGCGCTGACCGGGCCCGGCCACGCCGGCCGCGTCTACGAGCTGACCGGCCCGGAGGCGGTCAGCCCACGCCGGCAGGCCGAGGTGCTCGCCGGGGCGCTGGGGGAGGAGGTCGCGTTCGTGGAGCTGTCCCGGGCCGAGGCCCACGCGCACCTGGCGCGGTTCATGCCCGAGGAGGTCATCGGCGGCACCCTCGACGTCCTCGGCGTGCCGCTGCCGGCCGAGCGGGTCGTCAGCCCCGACGTGGCCACCGTCCTCGGGCGCCCGGCCGGGCCCTTCGCCGACTGGGTCACCCGCAACCTGCCGGCCTTCCGCTGACCCACACCCTCGAAAACCCAGCGGGGGTACCTGGCGGGGCGGCACGACAGCGGGCGGACGGCCGGGGCGTCCGGCGGTCCCGCGTGCCGCCCGGACCCCGCGTCGGCGCCGTGGGTCTGGAGCCGACCTGGAGCCCGGCTGGAGGAAGCCCGGCCAGGCTGGACCTCCACCCCCACGGAGGACGGAGCGACACGATGGAGCTTCCCACCAGGCGCTGGCTGCTGACCCGGGCCGCGCTCACCGCCGCGACGATCGCCGCCGTCCCCCTCGGAGCGGCACCCGCCCCGGCGGCCGGAGCCGCACCCGCCACGGCCGCCACGGCCCTCCCCGTGGTCGACATGGAACTCGTCCTCCTGGCCGCCCAGCTCGACCCGCCCAAGCCGGACACCGGCCTGACCCCGGGCGCCAAGGCCCACGTGCTCGCCGTCGAGCAGGCCCTGAACACCAAGGGCCTGCTCGCGGCGTCCGCCGTGGACGGGCACTACGGCTCCTCGACGGTCTCGGCCTACGCGGCCTGGCAGCGCCACCTCGGCTACTCCGGGATCGACGCGAACGGCCTCCCCGGCGTCACCTCGCTGACCAGGCTCGGCGAGACCCGCTACACGGTGACCAGGCCGGTGCGCGCCGGCTCCCGGACCGACGAGTACGGCGGCCGGCAGGTCAACACCCGCACCGCCACGATGCTCGCCGCCGCCGACGCCATCCTGCCGTGGGGCGTCACGCTCAGCCAGGGCTCCTACACCACGGAGGACCCGACCTCGGCGGGTACGCACGACGGCGGCGGGGTCGTCGACATCTCCGTGGCGGGGCTGTCGACGACCCAGCGCTGGCGGCTGGTGCTGGCGTTGCGCACGATCGGCTTCGCGGCGTGGCTGCGTACCCCCGAACAGGGTTTTCCGTTCCACGTCCACGCCGTCGCGGTGAGCGACCCGGAGCTGTCGGCCCCGGCCCAGCGCCAGGTCCACGACTACTACTTCGGGCGCAACGGCCTGGCCAGCCACGCGCCGGACGACACCCCGACGGCGTACCGGGCGCCGTTCACCTGGTGGGAGAAGTCCCAACGCGCCTAGCGGTGTTGGCGGACAGCGGGGCGCGGCCCCGGGCACGTAGGGTTGCCCGGCCGGCGCGGACGGGTCGCCGACCCCCGTGGGAGGCAGGTCGTGCGTTTCGGGATCCTCGGGCCCCTGCGGGTGTCCGACGACACGCGGCCGGTGGTCTTGGGCGCCCGCAACCTGCGGATCCTGGTGGCGACGTTGCTGTGCCAGCCCAACCGGGCGGTCGCCGTCGACACCCTGCTCGACGCGATCTGGGACTCCGCCCCGCCGAGGACCGCCGGCAAGAACCTGCACGTCTACGTCCACCAGCTGCGCCGGACGATCGGCGAGACCCGCGTCGTCCGGCACCCGCACGGCTACGAACTGGTGGTCCACGACGGCGAACTGGACGCCGACGTCTTCCGGGCCCTGGTCCGGCAGGGCGGGCGGGCCGTGGCCCGCGACGACCTGAGAACCGGACAGGACCTGCTGGCCCGGGGACTGGCGCTCTGGCGCGGGCCGGCCCTCGACGACCTGGCCAACCTGGCCGTGCTGCGCGAGACCGTCGTGCACCTGACGGAGCAGCGCCTGGCGGCGGTGGAGGACCGCGTCGACGTCCAGCTCGCACTGGGGTCGCACCACGACGCGGTGGCCGAATTGAGCGCGCTGGTGCTGGAGCATCCGTTGCGCGAGCGCCTCCGGGGCCAGTTGATGCTGGCCCTGTACCGGTCCGGGAGGCAGGCCGAGGCGCTGCTCCGCTACCAGGACGGCCGGCGGATCCTCGCCGACGAACTGGGGATCGAACCGAGCCCGGAACTGCAACGCCTCCAGCTGACCATCCTGCGCGGGGACGGGGCTGAACCGCCGACCCTGCGCGGAGACGGTCCGGAACGGCCGGCCCTGCGCGGGGACGGTCCGGAACCGCCGGCCGGCGCGGACCCCCACCCCGGGCCGCCCCGGCAACTGCCCGCCGACGTCGCCGCCTTCACCGGCCGCGCGGCGGAGGTCGCCGAGATCTCCCGGCTGCTCGCGGGTGCGGCGACGGTGTGCGTCGCGGGGATGGGCGGCGTCGGGAAGACGACCCTGGCCGTCCGGGTGGCGCACGAGGCGCAGGACCGGTACGCCGACGGCTGCCTCTTCGTGGACCTCCGGGGCACCGACCCAGACCCGCCCGACTCCCACCAGGTCATGGGCTCGGTCCTGCGGTGCCTCGGACTTCCGGGTTCCGCGATCCCGGAGGACCGGCAGGCGCGCGCCGGCCTGTACCGCACCCGGCTCACCGCGAGCGACCTGCTGCTGGTGCTGGACAACGCCGCCGACGAGCGGCAGGTCCGCCCGCTGGTTCCGCCCGGCGGTCGGTGCGGCCTGCTGGTGACCAGCCGCCGGCTGCTCGCGGGCCTGGACGACGTCCATGTCGTCGAGCTGACCGTGCTGCCCGCCGCAGCCGCTGTCGACCTGCTGGCCGCGTTCGCCGGCGGGGACCGGATCGCGGCCGAGCCGGACGCGGCCCGGGACCTGGTCGAACTGTGCGGACGGCTGCCGTTGGCGGTGCGGATCGTGGGCGGCAGGCTCGCCCGGCGCGGCGCGGGCCCGCTGTCCCGGATGGCCGCCCGGCTCGCCGACCGCAGGTCCAGACTGGACGAGCTGACGGTCGGCGACCGCGACGTCCGGGCGGTCCTCGCCCTGAGCGTCGGCCGGCTCGACCAGCCGTCGGCCGTCCTCCTGCGCCGGATGGGCATGCTGCCCGTCACCGAGTGCGCGCCGTGGACCGCCGCGGCGCTCCTGGGGGTTCCGCTCCGGGTCGCCGAACGGGTGTTGGACGGCCTGGCGGAGGTGTCGCTGGTCAGCGCGGCGGAGGACGCCCACCGGTTCCGGCTGCACGACCTCGTGCAGCTCTACGCCCGCGAACAGGTGGACGACGACGACGTCACCGCCCTCCGCCGCGCGTACGGGACCCTGCTCGACCTCGCGCTGAGCGCCGACGCCGCGCTGCCCGTCCGCCTCTACCCGACCCCGGCGTCCCCGGAGGCCCCGGGGCCCGCCGGGGCGGGTCGGCCGTGGTTCGCCGCGGAGTCCACCCTGTTGCTGGCGGCGGCCCGGGACGCCGCCGAACGCGGCTGGACGGACCTCGCCTGGCGACTGGTCACCGCGATGACGAACTGCGCGATGCTGGACCACGGCGTCGACGAGTGGATCCCCGCCGCCGAACGGATGCTGGCCGCCCTCGACGAGACCGGGGACGGGTACGGCGACCTGCTGCTGGGCCTCGGCATCGTGCGCCAGAACCAGGGGCAGTTCCTCCCCGCGCGCCGACTCCTGCGCCGGGCCCGGCGGGTCTTCGCGCGTCGCGGGGACGCGCGCCGGGCCGCGACGGCGGCGATGCAGCTGAGCGTGTCCTGGCGGGCCCAGGGCGAGGTCCGGCCGGCGGCGGCGGCCGTCGAGTGGGCCCTGGCCCGCCTGACGGTCGGACCCCGGCACGCGCAACTCGGCTGGGCGTACCTCACCCAGGGCCATCTCCTCCTGGAACTGGGGCGGGACCTCCCGGCCGCCCGGGCCGCCTACCGGCGCGCGCTGGCCGTGCTGGAGGCCACGGGGGACCGGACCGGCGAGGGCAACGCCCTGACCGCGCTGGCGTCCTCGCTGGTCCAGCACGACCCCGACGGCGAGGCGGAGGCCCTGTACCGGCGGGGGCTGGCGATCCTCGCCGAGACCGGGGACATGGTCGGCCTGTGCGTCGCGCGCACCGGGCTGGCCAGGGAGCGGCTGATCGCCGGTGACCTCGACGCCGCCCGGTCGGAGGCTGACCAGGCCCTGTCGGCGGCGCGGGCGCTGCGGATCCAGCCGGTGCTGCAGTTCGCCCTCATGCTCTCGGGGCGGATCGCGTCGCGGCTGGCCGGCTCGGAGCACGCCGGCCGGTGGTTCGCCGACGCCGCCGCCGTGGCGCGTTCCTCGAGCCGTCCCGGCTCGCAGGCGTCGGCGTTGTTCCAGCTGGCCGGGGCCTGTTGGGATCTGGGCGACCACGAGGAGGCCCGCGCGGCCGGCCGCGAGGCGCTCGACCTGTACGTGGCGATCGACTCCCCGGCCCGGCACGAGGTGGCGGCGTGGCTGGCGGAACGGGGCGTCCCGGTCGCGCCGGCCCCGGCGTCAAGCGAGCGTTCAGCGGATAGTGCGCCGGTCGGTGGCGAGGACAATCCACAGACATGGATTCGGTACTGACGCAGGTGCTCCTGCCCGTGGCCCTCGGGATCGTCATGCTGGGCCTGGGCCTCACGCTGTCCGTCGCGGACTTCCGCCGGGTGCTGGTCTTCCCCCGGGCGGTCCTCGTGGCCCTGGTCTGCCAGATGCTCGTGCTGCCACTGGTCTGCCTGGGCATCGTCCTCGCGTTCGACCTGCCGCCGTTCCTCGCCGTGGGCATGCTGCTGCTGGCCGCCTCGCCCGGCGGCACCACGGCGAACCTCTACAGCCACCTGTTCGGCGGCAACGTCGCGCTGAACGTGACCCTGACGGCTGTGAACTCGGTCCTGGCCGTGTTCACGCTGCCGGTCGTGGTCAACCTCGCGCTGGGGTACTTCGTGCGCGACGCCGACCAGATCGGCCTGCAGTTCGACAAGGTCGTGCAGGTGTTCGCGATCGTGCTGGTGCCGGTGGCCGTGGGCATGCTGGTGCGGAGCCGGGCGCCCGCGTTCGCCGAGCGGATGCGCGGGCCGGTGCGGATCTTCTCGGTGGTGGTGCTCGTGCTGGTGATCGCCGGGGCGATCCTGAAGGAGAGGGACAACATCGCCGGGTACTTCGCGGTCGCCGGCGCGGCGGCGCTGGCGTTCAACCTGGTCAGCCTGGCCGTCGGCTACTACGCGCCGACGCTGGCCGGGGTGGGGCGGTCGGAGTCGGTGGCCGCCGCGATGGAGATCGGCATCCACAACGGAACGCTGGCCATCGTCATCGCGACGACCCTGCTGCACAACACGGAGATGGCCGTCCCGGCGGCGGTGTACAGCCTGATCATGTTCTTCACGGCCGCCGGGTTCGGCTACCTGGTCCGGTCCCGTGCGACCCGGGCAATCTAAGGGGAAAAGAACGAATAGCGCCGGCGGTATTACCTCTCGGTGAATATCGGAATGCGATCCGTGCGCGGATTCCGTGCCGCGGAAAAGCGCGAAACATACGCCGGGTACCCAATGCCGGCGCACCCGATAAAGGCCCCGCGCATTCCGACTGTGCTTAACGGCACACTGGTGGAATTCTCCCGTTCGTCATACTGAATCCGCACGAGACGCCCAGTCCCGCCGCCTGTTCCGCCGGGGTCAAACTGGCAGGTCACGCCACTTGATGTTCTACTTTTAGGACAGCTAACCGCGTGGTGAATCGGAGTGTCATGGCCGAGGTGCAGCAGTTCGCGCTCGGGTGGGTCACCCCCGTCGCGGCATACGTGATCGCGGTATTCGGTTGCGGTATCGGACTGGTCTGCACGTCCAATGCGCGCCATCACCCGTCCATGGCCGGCCGGCAGTGGTGGCTCGTCGCGGGCGCCTTCTCCATCGGCTGTTGCGGGATCTGGACGATGCATTTCACCGCGATCGTCGGCTTCGACGTCCCGGGCACGGACCTGCGCTACGACCCCGCCGTGACGGCCGGGAGCGCGCTGATCGCCGTCCTGTCCGTGGGCATCGGCCTGTTCATCGTGGGCTTCGGCGACGCGTCGGTCTGGCGGATCCTGCTCGGCGGTGTGTTCACCGGCCTCGGCGTCGCCGCGATGCACTACACGGGCATGGCGGCGATGCGGATGGGCGGCACGGTCAGCTACGACCCGGCGTACTACGTGGCCTCGGTCGTGATCGCCGTGGCAGCGTCCACCGTGGCCCTGTGGTTCACCCTGAAGATCCAGCGCTGGGCCTCGATGGCGGGCGCCGCCCTGATCATGGGCCTGGCCGTGGTCGGCATGCACTACACCGGGATGTTCGGGATCCAGGTGCACCTGCACCGGGCCGCCGAGGTCTCCGGCGGGGTCAACCGGTTCGTGTTCATCGCGCCGATCGTGGCGATCGTGGGCTGCACCCTGTTCGGCCTGCTCTTCGTACCCCTCGACCAGAACCGCAAGCCGGCCACGAAGCCCGAACCGACCCGGGTCGCCTGACGCATCGACGGATCCTGTCGCATAGGCGGAAATCCGCGAACCCGGTCACAATGGCGTCGAACGATCGAGGGGCCACGGATCGAGAGGCGCGGACCAGTGACTGAGGCGACCATCCAGGCGAACGAGACGACCATCCCGATGCTGCCGTGCGTGTCGGTGGACGACACCGTCGCGTTCTACGAGATGCTCGGCTTCGCGGTGACGTACCGGCAGGCGAAGCCCTACGTGTATCTCGCGCTGAGCATGAGCGGTTTCCACCTGCACTTCACGGGGGCACCGAAGGACCTGGACCCGGCGAAGGAGGCCGGCGGCTGCTGCCTGGTGATGGTCGACGCGGTCGCCCCGTACCACGCCGCCTTCACCGCCGCCATGCGCGCGGCCCACGGCAAGGTGCTGGCCACGGGGCAGCCGAGGATCACCCGGTACCGGCCCGGCGCGAGCCGGTTCACGCTGGTCGACCCCTCGGGCAACAGCGTCCTGTTCATCCAGCGCGACGAGCCGATGGAACTGGAGTACGGCGGGTCCAAGGAGCTCGACGGGCTCGCCCGGGTCCTCGACAGCGCCCGGATCCTCCGCGAGTTCAAGAACGACGACCGGGCCGCGTACCGGACCCTCACCTCCGGGCTGCGCCGGCACGGCGAGAAAGCCCCGGCGGTGGACCGGGCGCTGGCCCTGGCCGCCCTGATCGAGGTGGCGACCGCCCTCGGCGAACCCGAGCGGATCGAGCCGCTGCTGGAGCAACTGCGGGCGATCGCGCTCACCGGACCGGAGCGGCGACGGGTCTCCGAGGAGCTGACCGTCGTCGAGGGGATGGCGCTGTGGCGGGACGGCGCCTGACAGCCGTACCCGTCGAAGGGTCGGGGGGTTTCGGGCGTCGGACCCCTGACCTGCCCGCTAAGGGTCAAGATCGGGGTTGTTCCCGATGCGGGTGGGCCGGCCGTGACGGATCGTTGAGGGCATGACGAAGACGATGAGCAGGCCCCGTAATCGCGTGATCGCCGGTGTGTGCGCCGGGCTGGCCGACCGGTTCGGGATGAGCCCGAACACCGTCCGGCTCCTGTTCCTCCTGTCCTGCCTGCTGCCGGGTCCGCAGTTCCTGATCTACATCGCGCTGTGGATCATCATGCCGAGCCGGGACCACTAGCCCGACCCGCCCCGTGGTCGCGCGGACCACGGGGCGCACGGCGGTAAATGCGTTGTCGCGGGTGCCCGCCTCGGTGACACTGTGGCGGACCGCGGCGACCGCCGCTCCTGGGCCGGGCACCGCTGCCCGTTGCGTGGAAAAGGCAGACCTCTGATGGGTACTGACGCGAGTGGGCTCACCGCCCTGCTGGAAGCCGAAGCCGCACGGTTCACGCTCCAGGAGCCCCCGGACCCCACGGCCCCCGCCGGAGTGGTCGAACTGGAGACGGTGCGCGACGGCAAGCCGCTCGGCGTGGGGATCCACGTCAAGCACCTGACCACGGGCGAGGAGGCCTCGGTCCGCCCCGACGTGGTCTTCGAGACCCAGAGCGTCATCAAGGTGACGGTGGCCGTCCGCGCGTACCAGCTCGCCGACGCCGGGCTGCTCGACCTGGACGAGCGGGTCCGGCTGACCCGGTCCGACATCGTCGGCGGCTCCGGTTTCCTGCGCTACCTCCAGCCGGGCGCGGAGGTCACCGTCCGCGACCTGGTGACCATGATGCTCCTGGCCAGCGACAACACCGCCACCGATCTGCTGCTCGCCCGGGTCGGCGGCCCCGACGCGCTCAACGCCTGGCTCGCCGACTCGGGGTACGCCCACACCCGCTTCGCCCAGAGCGTGCTGGACGCCGCCCGGTTCCCGTACGTGCTGGCGGACCCGGGGCACGCGGCGCTCACCGGCGCGCAGGCCTACGCGCTCGGCCACGGCGATCCCGGGTGGGCGGGCATGACCCCGGAGTGGCAGCGGGGGATCGAGGACCAGATCGCGGCCCTCGTGGCCCGTCCGCTCGACGAGGTCCGCGCGCTGGCGAAGGAGCGCGGCCTGCCCACGTGCTTCGGACAGATGACGCCGCGCGAGGCCGTCCGGCTGCTGGAGTCGATCGAGCGCGGGACCGCCGCGTCGGCCGCCGGCTGCGCCGAGATGCTCGCCGCCCTGCGGGAACAGCAGCTGGGCGAACGCCGCCTGCCGGGCCTGCTCGACGAGCCCGTCGCGCACAAGACCGGCGACTACCCGCCCTTCGACGCCAACGACATCGGCGTCGTGTACGCGGCCTCGGGTCCCATCGCCATCGCGGTGTTCGCCAACGACCTCGCGGGCGACTACCAGCGGGAGGAGGACCGGATCGGCCGGATCGCCCGCGTGGTGGTCGACCACTTCGAGGCCGCCGACCGCGCCTGACCCGCAACGGTCCCCGTGCCCGGCGGGGGCACCGCCCGGGAACGGGGGACCGGCCCGCGGCATTGACCCGGCGGTCGGTCTGTGGTCGCCTTGCATCCGGTCGACCGGGACCCGGAGGAGGCGAAGTGACAGTCGGGGCGACGATCGGCGCGGACCTGGCCGGGCACCTGGAACTGCTGGGTCTCGACCCGGCCGAGTGCGCGGCCTACGAACGCCTCCTCCTGGCCCGCGACCCCGGCCCCCGCGACCCCGGCGCCCCCGGGGACCCGGCACTGCACAGCCTCGTCGACCTCGGCCTGGCCACGGTCGACCCGCTGTCGGGGGACCGGCTGGTCGCCGTGCCGCCGGACGTGGGCCTGGAGATCCTCGCCGGCCGCCGGCAGGCCGCGATCCACCGGGCCCGGTCGACGGTGCTGGCCGCGTACGAGGAGTTCCGCCGGTCGCGGCACGCGCACCCGGCCGACGGGGTGGTGGAGGAGGTCGCGGGGGAGGCGATCCGGCAACGGATCCGGCAGGTCGAACGCAGCGCCACCGCCGAGATCCGCCGCTTCGACACCCCGCCGTACTTCTTCCCCGACGTCGCCAACACCGTGGAACTGGACCAGCTGGCCACCGGTATCCGCTACCGGGTGGTGTACGCGGCCGGGTCGCTCGCCCGCCCGGGCTACCTGGACGGCAACATCGCCCCGTGCGTGGCCGCCGGGGAACAGGCCCGCCAGGCGCCCGCCCTGCCGGTGAAGCTGACCCTGGTCGACGACCGGCTGGCGCTGCTGTCGCCGTCGGCGCGCCCAGCGGAGTCCAGTCCGGTGCTGCTGATGGTCCGGCCGTCGGGGCTGCTGTCGGCGCTGGCCGGGCTGTTCGAGCTGACCTGGCGCACCGCCGCCCCGCTGTACCCGGCGGCCACCACCCCGGACCGGTGCGGCCCGCCGCCCGCCGAGCGCAGGCTGCTGGCACTCCTGGCGGCGGGCGCGACCGACGAGCACGTGATCCGGGACCTGGGCCTGAGCCGGCGGACCTTCTACCGGCGGCTCGGCGCGCTGATGACCCGGGCGGGCGCGGCGAACCGGGTCCAGCTGGCGATGTACGCCCGCCGCGCGGGCTGGCTGGGCTAGAGCCGGCCGGGGCTGGCCGCCGGCCGGAGCCGGCCGGGAGCGGACCCGGGCCTAGAGCCAGCCGAGGTCCACCGCCGCGACCGCCAACTGGAACCGGTTCGCCGCCCCGGCCCTGGTCATCAGCACCTCCAGCCGGTGGTACAGGGTCCGCCGGCCGACGCCGAGCTCGGCGGCGATCCGCTCGTCGCTGGCGTCGGCGACCAGCAGGGCCAGCAGCCGGCGCTCGTCGGCCCGCAGCGGGCTGTCGCCGCGGTAGAACGCCAGCCCGAGCGCCCAGCACTGTTCGACCAGACCGATCAGGCCCGTCAGCAGGCTGCCCGGTCCGACCCGGGTCATCGACCGCATCGCGGCGGTGTCCTGCAACGTGTGGCCGACGTAGGCCACCTCGTCGTCGAAGATGGACACCTTCACCGGCAGCGCGTCGAGCATCCGGGCCCGTTCGCCGTGCTCGGCGGCCGGGATGATGTTGCCGGCCAGGTAGCCGGGCAGGGTCAGGGACGCCGCCGCGTACACCACCTGGTAGTCGACGCCGCGGTCCAGGTTCGCCAGCTGTTCCCGGTTGGGGGTGGACGCGGCGTAGTGCGGCGGGGAGTCCAGCATCCGGACCAGGCGGACCGCGTTACGTTCGGCGTCCTTGATCCGGGCGCGCATCACCGGGCCGGAGAGCACCTCGACCGTGCCGCAGCCGTCGGCCTGGGGCCCGGCGGCGTACGCGTTGCGGACCGCGATCCGCGCGCCGGCCAGTTCGGCCTCGCGGCGGTGGGTGAGCAGGTCCAGGGCCACGGCGGGCGGTACCGGCTCCAGGTGCTGGGCGACCCGGTTGGCCAGGCCGAGGTCGAGCAGCCGGGTATCCGTACCCGTCGGGGGGTCGTTATCCGTTCTGAGCAGTGCGACGTAGGCGTCGGCGTCGGCCGGGGCGAGTCCGAGCAGGCGGAGGTCGGCGGCGAGAGCCTCCGTACCCATCGTGGGTTCCCTTCGTCCCGGTGCACATTCGTGCCATTGGCAGTCGGCTGCCCCGCAGCTTAGTGACCTGCGGGTAGACAGGGCCATCGATCCGCAATTCTGACGAGAGGTGAAACGATGAGAGCCAGACACGTCGTGGCCGCGGCCACGGCAGTGCTGCTCGGTGGGGCGGTCGTCGTCGCGGGCACCGCCGGGGCCCAGACCGCCCCGACGGCGGCGCCGGCCGCGGACCTCGTGGTCACGGTGGTGGGTGACCTGTGCGGCACGTCCTGCGACCAGACGGCCGACCTGGCCACCGCGATGAACCCGGCCGCGGTGATCACCCTGGGCGACAACGCCTACGAGGACGGCACGCTCAGCGAGTACAACAACTCCTACGACCCCTACTGGGGGAAGTTCAAGTCGATCACGTACCCGTCGGTGGGCAACCACGAGTACCAGACGTCCAACGCGTCGGGCTACTTCGACTACTACAACGGCGTCGGGCAGGCCAACGGCCGGGCCGGTGAACGGGGCAAGGGCTACTACAGCTACAACCTCGGCGACTGGCACTTCATCGCGCTGAACACGAACATCGCGGTCACGGCCGGCTCGGCCCAGGAGCAGTGGCTGCGCGCCGACCTGGCGGCCAACACGAAGAAGTGCACCGCCGCGTACATGCACCACCCCCGGTTCAGCCGGGGCGACCACGGGACCAGCACCAAGCCGCAGCCGCTGTGGCAGGCGCTGTACGACGCCAAGGCCGACCTGGTCCTCGCCGGCCACGACCACAACTACCAGCGGTTCGCGCCGATGAAGCCCGACGGCACCCTCGACACCGCCAACGGGCTGCGCCAGCTGCTCGTCGGCACCGGCGGGCGCGGCCTGTACAGCTTCAACCAGACCGCGCCCAACTTCGAGGTCGGCAACGACTCGACCCTCGGCGTGGTGAAGCTGACCCTGAAGCCGACCGGGTTCCGGTACGACTTCGTGCCGGTGGAGGGGCGGACGTTCACCGACTCGGGGGAGGGCACCTGCCACAAGGCGACCGGTTCCACCCCGACGCCGACGGCCAGCCCGAGTCCCACCCCCACCCCCACCCCGACCCCCACTCCGACGGGTACGCCGGGCGTCGGGTTCACCGACGACTTCGAGACCGACAAGGGCTGGACCGTCAACCCGGCCGGTTCCGACACCGCCACGGCCGGCAGGTGGGAGCGCGGCGACCCCGAGGCGACCACCGACAACGGGGCCAAGCAGCTCGGCACCACCACGAGCGGCTCGAACTCCCTGGTGACCGGCAGACTCGCCGGGGCGTCCTCCGGGGCGAACGACCTCGACGGCGGGGTCAGCTCCATCCGCTCGCCCCAGTTCGCCGTGACCGCGGCGACGTCGAACCTGTCGTTCCGCTACAACTTCGCGTACGGCTCCAACGCGTCGTCCAGCGACTACCTGCGGGTCCGGGTCGTCGGTGCGAGCACCACCACGGTGTTCGAGAAACAGGCCAGCGCCACCGACACCGACGGGGTCTGGCAGACCGGCGCGGCGGACCTGAGCGCGTTCGTCGGGCAGAACGTCCGGCTGCTCGTCGAGGCCGCCGACGCGAGCGGGGCCAGCCTGGTCGAGGCGCAGATCGACGACGTGCGCACGGCCGGCGGCGGGCGGCAGACGTTCACCAACGCCACGGCGTACCCGATCCCGGACAACGGGACCGTGGACAGCCCGATCGCGGTCACCGGCGTGCCCGGCCAGGCCTCGACAGCCGTGTCGGTCAGCGTCGACATCACCCACCCCTACCGGGGCGACCTGCAGCTGGACCTGATCGCACCCGACGGCACGGCGTACCGGTTGAAGAGTTCGGACAGTGACAGCGGCGACAACGTGGTCGCCACCTACACCGTGGACGCCGCCAGCGAGACGGCCAACGGCACCTGGATCCTGCGGGCGCGCGACACCGCGGCCTCGGACGTCGGCCGGATCAACAACTGGCGCATCACGCTGCCCTAGCAGGAGAGAGTTCCTTGTACCTCGCGACAAGCAGGTCGGCGTCCCCCACCACCCCGGGGGGCGCCGGCCCCGCGCGTGTGTCGGGCACCGTGGTGGGGCTCGGGCTGGTCAGTTTCTTCACCGACGCGTCCTCGGAGCTCGTGGCCGCGTTCCTGCCCGTGTACCTGCTCTACGGCCTCGGCATCGGCTACCTCCAGTTCGGCGTCCTCGACGGCCTGTACACGGGCGCGACGGCCGTCCTCCGCCTGGCCGGCGGCCACCTCGCCGACCGCACGGCCCGGCCCCGGGCGGTCGCCCTGTTCGGCTACGGGCTGTCCGCCGTCACCAAGCTAGGCTTCCCGCTGGTGGGCGGCTCGGTGGCCGGGATCGGCGGCCTGCTCGCCGCCGACCGGGCCGGCAAGGGCATCCGGACCGCGCCCCGCGACGCCATGATCACGGCGGCCTCGCCCCGGGCGGCGCTGGGTCGGGCGTTCGGCGTGCACCGGGCGCTGGACACGGCCGGGGCGCTGCTCGGGCCGTTGCTCGCGTTCGCGCTGCTCGCCGGGATCGGCAGCGCCTACGACGCGGTGTTCGGCACCAGCTTCTGCCTCGCGCTGATCGGCGTGCTGATCCTGTTCTTCTTCGTCCGGGTCGACCCGCCGGCCCCGGTGACGATGGCCCCGCCCGGGACCGGTGCGGGAGACCCCGCGGTGACCTGGCCCGGAGCCGACGGGGGAGTGCCGGCGGTTGCCCGGCCCGGGGCCGGCCAGGGAGACCCGGCGGCCCGGCGCGGGGGCGCCCCGGCCCGCCCCCGGGTCACCCTGCGCGGCAGCCTGGCGCTGCTCCGGAACGTCGCGCTGCGCCGGGTCGCCGGCTGCGCCCTGCTGCTGGGCCTGGCCACCGCCGGGGACGCCTTCCTGTTCGTCACCCTCGCCGAACGCAGCGGGATCGGCGGCAACGCCCTGTCGCTCATGCCGCTGGGCACCGCCGCGACGTTCCTGCTCGCCGCGATCCCGGTGGGCCGGCTCGCCGACCGGCTGGGCCGCTGGCGGGTGTTCCTCGCCGGCCAGGCCCTGCTCGTGGCCGGGTACGCCCTGCTCGCCGGCCCCCTCACCGGCTGGGCGCTGCTGCCCGTGGTCCTCGGCCTGCACGGCCTGTACTACGCGGCCACCGACGGCGTCCTGATGGCCCACGTCGGCGCGCTGCTGCCCCCGGAACTGCGCTCCACCGGCCTCGCGCTCGTCCAGACCGGACAGGCCCTCGCCCGGATGGCCGCCGCCGTCGCGTTCGGGGCGCTCGCCCAGGGCTGGGCGCTGCGGCCCGCGTTCACGGTGTTCGCCGCCGCCCTGCTGGTCGCGACCGTCGCCAGCGCCGTCGTCCACAGAACCACCGACAGGGAGTACGCATGAACCGCCGGCTCGCCGGAATCTGCACCATCGCCGTCGTCCTGCTCGCCGGGGCCGGCTACGTCGGCTGGACCGTGTGGCGGCAGCGCCCGGCCAGCGCGGCCACCGGAGGACTGGACCCGGCCCGGTCCGGCACCCTGCTCTACGTGGACGAGGCGGCCGGCGACCGCCGGGTCGGCCAGGTGGCCCCCGGCGGGGAGGCCGCGACCGGCGACCTGCGCTGCCTGCGGATGTACTCCGCCGGCGGCACCACCATCTGCCTGCGCGCCCTCACCGTGCCCGCCGGCTTCGAGGCGCTGCTCCTCGACCGGAACCTGGCGAAGATCCGCACGGTCCGGGTCGACGGCACCCCGAGCCGGGCCCGGGTGTCCGCGTCGGGCCGCCTCGTCGCGTGGACGGTGTTCCGGTCCGGCGACTCCTACGACCCCGGCCGGTTCTCCACCACCGCCGGGATCTACGACACGGCGGACCGGAAGTTGTACGGCTCCCTGGAGGACTTCACCCTCACCGTCGACGGCGCCCCCTACGACAGGCCCGACGTCAACTTCTGGGGCGTGACCTTCGCCGCCGACGACCGGACGTTCTACGCGACCCTCGGTTCGGCCGGCCGCACCTGGCTGCTGCGCGGCGACCTGCGGACCCGCACCCTGACCGCGATCCACGAGAACGCCGAGTGCCCGGCGGTGTCGCCGGACGGCACCCGGGTGGCGTACAAGAAGCGCGGCGCGGGCGGGGCGTGGCGGCTGCACGTGCTGGACCTGGCCTCCGGGCAGGAGGTCGCCCTGGCGGAGACGGCGAACGTCGACGACCAGGCGGTGTGGTTCGACCCGACGACGGTCGGGTACGCGACCACCCCGGCGGGGGCCCGGCACCCGGCGGTGTTCGCGGTCCCGGCGGACGGGTCGGGCGCGCCCCGGTTGGTGCGGCCCGACGCGTCCTCCCCGGCCCCGCTGACCTGACCTGACCTGACCGGGCCGGGCCGGGCCGGGCCGGGTGCGGGCCGCAGGTCCCGCGATCGGCGGTGGGCGGACGACCGGAGTCGGGTCCACCCCCGCGGCCCCGTAGCCCTAGCGCGTCAGCCCGCCCGGCCCTACGGGTTGATCGACAGGAACACGAACGCGCCGAACAGCACCAGGTGCACGACCCCCTGCAACCGGGTCGCCCGCCCGGGCACGACGGTCAGGATGCTCACCACCACGGTCAGGGTGAGCAGGACGGTCTGGGTCGACCCCAGACCGAGGAGCAGCGGCCCGTCGAGCCACAGCATGGCGACGGCGATCGCCGGAATCGTCAGCCCGATGCTGGCCATCGCCGAGCCGAGCGCCAGGTTGAGGCTGGTCTGGAGCTGGTTGCGCCGGGCGGCGCGCAGCGCGGCGAGGGTCTCGGGCGCCAGGACGAGCAGCGCGATCACCACGCCGACGAAGGACAGCGGGAAGTCGACGGCGCGCACGGCCGACTCGATGGCGGGTGACTCGACCTTGGCGAGCCCGACGACGGCGACGAGGGCGGCGACGAGCAGCGCGAGGCTGGTCCACGTGGCACGGAGGGTGGGCGGCGGCGCGTGCTCCCCGTCGTCGGCCGCCGGGCTCCCGGGGTCGACCGCGCCGCGCGCCCCGGAGCCCCCGGGGTCGACCGCGCCGCGTGCCACGGAGCCGTCGGAAGCCGTGATCGGCGTCCCGGAGCCTCCGGCCTCGGGGGTGCCGCGCACCTCGGTCTCCGCGAGCGACGGCGTCCGGACCCAGGGCCCGTCCGGCGTCACGGGCAGGAAGAAGTCCCGGTGCCGGATGGTCTGGGCGCCCACGAAGCTCGCGTACAGCACCAGGGACGCGGCGGCGGCGAACGCGAGCTGACCGGTGGAGAACTCCGGCCCTGGCCGGCTGTTGGTGAACGTCGGGAGCACGAGACTCAGCCCGGCCAGGGACGCGACGGTGGCGAGCGCCGCGCCGCTGCCCTCGGCGTTGAACAGGGTCTCCCCGAACTTCAGCGCCCCGGTCAGCAGCGAGATCCCCACGATGCCGTTCAGGGTGATCATCACGGCGGCGAACACCGTGTCCCGGGCCAGTGAGGACGCCCCTTCGCCGCCGGAGATCATCAGGGTGATGATCAGGGCCACCTCGATCACGGTGACGGCGACCGCCAGCACCAGGGACCCGAAGGGCTCGCCGACCCGGTGCGCCACGACCTCGGCGTGGTGCACGGCGGACAGCACCGCCCCGGCCAGGACCAGCGCCACGATGCCGACCAGTACCGGTCCCGGCTTCCGGCCCCAGGTCACGGCGAGCAGGATCAGCGCGAGGACCGGGAACGCCGCGGCGGCAATGGTGGCCGGCGAGGCGCGCCATGTGGAAGTACCCATACAAGGGGTCTACAGGCCGGGCGGCGCCGACGAGCGGATATGGCGAAAATAGGAACAGACCAGACGACGGGTACCGGAGCGCGGCCCGGCGGACCTGCGCGGGCGACGACCGGTGCGTCAGGGGCCTGGCCAGGAGGTACACGTCCAGGTGTCGCCCCTCCGCTCGACGAGGAACGGGACGGCGTGCGGCAGTGGTCTGCCCCACACGGTGCCGCCGAGTCCGCAGAGCTCGCTGAGACCGACGGTGAGGCTGGCGACGTGGCCGACGACGGCGACGGTCCCGCCCGGGTGCCGGTCGGCGATGGCGGTGAGCGCGGCGGTGACCCGCGCGGCGACGTCGGCGCCGGTCTCGCCGTCCTCGGCGCGGGCGGACAGGTCGCGGTCGACGATCCACGCGCGCAGGGTCGCCGCGTCCACGTCGGCTTCGAGCAGCCCGGGCATCGGGACGGGGTCGGCGCCGACGACGCGCGCGACGGCGGCGGCGGTGTCGCGGGACCGGACCGCGGTGCTGTCGTAGACCCCGTCGACCGCGACGCCCCGGAAGGTCGCCGCCGCCGAGGCCGCCTGGTCCCGGCCGCGCGGGGTCAGCGGCGCGGCCGGGTTGACGCGGCCGCCGCCGCCGAACGTGGTGTCGGCCTCGGCGTGCCGCAGGCAGAAGATCCGGACATGATCGCTCATCCGGGCACTATCCCTGGCCCGTGCGCTCCGCGTGCGGCGGGGTCGGTGGGCGGCCCGGTCGACGCGCGTCCCCGGAGCCGCCGACATCCACTGTCCTGACAGGACAGAGCAAAGGGACGGCGACGGGTACGCGCGGGGCAGCGCGCGGCGGCCTTCCGGCTCTACCGTGTGCGTCATGGACCCGCTGCGCTCCCGGCCCGACCTGACCCGGGTGGCCTCCCCGGGGCTGGAGCCCGTCAAGCTGCTGCTCGTCGTCGCCCTGCTCGGGACGGGCCTCGTCGCCGTGGCGCTGCGGACGACGGTGTGGTCCGCAACGGACTACCCGGAACTGCCGTACCCCGTGGTCCTGATGTTCTTCCCCGTCGCCACGGTGGCCGTCTGGCTGTTCCGGAGGTGGTTCGGGGGACGGCCACCGGCGCGGCTCGTCGCGCACCGGGACGGATTCGCCGCCCCGCCCGCCGGCTACGCGCGCGCCCGGCGGCTGCTCGCGGCGCCGACCCTGGTCGCCTGGTACAGCCTCCTGTCCGTCGGATCCGGGCGCCGGGTGGCAACCGGGTGGCTGGTCCTGTTCGCGCTGGCGGGACTGGTGGCGCTGGTCGGACTGCTCCGCCCGGGCCCGAGGGTCCTGCTCACCCCGACCGGTGTCGAGTTCCGGACCTGGTGGCGGACCCGGTGGACCCCGTGGGACGAGATCACCGCCGTGCGGTTCCGGCTGTCGGTCGAGGTGCGCGGCCGGGGCTGGTGGTCGATCCCGGACGAACGGCTCGACGTCTGGCCGGGCTACACCTCCGACGCGATCGGCCACTACCTGGGCGCGCCCGGCCACCGGCACCTGATCGGCACGGCGGGGGAGCTCGACCGGCTGCACCGGGAGCTGTCGGCGACCTGGGCGCGCCGCGACGAGCGGATCCGGCGGACCGGGCGGTGGTCGACGCTGCTGTGGCCGCCCGCCGCGTAGCCCGTCGGGCCGGGGTGTCCGGGGTGGCCGCGCCCAGGCTCGGCGCGGCCACCCCGGTCGGTTCAGAACTGCAGGGACCACACGTCGATCTTGCCGACGTCGTTGCTGGCCACGTCCTGGACCCGCAACTTCCAGACCCCGTTGGCCGCGGCGGGCACCGTGGCCGAGTACGTCTTGAGCACGTTGTCGGCCGAGTCGCTGTTCGGGAAGTCCTCCAGCACGACCACGGTGCCGTCGGGCTTGACCAGGCTGACCACCAGGTCGCCCCGGTAGGTGTGCTTGATGTCCACGGCCACGGTCACCGACGACGCCCCGGAGACCCCGGACACCGTGATCGGGCTCTCCACCGTCGCGTTGTCGGTGATCGCCACGTCGGCGGCGTTCTCGAACCGGGGTCCGCCCGGGGTCCCGCAGTACTGCTGCTGCTTGCCGATCGCCCGGTAGGGGCAGTCCGCGTACTCCGACAGCTTCAGCACCGCCTCCTTGTTCCGCGACGTCTGGGCCGGGATGACCTCGTCGGGCGGGTAGAAGCCGCCGCCGCCGGAGGACGGGTACATCTCGAAGGTGTACGCGAAGATCCGCTGGTCGGCCCACAGCCAGTCGATGACGATCCCGTCGGCGACGTACAGGTCACTGGCCTGCTCGGGGGTGTAGTTGTTCGTCGCCGCCATCTGCTGGCCGATCGTGGCGAAGGTGCCGCGCTGGTCGGCGTTCATCACCGGGTCGGTGTCGGCGCTCTGGTAGCCGTAGGGCCACAGCACCAGCTCGGAGTACGTGTGGAAGTCGATGGCGACCTTGATCTGCTGCACGCCGCCGATGTTGCGGGTCCGGACCCAGTCCGCGTACTTCTTGGTCTCGGGCGCGGAGAACGCCGACGGGCCGCGGTAGGTCTCGCTGGACGTGCTGCTGGACGAGCCGCCGCAGCAGCCGAACTTGTACGGCCAGTTGCGGTTGAGGTCCGTGCCCACGTTGGACGAGCCGGTGTTGGGCTGGCGGTTCTTCCGCCACGACCGGTAGGAGCCGGTGGCGATGTCGTACTCGCCGCCGTCCGGGTTCACGTCCGGCATGATCCAGAACTCGCGGCTGTCCACGAGGGCCGTGATCCGCGGGTCGGTGCCGTAGTTGTCGGCGAGCAGGTGCATCAGGTAGATGGCCATCTCGACGGTCAGGTGCTCGCGCGCGTGCTGGTGCGCGTTGAACAGGATCTCCGGCTCGTCCTCGTCGGTGGCCACGTTGTCGGAGATCTTGATCAGCATCAGGTCGCGGCCCTCGTACGACGTGCCGTAGCTGAGCTTCTTGAAGATCGCCGGCTTGGCCGCCGCGAGGTTGTTCACCTCCGTGGTCAGCTCGGCGTAGTCGTGGTAGTTGGAGTCGGCGGGCGGGAAGCCGGCCAGGCCGGGCAGGGCGTGGTCGTCGTGCTGCCGGGGGGCCTTCTCGATCCCAAAGCCGAGCTTGCCGATCGCGGCGATCTCCGTCCGGGTCGCGGTGACGAGGACGCGGCCGTGTTCGACGAGGTCGACCGACGCGCCGGTCCGGGCGATCGCGTTGACGTCCGCGTTCGTCCGGGGGCCGGTCAGCACGTACTCGGCGGAGGGGTTGTCCGCGGGTTCCCGGACCGGGTCGGCGCCGGCCGGCGTCGACAGGGCCAGGCCCAGGACGAGGGCGGCGCCGACCAGGAGCCAGCGTGATCGGCGGAAGAAGAGGGGGTTCATCGCGCCTCCAAGGTGCAACGGTGGTAAACCACTTCACCGCTTCGGCGCGCGAGAATCAATCAACGTCGATATATTGGCAGATGTGCGGCAGATCGCCCCCGGCGAGGCGCTCCCCGGCGAGGCTACGCGGCCCTCACCGCCGCCCCCGCTTCCGGCGCTCCTCCCGCCGGTCCCGCCGCTCCCCGGACCCGAGGTCCGCGGTCTTGTACGTGACCAGGGGCACCGTGGTGGCCACCGGGGTGGCGAGCCCGTGCCCGACGAGGTCGCCGATCACCTGCTCGATCCGCTTGTACGCCGTCGGCGCCTCCTCGAACAGCAGCTGCCGGTCCCCGCACACCACGAACGACCCCACCGGGGTGCGGCGCAGCTCCTCGACGGTGTGCTTGGCCCGGCCCCGGCGGAGCGCGTCGGACCGCGACATCTTGCGGCCCGCGCCGTGCGCGACGGAGTGGTTGGCGTCCGGCCCGGCGTGCGCGGCCACCAGGTACGACGGCGTGCCCCGGGTGCCGGCGACCAGCACGTCGCGGCCGTCGCCCGGCGCGGCCCCCTTGCGGTGCAGGTAGACCCCGCCGCCGTACTCGACGGAGTTGTGGCACATGTCGACGACCGGCTCGGTGGGCCGGGCCCCGAGGGCGAGGGCGACCCGCGCGGCGATCAGGCGCCGGTTCGCCGACGCCCAGCGCACCGCGTGGTCGTGTTCGGCGAGGTACCCGGCGGGGTCGGCGGCCGGCCCGGCCCCGTGCACCTCGGTGTGCGCGCGCAGGATCTGCTCGCCGAGCCCGCGCGAGCCGCTGTGCACGATGAGGACGACGTCGCCGGCCGCGAGCCCGAGCCGGGCGGCGTGGTCGGGTTCGAGGACGGTCCCGACCTGGGCGAGTTCGACGAAGTGGTTGCCGCGCCCGACGGTCCCGAGGCCCTCGACGTGCCCGGGGACCTCGTCCAGCGCGTCCCAGGCGGGGTCGTCGGCGTCGGGCTCCAGGTCGAGGTCGGGGAACCGGGCGGCGAGCCGTTCCGGTACCACCCGCTTGAGGGCGATCGGGAAGACGGCGATGCCGCACCCGATGTCGGAACCGACCAGCAGCGGGTACAGCACGGTGGACGCCATGGCCGCGCCGATCGGGGCGCCCTTGCCGGGGTGCAGGTCGGGCATGCCGGCGACGTGCAGCATGCCGTCGAGCGCGGCCACCTGGTGGCACTGGTCGACGGCGTCGGACTCGATCCAGCTGGTGGGGGAGGCGAAGACGGTGACCGTGCCGGGGGTGCCGGGGGTCGCCGGGGCGGACGGTGTGCCGGGGGTCGCCGGGGCGGCCGGGGGCACGGGAGGGTGCTCGGACAAGGAGGCTCTCTTCGGGGCGCAGGCTGATCAGACGACGGCGCGGTGGGGTGGGCACACCGGGCCGGGGGAAGGGCGGTCCGTCAGAACGTCATGCGCATACCTTGCCCCGGACCCGCCCCCGGGGCAATCGGATTTCCCCGGGGGCGGCGGTGCGGTCCACCGCCGAGGGCCCCTCAACCCTCGGCGGTGGACCGCGGAACGGCGGCCGCTCAGCGCGCCGGCGCGGCCGCGAACGGCACCTGCGCGGGCGCGGGGTCCGGCTCGCCGTACGGATTGCGCCACAGGCCCCGCTCGCGCAGGATCGGCAGCACCCCCTCGCCGAACCAGTACGCCTCCTCGACGTGCGGGTGCCCGGACAGGATGAACTCGCTGACCCCGAGGGCCGCGTACTCGGCGATCCGGTCGGCGATCTCGGTGTGGCTGCCGACCAGGGCCGTGCCCGCGCCGCCCCGGACCAGGCCGACCCCGGCCCACAGGTTGGGCGCGACCTGGAGGCTGTCGCGCCGGCCGCCGTGCAGGGCGAGCATCCGGCGCTGGCCCTCCGACTCGCTGCGGGCCAGGCCGGCCTGCACCGCCGCGATGTCGGCGTCGCTGATCCCGTCGAGGAGCTTGCGGGCCTGGGCCCAGGCCTCGTCGGCGGTGTCGCGGGCGATCACGTGCAGCCGGATCCCGAACCGGGGCTCGCGGCCCTCAGCGGCGGCGAGCGCGCGGATCCAGGCCAGCTTCTCCGCGACCTGGGCCGGCGGTTCGCCCCAGGTCAGGTACACGTCGGCGTGCTTCGCCGCGACCGGGCCGGCGGCGGGGGAGGACCCGCCGAAGTAGACCGGGGGCACCGGGTCGGGCACCCGGGGCAGGGTCGCGCCCTCGACCCGCAGGTGCTCGCCCGCGTAGTCCACGGACCCGCCCCGCCACAGCGCCCGGACGATGTCGAGGAACTCGCCGCCGCGCGCGTACCGGGCGTCCTTGTCCAGGAAGTCGCCGTACGCGCGCTGCTCGTGCGGTTCGCCGCCGACGACCACGTTGAGCAGCAGCCGGCCGTCGGAGTGCCGCTGGAACGTGGCGGCCATCTGCGCGGCGAGGGTCGGCGACAGCAGCCCCGGCCGGAACGCGACGAGGAACTTGAGCCGCTCGGTGACCTCGGTGAGCATGGCGGTGGACAGCCAGGCGTCCTCGCACCACGCGCCGGTCGGGGTCAGGGCGCCGACGAAGCCGAGCTGTTCGGCGGTCCGGGCGACCTGGCCCAGGTAGGCCAGGGTCGCCGGCCGGGCGCCGCCCGCGACGCCGGCGGGCAGGCCGTGGCCGCCGCCGACGATGAAGCGGCTGTCGCCGTAGGTCGGCAGGAACCAGTGGAACGCGAGGGTCATGACTTTCTCCAGGTGTGGTGCCGGGCTGCGGAGCGGCCGGGCGGGCGGGGTGCCGGTGGTGCGGGGCGGAGCCGGCCGGGCGGGGGCGGATGGGTCGGGACCAGGTCGGCCGGGACCAGGTCGGCCGGGGTTGGGGGCGCGGGACCTCAGGGGCTCACAGCAGCCCGTGCCGGGGCGGCGCCGTCCCGAGCAGCGCCGCCCGCCCGAGGTGCTGGATCTTCCACCGGACGGGATCGTGCAGCGTGTGGGTGCGCGCGTTCCGCCAGTGCCGGTGCAGGTTGAAGCTGTCGAGGCTGGCCCGGGTGCCGGCGACCTCGAACAGCGCGCTGGCCAGTTCGTTGGCCGCGCCGTCGGAGTAGGCCTTCGCGGCGGCCACCGCCAGCGACGCGCGCCCGGCGGACGCGTCGTCGAGGTCCGCCGCCGCCGCGTCGATCTCCCGGGCGGCCTCCCGCAGCAGGGCGCGCGCGGCCCGGGCCCGCAGGGACAGCTCGCCGAACCGCTGGACGAGCAGCGGGTCCTCGGTCGCGTGCTCCACCTCGGCCTCGAACCAGGGCCGGGTCTTCTCCCGGACGAACGCCGCCGCGTCGGCGAGCGCGCCCTCGGCGATCCCGACGTCGATCGCGGCGTGCAGGACCTGGGCGAAGGCGCCGTAGAGCTGGGGGCCGGTGAAGGTCAGGTGGTGCGGGATGACCCGGTCTGCGGGGACGTGCACGTCGGCGAGGCGGACCGTGCCGCTGGCCGTGGTGCGCTGGCCCATGCCGGTCCAGTCGTCGACGATCGTCAGGCCGGGGGAGTCGGCGGGGACGTACGCGACGTAGATCTTGTCGTCCGTGCCCCTGGCCAGGACCGCGATCCAGTCGGCGTACAGCGCGCCGGTGGTGTAGAACTTCGTGCCGTTGAGGGTGTACCCGCCGGCGGTCGGTTCGAGCCGGGTCCGGTAGTCCATCAGGTGCTTCGTGCCGACCTCGGACTGCGCGTTGCCGATCCGCCGGCCGGCGAGCACCTCCCCGAAGAGGAACGCGCGCTGCTCGGGGGTGCCCTGGTGCCGCAGCGCGTTGACGTACACGAAATGGCTGTGCGGGATCTGCGCGATGTTGGGGTCGGCGGCGGCCAGGATCCGGAACACCTCGGTGAGGGTGTCGGCGCCGAGGTCGGCCCCGCCGTGCCCGGCGGGCACGGTGACCGCGAGCAGGCCGCTGGCGCTGAGCCGGTCGAGTTCGTCGTGCGGCAGGCGGCGGTGGGCGTCGCGGTCGGCGGCCCCGGGAGCGAACTCCGCGGCGAGTCCGGCGGCGACGTCGAGGGCCTCGGAGCCGTCCCGGATCACGTGTGCGGCGGGCCGGGCCGGGGTGGTGGGGGCAGGCGTGGACATGGGGCGATGCTGGCACAGGCCTCTGGCCAGGGCAATCGTCCAAGTGGTATTTCCTACTAATCCGATAGGGAAAGACTGACAAGGCTGTGAGTCAAGTCACTTGTACCTGGACAGGGTCGCGCGGCGGCCCCTACGTTCCAACCCATGAAGCGGAGCCTGCGCCTGATCCAGCGGCGCTATGTGGACAACCACCGGGTGTGTAGCTGCGGCTGTTGACAGCCGGCAGCGTTCCCCGCGTTCCTCCCGCACTTCTGGCGAAATCCCACCACTCTGCCCGCGCACCGGGGTCCCAGCCCCGGCCTGCCCGTGGCCCCCTCTTGTTCTGTGAAGGGCTCCACCGTGTCCATCAGGAAGTCCACGAGTCTGCTCGCCGGCGTCGCCGCCCTCGGCCTGCTCGCCGCCTGCAACAGCGGCGGCACCGGCCCCGCGACCGCCGACGCCCGCCCGGCCGGCACCGCCCTCAACGTCGGCGGCAAGCCCGTCGCCGGCGGCACCCTCAACCTGTCGATGTCCGCCGACCCGCTGTGCCTCGACCCGCACGCCATCTCCTCCGACGTCGAGCAGATCTTCGGCCGGATCCTCACCGACAACCTCGTCTACCTGGACAAGGACGGCAACCCGGCGCCGTGGCTGGCCGAGAGGTGGGAGGTGTCCGCCGACCAGAAGACGTACACGTTCCACCTGCGCAAGGGGGTCACGTTCAGCGACGGGGCCGTGTTCGACGCCCAGGCCGTGGTGACCAACTTCGAGCACATGCTCGACCCGGCGACCCGTTCGCCGCTGGCGGGGCCGTACATCGCGCCGTACCAGGACAGCAGGATCCTCGATCCGCAGACGCTGGAGGTGCACCTCAAGCAGCCGTACACCCCGTTCCTGGACGTGCTCGCCCAGGGCTGGCTGGGGCTGCTGTCCCCGAAGGCCATCAAGGAGAGCACCCCGGCGCAGCTGTGCGAGAAGCCGGTGGGTTCCGGGCCGTTCGTGCTGACCGGCTACACCAAGAACCAGGGCGCGACCTTCACGAAGCGCAAGGGGTACGACTGGGCCCCGCCGCTGCTCGGCGCGACCGGTGAGGCGCACCTCGACGGGATCAATGTCTCCTGGGTCGGGCAGGACGCGGTGCGGTTCAACTCGCTGGCCAGCGGGCAGTACCAGGCGACCGGCTACGTGCCCGCCCAGAACGCCGCCGCCGTGAAGACCGACCCGAAGCTCGTGTACTCCAACGTCAACCGGATCGGCCTGCCGTACACGATCGAGTTCAACACCACCCGGGCCCCGTTCGACGACCTCAAGGTGCGCCAGGCGTTCGTGGCCGCCGTGAACCGGGACGCGATCGTCAAGACCGTCGGCTTCGGCGAGCGCCAGCTCGCGACCAGCTTCGTCGACCGGGTCACCAAGTACTACGACCCCACGGTCAAGCTGCCCGGCTTCGACGTCCAGCGCGCCAACGACCTGCTCGACCAGGCCGGCTGGACCGCCCGGGACGCCGACGGCTACCGCACGAAGGACGGCAAGCCGCTGCTCGTGCAGTGGCCGGTGGGGCAGACCGCGACCGTCAGCCCGATCTTCGACCTGATCCAGGCCCAGGTGAAGGCCGTCGGCATCAAGGTGAACGTGGAGCTGATCCCGCCGGCCCAGCTGACCACCCGCCGGTACGCCGGGGACTACGACCTCTCCGCCGGCGTGTGGCACACCAACACCCCGGACGTGCTCTACATCAAGTACGCGACGTTCAGCATCCCGCGCAAGGAACAGCTCGGCCAGAACACCTCGCACCTGAGCGACCCGCAGCTCGACGCGTGGCTCGACCAGGCCCGGCAGACCAGCGACAAGAAGGTCCTCGCCGACCTGTACTCCAAGGTCCAGCAGCGCCTCGCCGAACTGACCCCCGGCTTCCCGGTGTACGACAACTCGGTGCTGTGGGCGTTCAGCGCGAAGCTGCACAACGTGGTCGTCGACACCTCGCACGGCACCCCGTACTTCGGCCACGCGTGGCTGGAGAAGTAGTGCGACACCTCAAACGGATCGCGATCCGGCTGGCCGCCGGCATCGGGGTGCTGTGGGGCGCGGCGACCCTGTCCTTCCTCGCGCTGCACGCCACGGCGGGTGACGCGGCCCTGGCCACGGTCGCCGGGGACGGGGCCAACCCGACCCAGGCGGTGCTCGACCGGGTCCGGGCCGACTACGGCCTCGACCTGCCCCTGCACCGGCAGTACCTCAACTACCTGGGCAAGCTCCTCACCGGCGACCTGGGCGAGTCCTACCAGCAGCGGATCGCCGTCACGAAGGCGATCGGCGGGCAGCTCGGCGAGACCGTGCAGCTCGCGGTGAGCGCCGCCGTGGTGGCCGTCGTGCTGGCGGTGGGGGTCGCGGTCCTCACCGCAGGCCGGCGGCGCTGGATCCGGTCGGCCACCTCCGGGGCGGAACTCGTGCTCACCTCGTTCCCGACGTTCGTGCTCGGCCTGGTGCTCCTGATCGTGTTCTCGTTCCAGGCCGGCTGGTTCCCGGTGTCCGGCAACGGCGGCGTCGAGGCGCTGGTGCTGCCCACCCTCACCCTGGCGCTGCCGATCGCGGCCACCCTCTCCCAGGTGCTGCGCACCGAACTGGAGGAGGTCCTCGAACAGCCGTTCATCCTCACCGCCCGCAGCCGGGGCATGCGGGAGGCGGCGGTCCGGCTCGGGCACGCGCTGAGGCACGCCCTGATCCAGATCGTCACCATGTCCGGGTTCGTGATCGGCGGCCTGCTCGGCGGGGCCGTGATCACCGAGACCCTGTTCGTGCGGCGCGGCGTCGGCCAGCTGATGCTCACGGCGACGACCACGAAGGACGTTCCCCTGGTACTGGGCGTGGTGCTCCTCGCCGCCACGGTGTACGTCGTCGTCAACCTCCTCGTGGACATTGTCTACGGCCTCGTCGACCCCCGGGTGGTGACCGCGTGACCGCGCTGTCCCTGACCGTGCCCCGGGTGTCGGCCCGGCTCCGGGGCTGGCGGGTGCGCCCCGGCCTCGTCCTCGGCGTGGCGTTCCTCGTCCTGCTGGTGATCGCCGCCATCGCCCCCGCGCTGCTCACCTCGCACGACCCGTTGGAGATCAGCACGGACGGCGCGTTCCTGCCGCCCGGCGGGGACCACCTGCTCGGCACCGACCAGTCCGGCCGCGACATCCTGGCCCGGATGGTGCACGGCGCCCGGTCCTCGCTGGTCATGGGCCTGGGCGCCACCGCGATCGGCGTCACCGTCGGCGCGGCGGTGGGCCTGCTCGCCGGGCTCGCCAACCGGTTCGTCGAGGGCGCGCTGATGCGCCTCGTGGACGTCACGCTGTCGGTGCCCGACCTGCTGATGGCCCTGGTGGTGATCGCGCTGCTGGGCACCGGCACCGTCAACGCGCTGTTCGCGGTGGCCTTCGCCAGCATCCCGTACTACGCGCGGATGCTGCGCGCCCAGACCCACGTGGTGCGCCGGGCCACGTACGTCGAGGCGGCCACCGCGCTCGGGCTGCCCCGCTGGACGGTCATCCGCCGGCACGTACTCCCCAACGCCTTCAAGCCGTTGATCGTGCTCGCCACCATCGGGATCGGCAACGCGATCGGGGCCGGCGCCTCGCTCAGCTTCCTCGGACTGGGCACCAAACCGCCCGCGCCGGAGTGGGGCAACATGCTGTCGCTGGGCATCCAGTACATCTCCAACGACTGGACCATGGTCGCCATCCCCGGCCTGGCCATCACGCTCACCGTCCTGTCGGTGACCGTCGTCGGCCGGGACCTGAAGCGCCGCTCCGAAGGGAGGGCCGTCTGATGTCCGACGTGATCCCGCTGGTCGAGGTCGACAACCTGCGGGCCGGGTTCGCCGCCCGGCCGACCGCCGTGGACGGGGTGTCGTTCACCCTGCACCGGGGCGAGTGCCTGGCCCTGGTGGGGGAGTCCGGCTCCGGCAAGAGCGTCACCGCCCGCACCCTCGTCGGGCTCACCGGCGCCGGTTCGACGGTGCGCGCCGACCGGCTCCGGTTCGACGGCGAGGACGTCCTCGGCCTGCCCGAACGGCGCTGGCGGCGGATCCGGGGCGCCAGGGTCGGCTTCGTGCTCCAGGACGCGCTGTCGTCCCTGGACCCGCTGCGCCCCGTCGGCCGGGAGATCGCCGAACCGCTGCGGCTGCACACCCCGCTGAGCGGCCGCGCCCGCCGGGCCCGGGTCCTCGAACTGCTCGCCGCCGTGGGGGTGCCGGAGCCGGAACTGCGGGCCGGGCAGTACCCCCATCAGCTCTCCGGGGGTCTGCGGCAGCGCGCCCTGATCGCCTCCGCCATCGCGGCCGGGCCGGAGCTGCTGATCGCCGACGAGCCGACCACGGCCCTGGACGTGACGATCCAGGCCCAGATCCTGGCGCTGCTCAACGAGCTGAAGACCGGGGACACGTCGATGCTGATCGTCAGCCACGACCTGTCCGTGGTCGCCCGGCTCGCCGACCGGGTCGCCGTCATGCGCGACGGCCGGATCGTCGAGGAGGGGCCGACGGAGCAGGTGCTGGGCGACCCGCGGCACGAGTACACGAAGGCGCTGCTCGCGGCCGTGCCCGCCAGCCACGCCAAGGGCACCCGGCTGTCCTCGGCGGCCCTCGTCCCGCAGCACCGGCTCCGCGAGGAGGGCGAGGGCATCCTGCGCGAACGCCCCTCCCTCAAGCGGGTCGCGGCCACCGCCACCGACGAGCCCGTCATCGAGGCCCGCGATCTGGTCAAGTCGTTCCTCGGCTCCGACAAGGTCGCCCGGACCGTCGTCGGCGGGGTGTCCTTCGACCTGCACGCCGGGGAGACCCTCGGCATCGTCGGCGAGTCCGGCTCGGGCAAGACCACCACCGCCCGGATCGTCCTCGGCCTGGAGACCCCCGACAGCGGTACGGTCACCCTGCACGGCCGCCGCTGGGACGCGCTGAGCCCGGCGGAACGGCGCGCCGAACGGCGCCGGCTCCAGGTCGTGTACCAGGACCCGCTCAGCTCCTTCGACCCGCGCTACACCGTAGAACGGATCATCGGCGAGGCGGTCGCGGTCACCGGCCTGACGGGTACGGCCCGCCGGGACCGGACCGTCGAACTCCTCGACCTCGTCAGCCTCGACGCCGGGTACCTGCGCCGCCGCCCCCTGGAACTGTCCGGCGGCCAGCGCCAACGGGTCGCCATCGCCCGCGCGCTCGCCCCGGAACCCGAGGTGATCGTCTGCGACGAACCGGTGTCCGCGCTGGACGTCTCGGTCCAGGCCCAGATCCTGGACCTGCTCGCCGACCTCCAGGAGGGCCTCGGCGTGGCCTACCTGTTCATCTCCCACGACCTGGGCGTCATCCACCACGTCAGCGACCGGGTACTCGTCATGCGCGACGGCCTGGTCGTCGAGTCCGGCGACGTCGGGCAGATCTTCACCGATCCCCAGCACGAGTACACCCGGGCGCTGCTCGGGGCCGTCTCGACGCTGTCCACCGCGAAATGAGCACCGCCATGCCCAAGAGGATCCACGTCAACCTGTTCGAGATGAACTGCGTCGGGCACATCTCCCACGGCCTGTGGACGCACCCCGACAACAACCGGCACCGGTTCAACGACCTGGAGTTCTGGACCGAACTGGCCAAGCTGCTGGAGTACGGCGCGTTCGACGCGGTGTTCCTGGCCGACGTGATCGGCGCGTACGACGGCTTCCGGGGCGGCCCGGAGACGGCGCTGCGCGAGGCCGTGCAGATCCCCAACAACGACCCGCTGCTGCTCATCCCCGCGATGGCGGCCGTCACCCGCAACCTGGGGTTCGCCGCCACGTTCTCCACCACCTACGAGCCGCCGTTCGCGTTCGCCCGCCGGATGTCCACCCTCGACCACCTCACCAAGGGCCGGGTCGCCTGGAACGTGGTCACCTCCTACCTGCCCAACGCGGCGCGCAACTTCGGGCTCGCCGACGAGGTGGAGCACGATCGGCGCTACGCCATCGCCGACGAGTACCTGCACGTGCTGTACAAGCTGTGGGAGGGCTCCTGGGACGACGACGCCGTCATCCGCGACGTGGAGAACCGGGTGTACACCGACCCGGCCAAGGTGCGCTACATCAACCACGTGGGCGAGCACTACCGGGTCGCCGGGCCGCACCTGTCGGAACCGTCGCGGCAGCGTTCCCCCGTGATCTACCAGGCCGGGGCGTCCGACGCCGGCCGGGAGTTCGCCAGCCGGCACGCCGAGGCGGTGTTCGTCGGCGGATCCACCCTGCACGACGTGCGGGCCAACATCGAGGACACCAAGGACCGGGCGGTACGGCACGGCCGGGCCCGCGACGACATCAGGTTCCTGGCCGGCGCGTCGGTGATCGTGGGGAAGTCCGACGAGGACGTGGAGCGCAAGGTCGAGGCGTTCCGGAAGCTGCGCAGCGTCGACGGGCACCTCGCGCACGCCGGGGCCGGCCTGGACTGGACCCGCTACGACCGCTCCGAGAAGGTCGCCGACATCATCGCCCGCCAGGACCCCGGCCACCAGCGGCTCGGCAGCCGGTTCAGGGAGAACGACACCGTGGGCGACGTGCTGGACCGGTTCACCGGCTTCGACCGGGGCCCGTTCTTCGTCGCCGGCACGCCGAAGGTCGTCGCCGACCAGCTGGAGAGGTGGGTCGACGAGGGCGGGATCGACGGCGTCAACCTGCGCCAGTTCCTCACCCCCGGCACCGCCGAGGACTTCATCGAGCTCGTCGTGCCCGAACTGCGCGCCCGGGGCCGCTACCGCGAGTCCTACGACGACGGCGAGACGCTGCGCGAACGCCTCTTCGGCGCCGGCCGCCCCCGGCTGCCCGCCGCGCACCCCGGCGCCCGGTACCGCGACCCGGCGAGCCTGACATGACCACCGTGGCCGAGCTGCGGGACCGGGCCGACAAGCTGCTGCCGGAGATCGCCGAGGGCGCCGCCGACCGCGAACGGCTCCGGATCCTGCCGCACGAGCAGATCCGCCGCCTGGCCGACGCGCAGCTGTTCGCGTTCCGGATCCCGGTCGCCGACGGCGGGGCCGGGGCGAGCGTGACGGAGGTGATCCGGTTCGTCATCGATCTGGCGGCGGCCGACTCCAACATCGCCCAGGCGCTGCGCCCCGACTATTCCTTCATCGAGGGCCTGCGGGCCCGGGACTCCGCCGAGGAGCGGGCGCTGTGGTTCCGCCGGTTCCTCGACGGGGCCGTGGTCGGCAACGCCGGCTGGGAGGTCGGCGGGGCCAACGGCGCGATCAGCGCCCGGATCACCCGCGACGGGGAGCACTACCGGGCCGACGGCAGCAAGTACTACAGCACCGGCGCGCTCTACGCCGACTGGGTCAGCGCCACGGCCCTCGACGACGACGGCGACCCGGTGTCCTTCATCGTGCCCAGCGACCGGGAGGGCCTGCGCCTGGTCGACGACTTCGACGGCGTCGGCCAGCGGCTCACCGCCAGCGGCACCACCCGACTGGAGAACATGCGGGTGTACGCGCACGAGCTGCGCCACCGCCCCGTCACCGGCGAACGCTCCCCGGTCACCCCGTTCCTCCAGCTCTACCTGGGCGCGGTGCTCGCGGGGATCGCCCGCGACGCGCTCGCCGACGCCGTCGCGTTCGCCCGGGAGAAGGCCCGGCCGATCCGGCACAGCACCGCCGAGCGGTCCGTGGACGACCCCTACGTCCGGCTGTCGGTGGGGGAGATCTCCGCGCGGGCGTACGCCGCCGAGGCCGTGGTGCTCGCCGCCGCCGGGGCCATCGACCGGTACTGGGCCGACCCCGGTCCCGAGCTGCTCACGGCCGCGTCGGTGGAGGTGGCCCAGGCCCAGTACCTCGCCGCCGAGGCCGCCCTGCGCGCCGGGGAACTCGTCTTCGACGTCGGCGGCGGGTCCACCACGGCCCGGGAGCACAACCTCGACCGGCACTGGCGCAACGCGCGCACCGTGGCCAACCACAACCCCCGGCACTGGAAGGCGGCCGTGGTCGGCGCGCACCGGCTCACCGGGGCCGAGCCGCCGACCAGCGGCCTCTTCTAACCACGTCAGCACAGAGACGAGCACCATGGCCAGCACCCCGCGCCAGATGAGCATCGGCATGAACATCCTCGGCCTCGGCGGGCACGGCGCCGCCTGGCGGTACGCCGAGGTCGACCCGCTGTCGTACCTGGACATCGAGTACTACCGCAACATCGCCCGGATCTCCGAACGCGGCACCCTCGACGCGATCTTCCTCGCGGACGGCCCGGCCCTGGCCGGCAACCCGGCGGCCGGACCGTCCGGGCGGCTGGAGCCGACGCTCGTCCTCACGGCCGTCGCGCTGGCCACCGAACGGATCGGGGTGATCGCCACCGCCTCCACCAGCTACAACTCGCCCTACAACCTGGCCCGGCGGTTCGCGTCCCTCGACCACCTGTCCGGCGGGCGGGCCGCCTGGAACGTGGTGACCACGGCCGGCGACGCCGCCGCGCGCAACTTCGGCCTGTCCGGGGCCCCGGTGCACGACGACCGGTACGGCCGGGCCGAGGAGTTCGTCGAGATCGCCGTCAAGCTGTGGGACAGCTGGGAGGACGACGCGGTCCTCGCCGACCGGGAACGCGGCGTGTTCGCCGACCCCGCCAAGGTGCACGCGATCGACCACGTCGGCACGCACTTCTCCGTCCAGGGGCCGATGAACGTGCCCCGGTCGCCGCAGGGCCGCCCCGTACTCGTCCAGGCGGGCTCCTCCGAGCAGGGCCGCGCCCTCGCGGCCCGGCAGGCCGACGCGGTGTTCACCACCCAGACCACCCTGGAGGACGGCCAGGCCTTCTACTCCGAGATGAAGGGCCGGGCCGCCGCGTTCGGCCGCGACCCCGACGCGATCAGGATCATGCCCGGCCTCTCCACCGTCATCGGGTCCACCGAGGCCGAGGCCCTGGCCCGGCAGGCCGAACTCGACGACATCGTCGGCTTCGAGTCCCAGCTCTCCCAGGTCGCCCAGCGCCTCCAGCTCAGCCCGAAGGACCTCGACCCCGACAAGGAACTGCCCTGGCACCTGATCGGCGACGTCTCCGAACTCGGCGGCGGCTCGCACGGGTTCTTCCTGGCCCAGATCAACCTGGCCCGCCGGGAGGGGCTCACGGTCCGGCAGCTCACCAGCCGGATCCGGTCCGGGCACCGGCTGCTGGCCGGGGCTCCGGAACAGATCGCGGACACCCTGGAGGAGTGGTTCCGCGAGGGCGCGGCCGACGGGTTCAACATCATGCCCGACGTGTTCCCGTCCGGGGCCGAGACGTTCGTGGACCACGTCGTGCCCGAGCTGCGGCGGCGGGGCGTGTTCCGCACGGAGTACACCGGGACGACCCTGCGCGACCACCTCGGCCTGACCCGGCCCGCCAGCCGCTACGCCCGACGCTGACCCTTCCACCCAACGGAGACACCATGACCTACCGCCCGCTCGGCCGCACCGGAGTCCAGGTCAGCCCGCTGACCCTCGGCGCCATGAACTTCGGCGCCCGCGCCAACGCCGACCACGCCGACGGCATCCGGATCATCCACCGCGCCCTCGACGCCGGGATCAACCTCGTCGACACCGCCGACGTGTACTCCCAGGGCGAGTCCGAGGAGATCGTCGGCAAGGCGCTGCTCGGCCGCCGCGACGAGGTGGTGCTGGCGACCAAGTTCCACAACCAGATCGGCGAGAACCCCAACCACCGGGGCAGCTCCCGGCGGTGGATCGTCCGCGAGGTCGAGAACAGCCTGCGGCGGCTGCGGACCGACCACATCGACCTGTACCAGGTGCACCGGCCCGACCCGGACACCGACCTCGACGACACCCTCGGCGCGCTCAGCGACCTGGTCCGCCAGGGCAAGATCCGCTACTACGGCACGTCCACGTTCTCCGGCGCGCAGCTCGTCCAGACCCAGTGGACGGCCGACCGCCGGGGCCGGGAGAAGCCGTCCTCGGAGCAGCCGCCGTACTCGATCCTCGCCCGGGCCGTCGAGCGCGAGGTGCTGCCGGTCGCCCAGGAGTACGGCCTGGCCGTCCTGCCCTGGAGCCCCCTCGCGGGCGGCTGGCTGTCCGGCGGCTTCGGCCGCGACGGGCACCGTTCCAGCCGGGGCGAACGCTTCCCGGCCCGCTATGACGCGGCGCACCCCGCCAACGCCGCCAAGTTCGAGGCCGTCCGCCAACTGGAGGCGCTCGCCGAGGACGCGGGCCTGTCGCTGATCCACCTGGCGCTGGCCTTCGTCCTGCGACACCCGGCGGTGACGTCCGCGATCATCGGCCCCCGGACCCTGGAGCACCTGGAGTCCCAGCTCGACGCCACCAAGGTCCAGCTGTCCGCCGACGTCCTGGACCGGATCGACGAGATCGTGCCGCCGGGGGTGACGCTCAACGCCGCCGACACCGGGTACCAGCCCCCGGCGCTGCGCGACCCGGCACAGCGGCGCCGCTGACCGGTCACCACAGGGCACGGGGCGCGCCCCGTGCCCTGTTGACTGCCCTCGCCGGGGACCATGCGCCGGCGCCGCGGATCCCAATGCGCGAGAATGTCGAAGCATGAGTAAAACTGTGTGTTAATGTCGGAAGATGTTCACATCTAACGTACCCTCGGCCGGTCTCGGTGGCGGCTACCTCGGCCCCGGGGACATCCCGGTCGACACGGAGACCCTCCGCGCCGGATAGCCCGCCCGCCCGCCCGCGCGCCGGTGCACGTTCGGCGTGCCGTGCCGGGACCCCGCCGCGCCAGGCCGGTGGCCGCTCCAGGCCCGTAGCCCTCTGGCTGGGCCCCTGCCCGTGGCCCCCGCCGACAAGGGTCGGGGCCGACCACTCGAAGGTGGCCGGCCCCTGCTCTCCCTCTCGGGGAGTTCCTGGGTGTCGTGGCTACAGCGTGATCGACCAGGTGTCGAGGACGCCGTAGTCACCCGGGCCGTAGTCGGTGACCCGCAGTCGCCAGGTGCCGGCTGCGGCGGAGTTCACCGGTACGGAGTAGGTCCGCGTACCCCCGAACTGGGTGCACGGGTAGTTACCGGTACCGGAGTACTTGACCGGGTAGATCACGCCGTTCGGCGCGACCAGGCTGATCCCGAGGTCCTCGGCACAGGTGTGGTTGATGGTGACGGACAACTGCACCGGCGACACGGCCGTGCCGGACGCGTTCGAGGACACGTTGCTGAAGATCTGGTTGTCCGCGATCGTGTAGTTGGTGCCGTTGGTGAAGGTGCGCCCGGTCGGCGGTTGCGTCGTGGGCGGCTGGGTGGTGGGCGGGGCCGTGGTCGGCGTGGTGCCGTTCACGGTCAGGGTGTACGTGGTGTTGTGCGTGACGGCTCCGGTACCCGTGATCGTGATCGTCGAGGTGCCCGGGGTCGCGCTCGCCGCCACCGCGAACGTCACGGTGGAGTTGGAGCCCGACTGGACCGACGAGGGGCTGAAGGACACGGTCACGCCGGTGGGCGCTCCCGAGGCGGTCAGGTTCACGGTCTGCGCGCTGCCGGTGGTGGTGGCCGTGTTGACGGTGGCCGTCACCGAGGAGCCGCGGTTGGCGTTGCCGGAGGTGGGGTTCACCGAGACCGAGAAGTCGTTGGTCGGGGTGGACGTGCCGACGGCGAGGTTCCAGATGGCGTAGGCGATGCCGTCCGCGCCCCGGTTCAGCGCCGTGGCGTTGATGTTGTTGGTGGTGTCGCACGAGGCGTGGTAGCAGGGGTCGTACGCGGAGTTGGCCGTACCGCCCCACTTGGTGGCCTGCGCGCTGGTCTTGCGGGCGGAGGCGCCGGTGGCGTACCCGCTGGTCGCGATGCCCGCGTTCTTGAACGAGGCGTCATCGGAGCGGCCCTGGCCCTCGACGTTCTCCTCGGGGGAGAGGTTGAGGGAGTCCCAGTAGTCCTTGAGCGGCTTGGCCGTCGCCGTGGTGACGTTGTTGATGAAGTAGCCGGCGTTGGTCGAGGCGATCATGTCGAAGTTGTAGTAACCCTTGATCGCGCTCTTCTGCGTCGCCGACAGCGAGTTGACGTAGAACTCGGAGCCGTTGAGGCCCTGCTCCTCGTCCGTCCACCAACCGAACCGGACGTGCTTCGTCATGGTCGGGTTGGCGCTGGCCAGAGCCAGGGCGGTCTCCAACAGGGCGGCCGAACCGGACCCGTTGTCGTTGATGCCCGGACCGGCCGAGACACCGTCGAGGTGCGCGCCGAACATCACCGTGTTGGCGGTGTCGCCACCGGGCCAGTCGGCGATCAGGTTGTTCGACGTGTAGGTGCAGCCGCTGTTGCAGGTCTGCTCGACCACGTTGTAGCCGGCGGCCGTGAGCTTGCCCTTCACGTAGGCCAGCGAGGCCGTGTAGCCGGCGCTGCCCGCCCGGCGGTTGCCGCCGTTGTTGCTGGCGATCGTGTTGAACTGGGTCAGGTGCGCCTGCACCTTCGCCACGTCGATGTCCGGCACCGTCGGGTTCGGGTTCACCGAGCCGACGGTCAGGTTGTAGGTCGCCGTGTGCTCCACGGAACCCGCGCCCTTCACCGTGATCGTGTAGCTGCCCGCCGCCGCCGAGGAGGTGGTCGCGACGGTCATCGTGCTGTTGGAGCCGGACTGCACCGAGGCCGGGCTGAACGACACGGTCACGCCGGACGGCGCCCCCGAGGCGGTCAGGTTCACGGTCTGCGCGCTGCCCGTGGTGGTGGTCGTGTTCACCGTGGAGGTGACCGACGAACCCGGCTGGACGCTGCCGGAGCCCGGGTTCAGGCCGATGGAGAAGTCGTTCTGCGTGTTCGGCGCACAGGTCGCCTCGCCGGACTGGGCCGGCAGGCTGATCGCGTCCCACGCGGCCTTGGTCTTGTTGTACAGACCACAGGTGCTGTCGAGGTTCTTCGCCGCCTGCAGCGTGGCGATCCGGTACTTCTTGTGCGTCATGCCCGAGGTCTTCAGCAGCATGCCGTTGTAGAAGATCTTGCCGGCGTTCTGGATGCCGACCCCGGTCAGGGTGGTGCTGTTGCAGGTCGGGCTGTTCGGCTTGCCGTTGCCGGGGGCCGAGCCCTCGGCGAGCAGGTAGAACCAGTGGTTCAGCGGCCCGGCCGCGTCGTGCACCTCGGTGTTCGGGATGGACGAGGAGTAGCAGTTCGGGCTGCGGCCGTCCTTCGAGGGCTCGTACATGTACCGCAGCGGCTTGTTGTTGCCCGAGAAGTTGACCCGCTCGCCGGTCTCGTAGTCGGGGACGTCCACGGAGCTGTTGATGTAGTGCTCGGTCAGCGCGCCGAAGATGTCACCGGTCGCCTCGCCCAGGCCGGCCTCCGTGGAGGTGCCGCCGGGGGTGTTCTCGTCCAGGCCGTGGCCGTTCTCGTGCCCGACGACGTCGAGCCCGGTCAGCCACTGGTTCGCGGAGTTGTAGCCGAACAGGGTCGCGTTGGGCACGTAGTCCCAGTACGCGTTCTGGTCGGCGAGGCCCACGTACGACGGCCAGCCGCCGCCGTTGCCGTTGAAGCCGTTGCGGCCGAGCCAGTTCTTGAGCATGTCCCACTCGCCGGCGTTGGCGTACATGACGTCCACGCAGCCGGAGACCTTGTCGGTCTTGGACGAGCTGCCCCAGACGTCGTCGGCGTCGGTGTAGATGGCGCCGGTGCTGCCCGAGTAGTTGGCGCAGCTGATGTTGCCCCGGGTCGGGTCCTGCATCTTGTAGCTGCCGGAGGAGCCCGAGGTCGGGATGCTCAGGTTCGAGCCGCTCCACACGCCGGTACCGGTACCCGCGTGGATGTCCTCGGCGGAGTGCGCGACCTTGCCGGTGTTGGCGTCGACGTACACGTTCTGCCGGCTCGGCCGGGTCGCCTTCTCACCCGGGTGACCGCCGCCGTTCGCCGTGCCCGACACCTCCACGTGCCAGGCGAGTACGGGCTGCGGCTGGTCGACCGTCAGTACCACCAGCTTCGGGTCCGTGGCCTTGTCGACCTTGGACAGCCGGGCGCGCGCGGCGGCCGTGGCCTGCTCCGCGCTGATCTGAGGCTGCGGGTTGAGGGCGATCGGGGTGTTGCTGCCCGACACCGTGCTGAGCACCTTGCCTGCGGCGTCGGTGGCCACGACAGCGTCGCCACCGACGACCGGCAGGCCACGGTAGGTGCGGTCGTAGGACACGTAGTACAGGGTGTTGCCGCCGGGGTTGCCCCCGGTGTAGACGGCCCGGCGGTCGAACTGCTCGTTCGGGCCCTTGCGCAACGCGTCCAGACCGCTCGCCGCGGCCTGGTCGGCGGCGGCGACGGCCAGCCCGACGGGGTCGACGGCGGCTTTGGCGGTCGGCGACTGCGCGGCCGACCAGGACAGCGCGGCGGCCGTCCCGGCGACCACGGCGAGGGCAAGCCCCGCCGCCGCGACCGGCAAACCGGTTCTGCGTCTCATTGGTGCTCCTTTAGCCGAGGGGCCCGTGTCCGCCGCGACGTTGAGGGGACACGGGGGCTTTCTGAAACAGGGGTACTCGTCATGCGCCGTCCGGAACGGGGCGCCATGGACCTGTGCCGATGGCTGTCCGGGGTGAGCACGAGCGTAGTGACTTACAGCGACATAACAAGTTGTCGTCTGATCACCGTGCGTAGTTGTTGAACGGGTCGGAACGCGAAACGGGGAGTAACCGCCCCGTAGTCACCCACCAGGAGTCCCCATCATTGCCAGGCTGGAAAAACTCTGGAATTTTAGAGCTACGTGGCTCGATACCCCGGACGCCACGGGTGCGGAGGTGCGGCATGCGAACCCGGACACACGTCACATTCGGTGCCGCGCTGCGCGCCGCGATCGGTGACAGCGGGTTGACCCTGCACGCGGTCCAGGGCCGCCTCGCCCGCCGCGGGGTGCACGTCGCGATCGCCACCCTCAGCAGCTGGCAGACCGGACACAACCGTCCGGAACGGGTCGAGTCGATCCGGGCGGTCACGGTGTTGGAGGAGCTGTTCGACCTCGACCCCGGCGCCCTGACCAGCCTGCTCGGCCCCCGCCGCTCCCGGGGCCGGCACCCGCTCGACGAGGCGGGCCGCATCTTCGACGTGATGTCCAACGGCCTGGCGATCGAGGAGATCGTCGGCGAGATCTGTCCGGACCTGTCCGCCGACATCCAGGGCCTCTACCTGGAGGAGGAGGTGGTCCTGGCCGCCGGCCGGTCCCTGTCGGAGGTCGGGACCCGGATCGTGACCGAGGCGAGGTCCGACGGCGTCGACCGGGCCTACGCCGTGAACCTCGCCGAACCCGGGACCGACCTCGACGCCATCCACGTCGTCGCGACCCTGCACTGCCGGGTCGGCCGGGTCCGCAGGAACTACACCGAGAACATCGTCGGCACCGAGCTGATCCTCGACCAGTCGTACAACGCGGGGGACTCCTTCGTCGTCGAGTACAAGTCGGTGCTGAACCAACCCAACGCGGACGACGAGTACTTCCGCGCGTTCACCGGAACGTCCGAACTCTACGTCCTCCGCGTCCGGTTCGACCCGGCCGAGCTGCCCGTCCGGTGCTACGAGTTCCACGCCGGCCACGTCGACGGCCCGCGCACCGAGAAGGAGATCCGGCTGTCGAGCGCGCACATCGCCCTCGTGGCGCAGCGCCATCCCGGCCTCGGGGTCGTGGGTATCCGGTGGGAATGGGAATAGTTCCGCCCCGCCGGTAGAAAAGGCGGGGACCCGTTCGTCGTACAGGAGTGGACGCGCTCACCCGAGCGCCCGCGACCGTCCGGGAGGACAGATGAGGTACCTGATGCTGGTCTGCGTCGCACCCACCGGGGAACCGGCCGACCCCGGCCGACCCGTGGGCACCGCGCCGGCCGAGATCGACGTGGACACCTGGGTCGAGGAGATGGACGGCCGGGGCGCGCGCCTGATCGGCGAGCGGATCCGCCCGGTCGGCGACTCCACCACCGTCCGGGTGCGCGGCGGCGAGATCCTGCTGACCGACGGCCCGTTCGCGGAGACCAAGGACCTGATCGCCGGGTTCGACGTGATCGAGTGCGCGGACCTCGACGAGGCGGTGGAGATCGCGGCGCGGCACCCGATGGCGCGCGGCGGGGCCCTGGAACTGAGGCCGTTCTGGGAGTGAACGTCGATGGGGCGGTCGCCGCCGCGTACCGGGCGGAGTGGGGCCGGGTCGTCGCCACCCTGATCCGGCTCACCGGCGACTGGCACCTCGCCGAGGAGTGCGCGCAGGACGCGTTCACCCGGGCGGTCGAGCGCTGGCCGGCCGACGGCGTACCCGCCCGCCCCGGGGCCTGGTTGACCACGACGGCCCGCAACCGGGCGCTCGACCGGATGCGCCGCTCCTCGGTGGAGGCGGAGAAGCTGCGGGAGGCGGCGGCTACGGGGGAGCCGCCGCCCGTCGGCGACTTCCCCGACGAGCGGCTGGAGCTGATGTTCACCTGCGCGCACCCCGCGCTGACCCGAGAGGCGCAGGTGGCGCTGATCCTGCGGTGCCTCGCCGGGCTCGGCACGGCGGAGATCGCCCGGGCGTTCCTGGTCACCGAACACACCATGGGGCAGCGGCTGTTCCGGGCGAAGAGCCGGATCCGGAACGCGGGGATCCCGTTCCGGGTCCCGCCGCCGCACCTGCTGCCCGCCCGGCTGTCGGCGGTCCTGGCGGTGCTCTACCTGCTGTTCAACGAGGGGTACGCCGCCGCGTCCGGCCCCGACCTCCTCCGCGTCGACCTCGCCGACGAGGCGGTCCGGCTCGCCCGGCTCCTCGTGACCCTGATGCCCGACGAACCGGAGGCCGCCGGCCTGCTCGCCCTGATGCTGCTGCACGACGCGCGCCGGGCGTCCCGGGTGGACCCCGCCGGGGACCTGGTCACCCTGGAGGAGCAGGACCGGGCGACCTGGGACCGGCCCCGGATCGCCGAGGCGGTGGCCGTCCTCGACGGGGCGCTGCGCCGGGGCCGCCCCGGTCCGTACCAGGTGCAGGCGGCGGTCGCGGCCGTGCACGCCGAGGCGCCCGACGCGGCGTCGACGGACTGGCCGCAGATCGCCGGCCTGTACGCGCGCCTCGCGGAGCTGACCCCCGGGCCGGTCGTGGAACTCAACCGGGCGGTCGCCGTCGCGATGGCGGACGGCCCCGAGGCCGGCCTGCGCCTGGTCGAGGGGCTGGCGGCAGGCGGCGCGCTCGCCGGCTACCACCTGCTGCCCGCGACAGGGGCCGACCTGCTCCGCCGCCTCGGCCGGTACCCCGAGGCGGCTGAGGCGTACCGGCGGGCGCTCGCCCTCGCGCCCACCGACGCCGAACGCCGCTACCTGGCCCGCCGGCTGCGCGAGGTCGAACCACAGGACGCCGCGGACAGATAGCGGTGGGCCGCCCCGCCCCGGTGGGAGTCCCGGGGGAGGGCGGCCGTCGTGCGTGCGGTCCTACAGGCAGCTGCCCGTGTTCGTGACGCCGTTCGGGCCGGCCGACCCGTTGCCGAGGAGTCCGGTCCCGCCGGGTCCGCCGAAACCGTTCGCGCCGGCGCCGCAGGCCCTGCCGCCGGTGCCGCCCGTCCCGCCGAACCCGAGGACGCCGTCGCCGCCCGCGCCGCCCGCCCCGCCGGGACCGTTGGCCGGCCGACCGTTGCCGCCCTTGCCGCCGTGGCCGCCGTTGAGCATGTTCGACGCGCCGCCGCGCCCGCCGGCCCCACCGGCGGCACCGTAGCCGCCGGTGCCGCCCCACGCGCCGTTGCCGATCCGACTGGTACCGCCCGCGCCGCCGGCGCCGCCGGTCCCCGCCGTGGGGCCGCTCACGCCGCCCGCCCCGCCGGTTCCGCCGAGGTCACCGGTGCCGCCGGGCCCGCCGGCACCGCCCGCCCCGCCGCCGTAGCCCGCACCGCCCTTGCCGCCCGCACCGCCCGGGCAGCCGGGGGCGGCGTTCCCGCCGGCGCCACCCGCCTGGCCCGCCGGGTTGCTGGGGGTGCCGGCGGCGCCGGCCGCCCCGTTGAGGTTGGCGCAGGCGGCGGACGCGGGGGAGGCCAGGGCGAACGTGGCCGTGGCGACGAGGAGGGGAGTGGCGAACAGGGCGACGATCCTACTGCTGTGCATGGGATACCGGCTCTCGCGTGAGGCCCTCCGCCGGCTTGCCATCGAAGCGGCGGAGTCGCCTTAACTGGTGCAATGTGGAGATACCCCAGGCACACTTGCCTCAAACATACCCAAAGTGGATCTAGTCGTTGAGTGACTCCATCAGCTCCCGGAAATTCCTCTGGACCTTCTTTCCGAGGTACTCGCTGCCCCACGTCTCCTTCACGAGCAGGGTCCCGCCCCCGTGCAACGTGAGCTCCACCTGCACCGGCGACTCCTTCATGACCCGCGTCGAGGCGATCTCCTCGAACGGCAGCCACCGGCTCCGCGCCGCCAGTTCCGCGACCGGACCGGCGGCGAGCAGCTCCGACATCCGCGCCGTGCCCTCGTCGGACTTCCCGGAGGAAGCGAAGATCAGGCCCTCGTCGGTGACGATCAGGTCGTGCTCGGCCTCGCCCAGCTTGACGTTCGCGATGCCGAACAGCGGCTCGGCGGTCCGGGCGTCCGCGCGGGCCGAGGCCTGCACCCCGGCGGCCACGTCGATGCCCCGTTCCGCCAGCCGGGCCCGCAGCGCCGGCACCGAGGCCGGGTCCGTGACCGCCTCTGTCACCAGGAAGCCCAGGGCGAACAGCTCGCCGTCGGCCCCGCGCAGCCGGAACGGGCCGGCCCAGTTCAGCTCCCAGGACGCCGCGCCGGACGCCACCGCGGTGGCCCGGATCGCGGCGGTCACGTACTCGCCGAGGTCGTCGGTGTCCGTGCGCAGCCGGGTGGCCAGTTCCGGGGCCCGCCCGGCGGCCAGCAGGTCGAACACGAGCCCCAGGCCGCCCGGACCGGTGCCGGCGACCCGCGCGGCCGCCCGGTAGAGCCGGTCGACGACGTGCTGGGAGCTGGCGACGGCCGCCGCCGGGATCAGCTCCGACCAGGACAGCACCTGACGGGTACCGAAGTCGAACGCCGTCCGCTCCGCCGCCAGCATCAGGGCCCCCGGGTCCCGGAGCAGCGCCGTGGCGGGCCGGGTGTCGGCCACCCGGTGCGCGGACCCGAACGCGGACAGCAGCCGGACCCGCTCGGCGATCGGCGGGTGGGAGTCCCAGCGGGAGTGCTTCTCCGGGGCCGGCTCGGCGCGGACCTTCGCGAGCTGGTCCGGCCGGGCGGCGAGGAACTCGCGGAACCCGCCCATCACGTCGGTCGGCGCGTAGCCGTGGTCGGCGGCCCAGCTGACGTAGTGCCGCAGGTACGTGTCGAACGCGGCGTCGGCCACCGGCAGTTCCCGCAGCGCGGCGATGGCCGTGTCCCGACCGGCGACCCGGGCGGAGAACTCGTCGGCCAGCAGCTCCTGGCGACGGCTGATCGCGTGCGTGACCAGCAGGTACAGCCGGAAGTAGCCCCGGAGCAGCCAGTTGATCGGGTTCCACCTGCCGAACCGGGAACCGATCTGGATCAGCGTCTCCCGGCCCAGGTACGTGAGCCCGCTCAGCCGGGTGTCACTGCCCGAGTAGTGCCCCAGCTCGTGGGCGAGCACCGAACGGAACTGGTCCGCGGTGAGGGTGAGCAGCAGCGGCGCGCCCACGTACAGGGTGCGCCGGCCGGCCTTGAGCCCCAGGAACCGCGCGTCCTCCGACACGGCCGCGTTCACGTCGCCGATCATCCGGATCTCGTCCGGCGCGCGGGTCCGCACCTCGGCGGCCAGCGCGCGGACCTGCGCCCACAGCTCCGGCGCGTCGGCCTCCGTCACCGGGTGCCCGTGCGGCACGGACGGCCGGGGGGCCAGCGCCTTCCACATGCCGATCAGCACGGTGACCCCGATGCCGGCCAGCAGGAGGCTGACCTTGCCGGCGGCGGCGCCGTGGCTGGAGTGGGTCCAGACCGCGTAGCCGGCGTATCCCGCCCCGGCCACGATGGCCAGCGAGAGTACGTAGATCCCGATCAGCATCAGCAGAGCGATCACAGCGCGTAGCCGGATACCCATGTCGTCCCTTTCCCCGTGTGCGACAGCCGGGGAAGACTAGCCACGGGCGGCGGGGTGGATCAATCCCCTTTTCCGCCACAGCGCCCGTCGGGTCGCGACGGACCGCCGGCACCGTGCGGGCCGGCACAGCACGGGGGCACCGCGCGCCGGTCGGTCCCGGCCCGCCGGTCCCGCCGCGCGCGGCCGTCACAGCACGCTGAACGGGTCCCCGAGCCTCCCGGTCGTGCCCTCGTCGGGGGTGGCCTGCGGCGCGTCGGCCGGGGCCGTCGTACCCGTCGGGTCGGTGTCCGTGGTGGCCCCGTCGACCGCGAACGGGTTCCAGCTGGGTGCCGGGAGGTCCCGGTCGGTGTGGTGCTGGTTGCGGCTCATGACCAGGAAGCCTAGCGACCGTGCGGGGTCCGGCCGCGCAGGCGGTGCGGACGGCTCGCTGGGCGCCTCGGGAAACTCCGGCCCGGGACCGGGCACCCGGGACCGGCGGTGGCCTCATCGCGGGCCGCCGACCCGCGATGAGGACCCGTCAGCTCGCGCTGTACAGCGCCTTGAACTCCGCGTAGTCGAGCCGGCCGTCGCCGTCCCCGTCCGCAGCGGTGAACGCGGCCGCGACCTCCTCGGTGGTGGGCTGGTCGCCCATGCTGACCATGAGCCGCGTCATCTCCTCGGCGGTGACGTACCCGTCGCCGTCGGCGTCGTGGGCGCGGAACGCCTCGGCCAGCTCCGCGTCCGACGGGCCGCCGTGGGCGGCCATCAGGGTGAGGAACTCGGCGAGGTCGAGCTTCTTGTTCCCGTTGGCGTCCGCGTCGGCGATCAGTTTCCGCAGCTCGATGGCCGTCGGCCGGGCGCCCAGGCTGCGCAGGACGACCCCCAGCTCGTCGGAGGTGATGTAGCCGCTGTTGTTGCGGTCGTGCAGGGTGAACGCCTTCTTGTACTCCTCGGTCTGCGCGGGAGTGAGTGGCTGTGCGTCGGACATGTGCCGTGCTCCGTTCCGTGGGGCCAGTCCGACCAGCCTAAGGGCCGTCCGCCGGGCGCCGGAGCCAGCACGCCGGCCCCCGCCGGGCGGGCGGCACACCAGCCTCGGGGCGCCGGCCGTCCACATCAGGCCGGTGCCCGCCGTCCGTGTCGTGTCGGTCTCCACCCGGGACGGTCCCCGACGCGACCCGAGGCGCGCGTGCCGGCCCCGGACCCGGGGCGCGTGTGCCGGACGCGGGGCGCGCGTGCCGGACCCCGGACGCGCGCGTGCCGGGCCCCGCGCGGTCGTGGTCACCGTGCCACCCCGTCGGGGACCTCCACCGCCCCGGTGTGCCGCGCCCCGGCGGCCCGCACCAGCCGCGCCACCTCCGCCGGATGGCTGATCTGCGGGTAGTGCCCGGCCCCCGCGACCACGGACACCGGCCACCCGGCGTAGTCCACCAACGGGTCCCGCTCGCCGACGATGATCTCGACCGGCACGGTGACCTGCCGCAACAGCTGCCGCGCCGCCGCCCGCCGGCCCGGCTCGCTGGCCGCCCGCAGCGCCGCGACGGTCCGCCGCGCGACCCCCGGCCGGCGCAGGTTCGCCGCGGCGCCGGCGACGGCCGGCCCGTCGGGCACGCCGAGCACGGTCGCCAGCCGGGCCGTCGACATCCGGCGCAGCAGGGCCGCGGCGAGTCCGGAGCGGGCCAGCCGTCCGGCGCGCGCCTGGAGGAACGCGGGCGCGACCAGCACGAGCTTCGAGATCCGCTCCGGATACGCGAGGGCGAAACGGATCGCGGGGTCGCAGGACAGGGAGTGCGCGACGAGTACGGGCCGGGTGCGGACCGGGCGCATCAGCTCCACCAGCCACTCCGGCGGCCCCTCGGCGGACCGCCGCCCGGCCACATCCGAATCCGTGCGCGGAGCGGAGCCCTCGGGCCCCGACTGGTCCCCGACCGTGCCGGGAGCCGACCGGCCACGCCCCGACGTCTCCCCACCCGGGCCCGGTGTCGACCGCTTGCGACCCGCGTCCGGTGCCGACCGGCCGAGCCCCGGCAGGTCCGCGCGCAACGGACGGGAGCCGAGCGCCCCCGCCACATCGGCCCAGCTGTCACCGTCCACGGGCACCCCGTGCAGCAGCACCTGACCGGGCTCCTCCCGGTCACCCGTGACCCACATCCCGTCGTGGAAGCCGCCCGCTCCGCCCCCGGGCACGGCACCGAACCGGCTGCCGACCAGGTGGTCGGCCCAGTCCCGCAGCGCCTCCTCCACCGGGGGCATCCGCAGCCCCACGACCCGGGCGTGCGCGTCGGCGGCGGTCGTGTCGTACCGGTCGTCGGACAGGAACGTGAGCGTCTCGGGTTCCACGCCGGTCAGCGCGCGCGGCAGCCGCCGGACCAGGCCGACGGGCACCTGGAACCGGGGGGCCGGGACCCCGAGGTGCGCGGCGAGCATCCGGACCAGGTCGGGCAGGTTCGGCGTCGCGTCGTCGAGGACGGTGTAGGACCGGCCGGCGGTCTCGGCGCGCCCGGGCAGCGAGGCGAGGAACCGGGCGAAGTAGTCGACGGTGACCACGGGCACGAAGGTGTCCCGGCCGCCGGGCAGCGCGGGGAGCCTGCCCCGCCACAGGTCGGCGACGATGTCGGCGAGCCCGATGTACTGCCCGGGCCCGATCACGGAACTCGGGTTCGCGATCGTCAACGGGACCCCCGTGGCCACCGCCCGGGCGGTCAGCGCGGTGTCGGCCTCCAGCTTGGACGACTCGTACCCCCCGGTGGCGCTGTTGTCCTTGAGTGCCGCGCGGTAGCCGGTGATGTGCACGAGGCGGCGGAGGGCGGGGCGCGAGGCGGCCCAGTCGAGCACGTGCAGCGCGCCGGTCACGTTGACCCGCTGGGCGGTCTCGGCGGTCAGCCCCCAGGCGAACGCGGCGGCCGAGTTGTAGACGTCGCGGACCTCCTCCAGCCCGGCGGGCAGCCCGAGGCCGGGTCGGGTGATGTCGCAGGTCACGACGGTGAGCCGGGTCCGGTCGGCGCCCCGTTCGTCGAGCCAGTCGGTGAGCCGGGCGGCGGAGCCGGAGCGCAGGGCGGCGGCCACGTGGTCGCCCCGGTCGAGGAGTTCGGCGACCAGGGAACGGCCGATGAACCCGGCGGCGCCGAGGACGATCGAGTCGGGGGACAAGGCAACTCCTTCTGTAGACCAATCTACATATTTTTTGGGTACGACAAACGCGGGCCGCCGAGTACGGGGCCCCTACAGAAGTGCCGTGATCGCCCCGGCGACCCGGGTCAGCGGCTGCCGGCTCCGGTGCGCGCGGGCGAGCAGCAGCCCGCCCTCGATCAGCGCGAGAACGGTGGTGGCGAGGTCCTCGGCCCCCGGGTGGCCGTCCGCGACGAGCTGGTCGCGCAGGGCCGCCTCCCAGGACGTGTACGCCGCCGAGCAGGCCCGCTGCACGGTGTCGTTCGACGCGGCCAGCTCCAGGGCCACGGTGGCGACCGGGCAGCCCTGGTGCCACGCGGACCGCTCCAGCCGGTCGCCCAGCACGTCGAGCAGCTGGGCCAGCAGGTCGGCGGTGTCGGTGGCCTCGATCCCGCCGATCAGGGCGGAGATGTCCTGGCCGGCCCGGGCCACCGACTCGGTGACCAGCTGGTCCTTGCCGCCGGGAAAGTGGAAGTACAGCGAGCCGCGCGGGGCGCCGCTCTCGGCCAGCACCTGGTTGAGCCCGGCGCCGAAGTAGCCGCCCGACTCCAGGAGCCGGGACGCGGCGTCCAGCAGTCGTGCCCTGGTCTCCTCGCCCTTCTGTCCCATGGCCGAAGAATAGACCGGTCTTCATAATCCCGTCAACCCGGGGGAGCGCGCAGCACGGCCTTGCGGGTGGCCTCGAGGTCCGCGCCGTACAGCGCGAAGCTGGCCACCGCGGTGGTCGTCGTCGACTGGTTCCGGCCGAGGGCGACCTCGCAGCGGAAGGCGGAGGAGCCGCTCTTGAACGTGGCGGTCACACAGCAGGGCGGCGGTTCGGAGGCGCATGATCCGGATCAGACCACGGACAGCGCTGTGGACGGTATCGAAAGGGTTCCGGTTTCCGCGGCCGCCGGTGCCGCTCTCCCCGTCGGGGTGAGACGGCCGTCACCTCAGGGGTCAATCGGCGATCATCCCGATAAGATCAACTAGGACCGATCCACAAAGGACTTTCCCGCCCCTCCACGGCGCGCGAGCCGCGCCACCGCGCCCCGCCGGTCCGCGATCCGGACCCGGCGGCGCGCTCCTCCGTCATGCCCCCGACCGGGGCCGTACCCACAGGAGCGTCGCGTTGAGACCCACCCTGCTCGCCCTCACCCTGGCCGCCACGGCACTCGTCGTGCCGGCCGCCCCCGCCGTCGCCGGCCCCGCGCCGGACCGGCCGACCCGCTCGGCGGCCGACCGGTTCGTGGCGCACGAGCCGACCCGGTTCCACCGGGGACCCGAGGAACAACTGCGCCAGATCCGGGAGTACGCCGGCGGCAACGGCCTGCGGTACACCAGCTACGAACGCACGTACCGTGGCCTGCCCGTCCTCGGCGGCGACGCGGTGGTGGTGACCGACGCGGCCGGACGGGTCGTGCACGCCGCCGTCGCCCCGGGCCGCCCGCTCGACCTTCCCGTCACGCCGACGGTGTCGACCGGTTCCGCCCTGGCCACGGCCCGGACGAAGCTCGACGCGGTCGGCGAGGCGACCGAGCCCACGTTGGCCGTCCTGGCCTCCGAGGCCGGCCCCCGCCTGGTCTGGGACACCGTGGTCACCGGCCGGTCCGGGCCGGCCCCGAGCCGGCAGCGCGTCCTGGTCGACGCCCGCACCGGCGCGGTGGCCCGCAGCTACGACGAGGTGCGCGCCGGCACCGCCAGCACCTACTACAACGGGTCGAGGACCATCGGCACCACGGGCTCCGGCGGGACGTTCCGGATGGCCGACCCGGCGCGCCCCGGCCTGGAGTGCGGCAACGTCGACGGCGTCGTCTACACCGGCCCCGACGACACCTGGGGCAACGGCTCCGGCACGGACCTGGAGACGGCCTGCGCCGACGTGCTCTACGCCGGGGCCAAGGAGTCCGACATGGTCTCCGCGTGGCTGGGCCGCTCCGGGCTCGACGGCCAGGGGCACGGCTTCGCGGCCCGGGTCGGCGGCGACTACGCCAACGCGTACTGGACGGGCACCTTCGCCACGTTCGGGCGCGCCGTGGACCTGCAGCGGCAGGCGACGAGCCTCGACATCGTCGGCCACGAGTTCGGGCACGGGATCTACCAGCACAGCCCGGGCGGCCTCAACGACGAGCCGGGCCTGGACGAGGGGTACGCCGACATCTTCGGCACCCTGACCGAGCACTACGCCAACGACCCGACGCGGCCGGCCGACTACCTGGTGGGCGAGGACGTGAACCTGTACGGCAACGGTCCGCTGCGCAGCCAGTCCCGGCCGTCGGACTACTACGGGCCGGACTGCTGGTCGACGGACCTGCCCGGCGCGGAGGCGCACTTCGCGGCCGGCCCGCTCAACCACTTCTTCTACCTGCTCGCCGAGGGCTCCACGCCGACGAACGGCCGGCCGGCCAGTCCGATCTGCGCGGGCGGCCCGCCGTCGGTGACCCCGATCGGGCTCCAGGAGGCGGGGAAGGTGCTGTACAACGGGCTGTTGGCCAAGACCTCCAGCTGGCGGTACGCCGACGTGCGGGTGGCCACCCTCGCGGCCGCGAAGAACCTGTACCCGTCGGGTTGTGTGAACTTCAACCGGGTCCGCGACGCCTGGAACGCGGTGGCGGTGCCGGCTGGCCCGCACGAGCCGACCTGCGGCACGACGGACGACTTCACGCTGGCCGTGGACCCGGCGACCGCCTCGGTCAAGCAGGACGGCGGGGTGACCACCTGGGTGTCCACCGGCGTCGCGACGGGCAGCACGAACCTGGTGTCCCTGTCCTTCAGCGGCCTGCCCGCCGGCACCACCGGCGTGCTCACCTCCAACCGGGTGCCCACCGGCTACGGCACGGAACTGTTCATCGACACCGACGCGACCACCCCGGTCGGCAGCTACCCGGTGACGGTCACCGGGGTCGGCGGGGCGACGCGCACGACCACGTTCACGCTGGTGGTGACCCTGAACTTCGACGACTACGCGTTCACCGTGACGGACGTGCCCGAGTTCGTGGTGCCCGGCGACGCCGCCGACCTCAAGGTGAACGCGATCAAGGACTCCGGCTCGGCGAACCAGTACGTGACGCTGGGGATCTCCGGGCTGCCCGCAGGGGTGTCGGCGACGTTCGACCCCCCCGTGGTGCCGACCGGCGGCATCGTGTGGCAGCCGGGGATCCTGCACCTGACGACCACGACGGGCACGGCGCACGGGGACTACCGGGTCACGGTCACCGGGGACGGCACGGTCGCCGACCACCAGACCGCGTTCACGCTGGCCGTCCGGCCCCGGCCGAACGAGTTCTCCCTCGCCGTCGCCCCGGCCGCGCTGTCGGTGCCGGCGGGCACCACGGGCACCCTGACGGTGTCCACGGCCCTGGTCTCCGGCGCGGTGCCGTCGATCGCGCTGACCAGCGGGCCGGGCGGGCTGCCGGCCGGCACCACCCGGTCCTTCAGTCCTGCGACCGTGGCGGCCGGCGGTTCGTCCACGCTGAGCGTCACGGTGCCGGCCGGGGCCACCCCGGGTTCCGGGTACTCGATCACGGTGCTGGGCACGGCCAACGGTCGCCAGCACCAGGTGGTCGTGCCGGTGACGGTCACGCCGGGCGGCTTCTGCGCCGGTTACCAGAACACGCTGACCGGCACACTGGCGAGCGGGGCCTCGGTGTACCGGCCCGGCACGGCCGGGTTCACGGCGGCGGCCGGGGTGCAGCGCGGCTGCGTGGACGGCCCGGCCGGGGCCGACTTCGACCTGTACCTGCAGAAGTGGAACGGCAGCACCTGGGTGAACGTCGCCAGCGGCACCAGCCCGGGCGCCGACGAGACCCTGACCTACACGGGGACGGCGGGCACCTACCGGTACCGGGTGCTGTCCTACTCGGGCGCCGGGAACTACACCCTCGGCTACAGCGTCCCCTGACCCGGCGGGGCGCCAAGCCTCACAGCCCCATCGGGCCGGAAGCCCCACCGCACCACCTGACCCCGACCGGGCCCGGAGCCGCAGAGGTTCCGGGCCCGGCCGGGTTCCGGGCCCGGCCGGGAACGCCAATCGGCCACGACAGCCCATCACCCTCCGTTAGTTTGAACGGGTGTCCGTCCGCCCGAGCACCCGCGCCGCGCTCGCCGGTGCCGGCGTCTCGCTGGCCCTGTGCGCGGCCATCTACCTGGGCAGCAGGGGACTACGCGACTTCGACTCGGCCCTGGTGCCGTACGCGGCGGCCACGATCTTCCTCGCCTTCGGCGTCACCTACCGCTATCTCGTGTGGATCTCCGCGCCCGGGGCCCGCCGGCTGTTCCGGAGCGGGTTCGGCGCGTTGTTCTCCTGGCGTTCCTTCCGCCGGGCGCCCACGGCGCTGCCCCGGATGGCGGCCACCTACCTGGGCTTCCAGAAGTTCCTCGGCGCGCGGTCCCGGGCCCGCTGGGTCGCCCACCAGCTGATGTTCTGGGGCTGTCTGCTGGCCGTGGCGATCACCTTCCCGCTGACCTGGGGCTGGTTCACGTTCACGGCGGACGCGGGCGCGGGTCCGGAGTACACGATGCGGCTCTGGGGTTTCGGATTGGTGCGGTTCGACGCGTTGTCGGTCGTCGGCTGGCTCAGCTTCCACGGCCTGGACATCGCCGCCGTGCTCGTGCTCGCCGGGTCGGGCTACTTCCTGGTCCGCCGGCTGCGCGACCGCGAGGCCACCAGCGGGCAGCGGTTCGGCTACGACCTGGTCCCGCTGCTCGCCCTGATCGTGGTCTCCGTGACCGGGCTGCTGCTCACGTTCTCCAGCGCGGTGCTGCACGGCGGCGGCTACGAGTTCCTGGCCCTGATCCACATGGCCTCGGTCGTCGGCACCCTGATCTACATCCCGTTCGGCAAGTTCTTCCACGTCGTGCAGCGCCCGGCGGCGGTGGGCATGCAGCTGTTCAAGTACGTCGGGCGCGGCGAACCGGGGCGTTGCCGGGTGTGCGGGGAGCCGATCGACACGGCCCCGTTCGTGGCCAACCTACGGGCCACGATGGTGGACCTGCGGCTCGGGTTCGAGGCCCTCGCCGAGACCTGCCCGCGCTGCAAACGCCGGGAACGCGGCCGGGCCTACCTGCGGACCGTCAAGAAGGGCTTCCAGTGACCCTGGATCCGAACGTCGCGCCCCCGGGCAGTCGGAACTTCCGCGACGCGGGCGGGCTGCCGGCCGACCGGTGGCGGGCTCAGCGCGGGGAGGAGACCCTGGTCCCGACGCACTGCTGCTTCTGCGGGGTGCAGTGCGGCATGTACCTGCGCACCCGGCACGGCAGGGTGTTCGGCGTCGAGCCCCGCGACCACGACATCAACCGGATGCGGCTGTGCCCGAAGGGCCTGAGCGCCTACCAGCAGGTCAACCACCCGGACCGGCTCACGGCGCCCCTGATGCGCCGCACCCGCGGCGAGGACTTCCGGGAGGCGTCCTGGGAGGAGGTCCTCGACTTCACCGCGAGCGAGATCCAGCGGATCCAGGCGGAGTACGGGCGGGACGCGTTCGGCATGCTGGGCGGCGCCAGCCTCGTCACCGAGAAGACGTACCTGGTCGGCAAGTTCGCCCGGGTCGCGCTCCGGACCCGGCACGTGGACTACAACGGCCGGCTGTGCATGGTCAGCGCCGCCGGGGCCAACAAGCTGGCGTTCGGCATCGACCGGGTCGGCAACCCGTTCGCCGACATCCTGCTCACCGACTGCCTGCTGATCGCCGGCTCGAACGTGGGCGAGTGCTTCCCGGTGATGACGCAGTATCTGTGGGGCGCCCGCGACCGGGGCGCGACCCTGATCGTGCTGGACCCGCGCGAGACCGCCATCGCCCGCACCGCCGACATCCACGTCGCCCTGCGGCCCGGCACCGACTCGGCGTTCCTCAACGCCGTCCTGCACGTGATGGTCCGCGAGGGCCTGACCCGGCTGCCGGACTTCACCACCGGCTGGGACGAGGTCCGCGCGACCGTGGAGCACTACCCGCCGGCCCGGGCCGCCGAGATCTGCGGGGTGCCGGAGCGGCAGGTCACCGACGTGGCCCGGATGTTCGCGGGCGCGCCGAAGGCGATGGCCTGGCATGCCCGGGGCATCGAGCACCATACCCAGGGCGTGGAGAACTGCCTGGCCGTGATCAACGTGTGCGTGGCCGCCGGCCACATCGGCAAGCCGGGCGCGGGCTACGGCACCATCACCGGCCAGGGCAACGGGCAGGGCGGCCGGGAGCACGGCCAGAAGTCGGACCTGTTGCCGGGCGGGCGCAGCATCAACGACCCGGAGCACCGCCGGCAGATCAGCGCGATCTGGGGCATCGACGAGGCCGACCTGCCCGGGGCGGGCACGTCGATGATGGAGATGGTGCACCAGATGGGGCGCGGCGAGATCCGGGGCCTGCTGGGGGTGTGCAACAACCCGTTCGTGTCCCTGCCCCACCACGCGGTCGTGCGGGCCGGCTACGACGCGCTGGACTTCCACGCCCAGAGCGACTTCTTCCTGTCGGAGACGTCCGCCAACGCCCACGTCGTGTTCCCGGTGACCACGTGGGCGGAGGACGAGGGCGTGATGGCCAACGCCGAGGCCCGGGTCGTCAAACACAACAAGGCCCAGGAACCTCTTCCGGGGGTACGCACCGACACGTGGGTGCTGTGCCAGCTCGCCGAGCGGCTCGGGGTGGGGGACAAGTTCGCGTTCGCCGGCTCCCGGGAGGTGTTCGAGGAGCTGCGGATCGCCTCGAAGGGCACGGTCAACGACTACTACGGCATCACCTACGAGCGCCTGGAGGAGACCGGCGGCATCGCGTGGCCCTGTCCGGACACCGACCACCCCGGCACGCCCCGGCTGTTCGAGGACGGCCGCACCTGGCACGCCGACGGCAAGATCCACCTCCAGGCGGTGGAGTGGCACCCGCCCGCCGACCCGTACGACGAGACCTATCCGATGTCGCTGACCACCGGGCGGACCGTCGCGCACTTCCTGTCGGGCAACCAGACCCGCAGGCTCGGCGGCCTCGTCGAGCAGACGCCCCGGCCGTGGGTGGAGGTACACCCCTCGCACGGGTACGCCACCGGGGACCCGGTGCGGGTCGTCACCCGGCGCGGCGAGGCCGTGTTCCCGGCCCTGGTCACCGAGGCCATCCGGCCGGACACGGTGTTCGTGCCCTACCACTGGCCGTACCCGGTGGCCGCCAACCAGCTCACCAACGACGCGCTGGACCCGCGCTCGAAGATCCCCGAGTACAAGGTGTGTGCCTGCCGGATCGAGCGCGCGCCCGCCGTCGTGGACACCCCCGCGCCGCCCATGCCGCCCGGCCGGGTGGCGTACCCCGAGGTCCAGGCGTTCCGGCTCGATCCCCGGCCGCCGACCTCCTCCCAGGGAAGGGGCACGTCGGAGCGATGATGGGACGGACGCTGTTCATCGACCCCGGTCGGTGCATCGGCTGCCAGGCGTGCGTCGCCGGCTGCCGGGAGTGCGACTCGCACCGGGGCAAATCCATGATCCACCTGGACTACCTGGAGGAGACGCACACCGTCGCCTCGATGCCCACGGTGTGCATGCACTGCGAGGACCCGGTCGCGCCGTGCGCCCAGGTCTGCCCCGCCGAGGCCATCGTGGTCACGGCCGACGGGGTGGTGCAGGACGCGGACAAGAGCCGGTGCATCGGCTGCGGGAACTGCGTGGACGCGTGCCCGTTCGGGGTGCCGAAGATCGACCTGGCCGCGAAGCTGCAGTACAAGTGCAACCTGTGCTACGACCGCACGTCCGAGGGCCTGGCCCCGATGTGCGCCACGGTCTGCCCGACGGGGGCCCTGTTCTACGGCACGATCGACGAACTCCTCGCCGAGCGGCCGAACGCCGACGTGACGAACCTGTTCGACTTCGCCGGCACCACGGTGTCCACCGGCGTGGGCATGGTCGTGCCCCGGGACCGGGGTGGCGTGCCGGTGCCCGGGGTGGCCGAACCCCTGGGCCGCTACCCGGGCACCACCGACAACGTGCTGGGGGAGGTGCTGTGAGCGCGGAGAACGACCGGCCCACCACCGGAACGGAGCGCCCCACCACCGGGACAGATCGGCCCGCCACCGGAACGGACCGGCTCACCGCCGAGGCGCTGACCAGCCGGCGCGACTACCTGAAGCTCACCGTCACCGTCTCCGGCGGACTGGCGGCGGGCGGGGTGGCCGTCGCGGCGGGCCTGTTCCACCGGCACGGCGACGGCACGGCCCCGCCGCTGCGGGTCGCCGACCGGATCGACCCCGGCGCGGCGGTGGCCTTCACCTACCCGGGGGAGCACGACCGGGCCGTGGCGATCCGGCTCCGGGACGGCACCCTGGTCGGCTACTCCTCGATCTGCACGCACCTGGCCTGCGCCGTCCTGTGGCGGGCGGAACGCGGCCCCGAGGGCGAGCTGTACTGCCCCTGCCACGAGGGCGTGTTCGACGCCCGGACCGGCGAGGTCACGGCCGGCCCGCCGCCGCGCCCGCTGCCCCGGGTGCTGCTGGAGGACCGCGCCGACGGGATCTACGCCGTCGGCACCGCCCGGTCGGGCGCGGCGTGAACGACCCGGCCGGCACCCACCGGCGCTATCCGACGATCCGCCCCACCAGCGGGTACACCGATCCCCGGGTCCGGTCGACCGGGCCGGGCCGGCACTCCGCGGAGCGCGATCCGGGGCTCACCGCCCGGCTGGTTCTCGTCCTGACCGTCCTGGTCGGACAGTTGTGGGCGTTGGCCGTGGGCCTCAACGCCTGGATGCGGGGGCGCGAGGGCGTCGCCTGGTGGTGCGCCGCGTTCGAGGTCGCCTCCTTCGCCGTGGCCCTGGTGTTGTGGCGCACCGGGAACCCACCACGTGCCGGAAGCCCATCGCGTGCCGGAAACTCGCCGCACGCCGGAAACCCACCGCATGCCGGAAGCCCACGGCACGCCGGGAACCCACCGCGCGCGGCGAAACCTCCAAGCGCCGGGAACCCTCCGGGCTCAGGGGACGGCCGCCGGTGACCACGGAGCGGGTCGGCCCCGCCGCCTACGTCAACCTCGCCGGTGCCGCCGCCGCGTTCCTGCTCAGCTCCTGGGCGTGGGGGCTGATCAGCCCGCTGGGCGCCCGGTACAAGGAGGCGCTGGGACTGTCCGCGCTCCAGCAGTCCCTGCTCGTCGCGGTGCCCGTGCTCGTCGGCGCGCTCGGCCGGGTGCCCGTCGGGGCGCTCACCGACCGGCTCGGGGCGCGGGTGATGCTGCCGGCGATCAGTTTCCTCACCATCCTGCCGGTGCTGGGGCTGACCGTGTTCCGCTCGTACCCCGGACTGCTGGTCGTCGGGTTCTTCCTCGGCCTGGGCGGCACCCCGTTCGCGGCGTCGATCCCGCACGCCAACGCGTGGTTCCCGCCGGCGAAGCGCGGCCTGGCCCTGGGGGTCGTCGGGATGGGCATGGGCGGCACGGCCATCGCGGCCCTGCTGACCAAACCCATGATCGACGGGTACGGCGAGAACGCCCAGTTCTACCTCGTCGCCGCCGTGCTGGCCGCCTTCGGGGTGCTGGCCGCCCTCGTGCTCCGCGACCCGCCGGGCCGGACGCCGTCGGCCACGCCGTTCGCGACCCGGTTCGCCGAGGCGGCCCGGCAACCGATGACCTGGCCGCTGTCGGCGCTGTACGCGGTGTGCTTCGGCGGCTACGTGGCCTTCGCCGTCTACCTGGTGACCTACCTCCAGACGGAGTACGGCGTCAGCCAGGGCGACGCCGGGCTCAAGGCCGCCGGGTTCACCCTGGTCGCCGTCGTGCTGCGGCCCCCGGGCGGCTGGCTGTCCGACCGGATCGGCCCCGCGAAGGTACTCGTCGGCTGCCTGTCGGTCGTGGCCCTGACGGCGGTGTGCCAGGCGTTCGCCCCGCCGCTGTACCCGTGGGCCACCCTCGCCCTGCTCACCATGGCCGGGGCGCTCGGCGCGGGCAGCGGAGCCGTGTTCGCGCTGCTCGCCCAGGTCACCCCGGCGCGGCACGTCGGGGCGGTCACCGGCATCGTCGGCGCGGTCGGCGGGCTCGGCGGGTTCCTGCCGCCCCTGGTGATGGGCGCGGTGCACGGCGCGACCGGCTCGTACGCCATCGGGCTGATGCTGCTGTCGGACGTGGCCCTCGCGGCGCTGGTCTACACGTGGACCCGGCTGCGTCAGGAGGCCGGGCCGTCCTCGCCCGGGAGCGACCGGGCCAGCGCGTCGAGGATCATGGTGAGGCCGAACCCGAACTCGTCGGCGAAGGAGTAGCCGGGCCGCATGACGTGCTCGGTGGCCAGCTCCACGAGGTGCGGGTACTCCCCGGCGGGGAGCTGTTCCATGATCGGCCCGGCGACGTCGGCGACGTCGTCCGGCGCGGTGGGCAGCGCGTTCTCCTGGAGCACGAAGCCGTAGAGGTGGCTGTCGAGCAGGGCGAACGCGTGCGCGGTCATCGCCACCGAGAACCCCGCCCCGCGCAGGGTGCCGATCACCGCGTCGTGGTGCCGCAGCGTCGCCGGGCCCGGGGCGGACCGCGAGTCCAGCAGGCCGACCGCCCAGGGGTGCCGCCGGAGCACCCGGCGGGCCGAGTCCGCCCGCCGGGTCAGTTCCACCCGCCAGTCGCCGTCGGTCGCGGGCAGGTCGATCTCGGTGAACACGAGGTCCACGATGCCGTCGAGGATCTCGTCCTTGTTGGCGACGTGGTGGTAGACCGACATCGGTTTGACGTCGAGTTCCTGGGCCAGTGACCGGATGGTCAGCGCCCCGATGCCCCCGGCGTCGGCGACCGCGACGGCGGTGCGCAGCACCCGTTCCCGGTTGAGCGGGGCGCGGGTCCTCGCCTTGTCGCTGACTGGCTTCGACAACCGTGCCTCCCGACGGATAGCGCTCTGGTACTAAGTACGTTACCGTGCCTTACTAAGTAAGGTGCGGTTCGGACGCGCCGGGGGAGAGGGAAGTCATGTCGAGAAGGACCACCGGACGCGTTGTGGGCGCTTTGTTCCTGCTCGCGTTCGTCGTGTACATCGCGGGGAACGCCCTGGTCGAGGGCGGTTCTGGGGGCCGACTGCCGGCGGGGGCGCTGCTGATGCTGGCCAACTCCGTCGTCGTCGCCGGGATCGGGGTGCTGGTGTTCCCCGTCCTGAGGGCGCACGGCGAGGCCTCCGCCCACGGGTACCTGGTGGCGCGGGCGGGCGAGGCGCTGCTGCTGGCGGTGGGCGTGGTCCTGCTGCTCCTCCAGGTGCCGCTCGCGGGGGAGCGCGACGGCGGGGCGGCGCTGCTCGGGTCGCTGGCCCGGGAGGGCAACCGGTACGCGTACCAGGTCGCCATGATCTCGCTCGGGCTCGGCAGCCTGGCGTTCTGCCGCGTCCTGTTCCGCGCGCGCCTGGTGCCCCGCCCCGTGGCGCTCTGGGGCCTCGCCGGGTACGCGGTCCTCACGCTGGGCGCGGTCCTGGAGATCCTCGGCCACCGGGTCGGCGTGGCGCTGTCCGTCCCCGGTGGACTGTTCGAGGTCGCGCTGGGCGTGCTGCTGCTGGTCAGGGGCTTCCCCGTGGAGCGCCCCGCTCCGGCCGTACCCGTCGGCGATCTTGTCTGAAGTCCGACATGACGGTCTTGTAGATCAAGGGAACCTATGGCATATCTGGTGCCCCGCCAGGAACTACAGCACTCTTAACACGCCTAAATATTGATTAGTCCTCTGTGGACCACCCACATCGGGCATTGCTCTCCGAATATGGCAAGACTACGTTCGGTCATTGGTAGTACCCGATGGAAGGGGTTTCCCATGACCGGATCCGCCGTCTACCCGTTCGGCCAGGCCCAGCCCGACCAGTCCGTCCGACGCATCCGCGTCCCCGATCGCACGTGGACGCTCGACGGGGGCTGGGGCTGGGTCTACTACGCCCCCGGCCACGACCAGCTCCAGCAGCCGATCATCATGTCCGACGGCTTCCACCTCGGCGAGAGCGACCGCACCGCCCTGTACTGGGGCTTCGAGAACAACGGCGAGTTCGCGCTGATCACCGAACTCAACCAGCGCGGCTACGACGTGATCGTCCTCGGCTACCGCGACTGTTCCCGCTCCGTCCTCGCCAACGCCGAGACCGCGACACAGTGCATCTGGCAGGCCATCGCCGAGTCGGTCACCGACACCCCGCTCGTGGTGGGCGGGTTCAGCATGGGCGGCCTCGTCACCCGGTACGCGCTGGCCCGGATGGAACTCCTCCGGATGGACCACCGCGTCTCGCACTACTTCTCCTACGACACCCCGCACCTGGGCGCGTGGGTCCCGATCAGCCTGCAGAGCCTCGCCTGGTACATCAAGCCGACCAACTCCGCCCTCGCCGACCTCATCGACAGCGACGCGGCCCGGCAGATGCTCTGGAAGCAGAAGACCAGCCTGGCCGCCGACCCGGAGGAGCACGAGGAGCGCCGGAAGTTCCGCGCGGAACTGGCCCGGCTCGGCGACTGGCCCGTGCGGCCCGTCAAGATCGGGGTGGCCAACGGCCGTGGCGACGGCCAGGGCAACGGCAACCCGCCCGGCGAGATCGGATTCGCGGTCACCCAGGGCCTCTACTACGGCACCGAGCTCTACATCCAGGGCTCCGGCGACCCGCAGCAGGTCGCCAAGCTCCGGACCATCGGGCTGTTCCCGGCGGACAAGTACACGCCGGGGTATCCCGAGCTCGACAGCGTGGCCGGCGGCACCCTCGACTCGTTCGCCATCGCCGCCGCCACGATCAGCGCGGTCGCCGGGCAGCAGGCCGTCGCCCCTTACCCGGACGTGAACTTCATCCCCACGATCAGCGCGCTGGCCGTGACCGGTACCGACATCGGCGACCCGGCCGACCTGGCCCTCAACGTCGACGAGCTCGGCGACGACCGGTTCGAACTCGACCTGCACCGCACGTCCTCGGCCAACACCGGCCACACCGCCATCACCCGCGAACTGTGCGAGTTCATCCTGGAACAGCTGCCGAAGCGGTAGCCGCCCACGACGGTGGCCGCCGTGCCCGCGCTGCTCGGGGCGGGCACGGCGGCACCGTCGGCCGTTCGGGTCCGGGACGGGTCACGCCGCCGCGGCCCTCGCGCGGGCGCGCCGCCGCAGCGCCGGTAGCACCCACGGTGCGCCGAACAGCAGCAGTCCCGCCGCGATGTGCCACGGGAAGCCGGTCAGCAGCGTGAGGTACGTGCCCGGCAGCGTCGCCGGGTCCCAGTACGTCGCCGGGGGCCCGCCGGAGTTGTCGGCCAGGGACACCGTCCCCTCGGCGTAGGCGTAGCGGACGCACGCCTCGTCCTCGTACCCGTCGAGGCGGTTGAAGAGATCGTGGTCCAGCCGGACGGCGACCAGCAGCACGCAGTTGGCCGGCGGATCCACGCCCACCGTGACCAGCCGGGACGGCGTGGCCCGCAGGAGGCCGGGCGTGTTGGAGATCCGCGTCTTCCGCTCCTGGAGATGGGCGTCGCTGAACCGGACCCGCTCGACGCGCCAGGGAAGGGGGTAGTCGCGCAGGGTGTCGCGGACCAGCCGTTCGCCGGTGTCCGTGGCGGCGAGGACCACGATCCGGTCCCCGTCGTACCGCCACCCGGCCAGGTCCCGGGAGTGCGCCGAGAGCAGGTCGTTGATCGGGCCGAGCTGGGTCACGTACCTGTCGGGAAGGTCGTGGTCGGTGGACCCGGTCGGGCCGAAGCCGGACAGGGCCGCCCCGGACCAGTGCGTCGCGCCGGGCCCGGCCCAGGCTGCGGCCAGCACGCTGGCGGGGATGAGGACGGCCAGCCCGAGGATGGTCAGGGTGGCGAGCAGGAATCGGCGCATGGCAATGAGTTTCGGGGCGGGCGGTCACGTTCGGATCCCGGACGGCTCACGGATGGGCTCCCAGTGCGTCGACGGCCTGGTCCCCGGCGAACATCCACTGTGGCCGCTTCCGTGCCCCGGAGGTCCCTGGCGACCGGCGGATTCATCCGGCGGGGCGGAGGCGCACCGGGGCCGGGCCACGGGGCGAAGACGCAGCGTGGCCCGGCCCGACGCGGCCCCCGGGATCACGGCCCTGCCCCGGGGTCACGGCCCGAGCAGCCCGTGCTCGCGGGCGTAGACGGCGGCCTGGGTGCGGTCCCGGACGCCGAGCCGCTCCAGGACCCGGGACAGGTAGTTCTTCACCGTGCCCTCGCTGAGGTGCAGCTGACGGGCGATCTCGCGGTTGGTCAGCCCCCGCGCGACGAGGCGCAGCACGTCCACCTCGCGGTCCGTCAGCGCCACGTCCGACCGCTCGGGCGGGGCGCCGACCGCCGAGGCCAGGCGCGCGGCGGCGGCGGGGTCGAACTGCACCACCCCGGCGTGCGCGAGCCGGACCGCCGCCGCGAGCTGGGCCGACGGCAGATCCTTCAGCAGGTACCCGGCGGCGCCGGCCCGCAACGCCCGCACCACGTACCGCTGGTCGTCGAACGTGGTGAGCATGACGACCCGGCAGTCCGGCAGCTCGGCCCGCAGCAGCGCGGCGGCGTCCAGCCCGTCCATGTCGGGCATCCGCACGTCCATCAGGACGATGTCGGGTCGGGTCGCCAGTGCCCTGGCCGCGGCCTCCCGACCGTCACCGGCCGTCGCCACCACCTCGATGCCCTCCTGGAGGCCGAGCAGGGACGCGATCCCCTCCCGGACCAGGACCTGGTCGTCGGCCACGAGCACCCGCACCGTCACGGCGCGCCCCCGGGGGTCCCCACGGGGCCGGGCACCGGCCGGCGAGCCCCGCCGGGCACGGTCACCACGAGCCGGGTGCCGCCCGCCGGCCCGCCGGCCACGTCCAGCCGCCCGCCGACCCGCTCCACCCGGTCCCGCAGGCCGCGTAGGCCGAAGCCCTCCGCGCCGGGGGCGAACCCGCGCCCGTCGTCGCCGATCGTCAGCCGGGCCCGGTCGGCGCCGAAGTCCACGAGCACCTCGATGGCGGTGGCCCGGGCGTGCCGGCGGGCGTTGGTGATCCCCTCCTGGGCGGCGCGGAACAGGACCCGCAGCGTCTCCTCGCCGTACCGGTCCTCGTCCCCGGTGACCCGCACCGGGACGCTGTCGCCGACCAGCTCGTCCAGCGCGCGGGTCAGCCGGAACGGCCCCGGTTCGGCGTGCAGGGTCCGCACCGACCGCCGGACGTCCTCCAGGGCCCGGCGGGCCGACCGTTCCGCGTCGCCGAGCGCCTCGCGGGCCAGGTCGGGGTCGCGGTCCCGGAAGGCGGTGGCCTTCTCCAACAGCACCAGAACGGCGGTCAGGTGGTGCCCGACGTCGTCGTGGATGTCGCGGGCGATCCGGGTCCGCTCGGCGGCGGCGGACAGGTCGGCGATCCGGCGGTGCGACTCCTCCAGCCTGTGGCGGCCGGCGCGCTCCTCGACCGCGACGGCGGCCATCGTCACGGCGAGCACCAGGCCGAGGGCGAACATCAGCAGGTCGGAGACCTTCTCCAGATCCGTGGTCCAGCCGGGGGAGGTGACCTGGTGGCCGACGAGGACCAGGCCGAGGCAACCGGCGCCGAGGGCCAGGGCCACCGCCCGGCCGAAGGCGAAGTACGCGGTGAAGGGCACGAGCACGAACAGCGCCCGGGACAGGCCCGAGCCGTCCGCCGCCGCGACGGCCAGGAACAGCACCGCCCGGGCGGCCAGCAGGAGGGCGGCCCGGCCACGCCCGCGCGCCTCGACGAGTTCGAGGGCGAACAGGGCCGCGATCCCGCCGGCGAACAGGACGAGGTGGGTGTCGCCCAGGCCGCGGACACCGGCGTACAGCCCGGCGACCAGCACGGCCGCGTACAGCACGGGCGACACCCACGGGACGGGCCGCGAGGAGGTCACGGCCCCGAGCCTACGTCCGCGCCAGGGCAGGGGAGGTCCCGGTCCACGTCGACACGGACAGCCACACCATCGAGGCGCAGGCCAGGACGTGCACCGCGCTGCCGAACAGGGTGTCGGGCAGCGACGCGAGGACGGCCAGCAGGGTCAGCGTGACCGGGTAGCCCCAGGAGGGCAGGCGCGGGAAGACCTTCGCCCGGATCAGGGAGATCCCGAACAGGACCGTGCCCACCACGAAGACGAGCACGCTGCCGAGGACGGCGAACCGGGTCGGCCCTTCGAGCAGCTCCGTGACGACGGCCTCGTCCAGGAAGAACACGACCAGGTTCAGGGCGAACGCGACCCCGGCGAACAGGCCGAGCCCGATCAGGTTGACCGCGTAGGCCACCGCCCCGAACCGGCCGGCCGCGTGGCTCTGCCGCAGGTAGATGGCGGTCAGCGCGGGGGCCCCGCACGCCGCCCCCAGGCCGACCACGAAACTCGTGACCGTGGTCTCGCCGGTGAAGGACTCGATGAGGCCGGGCACCCCGAGCGAGAGGCCGAGCAGGACACCGCACACTGCGCCGAAGCGCGACAACCAGGTGAGAGACATGCCGCCACGCTAGGTTCGCGGCGGGGCACCCCGGCAGTGCCGAACGGCCACGGTCCGGCACGTGCCGGGTCATGTTCGAAGAACGCCCCCGACGGGTACGGGCCACGCATGGAACACGAGGTCATGAGCCGCTGCCCGGTCTGCGAGGCCCGGGTCTACGTCAACGCGGGCAGCCCGACGCCCCCGCACCCCGCCGACGGCCCGGGCGGGCCCTGCCCGGGCGCCGGCCAGCCGTCCCGCTAGCCCGCCCGGCCCCCGCGACGCCGGCACGCGCCAGGAACGACCCGGGACCGGCGGCCGGACCCGGCGCGGTCCGCCCGGATCCGCTCCGGGGCGCCGGGCCCACTCCCTAGACTGGTGCCCGAGGTGCGGAGACGGGGGTGCGCTGTGCCGAGGACACCTGCCGACGCCGGCCGGCCCGCCGCCGACCGGGGCCCGCGTCCCGCCGACGCCGGGCCGCGGGCATCCGGTGCCGGACCGGCGGCGCCGGACGCCGGGCCCGACGCCATGGTGCGGGTGCGCGGGGCCCGCGAACACAATCTCCGCGGCGTCGACGTGGCCGTACCCCGCGACCAGGTCGTGGTCTTCACGGGTGTGTCCGGTTCCGGCAAGTCCTCGCTGGCCTTCGGCACCATCTACGCCGAGGCCCAGCGCCGCTACCTGGAGTCCGTCGCCCCCTACGCGCGCCGCCTGATCGACCAGGTCGGCGCGCCCCGGGTCGGCGACATCACCGGCCTGCCCCCGGCCGTGGCGCTGCGCCAGCCCCGGGGCGGCGGCACGACCCGGTCCTCGGTGGGCACGGTCACGCACCTGTCCAACGTGCTGCGGATGCTGTTCTCCCGCGCCGGGGCGTACCCGTCGGGTGCTGAACTTCTCGATTCCGACGCCTTCTCGCCGAACACCGCCGTCGGGGCGTGCCCGCACTGCCACGGCCTCGGCCAGGTGCACACGGTGAGCGCGGCGAAGATGGTCCCCGACCAGAGCCTGAGCATCCGGGACGGCGCGGTCGCGGCCTGGCCGGGCGCCTGGCAGGGCAAGAACTACCGCGACATCCTCGCCGAACTCGGCGTCGACATCGACCTGCCCTGGTCGGAGCTGCCCGCCGAGCGGCGCGACTGGATCCTGACGACCGACGAGCAGCCGGTGGTCACCGTGCACCCGGTGCGCGAGGCGCACCGGATCACCCGCCCCTACCAGGGCACCTACTCCAGCGCCCGCCGCTACGTGCTGCACACCTACGCGACCACGAAGAGCCCCGCGCTGCGGGCCCGCGCGGCCCGGTTCCTGGAGTCGGCCCCGTGCCCGGTGTGCGAGGGTCGCCGGCTGCGCCCGGAGGCCCTCGCCGTGCGGTTCGCCGGGCAGGACGTGACCCGGTTGGCCGCCCTGCCGCTGTCCGGCCTGGCCACCGTCCTCGCCGCCGCAGTCGCCCCGGACCGGCTCGCCGCCGACGGGGTGACCGGCGCCCGCGCCGAGGCCGCCGCGACCCTGGTCGCCAACCTGCTCGACCGGATCGGCACCATGACGGAGCTGGGGCTCGGCTACCTCGGCACCGACCGGTCCACGGCCACGCTGTCGGCCGGGGAGCTCCAGCGGCTGCGGCTGGCCACCCAGCTGCGCACCGGGCTGTTCGGGGTGCTCTACGTCCTCGACGAGCCGTCCGCCGGGCTGCACCCGGCCGACACGGAGGCGCTGCTGGCCGCTCTGCGCCGGTTGCGCGCCGCCGGCAACTCCCTGTTCGTCGTGGAACACAACCTCGACGTGGTACGCGACGCGGACTGGATCGTCGACGTCGGCCCCGGGGCGGGCGAGCACGGCGGCAGGGTGCTCTACAGCGGGGAGGTCGCGGGCCTGGCCGACGTCGAGGCCTCGGCCACCCGGCCGTACCTGTTCGAGGGCGCCGGATCCGCCCGCCCCGCCCCGCGCGAACCGTCGGGCTGGCTGGAGCTGCGCGGCGTGACCCGGCACAACCTGCGCGACGTGACCGCGCGCTTCCCGCTGGGCGCGTTCACCGTCGTGACCGGCGTGTCCGGCTCGGGCAAGTCCACCCTGGTCAGCCAGGTCCTCCCGGCGGTCGTCGCCGCGCACCTCGGCGTCGAACCGGAGCGGCCCGAGGAGGACGAGGACCTGCCGGCGGCGGAGGACCGGCCCGCCGACGGGGTGACCGCGACCGGCCTCGACGGGGTGCACCGGCTGGTCCGGGTCGACCAGCGCCCGATCGGCCGCACCCCGAGGTCGAACCTGGCGACGTACACCGGACTGTTCGACGCGGTCCGCAAGCTGTTCGCGGCCACCCCGGAAGCCCGGTCCCGCGGGTACGACGCCGGCCGGTTCTCCTTCAACGTGCCCGGCGGCCGGTGCGAGAACTGCCAGGGCGAGGGCGCGATCTCCATCGAGATGCTGTTCCTGCCGGGGGCCAGCGCGCCGTGCCCGGTGTGCCACGGCAGCCGCTACGACCCCGCGACCCTGGAGGTGACCGTCGACGGCCGGTCGGTCGCCGACGTGCTCGCCCTGACCGTCGACGAGGCCCGCGACGTCCTGCGCGACGTGCCCGCCGCCGCCCGCAGCCTCGCGGTCCTCGCCGAGGTCGGGCTCGGCTACCTGCGGCTCGGCCAGCCGGCGACCACCCTGTCGGGCGGCGAGGCCCAGCGGGTCAAACTCGCCAGCGAACTCCAGCGGGTCCGGCGCGGCCGCACCCTGTACGTGCTCGACGAGCCGACGACCGGCCTGCACCCCGCCGACGTCGAACTCCTGGTGTCCCAGCTGCGCGGACTCGTCGACGCCGGCAACACCGTGGTCCTCGTCGAGCACGATCTGGACGTCGCGGCGGGCGCGGACTGGGTGGTCGACCTCGGCCCCGGTGGCGGGTCCGCCGGTGGCCGGATCGTGGCCGCCGGGCGGCCGGCGGAGGTGGCGGCGGCCCCGGGCAGCGTGACGGGCCCGTACCTGGCGGCCCGGATGGCGCGCGGGCCGCGCGCGGCGGGCTAGCCGGGCGGAACGCCCGTCCGTCCCCGACGGCGCCTGTCCGGTATCCGAATCGTGATCGTCGATCGTTGTCGACCGGCCGGGCGGGACCTACCTTTGTGGCATGTGGATGATATGGGCGGGGTTGGTAGTGCTGGCGCTGACCGTGTTCGCGGTCCTCTTCGACCGTCGCCGGGCCGGCAGGCTCGGGCCGCGCGACGCGTCGAACGTCTACCCGGACCGGGGCGAGAACGCCAACTACGCCGGGATCGTCGAGTACTCCCGCAGTGGCCCCTCGGCCATGGGCGGCGCCAACACCGGGATCTGACCCCCGCGACCCGACCGTGATCCCCGGCCCCCGCACCAGGGGCCGGGACACACGGTCTCGGAACCAGGCCCGGCCCGGGACTGAAGGTCTCGGCATCACGCCCGGCCCGGGACTCACAGGCCCGGGCTCACGGGCTCCAGACCAGGGCCGACCGGGCGAACCTCGGCTCCGGCCAGGTGGCCGTCGGCGCCAGCGCGACCGCCATCAGCAGCCCGGCCACCGGGAGCAGGTCCGGGTCGACCGCCGGCACGAGGATCCCTGCGAGCACCGCCACCGGGCTCCACCACGGCATCCGGCGCGCCCCGGCGAGCAGCGTCAGGAGCACGACCAGGCCGAGCGGGAACAGCCGCGGCCCGACCGTGTGGAACGCGGGCTCCACCCCGGGGACCGCCGCGAACTCCGCCGCCAGGGTGCGCAGGTCCGCCGGGTCCGAGGCCAGCGCGCCCCAGGCGATGTCCGCTCCGAACTGGACCATCGTGGCCAGCAGGCCGACCACGGTGGCCGTGACGGTGAGCGCGCGCACCGGCCCCCGCCGCAGGCACTGGCCGAGGCCGAGGACCACCGGGACGAACAGGACCATGCCCGCGAGGCCGAGCAGGTGGGCGGCCTGCCAGTCGAGCCCCGGCCCGTACCGGCCGTCCTGGGCGCCGAGGAACCGGACCACCCCGTAGCCCGCGACGCACAGCGGGGCGGCGAGGACGAGTGCTCTCTGGGAGGCCATGCCCTGATCCTGTCCCGGTCCGGGCGCGCGGACCTCCGGGGAGACCCCGGTCGCGGACCCTGGTTCTACCCTGACCTGCCCCCGGGTCCCGTCGGGGCCGCCGTCACCGGCACAACCACAGCCCCACGCAGACGACCACGACCGCCAGCACGAGTCCCGCGATCATCAGCTCCCGGGAGAGTTCGCCCAGCTTGTTGTGCTTGGTGTCCTTCTGGATCCGGCGGTCGATCTCGTCAGGGTTCACAGGGCGCGCCTCTCTTCGCGGGGACGCTCCACTCTAGGCAGCGGTGCGGGCCTCCGCCCAGGTGAGGCCGTCTCCCGCGCTCGGCCGGGGTCTTACGCGACCGTCCCGGCCCTGCGCAGCGCCGTCGACGCCGCGTGCGCCACCCGCCGCAGGATCGGTTCGACACTGGCGAACGGGACCGCGTCGCGCGGCCCGGCCACGCCGATCGCGGCGACCGGGCTGCCCGCCGCGCCGTGCACCGCCACGGCCATCCCGACCTGCTCGTCGACGTACTCGCCGTGGTCGTAGGCGACGCCCCGGGTCCGGATCGTGGCCAACTCGGTGGCCAGTTGGGCGGGGTCGGCCACCGTCCGGGCCGTGAACGCCCGCAACGGCAGGGACCCGAGGATCTGGTGGATGTCGGCGTGGTGGGCCAGCAGGGCCTTGCCCGTGGCGGTGGCGTGCGCGGGCGCGTGGTTGGCGAGCTGCGGGCGGCCCGTGCGGGTCTGGAGGCGTTCGAGGTGGAAGACCATCGTGCCGCGGAGTACGGCGAGGCTGGTGGACAGCCGGGTGTGGTGGAACAGCTCCATGACGTGCGGGGCGAGCACCGTGCGCAGCAGCGCGTGCGGGGGAGTGGCCGCCGCGTCCAGGAGCCGCCAGGTCCGGTCGCTGATGTCGTACAGGCTGCCGTAGCGGACCACCGCGCCCTCCGCGACCAGGGCGGTGACCAGGCGGTGCACGGTGGCCTTGGGGAGGCCGAGGAGGCGCGCCATCTCCGAGATGCCCAGCGGGCGGCCCTCGCGGAGCAGGCAGGTGGCGATCCGGATGACCCGGCCGACGAGGGAGGTGGTGGACGGTGCGTCGGTCATGGGTACCGCCGAAGGGGACAGGCCACGGGGGCGAAGGGGCGACCTGTGGATAACGACGGCGGGACCGTGCCCGGTGCGGGGCACGGTCCCGGGCGACCCGTCAGATCCGGTCGGCCACGATCATCAGGTAGTGGAAGCTGCCCTCCTTGTACGCGGTGAGGAACGGCTCCTCCACGCCGGTGGCCACCGAGGACCGGGCCCGCAGTTCCCAGTACGGGATGGTCAGGGCCGTGAGGTCGATGACCTCGATCGGGGTGAGACTGTTGGCGGCCATGGCCTTGAAGTACTCGCCCCGGGAGTGCACGTTGCACGTGTAGCGCTCGTCGATCTGGATCACGGCCTTGGACCGGCCGCCGGTCAGGTCGTTCCAGCACCCGGTGATCGTGACGTACCGCCCGCCGAAGGCCAGGCTCCGGGCGTGCTCGGCGAACAGCTCGAACAGGTCGACGTACATAGTGGACTCGTTGTTCCACGCCGCGCGCACGGTACCCGTCGGAAGGCCGTTGTCCAGCATGTTGCGGAAGTGGAACCGCACCTTGTCGGCCACGCCGCGCTCGGCGGCCTGGGCGTTGGCGAAGTCGACCTGCTGCTGGGAGATCGACACCCCGTCGACCTGGCAACCGAACCGCTGGTTGGCCATGAACGAGGTCCCGCCGCGCCCCGAACCGGCGTCGAGCAGCCGGTCGGTGGCCGCCACGGGGCCCAGGTTGTCGAGCAGGAACGAGGCCTGCGCGCTCTCCAGCCGGTGCAGCTCGGCGATGATCCGCTCGTCGCTGGCGTTCGGCAGGTCCTCCAGGAGCTTCGGGTCGACGGCGCCGATCCCGTAGTGGTGGTGGAACAGGCCGTCGACCTCGCCGAGCCGGATGTTCACCGGGTCGCGCTCCTCGTCCCAGTACCGGGCGATGGAACGCTGGTAGGCGGTGCGCAGAACGGTGTCCGTCATGGTCATCGTGTTCTCCTCGTACTGGTCAGGCGGCGGGGGAGTCAGCGTGGTACCGGCGGGTCGTGGCGTGCCATTCGCGGCTTCCGCCGCACCACGCCCACGTGTCGGCGAAGAACCGGCGCAGATTGGGTGTGCCGACGAGGCTGAGCGCGCCCGCCTCGGCGACGAAGGCCCGCATCAGCTCGTTGTGGATCTCGATGGTGCGGCGGATCGCGCCCCTCCTGGTGAGGCCCTCCTCCGACATGAGCAACTCGGGCAGGCTCAGGTCGTCGTCGGATTCCTTGCCGGCGGAGTTGAGGTCGTTGATCAGCACGGCGGCCAGTCCGGCCATCGTGAACGCGCGCCGCACCGCCGGGTGGTAGAACTCCTCGGCGCTCAGTTCGTAGCCGGCGAGGGCGTCGATCAGGATCATCGGGGGCAGGTAGCTGTTGTGGTTGCGGTGCACGAGGTACTCCCACACCGCCGGCCGTTCCTGGCTGACCCGCCAGCTCGCGTTCTGCCCGAGCGTGGTGAACAGGATCGCCATCTGGTGCTGGAACCGGCCCATCTGCGTGCCCGTCGTGTACTGCGACAGGTTGCGCATCCCGGACCGGAACGCCCGGGCGATCGGCTCGGTGCGCACGAACGCGTCGAGCTCGGGCTGGTAGGCCCGGGGCAGGGTGACGGGGTCGACCATGCCGTAGATCAGGGCCAGGCGTGCGCTCGTGAGCTGCGGGTCCGCCCCCATCTCCTCCTCGTCGAGGTAGTAGTCGTCGGCGGCCCATTCGGCGACCACGACCTGGGTGGCGGCCAGCAGCCGGTCCGGGTCGTCCACCGCCGGGTGGGTGAGCATCATCAGCCGGCCGAAGTTGCAGGACCGCAGGTGCTCCAGGCGGCCGGCGTAGATGCCCATCTCCCCGGCCCACGCGACGAGCCGCTCGTTGACCAGTTCGCCGAGCGCGGGGTCGTCGCGGACCGGGCCGGGGCAGAAGAGCTCCGGCAGCGGGTCGTCCTCGGCCGGCGGGGCCTCCCCGGGCTCCTCCGCGGCGGTCGGCGACGGCCCGAGCAGGCCCGCCACCAACCGCGCCGCCGAGGTGCCCAGGCCGGTGGGCCGGGCCTGGAACGCCGCCGGGACCGTCGGCTCCGGCGGGTCGAGCACGTCGTCCAGCGCGGCCGACGGGGCCGCCCAGGTGTCGGACAGCAGCGCCCGGGCGAGCGCGGCCAGGTCGTCGGGGGCGCGCGGCGCACCGCCCGGGGTGGGAAGGCGGGACATGACAGGCAACGGGTACCTCCCTCGTGCGGGGCGGGGGCGTGTGCTAGCCGTGCTCGACGCCGAGCTGGACGTCGTCGAGGACGCCGAGCGCGTCGGGCACCAGGATCGCGGCCGAGTAGTAGGCGCTGACCAGGTACGACATCACGGCCTGCTCGTTGATGCCCATGAACCGCACGTTCAGCCCGGGCTGGTACTCGTCCGGCAGCGGGCCGGGCCGCAGGCCGATCACGCCCTGGTCCTCCTCGCCGGTGCGCATCACGAGGATCGACGTGGTCCGGTTCTTCGAGATCGGGATCTTGCCGCACGGGTACAGCGGCACGCCGCGCCAGGCGAGCTGCCGCTTCCCGTCCACCTCCACGTTGTCCGGGTAGATCCCGCGCTTGGTGCACTCGCGCAGGAACGCCACGATGGCCTGCGGGTGCGCGAAGAACGCCTTGGAGTTGCGCCGCCGCGACAGCAGCTCGTCGAGGTCGTCGGGGGTCGGCGCGCCGCTGTGGGTGTGGATCCGCTGCCGCAGGTCGGCGTTGGCGAGCAGCCCGAACTCGGGGTTGTTGACCAGCTCGTACTCCTGGCGTTCCCGCAGCGCCTCGACGGTCAGCCGCAGCTGCTGCTCGACCTGGTTCATCGGCTCGTTGTAGAGGTCGGCGACCCGGGAGTGCACCCGCAGCACGGTCTGGGCGACGCTGAGTTCCAGTTCGCGCGGCGCGAGTTCGTAGTCGACGAACGTGCTGGGGAGCAGGGCCTCGCCGACGTGCCCGGCGGCCATGTCGATCGCGGCCTCGCCGTGCCGGTTGATCTCCGGGCCGACGGCGGCGACCAGGCGGTCCACGTGCTCGCGGAGCGGCGTCGAGGAGTCCAGGACCTGCTCGAACGCCGCCCGGGGCAGGGCGAGCACGGTGAGCTGGGTGGTGGCCTTGACGGTGTGCTCCCAGATGCCCGCGTCGTCCACGAGCGACCAGTCGCCGAAGTGGTCGCCGCCGGCCAGCACGCCGAGGACGGTCGGGTCGCCGTACTCGCCGACGCCCTGGCGGACCGCGCGGCCGTGCGCGATCAGGTACACCTGGTCGGCCGCGTGCCCGAACTCGACGATCACCTGGCCGGGCTCGAACTCCAGCTGGGTGAACCGGCCGGCCAGCGCGGCGAGCGTGTCGGGGTCGTCGAGCCCGCGCAGGACGGGCAGCTCGGTGAGCTCCGCCGGGATCACCCGGATGTCCGAGCCGGTGTTGACGAACTCGACCCGGCCGTCGCCGACGGTGTAGGTCAGCCGCCGGTTGACCCGGTACGCGCCGCCGGGCACCTGCACCCAGGGCAGGGTCCGCAGCAGCCAGCGGGAGCTGATCTCCTGCATCTGCGGCACAGACTTGGTGGTGGTGGCCAGGTTGCGTGCGGCGGCGGTACTGAGGCTGAGCTGCCGCTCCGCCGCCTCCGTGGCAGGGCTGATGGTCATGCGTCTCCTCGGGAGTGCGGATCGTGGGGCAAGTCTGACCAAAATGGCGAATACCCAGCAACTCACTGTTCCGTGGGATGAAACGCCGAAACGGCCCGCCGGGTCTCCTCCGCCACCAGGTCCGCGTTGATCTGGGCGCCGGCCGCCGCGCCCGCCGCCGAGGCCGCGCCGACCTGTGCCGCCAGGTCGGTGACATTGCCCGCGACCCACACCCCGGGCACGTCCGACCGGCCGGTCGGGTCGGCGGGGAGGTGTTCGCCGAGGCCGGAGGGGTGTGGGACCGGGCGCAGGCCGAGATCCGCCAGGAAGCCGGCGCGCGCGGTCATCCTGGGCGCGACCACCAGCGCGTCGCGCCGGACGACCGTGCCGTCGCCCAGCCGGACCCCCGCGAGCCGGTCGCCGTCGAGTTCCAGCGCCGCGACCTCGCCGGCCACCACCCGGACGCCCCGGGCCGCCAGCCGCTCGGCGTCCTCGCCGGTCAGCGGCGGCGCGGTGTGCGCGAAGTACACGACGTCGGCGCTCCACTGTCGGAACAGCAGCGCCTGGTGGGTGGCCATCGGGCCGCTCGCCAGCACGCCGATGGCCTGGTCGCGGACCTCCCAGCCGTGGCAGTACGGGCAGTGCAGCACGTCCCGGCCCCACCGGGCGCGCAGGCCCGGCACGTCCGGCAGCTCGTCCACCAGCCCGGTCGCCACCAGGAGCCGCCGAGCCCGGACGGTCCGGCCGTCGGCGAGGGCCACCGCGAAACCGGGGTCCCCGGCGGCAGGTCCTCCAGGCGCCCGGGTGACGCCCGCGACCTCCCCGGTCAGCACCTGACCGCCGTACCGGCGGACCTCCGCGCGCCCGCGCTCCAGCAGTTCGGCCGGCGGCAACCCGTCGTGCCCCAACAGCCCGTGCACGGCCCGGGCCGGGGCGTTGCGGGGCGCGCCCGCGTCGACCACCAGCACCGACCGCCGTGCCCTGGCCAGCATCAACGCGCCGCTCAGCCCCGCCGCGCTGCCGCCCAGTACCACCACGTCGTAGTCGTCCCTCAGTTGACCGGTCACTGTGACCACCTCCTGCGGCCACCGTGCGCCGTACCGCAGAAATCGGCAACGATTCTTGCCGTTATGGCAAAATGGGGGCCATGGACAGAGACCTCGACCAGGCGCTGACGGCGGTCGGCCCCCGGCTCCGCGCGCTCCGCCGGCAGCGCGACACCACCCTCACCGAACTGTCGGCCGCCACCGGCATCTCGGTGAGCACCCTGTCCCGCCTGGAGTCCGGCGACCGCCGCCCCAACCTGGAGCTCCTGCTCCCGCTGGCCCGCGCGCACGGCGTCACCCTCGACGACCTGGTCGGCGCGCCGCCCACCGGCGACCCGCGCGTCCACCTGCGCCCGGTCACCCGCAACGGCATGACCATGGTGCCCCTGACCCGGCGGGCCGGCGGGATCCAGGCCTACAAGCTGGTGATCCCCGCCGACGGCCGCACGGAACCCGACCCGCAGACCCACGAGGGGTACGAGTGGCTCTACGTCCTCAACGGCCGGCTCCGCCTCGTCCTGGGCGAACGGGACCTGGTGCTCGTCCCCGGCGAGGCGGCCGAGTTCGACACCCGGGTGCCGCACTGGTTCGGGGCCGCCGACGCCGAGCCGGTCGAGTTCCTCAGCCTGTTCGGCACCCAGGGCGAACGCGCGCACGTCCGGGCGCGCCCGGCGGTCAGGCCGGCCAGTTCCTGAGGGTCGCGTCCAGGGCGTCGAGGGCCCGGCCCCAGGAGGCGTCGGCCGTGCGGGGTGGGCGGAACGCGCCGGCGGCCTCCAGGCTCGCGTACCCGTGGAAGGTGCTGTGCAGGAGCCGGACCGCGTCGGTCTGGTCGGGTTCGGCCAGCGCGTAGCCCCGCAGGATCGCCCGGGTCAGCTCCGCGTGCCGGCCCGCCGCGCTGGCCGCCGCCGTCTCCGGGTCGAGCGGGAACAGGGTCGCCGCGTACCGGCCCGGGTGCTCGCGCGCGTAGTCCCGGTAGGCGTGGGCGAAGGCGACGAGCGCGTCCTTGCCCGCGCGCCCGGCCAGCGCGGCGGCGACCCGGTCGGCGAGCTCCGCCAGGGCCAGCACGGCCACCCGGGAGTGCAGGTCGCGGGCGTTCCTGATGTGCGAGTACAGGCTCGCGTCCTTGACCCCGAAGTGCCGGGCGAGCGCCGAGACGGTCACGTTGGCGAACCCGATCCCGTCGGCCAGGTCGGCCGCCGCCAGGGTCAGGCGTTCGGGGGTCAGTCCCGCGCGTGCCATGCGTCACCCTCCGCAGCCTAGAGGCTTTAATCGTTTGCCTAGGACTTCTAGGAAAAGCTAGCTTACCCGGTATGAAGGCAGTCACCGAACGCGACATCCGCGCGTCCCTCGTCAACGTGACCAAGGGCGAGGCGAAACGCCTGGCCGTGCCCAGGGACCTCGCCACCCGGCCGTGGGAGGACCTGGACTTCCTCGGCTGGCGCGACCCCGCCGCCCCCGAACGCGCCTGCCTGGTCACCGAGTCCGGCGACGGGTTCGTGGCCCTCGCGCTGCGGATCGCCGCGCCCAGCGCCGCGCGGGCCCGGCGCAGCATGTGCTCGCTGTGCCTGACCACGCACACCGGGGACGGCGTCTCGCTGATGACGGCGCGCAAGGCCGGGCCGGAGGGCAGGCTGGGCAACTCGTTGGGTACGTACATCTGCACCGACCTGGCCTGCTCGCTGTACCTGCGCGGCAAGAAGGTGCCCGCGGCCGGCGGCGCGCGACTGTACGAGTCGCTGACCCTGGACGAGCAGATCGAGCGGACCGTGGGGCGGCTGGCCGGGTTCGTGGCGCGGGTGGTCGGCTAGCCGTTCGGGTGTTCCCTGCGCGGGTCGTCGGCAGCCCCGGTCCGTGTACCCGGCGGCCCCGGCCTGTGTGCCCGGCGCGAGTCCGTCGGGTGGGCGGGTGCGCGCCGGGCGGGCCCCCGCGCGTCGCCGGGCCCCGAGGTCAGCCGGTGCCGTTCTTCACGGGCAGGCAGCTGGCGACGGCGACCGAAGTGGACGTCGGCGGCGGCTGCGCGTGGTCGCCGATCGGCGGCTGGTCGATCGAGACCGAGATCCCGAGGTGCCCGCCCTCGCCCTTCGTCCGGGCCACCTCGATGACCGGCATGTCGAACACGTACGCCTGCCGGCCCGCGTCGTACCGCATCGTCGAGTCGCCCTGGTAGCCGGCGAACCCGCCGTAGCTGATCCGCACCTTCAGCTGGCCCGCGCCGCGACCGGGGGCGGACACCTGGACGACCACGCGGGCCCGCAGCTCCCCGGAGAACCCGCAGGGCCTGCCGTCGAGCGCCTGCATGACGGTGCCGGGCATGACCTCCACGGCCGTGACCCGGGCGAACTCCGCCGCCGCCGTGCCGGTCGCCCGGGGCGGGGTCGGCACCGGTGCGGACGGGGGAGCCGGGGTGGGCACCGTGGACGCCTCCGGGGTGGGGACGACCTCCGGTGCCCGGGTGGACGGCTGCTCCGGCGGCGACCCCGCGACCCACCGGGTGTCGGGGGACGCGCAGCCGGCGAGCACGGCGGCGGCGCACGCCACGGCGAGGGTCACGAGCGCGGCCCGGCGCGCGGGAGAGGCGGACATAGCCCCGGATCGTAGCGCCGGACGCGCCCCGCGTTCTACCTAGCGACCTAGGACGCTGTACGTTGAGTGCCGCACGGCACCCGCGTCCGCCCACTTCGCCCCACTCTCCGACATGGACGGCCCGGCGGGCCCTTGCGGTGCCTATGATCGCGGGATGGAGTACTTCGTGTACGGTCGCGACCACCCGGGCGTCGGGGACCTGCGGTGGGAACGGACCGGGGAACACTGGACGTTCATGGACTCCTACGCCGACGTCCTGATCGCGCGGGGCCCCACCCTCACCGACGACGGGGAGGGCGTCACGGGCAGCGTGCACATCGTCGACCTGCCCGGCCCGGAGGCGGCCCGCGCGTTCGCGTACGACGAGCCCTACTACCGGGCCGGCGTGTTCGCCGACGTCCTGGTGCGCCGCTTCAGCAACACGCTCGGCCGCACGATGTGGGCGTACCCGGGCACCGGTGAAGACCCCCGGTTCCTGGTCCTCGGGCACGGCCGCCCCGGCGCCACCGCCGAACGCGACCGGCTCCGGGCCGACCAGCGCGACCACCTCGCCGCCGGCTACGCCGACCGCCTCATCGCGCACGGCCCGCTGCTGTCGGCCGACGGCACCGACTGGCTGGGCACCGCCACCCTGGTCGAGCTGCCGGACCGGGCCGCCGCCGAGGCGATGCTCGCCCACGGCCCCTACGCCGAGGCCGGCCTGTACGAGCGCGTCGAGGTGCACCCGTGGCGCTTCGGCGGCCGCCCGGCCAGCTGACCCCGCCGTGGCGGGGGCGCGCCTCCGACCCGGCCGTGGCGCCGACCTCGGCCTGGCGCACCCCGGGCGCCCCGCTGCTGCGAACCGTGTTGCGACGGCGCGGTGTGGGCGGGTAGGTTTCCGGGCACGCCGTCGAGCTGGAAGGAGGTCAGAACAATGTCCGAAGTTCTGCGCCCCCTCCGCGCTCCGGCGTCCGCGCGGGTCTGAGTCCGGGGCGCCCGCTGCCCGGAGGTTCGCCATGACCGATCTCGTCATCCGCCCGCTCGTCGCGGGCGAGGAAAACCTGTTCGACTCCCTGCCCGATCCGTTGCCCCAGCTGCGTCAGGTCGGCTACGCCGACGGCATAGCGGGCGGCGGGTACCGGCCGGAGCACACCTGGGTCGCGCTCCGGTCCGGCCGGGTCGTCGCCCGGGCCGCCTGGTGCCAGCCGCCGGGTTCCGCCGGCGCCCCGTGGCTGGAGCGGTTCGACCTGGCCGCCGGGCCGGAGGTCGGCGCGGAGCTGCTGCGCGCCGCGCACGCCGCCCTCGGCGGTCCCCGGACCTACTACGCCGCGATGCCCGCGCACTGGCGGCGCCGGCCGGAGGTGCTGGCCGTGACGGCGGCCCCGATGGCGGCGGCCCGGCTCGCCGGCCTGGTCGAGCGGGGTGAGCGGCTGCGGTGCTCCTGGACGGGTACGCCGCTGCCGGCCACCTCCGGGCGGTACTCCTTCCGCCCCGCCACCGGCCCGGCCGAGATCACCGCGCTGGTGGCCCGGATCCCCGTTCCGGACGTGCTGACCGGCAAGGAGATGGCGTTGGCCGTCCGGGGCGTGGACCTGGCCACCGACCCGCTGGCCTGGCTGGACAATCCGACCGAGTGGCGGGTCGCGGAGGAGGCGGGCCGCCCGGTCGGACTCGTGGGCCCGGCCGGGGACGCCTGCTACCCGCTCGTCGCCTACCTGGGCCTGCTCGACGAGTCCGCCCGGAGCGAACTGCTGGTCGAGGCCGTCCGGGTGCTGGCCGAGGGGGGTGCCCGGGAGGTGGTCGCCGATGTGGACGCCCACCGGGTCGCGGTCCTGGCCGAACTGGAACGGACCGGGTTCCGCCAGCTGCGGTCCCGGGTCGTCTTCACCCCGCCCACGGAAGCCGGGCCCGGCCCCACACCGGCGGCGGAGGCGCCTCCCGGCTCCGCACCTGAGACCGGCTGACGCCCCGAGCGATCGGGCGCGCCCGCGACATGGGGCTCCGCGCCTGAGACCGGCTGATACCCCGAGCGATCGGGCGCGCCCCGAACCCACTCCTCGGGGCGCGCCCGCGACACGGAGTCCTCGCCGCCCGCCCCGGCTCCCGGGCGGTGGTGCCGGTCCTCGATCGCCGTCGTAGACGAGCGGTAGGCCTCCGTTCCGGGCCACCACGGGCTGCCGGTGCGACGTCCGGCGTCGAGCACCCCGCACCCGAACAGGGCCGCCGATCGGTTCCGGGTCACCCTCGAAGTGGGCCGGGCACCCCCACCCTGAACGGGGTTGTGCGGGTCGCTACGGGCGACGGCACAGCTCCGGGGCCGGCGTGTGACGGGGGCCACGCGTAGGGTCCGGGTGCCGTGGGGGTGTGCCAGAATTCGGACCGTTCAGGGCGATGGCGGACGAGGAAGCCGGTGTGAATCCGGCGCGGTCCCGCCACTGTGAACGGGCGGCGTCCTGGCGGGCGCGGTCCGCGAAGTCAGAGACTCGCGTCATCGCCTCCTCACGCGCCCGGGGCGGATCTCCCCGAGAGAGGCTGGCCGCGCCATGGCCTACTTCGTCACCCGCCGGCACCCGGCGCCCCGTGCCGCGTGCGCGCACCCCGGGAGCGCGTCGTGACCGCCACGGTCACCGTCTGCCGGGGCTGCTGCTGCGGTACCACCCGCAAGGTCCCCGGGGTCGACCACGACGAGCAGCTCGACACCCTGCGCGACCTGACCGCCGGGCACGCCCGGATCCGGGTCGTCACCGACTGCCTCGGCCCCTGCGAACGGGCGAACGTGTTCGTCGTGCAGCCGGCGCGGGCCGGGCGCGCGGCCGGGGCCCGACCGGTGTGGCTCGGCGGCATCACCGAACCGGCGCAGATCCGGGCCATCGCCGACTGGGTCAACTCCGGCGGCCCCGGCCTCAGCGAACCCGACCCCGCCCTGAAGGCCCGCCGGTTCCCGAAACCCGCGAACTCCAGCTGAGGGGCGACGGGGCAACTGCCGCCGTTGCCGCGTCGGTAGCCCGGGGCGGCGGGTCGTGAAGAGCAATGAGCTCGCGGGGTACGAGCTCCGGACGGTGTTCGGTGAGGTCTTCGGCGTGACGGTCCGGGCACTGCCGTTGGGGAGCGCGCTCAGCGCGGGGCTGCGCGGCGCGAGCGGCGGTGAGATGCCGAGACGACCAACCTGCTGCTGCGGAGCCGGGCCGATGCGGAGCCGGGCCGAGGCCACCGGCCGGACGGTCCACCCAGGTCCCCGTACCCGTCGAGGTGTGCTTTTTTGCGGGGTTGTGGAGCCGGATCAGGGAAACCGTGTGAAATGGGTTGGGGCCGGGGACCCGCAGCGCGGGCACGCTACGGGTCCCTGGCTCACGATGTCAGCTCAGAGCGTGAGCGTCCACGTGTCGATCTTGCCGGTGTCGTTGCTGGCGGCGTCCTGGACCCGCAGCTTCCAGGTGCCGGTGCGCGCCTCCGAGGACAGGTCCACGGTGAACGTCTGGTCGATGTTGTCGGCGCTGCCGCCGGCCCGGTTGTGCAGCACGTAGGCGGTGCCGTCCGGGGCGACGAGGGAGACGACCAGGTCACCCTTGTAGGTGTGCACGATGTGCACCTCGACCTTGCTGGTCGCCGACGCGTTGCCGGTGCAGTTGGCGGGCGTGATCGGGCTCTCCACCGTGGCGTTGTCGACGATGGCGACGTCGGTGCCGTTGGTGCCGGAGCAGCCGGGCGGCACCCCGCCGGTCAGGGTCAGCGTCCACGTGTCGATCTTGCCGGTGTCGTTGCTGGCGGTGTCCTGCACCCGGAGCTTCCAGGTGCCGTTGGCGACCTCGCCGCCCAGGTTGACGGTGTACGTCTGGTTGATATTGTCCGCGCTGCCCCCGGTCCCGTTGTGCAGGATGTAGGCGCTGCCGTCCGGCGCCACCAGGTTGACGACCAGGTCGCCGATGTAGGTGTGCACGATGTTCACGGCGACGGTGCTGGCGGCCCCGGCGTTGCCCGAGCAGCCCGAGATCGTCACGGAGCTCTCGACGGTGGCGTTGTCGACGATGGTCACGTCGGTCGGGTTGGTCGCGGCGCAGCCGGCCGGCCCGTTGACGGTCAGCGCGTACGAGGTGGTCCGGTCGGCGACCGTGCCGTCACCGGCGACCGTGACCGTGTAGGTGCCCGGGGCGGTGGCCGTCGTGGTGGCGATGCTCAGGGTCGACGAACCGCCCGACGTGACCGTGCCGGGGCTGAACGAGGCCGTGGCCCCGGCCGGCAGGCCGCTGGCCGACAGGGTGACGCTCTGCGCGGCCCCGTTGGTGACGGTCGTGTTCACCGTGGTCGTCGCGGTGCTGCCCGGGTTGACCGAGCCGGCCGACGGGGCGGTGGCCATCGAGTAGTCGTCGCCCTGCGGCGCGCCGACGGCGAGGGTCCACAGCGCGTGCGCGGCGGCGTCGCCGGCCCGGTTGATGACCGTGGTGTTGATGTTCGACGGGTACGTGTCGCACGCCCGGTGGTAGCACGGGTCGTACGAGGCCCCGGCGGTGCCGCCCCACTTGGTGGCCTGCGCGGATGTCTTCGTGGCGCTGGCACCGGCGGCGACCCCGCTGGTCTGGATGCCTCCGCTGTTGAAGGACGCGTCGTCGGAGCGGCCGGCGCCCTCGACGTTCTCCTCGGTCTGCACGCCGATCGAGTCGTAGTACGCCTTGAGGACCTGGCCGGTGGCGCTGGTGATCCGGTTGATGAAGTATCCGGCGTTGGTCGAGGCGACCATGTCGAAGTTGAAGTAGCCCTTGATCTTCGTCTTCTCCGCCGCCGGCAGGTTGGTGACGTAGAAGTCGGAGCCGTTGAGGCCCTGCTCCTCGTCGGTCCAGAACCCGAACCGGGCGTGCTTGAGCATCGTCGGGTTCGTCGCCGCCAGGGTCAGGGCGACCTCCAGGACGGTGGACGAGCCGCTGGCGTTGTCGTTGCTGCCCGGGCCCGCCGACACGCTGTCGAGGTGCGCGCCCAGCATGTACACCTGGCTGGCGTCGCCGCCCGGCCAGTCGGCGATGACGTTCGGGCCGGCGCCGCTGGTGCAGCCGGAGGTGCAGGCCTGCTTGACGACGGTGAACCCGGCGGCGACGAGCTTGTCGTACACGTAGTTCACGGAGGCGGTGTAGCCGGCGGAGGTGGAGCGCCGGTTGCCGCCGTTGTTGGTGGCGATGGTCTGGAACTGCTGCAGGTGCGCCTTGACGTTGTCGAGGGAGATGTCGGGCGCCGCGAGCGCCGCGCGGACCGGGGCGGGCGCCGGGGCCGTGGCCGACGCGGAGGCGGGGACCATGACCGCGACAGCGGCGGCCAGGGCGAGGGTCGCGAAACCGCGGAGGATCGGGGGTCTGCTCACGCCGTACTCCTTGAGGGGGGAGCGGACGCGGTGAGGGTGCCCGCGTCCAGGGAAAGTCAGCATGGTCGATATCGACCGGTGTAACAACCCTTCGGCGCGGGGAAGGCACACCTGACATAACAGCGCCGGTTAAGACAGGCCTATCCATCTCTTCATAGGATCTTTGCCTACGATAATGATGTTTCCGGTTCTCTCCCCATTTCACCCGAAGATCTCTACCTCACGGTGACCCTGCGCGAACAGGTCACGGCATGCGCCGGATGTCGGGGGCCCGCGCGTTCACCGTGCCGTCGGTGACCCCGCCGGCCGGAGGTACCTGGAAGCTCCTCGTCGCCGACAACTACCGGCAGGGCACTGGGCACCCCGACCGCGTGGACGGTGACGCTGCAGCGGGCCTGTGATGGTTCCGGGGCACGCACCCGGAGCCTGATCCCGGCGCGTGCCCCGGCGGCTCAGTAGGCGACCTTGCCGGCGATGGTGCGGTTGTAGGCCGAGGCGGCGCCGAACTTCACCTTGAACGCCTTGCCCGGGGGGATGTCGTCGCCACCGGCCGGCACCGTCCACCCCGTGGTCATGCTGGCCCCGAGCGTGCAGTCGCTCTGCCCCTGGTAGACCCGGATGACGCAGGTCCGGGCGGAGTAGGTGCTGGTGCGCTTGACGTTCGCGTCGTTGCAGTGCCCGGACGCGTACAGCACCGGCGTCGTGACGGTGTCGCCGGCCGATTCGAGCTGGAATCCGAAGCTGTAGGTGACCGAGGTGTAGCACGTGCCGGCCGCCGAAGCCGGGGTCGTGGCTACCACGGTCAGGCTCGCGACGCCCAGGAGTACGGCGGCGAAGATCTTCTTGATCACGGCTGTCCCTTTCGGAGGGTGAACTGACGGCCGGACTCTCGCCGATCACGGTTCGTGGCCGGTATCCTGCGGGTATAACTCCAGCTCGGAAGGGCTACCCGGAGGACGGGGGCGGGTCACCCGCCGCAAGATAGCGGTCCGGGCGTCGGGGGCCGGTGTCAGTGGGGGAAGGCCGTCGGGAGGCGGGGGGCGACCGTGTCGCGGTACTCGGAGATCCGGGTGCTGACCTGCCGGATGCCGACGGTGTTCTCCAGCCGGTCCAGGTACAGGGCGCGGCGGGCGAGCCCCACCAGGTCGAACGTGAAGTAGATGGCCATCAGCGGGTTGACGAGCAGCGTGCTGCCCCGGGTGCGGCTGGTGAACTGGACGTCGCCGAACGCGCCCCGGCTGGCGGCCGCGATCTGGCCGTTGACGATGCTGGGGCGCAACGGGGTGGCGGCCTGGGCGTCGGCCACGGCCTCCCGGTAGAGGGTGGCCTCGCGGCTGGCGGAGGGCAGGGACAGCGCGCCGAGGTACGCGCCGTCGCGGTCGAGGGCCGCGATGTTCTCCAGGACCTGGGTGTGGTTGACGCCGTGGTACGCGTCGATGCCGAAGCCGAGGCACGTGACGAGTTTCGTGGGCACGTCGAGGGCGGCCACGGCGGCGAGGCTGGTCATGTCCTCCTCCGGGGTGCCCAGGCCGGTCTCGTCCCCGCGCATCAGGATGTCGGTGCCCCCGTCGACCAGCACGATCGCGTCCACGCCGAGGTGTTCGACGAGGTGGGCGTAGGCGGCCCGGAGCGGCTGGACCCCCACCCGGGGGAACGCGTGCACGGTCGCCGGCAGGCCGTGGGTCGCCAACCAGCGGGCGAGGGTGCGTTCGGGGAAGTACTCGTCGAGGCCTTCGGTGTCCGGGGTGACCGCAGCGGTGTCCGGGGCCAGCCAGACGCCGCGGTCGAGGAGTTCGAGCTGGGAGAAGGACACATTTCCGAGGTGTACCCGGATGCCCGCGTCCCACAGCGCGACGGCGAGGGGCAGCCCCGCGTACACGTCGAAGCCGCCGCCGGCCCCCGCGATCAGGACCGAGCGGGCCCCGCGCAGGGCGGCGAACAGCGGGGGCGTGGCCAGCGATGCCATCGGGATCCCTTCGGTCGGCGTGGTCGGCAACGCTACGTGACCGGGGTGGGGCCGGGCCAGGGGTTTGCCGGGCGGCGCGCGGAGCCTGCCCTGGGGGCACCTGGCGGGGTCGGTCGGGTCAGCGGGGACGGCGGGCCGGCGGGGCGGCTCGGACGGCGGGGCGGCGCGGCGGCTCGGACGGCGGCGCGGCGGGGGCGGCGCCGGAAACTATCCGTCGGCGACGGGCCGGATCAGTGGCCGGTGCGGCCCCCGGGTGCGCGGTCCGGGGCGCACAGCCGGCCGATCAGCTCGACCAGCAGCGCCGCCCGGTCCGGCAGCGAGGCGACGTCGACCTGCTCGTCGCGCCCGTGCGGGTACGCGCCGACGGCCCCCAGCCCGCACAGCGTCGGCACCCCGAGCGCCCCGGTCAGGTTGGCGTCCGAACCCCCGCCGGAGCGCACTCCCTCGGGCGCGGGCAGCCCCAGCGCCGTCGCGGCGTCCCGCAGCTCCCCGAGCAGCCCGGCGGCGACCTCCGGCTCCAACGGGTACCTGTTGACCCCGCCGACCACGGCCACCGCCGCGCCGGGCAGCACCGGGGCCAGGGCCCGCAGCGCGGCGTCGACCCGGTCGAGTTCGGCGCGGCCCCAGGCGCGGACGTCCAGCCGGACCGTGGCGGCCTCGGGCACCGTGTTGGACGTGGTCCCCGACGAGGCGACGGTCGGCGTGACCGTCGTGTCCCGCCCGGGGTCGGCGAGTTCGGTCACGGCGAGGATCTGGTGGGCCAGTTCGACGCTGGCGTTGACGCCGAGGTGCGGTTCGAGCCCGGCGTGCGCGGCCCGGCCGGTGACCTCGACGGTGTAGCCGGCCAGCCCCTTGCGCGTACTCTTGGCCGCTCCGCCGTCGGCGCTGGGTTCGCACACCAGCACCGCCGCCGACCGCAGTGCCTGCTCCTCGATCAGGGCCCGGGAGGCGGGGGAGCCGATCTCCTCGTCACTGGTCAGCAGCACACTGATCCTGCTCCGGTCCGGCAACGCCTCCAGGGCGGTGAGCATCAGCACCAGGCCGGCCTTCATGTCGAACGAACCCGGGCCGCGCAGCACCCCGTCCACGATCGAGAACGGCAGCTCCGCCAGGGTGCCGACCGGCCACACGGTGTCGAAGTGCCCGAGGAGCAGGACCGCCGGGTCCTCGGCCGCCCACAGCAGTTGGGGCCGCCCGCCCAGGACGACCCGGTCCACCGGCCGGCCGAGAACCGGTTCGAACCACTCGACCAGCAGGTCGGCGCACCGGTCGAGGGCGGCGGGGTCGTGCGACGGGGACTCGCGCTCCACGAGCTGGCGGATCCGGTCCGTCATCCGCGCCGTGCTGGTGGTGTCCACAGTGTTCCCTCCGCCGAACCGGTGTTCCACCACCGATCCTCGCGGGTGTCGCCACAAAGTTCAACGAGTCCGACATGCGTCATCGGTCACCGGAGACTCGGCCCGGGGCCGGATGAGGGCTCTGCCGACGGGTGCGCGAGCTGATCGGTCGGCTCCGGGCGGCGGTAGGCGCCCGACGCCGCGCCGGGCGGTGACGCGTGGCCCGGCCGCGTCCGGGGTGGCGGCGCGTGAGCCGGGCACGTCCGGGGTGGTGGCGCGTGAACCGGGCACGTCCGGGCTGGTGGCGCGTGGCCCGGGCGGCGTCCGTGCCGACGCCACCCGGGCCACGCGGGCTCAGCAGCCGTACCACGGCCTCCTGCGCAGCGAACTGACCTGCCAGCCGAAGCCCCCGGTGTTCCCGTCGTACCCGGCCGTGTACACCTGCACGTTCCCGTTGTACCCGGCGTCGGAGTACAGGCACCAGTTGCCGTCGGTGCTGTTGTTCGCCCAGTCCACGTTGTCGTTGAACACCCCGCCGGCCACCCCGCTGAGGTCGTACGCCCCGTTCTCCATGACCAGCCGGTTGCCGGCCGGGTTGAAGATGCAGAACCGCCCGCCCGGACAGTCGCTCTCCGGTGCCGCCGACGCCGGGGCGACCGTCGCCCAGAGTGCCGCCCCGACCAGGACCGCCACGGCCGACACCGCGCGCGCTCGCTTCCCAGTACCCATCTCGAACCTCCCCGTGAAATCCGGTAACTGTCCTCCAACGTAGGAGAGGGGCCGGGTCGCGGGGCGGTGGACCGCGAGATCAGCCATGCGCGTTGGTATGCCGCCCGGCTATGGATCAGGATGGGCGGCATGAGTGACGAGGCGCAGATGTGGATCACGGCCGTACCTGCGTTCGGGCCCGAGGATGTCGGCGTCCTGCTCGGCGTCGACCTCGAGGCGGACGACCCGGGTCAGCGGATGGTCGCCGCGCTGCTCGACCGGGGCCACGAGGGCGAGGAGGGCGTGTTCTACCTGCTCCCCGACGACCTGACGGCCCACTACGACCGGCGGGGCGACCGGCTCGTGGTCCGGCTGCTGGCCTCCGCCGAGGTCATCGACCAGGTCAGGTCGGGGCGCGACGAGGCCTTCGCGGCGTCCGTGGCCGATCTGTGGGGCGCGGAGGTGTTCCTCGACCGGGTCACGTTGGTCCGGCGGGAGGTGGAGTCGGACTTCGAGCCCGGGGCTGGGCCGGACGGGAAGCAGGCGGTGCTGCTGGTGGACACCGCCGGCCCGACGACGTTGCCGGCGGTGTTCGGGGCGTTCGAGGAGGGCGAGGCCGGCTTCACGGTCGTCAACGCCACCTGACCAGGCGTCCGCAGACTACCGATCATGCTAGGCCAGGCGCCCATCCGCATCATCGGGCGCGGCTTCGCGGCTTCTGCCACTCTCGCGGATCACCCTGAGGATCTCGTGGGCGGCCATGGACCAGGTTCGTTTCGCGGCGGCCCGACGACGGACGGCCGCGGCCGTGGCGAAGGCGGCGGCCGGATCGTTCAGAACGGCGGCGATGTGGTGCCCCCAGCGTTGGATGTCCTCGACCGGGCGGAGTCGGACGGGGACGACTACCCGGCGTGCCTCGTCTGCGGGCAGGATCTCATGGAGCAGGGAACCCAGGCCGCTGCGTCCGCTGACCAGGGTGGGGGCGCCGGCGGTGATCGCCTCGGCGCCGACAAGGCCGAATCCCTCCGCGCGGGACGGCATGAGGACCAGGGACGCCCGTAGCAGATCCTGCCGGAGGTGCTCGGCGTCCGTGGTGAAGGGCCGCGGGGTCACCCGGAGGCCGGTGACGGGCGCCCAACCGAGGATCCGGTCTCGGAGCCGGGCGCTCTCGCCGGGCGGCGCGCCGCGAACGAGCAGTTCGACCTCGGGTTCGTCGCCGCCCCGGAGCTTCAGCGCGTACGACAGGGCCCGCGCGGCCAGGTCGACACCCTTGATCTCGTAGTCCTCCAACCTGCCCATCAGGAGAATCTGACTCGGTCCACCCGGAGGTGGCACCCTCGGGAGATGGGTCGGCAGGTCGAATCCGGGATCCAGTCGTGCGGGTCTCGGAACGCCCGGATACACCGAGAGGTCCCGGCACAACAACTCGTGCAGGCGCGGCCCGACGGCGATGACCCTGGCGGCGTCGACGCCCAGTTCCAGCTCTAGGCGGGTGCGTGCCTCCGAGCGCTGCCCGAGGTCGTCGGACCTGTCGGAACGCCAACATTCGAGCTCGTCGGGGGCGATGTGGACGAGCTGCAACCGCACCGCCGACGGAAAGTGGTCCTCGGTGAGGATCCTGGCCTCCGGGCCGGTGACCCGGCCGTGCCCGAGGACCGCGTCGATGGTCACCCCTGGAGGCAGGGCGGGCCGACGGGCCAGGGTCTGCCTCGCCGAGACTCCCGGAGCCGGGCGGGCGGAGATCAGGGTCACGCCGTGAAGGGCGGCGTGTTCGCGCTCCTCCTTGGCGGCGTGCGGCACGAGGCACACAACGGACGCATCTGCGGCGGCGAGGCCGACACAGAGATCGCGATTCAGGGTACTGAGGCCGCCGTGCGCGGAGAACCACTCGGAGGCCACCACGAGCAGCCCGGGCCGGCGGAAGTCTGCCGTCAGGGGCGCTGGAGGCTGTGCATCGTCGGTGAACATGTCCCCATGCTGCGCCGATCGGCAGCGTCCGGCGACGCGTCCGGAGCGCCGGCGGTCCCGCCGGACGGTTGCTGAGAGCCTCCCTTCAGGGCGTGTGGTTTGCTGGTGTCCGGAAAGGTTGTCCGGACCGGACAACCTCGACGTCACCGGGAGGCCTTCCATGCCGCCGCGTTCCCCAGCCCGGCCCACGGCGAGAGAACGTTTCCAGCAGGGCATCGCCCGCGCGGTGGGGCTGCTGGGCGGCGTCCGGGCCGCAGCCGAGAGATCCGGGCTCGGTAAGAGCACCTGGCAGGACGCCAAGGACGGGAAATCGATTCCGGGGTCGACGTGGCCCGCCATGCTGGAGGTTCTCCGGGGTTTCGGCGAGGAGGAGACAGGGGTCGAGGACTGGGCGGCGCTCCATGAGCTGGCGCAGCTCGAGTCCGCGGTGACCGCGAAGCCTCCGATGCCGAGAGCCAGCCGGTCGGGGTCCGGATCGCGCCTGTTTCTCGACGGACTGAGCGCGATCGAGGCGTTCGCGCTCCCCACCGTACGACGCCTCGACCTCCTGGCCGGTGAGCTGGATGGTGGGAAGGCCGTTCCCGGTCAGGTTCTCTGCCTGATTGGCGAGGGCGGATCGGGAAAGAGCGTGCTCCTGAAACAACTCGCCGAGCACGTCGCCGGCGACACCCACTCCGACAGCGGATCGGCCGTGGTTGTGATCACCTGCGCGCGCATTCCGTCAGCGACCGACCTCGCGACGGAGGCGGGTGTGGATATCGCGTTCGCTGCGGCCGGTGGCCTGCACGAGCCGGGGCGGGGTCTGCGCAGATGTGTCCGACAGCTGCGGAAGATATTCGGCGCCGTCTATATTTTCATCGACACCCTGGACGTCATCGTCACCGAGCACACCGTCCAGGCGATCACGACGGTGCTCGGCGGTGTGGCGGACGACGCGCAGTTGGTCATGACCTGCCGCCAGCAGGAATACGAGGACCTGCTCGGCGGCCAGGGCGGTCGACTGCGCCTGGGGGCACACTCCGGACGCGCGCTCAAGATGCCCAAGCTCGGCGTGCCGGAGATCCTGAAGTGGGCGTCGGGCTACATGGGAACGTTGTCCCACAGCGACTTGGAGAAGGAACGCTTCATCGCGGAGCTCTCCGACGCCGTGCGGGCTAGCACCATCCGGGAGGTGTGCGCCCTTCCGCTGCGGCTGGCTCTGGCATGTGACCTCTTCGGCGAGAAGGGTGAGATCCCCGGGGACCTCACGATCACCGGCCTGTACGAGTACTACTGGGACCTACGGATCGCGCAAGACCGCAACGGGCGGCGCACGACGCTGGCTGAACAACAGGAGGAGATGGCGCTCCTTCTCGCGCGCACCATCCTCGACCAGTCCACCGAACGCCTTGCGTTGACGGTAGCGCTGGACCGTTCGGTCGTCGACGGCGGGATGAAGGCGCTGCTCAGCGAGGGCGCCGTTCGACTGCAGTCGGGCCGGTACGAGTTCTTCCACCAGACGTACGCGGAGTTCGCGATCGCGCTGCTGCTGGCGCGAACGGGTACTCCGGGGCAGCTGACGGGTTTCGCGACGTTCCTGGTGGACCCGAGCTCCCACCACTGGCCCGTCGCACGACACCTCCTCCTCCAGCGTTGCGTGGACGACCGGTACCGGGACCTGCGGGCCGCCGTGCCGCTGTTGACGGCCGAGGGCGCACGGATCCACCTGCTGTCGGCACAGGCCCGGCGCTCTCCGGATCTTCTCAAGGCGGTCGCCGATACCGTTGGCGAGTTCAACAAGCCGTTGTTGTACTCGCTGGTCCCGCTCCTCGTGGGTGCCCCGGAACAGTGTGTCGCGATGGCACTAGAAATCAGTGTCCCCCTGTTGAAGACGGTCGGACCCAAAGGTGTGACCGAGACGGCGCGTACGGTGGGTCTCCTGCTGGTCAGGGCGGGTGCGTTCCTGCGCAGCCAGAACCTGTCACTGGCATTGAAGCTGGTCGTGGACAGGAAGCCGGAACTCCGAGACGGGAAGGAGGAACTCCGCTTCGACGTGTGGCTCAACCTTCCCGAGCACCTGATCGGGCCGGTGTGCCGGACAGGCGCCGACGCGGCGGTACGGCACCTGCTGCACGACCGGTACGCAACGCTGGGAGTCCGCGCGCAACGGGTGATCCTCCGTGAGGCGCTGTCGGTTCCCGAATCGGTGTCGATGGTCATGCTCGCCGGCGCCATGCTGGCGGTGGAGTGCCCGTCCGGCATGGCCGACGAGGAAGTGACCGAACTGCTTCACCGGTGCTGGAAGGAGAAGTCGATCCGGGAACAACAGGGCTGGGACAGCTGGGCGGACCTGCTGGAAGCGGAACTGTCGACCCGGTGGGACGGGGCGCAGGTGCGGCTGATCCGGGAACTCGCGCGGGACCCTGGCGTCCGTCGAGGTCTGTTGGCCGCCACGCTGACCGACACGCCGGTTCGCTTCCGTGACCGGTGGGTCAACGTGGCGAGGTTCATCGTCCACGACCATCCGGACGACGTTCTGGCAAGTCTGTGCCAGATGCCCTATCCGCTCGGCCGTGAGGCGGTCGGTTCGGCGACCACGCTGTCCAATCAACTTGCCGAGCGCCTCGGCCAGGTCGATCGGGAGACCCTGCTCTCGTCCCTGGAACGGTTCGTGGCGATCGACCCCCGGGGGGTCTGGCCGGCTCTGATCGTACTGGCCGGACCGGACGTCGACATGCACGTCCGCCTCCTGGAGTCGTTCGCGCGGGCTCCCCGTTCCGAGGCGAATCCCACCCCGGAAGGGGAGCCGGCCGAGTCGGGGCTGAACTGGGAGTCGGTCCGTGCGAGCGCGATGGAGACCTGGCTCAACACGGCACCGGTCGAGTTGCTGACCCGGGAGAAGACTCAGTTTCGACGCATCCTCGTCGAGTCCGGCGGGAAACTGACCGAGCTGCGGGCGAGATTCGAAGGTCTGCTCGCGCTCGAGGATGTCGACGCCAGGAACTGGTTGACCGAAAGGGTGCTGACCGGTCCTAGTCCGGTGACGGCCCGTCTTGGAGTCCGTGGGGTGATCGTCGGCATCGACAAGGCCGGCGTCACGCTCACACCCCCGCTCCTCTGGTGGCTACACGGTCTCCTCGCCACCCGGCACACGGAGGCAGCCCGGCTGGTGGCGGTTCTGCTGCTCCCACACATCGCACCAGGGGAGGACACACCCGAGTCGCTCCTCGACGCGGTGGTCGACGTGGCCTGCGCGCGCTTGAGGACGGCCGTCGACGCCCGCGAGGACACCCAGCTCACCACGGCGTTGGTCGACCTGCTCGTCATTCTGGACAACCTGCGTCCGCTCCTGACGGACACGATCCGGACGATCGTCCACACGGTTTCCCAGCCGGTTCTGGGCGTTCCCGACCGGATCCGCGACGGCGTCACGGAGAAGGCGCAGCGGGAGATGACCTCCGACTACAACTGCTGGGCCGGGACCGTCGGTCCGCTCGGAACTCGGCGGCTGCCCGCCGGTGAGGTGGAGGCGCTCGTTCGCCGGGTAGCGGTCGCGTGTGACACCGATGTCCTGGGCAATCGGATCACCCGGGTGGCCGCCAAGGTGTATCGCGGCGTGCTCGCTCGCTCGCCGGACTTCCTGGCCTGGCTGGTCGACGAGTTGTGGCCCGTGGCGACGGGCGGCACCAAACTCGCCATCGCGGAGGCTGTGGTGGTCCAGGAGCGGATGGTGCCGGGGCATCACGCGCTCGCCCTGGCGCGACGCTCGGACTGCCCGCCGGAACTCGCCGCCAAGATCCACCGGTGGCTACGTGACTAGAGCACTGCCGCGGTCGAGTACACAAGAAGACAGCGGGACGGCACGGATGGCCAGGTGCTACATACTTACACATATGGATTGGATGCCTTTCCTTAGTACGGTGACCGGCGCGTTCGTCGCGCTCTCCGGCACATTGCTGGCCGACATCCGACGAAGTAGGGCACAGCGGAATCGGGACCTCGGGCTCGACCGTTGGAAGACCTACATCAGCTTCGCACTCGCGCTGGACTCGGCCCACGGCCAGCTCCGCGAGGTCGCGCGCGGCGGCACGCAGGCTGCGGAAAGAAGGGTTGCCGCAGGCCGCGCCGTCGGTCAGTCCCGGTTGTACAAGGTCCGTGAGCAACTTCTGATGTCGGGGACCGCAGATGTCGTGAAGGCGGGGGAGGCCGCGTTCGCCGACCTGATCGGCATTCGCAACGCTGTTCGGACAGGGGCGACGACTCGGTCCGCCGAGTACCACGACGCCTATCACGCCTTCGCCGAGACGCTGTGGACCTTCCGCATGGCGGTCAGGAGGAGTGCGGGGCAACGACCCATGACACCGGACGTGCTGGACCGCAGGACGTGGTCCGAACGTGAGTCATGCCGGTACTGCCAGGGCGCGGACCCCGTGCCCCGTGACCACGGGCCGCTGGCTGCCTGAGGGCCTTAGATCCCTTCCACGGGTACAGGGTCCGCCGGGGCGACCAGGATCTCCCGGGGGCCCTGGAACGGCGCCCGCCCGTGCGCGGTGAGGATGTTGTCCACCAGCAGCAGGTCGCCGACCCGCCATCGCACCCGCACCGTCACCGCGTCGTACGCGTCGAGGATGCTCTGCCACTCCGCGGCCGTCAGCTCCGTGCCGTCGCCGAGCGCCGTGTTGAACGGTATCCCGCCCGGCCCGAACGAGGACAGCAGCACCTTGCGTTCGACCTCGTCGATGCTCCACTGGCTGAAGAACGCGGCGTCGTTGAACCAGCACTCCTCGCCCGTGGCAGGGTGGCGCGCGACGGCCGGCCGGCGCTGGGAGGTGTGCAGGGAACCGTCGGGGCGCCACTCGGCGGCCATCCGCTGGTCGGCGGCGTACGCGTCCAGGGTCTCCGGGTCGGTGGACCCGAACGCGGTGCTCCACGGCAGGCCGATGTAGGGGCGGAAGTTGCGTTCGAGCCGCCAGCCGTGGGCGCGGAACCGGGCGAGCAGGTCGGCCGGGAGTTCGCGGAGCATGGCGCGGGTGTCGCCGAGGAGCGTCTCGCCGCCGGTGGTGGGTTCGGCGGCGCAGGACATCAGGAGGACGCGGGGGGCGCGTACCCCGAAGGACTGTTCGTGGTGCAGGCACATCTCGCGGTCGGCGCCCCACTCGGGCGCGGAGCTGACCCCGCCGCCCAGGTCGGTGGTGGGGGCGAACCGTTCCTGGCCGGGGGCCTCGGCCAGGCCGAGGGCGTCCCGGACCAGAGCCAGATCGAGGGGGGTACGCACGCCCAGGCCCCGCACCAGCACCGCCCCGGTCCGGGCCAGCGCCCCGGTGAGGGCCGGCCGGTGTTCCCGGAGCCAGGCGGCCCGCGCCTCGTTGGCCACGTCCCTATCCACCGGGGACCCGCTGGGCGAGGAGCCCGCCAGCGCGAACCCTGCCGACCCGGAGCCGGCGGCCGGTCCCGTGCTGTGTAACCCGGACCCGGTGTGTGATCCCGCGCCGTCACACCCTGGCCCGACGGCCGCTCCCGCACCGTCGAACCCGTTGGCCTCGAACGTCTCCACGCTCACAGCCCCGCCTCCTTGTCCACGATCGCCGCCAGCTCCCCGAGCCCCGGGTGCGCCAGCAGCTGCGGCAGTGTGATCAGCCCGTCGAGTTCGGCCACCATCCGCAGCGCCGACAACGACGCCCCGCCGATCTCGAAGAAGTGCGCGTCCCCGCCGATCCGTTCGACCGGCACGTCGAGGGCGACGGCCCACGCGGCGGCGAGACGCTCCTCGGTGGCGGTGCGCGGGCCGGACTCCGTGGCGGTGTCCGGGGAAGCCCCGGCGGGGCCGGTCAGGGTCCGCGCGTGGGCGGCCAGCGCCCGCTTGTCGACCTTGCCGTTGGGATTGAGGGGGAGCCGGTCGACGGCGACCAGCTGGTACGGGACGGAGGACGCCGGCAGGGCCGCCCGCAGGTGTGCGCGCAGCTCGGTGTCGGGGAGGCCGTCGCCGGTCTCGTAGAAGGCGACCAGGCTCTTGCCGACACCGGGCATGGGGGTGACGATGACGGCGGCGGCGAGTACCCGGGGGTGGTCGAGGATCCGGGCCTCCACCTCGCCGAGTTCGATCCGGATCCCGTTGACCTTGACCTGTTCGTCGCGCCGGCCGTGGAACTCGACGGAGCCCGTGGGCAGCCAGCGGCCGAAGTCGCCGGTGCGGTAGATCCGCTCGCCGGGGCGGAACGGGTCCTCGCCGAAGGCCAGGGCGGTGCGCTCCGGGTCGTTGACGTACCCGCGTCCGACGCACACCCCGGAGACGACGATCTCGCCCGGGGTGCCCAGGGGGACGAGCCGGTCGTCGGGGTCGAGGATGTAGAGGACGACGTTGGTGACGGGGCGGCCGACGGGGGTGAGCTCGCCGGCCGGTACCCCGGACATGATCTCGTGGTTGGTGTCGTCGGACGCCTCGGTTGCCCCGTACGCGTTGACGAGGCGGATGTCGGGGAACCGGGCGAACCAGCGGGTGACGAGGGTCCGGTTCAGGGCCTCGCCGGTCGCGCTGACGAACCGCACCCCGCCCAGGTGCGCGTCGGGGGAGTCCTCGGCGATCCGGAGCAGGACGTCCAGGTAGGACGGTACGACCTGCACGACGGTCGCGCCGCCGGCCGCCACGGTGGCCAGGAAGCCGCGCACGTCGAGGATCTCGTCGCGGGTGGCGATCAGGGTGCTGCCGCCCAGCGTCAGGGGCGCGATCAGCTGCCACAGCGAGATGTCGAACGTCTGCTGGGCCTTCTGCACGACCCGGCTGTTCTCGTCCAGCTCGAAGTCCGCGATCTTCGCGACCAGGTGGTTGATCATGCCGTGGTGGGTGCACATCGCACCCTTCGGCCGACCGGTGGACCCGGACGTGAAGTAGATGTACGCCAGCTGGTCGAGTCCGACCGCCACCCCCGGGTCGGTGGCCGGGTGCCCGGCGTCGAGGAGGTCGGCGACGGCCAGCGCCACGACACCCGGCTCGGCGAGGGCCTCGGCGAGCCCGGCGTACTCCGGCGTGCCGGCCACGTCGGGCTCGGTGAGCACGATCCGGCAGCCGCTCTGCTCCCGGACCGTGGTGACCCGGGGCGCCGGGTAGCCCGGCTCGGTCGGCAGGTAGGCGCCGCCCGCCTTGAGGATGCCGATGATCGCGGCCAGCCAGTGCGGGGTGCGCTCGGTGGCCGTCATCACCACCTCCTCACGCGCCAGGCCGCGCGCCAGGAGCGCGTGCGCGATCTGGTTGGCGGCGGAGTCCAGCCAGGCGTAGGAGTAGGAAACCCCGGAGTGTACGACCGCGACCCTTCCGGGGTGTACGGCGGCGCGCCGGGCGAAGATCTCGTGGAACCGTTCGGCGGGCAGTTCCCGGATGTCCCCGCCGCGTTCACGCAGCTGGTGGTGCCGTTCGGCGGCCGAGAGCAGGTCGGTGTACTCGACGGGGGCGTCCGGGGTGGTCACCAGGGCGGCCAGGGCCGTCGCGAGGTAACCGGCGATCCGTTCCGCGTGGGCCGGGTCGGCGACCCGCAGGTCGTGCCGGACCACGAGCGTGTCGCCCGCGAGGTCCACGGTCAGCGGCGCCCCGGCCCGGTCGCCGAACGCGAGGTCGACGGAGCGGTCCCCGTCGGCCCCGGGCGCGACCACGGCGGTCCCCTCACCCGTCTGGGCGCGCACCTCGTCGACCAGTTCCCGCCAGGTCACCCCCCGGGTGGTGGCCGCCACGGCGCCGCGGTCCCCGTACCCGATGAGGATGTCGGTTTCCGCGGCCAGCACCCCGGCGACCCGGGCCAGGGCGGCCAGCCCCAGCACGGACGCCGGCACCCCGAACCGCCCGGCGGCGGCCGGCACCCCCTCGGGCGCGGGCACCCGCACCGTCCCGTGCCCGTCGACGGGCGCGGTGGTCCAGGACGGGAGCCTGGTCAGGGCCTCGCTCATACCAGTGCCTTCTCTCGGGGGGCCGGCGCGGCGGTGTCGCGGGCGGCGAGCAGCTGGGCGCCGATCAGGTCGTCGGGCAGCGAGTCGGGCATCTCGATGTCGAGCCGGGCGAGCCGGCGGACGGTCAGCCCGAGCAGCGCGTTGACGGTCATCAGGAGGCCGAAGACCACGAACGCCAGTCCGATGCCCCGCCCGGGTCCGGTGCCGAGCACCTGCCCGAACGTGGACGCCAGGCTGCCGCCCGGGGCCATCAGCGGCTCCAGCAGACCGGTGGCCGGCACCAGGACCAGGAACCCGACGGGCAGCGTGGACCAGGTCAGGGTCTGGTTGAGGGCCAGCACCCGGCCGTGGTACCGCTGCGGCATCTTGACCTGGATGACCGTCACGTAGATGCCGTTGGCGATGGCCAGGAACAGGCCGGTGCCGAACGCGCCCACCATGATCACGAGCAGGTTCCCGCTCAGGCCGGTCAGCGCCACGAACAGGCCGGACGCGGCGGTCACCAGCAGGTTGCCGACCATCCGGCGGGCCCGGGGGCCGCCCCAGATCGTCATGGCGAGGCTGCCGATCACGGCGCCGAGGCCCTCGGCGAACGCGGCCCGGCCGACGTCCCCGGCCGTGCCGTGCGCGAGCACCAAGGGCGGCACCAGCAGCACGGGGGCGGCGTAGAGCAGGTTGCTGAAGCCGTGCACCAGGATGGAGGCCCGGAAGCCCGGCGCGCCCCAGTACAGGCGCAGGCCGCCGAGGACCTGTTCGCCGAAGGTCTCCTTGCGGATCCGGCCCATCAGGTTCGGGAACCTCACGGCGGCGAGCACGCTGAGCGCGAACACGTAGCTGACCACGTCGAGGACCAGGATGCCGCGCAGGCCGATCGCGGCGAGCAGGCCGGCCGCCATCAGGGGCACGAACAGCATCGCCGTGCCGTTGATCAGCTGGGCGACCCCGTTGGCGTGCCCGAGGAACCGCTTGGGGACCAGCTGCGGGATCGAGGCGGCGAACGCGATCCGCTGGAACGTGCCGGCGAAGGAGACGACGAGCACGACGGCGTACACGGCGGCGACCGGTGGATTGCCGCGCAGCAGCAGGACGGCGAAGAGGAACTCGACGGAACCGGCCGCGAGTCCGGCCGCCATCATCAGCTTGCGCCGGTCGTACCGGTCGGCCAGCGCCCCCGCGATCGGGGTGGCCAGCAGGATCGGCAGCACCACGGTCACGCCGGAGATGCCGATCGACAGCAGCGAGCCGGTGGTGACGTACAACCAGATCGGGATCGCCCAGGCCGTCAGCAGCGAACCCGTGACCGAGACCAGCTGGCCCAGGGACACCATGGTGAACTTGCTCATCGTCGGCTCGACCGGCGCGCCCAGGTCGGAGGCCTGGCCGGCCCGCGACACCGCCGACAGCCACCAGCGCCGGGCCGGCGTACCCGGCTCGGTGTCCGGCGGGGTGAGCTGCGCGGACTCCGCCGGCAGGTCCAGGTGCGTCCGCGTGATGATCTCCACGACGTCCTCGGCCCGGTACCGCAGGAAGAAGTGCCCGGCCTCGTCGAGCACCACCACCGCGACGGTGTCGGTGAGGAACCGCCACTCCCGGTACCGCTCCTGGTAGTAGTCGGTGATCGGGTCGCGCTCGCCGACCACGGAGATGATCGGGGCTTTGAGCTTCACGGGGTCGGTGGCCATCAGGGCGGTGAAGTGCGCCTCGGCGTTCTTGCCGTCGCTGCGCATGTTGCTGATGATCCGGTCGGCCTGCACCGGGTCCAGCTCGTCCATGTCCACGCCCATGGACTTGAGCCAGTTCGTGTAGTTCCGGTTGCCGGCCAGGTCCTCCAGCCACGTGTTGAACCGGGTCAGCAGGCCGGTCGGCTTCGCGAACGGGAACACCCCGCCCACGTAGACGGCCTCCACCTCGCGGCCGGCGGCCTCGACCAGGCGGGCCATCTCCACGATCAGCGCGCCGCCCACCCCGCAGTGGCCGTAGAGCACCAGCGGGCCGTGGACGCGTTCGAGCACCTCGTCGGCGCACCGGCGGGCCAGTTCGTCGAACGGCAGCGAGTCCTCGTCCAGGCCGACGTCGTGGCCCGGGATCGCCACCGAGAGCAGCGCGTGGCCGGCGGGCAGGGCCGAGGCGACGGTCTGGTAGACCACCGCCGAGCCGCCGCCGTAGGGCACGCAGACGTAGGTGCGCTCCGGGCGCGGGTTCGGCCTCGTCAGCTCGTACAGCAGCCGCCGGGGACCGGAGTCCGCCTCGCCGCTGAGCAGGGCCGCGAGCGCCCGGACCGTCGGGTTCTGGAACAGGTCCATCACGCCGACCCGGACGTCCGTGCCCTGGGTGAGCGGCCGGAGCCGGGCCGCGACCTGGGTGAGCAGCAGCGAGTGCCCGCCGAGCGCGAAGAAGTCGTCGTCGATGCCGACCCGTTCGACGCCGAGCACGTCGCACCAGATCCCGGCGACGGTGATCTCCGTGTCGGTGCGCGGCGCGACGAACTCCTTGTCGGAGACCGTGGCCACCTCGGGCAGCGGGAGCCGGGCCCGGTCCAGCTTGCCGTTGGGGGACAGCGGCAGCTCGGGCAGCCGGACGAACGCCGACGGCACCATGTAGTCGGGCAGCCGCAGCAGCAGGTCCGCGCGCAGGGCGGCCGCGTCGGGCTCGGCATCGGTGACCAGGTAGGCGACGATCCGCTTGTCGCCCGGGTGCACCTCGACCACGGCCACCGTGACGTCGCGGGTGTCGGCGCGCTCGCGGAGCACCATCTCGATCTCGCCGAGTTCGATCCGCAGGCCGCGCAGCTTGACCTGTCCGTCGGCCCGGCCGAGGAACTCGACCTGCCCGTCGGGCCGCCACCGGGCCAGGTCACCGGTCGCGTACAGCCGGGTGCCGGACGCCCCGAACGGGTCGGGTACGAACCGCTCGGCGGTCAGGGCGGGCCGGCGGTGGTAGCCCCGGGCGACCTGGACCCCGCCGATGTGCAACTGGCCGACGGCCCCGACGGGTACCTCGCGCAGGTGCTCGTCGAGGATGTGCACCCGGGTGTTGGCGATCGGCGCGCCGATCGGTACCCGGGTCCGGACCGCGAGCGCCCCGGGCGCGCAGTGCCAGGCGGTCACGTCGATCGCGGCCTCGGTCGGCCCGTACAGGTTGTGCAGGCTCACCCAGGGCAGCACCTCGACGCACCGCCGGGCGAGCTCCACGGGCAGTTCCTCGCCGCTGCACACGATCCGGCGCAGGGTGGCGCACCGGGCGGCGGCGGCAGCCGGGTCCTCGGCCGCGTCGATGTCGGCGAGGAACGCGGTCAGCATCGACGGGACGAAGTGGACGGTGGTGACGCCGTGCTCGCCGACCGCCTCGCGCAGGTACGCCGGGTCGCGGTGCCCGCCCGGCGCGGCCATGGCCAGCCGCGCGCCGGTGGTCAGCGGCCAGAAGAACTCCCACACGGACACGTCGAACCCGGCCGGGGTCTTCTGCAGCACGGTGTCGTCCGCGCCGAGCCCGAACGTCGACTGCATCCAGTCGAGCCGGTTGAGCACGCCCCGGTGCGCGTTGACGACGCCCTTGGGCCGCCCGGTCGAGCCGGACGTGTAGATCAGGTACGCGGCCGCGTCGGTGGGCACGAGTACGTCCACGGCGTGCTCGTGCCCATCGGTCTCCTCGTCGAGCCGCAGGTGGGTGACGCCGTCGCCGGCCACCCGGGCGGCGAGCGCGTCGGTGGCCAGCAGCAGCGCGCAACCGGAGTCGGCGAGCATGTACCGCAGCCGGTCGTCCGGGTACTCCGGATCCAACGGCAGGTACGCCGCCCCCGTCTTGAGGATGCCCAGCAGCCCGACGACGAGCCGCGCGCCGCGGTCCGCGCCGATCCCGACCAGGGTCTCCGGTCCGGCGCCCAGGGCGAGGAGCCGGTGCGCGACCCGGTTGGACGCCCGGTCCAGTTCCGCGTAGGTCAGGGATCCGCCCGCGTCGGTCACGGCCACCGCGTCGGGGGCGCGCCGGGCCTGCTCGGCGAACAGCGCCGGCAGCGAGGAGTCCGGCCGGGCCGGAACCTCGGTGGCGTTCCAGGCGCGCAGCAGGTCGCGCTCGGCCGCGTCGAGGAGTTCCAGCTCGGAGACCGGCGCGTCGGGCCGGGCCACAAGGTCGGCGAGCAGCGTGCCGAACGACCCGGCGAGCCGGGCCACGGTGTCGGCGCCGAACAGGGCCGTGTTGTAGACGAACCGGCACTGCAGGCCGCCGCCCTCGACCGGGTACGCGTGCAGCTCCAGGTCGAACCGGGTCGCCGGCAGCTCGACCGGCCGCCAGGACAGGTCGGGGGAGTCCGGGTCGGTCGGCGCGGTGTAGTTCTGCAGGACCAGCATGGCCTGGAACAGCGCCGAGCGGCTCACGTCGCGGACCAGGTGCAGCTCGTTGATGACCTGCTCGAACGGCACGTCCTGGTGCGCCAGCGCGTCGAGGACCCCGTCGCGGGTCCGGTCCAGCAGGGCGCCCACCGTCGGGTCGCCGCTGAGGTCCGCGCGCAGCGGCAGCATGTTGACGAACATGCCCACCACGTCGTCGAGGTCGGGGCGGGACCGGCCGGCCACGGGGGAGCCGATCGCGAAGTCGTGCTGACCGGAGTACCGGCCCAGCAGGGTCTGGTACCCGGCGAGCAGGGCCATGAACAGGGTCGCCCGGTGCGCCTGGCCCAGGGCGGTCAACGCGGTGACCAGCGGCCCTTCGAGGCGGAAGTGGTGCGAGGCCCCGTCGAAGGACTGGGTCGGCGGCCGGGGTGCGTCGGTCGGCAGCTCCAGCGCGGGCACGGCGGCGAGCTGCTCGAGCCAGTAGTCGAGGTGGCGGCGGACTCCGGGCCCGGCCATCTGCTCGCGCTGCCAGGCCGCGAAGTCGCCGTAGCCGACCGGGGTGCGCCGGGTGGTGGGGACGCCGGAGCGCAGGCCCTCGTAGGTACCCGACAGGTCGGCCAGCAGGGTGTCGTTGGACCAGCCGTCGGTGACGATGTGGTGCAGGTCGACCAGCAGCAGGTGCCTCTCGCCCCCGGCCACCCGCCACACGGCGGCGCGCATCAGCGGCCCGGTGGCCAGGTCGAACGGCCGCAGCGCGGCGAGCGCCATCTCGGCCTCGGCGGTGGCCACGTCGGCCGCGTCGTGCACCGGCAGCTCCACGTCCGACGGCGGGTCCACCACCACCGTCGGCCTGCCGTCCTCGGTCGCCGGGAACCGCATCCGCAGGCTCTCATGCCGGGCCCGGACCTGGGTCAGCGCGGCGGCGAGCAGTTCCAGGTCGAGGTCGGCGCCGAGCCGGACCAGCAGCGGGGACCCGTAGGCCGCCGTGCCGGGCGCGAACTGCTCCATGAACCAGACCCGCTCCTGCGCGTACGACAGCGGCGGGGCCTCCCCGTCCGGCCGGCGCGGGATCCCCGACTCGGTCGGCGCGACCCGGCGGCGCAGCCGGGCCTCCATCGCGGCCCGTTTCGGATCGGCCACGCTGTCCACGGCGGTCATGGCGTCCCCTCGGATGCGTTCTCGGTGTCGTCCAGTTCCTGCAGCAGCATCTTCTCGACCTGCGCGGCGACTCCGGCCACGGTGGTGTCGACGAAGAACGCCTGGATCGGCAGGTCGATCTCGATCGCGGCGCTGATCCGCGCGATCACCCGCAGGGCGAGCAGCGAGTGCCCGCCGAGGGTGAAGAAGTTGTCCAGCGCGCCGATCCGGGACACGCCCAGGACCTCGGACCAGACCTCGGCGACCAGTTCCTCGGCGGCGGTGCGGGGCGCGACGAACGCGGCCTCCACCTCGACGGCCGCCACGCCCTCCGCGGCGGGAGCGGGCGCGGCACCACCATCGACAGTGGACAGTCGCGCCGCCGGGTCGGCGAGCACGGCGGACAGCACCCGCAGGTACCCGTCGACCATGGCCTCGGCGTCGGAGCCGGTGAACACGTCCGTGCTGTACTCCAACCGGCCCCGGCTCCCGCTGATCTCCAGCAGCAGGTCGTCCTCGGCCGCCGTCGCCCGGCCGCTGAAGCCGAAGTCGACGTAGTTGAAGCCGAGCTGGTAGACCGGCGGGACCCCCGGCAGGCGGTGCGTGCCGACCAGTTCGACCAGCTTCTGGAACGGCATGTCCTGGTGGTCCCAGACGCCGAGCTGCCGGTCGCGGACCCGCGCCACCAGCTCCGCGAACGTCGGGTCGCCGGACACGTCGATCCGGGACACCGCCAGGTTGACGAACATGCCGATCAGCGCCCGGGTCTCGGGCACCTCCCGGCCCGCGACCAGCACGCCGACGACCACGTCGGTGGCGCGGGACAACTGGTGGACCATGGCCGCGTACCCGGCCAGCATCACCATGAACGGCGTCGCCCCGCACCGCTGGGCCACCGTCGGGACCCCCTCGACGATGTCGTCGGGGAAGTCGAACAGGATCTCCGAACCGGCGTAGGTGCGTTCGGCCGGGCGGACCCGGCCCGCGGGCAGGGTGTGCACGGCGGGCAGGCCGTCGAGTTCCCGGCTCCAGAACGCGTTCAGTTCGGCGAGCCGGCCGGCCTCCATCCCGTCGCGCTGCCACACCGCGTGGTCGGCGTACTGGATCGGCAGCTCCGGCAGTACGGCCGCGCGGCCCTCGACCACGGCCGCGCACAGCTCGACCAGTTCGGACTCCAGGTTCCGGACGGCCTCCAGGTCGAAGAGCGTGTGGTGCGCGACGATCAGCAGCACCCAGTCCGCCGCTCCGCGCCGCGCCAGCGTCCCGTGCCACAGCGGGGGATCGACGAGGGACAGGTCCGCGCCGTCCATGCCGGCGAGCAGCGCGGCGATCCGGGCGTCGGTCTCGGCGTCGGGCAGCGCGGAGAGGTCGAGCAGCTCCACCGGCAGCACGATGTCCGGGTGCACGACCTGCATCAGGACGCCGTCGTCGATCCGGAACGAGGTGCGCATCGTCTCGTGCCGCTCGCACACCACCCGCAGGGCGTCGCCCAGCTGCTCGTACGACACCGCGTAGGGCAGCGTGACCTCGCCCGCCACGTGGTACAGCGGCACGTCCCGCGCGAGCTGGCTGGCGAACCACACCCGCTCCTGCGCGTAGGACGCCGGCGCCACGAAGACCTCGGGGGCGTCGTGCGTCACCACCTCGGTCATCACGCACCCGCCATCGTCTGGCGCAGGCTGAGCGGACGCAGGTCGGTCCACTCCGACTCGATGTGCGCCAGGCACTCCTCCCGGGTACCGGAGAACCCGGTCGCGTGCCAACCGGCCGGCAGTTCCCTGCCCTCGGCCCACACGGAGTACTGCGCCTCGTCGTTGCGGACGACCGCGAAACGTGTCCCGCTCATCACTGCCCCCTCGCCGTTGTGGTGGTCGTGTTCTGGCCGGCGCGCGGCCTCGGTAGCCTCGGGATGCTCGTCTCGGCCGCCGGCGCCGCCGCCTGGGGCGCGTCGCGCAGGCCCTGGACGACGACGGCCATCCCGGCCACGGTCGCCGTCTCGAACAGGCTGCGCATCGGCAGCTTGACGCCTACCGTCCTGCGGATCTGCGAGATGAGCTGCACCGCGACCAGGGAGTTCCCGCCGAGCTCGAAGAAGTCGTCGTCGGCGCCGACCGCGTCGATGCCGAGGACGTCGCGCCAGACCCCGGCCAGGGTGGCCTCCAGTTCGGTGCGCGGCGCGACGTACCCCTCGCGCTGGGTCGTGTCGACCGCCACCGGGTCCAGGTCGCCGGCCACGGTCTCCTGGGTGAGGCCCGCGACCCCGGCGAAGACCTGGGTCAGCGGCTGGGCGGTGATCACCACCTGCCGCCCGAGGTCCCGGCCGAGCACCCTGCGGAACGCCTCGGCCCCGTCGGCCAGCCCGATGCCGGTCGCGGTGGAGGCCACCGGACCCGGCCGGTTGCCGGCGGCGTGCGCGCCCTGGCGCACCGTGTCGGTCATCGCCGCCGTGTCGATCCGGCGCAGCACGAAGTCGCTGATCGCCACGAGTTCGCGGCCGTCGGCGTCGTACAGCGACAGGTCGGCGGACACGATCTCCCCGCCGCCGCCCGGCCGGTACCGCAGGTGGCTGTACAGCCGGGCCGGCAGGGCCGCGCGGACCACCAGCCGGCCGTAGCCCATCGGCAGGTACTGGCCCTCGGCCGTCAGCCCGAACGAGGTGGCCTCGTCCAGCAGGGCCGGGTGCAGCACCCAGCGCGCCAGGTCGGCCGCCGCCGCCTCGGGCAGCTCCAGCACCGCGAACTGCTCGTCCTGGCCCACCTCGACCCGGCGCAGGCTCCGCCAGTGCGCGCCGAACGTGAGCAGCCCGGAGCCCGAGCGCTCGCCCTCGGCGCCGATGTCGTGCGCGGCGAGCTGGCAGCGCGCCCGGACCGCCGCGAGGTCGGCGACCGGGGTCGGACCGGGGTCGACCCAGCCGGCGGTCCCGCGCACGTGCGTCTCGCTGGCGCCCGCGCTCACGCTGGTCACCTCGAAGTCCCAGCCCTCGTCGCCCTCGGTGAAGGCGACCCGCACCTCGGCCCCGCTGCCGTCGGCGACCGCCATCGGCCGGACGAACACGACATCGCGCAGCTCCACGGCCTGGCCGGGCTCGCCGGGGCGCGCCGCCGCGAAGGCCGCGCGGACGTTCTCGAGGTGGCCGGTGCCCGGCATGACCGGTACGCCGGAGATCCGGTGTTCGTCGAGCACCCAGTGCGTGTCGGGCGCGACCACGCCGCCGCACCACGGCAGGGCCGCGCCGTCGGAGGCGTGCCGGTCGGTGATCACCGGGTGGTCCACGACGGCGACCCGGTCGCCGCGTTGCTGGGCCCGGAACCCGGCGGGCGCGGCCACCTCGGCGGCCATCCCGACCTCCAGCCAGCCGCCCCAGTTGAGCGCGGTGACCCGGGCGTCCCAGCCGTGCGCGCCCCGGGCGTAGGAGTCCAGGAAGCTGTTGGCCGCGCAGTAGTCGACCTGGCCGAAGCCGCCGGTCACCGCCGTGACCGAGGAGAACAGGGCGACGAAGTCCAGGGTCAGGTCGCCGAACGCGCCGTGCAGGGCGAGCGTGCCCCGCACCTTGGGGGCCAGCACCGCCTCGGCGGCGGCCCGGTCCTTGACCTCGGCCATGCCCCCGCCGGGGACGCCGGCAGCGTGCACGATCCCGTCGAGCCGCCCGTACGCGGCCAGGGTCTTGTCCCGTACCGCCCGCAGGTCGGCCACGTCGGTCACGTCGGCGGCGAGCACCAGTATCTCCGCGCCGGCCTGCCGCATCCGGCGGACCGCCGCGATGGCCCGGCCGGCCCGGTCGGAGACGCCGTGCACGGACAGGTGCCGGTCCCACTCCTCCTCCGGGGGCAGTGGCGAACGGGCCAGCAGCACCAGCCGGGCCCGGACCCGCTGGGCGAGGTCCTCGGCGAGGGTGATGCCGAGGCCGCCGAGCCCGCCGGTGACCAGGTAGACGCCCTCCTCGCGGAGTCCGGTGCCGCCGGCCGGCACGGTGACCGGCTGGTAGTCCCGGGTCCAGCGGTGCCCGCCGCGCAGCGCGACCGCCCCGGCAGGCTCGCGGAGCAGTTCGGCGACCAGGTCTCCCGGTCGGGTGGATCCGGCGATGTCGAGGTGGCGCACCGTCATGGCCGGGTACTCCAGCGGCACGACCTTCGCGATGCCCGCCACGGTGGCGTGCTCCGGCCGGGTGGTGTCGTCGCCGGTCACGTCCTGGGTGCCGGTGGTCACGATGTCCACGTGCGCGGTGACCTGCGCGGCGGCCACGGACTGCACCAGGTGTAGCAGGCTGAAGAAGCCCAGGTCCTGGGCCCGCCACGCGCCGTCGGGGTCCCCGCCGGCCGGCTCGCCGGACAGCGCCCAGGCGTGCACCACCCGGGACGGGAGGCCGCCGGCGCCGGCGAGGTCGGCGAGCAGCAGGTCGTAGTCGTGCGGTTCGGCCGGGCGGAGCGCGTACCCGTCGGACTCGTGGGTGAAGGTGTCTCCCGGCCGGACCCGGACGACGTCCACCCCGGCGGCGCGCAGCCCGTCGGCGACGGCCGTGCCCTCGTCGAACACCAGGCAGCGTTCGAACACCGCGCCCGGTTCCGTCGGCGGTTCCTGCCGCCACACCGGGACCGTGAACCACTCGTCGACCGGGCGCGGGCCCGACGCGGCGGTGGCGGTCGCGGTGGGGTCGGCCATGGTCGGCTCGATCCAGTGCCGCTTGCGCTCATAGGGGTACGGCACCAGCGGCACCCGCCGGCCCCGGTCCCCGAACGTCTCCCCGTCCAGCGCCACCCCGCAGGCCCACAGCTGACCGGCCGCCGCGTACAGCGTCTCCAGGTCGCTCTTCGGCTCCCCGGGCGAGGGCAGGCTCGCCAGCGGCGCGACGGCCCCGCGCGCCAGGTGCATCCGGGCGAGCCCGGCCAGCTGGCGGCCCGGCCCGCACTCCACGAGCAGCCAGTCCCCGTCGGACAGCAGCCGCTGCACGCAGTCGCCGAACCGGACGGCCTCGCGCAGGTGCCGGGCCCAGTACGACGGGTCGGTCGCGTCGCCCGGGCTGATCCAGTCCCCGGTCAGGTTCGACAGGAACGCGCCCTGCGGGGCCCGGCGCTCCACGGCCTCCACCAGCTGGTGGAACTCGGCCAGGATCGGCTCCATCATGGGCGAGTGGAACGCGTGCGACGTGCGCAGCGCCTTGTGGCCCACCCCGTCGGCGTCGAGCCGGGCCGCGAACTCCTCGACCAGCGGTGTCGGGCCGGCCACCACGCAGGCCGCCGGCCCGTTGACCGTGGCCACGGACAGCCCCTCGGGCAGCCGGCCGACCAGCTCGGCCTCGTCGAGGCGCACGGCGAGCATCGCACCGGCCGGCATCGACTGCATCAGCCGGCCCCGGGCGGCGACCAGGCGCAGCGCGTCGGCGAGGTGGAACACCCCGGCGAGCGTCGCGGCCACGTACTCGCCGATCGAGTGGCCGATCATGCCGGCCGGGGTCACGCCCCACGACGCCCAGAGCCGGGCCAGCGAGTACTCCACGACGAACAGGGCCGGCTGGGTCAGCTCGGTCTCGTTCAGCCGCGCCGCGTCGGCGCCCTCGGACAGCAGCAGGTCCCGCAGCTCGCGGCCGAGGTCCCCGCCGAGGATCCGCAGGCACTCGTCCACGGAGCCGCGGAACACCGGCTCGGTCCGGTACAGCTGCGCGCCCATCCCCACGTACTGCGCGCCCTGGCCGGAGAACAGGAACGCCACCCGGCGCGCCTGTACCGGCCCGGTGGTGGTCAGCCGGCGCTTGCGGTCCCCGAGGGCCTTGGCCGCGTCGGCGGTGTCCGTGGCGGTCACGGCGAGCCGGTGCGGCAGGTCGCGGCGGCCGACCCGCAGGGTGTGCGCCACGTCGGCCAGGTCCAGCTCCGGGTGCGCCGCCAGGTGCTCGGCGAGCCGCTCGGTGAGCGTGGTCAGCGCGGTGGCGGTCCGCGCCGACACCTGCACCAGCTGGGTCGGCCGGGCGGACCCGTCGCGCGCCCCGGCCCGGGGGGCCTCCTCCAGGACCGCGTGCGCGTTGGTCCCGCCGATCCCGAACGCGCTGACCCCGGCCCGGCGCGGGCCGTCCGGCTGCCAGCGGGCGAGCGCCGCGTTCACGTAGAACGGGCTGGTGTCCAGGGCCAGCTTCGGGTTGGGCCGCTCGAAGTGCAGGCTCGGCGGGATCAGGCCGTGCTCGATGGACAGCACCGTCTTGATGATCCCGGCGATGCCGGCGACCGGGCCGAGATGGCCGATGTTCGACTTCACCGAACCCAGACCGCACCAGCCGATGTCGTCGGTGTCCTGGGAGAACACGCTCGACAGGGCGCTGACCTCGATCGGGTCGCCCAGATCGGTGGCCGTGCCGTGCGCCTCGACGTAGGTGACGGTGCGCGGGTCCACGCCCGCGATCCCGAGCGCCTGGGCGACGACGATGGCCTGGCCCTCCACGCTGGGGGCCCCGAAGCTCACCTTGTTCGCGCCGTCGTTGTTCACGGCGCTGCCCCGGATCACCGCCCGGACGTGGTCGCCGTCGGCGAGGGCGTCGGACAGCCGCTTGAGGAGTACCGCCCCGCCGCCGCTGCCCCACAGGGTGCCGGTGGCCGAGGCGTCGAAGGTGCGGGTCCGCCCGTCGGCGGAGAGGATGTCGCCCTCGGAGTGCACGTAGCCGAGCCCGTGCGGCAGTTCGATCGACGCGCCGCCGGTGAGGGCCATGTCGCACTCGCCGTTGCGCAGCGCCTCGCAGGCCAGGTGCAGCGCGACCAGGGTGGTCGAGCACGCCGTGTGCAGGGTGAGGCTCGGGCCGCGCAGACCGAGGTTGTGCGACGCGTGGGTGGCGAGGTAGTCCGAGTGCGTGCCGGTCAGCAGGGACAGCACGCCGGAGGACGCCATCACGGTCGCGTTGCGCCGGATGTTGCGCCAGCCGTACTCGTCGGCGCCGATCCCGCCGTACACGCCGATGTCGCCGTCGTAGCGGGCCGGGTCGTAGCCGGCGTTCTCCAGCGTGGCGTGCGCCAGTTCCAGGAAGAGCCGGTGCTGCGGGTCGCGCATCTCCGCCTCGCGCCGGGTGATCCCGAACAGCTGCGCGTCGAAGGACTCCATCTCGTCCAGGACGAGGGCCGCCGGGACGAAGCCCGGGTCGCTGACCTCGTCCTCGGGCGCGCCGAGGGCCCGCTGCTCGTCGAGGGTGTAGTCCCGGGTGGAGTCGACGCCCTCCACGAGGTTGCGCCAGAACTGGGCGAGGGAGCCGGCCCCGGGCAGGCGGCAGGCCATCCCGATCACGGCGATGGGTTCGACTGCTGCTTCGTCGTCGTTCATGCGTCACGGCCCTTCTCGTCCGCGGCCGCTCGGACCGTGGTTGTGCGGCGGGTACGGTCACGGCGCGCGGCCACACGGTGTGCGGCGCGGTCGAGTCCCGGGGTGCGGGTGGTGCCGTCCAGGTGGGCGCCCAGCGCCCGGATGTTGGGGTGCCGGAACAGGTCGAGGATGTCCACGTCGCGTTCCAGCAGCGCGGACAGCCGGGCCTGCACGGCGGCGATGGCCAGCGAGTGGCCGCCGATCTCGAAGAAGTTGTCGCCGGTACCGACCCGGGGCAGCCCGAGCACCTCGCACCACGTGCCGGCGATCAGCCGTTCGGTGTCCGTGGCCGGGGTGTCCGCCCCGCCGGCCGTGGGCCGGGTGGTGGGCCGGGGGAGCGCGGCGCGGTCCACCTTGCCGTTCGGGGTGAGCGGCAGGGCGGGCAGCAGGGTCAGGGTGGCCGGGACCGCGTGCCCGGGCAGCAGGGTGCCCAGATGGGCGCGCAGGCCCTCGACGGTCAGGCTCCCGGCGGGCACGGCGTAGCCGCGCAGCACTGTCTCGCCCTGGTCGGTCTCGGCGAACACCGTGGCGGTGCGGACGTCCGGGTGGGCCAGCAGGGCGGCCTCGACCTCGCCGAGTTCGAGCCGGAAGCCCCGGATCTTCACCTGGTCGTCGCCGCGCCCGGCGAGCAGCACGTCGCCGTCGGGCAGGTAACGGCCCAGGTCCCCGGTGCGGTACTCCGTCCCGTCGGCCGAGAACCGGTCCCGGCTGCGGGCGGGGTCCAGGACGCCGTCGGTCGCGTAGCCCTCGGCGAGGTACCGGCTGCGGATCACGACCTCGCCGAGTTCCCCGACGCCGGCCGGTTGCCCCGCCGGCCCGAGGACCAGCAGTTGCGCGCCGTCGACACCCCGGCCGACCGGCACCGGGCCGCTGGCCGGGTGGTCGGGGCCGACCGGGTGGTGCGCCTGGGCCTGCGGGGTCTCCGTGGTGCCGTACAGGTTCACGATCCGCGCGCCGGGCGCGAACCGGCGCAGCCGGGCCACGTCGGCGTACCCGAGCTGGTCGCCGCCGCACGCGACGAGGCGCAGCGCCGGGGCCGACCCGCCGGGCACGGCCGCCAGGACCCGGGCCAGCGGCGGGGTCAGGTGCGCCACGGTGACGCCCTCGGCGGCCAGCCACCCGGCGAGGCGCACCGGGTCGCGGGGCAGGTCCCCGGGCGGCACGCGCAGGGTGGCGCCCAGCGCCAGGGGCACGAACACGTCGCGGAGCAGCGGGTCGTGCGCCACCCCGGCGAGCAGCGCGAACCGGTCGTCGGGGCCCAGACCGAATTCCGACGGGTACCAGTCGAGGAAGTGCGCCAGGGGGCGCTCGCCGGCCAGGACGGCCTTGGGTTCGCCGGTGGTGCCGGAGGTGAAGGACAGGTAGCCGCGCGCACCGTCCGCTGTGGACGGAGTGTCGACGCTGGCGGTCCGACCGGCCGGCGGCACGGGTTCGGCGCCCACGGCGGGCACGGTCAGCACCGGCAGTCCGCCCAGCTCGGCCGGCACGGCCACCCCCGGGCACACCAGCAGCGCCCCGCACCCGGCCGCGCGGACCTGCGCGACCAGCCGGGCGGGCGGCAGGGTCGCGTCGAGCACGGCCCACCGGGCGCCGCTGGCCAGTACCCCGAGCAGGAGTCCTGGAAGTTCGACCTGCCTGGTGGCCAGCACGCCGATCGCCTGCCCCGGCCCGAACCCGGCGCCCGCGACGGCGGCGGTGGTCCGGCGGCGCAGGTCGACGAGCTGGCCGTAGTCGAGGGTGCCGCCCTCGCCGGTGACGGCGGTCGCCCCGGGTCGCGCGGCGGCGACGGCCTCGATCCGTTCGACCACCCCGGGGCCGTCCCAGTCCGCCAGGGGCTCGGTCGGGTCGGGCAGGACCGATTCGGGGGTACGCAGCGACGCCGCCCCCACCGGTGCCCCCGGCGCGCCGACCAGGTCCCCGACCAGCCGGGTGTACCCGTCGAGCAGCGCCCCGATCCGCTCCGGCCGGTACAGGTCGGGGTTGTACACGGCCTGCAGGTCCCAGCCGTCGGCGTTCTCGGACAGGTACAGGGTCAGGTCGAACAGCGAGCCGGGCAGCCCGGCGGGCACCGGCTCGGCGGCGATCCCGGGCAGCTCCAGCCGGGGCTGCGCGAAGTTGTACATGTTGAACAGGACCTGCACGAGCGGGTTGCGGGACAGGTCGCGTTCGACGCCCAGCGTGGTGACGACCCGCTCCAGGGGGGTCGCCGACCGGGCCAGCGCGGCGGTCAGGGCCTCGGCGCAGGTCCGGACGTGCTCGGCGAAGTCGGCGGTGTCGTGCACGGCGAGCCGGAGCGGCACGGTGTCGACACAGAAGCCGATCATCGGTTCGAAGGCCGGGTGGCCCCGGTCGGCGACCGGTACCCCGATGATCAGGTCCTGCTGCCCGGTGAGGCGGCGCAGCAGTTGGGCGAAGCCGGCCAGCAGCACCACGTACGGGGTGGTGCCGAGCCGGGCGGCCAGGTCCCGGACCGCCCCGGCGGCGTCGAGGCCGGCCCGCGCGCTCGCGCCCCGGAACGTCTGCACGGCCGGCCGGGGCCTGTCGCGGGGCAGGTCGAGGACCGTGGGCGCGCCGCGCAGCCGGTCCGTCCACCAGGCGAGTTCGTCGTCGGAGCGTTCGCGTTCGGCCTGCCAGGCCACGTAGTCGGCGAAGGTGGCCGGCAGCGCGGGGAGGTCCGGCGCGACCCCGGCGAGCTCGGCGGCGTACGCGGTGGCCAGGTCCCGGTACAGCAGGTCCTGGGACCAGCCGTCGAACACCGTGTGGTGCACGGTGAGCGCGAGCAGGTACTCGTCGGCGGCGAGCCGGAGCAGCCGGACCCGGCACAGCGCGTCCCCGGCCAGGTCGAACCGCCGCTGGGCCTGCCGTTGCAGCCACGATTCGGGGTCCTGGTTCTCGTCGACCGCCACCGGCACGGGATGCCCGGCGGGGTCCACCACGACGTAGGGCGCCCCGGCCGTGTCGGGGAACCGCCAGCGCAGCACCTCGTGCCGGGCGGCGACGGCGCCGAGGGCCCGGCCCAGCGCGGCGGGGTCGACCGGCCCGCGCAGCCGCTCGGCGAACGCGATGTTGTACGCGGGGGTGTCCCCGGCGAGCCGCTCCACGAACCACACCCGGCGCTGGGCCCCGGACATGGCCGGCAGCTGGCCGGGACGCACCGGCAGGTCCACGTGCGCGGCGGCCTTCTCCGCCCGGTCGGCGAGCCCGCCGAGGGTGCGGCCGAGGAAGACGTCCTCCACGGTGACGGCCCGGCCCGGATCGGCGCGGACCGCCTCGACCAGGCGCATCGCCAGCAGCGAGTGCCCGCCGTGCGCGAAGAAGTCGTCGTCGAGGCCGGGGGAGCCGACGCCGAGGACCCGGGACCAGGCGCGGGAGACGGCGTGTTCGAGGGGGGTGGCCGGGGCGCGGCGACCGGCGTCCGGCGCGGCCTCGTGCAGCCCCCGGAGCGAAGCCATGTCCACCTTGCCGGAACTGTTCAACGGCAACGCCCCGAGCCGCACCACCCGGGTGGGCACCATGTACCCGGGCAGCAGATCGGCGCAGTACCCGCGCAGCGCGGCCAGGTCCGGCGCGCCGTCCGGCGTCAGGTACGCCACCAGCTCCGGCAGCCCCGAGGCCCCGACCGCGACGTCCGTGACCGCCTGCGCGACGTCGGCGTGCCCGCGCAGCACGGCCTCGATCTCGCCGAGTTCGACCCGCTGGCCGGCGACCTTGACCTGCCGGTCCAACCGTCCCAGGTGGACGATGCCGTGTTCGGGGGTGCGGACCACCCGGTCACCGGTCCGGTACAGCCGGGCCCCGGGGACGTCCCCGAACGGGTCGGGCACGAACTTCTCGGCGGTCAGTCCGGGGCGGCCGAGGTAGCCGCGCACCACGTGCGGGCCGCCGATGACCAGCTCGCCGGGTACGCCGTCGGCGCAGGGCGCGAGCTCCTCGTCGAGCACGTACGCGGCGCACTCGGGCAGCGGGTACCCGATCGGCGGGGTGGTCTCCCACACCCCGGTCACCTCGGTGCCGACGACGATGCAGGAACACTCGGTCGGCCCGTACCAGTTGAAGAACCGCCTGCCGGGCGGCGCGGACCACCGGGCCACCTGGTCGGGCCCGGGGGACTCGCCGGCCGTCAGGGCGTCGCGCAGGTCGGGCAGCCGCTCCGGGTGCAGCAGCGGCAGCAGGGCCGGGGGCAGCACGCCCCAGGTCACCCGGTGCTCCTCCAGGAACGTCTGCAATAGGGTCGCGTCGATCCGGTCCGCCTCGGGCACGAACGCGAGGGAACCGCCGCGCGACAGCGGCGGGTAGAAGTCGAGCACGGACACGTCGAAGCCGAGCGCGGCGAACCCGACGCTGCGGCAGTCGGCGTCCAGGGCGAAGATCTCCGCCGTCGAGGTGGCGAACCGCACGGCGTTGCGGTGCTCGACCACGACGCCCTTCGGCTGCCCGCTGGACCCCGAGGTGTACATGACGTAGGCCGCGTTGTCCGGGGCCGCCGGGCAGTCGGGCACCTCGGCGAGGGTGTCGGGCACCCGCAGCAGGGTCAGCCCGCTACCGGCGAGGGCCCCGGCCCCGGCGTCGTCGACCACCGCGACGGTCACGCCCGCGTCGGCGATCATCAGGGCGCGCCGCTCCGCCGGGTGCGCCGGATCGAGCGGCACGTACGCCCCGCCCGCGAGCTGCACGCCGAGGACGGCGCTGAGCATCCCCGGCACCCGCCTGCCGCACACGCCGACCCGGACCTCGGGGCCGACCCCGTGTTCGCGCAGGACGGCGGCGAGCGCGGCGGCCCGCCCGACCAGCTCCCGGTAGGTCACGACCGTGTCCCACTGCCGGACCGCCACCGCGTCGGGGGTCCGGGCCGCCTGGTCGGTGACCAGGTCGCACAGCAGGCCGGTCACAGGAACCGCCCGGTGGCGGCGGGCTCCGGGTCGCACACCTGGACCCGGATCTCGGAGAAGTACCGCTGGCCGGCGGCGTCGGGTACCCACGCCTCGTCGGGGGTGGGCAGCATCTCGGTGATCGTCACCCGGACGTCGTCGCCGTCGCTGAGCCGGGCGGCGCGGAGCATCGAGCAGAAGATGGTCGCGTACACCGGGCTGCCCAGGTCCACATAGCACGGCTTCGTCTCGGTGGCGATGGAGACGAACACGGTCTCCGGCAGCCCGGACGCGGCCCGCCAGCGCCGGACGGCCAGGAACTGGGCCTGCTCGCCCTTCACGTCGGCCAGGCCGGTGCCGCCGATCGTGGTCCGCCAGGTCTCGCGGGCCACCACCATCCGGTCCACGGTGATCCGGGGCGTGTGCCCGGTGGCCGCGACCAGCTTGAACGCGCCCTGGGTGTGGATGCCGATCAGCTCGGCGAACATCGCGATCAGCGGCCAGCTCTCGCCCCGGCCGTGCACGACGAGCTCGCCGTCGTCGTCGGAGACGGTCAGCGCCGTCACCGGGATCAGCCGGTCGGGATCGGCCCCCGGGCCGGGCAGGATGCCCAGCTGGAAGTCGGTGTCGTTGTCCAGGCCGCCCGCGAGCCGGGAGGTGTAGCGGAGCCAGTCCAGCGGGTACAGCGGCAGCACCCGGCCGGGGCCGACGTCGGCGAGTAGGGCCGCGCGCAGCTCCTCGACCTCGTCGGAACCGACCAGGAACAGGCCGGCGTCCAGGGTCGCCCACGCGGCGTGCAGCTCGCCGAGCACCAGGCTGAACTCGCCCCGGGCCAGGGCCTCGACGCTGGTGGCGCACAGGTGCAGGTCGGGGCTGTGTATCCGGGCGGCGGCCCAGGCGGGGCGGTCGGCGGGGAACACCTCGGCGACCGGCCCGGCCAGGTCCGCGCTGCTCAGGGCCACGGTCCGGGTGTCGTCGCCGAACCGGTCCAGCCGGAACAGCTCCGACCAGCGCCGGGTGAACTCCGCGGCGACATCGTCCACGGGGCGCTCGCCCCGGCCGAAGAAGATGCCCTGCGCCAGGTACCAGAGCTGGCCGAACGGGACGTCCGGGGTGCCCAGGTCGCGGGCCAGCTCGTCGTAGAAGTCGCGCAGCACGGCCAGGTACGCGTCCGCCGTCGCCACGGTCAGCCAGCGCGCGGCCTGCAACAGCACCCCGAACGGGCCGGCCATCGCCTCCAGCACGGCCCCGCCGATCCCGGCCTCCAGGTCGCGCACGCACTCCTCGACCACGAGGGTCCGGCCGGCGTACATCTGCCCGGCCCGGCGCTCGGCCTCCTGCCCGGTCAGCTCGACGAAGATCTCGTTGAGCGCCGCCAGCGCCGCCCGCACCGCGTGCGGGTCGCCGCCGGCCGCCTCGATGGCGTCGCGGCCGGCGCGCAGCCGGGCCAGCCCGTCCAGCGCCCGGTCCCGCAGGTCGGGTTCGCCGATCCCCGCGAGGCGTTCGGCCAGCACGTCCTCGGCGTGCATCCGCATCGGCAGGTCGACGTCCCACCGCACCAGGGCCCGCTCCGCGAGCAGACCGAGCGAAATCAGAGCGTCTTCGGGGGTACGCAGCGGCGAGCCCTCCGCCGCCACGGCCGCCCGGGCCACCTCGATCGCGGGCCGCCGCCCGTCGCACGCCGCCAACAGGACGGCCTCGGCGGGGGACAGGGCCAGCGGCGCCTGCGCGACCCGGACCAGCTGGCGACCGTCCAGGGTCAGCTGGGGCGACACGGACGGCACCAGCCACTGCCGGGCGCGCGGGTCGGCGGTGACGGCCTCGGCGAAGGCGGACAGCGCCCAGTGCTCGAAGTACACCCGGCGCGTGCGGACCAGCCCGGGGCCGGGGGTCGCGGTCACGTTCGGGCCCTGCGGGTCGAGGTCGATCCACGTGGTCGGGCCGAAGAAGCCGACGGTCTCGTTCTTGGAGCAGTAGCGCTGCCAGTACTGGGCGACCATCTCCTCGCGCTGACGGCGCTTGGAGTTGCGGGGCGCAACCGGGCCCTGGTTCGCGATGCCGTCGAGCGCGTACAGGGCGTTGCGGTTCTGCCAGGTCACCGCCTCGCGGAACAGCGGGTCGGTGGCGATGGCCCAGATCTCGGCGCTGACCTGGGCGGCGGCGGACCCGTACGCCTTGGCGTACCCGTCGGCGTCGAGCAGCCCGTCGAGGTGCGCGTCGGCGGCCCGGGCCAGCTCGGCGGCGGTGAGCCGGTGGAGGCCGTCGGCGGGGAAGCCGGTGGTGCGGAGCAGCGCCTGGCGCCAGACGGTCCAGTCGGTGCCGGGCAGGGGGACGTGGTGCGGGGCCGGGCCGGGGCGCGGGGGAGCGGCCCGGCGGGGCGCGGGCGGGGCCACCGCCGCCGTGCCGCCGACCGCCCCGAGCAGGTCCGCGCTGATCAGCTCCACGACCTCAGCCAGGTCCGCGTTGAGGAAGAAGTGGTCGCCCGGCAGGGTGTGCAGCCGGAACCCGGCCCCGGTGTGCCGGTCCCAGCCGGCCATCAGCTCCGGCGGGACCGAGCGGTCCGCACCGCCGGCGAACCCGACGACGGGCAACGCCAGCGGCTCCTCGTCCTCGTACCGGTACCTGTCGATCCACGCGAAGTCGGCACGCAGGGCGGGGAGCAGCAGCTCGCGCAGTTCGGGCACGTCGAGCACGCCGGCGGGGGTGCCGCCGAGCTCCTCGAGCGCCCGGACGAACGCGTCGTCGGGTTCGAGGGCGAGCTGCGCGATCGGCTCGACGAGGTCCGGGGGCCGGGAGGCGCCCACGTAGAACCGCTCCGGCAGGCGCGCGCCGGTCCGGCGCAGGCACCGGATGACCTCGAAGCCGAGCCGGGCGCCCATGCTGTGCCCGTAGATCGCGTACGGCCGGTCGGCGCGCCCCGCGATCGCGGCGGCGACCAGTTCCGGGGTGAACTCCGCCGGTTCGGCGAGCCGGTTCTCGCGCCCCGGCAGCTGGACGGGCTGCACGTCGACGGCGGCGGGGAAGGCCCCGCGCCAGGCCCGGAACGCCCCCGCCCCGCCCCCCGCGTACGGCAGGCAGAACAGCAGCACGTCGGCGTCGGGGCGGGTGGCCGCGACGAAGGTTCCGCCGGCGTTCCCGGTTTTGGGCAGGGTCATCGCGCGCTCCCCGGGGCGAGACAGGACGGTGACGAAATACGGCCGGATCCGGCCGTGGACTGCCTAGGGCGCATGGGTGAGCATTCCAAATTGTCACTCGGGGGAATCCGGTGGACGGGTCGCGGCATCGACCGGAAAGGACGGGTGGCAGGAAGGCTATTTGAGTCGAGTCGATTGTGGAATGGTCCGGCCGGCCTGAGACGTCTCAGGCGAAGTGCGGATAGCACAGTGTGAGAACGGATCGATCACGCATAGCTCCGGTCAAAATCGACGCATCCGTCGGGTGACGTAAACGGCCTAATAGGAGTAACACTGGCGAGTTATGGAGATCGATCACTACGGTAGGTCATCGCGTCTGTCATATAGATGACACTAGAAATGGTGTTGTTCCCGCCTTTGCCCAGCATCGATGGCTCCAACAGGCACGAAGGGTGACCGAAGCCTCGCCTGATGGGGGAATTGCGCGGCCCGTACGGCGCTTCGTCCATTCCGGACACGGGTGGAATGCGGACACACCCAAATACCCATTTAGATCGGTAGCGGTACCCGGGGCGACCGGGAACCGCGCGAGTGTCGGTCCGAGGGGCTTCCTGTGAAACGGATTCCCGGTCCTATGATCACAGTGGACTCCCTCCCCCATGGCCGCGCACGGGAAGGTTGACCGACCGCCTCCGCGTGTCCGCCCCTCGGCGTCGCGAAAGGCGGCGATACCCGCGCCACAGGGAGGCTGAGCTCGCGATGATCTACCAGAGTGCCCACGACATCGTCTTCGAGGACGTCTTCCTCGACTTGGGTGGACTGGTCCCCGACGTACGTCTGCTGGTGAAACTCGAAGGGCTCAACCCGGCCGGCTCCATCAAGCTCAAGCCGGCCGTCGCCCTCGTGGAGAGCCTGGAAGCCCAGGGGCTCCGGCAGGGACAGCGCGTGATCGAGTCCTCGTCCGGCAATCTGGGTATCGCGCTCAGCGCGGTGTGCGCGGCGAAGGGCTACGAGCTCACCGTCGTCACCGACCCCAACGCCACCCCCGCCGCGGTGCGCACCATGGAGGCGCTCGGCGCGCGGGTCGTGGTGATCTCCGAACGGGACGGCAACGGCGGGTACCTGGCCAGCCGGATCGCCTTCATCATGGCCGCCATCGCACGGGACCCGGACCTGATGTGGCCCAACCAGTACGCCAACCCGGCCAACTGCGCGGCCCACCACCAGCGCACCGCCCTGGGCATCCACCGCGAGGTGCCGCACGCCGACGTCCTCGTCATCGGGGTAGGCACCACCGGCACCCTGATGGGCTGCCTGTCCTACTACCGCGAGCACAGCCCGGCGACCCGGGTGGTGGCCGTGGACGCCGAGGGCTCCGTCCTGTTCGGCGGCCCGAGCGGGAAGCGGCACATCCCGGGCCTCGGGGTCAGCCGGGTCCCGGAGATCTTCACCGACACCGGTACGTTCGAGAAGGTCGTCGTGCCGGAGACGGAGACGATCGAGATGTGCCGCCTGGTCGCGCGCCGGCACGGCCTGCTCGTGGGCGGCTCGACCGGCACCGTGCTGGCCGGGGTGCGCCGGATCGCCCCGACCCTCCCGGTGGGCGCCACGGTGGTCGCGGTGTCCCCGGACCTCGGCGAGCGGTACCTCGACTCGGTCTACTCGGACTCCTGGGTGGCCGAGCGCTACCCGGACGCCAACGTCGTACCCAAGGAAAGGTGGGCCATTGTCTGAGTTCCATGTGGTGCCGGGGGTCGTCGCCGACGACATCCTCGCCGCCGCCCAGGACCGGGTCGTGCGCGTGGTCGCGGAGGCGTACCTGCTGCACGACGCCGGGCGCACCATCAACCCGGACAGCTACTTCCTCCGGTTCCCCGACAAGCCGGACAGCCGCATCATCGCCCTGCCCGCCTACCTGGGCGGCGACGTCGACACGGCCGGCATCAAGTGGATCAGCAGCTTCCCCGGCAACCACGACCGGGGGATCCCGCGCGCCTCGGCGGTCCTGATCCTCAACGACTACGCCACCGGCCGACCGACCGCCTGCCTGGAGGCCGCCGGGATCAGCGCCGCGCGCACCGCCGCCTCCGCCGCCATCGCGGCCGCCGCGCTCGGGGGCACCTGGCCGCCCGACGGCACCCCCGCGGCCCCCCGGAGCGTCGCCTTCGTCGGCACCGGCCCGATCGCCGACACCATCGCCCGGTACCTGCGCCAGGTCGGCGTCCCGCTCGACGACGTGGTCTGCCACGACCTGGAGGAGTCCCGCGCGGCCCGGTTCGCCGCCGGCCTCGGCGGGGCGGCCCGGACCGGCACCCTGGCCGACGCGCTCGACCGCGACCTCGTCGTCTTCGCCACCACCGCCGGCACGCCCTACGTCCCGGCGGACACCCCGCTGCGACCCGGACAACTGGTACTCAACGTGTCCCTGCGCGACCTCGCGCCCGAGCTGCTCCTGCGCGCCAACAACATCGTGGACGACGTCGACCACTGCCTGAAGGCGCAGACGTCCCCGCACCTGGCCGAGCAGCTGACCGGCTCCCGGGACTTCGTGACCGGCACCCTCGGCGGGGTACTGCGCGGCGAGGTCGAGCTCGACCCGGCGCTGCCGACGATCTTCTCGCCGTTCGGGCTCGGGGTGCTCGACCTCGCGGTGGGCAGCGTCGTGCTGGCGGAGGCGCGGGCCGCCGGGCGGGCGATCGACATCCCGGGCTTCTTCCCTGGCTGACCAGGCCTTTCCCCGCCGGACCCACTCACCCGCCGGACCGACTCACCCGCCCGACCGACTCACCCGGCCGGTCGGGCGCCGGCCGTCCCGTGCCGCCCCGACGCCGCCGGACCGGCCGGGGCCGCGACCCTTCCGGTGGCCGCGACCCTTCCGGCGGTCGCGGCGCCCCGCCCGGCGGTCAGCGCTTCGGGTCGGTATGCCCGGCGACCGGCGGCTGCCCGTCGTCCCGCCGCAGCTGCCCGTCCCGTTTGGCCTGTTCGTCCTGGGCGTGCCGTTCCGATTCCTCCCGGTCCCGCTCCGCCCCGGCGTCGGGCCCGAGACCCAGCGGATCGTTCCCGGCCGGCTCGGGGGCTGTTCCCGTGGTACCCGGCTGTGTCATCGCGATCCCCCCTCGGTCTGTCGGCCACCCCTCGGCGGCCGGTGGGGGATCTACCCCGAACGGCCGCGGATCATGCGCGCGGCCGTAGAGTGTCGGGGGTGCTGTCTAGGTTGTTCACCATGACCGAAGTCCAGCTCCGCGCCGTCGAGGTCGCCGACCTCGAACACTTCTTCCGCTTCGAGTCCGAGCCCGAGGCCAGCCGCCGCGCCCGGTTCCCGTCCCGCGAGCGCGCGGCGTTCATGACCCACTGGGAGACCCGGATCCTCGGCGACCCGACGGTGGTCTCCCGCACGGTCCTCGCCGACGGCGACGTCGCCGGGAACCTGGGCGCCTGGCAGCAGGACGGCCAGTGGCAGGTCGGCTACTGGCTCGGCCAGCGGTTCTGGGGCCGGGGCGTCGGCACCCGGGCGCTGCTCCTGTTCGTCGCGGAGGTGACGGCCCGCCCGCTGTACGCGGACGCGGCCGTCACGAACACCGGCTCGATCCGGCTCCTCGAGAAGTGCGGCTTCACCCGCGCCGAGGACGTCGAGGAGGGGTACGCGACCTACGTGCTCACCGCCTGACCTGCGCACGGGTAGGGTGCGGGCGTGCTGCATCTTCGAATCATCTCGCCGGCGGACAGCACGGCGGCGGTCCTCGACGTGCTCCGCGACAGCGCGGCCGTGACGCACCTGATCGTGCTCGACGGGGCCGCGCGGGTCCCCGAGGGCGACGTGCTGCTGTGCGACGTCGTCCGGGAGGGCGGCAGCGCCGTCCTGGAGGAGCTGCGCGGCCTCGGCATCGAGAACTCCGGTTCCATCGCGATCGAGAACGTCGACGTGTCGCTGTCCGCGTCGGCGGAACGTGCCGCCGAGGCCGCCCCGGGGCTGGGCGCCGACGCCGTGGTCTGGGAGGAGGTCGAGCAGCGCACCGAGGAGGAGACCCGGCTGTCGTTCACCTATCTGGCGTTCTTCGTCGTCGCCACGATCATCGCCGCCATCGGGGTCCTGCTCGACCAGCCCATCCTCATCGTCGGCGCGATGGTCGTCGGGCCGGAGTTCGGCCCGTTGGCGGCCCTGTGCGTCGGCCTGGTCCGGGGCCGGTTCGGCGTCGTCGGCCGGTCCGCGTCGGCCCTGGTGGTCGGGTTCGCGGTCTCGATGGTCGTCACGGTGTTCGCCACCTGGGGCATGACGGCGCTCGGCCTGGTGAACCGGTCGATGCTGCTGGCCGAGCGCCCCCTGACGGACTTCATCTGGCGCCCGGACGCGCTGTCGTGGATCGTCGGTTTCCTCGCCGGGATCGCGGGCATGCTGTCGCTGACCTCGGCCAAGTCGGGGGCGCTCGTCGGCGTGCTGATCTCGGTGACCACGGTCCCGGCGGCGGCCAACGCGGCCGTGGCCCTCGCGTACGGGGTCGGGCACGAGGCGGTCGGGTCGGCCGTGCAGCTCCTGATCAATCTGGCCGCGATCGTCACGGCGGGGGTGCTGACCCTCGGGGTGCAGCGGCTCTGGTGGCGGCACCGCAACGCGCTCCCGCCGCGCCGGAATCCGTTCCGGCGCGCGGCCCGCTGACACCCCGGGCCAGTCGGGCCCCAACCCCAACCCCAACCCCAACCCCAGCCCCGACCTCGGCCCCCGCCCCGATCCGGCCCGGGCCGGCCCCCGGCACCCGCCGATCAGGACGAAGCCCGCGCCGTCAACCGGGCCGGCCTCCGGCACCCGCCGATCAGGACGACGCCCGCACCGTCAACCGGGTCGGCAACGTCAGCTCCCGGGGCCCGTCGCCCGCCCCGTCGATCCGGTCGACCAGCAGCGCGACCATCTCCCGGCCCATCGCCTCCACCGGCTGGTGCACGCTGGTCAGCGCCGGATCGGTGTGCCGGGCGATGGCCGAGTCGTCGAAGCCGACGACGGCCACGTCCTCGGGCACCCGGCGGCCGGACTCCTTGAGGACCCGCAGCGCGCCGGCCGCCATCGGGTCGGAGGCGGCGAACACGGCGTCGAGGTCGGGGGCCCGGTCGAGGAGCCGGCGCATGGCCGCCGCGCCGCTGTCCTCGGAGAAGTCGCCGTACTCGACCAGGTCGCCGCCGGCCACCTCCTGGAAGCCGTCGAGCCGGGCGACGCCCACCGCCATGTCCTGCGGCCCGCCGATGGTGGCCAGCCGGCGGCGGCCCCGGCCCGCGAGGTGCTCGGCGGCCAGCCGCGCCCCGCCGAGGTTGTCGGCGTCCACCCAGTGGTCGGACCGTTCCCGGGTGGGCCGCCCGGCCCGGACCGTCGGGACGCCCCGGCTCTCCAACTGGACCGGCAGCGGGTCGTCGCCGTGCAGGGACAGCAGGAGCGCGCCGTCGACGTGCTGGCGGGTCAGGTAGTGGTCGAGCCGGCCGCGTTCCTCGGCGGACTGCGCGATGGTGAGCAGCAGCTGGAACCGGGTGCCGGCGAGCGCGGCGCTGACCCCCTGCACGATCCGGCCGAAGAACGGCTCGGCGAAGAACCGTTCCCCCGACTCGGAGACGACGAGGGCGATGGAGTCGGTGCGCCGGGTGACGAGGGAGCGGGCGGCCCGGTTGGGCACGTAGCCGAGCTCGACGATGGCGCGCTCGACGGCCTCCTTGGCCTGCGGGCTGACGTGCGCCTCGCCGTTGACGACCCGCGACACCGTGCCGCGGCCGACCCCGGCCAGCGCCGCGACCTGCTCCAGCGTCGGCCGGCCTGTGTGGTTCCCCGTCATCGCGCACCCCCTCGCGCCCCAGTCTGCCTGGCCCGCGCACCCGCGCGCCCGCCGGCCCGCGCGCCGTGCCCTCCGCCCCCGCCGGGGCCACAGCGGGCCGCGCGCGCCGCACGCCCCCTCCCGCCCGCGCCGCGCCGCCGCGACGGCGCACAGCACCCCGGTGCTCACCCGGGCGCGTCGGCTCCCCGGGCCCGCCGGGCGGCGGCGATCAGGTCGCGGTACCAGGCGCCGCTCGACTTCACCGTGCGGCGCTGGGTGGCGTAGTCGACGTGCACGAGGCCGAACCGGCGCGAGTACCCCCAGGACCATTCGAAGTTGTCGAACAGCGACCAGGCGAAGTACCCCCGCAGCGGCACGCCCTTGCGCACCGCCTCGGCGCACGCCCGCAGGTGCGCGTCGAGGTAGCCGACCCGCTCGAGATCGCGCACGGTGCCGTCCGGGGCGACCGCGTCGTGGAAGGCGGCCCCGTTCTCGGTGACGAACAACGGCGGCGACGGGTACTCCGTGTGCACGCGGTGCAGCACCTCCACCAGCCCGGGCGCGTCGACCTCCCAGCCCATCGCGGTCGTCGGCAGTCCCCGCCGCGCGAACCGCACCCCCTCGCTCCCGGGCCACGGCGAGCCGACGTCCAGCCCGGGCGCCCCGTGCCCGTCGCCCCGCGCCGGCTCGCCGCCGTCGGTGTCACCCGTCGGCCCGGAGTCCCGGCGCGCCGCGTTCCCGTCCGGCCCCTCGGGGGCGGCGCCGACCACGTTGCGGGTGTAGTAGTTGACGCCCAGGAAGTCCAGGGGAGCGGAGACGACCGCCAGGTCCCCGTCGCGGACGTGCGCGAAGTCGGTGACCCCGGCCAGGTCCGCGACGACATCGGCCGGGTACTCACCGAGCAGTACCGGGTCGAGGAAGAACCTGTTCTGCAGCCCGTCGATCCGCCGCACCGCGTCCTCGTCGCCGGGCCCGGCGGGGCTCGTCGCGTACAGGTTCAGGGTGATCCCCACCTCGGTCCCGCCGGTCCCGGGCGGCGCCCCGCCGGCCCCGCGGATCCGCCGCACCGCCAGCCCGTGCCCCAGGAGCAGGTGGTGCGCCGCCCGCACCGCCGCCGCCCCGTCGCGCCGGCCGGGGGCGTGCACCCCGGACCCGTAGCCGAGGAACGCCGAGCACCAGGGTTCGTTGAGCGTGGTCCAGCGGGTCACCCGGTCGCCGAGCGCGGCGTGCACCACCTCGGCGTAGTCGGCGAACCGGTACGCGGTGTCCCGGGCCGGCCAGCCGCCCGCGTCCTCCAGCGCCTGGGGCAGGTCCCAGTGGTACAGGGTCAGCCACGGTTCGACCCCGGCCCCGAGCAGCGCGTCCACCAGCCGGGAGTAGAGGTCCAGCCCCGCCTGGTTCACCGGTCCCCGGCCGTCGGGCTGGATCCGGCTCCAGGAGACGGAGAACCGGTACGCGTCGAGCCCCAGTCCGGCCATCACCGCCACGTCGGCGTCGAGGTGGCGAACGTGGTCGATGGCGACGTCCCCGGTGTCGCCGCCGAGGATCCGGCCGGGCGTGTGCGAGAACGTGTCCCAGATGGACGGTCCCCGGCCGTCGGCGCGCACGGACCCCTCGATCTGGTAGGCGGCGGTGGCGGCGCCGAGGAGGAAGTCGGCGGGCAGGCCCAGCATGTCGGTCACTGTTTGACGGCACCTTCCATGATTCCGCCGATGATCTGGCGGCCGAACACGACGAAGACGAGGAGCAGGGGGACGGTGGCGATGGCGGTGCCGGCGAACACCTGCGAGTAGTCGGTGTAGTACGCGGTGGCCAGCGCCTTGAGGGACATCTGCACCGTGGGCGTGTCGGGGTCGAGCACGACGAACGACCAGAGGAACTCGTTCCAGGTCTGCATGAACTGGAGGAGGAACAGCACGGCGGCGGCGGGGCGCAGCGCGGGCAGTACCACGTTCCAGTAGATCCGGATCGTGGAGCAGCCGTCGACCCTGGCCGCCTCGATCAGCTGGTCGGGGACCGCCGCGTCGGCGTACTGGCGCATCATGAACACCCCGAACCCGGTGACCAGGAACGGCACGATCACCGCCTGGAGGGTGCCCTGCCAGCCGAGCTCGACCATCAGCATGTACAGCGGGATCAGCCCGAGCTGGGTGGGCACCATCATGGTGGCGACGATGACCAGCAGCAGCGCGTGGCGTCCCCGGAACCGCAGTTTGGCGAACGCGAACCCGGCGAGCGTGGAGAACAGCACGACGGAGGACGCGACGACGAGCGAGACGACCAGCGAGTTGGCCAGGCCGTACAGGAACAGGGCGTCGTCGTTGGCGAGCAGCCGGGACGCGTTGTCCACCAGGTGCCCGCCGGGCAGCAGGGGCGGGGGCACGTCGTTGATGGCGTCGTTGCTGCGGCTGGCGACGATGAACGTCCAGTAGATCGGGAACGCGCTGAGCACCACGGCGAGGACCAGCGCGAGGTAGGTGAGCGGACTGGCCTGCCACAGCCGGGTGGCCGCCCCGACCCCGCGCCCTGGCCGGGCCGGCTTCTCGTTCCCCACCCAGCGGCTCATCGCGACCCCCGGCGGACCAGCGCGAAGTTGACCATCGACGCGACCAGGATCAGCAGGAACAGCACCCAGGCCATCGCCGACCCGTACCCGTAGTCGAAGTCGCGGCTGAACGCCCGTTCGTAGATGTACATGGACAGGGTCTGGAACTGGCGCAGGCTGCCGCCCTCGATCCGCCCGGAGGCCAGCAGCAGCGGCTCGGCGAACAGTTGCATCCCGCCGATGGTGGCGATGACGGCCGTGAACAGGATCGTGGGCCGCAGCAGCGGGACGGTGATCCGCCAGAACTGCCGCCACGCGGAGGCGCCCTCGATCGCGGCCGCCTCGTACAGGTCGGCCGGGATGGTCTGCATCGCCGCGAGGTAGATCAGCGCGTTCCAGCCGGTCCACCGCCAGTCGACCATGACGGCGATCGCGGACCAGGAGGACCACTTCTCGGCGGTCCAGTTGACCGGGTCGACGCCGGCGAGGCCCAGTACCCAGTTGGCGAGTCCGAAGTTGTTCGCGAACAGCAGCGAGAACACGATCCCCACGGCCGCCACGGACGTGATGTTCGGCAGCAGGATGCCCAGCCGGACTGCCGTGCGGGCGCGCATCCGCTTGTGCAGGGCGTTGGCGATGCCCAGGGCCAGCAGGAGCTGCGGCACGGTGGACAGCGCGAACATGCCCACGGTGTTGCCGGTCGCGTTCCAGAAGTGCGGGTCGGCGAACAGTGCCCCGTAGTTGTCGAGGCCGACGAAGGTGTGCCCGCCGAGCAGGTTCCAGTCGTGCAGGGACACCCAGGCGGTGTAGAGCAGCGGGAACAGCCCGAAGACCGCGAACAGCAGGAAGAACGGGGCGACGTACAGGTACGGCGACAGGGTCGTGTCGAGTCGGGAGAGGCGCTGCCTCATGGCGCGTTCCTTTCGGGGTGAGGGGTGGCACCCCCTCGGATGCCACCCGGTCGCAGGTTCAGCCGACCCGGCCGCGCGCCTCGGCGTTCGCGGCCTTCCACGCCGCCTCCGAGGTGCTCTTCCCCTGTTCCACCGCCTGCAGCTGCGGCATGAACACGCTCTCCCAGATCTCCTGGTGCCTGGCCCCGAGGAACACCGGCCGCATGGTCCGCACGCTGTCGGCGAAGATCCGCCCGGTGGGCGCGTTGCCGAAGTACTCGTTGCGGGAGTCGCGGAACGCCGGGTCCTCCAGCGCCTGCGGGGACGAGGGCATCGCGCCGACCTCCTTGTACACGGCCAGCTGCCCGTCCTTGCCGGTCAGGTACTTCGCCAGCTCGTACGCCTCCTTCGGGTGCTTCGACTGCCGGGGCACGGCGAAGTACGAGCCGCCCCAGTTGCCGGTGCCGCCGGGGATCGTGGCCACGTCCCACTTGCCGGCGCCCTCGTCGCCCGCGTTGGCCTTGATCACGCCGGTCATCCACGCGGGGCAGGGCATGGTCGCGAACGCCGCCTTCTTGAACCCGGCCTCCCAGTCCTTGCTCCATGTGGTCAGCTTGGCGGTCAGGCCGTCGCTGATCAGGGAGTTCGCGTAGTCCCAGGTCCGGCGCACGTTCGGGTTGCTGTCGGCGATCAGCGTGTTGTCCTGGCCGAAGAAGATCGTGTCGCCGCCCTGCATCGCGTACGGCTGCACCACGCCGGTCGCGCTGTCGGTCCAGGCCGCCCCGGTGTTCTTCGCCTTGAACGCGTTGCCCGCCGCCCGGTACGCCTCCCACGTCGGCCACAGCCTGGCCACCTCGGCCCGGTCGGTGGGCATGCCGGCCTTGGCGAGCAGGTCGGTGCGGTAGCACATCGCCAGGCCGCCGACGTCGGTGCCGAGCCCGACGAGCTTCTTCCCGTCGGGGGTCAGCCCGCGCTGGTACTTCCAGGGCAGGAAGTTGCCCTTCAGGTCCCCGCCGCCGTGGTCGAGCAGGTTGACGAAGTTGTCGGGCTGCCGCAGGTAGCCGAGCAGCACGCCCTCCTCCAGCATGACGACGTCGCCGGCGCCCTTGCCCGCGCCGAGCCACTGCACGAGTTTGGGCTGGAAGTCGCGCAGTTCGCCGAGCTTCTGGTGGTCCACGACGATGTCCGGGTGCGCGGCCTGGAACGCGGCGACGGCCTGGTCGATGCCGGGCTTGCCGAAGGTCTGGATGACGAGCTTGGTCTTGCCGTCGGCGGTGGCGTCGTCCTTCCTGCTGCACGCCGCGGTCATGCCCAGGACGGTGACCGCGACGAGCGCGAGCACCGCCGCCCTGCGCGACGGCCCGTTGCGGAGGCTCATGGAAACCCTCATCTCAAGTGTGCGGGGAGAGAGCGCACCGGTGACTGGGAGCGCTCCCAAGATGGTGCGCCGGCGATGGAACCTTGTCAATCGCGGGCTCGCCAAACCCCCAGAAACCACTGTTTAGTACCCGCGACCCGCACCGAATCCCTGCGATGTCCGTCGATGTCACCCCGGGCCGGGGAGTGCGCCCACGCGAGGGTGGCGACCACCTCCCGCGATGGCACGGAAACGCGCCTGGCGCCGTCCCGGACCAGTGGCCCGGCGCACCGTGGCGGTCAGGGCGCGGGTACCGGGGGCGCCTGGGCACCCGGGTGGCCGGTCAGTGGCCGGCCACCCGGGTCCACCGGTCGGCGCCGGCCAGCAGGAGCCAGCCCCGGGTGCCGGGCAGGTAGCGGGCGGCCTTGCGGCCGGCGGACGCCCAGGGCGCGACCCCGGCGACGAGCAGCCGCACCGTGCCCGTCACGACGGGGCGGGCGAGCAGAATGGTCGGACCCATCGGATTCCTCCCTCCTCGAAAGCCTGTCCACACAGGTCCGCCCGGGTCCTCAGCCCGCGATGGCCTTGGCCGCCACGACGCCCAGGACCTGCTCGGCGGCCTTCTCCAGCGCCACGTTCGAGGTGTCGTCCTTCGCCTTCGACACCTGGAGGGCGTAGTACCGGCCGTCGACCGCGAAGAGCAGCATCGGGGTGGTGCCGTCCTGGCGCCCGCCGATGTACGCCCGCGAACCGATGCCGTCGACCTGGGTGAACTTCCACGTCGACTCGGTCGTGAATCCCATGTACAGGCTGAACTCGAGTTCGCGGAGGGACGCGTAGGACTTGCCCGTGACCCAGATGCAGCCCCAGTCCCGGAAACCCTCGATCGGTTCCGTGGCCACGCCCTTGAACGGGCCGGGGCTGTCGAGGGCCGCGCTGATGATGTCCGAGGTCAGCACCGTGCACCCGTCCACCGGCCGGCGGTCGACCGGGCTGGGGGACGGGGAAGGGGCAGTGGTGACCGGGGCCGCCCCGGTGCTGGGACTGCCGGCTCCGCGCGCCGGTGGCAGCCCGACCGGCCCGAAACATCCCGAGACCAGGATCACCGCCAGGACCGGGACCACCGTGCGGGACAGGATCCTCAGGGTGGTTCGAGGGGCGGGGGCAGGCGGCATGCTGGTCCTTCCCGGACAGCCGAGGCGGCTGGGCGACGTCGACAGGACCCCGGCCGCGCGCACGGCCGGGGATGACTCGAGGTTGTCAGCCGCCGGCCGGGTTGGCATGTCGGGTGTTTACCGGACGGGAGCCCACAGTTCCAGACACTCCGGCTCGGACACCAGCCGCCCGCCGGCCCCGGCCAGCAGTTGGCCTGCGGGCCCCGGGTCGCCGATCCCCACGCCGACCACGGTGATCCGCACGCCGCCGTCGCGGGGCGTGGCCCGTACGGTCACCGGTCCGGTGCCCCCGTCGAGGACGGCCGCGACCGCCGCGACCAGCTCGGGCGGCGCGGTCACGGGGCCGGCGCGCAGGGCCGCGTCGTGCAGCCGGACCGGCCGGCCCGCCCGGTCGGCGAGGGTCCGCAGCGTGGCCAGCAGGTCCGGCTCGGCCCGGCCGGTGTCCACGAAGTCGCGCAGCCACGCCGCCACCCGCCGGACCCGCGCCGCCTGGGCCGGATCGGTGACCACGCCGTCCGCCGCCAACAGCTCCATGATCTGCAACCCCCGGTCGTGCAGCGCCGCCGCGTACGCCTCGCGCTCGGTCGCTCCGGCGAGGTCGGCGATCCGGGCGACGGCCTGGCGCTGGGCGGCCCACAGCGCCCTCGTCGACGTGCGCAGGTACCGGGCCGCCGCCCAGCCGACCAGCGGATTGACCAGGAAACCCGCCGTACCCGCCAGTTCGGCCGCCCACGGCTGGTGGCGCACGACCACGCCGACGGCCACCACCGTCGCCGCCCACGCCGCGCCGACGCCGAGCGCCCGCCACAGCTTGCCGGCCGTCAACCCGACGGCGAAGCTCAGCAACTGGTTGTACGCGGCGGCGAAGTACAGCCAGCCCGTACCGCCCGGCGGCAGGATCAGGCCGCCCACGACGAGCATCGCCACGCCCAGCGGCAGGTCCACGGCCAGCCCGCCCAGCCGGGCCTGCCCCGCCCGCCACCACCACGCGGCCACCACCGCGCTGACCGCCGTGACGGCCGCCAGCAGCGCCACCGGCTGCCAGGGCCGCTCGAACAGGGGCGCGATCCACGGCAGGGTCAGCCACATGACCAGCAGCGCGGAACCCCGCACGGTGAGGCTGGACGTCAGCAGGAGCGGGAGCGGCTCCGGGGAGTCGGGCCGGAAGCGCGTGCGGGGGTGGGCGCTGGCGGTCCCACCGGGCGCCGGGGTGTCCGGCCGGCTCACCGGGGCGCCCACAGCCGCACCACGGTGCCCCGGCCGGGGATGGAGAGCACCCGGGACCAGCCGCCGGCCCGCGCCATCCGGTCCCGCACCGACCGGGTCAGCCCCAGCCGGGCCGGCACCGAGTCCAGGTCGAAGCCGCGGCCGTCGTCGGCGACCTCGACCAGCCAGCCGTCCTCCTCGGGACGCAGCGTGAGCCGGGCCGCGTCGACCCCGGCGTGTTTGCGCACGTTGGTCAGCGCCTCGCGGGCGGCCTGGACCAGGGCGGCCGTTCCGCGCCCGCCGGGCGGCAGGTCCCCGGACGGCAGGTCCAGCAGGACGAGGAGGCCGGAGTCGGCCCGCTCGGCGGCCAGCGCGCGCAGCAGGTCCCGCAGGTCGCCGTCCGGCGCGTGCGGACCGTGGCTGAGGAGGCCGTGCAGCCAGGACAGTTCGCGGCGGGCCTGTTCGGCGAGCCGGGGGTCGGAGATCGCGCCGGACTCCACCACCTCCGCGAGGGTCACCAGCACCCGTCGGCGGAGCGGTTCGGCGTGCCGGTGGCGTTCGGCGGCGGCGGAGATGGCGGCGGCGCGCTCGGCGGCCTCCCGGTGGTACGCGTCGGTCCGCCGGGCCACCGCGCGCACCTGGTGGGCGACCGCGAACGCGATCGTCGCCGAGCCGTAGAAGGCGGAGGCGTCGGGCAGCGCGTTCCACGTCGGGCCGCCCAGCGCCAGCTCCCCGACGGCGGAGGTGGCCACCAGCAGGGTCACCGAGGCCAGCACTGCCCGCAGCCGCCACGGGGCCAGCCCCGGTATCAGGGAGGACATCAGCAGGTAGCCGTACAGCGGGCTGTTGTCCCGACCGGTGGTGACCGCCAGGCCGCCCTCCTGCCAGATGATCAGGTCGGACGCGGCGAGCAGCGCCGGGCGGACCAGGCAGTCGGCGGCGACCCAGGCCCGCGACAGCCGGCCCCGCCGCCAGGTCACCGCGGCCAGCAGCCCGGCCGACAGGGCGGCGAGCACGCACACGACCAGCAGCGGGCCGCGCGCGGGGGAGGCCGGCAGCGACACGGTCTGCCCGGCGACGAGGAGCACCCCGGCCACCGGCCCCGAGAACACCCCGACGGACAGGGTGCGCTCGGCCCGGTCCCCGGCACTGGTCGCGGGCCCGACCGTGGCCTCGTTCCGGCGCCGCGGACCGGTCACCGGACGTCGGACGGAGGGAAGTCCGGGTACTGGTGCCGCAGCGCCTCCAACGCGAGGACGACCCTGTTCCCGCGTACCCCCAACTTGCGTTTGACCCGGTCGATGTACGTGTCGACCGTGGACGTGTCGATCGACAGCCGGGCGGCGATCTGCTTGTTGGCCAGCCCGCTGGCGATCAGCTCCACCACCTCCAGCTCGCGCGGGGACAGCCGGGGGTCGGTGTTCTCGGCGGCGGCGAGCAGGTCGGCGAGCTCGCCGGTCAGGTAGACGTCCCCGGCGGCGACGGTGCGCACGGCCGGCAGGAACTCCGCCAGCGGGGCGCGCTTGGTCAGGTAGCCGCGCGCGCCCCGGGCCAGCGCCGAGCGCACGTCCAGCGGGCGGCCGGAGCGGGACACGACGAGGACGTGCGCGCGGGCGGCGAGCCGTTCGATCACGTCGAGGGAGGGCTGCTGCCCGCCGTCGAGGTACAGGTCGCACAGGACGACGTCGAACGCGTCGCCGGCCGGCAGGTCGTCGGGGTCGGTGACGCCCGCGACCACCCTGACGTCGGGGGCCGCCACGAACGTCTGCTCGAAGCCGAGCACGTTCATCGGGAAGTCGTCGACCACCGCTAGCCGGATCATCCACACATTATGGTCCGGACCGGCCGCACTGTCCTGTTCGGACGCCCGTGGTGGCGCTCACCCGACAGACAGCACCAGATGTTGGTACAGGTGGTCGGACAGCCCCTCCGGCGACCCGAAGCCGTACCCGTGCACCCGGGTGCCGTTCCCGGTGAACGCCCAGTCCAGCCGCCACAGCGGCGCGCCCGCAGGCCAGGTCGCGGGGAACGCCTCCGGGCTCGCCGCGAGCGCGTCCGTCAGCCGGCCGTCGAGCTCCTCCAGCCCCGCCATCGCCGGGCTGGTGTTGAAGTCGCCGGCCACCAGCACCGGGTTGGCGTTGCCGGCCACGTCGCCGGTCAGACCCGCCAGCTGTGCCCGGCGCTGCCGGTCGGCGGCGCGCGGGAAGACCCAGAACCGGGCGTCGGTCGGGTCGTCGAGCTTGAGCTGGACGGCCAGGTGCACGTTGTACACGGACAGCACGCGCCCGCCGACCCGCAGGTCGGTGCGCAGGGTCTTCGCGGCCCCGAACACGTCCGCGAAGCCGGCCCCCGGGTCGCCGAGGGCCGCCGGGTCCGGGCGCACAGCGGGCGCGGCGACGATCGGGTACCGCGACAGGGTCAGCAGTTCGCCCCGGGTCGCCACGTGGAACCCGGGGAACTCGCGCCGGAGCCGGTCGAGGTCGTCGACCGGGGAGAAGCCGCCGTACACGTCGCCCCGGTCCCACGCCAGGTACTCCTGGAGCAGGTAGACATCGGCGCGCTGGGCACGCAGGAACCGGTAGAAGGCGTCCGGGTCGTCGTCCTGGTGCCAGTACTCGGTGTTCCAGGAGAACACCCGGACCGCGTCGGCGGGGGCGGCCGACCCGCCCGCCGTCCACGGCGCGAACGGCCGGACCCCGGACAGCGGCCAGCCCAGGGCCAGGCACAGCACCAGGACGGCCCCGAGCCGCCACCGCACGGGACGGGCCCACCACGCGGCGGCCAGCAGCACGACCGGTACGGCGGCGAACAGCACCGGCGGCACGCTGGCCGGCCACAGCCAGACCCACCAGTTCCCGTCGAGGGCCAGGTGCGCGGCCAGGAACGCCGACCACAGCGCGGTGCCCGCGACGACCAGCCGGGTGCCGAGGCACCAGCGGGGGCGGGCGGTGGGCCCGGTCTGCTCCGACCGGGCCAGGTCCAACTGCGGCGTGGTCACGCGCCCACCGCCGCCGGGTCCGCCTCGTAGAGGCCGCGGAACCGCCGCGACACCAGCCACTGGGCCACGCCGGCCCCGACCCCGGAGGAGATCGCCAGGTTCACGAGGAAGTGCACAGCCGTGAAGTACAGCAGGAAGAGCGGTCCCCGGCGGCGCGCGACGAACGCGTACATCCCCGCGTCCAGCCCGATGGACGCGGCCACGGCCAGGCCCGGCCCGAGCAGTCCCCACGGCCCGAGCAGCGCGGCCAGCGGGAGCAGGCCCACCCCTGCCAGCGCCGCCAGGCTCGCATACGCCCGGGTCGACGTCTCGAAGCCCTTCGCGAACCGGCGCCGCCGGGCGTACAGCGGGATCCGCAGCCGGCCCCGGTGGAACAGTTTGCGCAGCAGGGGACGCAGCCGGGAGTCGTCGTCGTGCCGGCCGCGCACGTCGGCGCTGAGGTGGATGTCGTACCGGGCCGACAGCCGCTCGCCGTAGTCCACCTCCTCGGTCATCTCCGCCCCGCCGTTGAGCCGGGGGTTGAACGGGCCCACCTCGGCGAGCACGTGCCGGGGCATCGCGCACAGCGAGGAGAACAGGAAGCTGACCACGCCCACCGAGCTGAGCCGCCAGTAGTGCGCCTGGAGGCTGCGGTACTCCTCGACGAGGCTGTCGCGGATCAGCGGTTCCGGGTCGTAGATCCCGCACGCCGCACCGATCCGGGGGTCGGACTCCAGCAGCGCGACGGCACGGGCGACGGCCTCCGGGTGCAGGGCGACGTCGGAGTCGACGAAGAACACGATCTCCCCGGCGGCCCGGGACACGCCGAGGTTGCGGGCGGCGGCCACCCCGCCGTTGCGCTCCGGGCTGATCACGGTGAAGCCCATCGACTCGGCGACGGCCACCGAGTCGTCGGTGCTGCAGTCGTCGACGACCAGGACGTCCAGCGACGGGTACGTCTGGTCCCGCAGCGCTTGCAGGCACAACCGGAGCGAGGCGGAGTAGTTGTAGCTGCTGACCACGGCGGTCACGAGGGTCATGGCGTGCTCCTGTCGAGTGAGACGACCAGGCGCTGGACCCGGTGGTCGGACATGCCTGGCGGGTCGTGCAACTGGTACGCGTGCACGCGCACCCGGTCGGTGAACGCCCAGTCCAGCCGCCACAGCGGCAGCGCGACGGGCCACGACGCGGACAGCGGGCCCTCGACGGCCGGGGTCAGCCGGTCGGGGAGTTCGCGCAGCTCGCCCATCGCGGGCGTGGTGTTGAGGTCCCCGGCGAGCAGCACCGGGTTCGGGTTGGCGGCCACGTCGGCGGCCAGCGCCCGGTACTGGGCCAGCCGTGCCGCGTGCCGGGTCGCGATCGCGGCGTAGAAGCCGGCCGTGGCGGGGTCGCGGTCGAGTTCGAGCGGCACCGGGAGGTGCGCGTTGTACACGGAGAGGGTCCGGCCGCCGACCCGGACGTCGACGCGGAGGGACTTGACGGCCCGGTACACCTCGATCCAGGGGGTGTCGGGTCGCGGGGCCGCCGGCAGCGGGCGCACACCGGTGACCGGCAGCCGGCTGAGGGTGAGCAGTTCGCCGACGGCGACGGCCCGGTGGTCGGGCAGCAGCCGGCCGAGCAGCTCCGCGTCGAGCGCGGTGAGCGCGGGCGTGCCGGCCTGGTCGGCGGGCTGGTACTCCTGCAACAGGTACACGTCGGCGTCCTGGGCCGCGAGGTAGCGCACGAAACCCTCCGGGTCGCCGGACAGGTGCCAGGCCTCCGTGTTCCACGCCAGCACCCGGACCGCGTCGGCGGGGGCGGCCGGCCGGCCGGTCCACAGCGCCGAGGGGTGCAGCCCGGACAGGCCGGCGCCGAGGGCGAGCGCGGCGGTGGCGGCGACGGCGGCCCGGAACCGGCGGCGCGGCCCGGCGACGGCCAGCAGGACGGCCGGGACCAGCACGAACACCAGCGGCGGCGCGAGGTCCACGGCCAACCACGGCCACCACCGGCCACTGAGGAGGAGGTGCGCGACGACGAGAACCAGCCAGGCCACGGCCAGCCCGGTCAGCAGCCGTCCGCCGGGCCCAGCCGCCGGGGCGGCGTCGCGCCCCGGGTCGGCCGCCGCCCCGCTCACGCCGCCACCGGCGCTACCCCGGCGTCCAGATACGTCCGCCGGAACCGCCGCGACGTCAACCACTGCAGCACCCCGGCCGATAACCCGGCCAGGATGACGAGGTTGACCAGGAAGTACGTCCCCGCGAAGAACGGCAGGAACCCGATCCCCTTGCGGCCGGCCACGAACCGGTAGATCCCGGGATCCGAGCCCAGGAACGCGGCCACCAGCGCCACCGGCAGCACCGACCACCAGGCCCCGAGCAGCACCGTCGGCACCGACCCCACGGCGAGGGCCGCCGCCAGCATCCCGGCGAGGCGGTGCCCGCTGGAGTTGCCCCGGGGCTGGTTCCCGTCCCGCATCCCCACGAACGGCACGTGCAGCCGGCTGCGGTGGAACACCTTCCGGGCGATCACCCGGAGCGTGTCGTCGTGGTCGTGCCGGCCGCGCACCGACGGATCGAGCAGGATGCCGTACCGGCCGCTGAGCCTGCGCCCGTAGTCGGCGTCCTCGGTGTGCCGCAGCCGGGGGTTGAACGGGCCCACCTCGGCGAACACGTCGGCCCGGATCGCCATGATCGCCGTGTACAGCGTGGTGATCCGCCCCTCGTCCCCGGCCAGCCAGTGGTACTGCTGCAACGCCCGGTACTCCTCGACCCGGCTGTCGGCCACCAGCGGCTCCGGGTCGTAGTTCCCGCACACCGCGCCCAGGGTGGGGTCCCCGGTCAGCAGGGCCACCGCGTTGGCCACCGCGTCCGGCCGCAGTCGCACGTCGGAGTCGACGAAGCACAGGATCTCGCCCCGGGCCAGGCTGGCGCCGAGGTTGCGGGCCCCGGCCACCCCGCCGTTGGCCGGGGTGCGGACCACCGGCACGCCGAGCGCCTCCGCCACGGCCACCGAGTCGTCGGTGCTGCAGTCGTCGACGAGCAGGATCTCCAGCGCCGGGTACGTCTGGGCCAGCAGTCCGCCCAGGCAGAGGTGCAGGGCTCTGCCGTAGTTGTGGTTGGGCACGACGACGGACACGAGGGGGGCGGTCATGGCAGGAGCCGTTCGGCGAGCGCGGGCTGGTGGGCGAGGACGACGACGGCGGACAGCGCCACCAGCCACACGGCGGCCACGCCGAGCACGACCCGGTCGCCGAGCACGGCCCGGACCGGGTCCCCGCCCGCGTGCCGGACCAGGACCAGTTGCAGATAGCGGGACAACCCGAACAGCGCGAACGGCGCGGACAGCAGCAGCGCCGCCTTGCCGTACCCGCCGACGGGTGCCTCGGTGCGCAGGTAGATCAGGCCGGCGGTGACCGCGACCGTGGCGTTGAGGACCAGGAGCTGGTCGGCGAGCGCCAGGCTGTAGCCGCGCAGGGCCGGGCGGTGCTCGACCCCGGACACCTGGAGCTCGTTGCGCCGCTTGCCGATGATCAGCAGCAGGCACAGCGCGTACACGGCGACGATCAGCCAGCCCGACGCCGGGGTGTCGATCGCGGTGTAGCCCCCCATCAGCCGCAGCGCGAACCCGGTGGCCACGACGCACACGTCCAGGAGGGGCAGGTGCTTGAGCTTGCGGGTGTACGCGGCGTTCAGCACCAGGTAGCACAGCACCGGCCACCAGGTCACCGGCGGCTGGAGGGCCAGCAGCAGCGCGAGCACGACGGCCAGCCCGGCCGCGTAGGCCCACGCCGTGCCCACCGGCACCCGGCCGGCCGCGACCGGGCGGCTCCTCTTGACCGGGTGCCGACGGTCCCGGGCCCGGTCGGCGATGTCGTTGCAGACGTACACGATCGCCGAGGCGAGGGTGAACACGAGCACGGCCCAGCCGATCCTGCCGAGGGACCACAGGTCCAGGGCGAAGGCGTCGAGCAGTGGCAGCGGTACCACGAGCAGGTTCTTGACCCACTGGCCCGGCCGGACGAGGGCGACCAGGTCGCGGATCCGCTGGCGGGCCAGGGGCAGGTGGGGGACGGTGGTGGGCGGACGGATCTGGACAGGAGGCGGTTCGACGGCGCTCACGTGCTCTCCCGCTCTACGGTCAGAAGAAGAACTTGGCCAGGGACAACGCGCCCTGCTTCCAGGGATCCCGGCTGGTCCGCCCACTGCGGGCGGGCCGGTGCGCGGCGGTCCGCCGGGACCGCCACCAGTCGTAGGTCAGCAGGATCGCGTCCTGATTGGACAGTCGGGGCCGGAAACCGAGCCGGTCGGCCGCCTTGTCGATGCTCACGTACGAGTCGGCCATCAGCTTGTGCAGCAGCCGGCCGTACACCGGGGACAGCCGGCTGCGCTCCAGCAGCCGCAGCGCCCCCAGCGCGGGCCGGGCCGGCAGCGACACCACCCGGCGGCCGTGCCCGGCGGCGTCCAGCACCGCCTGGAAGTCCTCCCGCAGGGTGCCGAACTCGGCCGCCGCCAGGTTGTACGTGTCGTTCGCGACGTCCTCGGGCGCGTCGAGCACCGTGACCACGGCGTCGACGAGGTCCGCCATCGCGAACATCTGGATCCGCACGTCGCCCCGGCCGAGGACGGGGAAGTGCCGGCCCTCCTCGGCCCACTCGAACAGCATCGCGAACAGGCCCATCCGGCCCGGCCCCACGAAGGTCTTCGGCCGCAGGATCGGTACGCACAGCCCGCCGGCCCGGAACTCCTCGGCGACCTCCTCGGCGGCGGCCTTGGCCCGGCTGTAGGGATCGACGGGGCTGCGCGGGTACTCCTCCGTGGTCGGCACCACGGCCGGCAGCCCGTACACGGCCGTGGAGGACACGTGCACGCACCGGGACACCTCGGCGTCGCGGGCGGCGGTGAGCACCGCCCGGGTGCCGTCGACGATCACGGAGCGGATCTCCGCGTCCGGGTAGCTGGGCAGCGCCGCCGCGCAGTGCACCACCGCGTCGGCGGTCGCGGCCAGCCGGGCGAGCAGCCGGGTGTCGCGGATGTCGCCGACCACGTGCCGCCCGCCGCCGTGGGTGGCCTCGCGCAGGTCCAGCCCCGTGACGGCGTGCCCGTCGCCGGTCAGCCGTTCCACGAGGTGCGCGCCGAGCATGCCGGCCGCGCCGGTCACCAGGATGTTCACCACCGCGAGGTCACCTTCTCCTTGACGAACGCGGCGACGAGCCGGCCCAGGCCCCGTTCGAGGGTGGCGTCGAGCGCGCGGACGAAGTACTCGGCCTCGGACGGCTCCGTCACCAGGGTCGGGGCCACCATCAGCGGGTTCTCCACGTTGGGGCTGTAGTAGGTCAGGATGTCGTGCTCGCGGTACAGGTGCGCGATCACCGCGAGGGTGGTCAGTTTCGTCGCGAACTGCGGGTCCTTGGCGAACCCGGGGGCCAGCCGGCCGGCCAGTTCCAGCACCTTCGGCCCGCCGGTCAGGAACACCCCGAACAGCCCGCCGGTGCCGGCCACCTGGTTCACCGCGTCCGGGTGCGCCTTGGCCACCCGCTCCAGCCCGGGGCGCAGCACCGCCTCCAGGGCGCGGGCGCGGGCCGGGTAGTCGTCCTCGACCACCACGTTCACGGCCTCGATCGCGGTGGCGGTCTCCTCGCCGAAGCCGTAGTAGGTGGTGCTGTGCAGGATGACGTCGGTGAGCCTGTCGTAGGCCTGGCGGAACACGGGCACCCGGGCCGTGTACCCGGAGATCGAGGCCTTCCCGCCGCCGAGGGACTTCGAGTACGCCAGGATGTCGGGCACCAGCCCCTCGTGGCGCATGAAGTAGAACAGGCTGCCGGTCTTGCCCCAGCCGGTGTAGATCTCGTCGAAGATCAGGATGATGTCCTTCGCGGTGCAGATCGCGCGCAGTTCCCGCAGCGACGCCTCGTCCCAGTGCCGCAGGCTCGACGCGCTGAACGGCTCGACCAGCACGGCGTAGACGTCGTCGGTGAGCAGCGGGCGCAGTGCCGCCAGGTCGCCGTAGGGGTAGACGACGGCCCCGGGCAGCCCGGGGAACTTGAACGCGTTCTCGGCCGAACCGGTCAGGCTCCCCGCGCCGAGCGTCTTGCCGTGGAAGCTGATGTCGGCCCGCAGGATGGTGTTCCGTTTCCCGCCGTGGTACTTGTACGCCATCTTGATCGCGCCCTCGACGGCCTCGGCCCCCGAGTTCGGGAAGTAGGACACGCTGAGGTCCCCGGGCAGCAGCTCGCCCACGTTGTGGCTGAGCGCCGCCAGGTACGGCGAGAAGAACGCCTTGTGCACCTCCATCCGGCGCGCCTCGGAGAACCTGCGCCGCGCGGCAAGGACGCGGGGGTGGTTGTGCCCGTGGTTGAGCACCCCGACCCCGCCGGAGAAGTCGAGGATCCGCCGGCCGTCGCGCAGGGTGATCCACGCGCCCTCGGCCCGGTCGACGAGTTCGCGGCCGAAGCCGAACGAGGTCATCAGGGATACCTGGCTGCGGCTGACGTAGCGTTCGTACAGTTCGTGGGTCCGCTGGACGGTCAGCTCCTCCGCCGCCGCCAGGGAGAACAGTTCGGGCATGGCTACCGTGCCTTTCGCAACTGGGTGACGATCAGGACAGTGCCGGCCCCGCCGACCTCGGCGAGGACGCAGATCAGACGGCTGGCCAGGGCCGCGACCCCGGCCTCGCTCCACGGGAGCACGGTGGCCAGGGCGGCCATCAGGGTGAGTTCGCGGGCGCCCCAGCCGTCGGGCAGGATCAGGGCCGCGCTGCCGGCCACCGTGCCGAGCGCGAACCCGCCGAGCCCGACGGGCAGCGCGGCGACCGGGTCGGCGCCCACCAGCACGGCCAGTGCCCACAGGTGCAGCCCCGACACCAGCCAGGACGCGACGGCCCAGCCGATCCCGGCCCGGATCCCGGCGGGGGACACCGTGCTCTCCGGCGGTGGCCGGCGGCCGATCCTGGCCAGCAGGGCGATCAGGCCGTTGACCAGCGAGGGTCGCAGCACCCCGAGCGCCAGGAGCGCGCCGGGCAGGAGCAGCAGCCAGGCCCCGCCGCCGACCGAAGCCGGGGCGGCCAGCAGGCCCACGGCCGCTCCGGTCAGCATCACCAGGCCGAAGCTGACCAGGAAGACGGTGGCCATCCGTCCGGCGGGGATGCCGGCGCGCCGGCCCATCCGGACGTGCGCCAGCAGCCCCCACAACCGCCCCGGGATGTACTTGCTGAACACGCCGACCGCCCAGATCCGCGCGCTGTCGGCGACCGGCACCGGCCCGGAGACGTCGACCAGGATCCGCCGCCAGGACCACGCGCCGAGCGCCAGGCCGGCTAGGTTGGCGGCGAGGGCGGCCAGCACGAAGGGCAGGGCCCGGGGTTCCCGGAGCCGGGCGAGGACCTCCCAGCCCTGTTCGCGCAGCGCGAGTGCGACACCTCCGGCGGCGGCGAGCAGGAACACGGCGACGACCAGGCCACGCAGCAGCCGCCGGGCGGGGGAGGGCCGTTCCGGGCCGGCTGTCCCCGGGCCCGCGGTGTCGGGCGGCGCGCCCCGGTCCCGGGCCGCGACCGCCTCGCCGGTGGTCACGCGCCCTCCTCGGCGGGCCGGGTCACCGCGCGCGGCCGGAGCAGCCGCAGCGCTCCGCGCACCGCGCCCGCCCACAGCGCCAGGTGCACCAGGAAGTGCGCCCCCGTGACGAAGAGCAGGAACCCCACTCCACGGGTACGCAGCGCGACCAGCGACAACCGGGGGTTGGCGACCGCGAACAGCGCCGCCCAGCCGGCCGGTACGCCGAGCCACCACGGGCCGAGCAGCGCCAACGGCAGGGTCGCCGGGACGAGCGGCGCGGCCAGTACCCCGAGGAGGCTGTTGCCCTTCACGGCCCCGGGCCGCAGCCGGTGCGCGGCGGCCCCGGTGGCCTGGTGCCGCGACCGGCGGAACGTCTCGGTGAGCAGCGGCCAGAGCCGTTGCACGTCGTCGTGGTACCCGACGACGTCGGCGGACAGCCGGATCAGCGTGCGCCGGGCCAGCCGGTCGCTGTACTCCACGTCCTCGTTGTCGCGCAGCCCCGGGTCGAACGGCCCCACCTCCTCGAACACCGCCCGGCGGATCGCGGCGTGCGCGAAGAACGCCGTCGACACCAGCCCGACGGCGCGCAGCCGGCCGACGTGGTGGTGCAGCACCCGGTACCGCTCCACGGGGCCGTCGTCGATCAGCGGCTCGACCGAGATCAGGCCGTGCACGCAGCCGACGTCCGGCTCGCGTTCCAGGACCCGGACCGCGTTGGCCACCGCGTCGGGGGCCAGCGCGGTGTCGGCGTCCAGGAAGAACAGCACGTCGCCGGTCGCGGCCCCCGCGCCCCGGTTGCGCGCCGTGGACACCCCCCGGTTGACGGTCAGGGCGACCACCTCGCACGGGTACCCGCGGAGCACGTCGAGGGACCCGTCGGTGCTCGCGTCGTCGACCACCACGACCTGCGCGACCGGCCGGGTCTGCGCGTACACCGAGTCGAGCACCAGGGGCAGGGTACGGGCGTGGTTGTGGTTCGGGATGACTACCGAGACCTGCATCGCCGGGCTCCTCATCTCCATTGTGGACAGACATGGCGCGGTCGTTCCCGTGCGCGACGGTGCGCCGGGTCCTGCGGGGGATGGGATGTCCGTGGGGGAGCTAACGGCCCCTGGACACATCGACGACTGTAGCCAGCGCCGGACCTACTGTAAATAACCTGTGTTAATTAAATCTGGTACTTCAGCACTGTGTTCGCAAGATCTGCCCGCCCCGATACCTGTCGAGAGTCATCGATGTCGACCCTCCGTGGGGGGAACTTTCCGGGGCACGGGACACGGCGGTCCGACAGTGTCCGGGACCGACTGTGCCGGGCCGTCGGGAACGTGCCGACCGGGCCCGCGCGGCCCGCGCGCGGACATCCCGACGGCCCCGCGCGCGGACACGCCGATGGCCCCGCGCGCGGACACGCCGACGGCCCCGTGCGCGGTCGCACGGGGCCGTCCGGGGCGGGGCTTGTCTCAGGCGGCGCGCCGGAACCGGGCGGTGGCCGCCGCGACCCACAGCATCGCGGAGATCGCGCCGACCGCCAGCGTCAGCGACCCGGCCTTCCCGCCGGCCATCGCCCACAGGTCCCCGACGAGCAGCGCGGAGCCGGCGACCCGGGAGGCGACGGCGAGCCCCCGGTGCCCGGCGCGGCGGTAGTACCGGCCGAGGACGTAGCAGGCGGCGATCAGGGTCGCGAACGTCAGCGTCCCGGCGATCATGTGGCCGAAGCTGTGCCAGTGCAGGACGCCCATTCCCGCGGGGGTACCGGCCGGGAAGCCGTCGGCCGCGTCCATCACGAACACCCCGGCGCCGACCAGCCCGACCCCGGCGGCCCGCACCAGCCGGGGCGCCCACGTACCGCCCGGGGTGCCGCGCATCGCCCGGCGCAGGCCGGACGCGCCGAGCAGGGTCAGTACCCCGGCGAGGACGAAGTTGGTGATCTGGAGCCAGCCGAGGGAGCCGTTGCTCAGGGCGCTCAGCGGGTGCCGGGTGATGTCGAAGCCCTCCCGGGTCGCGGCCTGGGTCAGGGAGACGACCGCCCAGAGGGGCGCGGCGACGACCCCGCAGGCGAGCAGGGCCCGGGTGGTCGAACGCGCCGACGGAGCGGCGGTGATCGTGCCGGTGGCGGAGGTGGGGGCGGGGAGCTGGGTGGCGGTCATGGCGGGTGCCTCGTTCCGGTGTGCTGCGGGGTGGTTTCGCTGACACGTCGTCCGGGCGATGTGACAGGGAACGCCGCCGTTCCCTGTCGTATACGCTGGACGACGCGTGGGCAGTACACCGGAAGACGTTGAAGGAGAGTTCCCATGCGGTACCTGATGATGTCCAAGCCGTCCGACTCCGTCCCCGACGAGAAGCTGTTCGCCGAGATGGGCGCGTTCATCGAGGAGCTCACGGCGGCGGGCGTGCTCCTGGCCACCGGCGGCCTGGAGGCGGGCGGCGTCCGGGTCACCTCGGTCGGCGACCAGATCACCGTCACCGACGGGCCGTTCGCCGAGGCCAAGGAGGCCGTGGCCGGCTTCGCGCTGGTCGAGGTCCGGTCGAAGGAGGAGGCGGTCGAGCTGTGCCGCCGGTTCCGCCGGATCGTCGGCGACGGCGAGAGCGTGATCCAGCAGGTCTTCTCGTAGCCGTGCCATGTCCCTAGCGGAGACCCGCCGCACCGTCGACGCGGTCTGGAAACTCGAGTCGGCCCGGATCATCGCCGGGCTGACCCGGGTGGTCCGCGACGTCGGCCTCGCGGAGGAACTCGCCCAGGACGCCCTCGTCGCGGCCCTCGAACAGTGGCCCGTCGAGGGCGTCCCGGACAATCCCGGCGCCTGGCTGACGGCGATCGCCAAGCGCAGGGCCGTCGACCACGTCCGGCGCGCCCAGCGGCTCGAACGCCGGCACGAGCAGCTCGCCCACGAGCTCGAACACCCGTCCGAGGCGGAGCCCGACGACGTCCTGCGCCTGATGTTCCTGTCCTGCCACCCGGTGCTGCCCGCCGACTCCCGGGCCGCGCTGACCCTCCGGCTGCTCGGCGGCCTGACCGCCGGGGAGATCGCCCGCGCGTTCCTGGTGCCCGAACCGACCGTCACCCGCCGGATCGCCGACGCCAAACGCACCCTCGCGGCCGAACGGGTCCCGTTCGAACTCCCCGCCGGGGCCGCGCTGGCCGATCGGCTGACCTCCGTGCTGGAGGTCGTCTACCTGATCTTCAACGAGGGGTACTCGGCCACGTCCGGCGACGACCTCATCCGCGCCGACCTGTGCCTGGAGGCCCTCCGCCTGGGCCGCCTGCTCGCCGAACTCGCCCCGCACGAACCGGAGGCGCACGGCCTCGTCGCCCTGATGGAGATCCAGGCGTCCCGCTCGGCGGCGCGCACCGGCCCGTCCGGGGAACCCGTCCCGCTGCACGAGCAGAACCGGGGCCGGTGGGACCAGCTCCTGATCCGGCGCGGGTTCACCGCCATGCTGCGCGCCCGCGCACTCGGCGGCCCACCCGGCCCGTACGTGCTCCAGGCCGCCATCGCCGTCTGCCACGCCCAGTCCCGCTCCCCGGCGGACACCGACTGGGCCCAGATCGCCGCCCTGTACGAGGCCCTGTCCCGCCTGCTGCCCACCCCGATCGTCCAGCTCAACCGGGCGGTGGCCGTCGGCATGGCGCGCGGACCGGAGGCCGGCCTGGCCCTGGTGGACTCCCTGACCTCGGAGCCCGCGCTGCGCGACTACCACCTGCTGCCCGGTGTCCGGGGCGACCTGCTCGAACGCCTCGGCCGGTACGGCGAGGCGCGCCGCGAGTTCGAACGGGCCGCCGCGCTGACCCGCAACGCGGCCGAACGCGCGTTCCTCCTCCGCCGCGCGGCCGCCACCGGGCCGACTCCCGTGGCCTCCGACACGGAGACCGAGGCGGGGAACGCCCACGCCGGTGCCGGACCGGCCGCGGCCGACTCGGCGGGGGCGGGTTCGAGCCACGGCGACGTGGTCGGGACCAACGCCCCCGGCGGGGATCCCGTACCCGGGGCGACGCTCGCGACCGCCGCCCGGGACTTCCTGGCCCGCGACGACCTCGACCCCGCCACCCTGCGCTCCTACGCCCAGACCCTGCGCCGCCTTCGCCTCGCCCTCGGCGACAGCGTCCCCCTCGCGGACCTCACCGCCGCCGACGTGGCCCGCGCCTGCGCCACCGCCTGGGGGAGCGCCGCCGCGAAGACCTGGAACCGGCACCGCTCGACGGTGCGCTCGTTCGGCGCCTGGGCCGGCACGGACGCCCTGGCCGACGACCTGGAACGCCGGGCCGAGAACCGCCCCCCGACCCCGCCGGCCGATCCCGACCGGCTGGCGACACTGTGGACCCGACCCGGCGTCGCGCTGCGGGAACGCACCCTGTGGCTGCTCCTGCACGAGTCGGCGGCCCCCGTGACCGCCGTCCTCGCCCTGGACGTGACCGACCTGGACCTCGACGACCGCCGCGCCCGGGTGGCCGGTAGATGGATCACCTGGCGCTCCGGTACGGCCCGGCTACTGCCCGAACTCCTGGCCGGCCGGACCCGGGGCCCGCTGTTCCTCGCCGACCGCCGGCCGGGGCCCGCGCGGACCCCGTCGGAGGCGGACGTGTGCCCGGAGACGGGGCGCACCCGGCTGTCGTACCCCCGTGCGGAGTTTCTCTTCAAACGGGCGACCCGGGGACTGGACCCGACCGGCGCGGGCTACACGCTCCGCCAGCTGCGCCCCGGCGCCTGAACCCGACGGGGTGCCCGGGGGCGACCCGCGCCCGCCGGGCACGGACCGGCCGCCCGGCGCGGTCCCCGGAGGACCTTCGCCGGGCGGGACCGGGACTCACCGTCCGGCGCCGACCGGCTCCCGTGGGGCCAGCAGCACGGGCGCCGCCACCTGGCTGGTCACCGTCGGGCCCGGGACCTGGGCCGGGGCGGGGGTCGGGCGGCGGGCCAGCACCCCCAGCGCCACCCCGAGCGCCCCCAACAGCACCGCCAACGCCTGGTCGCTGCGCACCACCGCGTCCACCCCCCGATCCAGCGGCGGCAACGTCCCCCCGGTCACCACCAGCAGCAACGCGACCAGCAGGCACGCCAGCCCGGCGTACCCGAGCAGCCCGACCCGGGGGCGCGGCAGCCGCACCTCGCGCTGCTCGGCCCACCGGAACGCGAACACGAACACGGCGAGCAGCGCGGCCAGCCCGGCGAGCCACAGCGGGCGGGTTAGCCACCAGGAGGTGGTGCCCGGCGCGGGCGGCGTGAGGCCCAGGCCCAGCAGGAGCACGCCGAACACGAGGAACGCGGCGGTGAGGTGCCACAGGTACACGGTCATGCTGTGCCGCTGGATCCAGTCGACCGGGCGGGCCGGGAGGCGCAGGATCAACGGCTTCAGGAGCAGGACCAGCGCTATCTGGTACCCGGTGAGCGCCACCAGGCACACGGTCGGCGGGTTCATGTTCGACATGGCCGCCCCGGGCATCCCGATCATGCTCGCCGGGTACGGGCCGAGCAGGACGAGCGCCGTCAGCACCGCGATCCCGCCCCCTGCCACCGCCGCGAGCCGGCCCCGGGACCAGCGGGTCAGGGTGCCGTCGGCGTAGAAGAAGCCGAGCTGGTGCGGGATCAGCCAGACGAGCACGGCGTTGAGGTAGCCGAGTTCGGTGACCCCGGTCGTGAACCGGGCGACGTCGACGGCGACCGCGCAGGCCGCGAGCCCGACGAGTACCCCCCATCGGTATTTCCCGTGCAGCCGGCCGAACACCGGGGCCAACGCGAGGACCAGCAGGTACACGGCGATGAACCACAGCAGTTGCGGGGCGGTGCCGGCCGCCCGGCGCACGGCGGCCCACGGCACCCCGGCGGCGACCAGGGCCGGCCCGGCCACGGCCCACACGGCGAGGAACACCCCGATCGGCCACAGCAGCCGGGGCAGGCGGCGACGCAGGAACGACCAGCCGTCGGTGGCCCGGCGCAGGGAGCCGTACGTGGCGCAGCCCGCCGCGAAGAACATCATGGGCATGATCTGGGCGACCCAGGTGACGGCCCAGCCGCCCTCCCCGGACAGCGCGTTGCCGATCTCCAGGCGGTGGCCGTCCCACGCCACGACGGGCATCAGCCAGTGCAGCAGTACCACCGCCACGGTGCCCAGTGCCCGCAGCGCGTCGACGAACCGGTCCCTCGTTTGCATACCCCGAGCCTTGTCGAACCGGCCAGCCGTCACGATCCAGCAGCCACGACTCTTCGTGGTACCGCTAGCCCTACCCGTAGGGGTCGCCACCGACCGGGACCCGGGTACGCGGCGCGCGCACCCCGGCCATTCCGGCGATCCACGCGGCCCCGGGGTTCGGTTAGTCTGCGCGGATGCGGATTGGCGTGATCGTTCCGATGACCCGGCTCGACGACACCGGGAAGCTGTCCACCTGGGCCGAGGTGCGCGGGTACGCCCGGCACGCCGAGGCCGTGGGCGTGGACTCGCTCTGGGTGTTCGACCACCTGTACAGCGGCCACGGCGACGTCCCGCCGGAGGACATCCACGAGGCGTGGACCATGCAGGCGGCCCTCGCGGCGGTCACCGACCGGGTCGAGCTCGGCCAACTGGTCACCTGCCTGGCGTTCCGGCCCCCGGCCCTGCTGGCGAAGATGGCGGTGACGGTCGACGAGATCAGCGCCGGCCGCCTGACCCTCGGGGTGGGCGCGGGCTGGTACGACCGCGAGTACGAGGACTTCGGCTATCCCACCGACCTGCGGGGCGGCCGGTTCGCGGAGGCGCTGGAGATCCTCGTGCCGTTGCTGCGCGGGGAGACCGTGACGTTCGAGGGCCGCCACCACCGGGCCGCCGGGGCCACCCTGATGCCCGCGCCCGCCCGCCGGATCCCGCTGCTGATCGGCGGGTTCCGCCCCCGGATGCTGCGCCTGACCGCCCGGTACGCCGACGCGTGGAACACCGCCTGGTACCCGGGCCCCAACGACCGGCTCGCCGAGCGCCTCGCGGACCTGCGCGCCGCGCTCGACGCGGAGGGCCGCGACCCGGGCACCCTGCGGGTCACGGTGGGCATGCTGGCCCCGCAGACCGACGCCGGCGAGCTGGCCGCGACGATCGACGCGTTCGGCGCGCTCGGCGTCGTCGACGACCTGATCGTGATGCAGACCCGGCAGAACCCGGCAGCCCTGGACCTGCTGGCCGAGGCCCTCCGCCTCCGCTAGCCGGCCGGAAACCCGGTGCGGGACCGGGGGCGGCGCACGTAGCCTGCGGGGATGAGTACCCCTGAACTGGCCCGGTCCCTGGCCTTCCTGCGCGCGTTCGCCCGCAGCCAGGCCGAGCGGGTGGTGGACCTGCCCTACGGGTTCGGCGCCTTCGACGACACGTTCGCGCACTCCTACGCGCACAACAAGCTGCACCTGGAGGGTCCGGCCGGCCCGGAGGACGTGGACGCGGTGTTCGCCGCCGCCGGCCGGGCGCACCGGCTGGTGCACGTGGCGGACCCGGACCTGGCCGCCCGGGTCGGGCCGGCGTTCGTCGACGCCGGGTACGAGCACAGCGCCACCGTGGTCATGCGGCACACCGGCGCGGCACCGGACCGGCCCGCCGACCCGACCGTGGTGGTGGACGTCGTGGACGTGGCCGCGCGCACGGAGGCGGCCCGGCGGGAGTGGCGCGGCGAGAAGCCCGACGCGCCGGACGACGTGATCGAGCAGCTGGCCGGGCGCGGGGCGGCCACGGTGCGCGGCGCGGACCGGGTGCTGTTCCTCGTGGCGCGCGCCCCGGACGGCGAGGTGGCCTGCCGGGGCGACCTGTACCTGGACCCGGCCACCGGGGTCGCCCAGATCGAGGACCTGATGACGCTGCCGGCGCACACCGGACGCGGGTACGCCCGGGCGCTGCTGGCCGACGGGCTCTCGCGGGCGGGCGCGGCGGGCTGCGACCTGGTGCTGCTGGTGGCGGAGGAGGACGACTGGCCGCGTGAGCTGTACGCCCGCCTCGGGTACGCGACGATCGGCCGCACGCACAGCTACCTGCGGATGCCCGCCGACTCCTGAGCCCGACCCGGGGCGCCCGGGCCCTGTTACCCGAGGGTGCGCCGTTCGCGTACCGGGAAAACCCTTGCGTGTCCGCCGGAGGACGCGACCCGCCGCCCCGTACCCCCTGACCAAGGGTTTCCTCGGTATCTGACCGTGCGCGACTCCGGTTAGCTCCACCCATCAGCAGTCATTGAGGAATGCGGATGGGAGATATCGTCATGCTCGCAAAACGCAGAGCCGGGTTACCGGTCGCGGCGGCGGGGATCGCGCTCGCCGTGGTCGCCGGCACGGTCGCCGCGTTGTCGTGGTCGGCGGCCGGGCCCCCGACCGCCGCGGCCGCCCAGGATCCCGTCGGGCTCGCGGTGGCCGCCGCGGACCGGGCGGCCGCCAGTGGGCTGGACGCGTTGCGGAAGGGACCGGACGAGCGGTTCGACCGCCGCGCCGTCTACACCGGGGGGAACCCGGGCCGCGGCGACCTGTACTACGTGTCCTACGACCGGACGTACCGCGGCCTGCCCGTGGTGGGCGGCGACGCGGTGGTGGCGACCGACGCGGCCGGCCGGGTGCTGACCACCGTGTCGGCGAGCGAGTCCGCGATCAGCGTCGCCACCACCCCCACGGTCCCGGCGGACCGGGCGGCCGCGACGGCGCGGACCCGGCTGCTGCGGACCGATTCCTCGACCGAGCCGCGCCTGGTCGTGCTCGCCACCGGTCAGCCGACCCCCGTCCTGGCCTGGGACGTCCTCGTCGCGGGCGCGGCGGCCCCCGGCCGGGACCAGGGCCACGGGCACGCGGGGGAGACCCGCCCCAGCCGGCAGCACGTGTACGTCGACGCCCGGTCCGGCGCGGTCGCGCACGCGGTGGAGGAGATCGAGGCCGGTACGGGCACGGGCGTGTGGAGCGGGTCGAACCTGACCATCCCCACCTCCGGCTCCAGCGGCGCCTACAAGATGCAGGACCCCACCCGGGGCAACATCAGCTGCGCGGACTACTCGGGCAGCACCGGTGCGATCCTCACCGACGCCGACGACGTGTGGGGCAGCTCCTCGAAGACGGACAAGGTCTCCGGCTGCGTGGACGTGATGTACGCCAACGCCGGCGAGTGGGACATGCTCAAGAACTGGTTGGGCCGCAACGGGTTCAACGGCAACGGCGGCGGCTGGCCGTCCTATGTGGGTCTCCAGGACAAGAACGCCTACTGGGACTACGTGCCCAACGCGACCCTGTTCGGATACAACTCGGCGAACCAGTGGCTGACCGGCATGGACGTCGTCGGGCACGAGAACGGCCACGGCATCGACGAGAACACCCCCGGCGGCACGTCGTCGGAGGCGGGCCTGGGCGAGGGCACCGGGGACATCTTCGGCGCGCTCACCGAGTGGTACCTCAACAGTTCCGTGGACCGGCCCGACTACGAGGTCGGCGAGCTGGTCAACTTCGGCGGCAACAACAAGCCGCTGCGCTACATGTACGAGCCGAACAAGGACGGCCGCAGCCCGAACTGTTACTCCTCGGCCATCCCGAACACCGAGGTGCACGACGCGGCCGGGCCGCTGAACCACTGGTTCTACCTGCTGGCCGAGGGCAACGCCCCCACCAACGGGCAGCCGGCGAGCCCGACCTGCAACAGTTCCTCGGTCACCGGGGTCGGCATCCAGAACGCCGGGAAGGTGTTCTACAACGCGATGCTGCTCAAGACGTCGGGGATGACGTACAAGAAGTACCGGATCGCCACGCTGCAGGCGGCCAAGAACCTCGACAGCACCTGTGGTCTGTACAACAAGACCAAGGCCGCCTGGGACGCGGTGACCCTGCCGGCCCAGTCGGGCGAGGCCACCTGCACCGGTACCCCCGGCAACGATTTCTCGATCTCCCTGAACCCGGCCAGCGGCGCCGTCCAGCCGGGCGCGTCGGCGACCACCTCGGTCGGCACGAGCACCACCTCGGGCACCGCGCAGACCGTGAACCTCACGGCCAGCGGCCTGCCGTCGGGGGTCACCGCGTCGTTCAACCCGTCGTCGGTGCAGTCCGGCGCCAGCTCCACGCTGACCCTGTCGGCGGCCTCCTCGGCGGCACCGGGTTCCTACACCGTGACCGTCACCGGCACGGGCGCCGCGACCCACACGGCGACCTACGCGCTGACCGTGGGCGGAACCCCGAACCCGGGCGGCACCGCGCCGGACATCGACGTCGCGAAGGTGCAGGCGCACCTGGCCCAGTTCGGCACGATCGCCTCGCAGAACGGCGGCAACCGGCGGGCGGGCAGCGCGGGCTACACCGCGTCGCTGGCCTACGTGAAGGGCAAGCTCCAGGCGGCCGGTTACACGGTCACCGAGCAGAACTGCTCCTCCTGCACCTACCCGTCGAACAACCTGATCGCGGAGTGGACGGGCGGCGACGCCGGCAACGTGCACATGTTCGGCGCGCACCTCGACAGCGTCTCCGCCGGTCCGGGCGTCAACGACAACGGCTCCGGTTCGGCCGCGCTGCTGGAGACGGCGCTCGCCCTGGCATCGGCGAACCCGACGATGCTGAACAAGGTCCGGTTCGCCTGGTGGACGGACGAGGAGCAGGGCCTCAACGGGTCCCGGTTCTACGTCAACTCCCTGTCGGCGGCCCAGAAGAGCGCCATCAAGGGGTACTACAACTTCGACATGGTGGCCTCCCCCAACGGCGGCTACTTCATCAACAACATCACCTCGGCCACGTCCGCGCCGATGAAGGCCTACTGGGACTCGCTCAACCTGTCCCCGGAGGAGAACGTCGAGGGCCAGGGCCGCTCCGACGACGCGTCGTTCAAGAACGCGGGCATCGCCACGTCCGGGTACGCCACCGGGGCCAACGCGACCAAGACGGCCGCCCAGGTCACCAAGTGGGGCGGCTCCCGGGCCGCGTACGACCCCTGCTACCACCAGTCGTGCGACACCACGAACAACATCAACGCCACCGCGCTGAACCGCAGCGCGGACGGGATCGCGTACACCCTGTGGAAGGTCGCGGTCGGCACCCCGCCGGGGGACACGTCCGCGCCGACCGCCCCGGGCAACGCCCGCTCGACGGGTACGACGTCCACCAGCGTCTCCCTGGCCTGGGACGCCTCCACGGACAACGTCGGCGTCACCGGGTACGACGTCTACAACGGTTCGGCCCTGGCGCTGACGGTGACCGGCACGTCGGCGACGGTGACCGGCCTGAGCCCCGACACCGCGTACACGTTCACGGTGAAGGCGAAGGACGCCGCCGGCAACGTCTCCGGGGCCTCCAACGGGGTGGGCGCCCGCACCCAGACCGGCGGTGGCGGCGGCGCGATCGTCAACGGCGGCTTCGACAACGGGGACCTGACGGGCTGGACCGCGACCGGCACCGCCGGCACCGTGAACTCCGGCGCGCACGGCGGCACCCACGCCGCCCGGCTCGGCAGCACGTCCGCGACGAACGGGGTCTCCTCGGTGTCGCAGACGTTCACCGCGCCGGCCGGCTCCCAGCGCCTGTCGTTCTGGTACAGCCTGACCTGCCCCGACACCGTGTACTACGCCTGGGCCAAGGCCACGCTCACCGACAACACGACGGGCGCGACCAGCACCCCGCTGGCGAAGACGTGCACCAACGGCGAGGGCTACAAGCGGGTCGACGCCACGGTGACCGCCGGGCACAGCTACACGCTGACCCTGGTCAACCGGGACGACAACTACCCGGGCGACCCGGTGTCCACCCTGTTCGACGATGTCGCGTTCGACGTCGACCCGGGTCCGGGGCCGGGCCCCGGTCCGGGCCCCGGGGCGACGCGGATCAGCGCGGACCCGTACACCGAGTCCACCGGGCAGCACGCCACCCAGGTGGAGGTGGACAGCTTCGCCTACGGCACCACCGTCGTGGCCGCGTTCCAGAACGGCCGGATCGAGGGTGGGGCGGCCGTCGGCCTCGGCTGGGCGACCTCCACCGACGGCGGCACGACGTGGCGGACCGGCAAGGTGCCGGGCGCGAAGGTGGACGGCGGGACGTACGACCGGGCGGCGCTGCCCGTCGTCGCGTACAGCGCCAGGCACGGCCGGTGGCTGATCGCGAGCACGCCGTACACCAGCGCCGTGTCGGGCATGGGCCTGGCGATCAACACGTCCAGCGACGGCCTGACCTGGTCGCAGCCGAAGCTGGCGGTGTCCGGCACCGGAAGCGAGAAGTGGGACAAGAACTGGGTGGCCTGCGACAACTGGTCGGCCAGCCCCCGCTACGGCTACTGCTACGCGGCCATCGACAACAACGCCGGCAACAACCAGCTGGTGATGTCCACGTCCACGGACGGCGGGGTGACCTGGGGCGCGTACAAGACGGTGTCCGGGGCGACCGGGGCGCTGCCCACCGGCGTCGCCAGCCAGCCCAACGGGAACGTGGTCGCCGTCTACGACCGGGTGTCCGGCGGCAACAACCAGATGTACACCCAGTCCACCGACGGCGGGACCACCTGGAGCGCGGCGGCCAGCGCCACCGACATCCGGTTCCACCAGCCGGCCGGCGGCCTGCGGGGCAACCCGCTCGCCTCCCTGGACGTGGACGCCAGCGGGAAGTACTACCTGGCCTGGCCGGACAGCCGGAACAACGGTGACGCGTTCAACGACATCCTGCTGGTCACCTCGACGGACGGGCGGACCTGGTCGGCCCCGACGAAGATCCCGACCGGGGCGGGGGAGACGTACTTCCCGACCATCGCGGTGGACCAGACCACCCAGGGTGCCACCGCGAAGCTGGTGCTCCAGTACTACTACTACGACACGGCCGACTGCACCGCCGACACCTGCCAGCTCAAGGTCGGACTCGTCACGTCCACCAACGGCGGCACCGGGTGGAGCGCGGCCCGTTCGGTCGGCGGCCCGATGACCATGGCGCAGCTCGCGAACACCGCCTCGGGCCGGTTCGTCGGCAACTACAGCGGCGGCTCGGTGATCAACGGCAAGGCCCTCGGCGTGTACTCGGCGGGCGCGGCGCCCAGCGGCCAGGCGTACGACCAGGCCGTCTACGCCACCGGCCCGCTGGACATCACCGGCGGCCCGCTGGCGGCCACCCCGGCGGTCCACCGTCCCCGGTCGGCGGCGGTCCGGGGCGACTCCCGGCAGCTCGCGCGACTCGAGTAGCGGCCCGCGTCCGGTCCGGCCGCCTCCCTGCCGGGCCGGACGCGCGGCACCCACATCGATACTTTCCGCACGGTACACATAAGAAAGAGGCTTTTGCGATGCGCATGCGTAGCAAACTCACCGCCGCGCTGGGCGGCGCGGCCCTGGTCGGGGCGACGGTCGTCGCCGTCTGGTCCGGGCCAGCCACCGTGGCCCTCAGCGCGCCACCGGAGATGACCGTGGCCCCCGACGCCGCCGTCGCCGGGATCGCCCGCGACCTGAAGATCAGCCCCGAGGAGGCCCGGCAGCGGCTGTACGCCCAGGACAAGGCGCACCGGGTGGCCGAGAAGCTGCCCCCGGCCCTGCGGGCCGAACTCGCCGGCAAGTGGTTCGACCCGGAGTCCGGCCGGCTCGTGGTGGCCGTGACCACCGAGGGCGCGGCGGCCCGGGCGCGCGCCGCCGGGGCCGAACCGAAGCTCGTCGGCCGGGGACCCGCCGAACTGGACGGACTCGTCGCCCAGATCAGGGCGATCGTCGGCCCGGGCGTCCCCGGCGTGTACAGCTGGGGCGTGGACGTCCAGGCCAACCTCGTGAAGGTCGACGTCAACACCACCGCCCGCACGGCGGCCACCGACGCGGCGGTCGGGCGGTTCCGGGCGCTCGGCGCGGGGGTGCGGGTCGTGGAGACCGACTCCCAGCCGCGCCAACAGGGCGGCGACATTCGCACCGGCAGCCCGTGGTGGCCCGGCACGGAGTCGAACTGCTCCATCGGCTTCCCGGTCACCGACTCCGCCGGAGCCAAGCACTTCCTCACCGCCGGACACTGCACCAACGACGCCAACCAGGCCGCGTACGGCCAGCAGGGCCAGCTCAACAAGATCGGCACGTCCAACGTCGGCGGGACCCGCAGCGTCAACGCCCGCGAGGGCGACATGGGCGTCGTCGCGGTGACCGAGCCGAACTGGAACCTGTCGGCGGCCGTGAACACCTGGGACCAGCCGGCGGTGACCGTCAACGGTTCCGTGGACGCGCTGGTCGGCGACGCGACCTGCCACTCGGGCAACACGTCGAAGTGGAAGTGCGGGGTCGTCAAGTACACCCACAAGTCCGTCACCTACGGCACCCTGGTCATCGACGACCTGACCTGGACCACGGCGTGCTCGCTGGGCGGGGACTCCGGCGGTGGCTGGCTGGTCGGGGACAAGGCCGCCGGCCTGCACGACGGCGGCCCCAGTTCCTGCGTGGCGAACCCGACCAACGACGACGACCTGTCCATCTTCCAGCCCGTCAAGGAGGCCCTGACGAAGTGGAACCTGACCCTGGTCACCGGCAACCCCGGGGACGTCTCCCCGCCGACCGCGCCGGGCAACGCCCGCTCGACCGGTAGCACGCAGAACACGGTGTCCCTGGCCTGGGACGCGTCCACCGACGACAAGGGCGTCACCGGGTACGACGTGTACAACGGCTCGGCGGTGGCCGCCACGGTCACCGGCACCTCGGCGACGGTGGCGGGTCTGAGCCCCGACACGGCGTACACGTTCACGGTCAGGGCGAAGGACGCCGCCGGCAACGTGTCCCCGGCGTCGGCGACCGTGAGCGCCCGCACCCAGCCGGGCGGGGGCGCCGACGACGAGCCGCCGACCACACCCGGCAACCCGCGGTCCACGGCCCAGACCACCACCTCGGTGACCCTGGCCTGGGACGCGTCGGTGGACAACACCGGGGTCAGCGCCTACGACGTGTACAACGGCTCGGCGGTGGCCGCCACGGTCACCGGCACGACGGCGACGGTGACCGGTCTGGCCGCCGACACGGCCTACCCGTTCACGGTCCAGGCCCGGGACGCGGCCGGCAACAGGTCGAAGGCGACCGTGCCGGTGAGCGTGCGCACCAGGCCGACCGGGGGCGGGGACCGCACGTTCGTCAACGACGCCGACTTCCCGATCGCCGACCTCGGCCGGATCCTCAGCCCCGTGACCTCCACGGCCACCGGGCAGGCCGTCGCGACGGTCACCCTCGTCGTGACCGTCCAGCACACCTGCGCCGAGGACCTGGGCATCACGCTGTTCGACCCCAACGGGAAGGCCTACGCCGTCAAGTACAGCGGCACCGGCAACTACCCGTGCACCCCGTGGAACGGGCCGATCACGTTCACCGTCCCGAACGTGGCGAGCCCGGCCGGCGGCACCTGGCAGCTGCGGGTCAGCGACTACGGCCCCGGCGACACCGGCAAGCTCGACAGCTGGTCGATCACCCTCTAGAAGAGCGGGAGACCTCATCGGGTACGGCGCGCCGCCGTACCCGATGAGGCTCTGTCAGGGTGTTCCGGCCTCCCCGAGGGCCGCCGTGAACGCGTCGGTGCGGTCGACCGGCCCGTCGCACAGCAGTCCCGTGGTCTGCACCGCGAACCGCGCGGTGTCCGTGTCCCGGTGGTGCCACCAGCCGGCCAGGTCGATCCGGTCCGCGACCGGCGTGCCATCCACCGTGGACACACACGCGAACGGCACCCCCGAGGGCGACCCGGAGATCGACAGACCGCGACGGGTACCCCAGGCGCGCAGCCGCTCGTCGACCCGGATCTCCGCCCGGTTGACGATGGACCCCCGCGCGGCGGACAGGTTCCGGGCCACCTGCCGCAGCGGCGCGAGCGACTGCGCGTCGGCCTCCGCGCCGGCCAGGACCGCGTGCACCGGGTCCAGCTCCGGGTGCTCCCGCCGGACCAGCACCAGGCCGACCCCCACCGCCAGGCCCAGGTGCAGGTGCAGGGGCGCGAGGAGCACGTCCCCGCCCCGCAGCGCCGCCCCGGTGAGGGTGGTGCCCAGCGACTGCGAGGCGTCCACGATCCGCACCGGCGCGTCCGGCAGCGGATCGGTGTGCCCGGTGAGCGGCGAGACGTGGGTCCGGAACGACCACCCGTGCGCGGGCGCGCTCCAGGGCAGCAGCCGGTGCAGGTCCGGGTGGTGCTGCGCGGCCGGGCCGGGGACGTGCACCTGCCGCCCCGCGCGGGCCGCCGCCCAGAGCACGGCCGTCAGCCCGGCGGTCGCGTTCTGCACGAGATAGGGCACGAACGCGCCCGCGCCGAGGTCGCGGACCAGCAGCCCCGCGATCTCGGCGCGCAACCGGGCGGCCTCGGCGAAATAGTGCCGGTCCATGCCGGTGGGCTGCAGCCACGGGTGCAGCGACGCGGCGTCGAGCGGGCCGGGCCGGTCTCCGAGTGCGCTCATGTCAACGATCCTGCGGGGAACTCCGTGACAATTTCGTGAGACCGGTCGGGGGTGGGGCCGCGCGGCGTCCATCGTGGCCGTTCCGGGGCGGTGGCGGGACCGGGCTTCGGGTCTCGGGTCTCGGGTCTCGGGCTTGGGGCCTCGGGGGTCGGCCGGCGGGCGGCGGGCGTCACGAAAGTGTCATGAACCGGTGGACACACTCGGCTCCGTGTCCGGGGACGCACCCCGGACCGAGAGTAGTGAGGTACCCGTATGCGGTTGTCCGGTCCGTACGCCCGCCGCCTGCTCGGCGTCCTGGCGTGCGCCACCCTCCTGCCCCTCACCGTCGCGACGACCCCGGCCCAGGGCCGGCCGTCGCAACCGACGTCCCGCCTCGAACAGCCGCCGCCCGGCGCCGCCCGGCTGACCGGCCCGCTGCCCGACGCCGTCGCCGCGGCCCAGATCGAGGCCAACCCGCCCCGGTGCGAGGGCGACGGCGTCGCGGGCGCCCGGGTCGAGATCCTCTACGTGTACAACAACGCCAAGCCGTCGCGCCGGGACGCGTACCTGCTGACCCTGCGGGCGATCCTCGCGTCCGTCGACGACGTGTTCAACGACAGCGCGGCCCGGTTCGGGGCGAGCCGGCACGTGCGGTTCGTGACCGAGGCCGCCGGATCGTCGTGTGAGATCGCGGTCCGCGAGGTCGGACTGGCCCCGTCGGTGATCGCCGACCTCGGAGGCAGCCGGAACGCGATCGCCGCGCTGGGCTACGACAAGCCGGGCCGGCAGTACATCATGCTCGGCGACCCCCGGGTCGATCCCTCCGACGCACACCACTGCGGCGCCACCTGGGGTGACAACGACGACCGGCCGGGTGCGGAGAACCGGTTCAACACCGGCCCCTACTACGCCCGGATCGACGTCGACTGCTGGGGCGCCAACGCCGTCGCGCACGAACTGGGCCACCAGCTCGGCGCGGTGCTCGCGTTCGCCCCGCACTTCAGCGGCGGCAACCACTGCTCCGACGAGTGGGACCTGATGTGCTACGGCTCGCCCATGTCCTACGTGTGCCCCGAACTCGACGCCGACCGGCTCCTGGACTGCGGCGGCGACGACTACTTCCACCCGAACCCGGTGCCCGGCTCCGCGCTCGCCACGCACTGGAACATCGCCGACAGCGCGTTCCTCATCAGGAGCGCCACCCCCGACTCCACCGGACTGCGGACCGGCGGCACGTACGCGGTCACCAACGCCGCCACGGGGCACGCCCTCGATATCGTGGACGCCGCAGTCGGCCAGACGGCCAAGCTGACGGCCCGGGCCCGCACCGACCAGCCCAGCCAGCGGTGGACCCTGGACTACGGCACCGGGATCCGGCTGCTGAACGACAACAGCGGCCTGTGCGCCGAGGCCGCCTTCAGCGGGACGGCACCGGGCACCGAGACGTTCCAGTACGGGTGCCACGAGGGCAACGCGTCCCTGTGGACCCCGAAGGCGCTCGACAACGGCCGGTACGCGCTGCTGAACAACCGCAGCGGGCTGGCCCTCACCGCGCCGGCGGCGTACCCGGCGGCGGCGACGTTGCGGCCGTTCACGGACGCGGCCGACCAGCAGTGGACCCTCAACGCGCTGACCGTCCCCGGGCCGCAGGCCGACACGACGTACCAGCTGCGCGCCTACGCCCACCGCGACGGCTCGGTCGACGCCGTCGAGGTCTCGAACGGTTCCACCGCCGACGGTGCCCCGCTGGTCCGCAACCCGTCCGGCACCGGCACCGCCCAGCAGTGGAAGCTGACCACCGCCCAGGGCGGCCACGTGAAGCTGGTCAACGTCCGCAGCGGCCGGTGCGCGCGGCCCCGGAACAGTACGGCGGGCGCGGCCGTCGAGCAGCGCGCGTGCGACGCGGGCACGGCGCAGCAGTGGCGGCCGGTCCGCGCGGAGGACGGCCGCTACATGCTCGTCAACCGGGCGACGGGCTTCGCCCTGCGGGTCGGGGCGGACGCCGGCTCGGGCCTGGTGGCCGGACCCGCCGTCGGGGACGCGAAGGCCGCCCGGGCGATGATCTTCTGGCTGCGCCCGGTGACGTGACGCCGACCGCGCCCGGTGACGGGATCCCGACCGCGGCCGGCGGCGTGCCCCTGGGGTGCCGGGCGCGGAGCGGGTCCCGGCCGGCGGGCACCCGGAAACCCGGCGCCCCCACAACGGCTACCGCTGTCCGCCGCACCGCCCCCCGACGGTCGGCAACGTCAGGGTGAACGTCGCGCCGCCGTCCCGGCCGGTCGCGGTGAGCGTCCCGCCGTGCAGCCCGGCGATCCGTCGGCTGATCGCGAGCCCCCGGCGGGTCGCGGGCCGGGTGAGCACGTCGGACGGCACGCCCGGCCCCCGGTCCGCCACGGACACGGTGCCGCCCTCGACGGTGACCGTGACCTCGGGGCGGGCCCCGGGCGCCCGGCCGTGCCGCAGGGCGTTGTCCACCAGGTTGCCGATCGCGCGGCGCAGCAGGTCCGCGTCGCCCCGGACCACGCTGGGGACGGCGCGGACCGTGACCGTCCCGGCTGCCTCGGGCCGGTGGTCGACCAGGTCCTCGACGAGCTGGTCGAGGCGCAGCGGTTCGAGGTCGACGGCCTGGGTGCCGGCCGACAGCCGGGCCTGGGCGAGCGCCTGGTCCACCGTGGCCTGCAACTGGGTGGACAGGGTGACGACCCGGGGCAGCAGCTCGGCGCGCTGGGTCGGGTCGTGGATGGCGGCCTGGGCGTAGGCGCGCAGGGCGGCGAGCGGGGTCCGCAGGTCGTGCGCGGTGTCGGCGAGGAACGCCTCCTGGTCGTCCAGGGCGCGCTGGGCCGGGCGCAGCGACCGCCCCGCCAGGGTGTAGCCGACGGCGGGCGCCCCGGCCAGTGCCACCAGGCACACCAGGGCCAGGACCAGCACGAACCGCCGGTGCTCGGCCTCGACGGCGGCCAGGTCGGCAACGGCGACGACGGCCCCGCTGACCTCGTCGGGCCGGCCGTCGTCGTAGGTGGCCTCCGCGAGCACGGCCAGCCGGTGACCGTCGGGGCCGGTGACCACGAGCCGGGCGGGTGCCATGGTGGCGACCGCCCGGCGGGCGGCGTCGCGGACCGCCGGTTCGGGGAGCTGGGCGAGGGGATGGCCGGTGCGGTAGGCGACGGTGAACGGGGCCCGGGTGCCGATCAGGAGGATCAGCCCCGGCGGGCCCTGGGTGAGGTCGTCGTCCACGAGCCCGTTCTCGACGACCCGGCCGTCGCGGACGGCGATCTCGCGGACGGCCCCGGAGGTGCGCCGGTGCATCTCGGCGTACATCTCCGCCTCGCCGTGCTGGTGGGTCAGGCGTTCGGTCGCCACCGTCAGGCCGATCGCGAAACCGGCGTTGACCAGCGCGAACACGAAGGTGATCTGCCAGCGCAGCCGGCGGAGCCGGACGCCCGCCGGGGTGGCGGGGCGGCTCACCCGACCGGTTCCAGCCGGAAGCCCTCGCCGCGGACGGTGTGGATCAGCGCGGGGGTGCCGAGTTTGCGGCGGAGCCGGGCGATCAGCGCGTCGACCACGTTGGACTCCGGGTCGGCCATCTCGTCCCAGCACTTCTCGATCAGGCAGCTGCGGCTGGTGACCTGGTCGGGCCGGTGGGCGAGCAGCTCCAGGACCGCGAACTCCTTCGAGGTGAGGGACAGCAGCACCCCGGCCCGGCGGACCTCGCGGCGGGCCCGGTCGATCCGCAGGTCACCCACCATGACCACGGTCGGGCGGGCGCTGCCGGCCCGGCGGGCGAGGCTGCGGACCCGGGCGAGGAGTTCGGAGGCCTCGAAGGGTTTGCCCAGGTAGTCGTCCCCGCCGTGGTCGAACCCGGCCAGCCGGTCGGCGACCGTGTCCCGCGCGGTGAGGAACAGCACAGGGGTCGTCCAGCCGGTGGCGCGCTTCGCCGCGATGTAGCCGAGGGAGTCGTTCGCGCCGAGCATCCGGTCGAAGACCACGCAGTCGTACTCGCTGACTGTGATCGCGAGGTCCGCTTCGACGAGGTCGCCGACCAGGTCCACGGCCAGCCCGTCGGCCCGGAGCACCGCCCCGACGGCCGCCCGGAGATTGTCGTCGTCTTCCACCACGAGTACGCGCATGACAGTGCCGCTACCTCCCCGTTCCCCCCGGAACACCGCTCGGGACCATAACTCAGTTCGCGTTAACTTAGTAGCCAGATATTGGGAAAGATTGTGAACAATCAGGGCGCGTCATCGAATTGTCATGGAGGTCCGTCCAGACTCCGTGACCATGAGAATCAGTGCGCGCACGGTGATGGTCGGCCTGGTGGCCGCGCTCGTCCTCGCCCCGGTGGCTCCGGGGCCGGCGGTCCAGGCCCACGCCCACGTGACCCGGGCCCCGGCGGGCGGCGACGGGATCTGGCACCCCGGCCCGGGCTTGAGGTGGCAGTACCAGCTGACGTCGAACGACCGGTACGCGGCCACCGGCGGGATCAACGTGGAGCTCTGCGTGCCGAACGCCGCCGGTACCCGGGTGTGTCCGGACGTGTTCGACTTCGACCTCTATCTCTCCCCGGACCTCGCGGGCGGCCGGACCGACGTGCCGAACAAGGTGGCCGTCGACGCCGTGCACGCCAAGGGTGCCCGCGCGATCTGCTACATCGACGCCGGGGCGATCGAGAAGGACCGGCCGGACGCGGGCCGGTTCACGGCCTGGGAGAACGACCCGGCGCACCTGGGGCGCAAGGGCAAGCTGGTCGGCGGCCCGGTCGACGGGTACGCCGACGAGCGCTGGCTGAACATCGACAACGAGCTCGGCCAGCGCGACTTCGTGGTGTCGGTGATGGCGGCGCGGATGGACGCGTGCGTGGCGGCCGGCTTCGACGGGATCGAGTTCGACCTGGTGGAGTCCTACGAGCACCCGACCTCCGAGACGACGTTCGTGACCAGCGCGGATGCCCAGTTGGCGTTCAACCGGGCGCTGGCCGCCGCGGCGCGGGACCGGGGCCTGGCGGCGGGGTTGAAGAACGACGTGCAGCAGGCCGGCGAGCTGGTGGACGCGTTCGACTTCGCGGTGAACGAGTCCTGCCTGATCCAGAAGGAGTGCGGGGAACTGGTCGACTCCTTCGGGGCGGTGGGCAAGGCGGTGTTCCACGTCGAGTACGACGAGGAGTGGCGCAAGGGGGCGGGCACGATCTGCGCCAAGTCGGCCGCGCTGCGCTTCGCCACGATCCGGAAGAAGAGCAGCGAGACGCTCAGCGATCTGCCCTACATCCCCTGCGTCTGACGGTCGCTGTGCCACCCCGCCAGTGTCTCACCAGTAAAGCCGATTTGAAAGGTTAGATTTTCGGCGGTGGGACCTGGCGGGCCCGGCTAGGCTCGACCCATGACGATCATGGCTGCCGACATCGCCACGGACCTGGCCCCGACGGGCGTCCTGCGGGCGTCGATCAACCTGGGCAACCCGGTCCTCGCCCAGGGCACCCCGGGGGAGCCGGCCGGGGTCACGGTCGACCTGGCGCGGGAGGTCGGCGCGCGGCTCGGCGTACCCGTCGAACTGCTCTGCTTCGACGCGGCGCGCAAGTCCTACGAGGCGATGGCGGCGGGCCGGGCGGACCTCTGCTTCCTGGCCGTCGAGCCCGCCCGGGAGGCGGAGGTCGCGTTCACCGCGCCGTACGTCGTGATCGAGGGCGTGTTCGCCGTGCCCCGCGACTCCGACCTCACGGGCGTCGCCGACGTCGATAGGCCGGGCGTGCGGATCGGCGTCAAGCGGGGCTCCGCCTACGACCTGTACCTCACCCGCACCCTGCGGCACGCGACCGTCGTGCGCGGCGAGGAGGGCGTCGACGCGTTCCGGACCGGGGACCTGGAGGTGGCGGCGGGCATCCGGCAGCCGGTGACCGCCTACGTCGCCGCGCACCCCGACCTCCGCCTGATCGCGGAGCGGTTCATGGAGATCCGGCAGGCCGTGGGCACGACGACCACCCGGAAGCCGGCGACCGTCGCGTTCCTCCGGGACCTCGTCGAGGAGCTGAAGGCCAGCGGTTTCGTCGCGGAGTCCCTGCTGCGGTCGCACCAGCCCGACGCCACGGTCGCGCCGCCCGCCTGACCGCCCACCCGCCGGTCCTGCCGTGCGACGCCACGCACGGTGACCGCCGGGGTGCCTCATTCCGGCCCGCCGCCCCACTCCCACCGCGCGCCCGCCCGCCCCGCCGGCAGGTCCCGCGCCACCACCTGCACCGTCCGGGTGCCGTCCAGCACGAGCCCGCGGTGCTCCTCCACGCCCGTCCCGTCGTCCGTGAACCGCGTGCAGTAGACCGGCACCGCGCCGGGATCGAAGGCGATCTCCAGGGTGTACTGCCGCACCGGCCGGCCGAACCCGCGCTCCCAGGACGTCGCCACCGGCCCCGGCCCCGGGCGGGTCAGGCTGTAGTCGACGATCGTCGTCTCGCCCCGGGCCAGGGGCCGGTCCAGCAGCAGTTCGATCCCGCGACCGCCCGCCCGGTCGGCGTGCGTCGCGCCCGGCCGGCACCGCCACAGCGACCCCAGCGCGGGCGGCCCGTCCCCGCAGGCGGGCGCCTGGACCACGAACCGGTCCACCCCGTCCTCCTCGGCGCGCAGCAGAAGCCGGGTCTGGACGAGGCGCTCGTGCCGGGTGGCGCTGAGCAGCACCCGGTCGTGGGCGTCGACGAGCGTGAACCGGTCGTTGAGGGCGGGATCCAGGTGTCCTGGGGAGGCCGGAGGGTCAGCGGCCGGCAGTTCGGGGGCGGCGGTGGCCTGCTCCGTCCGGCTCCGGGCCGGGGGCGCGGTCAGCAGGTCGTACAGGGCGCCGGAGGTGAGGCCGAGGATGCTCTCCAGGTGCCGGAGCGCGACCAGGGACGCGCGGCGTTCGGGGCGGCTGCGGCCGTTCTGCCAGTAGCTGAGCGTGGCGACGCTGACCGGGGCGCCGCGCTGGGCGAGGCGGGCCTGGATGCGTTCCAGGCTGATGCCCCGGGAGTCGATGGCGGCGCGCAGCGTACCGGCGAAGGAGTGTTCGTGCACGGTTCACTGTCGCACTCACGCCTTTAAGGCGGGATTAAGCGGATCCTAATCGTCCATAAAGCGGGGGCCGTCCGGAGTGGAGAAGAGGGGATCCGCAAGGGTTTTCCCTCGAAGTCGCCGTTGGCCGGCAAACGGCAGGCAATTCCGGCGATCCCGTATTGACCCCGGCCGCACGTTCATTGAAGGATCGGCACATGTTGAGACCATTGGCGCGCAGCGCCGCGCTCCTCACCCTGCTCGGCGGAATCCTGGTCGCGGCGCACCCCGCCGCGGCGACCCCCTCGTGCCGGGACTCCCAGGTCCCGCTCACCGTCGAGGAACAGCGCCTGACCCGCACCCTGGGTTCCGATCCCGCACCCGTGCCGGCCCGGCTGATCGCCCGGGGCGGCCTCACCGGGCACGTCACCGCCTTCGAGCGCTCGCTCTGCGCGCTGCGGAACGTCGCGGCGGCCGAACGCGCCCTCGACACCCAGGGCCGGGCGCTCTGGGAGACCGCCGTGGCCCGGGGCGGCGACGACCGGCCCCTGTACTGGGCCCGGGTCACCATGACCCGCGCGCTCCGCCAATGGACCCCCGGCTTCACCGTGGACCGCGCGGCGCTCGAACGCCGGCTCGAACGCGCCTCCCGGGGCATCACCAGCACCGACTTCGCCGACGTACCCGGCGTGAAGAAGCTCTTCGTCTCCGGCTTCGACCCGTTCGTCCTCGACGCCGAGATCCGGCGGAGCAACCCGTCCGGGGTCAACGCCCTCGCCCTCGACGGCAAGTGGCTCACCGTCGGCGGCGAACGGGTCCAGATCCAGGCCGCCATGTTCCCGGTCCGGTACGCGGACTTCGACCACGGCATGGTCGAGGAGGCGTTCCGGCCGCACATCTGGATCGCGAACAGCCCGCAGCGCGCCGACCTGGTCGCCACGGTCAGCCAGGGCCGGCCGGGGCAGTTCGACCTGGAGGTGTCCAACGGCCGGCGGCGTTCGGTCACCTCGATCGGCGACAACAACAACATCTGGGGCGGCGGCAGCCTCACCGAGCCGAGGACGTTCCCCGGTGTGATGCGGGGTAACGAGTTCGTGCCCTCGACCCTGCCGGTGGACCAGATGAAGACCGCCGCCGGCCGGTTCCCGGTCCTGGTCAACCGGTCCGTCACCGAGATCCCCGCCGGCCAGACGGCCCCGGTGTTCCGGCCCGACGGCCCGACCCCGGGCTCCATCGCCGTCAACGGCGGCGGGGGCGGCTACCTGTCCAACGAGATCGCGTACCGGGCGACCCTGCTGCGCAGCACCTTCAGCGGCCCGGCCGGCGGCCACGTGCACACCCCGGTGCTCGACTTCGCCGCCGACAACACCACGGAGCTCAGCGATCCGACGTTCGAGCGGAACCGGGCCGACATCATCGCCCAGCTCCGGGCGATCCTGCTGGCGGGCGTGGCGGCCGTCTAGGCGTCCGGTCGCCCTCCCGCCCGGAAGCGGGTGACCGTCGCCGGCCGTGCGTCACCACGGCGCACGGCCGGCGCGGCCGGTCGCAGCAGCCGGTCAGGGCTTCTTCTCGTCCGCCAGGTACGCCCCGCCCGCCAGGCAGTCGCGGTACTCGTGCCGAGGGGTCGCCCCGCCCACCCAGCCCAGGATCCCGGCGGCGGTCCGGTTGGCGAACCGGGACCCGTCGTAGACCACCTTGCCGGCCGTGATCGGGGCGGTGCCGGTGCGTACCTCGTGCCGGCCCAGCAGCGCGCAGTCGACGTAGCGCACCATCGGGCCCCGCGAGCCGCTGGCCGTGAACGCGTAGGAGTGCGAGACCGCGTCCGCCGCGAAGTCCTGGTACGCGTTGGCGGTGTCGTCGCAGGACACGAAGCTGATGTGCCCCTTGTACCAGGACGAGTCGATCACCTTGTGCAGCGCGCACCGCAGCTCGAACCGGATGCCCTGCGCGTACAGCCGGGCCACCGAGTCCGCCCGGCCCGCCGTGCCGTCCAGCTTGAAGAACGTGCCCGGCTTCGACTCGTCGATCAGCACGTACGAGCCGCCGATGAAGTTCATCGAACCGCCCCGGGCGTTGCGCACGAACACCCCGGACTGGAACTCGACCTTGCACTCCCGGAACCAGTAGTTGAGGAACTGGTCCTGCTTGGCGGTCGCGGGGGTCATCCCGATCACCAGGAACGCGTCGGAGTAGGAGCCGCCGATCTGGCAGTGGTCCCAGCCCATCTCGCTGTTGAGGTCCGCGACCGCGCCGGTGGGGCTGTCGAGCCCGATGCCCCGGGTCCAGTCGCCGCGCCACTCGACGTCGGTGTACCAGGTGTCCTGGACGCCGGCCTTGTTGTCGGAGACCGCGTAGTTGAAGCTCGACGTCGGGTTGGTGCTGACGAAGGTCAACCCCGAGATCCGGATGTTCTTGTACCGCCGCCGGTTCGTCCACAGTGTGGTGTCGTCGGCCGTGGGGGAGTAGGTGATCCGGGACAGCCGCTTGCCGTACCCGGTGATGCTGATCCCGTCGACGATGCCCCCGCTGCCGGCCACGCCGCCGTCGACGTTCGGCAGCAGCGAGTCCGGCTGGGTGAGCAGGTAGTTGCCCGGCGGGACGACCAGGACCTTCTTCGGTACCGCGCCGCTGATCGGGGCGCCCTGGAAGCTCGCCAGCACCTCGGCGGCGGCGGCCCGGAACGCGGCGTCGCTCGGCCGGGCGCCGGTCGGGTCGGCCCCGTGGTTCATGACGTCCACGCTGTACGGGTCGTCGCCCCCGCCGGCCGCCGAGGCGGGCACCCCGCCCAGCACGCCGGCCACCGCGCCGACCCCGACCGCCCCGACCAGGAACGCACGCCTGTTGTCCACCACTGCCGCTCCAGACCACGAGGGATAAGTTGATCAATAGTAGATGATCATGCAAATCCGCTCGCGGCACCGGGATCAGGCCGCCGGGCGCAGCTTCCCCGCGTACGGCACGGTCGGCGGCCCCGTGACCCCCGGGTCGCACGCGAACACGGCGCCGGCCAGCGGGTGCGGGGCGTCGGCGCGCGCGGTGGTCACCAACAGCACCCCGTCGGCGAAACAGCAGCTCGTGGGGCGGGCGACGGGGAACTCCACCACGGCCTCGAGCAGACCTTCAGGGGTGTACCGGTGCACGGCCGACCCCTCCCACAGCGCGATCCAGATCCCGCCCTCGTGGTCGACCGCCAGCCCGTCCGGCTCGAACGGAGCGGGGAAGGCGACCAGGGTGCGGCGGTTGGTCGGTACCCCCGAGGCGGGGTCGTAGTCGAGGACGTCGAGGGTGCGGCGGGTGCTGTCGACGTAGTACATCCGGGTGCCGTCGGGGCTCCAGCCGAGGCCGTTGGAGATGCCGATCCCGTCGAGGACCCGGTGCACCGTGCCGTCGAGGTCCGTCCGGTACAGCGAGCCGGTCGGCGCGTCCCAGCCGCCGCTGCTGCCGGCCCAGAACCTGCCGGCCGGGTCGCACTTGCCGTCGTTCATCCGCACGCCCGGGTTGCCCGCCTCGGGCTGCGCGAGCTCGGTGACCGTGCCGTCGGCGGCGAGGTGCAGGAAGCCGGCGCTCGCCGCGGCCAGCCAACCGCCTACGAGGGCGGGCACGACGGAGCCGACGTGGCGTCCGACGGGCACGGTCGCCGCCCGGTCGAGCCGGGCCCGGTCGGCGGAGACGTCGAGGGTGGCCCGGTGCAGGAGGCCGGCGGGGATGTCCACCCAGGCGAACTCGCCGTCGGCGTAGATCGGCCCCTCGGCCAGCGCGCTGTCGGCGTCGGTCACGGGGTACGGGGTCAGGGTGCGCATCGTGGTGGCCAATCGCAGGTGGACTCGTCGGGTCGGGGTGTTCCCCGCACCACCACTCTGCCTGGCGGGGCCGCATCCGCCCCCCGGATTTTTCCGCCCGGCGGGACAACCGGTCGGGACGCGCGGGCCCGCCGGCCCGTGGGACGGGGCGGGCCCGCGCGGGGGAGGGCGCCCGGGACGCCGGGCTGGCGACGGTGCGACCCGCCGCCAGCCCGTACCCGTCAGAGGTTGTTGCTGATCCAGCCCGAGTAGCTGGTCAGGCGGGTGTAGATCCCGGGGACGCCCGGGTCGGCGCACCCGTCGCCCCAGCTCACCACGCCCGCGAGCTTGCCGTTGATCACGAACGGGCCGCCGGAGTCACCCTGGCAGGTGTCCACGCCGCCCTCGGGGTACCCGGCGCAGACCATCTTCGCCTTGAGGTACCGCCGGCCGTACGCGTCGGTGCAGTCCGCGTTGGACGTCACCGGCACGGTCGCCGCGAGCAGGGTCGGCGAGCCGTCGCCCTGGCCGGCGTAGGTGTCGCCCCAGCCCATGATCGCGGCCGTGGTGCCGGCGGCGTACAGGTTGGTGTCGGTCGACGCCACCACGGGCAGGGTGCGCCGGTTGAGCGCCTGCGACAGGGTGAGGACGGCCACGTCGTCGCCCTTCTCCACCGAGCGGTAGCTCGCGTGCACGGCGATCGCGGACACCTGGCGGACGTCGCCGGCCTGGGTGCGCAGGTCGGTCCGCCCCGCGACCACCTGCACGTACTTCGCCTGCAACCCGCTCACGCAGTGCGCGGCGGTGACGATCTTCGTGGGCGTGACGAGGGTGCCGCCGCAGAACTGGTGGCTGACGTTGGCGCGGTTCGGGTAGTACTTCGCGCTGACCAGGGCCACCAGCCACGGGCGGTCGGCGGTGCTGGCCTCCTCGCCGCCGACGATGTTCGCCGGGGGCGCGGCCAACGCCGTCGCGGGGGCGGCCAGCGTCGCGGTGGCCGCCGCGAGCACGAGGAGGGTACGGCGGAGACGGGCCCAGCCGGGGTTCGGGGACATGAGGGGTTCCCTTCGGATTCCGCCCGGAGGCGGAGTGGGCGGACGCGGCCACCGGTTCTCCCGAGCGGCGGCCGCCCGGCGGTACCTGTGTGGAGCGCGTCCGCCGGTCCCCAGAGCATTGTCAGTGTTGCGTTAAGGGCACCGTTGCAAATCCTTAAATTGCCGTCAAGGTTCTCAATGCCTCACCACCACCCCAGAACCATGGAAATGCCGCCCGGAATATCCACCCACCGCGATGCGTTCCAGCACACGTACCACCGGTGTGACAGAGGGGGAGACATGCGCGAGTACGGCGCGTCCGAGCAGATCACGATCCTGATGGGCGGCGAGTCGGGCGCCGACTGGGCGGACATCGCGGCCCGGGTCGGCGGCTCCGTCGCCGACGTCGAGCGCGCGTACGCGGACCTGCGCGCCGACGCGCTGCGGCTCAAGGTCGCACTGCTGCGTCGCCGGGTGGCCGCCGAGGTCGGCGCGGAGAAGTACCGGGCCCCGGACGCGCGCCGGTCCCTGCGGTTCTACGACAAGGACGCCGGCGACCGGTTCATCGACGCGGACCTGGTCGCCGCCGTGCCGGAGGACCCGCGCTAGCCACCGACGCCGCCGGCCGCCCCTCATCTGAGGGGCGGCCGGCGGCGTTTCCGCTGGTGTCAGGCCCGCATCGCCCGCCGTGCCGGCACCATCGTCGCCGCGTACGCGGTCCCCAGCACCATCGCGCCCACCGCCGGCACCAGCCACCACGGCCCGGCCGCGACGGGCGTCCCCAGCAGCCCCACCCCGAGGAACAGCACCGGCAGCGCGGACAGCGCCAGGCCGGCCACGCACGCGCCGACCCCGTACAGCAGGCTCTCGCGGCGCACCATCGCCCGCAGTTGGCGCGGGGTGGCGCCGGCGAACCGCAGCGCGCCGAACTCCTCGCGCCGCCGGGACGTCGCGGCCACCAGGCTGTTGACGACGCCGATCAGCACGTACCCGAGCAGGCCGCCCACCACCACGAAGTTCAGCCACATCGAGGGCGTGACCTCCGGGGCGGCCCCGGGCGGCGCGGCCGAGACCCGCACCCCGGGCACGTCCGCGAGCGCCGCGCCGACGGCCGCCGCGTCCACCCCGCCGACGAGGACGTTCGCGACGAGGTGCCGTGGGCCGTACGCGAGGTCGGGGGAGACGACGAGGTCGCCGTAGCCGAGTTCGCGGGAGTACACGGCCGCCACGGTCGCCGTGGTCCGGGTCCCGTCGGCGAGGACCAGTTCGTGCCGGTCGCCCGGCGCGAGCCCGTTGAACAGCGCGAACGACCTCCCGACGGCGATGCTGTCGCCCTTCAGCGCGCCGAGGCCGCCCGCCGTGATCCCCAGGTCGACCATGCCCTCGGCGTCCGCGCCGACGACGGCGGCCGGGTGGCTCCGGGCCTTGGGCTTGCCGTTCTCCGTGTCCGGCCACACCACGGTCGTGGCGTCCAGGACGGCGGCCCGGGCCCCGGGCAGCGCCCGCAGCCGGTCGAGGGCGTACGCGGGCACGCCGCCGAGGTCCGGTGCGGTCACCGTCACGCCGCCGACCACGCTGTCGGCCCGTTCGAGCGCCGCGCCGTGCTGCGGGGTGGTCTGGGTGAAGGTGTAGGTGATGGCGAACGTCACGGCCATCGCGAGGCTGGTCAGGGCCCCGGCGTTCCGACCCGCGTACGCCCGCATGTTGTGCGCCGCGATCCACCCGGTCACGCTCCGGCCCGTCCCGGTCGAGGCCCTGCGCACGAGCAGCCGCCCGGCCCCCCGGACCAGCTGCGGCCCCGCGAGGGTCAGGCCGATCGCGGCGAGGATGCCCGACGTGCCGGTCCCGGCCACGGCCACCATGCTCCGGGTGAACAGCGGGACCGCCGCCGTGGTCAGCGCGAGCAGGATCAGCCCGTACCCGATCCGGGCCCGCACCACCCCGCTCGGCGGCTCCGTGGCGGTCTGCGCCATGGCCTCGGTCGCCGGCAGCGCCGACACCTTCCGCGCGGCGCCCCGGGCGGCGATCCCGACCACGGCCAGGAACAGCACCGCCGTGATCAGCGCGGGGAACGGGCCGCGGACCAGCGCCAACTCCCCGGGGATGATCCCGAGCCCGACGAACCAGTCCCGGACCCGGTCGGCGAGCAGGTACCCGCCGCCGATCCCCAGCGGCAGCACCACCAGCGCGGCCAGGGTGCCCTGCGCGGCGGCGAGCCGGCGGACCTGGCGCGGGGTGGCCCCGACGGCCCGCATCAGCGCGAGCTCCCGGCGCTGGCCGGCGACGTTCACCGACAGCGCTCCGGCGACCACGAACCCGACCATCATCAGCACCACCCCGGCCAGCGAGGCGGACAGCGCGATCAGGGTGCCCCGGCCGGCCCCGGCGGCCACGTACTCGACGTCGCCCCGGGCGGCGCCGGTGACCACCCGCAGGTCGGTACCCGCGAGCGCGGCCCGCACGTCCTCGGCGGTCCGGCCGCCCGGCGCGGACCACAGCGCGACGAGGTCGACCTTCCCGGGGTGCCCGGACAGCTCGGCGGCCCGCGCGTCGGTGAAGTACAGCCCGGCCGGCGCGCCGTCGAGGACCGCCGAGACCCGGTAGGTGCCCCGGGCGCCACCGGCGACGATGTCCACGCTGGCACCGGGGGCGAGCGCGATCCCGGCGACGGCGACCTCGGCGGGGCCGGCGGGCGCCCGGCCGGTCAGCCGGGGCGCGTCCGGCAGCGCGGCGGAGGACCAGCCGTGCCCGCCGACCGGCACGGCGGCGCCGTCGATCACGGGGGTCGCCGGGAAGCTCAGGTCCCCGACGACGCGCGTCACGCCCGGCAGCGCGCCGAGCCGCCCGACGAGGTCGGCGGGCACTCCCGCGCGGCCGGGCAGGGCGACGTCGATGTCCTCCTTCTGCACGACCTCCTGCGGCGCGGCGACGAGCACCGACGCGCCGCCGAACCGGTCGGTGGGCGCGTGGCCGAGCACGCCGGTCTCGGCGAGCAGCAGGGTGGCGCTGACGGCGACCGTGCCGAGCAGCACGGCCAGCGCCACCGCGACGAGTCCGCTGATCCGCCGCCGGGACATCGGCAGCGCGAGGGTGACGAGGTTCACGCCGCCGCCCCCACCGCGACCGGCCGGCCGACGATCCGGCTGATCCGGCCGCCGGCCATCAGCACCGTGTGCCCGGCCCGGGCGGCGGCACCCGGGTCGTGGGTGACCATGACCACGGTCTGCCCGAGGTCCGTCACGAGCGAGGACAGCAGATCGAGGATCCCCTCGGCGGTACGCGCGTCCAGCGCCCCCGTCGGCTCGTCGGCGAACACGACGGCCGGCCGGGCCACCAGCGCCCGGACCACCGCGACCCGCTGCCGCTGGCCCCCGGACAGCTCGTCGGGGGCGCGCCGCAGCAGCCCGGCCAGGCCGGTGCGCTCGACGAGTTCGGCGATCCACCGCCGGTCGGGGGAGCGGCCGGCGAGCCGGAGCGGCAGGGTGATGTTCTGCTCGACGGTCAGGGACGGCACCAGGTTGTACGACTGGAAGATGAAACCCACCTGCTCCCGGCGGACCTTCGCGCGCCGGGCCTCGCCCATCCGGCCGATCTCCACCCCGCCGATCGCGACCGAGCCCCGGGTCGGCACGTCGAGCCCGGAGGCGACGTGCAGCAGGGTGCTCTTGCCGGAACCGGACTCGCCCATGATCGCCAGGAACGCCCCGCGCGGCACCCGCAGCGACACGTCGTCGAGGCCGGTGACGCCGCCCGGGTAGGCGCGGGTCACGCCGGTCAGGACCACCGCGTCGGCGCTCATCGCCGGCGGCCGAGCACGTAGGAGACGATCAGGCCGACGAGGCAGGCGGTGGCGACGATGCCGGCCGCGAGGCTCCACACGTTCTGCCCGGCGAAGGACTGCACCGCGTTGAACCCGGCCGCCGGGATCATCACGGCCCACAGCACCAGGCGCAGCATCCGGTGGCCGAGGCTGGCGACGGGCCGGGTGGCGGGCCGGTCGGCGGGCGCCTGCTGGTCGGTGAGGCGGTACTGGTCGGTCATGGCTTCCCCTAGCTCACAGTGACGTTCTGTTGTCCCCGTCAACGCTAGGGAAATCGCCCTCCGTGCCCAATGCCGCCAGCTACCGACCCTGGGGTACGGCCAGCTGTACCTTTCGCGGCCGCCCGGACCGGCGTCACGGTCCGTGACGTACGGTGGCGGCGGACGGAGGTGGACATGACCCGCTGGTGGACGTATGTCCGGGACAGGACCCGGGTGCTGGTGACCGCGTGGCTGCGCCTGGTGGCGGGCCTGGTCACGGACGTGCTGGCCCTCGGGGTCGCGGTGCTGTTCCTGTTCGTGGCCGCCGTGTCGGTCATCAGCGTGGGCCTGCCGCTGCTCCCGCTCGCCCTGCGGCTCCTCCGGGCGTTCGCCGACCGGGAACGCCGCCGCCTGTCCCGCGTCGGACCGCCGGTCGCGAGCCCCTACCGGCCGAGCCCGGACGGCTGGTGGCCGGCGCTGTGGAGCACCGTGACCGACCCGGCGACCCGGCGGGACCTGGGCTGGACCCTGTCGAGGGCCGGCATGTTCTTCGTCGGGATCATCGCCGCCGCGCTGCCGGTGTCGGCGGTGCGGGACCTGACGTTCCCGGCGTGGTGGCGGCTGCTGCCCGAGGGCACGGCGACCGGCGGGTTCGGCTTCCCGGTCGACGGCTGGGCCGGGGCGTTCGCGGTGGCCCTGGTCAGCCCGGTGTGGATCGCGCTGAGCGTGCTGGTCATCCCGGGGCTCGTCCGGTTCCGCGAGCACCTCGGCCGCCGGCTGCTGACGGCGACGCCCGGTACGGACCTGTCGCTGCGGATCACGGAGCTGACCGCGACCCGGGCCGCCGCCCTCGACGCGCACACGGCCGAGCTGCGCCGGATCGAACGGTCCCTGCACGACGGCGCGCAGAACCGGCTGGTCGGGGTGGCGATCCTCACCGGTACCGCCCGCCGCGCCCTGGCCCGGGACCCGGCCGCCGCCGACGCGCTCCTCGAACGGGCCCAGCGCAGCGCCGAGGAGGCCCTGGCCGAGCTGCGGTCGGTGATCCGGAGCATCCTGCCGCCGATCCTGGACCAGCGCGGCCTCGACGGCGCGCTCGCGGCGCTGGCCGCCTCCTGCGCGGTGCCGTGCGAGGTGAGCGTCGACGTGCGGGACCGCTGCGCGGCGTCGGTGGAGGCCACCGCGTACTTCGTGGTCGCCGAGGCGCTCACCAACACGTCGAAGCACAGCGGCGCGGCGCACGCGGCCGTCGACGTCCGGCGGGTCGGCGACGTGCTGCGGATCCAGGTCCGCGACGACGGCCGGGGCGGCGCGGACGAGGGGAGCGGGTCGGGACTGTCCGGCCTGCGCGGGCGGGTCTCGGCACACGACGGGACCCTGCGGGTATCGAGCCCGGCCGGTGGGCCGACAATTCTGGACGTGGAGCTGCCATGCGGATCGTGATCGCCGAGGACGACGCCCTGCTGCGCGAGGGGCTGTCGCTGCTGCTCGCGGGGGAGGGCTTCGACGTGGTGGCCGCCGTCGGGGAGCCAGCCGCGTTCCTCGCCGCCGTCCGCGAGCACCACCCCGACATCGCGGTCGTGGACGTGCGGATGCCGCCCACCCACACCGACGAGGGGATCCGCGCCGCCGTGGAGGCCCGCCGGGTCCAGCCGGGCCTGGCGGTGCTGGTCCTGTCCGCCTACGTCGAGCAGAGTTTCGCCACCGACCTGCTCGCCGAGGGCGCCGGCAAGGTCGGCTACCTGCTCAAGGAGCGGGTCGGCCGGGTGGAGACGTTCCTGTCCGCGCTGCGCCGGGTCGCCGACGGCGGCACCGCGATCGACCCGGAGGTGATCGCGCAACTGTTCGCGGCGCGCCGGGCGGGCGACCCGCTGGAGACCCTGTCGGCCCGGGAGCGCGAGGTGCTCGGCGCGATGGCCGAGGGGCTGGGCAACGGGGCGATCGCGGAGCGGCTGTTCGTCACGGACAACGCGGTGCACAAGCACATCCGCAACATCTTCTCGAAGCTGGGCCTGACCCCGGAGGACGGGACGGACCGGCGGGTGGCGGCGGTGCTGCGCTACCTGGACGGCACCCGGCGCTGACACAACCCTTTTCCGGGTACCGGAGACCGGCCGCCGCGTCCTGTACGCCCGTCCGTCGCCGATCTAGACTCGTCGCACGCAGGCGCTGGTCGCTGGGGGTGACATGTCCGACCTGGAGCTCGAGTTGGTGCGCGCGCTGGCGTCCGGCCCGTTCCACCGGGCGTTGTCCCTGGCCGTCCGCCGCCGGGGCCTGACCCTGGACCGGTTGTGCCACCGGCTGGCCGAACGCGACATCCGGCTCAGCACGGCCGCGTTGAGCTACTGGGCGAGCGGCCGGCGGCGTCCCGAGCGCGGGGACTCGCTGAAGGGCGTCGTGGCGTTGGAGGAGGTGCTCGGCCTGCCGCCGGGCGCGCTGACCGCGTTGCTGCCGCCGCCGCGCCCGAGGGGCCGGTACAGCACCGGGCTGGAGCCGTCGTTGCGGCCGTGGCGGGCCGGGGTCCTGGAGCGGATGGCCGAGGACCTGGCGATGCCCGCGCACTCGGGGCTGCGCCGGCTCAGCGTGGACGAGCACGTGACCATCGACGCGGAGCGCTGCGAACGCACCCGGCGGGTCCGCGAGGTGATGCGCGCCGAACGCGATGATCTCTCCCGGTTCTACCTGTTCTGGCAGGTCGACGATCCGACGGCGGGCCGGCCCGGGTTCACCGACCTGTGGGGCTGCCGGCCGGGCCGGCACCGGTGGGACCCGGCGTCGGGGTACCTGATCACGGAGATGCTGCTCGACAGCCGGCTGGACGTGGGGGACACGGCCATCGTGCGGTACACCCTGGACCTGCCGGGGCACACGCCCGTCACCCGGTGCACCCGGACGGTGTCGAGGACCGTGCACGCCTTCGCGCTGGAGGTGACGTTCGCGCCGGGCACGGTGCCGGTCCGGTGCGCCTCGTTCCACCAGGCCGCCGCCGACGAGGCCGACGAGGACCTGCGCGACCTGCGGGTCGACCCGTCCGGCAGCGTGCACCTGGCCCTGATCGAGGCCCGCCCCGGCGTCTACGGCATCCAGCTGTACTGGTGAGGGCGGCCGGGTGACTCCGTTGGCACCCGACCGCCCGGACCGTGCGCCCCGGCCGCACAGCCGACCGGGGCGCTCCCGGCCGCACGGCCGACCGGGGTCGTGCGGCTAGCTGGCCCTACCGATCCGCACGGTCGTCTCCCGACCCTGCGCGTGCTCCTTGACGACCTCGATCCGGGTGTTGGTGTCGGGTACCTTCACGCCCAGGTCCGGGTTCTCGGCGTACCAGTAGGTGCCGGTGCGGTCGTTGAACGCGGCGACCGGGGCCTGCTTGCGGAACGTGGTCGCCACGCCGGCCCGGTGCAGGGTGACCGCGTCGGTGTACTTCAGCCCGAGCGTCGCGTCGAACACCTGCGCGCGCGGGTTGGCGAACGCCCCGTCGGCGTACCGCATCGGGGTGGCCCGCACGTCCACCGGCAGGATCATGCCCGCGCCCGGGTGGTCGCGCGTCGTGTTGTCGCTGTAGTACGGGTCCCACAGCCAGACGAGCACGCCGTCCTGGTACGGGTACCGCTCGACCTGGTCGGCCTTCCCCGCCACCCCGTTCCAGCCGAAGTTGTACGGGCCGGTCTGCAGGAACTGTCCGAACGCGACGTACCGGCGGTTCTCCACGAGGTAGGCGCGCGGGTAGGACTTGACGCCGGCGTCCCCGATCCGGGTGAACCCGCGCGCCGTCCAGCCGTTGTCGCCGCCCTCCACGTCGTCGGTCAGCACGACGCGGTCGCCTGCCTTGACGGTGATGGTGTCGAGGAGGAAGCCGTTTTCGGCGGTGTTGGTGTCGGTGACGTAGCGGACGCGGAAGAGGACCGTGCCGCCGGCGTACCCGTCGAGGTTGTAGTTCAGGTCGACCCAGCCGGCCGAGGAGCCGGTCAGGCCGGGGCGTCCGCCGACGTTGGGGATGGGTGCGCCGTTGACGGTGCCGCCGACGCCCTTCCAGGTGGTGCCGTTGTCGGTGGACACCTCGCCGTAGAGGTAGTCGAAGTCCTCTTCGATCCAGTAGCGGCTCTTGGCGGAGACGCTGGCGGTGGTGGCACCGGTCAGGTCGAGGGACCGGGTCAGGGTCTCGTCGAGGTAGTCGCCGCGCCCGCTCCACCACTGCGCCGCGCCCTGGAACGGCGCCACCAGGGGCGTGTGCACCAGGCGGGGCGGCAGGTTGACGAGGACCGCCTGCTTCTCGGCCGTGTTGTAGGAGGACACCCCGAGCACGTGGGTCGACTCGGTGGCCGCCTGCGCGGTGTCGTAGTTGAGCCAGCCGAGCTGCAGCTTGCTCCACGCGTCCAGGTCGCCCGGGTACTCGCCCGTGGCGCCGTTCTCCCTGCCCAGGTAGGACGCGTCCGACATCAGCGACCAGAAGTCGACGCCGTTGCCGCCGGTGGCCGCGTACAGGTCGGGCAGGCCCAGGAGCAGGTGGCCGTTCTCGTGCGCGACGAGCCCGAGGCCGCTGTTCTCGCCGGCCGTCAGGTAGTCGCCCACCCAGATCCCGGTGTCGGCGACCTGCGTGCCGCCCTGCTTGTTGCCCTCGGGGCCCGCCGTGCCGCGGGTGGGCCAGTACGCGAACCAGCGGTGCGCCCACAGCGCGCCGGCGCCCTGCGCCCCGCCGCCCCACGTCTGGTCCACCCCGGCGTGGATGACCTCGTAGTTGTCGATGTACCCGTCCGGCTCGTTGAAGTTGCCGTCCCGGTCGTGGTCGTACTGGTCGCGCTGGTCGTACTCCGCGAGCTGCGCCTTGATCTGCGCCGGGGTGCGGCCCTTGGCCAGCTCGGCGGCGTGCCAGGCGGCCAGGGAGTCGCGGATCAGGTCCCAGCTGTTCGGACACTGCCGGCCGCCGTCGCACAGGTCGCTGCCGTACCGGGCCTCGTTGTAGGGCAGCTTCACCCAGTCGGAGACGTACCCGGAGATGTCGTAGCGGCCTGAGGACTGGACCTGGAGGTAGTTGCGCAGCGAGTTCGCGCCCTTGGCCCGGCTGAAGTACATGTCCTCGTAGTAGGCGCGGTCGAAGTTGGGCCGCCAGATGGTGTGGTTGTCGCTGGTGCCGGCCGGGTCCGGGATCGCGTTGTGCAGCGGGCCGGGCGCGCCGCCGTACTTGACCTGGCCCCGGTACAGCGTCGTGTTGTCGACCTGGTCGCCGAACTCGGCGAGCACCACGAACACCTTCGCGGTGCCCTGCTGGGCGACCTCGACGTAGTCCTGGCCGACCCGCACGGTGCCGGCCGGGGCGGGCGCGACGGACCGGGCCTGCGGCGTACCCGACGTGACCTGTTCCATGGCCTTGCGGCGCAGCGACTGCTGCTGGGTCTGCAGGGGGCTGACCGGCTCGGGGGCCGACCGGCCCTCGGGGGCGGAGTCGGGGGCGGGGGAGGGTGGCGGTCCCGCTGAGGCCGGGCCGACGAGGGCCATGGCGCCGAGCAGCGTCGCCGTGAGCCCCGCCGCGATCGCGGTGGTTCTGCGCACTGGGATTCCTCTCACCTGGGCGGCCGGGAAGGGGAGAGGCCGGCCACCGGATCGGTGAAAGCTAACAGCCGGTGACGCCCCGGACGGCGCCCTCGACCGCGTTAACTGTTACCGGAATTGGGCCAGCACCACCGGATGCCGTGGAAGCCGGGCGTGACGTCGTGGTCGATCAGGTGCGCGCGGCGGGCGTCGAACAGTCGGAGCCGGGTGAGGTCCTTGTGCGGGGAGCGGGGGTCCAGCCGCCAGATCCGGTACGCGCGCTCGACGCCGGTGTCCGGGCCGAACCGCAGGGTCATGTCGAAGTGCTGGCCGGCCCGCAACCACATCCCGTGGTACGGCTCGGCCACCGCGCCCGACACGTGGTACAGCAGCGCGTACTCCTCGCCCCTGCCCAGCGCGGGGAACACCAGCTCGGTCGCGACGAGCCCGGCCTCCCGGTCGGTGCGCTCCCGGCCGAGGGCGCAGTCCCGGCCCGCCCGGACGGTGGGCACGGAACCCTGGGTGTGGGTGAGGACGACGTGCCGGCGCACGCCCGCCTGCCGGGCCCGGACGGCCACCCGCACCGTGGAGTGCCAGTGCCCCGGGCCGAGCACGGTCACGTCCTCCTGCACGGCGAGCACGTCGAGCCCGGGCTCGGCGGCGGCGTCGAGGGCGGCCCTGAGCCGCTGGGCGACCACCGGGGACGTGCCGGGCACCGCCGCCCGGGTCCGGCCCTGGTGCGCGGGCTCGTCGAGCAGCCGCCCCAGCGACCCGGCCGGCAGCCGCAGCACGGTCTCCAGTTCGGCGAGGACGCGCAGGCTCTCGGCCCGGTCGGGCCGGCTGACGCCGCGCTGCCAGTTGCTCAGGGTGGCCACGCTGACGGACAGCCCCGCGCCGGTCAGCCGGTCGCGGAGCCGGTCGAGGCTCAGGCCCCGGTCGGCGATGGCCCACCGCAGCGCGGTGTGGAACGGGCCGGCCCGGAGCACGTCGTCGAGGTCGTTGATAAGAGTCCCTTAAGTCACGCAAAGTTACTGGCTGGTTCTGAATTTTCAATGGCACCCGACCGCGTCGATCGATGGCACCTCCGTTCCGTCGCAGGTCAGTGCCACTTTCCTCCTCCGGTGCCGGGCCGCGCTCACGGTGAACGGCGTACCCGAAGTATGAGGTGTGATATTGCACGCAGTCGAGAGGAGATCCATGCTGGCCTCTCCCCAACCGGTTCGCCGGTAGCCCGGGCGCCCCTCGCCCGGCCTGGACGGGAAAGGAAACCCCCTCATGACCCCCTTCCGACTGTTGTCCGTGGGCGCGGCGCTCGCCCTGGGAGCCGCCGTCGTCCCGGTCACGATCGCCGCGGCGACCTCGAAGGCCCCCGCCGCGGTGTGCGTGCCCGCCGACTCCGACCACCGGCACGACGAGGCGGCCCCGGACTGCGTCTCCGCGGCCGTCAGCATGGACCGGCTCCCCGCCGTGGGTGAGACGGCCACCGTGAAGATCAGACTCGGTACCCAGGTGCCGGTGGCCTCCGCCCGGCTCGCGGTCCGGCTGCCGGCCACCCTGCGCCTCGACGCCGCCGGCACCGGCCTGTCCGCCCCGCGCGCCGTCGGGCTGGACCAGGTCGCCGAGCAGACGTTCCCGCTGCCGACCGGCGGGCGGACCGTGACCCTGAAGGTCACCGCCCTGGCCGCCGGACCCGCCCAGGTCGAGGCGGACCTGACCGACGCCGGAGCGCCCGACCAGGCCCGCTCCGCGCACGGCACCACGGTGTTCACCGTCGGCGACCTGCCCGGGACCTCCGTGGCCGGCGTCGCGGGCACGGACAGCGCGGCCGTGGACGCCGGGACCGCCCGGCCGGCGACCAACGGGCACTCGGTGCCCCTGGTCGGGACCGCTCCCCGGTCACCGGCCGCCCGGTCGGCCACGGCCGCGCCCGGCCAGATCTGCGCGACCGGCCAGTTCACGGTCGCGGACAAGACCGGCGCGTGGCTGGCCGGGCGCAACATCCCGGTGTCCGTGATCGGGAAGACGACCTCGTCGGCGAGCAGCCAGACCTACGCCACGGGGCTGACGGGCGCCGCCGACGGGAAGTACGCCCTGTGCTTCACGTCCCCTGTGACCACCATGTACTCCGTGCAGGTCAAGTTCACCTCCGACTCCAGCGTGTGGCGGGTGACCAACAACGCCGGGCAGAGCACGTACACGGTCACCACGGCGGCGAAGAGCAACGTGCCGTCGGGTACCGACCAGAACTTCGGCACCACGTCGCCGACCAGCACGTACATGCGCGGCTGGCACGCGTTCGACACGATGAACCTGCTCTGGGCGATCCGCGCCTCGGGCACCAACTGCTGGACGGCGCGCGAGACCGCCACCTGCACGAAGATCACCCTGCACTGGCAGCCGGGCAGCACCGACGGCACGTACTTCGACCCCGACGGCCGGTACGTGGCGTTCGAGGACGCCGATCCCGACTCCGAGCACCTGGTCCTGCACGAGGCCGGGCACCACTTCATGGACCTGCTGTACAACCGCTGGTGGCCGGTCTTCGACTGCCCCGACCCGCACTACCTGACCGAGAAGTCCGGCCCGACCTGCGCCTGGACCGAGGGCTTCGCCAACGCCATCACCGGCTACGCCAAGGGTGACGGCATGTTCTACTGGCCCGACGGCGAGTCCGTGAACCTGATGAGCACCAAGCCGTTCGACCCGTCCAAGCCGGCCAGCCACACCAACATCGAGGACGGCGACCTGGTCGAGTGCCGGGTGGCCGGCTCCCTGATCGACCTGTGGCGCAATGTGGACAACGGGCCCGCCGCGACGTTCGACCTGATGCGCCGGTACACGTCGAGCACGTTCCGCGAGCACTTCAACGACGACCGGCCGCTGACCGGGATGAACACGTCCGCGACGGCCCGCAACCTGGTCTACACCCACACGATCGACTACCGCACGACCACGCCGCCCGGCACCGGGATCGCCAACGGCGGCTTCGAGAGCGGCACCGCGAACTGGACCATCACCGGCGGCGTCGTCGGCAACTGGCCCACCTACCCGGCCCAGCAGGGCTCCTGGTACGCCTGGATGGGCGGCAACGGGGTCGTCAACACCGACACCCTGTCCCAGCAGATCGCCGTCCCGTCCGCCGGCACGACGACCCTCACCTACCACCTGAGGATCGCCACGAAGGAGACCGGCACGACCGCCTACGACACGTTCAAGGTCCAGATCGTGGACGGATCGACGACCACCACGCTGGGTACGTTCTCCAACGCGAACGCCGGCACCGGGTACGTGCTGCGCTCCGCCAGCCTGAACAACTATCGTGGCAGGACCGTGACGCTCAGGTTCGTCAGCGTGGAGGACTCGTCCCTCACGACCGACTTCCTGCTCGACACGATCGCACTGAGCACCACCTGACAGACCTGTGACCGGGCCGGGGGACAGCGGCGCGGTCACTGTCCCGCTCCCGGATCCGCGCACTGACCCGGGAGCGGGAAACCCCTTTTCCGGGGTACGGGAGCCACCCGTACCCCGGAAAAGGGCCCTAGGTGTACGTGTCGGGGACCGTCGGATCGGTGACCTCGCCCCGGTAGTAGGCGCGCTCCTTCGCCGAACCGGACGCCTGGGCCGGGAAGTACTCCGCCGACGTCGGCTCGCCGAACACGGCGCCGAAGTGGCTGCCGCTGAGCGCGATCGTCTTCAGCCCCGACTGCCCCCGCACGGCCGCCCGGTCGCTGGACGTCTCCGTGCGCAGCGGCTCGGAGACCTGGGTGGTGATCAGCAGCGCGGCGGCGGCGGCCTTCTGCCGCTCGGTGTAGTACGGACCGGGGGCGGTGCTGACCGAGTCCAGGTGGGTGTTCATGTCCCCGGCCCGGTCGTCGCGTTCGTCGTCGCTGAGCTCGGTGGCCCAGGACTTGTAGGTGCCGCCGATCTTCTTGCCGCCGTGGCCGTAGTCGCCCGTGCGGTAGGACACCATCGCCTGGGGGGCCTTCGTCGTCTCCAGCGGATCCGTGAACGCCTCGTAGGAGCCCTTCGACACCGTCTTCGTGCCGAACGGGGTGTGCACGCGGAGGGTGCGCGGGGAGTTCTGGAAGGACCGCCGGATCGCCCCGTACACCTCCTTGCGCGGCCGTTTCTCCGTCTTCGCGATGGTGTCCACGGTGAACTCGGTCTCCGTGTCGTCGAGCACGAGCGGCTTGGCGACCGCCGCGGCCACCTCCTTGAGGATGTTCACGTGCCCCTTGACCTTGAACGTCTTCCCGGCGGGCGTCTCGAAGTGGTACCAGCCGCCGCCGGCGACCGTCGTGAGCACGCAGGCCGTCTTGCCGTACCCCTTCACCCTGTACGACTTGCCCACGTCGGAGCCCTTCACCTTGAGGAACTGGCGCACCCGGCCGGGCGCCGCGAGCGCCGGTGCCCGGGGCGCGCCCCGGTCGGCCTCCTCCTCCAGGGCCGCCTCGGTGTCCGGGTCGGGCTCGGCGGGCACCCGGCCCTGCTTCTGCTGCACGACGTGCCACAGTTCGTGGCCGAGCGCGTCCTCCGCGCCGGGGGACAGGTGGATGTCCGTGCCCTCGGTGAAGGCCTTCGCGCCGTGCAGGGCGGGCAGGTCCGAGCCGGCGTGCACCCGGACGTCGTCGAGCGGCAGGCCGCTGCGCGCCTCGACGTCGGCCCGCAGCGCCCCGGGCAGGCCGGTCCGGTCCGGATGGGGGGCGGGCCGCGCGGCCGGCGCCGGGCCGGGTCGCAGCAGCTGGTTGACGGCGGCGTTGCCGGCGAGCCGCTGGAGTGCCAGCAGCGGACGCGGCGCGGCGGACGCGCGCGGGACGGTGGGGCGGGTGGGTTCGGCGCGGGTGCTCTCCAGCTCTCGCATGGCCCGAGAATATCGAGCCAGCTGGATTGACGGCGGGCTGTGGCGGACAGCTGACAGCTAGGGCTCCCCGGCCGACCGGGCCCTCCGCAGCGCGGCCCGGTCCCGGACCCCCAGCCGGCGGTACAGCCGGGTCAGCCCCGCCTCCACCGTCTTCACCGACACCCGCAGCTCCCGGGCGATCTCCTGGTTCGTCGCCCCGGCCTCGATGAACGCGATCAGGCGGCGCTCGGTGTCCGGCGCGGGCAGCCCGGCCGCGTCGAGCCGCCCCACCCGCCCGGCGGCGTACCGGGCCCACGGCCGGCACCCGGCCCGGGTGTACAGCTCCCCGGCCCGGACCAGCGCGCCCCGCGCCGCCCCGACCCGCCGGGCCCGGGCCTCCAGTTCGCCGAGCGTCAGCCAGGCCCGCGCGATCTCCAGCGGATAGGGGTGCCGCGCGGGGATCAGCCCCCGGAGCCGGTCGGCCGCGTCCCGCGCGGACCCGGTGATCCCCTCGACCAGCGCGGCGACCCGGTCGAGCCCCAGCAGCACGACCCGGCGGTGGAACCGGTCCGCGCGGGCGCGGGCGTCGGCGAGCACGGCGGCCGCCCGGTCCGGCGCGCCCGACAGGGCCAGGGCCTCGGCCAGGTCGGCGTCGATCAGCACCAGGGCCGGGTCGTGCGCGCCGGTGCCGCGCAACAGTTCCACCGCCCGGTCGAACCGCCGGGCGGCCGGCGCGGGCTGGTCCAGGAGCAGGTCGGCCCGGCCCCTCGACATCAGGGCCCCGGCGAGCCACTCGGTGTCGCCGACCCGCTCCTCCAGGGCCACGGCCTCGTCGAGCAGTTCCACGGCGCGTTCCACGGTGCCGTCGGCCAACTCGGCGGTACCCCGCTGGTAGAGCGCCCGGCCCGGGGTGGGCTCGATCTCGATCCGCAGCCGGGCGGCGAGCCGGCCGGACTCCGCCGACGCGCCGCACAGCCCCGCCCGGTCCTGGATCCGGGCCACCGCCTGCAACACGTCGCACAGCGCCACGGTGCTCCCGGCCCGTTCGGTGTCGGCCAGCACCCGGGTCACGGCCTCCAGGGCCGCGGTGACCTCCCCGGCGCGGACCAGCCCGAGGGCCGCCGCCCGCCGGATCGACAACGCCGCCCGGGACAGTTCCCGGCCCTCGGCGAGCGCCGCCGCCCGGCGGAGCAGGGCCGAGAAGTCCACCGGGTCGGCGACGTTCTCCAGTTCGTACCGGAAGTCCAGGCACTCCAGCAGCGCCTCGTCGTCGCCGGCCCGCTCCGCGTAGTCCTCGGCCCGGGCCAGCTCGGCGCGCACCAGGTCGGGCCGGGTGCGGCGCAGGGCCAGTTCCGCCCGGACCAGGTGCACCCGGGCCAGCAGCGCCGGGTCGCCGTCCGTGTCGGCCTCCGCGGCGTCCAGGAGGCCCGGGGCGTCGGTGAAGTCCGCGTTCGCGAGTTCGATCAGCAGCAGCCGGGCGTGCACCCGCGACGGCCGGTGGTCCGCGCGCAGCACCGCCGAGCAGGCCTCCCACGCCTGGTCGGTGAGCCCGGCCGCGTGCGCGTACCGGCCCGAGGCCAGCAGCCGGGCCGTGGACACCGCCGGGTCGTGCGCGCCGTGTTCCGCCGCGAGCCGGGCGAGCTGTGCCGCCGCCGCCGGGACGCCGCGCCGCTCGGCCTCCACCGCCGCCCCGAACAGGGTGTCCGCGAGCCACGGGTCGGGGCCGTTCGCGGCGAGCGCCAGGTGCCGGGCCCGCTCCACCGGGTCGGTGCTGCGACCGGCGAGCAGGGCGTGCGCGGCCCGGCGCACCCCGGGGGAGGCGTCGGTGTAGACGAGGTCGCCGAGCAGCGGGTGCCCGAACTGGAGCCGGCCGTCGGCCTGGGCGACCAGCACCCCGGACTCGAGTGCGGGCCGCAGCGCCTCGGTGGCCGGGTCGAGGTCGGGCCGGCTGGACGCGGCGGCCAGGACCAGCGCGGAGCGGGTGGCCGCAGGCAGGGCGCCGAGCCGGTCGGCGAGCACCAGCCGCAGCCGGTCGGGGACGGGCAGCGGCTCCGTGGGCCACGGCAGCGTCGTCCGCCCGCAGAGCAGCCGGCCCAGCTCCAGGGCGAGGAACGGGTTGCCCTCGCTGGCCGCGTACAGCCGGTCGAGCACCGGGGCGGGGAGCGGCAGGTCCAGGCGGTCGCGGACCAGCTCGCCGACGACGTCCGGCGGCAGGGGCAGCAACTCGACCTCCTCGGCGGGGGCGGGCAGCAGACCGCCCAGCTCCGGGACCGCCCCGCCCGGGGCCCTTTCGGCGGCCAGCACCCGCAGTCGGCCGTCCGTACAGCGCCGGGCGACGAAGGTCAGCACCTCCCGGCTGGGCTCATCGAGCCACTGCGCGTCGTCGAGGACGAGGAGCACCCGGCGGTCCTCGGTGAGCCGGCGGACCAGTTCGAGGACGGCGAGGCGCACGGCGAGCGGGTCGACCCGGGTGCCGTCGCGTGGCGGCCGGCGGAGCAGCGCCGTCTCCAGGGCGGCCCGGAGCGGCCCGGACAGCGGGGTGTCCTCGCGGTAGGCGGAACCGAACAGTTCGGACAGCGCCAGGTACGGCAGGGCCGCCTCGGCCGGCCGGGCGGTGCTGCGGGCCACGAACTCGCCGCGCGCGACCGCCTCGGCCGCCAGTACCTCGATGAGGCTGGTCTTGCCCAGGCCGGCGGGTCCGTGCAGCAGCACGCCGCCACCGCCGGCGAGCCGGGCACGGCACCGTGCCAGGACCTCGGCACGGCCGAGCACGCCGGCAGCCTCCACCCGGCCGATTCTGCCCCTCGGGGCCGGCCCGTGGGAAGGGCCGTGTAACGAGATCGTTATCCGGGGCGAGGGTTGCCCAAGGGTGCTCCCCCATGTCGCTGTCCGTCGATCTCCGGTTGGCTCAAGGCAACCGCGCAACCCCTCTGCGCGGTACCCCTCACCTGAAGGAGCTTTTCCATGAGACGTCGACCCGGGTTACCGGTCGCGGCGGCGGGCCTCGCGCTCGCCGTCGTCGCGGGAACGGCGGTGGCACTGTCCGTGTCCGCCACCGCGACCCCGCGAACGCCCGACCCGTCAGCGCGCGCCCTCGCTGCCGCCGACCTGGCGGCGCAGTCGGGCCTGGACGCCCTGGCCCAGGGCCCGGGCGAGAGCCTGCGCCGGGTGCACGCCTTCGCCGGCGAGCGCGGCCTGCACTACGCGGCCTACGAACGCACCTACAAGGGCCTGCCCGTGATCGGCGGCGACGCCGTGGTCACCACGGACGGCGACGGGAAGGTGCGCGGCATCGAGGCCGCGCACACCGCCCGGATCACCGTCGGCCTGGAGCCCACGGTGTCGGCGGCCACGGCGGCGGCCACGGCCCGCGCCCTGCTGCCCACGGTCACCGACGCGAGCGCCCCGACCCTGGCCGTCCTGGCCGGGGACAACCCGAGACTGGTCTGGCAGACCCTGGTCACCGGCCGCACCGCGACCGCGCCCAGCAAGCTGCACGTCTACGTCGACGCCCGCACCGGCGCGGTGGCCGACAAGACCGACGACGTGAAGGCCGACACCGCCACCACGTACTACGTCGGCTCCGTCACCATCGACACCTCCGGCTCGGGCACCACCCGCACGCTGTCCGACCCGGGCCGCCCGGGCCTGCTCTGCGGTCCGAACTCGACCAAGCAGGCGTACACCAACACGTCCACGACCTGGGGCAACGGCTCCGGCACCGACCTGAAGACGGCGTGTACCGACGCCTACTACTCGGTCGAGCAGGAGTGGAACATGCTCCGCGACTGGCTGGGCCGCAACGGGATCAACGGCTCCGGCCGGGCGTTCCCGCTGTACGTGGGCCTGTCCGACGTGAACGCGTACTGGGACGGCAGCGCCGGTACGTTCGGCCATAACCAGGCCAACAACCGGCAGGCGACGAACATCGACGTCGTGGGCCACGAGATGGGCCACGCGATCTTCCAGTACTCCGGCTCGGGCAACCCGACCTCCAACGAGGCCGGCGGCATGAACGAGTCCACCGGTGACATCTTCGGCGCGCTCACCGAGGCGTACGCGAACAACCCGAACGACCCGCCGGACTACGACGTCGGCGAGGAGATCGACCTCGTCGGCCAGGGCCCGATCCGCAAGATGTACAACCCGTCGCTGGTCAACAACGACCCGAACTGCTACCCGCAGCTGAGCGGCAACACCGAGGTGCACGCGGCCGCCGGTCCGCAGAACCACTGGTTCTACCTGCTCGCCGAGGGTTCGGCCCCCGGCGGCGGCAAGCCGGCCAGCCCGATCTGCTCCGGCGGCGCGGCCATGACCGGGATCGGCATCCAGAAGGCCGGCAAGATCTTCCACGCCGGCCTGCAGACGAAGACGAGCAGCTGGAACCACCCGGCCGCGCGCAAGGCCACCCTGCTGGCGGCGAAGAACCTCTACGCGCCGTCCTGTGTGGAGTTCAACGCGACCAAGGCGGCCTGGCTGGGCGCGGGCGTCCCGGCCCAGTCCGGCGAGGCGACCTGCACGGCCACCTCGAACGACTTCTCGATCTCGCTGAGCCCGGCGTCCGGCGGCACCATGCCGGGCAACGCGGTCACCACCACGGTCGGCACGACCACCACGGCCGGCAGCGCGCAGACGGTCAACCTGACCGCCTCGGGCCTGCCGAGCGGGGCGACCGCGAGCTTCAACCCGGCCTCGGTGCAGTCCGGCGCGTCGTCGACCCTGACGATCACGACCTCGACGGGTACGCCGGCCGGCGCCCACACCATCACGGTCACCGGCACCGGAGCCGTGACCCACACGGCCACGTACCAGCTGACCGTCGGCACCACGAACCCGAACCCGACCGCGCCGGACATCGACGTGGCCAAGGTCCAGGCCCACCTGACCCAGCTCAACACGATCGCCTCGCAGAACGGCGGCAACCGGCGGGCCGGCTCGGCGGGCTACACCGGTTCCGTGTCCTACATCAAGGCCAAGCTCCAGGCCGCCGGATACACGGTGTCCGAGCAGAGCTGCACCAGCTGCACCTACGTCTCCAACAACCTGATCGCCGACTGGCCCGGTGGCGACACCAACAACACGGTCATGTTCGGCGCGCACCTCGACAGCGTCTCTGCCGGCCCGGGGATCAACGACAACGGCTCCGGCTCGGCGTCGATCCTGGAGGTGGCGCTCGCCCTGGCCGCCCAGAACCCGACCATGACCAAGCACGTCCGGTTCGGCTGGTGGACCGACGAGGAGCAGGGCCTCAACGGCTCCAAGCACTACGTCAACTCGCTGTCGGCCACCCAGCGCTCCGCCATCAAGGGCTACTACAACTTCGACATGATCGGGTCGAAGAACGGCGGGTACTTCATCAACAACCTGAACTCGGCGACCTCGGTGCCGATGAAGGAGTACTGGACCTCGCTGAACCTGCAGCCCGAGGAGAACGTCGAGGGCCAGGGCCGCTCCGACGACTACTCGTTCCAGCAGGGCGGCATCCCCACCTCCGGCTACGCGGCCGGCGCCAGCGCGGTCAAGACCGCCGCCCAGGTGACCAAGTGGGGCGGCACCCGCGCCGCGTACGACGCCTGCTACCACGCGGCGTGTGACACCACGAGCAACATCAGCGCGACGGTACTGGACCGCAGCGCGGACGGCATCGCGTACACCCTGTGGAAGCTCGCGGTCGGGGCCTCGCAGAGCAACGACTTCTCGATCTCGGTGAGCCCGACCTCGGGCAACACCCAGCCGGGCGGTTCGGTGTCGGCGACGGTCTACACGTCCACGATCTCCGGCAGCGCCCAGACGGTGAACCTGACCGCCTCGGGCCTGCCCAGCGGGGCCACGGCGAGCTTCAACCCCTCGTCGGTGAACTCCGGCGGCTCGTCGAGCCTGACGATCACCACCACGGCGGGTACGCCGTCCGGCAGCTACCCGGTCACCGTCACCGGTACCGGCAGCGTCTCGCACAGCACCAGCTTCACCCTGTCGGTGGGCACCGTCGCCAACGACTTCTCGGTCGCGCTCAGCCCGACCTCCGGCAGCGTGCAGGCCGGCGGTTCGGCGAGCTCGACGGTGTCCACGGCCACCACGTCCGGCAGCGCGCAGACGGTGAACCTGACCGCCTCGGGCCTGCCGAGCGGGGCCACGGCGAGCTTCAACCCCTCGTCGGTGAACTCCGGGGAGTCGTCGAGCCTGACGATCGCCACGTCGGCCAGCACCCCGGCCGGCACCTACACCGTGAACGTCACGGGCACGGGCGGCAGCGCGACCCACTCGGCCGCGTACACCCTGACCGTGACCACCACCAACCCCGGTGGGCGGACCTTCACCAACGGCACCGACTACACGATCGCCGACAACCAGATCTTCAGCGCGGTGTCGTCCAACGCCACCGGGTCGGCGGCCTCGCCGGTAACGGTGTCGATCACGATCAACCACACCTGCGCCGAGGACCTGGGGATCAGCATCCTGGCCCCCAACGGCGTGTACTACCCGGTCAAGTACTCCGGAACCGGCGACTACTCCTGCACCGAGTTCGGCGGGACGCGCACCTACAGCGTGCCGGTCAGCTCGGCGGCGGCGGGCGTCTGGTACCTCCGGGTGACCGACTACGGGCCCGGTGACTACGGGGTGCTCGACACCTGGTCGATCACCGTATAGCTCCTGAGGGGAGAGGCCGTCCCCGGTCCGGTTCGCCGGTCCGGGGGCGGTCCCCGTTGGTGGTGGCCCCGTCTCGTGCCCGTGCGTGCCGTCGTCCCCGTGAGTCCCCGTGCGTGCTGCCGTCCCCGTGCGTGCTTCCGCGCCCGGTCAGGCGGCTTCGGCGACCCGCAGGTGGGCGGTCCAGGCGCACGGTCGCGCCGGGTCGGGTTCCCAGCCGCCCTCGACCATGAGGCCCTCGCAGCACCTCAGGTCCCGGGTGGCCTCCGCGAGTGGCGCGGGATGGTCGAGATCCCAGTGCAGCGGGTACCGGTGGGTCTCCCCGTCGCGCTCGACTGTCAGGGTGACGCCGGCCTCATCAAGGTCGACACGTGCCGTGGTCTGTGCGCTCATGGCGTTTCTCCTCTGCCCCTGATTCGAGGCTAGGCCCCCGGACGGATGGGATCTGTCGACACGCGGACAGGCATGTTGTCGATCCTGCGTCGTTCCGGGGACCGGTTCCGGCGCGCCCGGCAGCGGGTACGCCGGGCGGCGGGGTCAGGCGGCGGGACCCTCGGCCAGGGTGTGCGCGACGAGGGCGTTGGCGTGCCCGTGGCCCAGGCCGTGCTCGGCCTTGAGCCACGCGACCAGCTCCGAGTGCTTCGTCAGCGGCGAGGCCCGGATGAGGTCCTTCCATTCCGCGACCGGTCGGCCGTACTTCTTCTCGATCGACGGGAAATAGCTGGCCGGACCCTTCACTACGTCACTCATGCCCACAAGTATGCCACCGGGGTACGGCGTCACGTGGTCCCGCGACGGCGGCGCACCGCCCCGAGCAGTCGGCGCCCCAGCAGCCAGAGCAGCGTGCCGTGGAACGCCGCCAGCACGGCCAGGCCCACCACCCCGTCGGCCAGGTCCGCCCAGTGCGGCCCCGACACGCCCCGGGCGACGTCGCCGCCCGCCACCACCAGGAGCCTGACCAGCACCGGGACCGAGACCACCACGAACGCGCCGACCGTGAGTACGGCGCCGACGGCCATGAAGGGCGCGTACCCGGAGACGAAGCGGCGCTCCCGGGGCGGCAACCCCGGGCGGGGGTCGGGACCGCGCCGGACCCAGAACCGCAACAGCCGGCCGGCGTCGCCGTACAGGTTCCGGCAGCCGCTCACGTCCTGGACCAGGAAGTACCCGTCGGTCCGCAGGAACAGCGCCCACTGGAGCAGCGCGCCCAGCCCGATGGTCAGCACCACCGCCCGCAGGCACGTCGCGACCGTCCCGTCGGCGGCGAACCCGAGGCTCCCGAACAGGCACCCCGCCGCCACCAGCAGATCCGTCGCCGTCCCCGCCAGGTAGACCAGCACCCGCCGCCGCCGGGGCAACGCCCACGCCCCCGTGACATCGGTCTGCGCGACCAGGACCGTCAGCCGGGTGGACAACGTGACCGTGCCCGGCACCCCGAAGGCGCGGGCCACCGCCAGGTGCCCCAGCTCGTGCAGGGAGATCACCACCGAGGCGACCACGGCGTCGACCAGCAGCACCAGCGCCGCCGAGTCCGCCCACACCAGGTCCGCGAGCCCCGGCCTGCGCTCCGGCGACCGGACCAGCAGCACGACCGCCGCCAGCACCACCGCGCACCAGACCACGGCCGCCGGCCAGCGCACCAGCCAACGCAGATGCCCGGACCGCAGCCAGGGCAGCGAGGGCCGGGGCTGGACCACGGTCGCCCCCGGCCGCCCGTCGATCCGGGCCACGAACCCGATCCGGTCCAGGCTCGCCACGAACGCCGCGACGTCCACCTCCTCGCCGTGCCGGCGGTGCAGCTCGGCGTGCACCTCCGCCGTACTCCGGCCCGCCGACAACAGCTCGATCGTCTCCATCCCCAGATCGGGCAGCGCGACGAACGGACCGGCGGGGGCCCGCCCGACGATCCATCCGTCCGCCTCCCGGTGCGCCGTCAACTCGACGAACGTCACCGTCATCGCGGCCCGCCGCAGTCCGGGCAGTCGGGCCGGTGCGCCACCGGCACCGTGAACGCGTGCCCCAGCCGGACCGTGTTCCAGACCACGGGCTCACCCACGGGCGGCGGGGACACCCCGGTGAGCTGCGCCAACGCGATGTGCGCCGCGAACTGGCCGGTCAGGTTGGCGGTGGCCGCGGTGACCATGTGCATCAGCGGACCCGGCCCGGCGGTGGACTCGCCCTCGTAGTGGCTGCTCAGCCGCAGGCACCGCCAACAGGGGCCCGCGCCCGGCACGTACAGGGTCAGGCACACGTGCGGGCCGTCGTAACCCCCGTTCACCCAGGGGGTACCGGTGGCCAGCGCCGCCCGGTTGCACCAGTTGTCGATCTGGTCCGGGGTGTCCGCCCCGAGCACCACGAGGTCCACCTCGGCGAACAGCGCGCGGACGCCCTCCTCGGAGTCCACGGCCACCTGCCGGGCCTCGATCGGGCAGTCCGGCCGCAGCAGCCCGATCCGCGCGGCGGCGGCGTGCACCTTCGGTTTGCCGATGTCCTCGGGCAGGTACAGCAGTTGGCGGTTCAGGTTCGAGGACTCCACCACGTCGTTGTCGATCAGGGTCAGCCGCCCGATCCCCGACGCCGCCAGGCTGTACGCGCACGCGGCGCCGACCCCGCCGACCCCCAGCACGGCGACGTGCGCGGCACCGATCAGGTCCTGGACGTCCCACGGCGAGGAGCGCGGGGCGCGGTCGATGTAGCTGTAGTAGGCCACCGAGCGCGAGTACCGTTCCCGGCGCTCCGGGTCGACGTCGGCGGCCACCGCGCCGTCCTCGAAGTAGCCCGTGGCCACCAGGCCCCCGATGGCCGCCGTCAGCGCGTCCACGCTGTGCTGCGGAAACTCCCGGTGCACGTGTTCGGCGACCTGCTCGGGCGGTCGTACCCCGTCCATGGCCGTGATCAGTGACCACAGCACCCCGTCGGCGTCGGTGATCTCCGAGGCCACTCCGAAGGCCGCGCCGCCGATCCGGATCGCGCCGGAGGCGGTCCGGAAGGGAGTGTGGACCCGCTTCACCCTGGGCGCCCGCATGGTCGCACCCTTCTGTGTACGGAGGGGAGGTTTTGGGAGGATCCGGATCGGTGTCCGGAAGGAGCGTGTGGGGGCATCCCCGGGGGATGCCCCCAACCCGTCACTACCTCGGCAGCGGCCGCTCGTAGGTCGGGGACGTCGTCTCGAGCTTGTCCAGTTCGCGGATCTCGATGATGATCACGTGTTGTGCACCTCCCCTCCACAATCGTCGGACCAGGTGGGGAAGACGGTGACACTGGACACTGGACGGAACCAGGACGAAACCTGGTCGGCGCCGGACGGCTGGAGATGCGATGGAGTTCCGGATTCTCGGTCCGCTCGAGGTCCACGCGGGGGGTCGGGCGGGTGATTGGCCTGGTGGGGGGTCGGCTGGGCCGGGTGGTGGGTGGACGGTGTCCGGTGGAGGGCCGAGCGAGGTGGGTGGGTCTGGCCCTGGGCCGTTGCCGCTCAGGCAGGGTGGTTCCCAGTCGCTGGGGCCGGGTGGCGGGCCTGGCTTTGGGTCTCTGCCGCTCGGGCCGGGCGGCGGGCCCGGCCCTGGGCCCCTGCCGCTCGGGCCGCCGCGGACCCGCGCGGTGCTCGGCGTCCTGCTGATCCGCCCGGGGGAGATCGTCAGCGTCGGCCAGTTCGTGGACGAGCTGTGGCCCGACCAGCCGCCCGCCGAGGCCCGGTCGCTCGTGCACGGCTACCTGAGCCGCCTGCGCCGGGCCCTGCGCGCGGCCCCGGACGGTGCCGCCCGGCTGGTCACCCGCAAACCCGGCTACCTGCTGCACGTCGGCGACGGAGAACTGGACCTGCACGGATTCGAGGACCTGCTCGGCCGGGCCCGGTCCGCCCGGTCCGCCGGCGCCCTGGACGAGTCCCTGCGGTACTACCGGCGGGCACACGCGCTCTGGCGGGGCACGCCCTTCGCCGACGCGCCGGCCACCCCCGGGATCGACGCGGCGGTCACCCGGCTGGCGGAGCTGCGGCTCGGCAGCGCGGAGGAGGAGTTCGCGGTCCGGCTGGCGGTGGGGGAGGGCGCCGAACTGGTCGCGGCGCTGACCGAACGGGTCGACGCGTACCCGCTGCGGGAACGGCCCGTCGGGCAGTTGATGCTCGCGCTGCACCGGGCCGGGCGGACCGCCGAGGCCCTGGAGGTGTACCGGCGGGCCGTCGCGCGGTTGGCGGGGGAACTGGGGATCGACCCCGGGCCGGAGTTGCGGCAGGTGGAGGTGGCGATCCTGCGGGGCGAGGTGGAGACGCCTGGTCGGGGTGCGGGGGACGGGGGCGCGTTGGGGCGGGGGAGCGGGGAGGCCGTTCTGGGGCGTCCGGGTGGTGGAGGGGCGCCCGGTACCCGTCGTGAAGGGTTGGATGTCGGGTGGTCCGGGGGCGGTCATGACGAGGGGGCGCGGGTCGGGTGGTCCGGGGCCGGGTCTGGGGCCCGGGCTGGGGCCGGGGCCCGGGCCGGGTCTGGGGCTGGGGGCGAGCCCGGGCCTGTGCTTGGGGCCGATTCTGTTTTCGGGTCTGGTTGTGCGGGGTCAGAAGAGGGGACCGTTCGGGACGGGTGGTCCAGGTCTGACTCTGGGTCTGGGTCTGGTCGTGCGGGGCTGGAGGAGGGGGCCGGTCGCGACGGGTGGCTGGACGGGCAGGCTCGTGCCGGGCGGGACGGGTCGCAGGTCGGGACCTCCGCATCCGGTCCTGTGGGGTCGGAGCGGGCCCGGGACGTCCGCGACGGGGCCGCACCGGGCCCGGGATCTGCCCCGACGGAGACCGGATCCGGCCCGGCCGACCGCGCGCCGGGCCCCGGCGGGACCTCGTGGCCGGGCGAGCGGCCGGCGCAGCTGCCCACCGACCTGGCCACGTTCACCGGCCGGTCCGCCGAACTGGCGCACCTGCTCGCCCCGGCGGATCCCGGCGCGGCGGGGGTGACGGTCGTGGCCGTCGACGGGATGGCCGGGGTCGGCAAGACCGCCCTGGCCGTGCGCGCCGCCCACCGGGTCGCCGGCAGGTTCCCGGACGGCCAGCTCTTCCTCGACCTGCACGGCTTCACCGACGGCATCGAGGCCGTCCCGCCCGGCGACGCGCTGGACCGGATGCTGCGGGCCCTGGGCGTACCCGGCGACCGCATCCCACCGGAGACGGAGGACCGGGCCAGCCTGTTCCGCAGCGCGGTCGCCGGTCGGCGGATGCTGCTCCTGCTGGACAACGCGGCGACCGAGGGCCAGGTCCGGCCGTTGCTGCCGGCCACCCCCGGCTGTCTGGTACTCATCACCAGCCGGCACCGGCTGACCGGTCTGGACGCCGCCCTGCCGCTGTCGCTCGACCTGCTGCCGCCGTCCGACGCGTTCGCGTTGTTCGTGCGGATCGCCGGGCCGGCCGCCGCCGCCGACCCGGCCGGCACCGCCGAGATCGTCGAGCTGTGCGGTCGGCTCCCGCTGGCGATCCGGATCGCCGCCGCCCGGCTGCGGTCCCGGTCCGGCTGGCGGCCGGCCCACCTCGCCGACCGGCTGCGCGACCACCAGCACCGGCTGGACCAGCTCGTCGCCGGACACCGCAGCGTCGGTGGCGCGTTCGAGCTGTCCTACCAGCAGCTCGACCCCGACCAGCGCCGGATGTTCCGGCTGCTCGGCCTGCATCCGGGACCCGACACGGACGCCCCGGCCGCCGCCGCGCTCACCGGGCTCGGGGTGCCCCGGGCCGACCGGCTCCTGGAGGACCTGACCGACGCGCACCTGCTCGAACAGCCCGCCAGCGGCCGCTACCGGTTCCACGACCTTCTTCGGGGGTACGCCGCCCGCGCGGTCGCCGACGAGGAACCGCCCGAGGCTCGCCGCGCCGCCCTGATCCGCCTGTTCGACTACTACGTGGACACCGCGGCCGGCGCCGCGACCCTCGTGTACCCGCACGACGGCGACCTGTGCCTGTGCCGGACCACCACCCCGCCCACCCGGCCGCGCGGCGTGAGCACGGCACCCCAGGCGGCGGCGTGGCTGGAGACCGAGCGGCAGAACCTGCTCGCCGTCGCCGCCCAGGCCGCCGGGATCGGTTTGCCGGCCTACCCGAACCGGTTGTCCGACGTCCTCGCCCGCAACCTGCGCAGCCGGGGGACGTTCGCCGACACCCTCAGCCTGCACAACCAGGCTCTGGCGGCGGCCAGCCAGATGGGGGACCAGCGGGGTGAGGGGCACGCCTGGTCCCGCCTCGGCGACCTGTACAAGGAGGTCGACCGGTACGACGACGCCCTCGACGCCTACCGTCGGGCACTCGAACTCTCCGGCGGGGCCCGCGACCGGGGCTGCGAGGGGCACGCCCTGGCCGGACTGGGCATCCTGCACCTGCTCACCGGCCGCTCACAGGAGGCGATCGGCTACTTCGGCCGCTCCCTCGTCATCGCGCGCGAGATCGGCGACCGCAACGGCGAGCGCCGCGGACTCGTCGGCCTCGGCATCCTCGACAAGCTGCTCGGCCGCCCCGAGGCCGCCCTGGAACACCTGGGCACGGCGGTACGGATCGCCGCCGAGATCGGTGACCTCCCCGGCGAGGCCCACGCGTCGGTCTCCCTGGCGGAGCTGCACCGCCAACTCGGCCGCCCCGACCGAGCCGTCGAGTACCTGCACCGGGCGCTCGACCTGGTCAGGGAGTCCGGGGACCGGGCCGGTGAGGCGCACGCGTCGGTCTCCCTGGCCGCCTCGTACCGCCAGCTCGGCCTGCCCGACCAGGCCATCGGCCCCCTGCGCCGGGCGTTGGCCATCGCGGACCAGATCGGCGACCGGCAGGCCGAACAGGGCGCACTGGCGGCCCTCGGCGAGGCCCAGTTGCTGCTCGGCCGGCACGACGAGGCCCTGGACGCCCAGAGCCGGGCGCTGGTCATCGCGCGCGAGATCGGGGACCGCAACGGCGAACTCGCGGCGCTGAACGGACTCGGCCGGACCCGCCGGGCCACCGTCCGCCCCGACCTCGCGGTGCGCGACCACACCGAGGCCCTGGCCCTCGCCCTCGAACTCGGCCAGCCGCACGACCAGGCCGGCGCCCTCGACGGCCGGGCGGCCGCACACCTCGACCTGGGCCGGCCCGACCTGGCCGGGGCGGACTGGCGCCGGGCACTGGAACTGTTCGAAGCGGTGGACGCCCCGGAAGCGGAGCGGATCCGGGAGGCTCTGGCTGCTCTGACGTGAGGCGGGAGTTTGCCGCGTGTGGCGCGGGCTGAGCGGATCCGGGAGCCTCAGGCTGCCTTGACGTGAGGCGGGAGTTTGCCGCGTGTGGAGCCTCTGGCCGCCCCGACCTGAGGCGGGAGTTCTCCGCGATGGGTGTGCCTCGTGCATAGGGCGACGGGTGTGGTTCGTGTCCAGGATGGATGTGAGGTGGAAGACGAAGTCTGTGGTGCCGGGGAGGCCGGAGTCGACCGCGCACAAGCGGTTCGGCCCCTGGGCGGTCAATCGGAGTCGTCGGAGTCCCAGTACCCGCAGCGCCGACAGCGGTTGTTGTAGTCCGTGGACTCCGGGTCGTGCCGCTGGAACGTGGAGATGTCGCAGTTGCCGCAGTCGACGCAGATCTCGACGACGTCACAGGCCTCGACCCTTCTCCATGTCGCGATCCGGCTGCGGTCCTCGCCGTCCAGGTCGACGCCGAGGACCCGTCTGAGACGGTGGTCTGTCGTGCGGCGTTCGTCGCCACAGCGGCGGCAGACAGCGATCCGAACGCACGTCGTGTCTTTCCCGCCGGCTGGGCCGTGGTCATGGATCAACCTGGTGGACGTCAGACGGCTACAGGCCGCGCACCGCCACTCATACCGGCACGGGTCCGTCGCGGACCCGGGGTGGGCGTGCCGTCCCGCAGTCGGGTGCCGGCCTACCCGGCACAGCCACCGCCAGCCACGAGGCCAGGACGTGCGGCCAGCGCGCAGGCGTTCCAGTATCCATTCCACTGTCGTCCCGACGGCCGCCAGGAGGACTAGGCTGAGGAAGATCAGCAGACCCAGGTAGTCGAATACCCACTTCACTTCGTCCATTGTGCCCTCGAAGTCCGCTCCACGGTCGAAACGTCGCTGATCGGTCATCAGGGCTTGAATGGCAGCGCCAGCCCACCGCAGCGAGGACTGACCCCACCTTCAGCCCCTACCCCGCCTACCGCTGCTTCCAAGGTCGCGCGTCTCCGTGCTCTCGAATGGGCGGCGGTTGCGGCAGTGAGCGGCAAGAGACGGGCGACGGGCGGTCAGCGTGAGCAACGGGCAACGGCCGGTGAGCGGTAAGCAGTGAGCGGCGGGCAACGAGCGGTGACCGGTGAGCGGCGCGCAACGAGCGGTAGCCGGTGAGCGGTGAGTGACGCTGGGCGGCGGCTCAGCGCGAGCGGTTGTCAGCTGAGGGCGACGGGCGACGGCCCGGCGCGACCGACGGCGCGGGGCGACCGACGGCGCGGGGCGACCGACGGCGCGGCGGCCAAGCGCAACTGGCGGCTCAGCGCGAGCGGCGGCCCGGCGGCGGCGTCCACGCAGATGCCCGCCACCCGACGTGACCGGTGATCCAGAGCGAGCGGCCTCCAGCGGCGGCCAGCGGGCGATGACGGCCAACGGCGGGCACGTCCTCATGACACGAACGTGACCTCCGGGTACCTCGGTGACGGGCCGTCGAACAGATGCCCGTTCCGTTGGCGCAGGTGCAGGTCGAAGAATGCCCCGACGTAGGCGCGCGCCACGGCCACCGCGCGTCGGCCGTCGATCGGGCCGTACACCTCGGTGACCCGCTCGACCGGCACGTCCGCGAGCCGGGCCAGCGCAGGGCCCAGCAGCACGGTGTCGTGGAAGCTGAGATGCCGAGCCCCGGCCATTCGGATCTCGTGGTGCCAGCCGCGCAGGTTGTCGGCGAACGTCCCCCAGGCCGGGTCGTCCACCCTGGTGTGGTCCTCGGCCGCCACCAGCAGGAACGGCCGGTCGAGCCCCGCCGCCGCGTCCGCCCCGTACGGCGTGCCGTCCAGGTTGATCCCCGCGCTGATCCTCGGATCGTCATGCATCAGTTGGGCGGCGGTCGCCCCGCCGAGGGAATGGCCGAACATGCCGACCCCGGTCAGTCGGAACGCCCCCACCAGGCCACGGGGCAGGCACCTTCCTCCGGCGTCCGGATTGCCGCCCGTGTGGAGCACTGCCAACCGGTCCAGCACGAACCGGGCGTCGGCTGCCCGCACCTCCACCATCCGGCGCGCGAACACGGCCAGCTGCTCCGGATCCTGGATGTCGCGGAGCAGGGGAATGATCGTGTTGGGCTCGATCCGGCCATCGGGGAACTCCACAGCCATGGCGTCATGGGTGTGGTCGATGGCGGCGACCACATACCCCCGGCTGACCAGGTCCTCCACGATCGCGGCACTGGAGTTGCGCTGCGCGCCGAAGCCGGGGGAGAACAGCACCACCGGCCAGCCGCCGCGCCGGATCGCGACCGGGGCCCCCAGCCGGGCATGGGTCCGGACCGCGGCCAGGCCGGGCACCTCCCGGGGTGTGCCGCCCACGGTCTCGATGAGATCGCGCCCGACCGGTCCGGCCTCGGCGGGGGTCAGCCAGGGCGCCAGGAGCCGGTTGTCGGGGTGTTCGGTCGGATACCACAACTGGACCATCAGCTCCCTCCTTGTAGCGGGTGTCACCCACGGATCCGTCCGGTTCGGGTCGATGAGGTGCAGGGCCACGGTGCCGATCGGGTAGTCACCCGTCGTGGCGGGAAGAGCGAACGGTGCCGTGGTTCTGGCCGAGGCGGAGGGCCGGCCTGGGCCGGGGGCCTCCGACGGAGGGGTGGTGGAGGCGCCGGTCGTGGCGGAGGGTCGGGCGGCGGCCGGCGTGCCTGCCAGCAGTGTGAGGCCGGCGGTCGCCGCGACGGAGAGCACGAACCGGCGACGCGGCATCCGGCCGCGATCGCCTCCGCCCACGGGGGCGTGGTCAGTGAGAAGGTCGTCATTGCTTCGGATCATCGGGCGTCCCTCGGGTCGGGCGGATGTCACCCTGGACGCTATGTCCGGGACGGGCGGCCGGTCGTCGTCCTGAGGACCGACTGGACGGGCCCGCGACGCCCGAAGTCCTACCCAAGTAGGACGCCCCACGGAGGACGCGCCGTCGCGTGCCGGCCACTATCGTTGTCCGGGTGTGGCGAAGGTGGCACTACCTGCGGTTTCGGTCCTGGAGCTTCGACGTCGGCGTGGCGACGGGCGTCGCGCTTCTCGCGCTCCTGGAACAGGGGCTGACCTCTCCCGCCGTCGTCGGCGTCGGCCTGCTGATGGCGGTGGCGCTGCTCGGGCGCCGGAGTCAGCCCCTTGTCACGATGGCCGCCGTGTGCGTGCTCGCCCCGGCACACCTGCTCCTGCGGGACTCGGTGCGCTGGTTCGACGTCGCGGTGCTCATCGCCATGTACTCGGTCGTCAAGTACCGCCCGGAGCTGTCCTGGGGCCTGCTGGCCGGGGTGGCGGCAGGGGCGGGTGTCGTGGTGGCGGGGCTGGTCGAGGCGCGGCAGTCCGACAACTTCTGGACCATCGTCTGGGTGGTCGGCGCCACGACCCTCGCCGTCTGGATCACGGCCTACAGCATGCGGACCCGCCGGCTGTACGTGGCGACGCTGGAGGAACGGGCCGCCACCCTGGAGCGCGAGCGTGACCACCTCGCCCGGCTGGCCGCCGCCGACGAACGGGCCGTGATCGCCCGGGAACTGCACGACGTGGTGGCCCACAGCCTCAGCGTCATGATCGTGCAGGCCGACGCCGCCGGCTACCTGGTCGACCGCTCGTCGACCCGGGCACACGACGCGCTGGCGACGATCGCGTCCACCGGCCGTGACGCCCTGTACGACATGCGCCGGGTCGTCGCGGTACTGCGCGGTGCATCGACCGATCCCGACTCGGAAGCGGACGGGAACACGGACGGGGACTTGGGCTCCGAGGCTCGGCGCCAGCTCGGCCTGGCCGAACTCGACGGTCTGGTGGCCCGCACCACCTCGGCCGGTCTGCGGGTGACGAGGGAGACCATCGGTACGCCGGCGGGACTCAGCGCGGCGGAGGAGTTGACGGTGTACAGGATCGTGCAGGAGTCGCTGACGAACGCCTTGCGGCACGCTGGGCAGGATGCGGCGGTGACATTGCGGCTGGAGTACACGTCGGAGAGGTTTTCCATCGAGGTGAGTGACGACGGCGCGGGCCGGCCAGCGACCACCCGATCGGCGTCGGATGGTCGCCAACGGGCGTCTGGCGGTCACGGCCTGGTAGGGATCAGGGAGCGGGTGGCGGTGCACGGCGGTGAGTTGTCCATTGGTCCGGGCCCCGGTGGAGGGTGGCGGGTCGCGGCGACGATCCCCCGGGCCAAGGCAGCTGTCCGCCCAGATGATCAGGCCAGCTCCTCCTCCATCGGCCCCGCCGCCGACTCCGCCTCCAACACGTCCGCCTCCACCATCACCTCCACCGCCTCCACCGCCACCGCCTCCGCCGGCTCCATCTCCTCCACCAGAGCTGCCAGCTCCTCGATGTCCGGCAGCGCCTTGAGTTCCCCCAGTTCCTCCAATTCCGCCAGGTCCAGCAGCTCCCCTGTCGCTCGGCCGGGTGCTCCAGGTGGTCACGCCGCGCCACGAGTTCCCGACACGAACGGTGGCGGCGCGTGATCCGGCTGGTAGTGGTGGACGACCAGGAGCTGGTCCGGGCCGGTTTCCGGGTGATCCTGTCCGCCCAGGACGACATGGAGGTGGTCGGCGAGGCCGGCGACGGGGCCGAGGCGCTGCGGCTGCTGCGGGATGTCGTCGCCGATGTCGTGGTGATGGACATCCGGATGCCGGTCATGGACGGCGTGGCCGCCACCCGGGTGCTCTGTGCCCGACCGGAAGGTCCCCGGGTCCTGGTGCTCACCACCTTCGACACCGACGAGGACGCGTTCGCGGCGCTGCAGGCCGGCGCCAGCGGCTTCCTTCTCAAGAACGTGCCGTCGGCCGAGTTGCTCGCGGCGATCCGGATCGTGGCCAGCGGCGACGCGGTTGTCGCGCCCCGGATCACCCGACGCTTGCTGGAGCGCTTCGCCGGCCAGTTCGTCGCGGCTCCGTCCGACCCTGCGGCCTTCCCACCCGGATCAGGATCGGAAGGGGGGCCGGACGACACGGGCCCGGTGGCCGTGGCGACCATCGGGGCGACGGGAGCCGCGCGGCTGGCCGCGCTGACCGACCGCGAACGGCAGGTGCTCCTACTGGTGGCGGAAGGGATGTCCAACCTCGAAATCGGTGCGCGACTCTACGTGGCGGAGACGACAGTGAAGACGCACGTCGGAAGGATCCTGGCCAAGCTCCAGCTCCGGGACCGGGTCCAGGCGGTGGTGCTGGCCTACGAAACCGGCATGGTCAGACCCGAACCCTGACCGCGACGCTCGACAAACGCCCAGGTGCGCACCATGTTCGGCGCGCCCCCGGGGTCGACCTACGGACGAACAACCCAGCGAAGGCCGCTCAGAGGAGCAGTCCGACGCCGCGAGGGGGTGAGGTGTGGCTTGGCCTGCACGTTTCGCTGGACGGGCACCTGCGGCATCCGGTGCCCCCGAACGGACGACGCCGTCGCGTGTGCGACCTACCGCAGTCCCTGTGACCTGCGGCGCTCGCGGCGACCTACCGCGGTCGCTTTGACGCACCGAGGTCCCCGTGACCTGCGGCGGTCCCGACGTACCAAGGATCCCCATGACCTACTGCGGTCCGGAGGCCCGTAGCGGAACAACCCGGACAAGGCCGCCCTGCCATGCCGCGCCAAGCTGGGTGTGGTGCAGCGGGTACCCAGTTCCGCCGGTCGGACGACGCCACCGTCGAGTGCCATCAGCCGCGGCGGTGCTAGATCACGACGGGGGAGCGGGCCCCCGAAACCAGGCCACCCGCGCTAGGCTGCGCCCATGTTGAACGTGTTCAAAGGTCGGGCGTGGTTCGCCGCCCGCTGGACGCTCGTCGCGGTCCTCCTCGGCGGCTGCAGCCTGGCCTCGTGCTGCTGTTGCGGCTGGGTCGGACCATCCCCGGACGTGGTGGCCGCCGACGTCGTCGGCAACTGGGACGGCCCACACGGCGGCACGCTCACCATCAACGCCAATGGCACGTTCACCAGAACCGACGTCCTCGAGTGCGGCGACAACCGCAGAACCCCGGGATCGACCCGGATCAACGACTCCGGCACGTGGACCCTGGAGGGGCCCGAGAGCTTCGACCCCGAACAGGTCCTCACCCTGGAGACCGGACCGCCGCATCAGAACTTCCAGATCGTCGACGACGAACACCTCTACGCATTCATCGGCGACCCCGACGATTACGACATGTGCACGTACACCAAAGCCAAGAAGTGATCTGGGCCCACCCGATGGGGTGCGCCCGGGTTCGCGGGTCCAGCGCTGGTGGGTGTTGTCCGTGGGCTATGCCATGCGCTGGCTGTCGATGACCCATTGGCCGTTCACCTGCACGAGGCCGTACACGTGCCGCTCCTGGGAGGTCTCGCCGGACGAGGTCGTGTACGTGATCGTCGCCGACACCGCCCTCTCGTCCACAGCGGTCACCTCCGTGGCGGTCACCGACCGGATCTGGCCCCAGAATGCCTGGTAGTCGCCGTACGAGCGCGCGCGGTCCTGCTTGAACCGGTCCGACAGCCGGGCGTAGCCGGCCTGGGTGTCGCCCGGCATCAGCGCGTAGTAGTCCGCGATCGCCCGCGGCGGAGTGGTGGCCGCCCCTTCCGGGGCTCTGCCCGACGGGGAGGCGGACGGGGCGGAGGTGGCGCCGGTGGATGATCCGGGGGACGAGGGGCTGGTGGACCCGGCGAGCGTGGGCTTGCCGGCGGAGCTGAACCAGGTCGGCTGCGGCCCGGTGGCGCCGGGACTATCGCCCTTGTTGACGAGTACGGCCACGAGGCCGGCGGTGGCGAGTACCGCCACGATGGCCGCGACCAGCACATACCTTCGCCGGGAACGGGACGCCGTCTCCGATCCCGACGCCCCGGCCACAGCGGACGGCCGGGTCCGGGCCGAAGCCTGGGCGCCAGCCCTCGCCGCCTCCACCACGGCCGCGACCCGTGCCGCTTTCGCCGCCGCAGTCGTTGTGCCCGAAGCCGAAGCCGAAGCCGAAGCCGAAGCCGAAGCCGAAGCCCGGGTCGGGGCCGGGGTCGAACCCGGTGACGAAGTCGGTATGGACGTTGACTTTCGGATCGGCGCCGGAACGGAATCGACAATCGACTCCTGTTCCGCATGTTCGCTCACGACGGCCACCGAACTCCGTCCTGAAGCAGCATCATCGGCCGACCCGGACGCCGTGTCCTGCGAAGACGCCGCGTCAGACTCCGCATCTAGGTCCAGTGCCGATACCTGTGCCGGTGCCGAGTCTGAGGCAAGGGGCATCGCCGATCCCGTGTCCGAATCCACGTTCGAACCCCGGGACTGCGCCGGATCTGGATCGAGGGCCGAATCCGGGACCAGGGCCGGCCCCGGGGCCAAGGCGGAACCCGGAGTCACACCCTGAGCCAGGCTCGAGTCGGGACCTGCGCCACCGCCCGAGTCCCGACGCGGGTCCAAACGACGACCCGAACCCTGGCCCGAGTCCGTCTCCGAGTCCGTCTCCGGGTTCGTGTCAGAGTTCGAGCCAGAGTCTGAGTTCGAGTCTGAGGCTAGGTTCCCGGCCAACGCAGATTCCGAGCCCGTTACCCGTGCCGAGGTCGAAGCCGGGCTCACACCCGCCGCTGGACCTCGCCCAGGACCCGAACGCCGGTCGCCATCCGCATCGACACCCGATCCCGAAGCAAGGGTAGATGCCACACCTAGCCCGGATGCTGACGCAGAATCCGAGTCCGATTTCGGAACGGACCCAACGTACGAATCCACGTCCGAATCCGACCCCGACGGCACCTTCGCAGACGTGGCGGAACGACCTCCAGACCCAGGACCCGCAGGCGAAACCGACTCAGAAGCAGAAGCAGAAGCAGAACCCGAGCCAGATCCGGACCCAGCCTCCGGAGCCGAGTCCAGGATCGACCGCCCCCCAGGCCCGAGAGCAGAAATCAGCGTAGGCGCCAATCCACCCGGAGCCCCCTCAGCCCCCTCACCTCGCGCCACGCCACCACGAGCAACCCCACCCCGAGCCCCACCCAGCCCAACCCCACTCCCCAACCCCAGCCGACTCCCCCCAGCCAGCCCCCCCAACCTCTCAGCCACCTCCGCCATCCCGGGCCGAACCCCAGGATCCCGGTGCAACATCTCCAACAACACCGGCGTCAACACCCCACCCTGCACCGGCGGCCGCAACACACCCCCGGCCACCCGGTGCAGCAACGCGATCAGATTCGTGTCCGTCCCGAACGGCGGCACCCCCTCGACCGCGCTGTACAGCGTCGCCCCCAGCGAGAACACGTCCGACGGATGGTCGGCGTCCCCGCCGCGCGCGACCTCGGGCGCCAGATACGCGGGTGTCCCGGAGATGATGCTCGCGGCCGTGATGGTCGCGTCCCCGACGGCCCGCGAGATCCCGAAGTCCGTGATCTTCACGGTCCCGTGCGGCGTGACCAGCACGTTTCCCGGCTTGACGTCCCGGTGCACGATCCCGGCGGCGTGCGCGGCGGCGAGCGCGGAGGCCAACTGCCGGCCGATCCCGGCCACTTCGACGGGCGACAGGGGGCCGCGTTCGGCGAGGACCATGGTGAGGTTCTGCGAGGGCAGGTACTCCATGATGAGCCAGGGTTGGTCCGAGTCCTCGACGACGTCGAAGAGGGTGACGGCGTTGGGGTGGTGCAGCCGGGCGGCGATCCGGGCCTCCCGGATGGCGCGGCGCTTGGCCTCGGAGACGGCGATCGGGTCGCCGGCGCCGCGCAGGAGGAGTTCCTTGATCGCGACCACCCGGCCGAGGCGCAGGTCCTGGCCCCGCCAGACGACGCCCATCGCGCCGGCGGCGATGCGTTCGCCCAGGCTGTAGCGTCCGCCGACGATCCGGGTTCCCTCGACCACGCCACGCTCCACAACTCGTCGATTCCTACCCGGCCGGGTGTCGCGGGACACCTGTAGACGCGTCGGGCCGGGCCGCCGCGCGCGGTGCCGAGCCTACCCGGACCCCGCTCGCCGCCCGTTCGCCCAATGACGACAACCCCAAAAGATCAACACCCTTCGACGGGTACGCACAGTGGACGACGCCTCCGCCCACCTTGACCGAGCCCGCGAGCGAAGGCCAACCAGGAGTCCATGCGCGCGAACGCCGCGCACCCCGACAGCCGCGTACGCGCCACAGATCCGAAGCGGCCACCATCGAACCAGCTGCTCAGGCCGGCCACACACGCCCCTACCCCTCCGGAGCGGCCGCGATCGAGTCGCGCGTTCAGCACGACCAGGCACACGCTCCACAGACCCGGGCTGGCTGCCATCGGGCCGCTCGTTCAGCCGGCCGTGCATGCGCCACAGATTCGGGGCGGCTGCGATCGAGTCGCGCGTTCTGGGCGGCTGGGCACACGCGCCACAGATCCGGGGCGGCCGCGATCGCGTCACGCGTTCAGGACGGCCAGGCACACGCGCCACAGACCCGGAGCGGCTGCCATCGGGCCGCGTGTTCAAGGCGGCCGTGCACGTGCCACAGATCCGGGGCAGCCGTGATCGCGTCGCGTCTTCCGGACGGCCGCGCATGCGCTACAGATCCGGAGCGGCTGGCATCGGGCCACGCGTTCAGGCGGCCGCGCATGCGCTGCAGATTCGGGGCGGCTGCGATCGCGTCGCACGTTCAGGGCGGCCGGTCACATGCGCCGCAGGCCCGGGGCGGCTACTGTCGGGCCGCGCGTTCAGGATGGCCGCGCATGCGCCGTGGATCCCGGGGCAGCCGTGATCGTGTCCCACGTTCGGGACGGCCATGCGCGTGCCACGCGCCCAGAACAGCTGCGATCGCGCCGCACATCAGCCCACGTCCCGCCGCCCAGGTCGACGTCGATGACTGCCGGTGTGGTGGTGTCTCGCGATCGGCGGGTGCCGGTATCCGCGGCGAGGTTGGCGCGGCACCGGATCACCGAACGGCCGCGCACCCCGCCGCGCGCGATGCCTCGGCACCAGGGTCGCCGACAAGCCGGCACCGCGATCCGGCACCCCGCAGGCAGAACCCAACTGCATCCGGCCGCACCCGACCGGATCTCCGGCGCAGCTACGCCCGCAGCTCCATGTCCGGCCAGTACGCCCGCACCGAGTGCCCGTCCACCGCCTGTTCCACCTGCTCGACGGTCGGTTCGCCGGCCCCGTCGCGGGTCCACTCGACGTCCCAGATGTCCGTCTCGGCGCGCCAGGTCGCGCGGACCTCGATCCGGTACCAGGCCGCCAGTTCGGCGCAGAAGCCCCGGATCGCGGCGGCGCGCGCGGCGGGCAGTCGGGTCCACTCGGCCAGCGGCGACGGTACCCCGGGGCGGGCGGCCCGGACCTCGGCCCAGTCCACGCCGTACACGTCGAGGAGGGCGTCCACGTCGGCCGTGCGGTACAGCGGCACCGAGACCGTGGCGCCCTTGTTCCGGCCGGCGGCGGCCCGGCGGTGCGCGTGCGGGCTGAGCCAGCCGGCGGCCAGGCAGTAGTCGAGGTCGAGGCGGCGCACCCCGAGGTGCGCGGCGGCCTCGTCGAGGGTCAGCAGCCGGTCGGCGGCCAGTTCGGCGACGAGCGCCGGGTCGGCGGCGAGTTTCTCCAGGTCGGCCACCGCGTACCGGCCGCCCGGGCCCGCCGTGATGCCCCGCTCGGCCGTGAGCCGCTGGAAGTCCTCCTTGTTCCAGCCGAGCAGCTCCAGCGCCCCGCTCGCGGACTTGCTGACGGCCCGCCAGTTCTGCCGGCGTTCGACGATCTCCGCGATCTGGTCCTTGTCGACCCCGTCGAGGTCGTTGAGCCGGAAGATCGGATTCCCCTTGTACTGCCCCACGGGGACGAGCGCGCCGGCCGCGGCGAGGTCGTCGATGTCGCTGGGCTTGACCCGCAGGCCGGTGCGCTCGGAGAGCCGTTCGGCGGAGCGGTGGCTACCGAGCGGGGCGGTCGAGGCGCGGGGAGTTTCCTGTTCGGGCATCACCTACGGTATCCCGGGCCGCACACCGGGCTGCCGGCACCGCCCACCGCCGAGTCGCACGACACCCCCGGCCTGCCCGGCACCGCCCGCCCACCACTGAGCCGCGCGACACCACACCCACCCGGCACCGCCCCACGCACCCGCTAGGCCCTGCCAGCGTCGCCGACCGCCGAACCGGCCCCGCGCCGAAGCCCGCCGCCGGCCCCGGCGCACACCCCGGACGTCAGGACCGCCCGTGGCCGGTCCGGGGCCGACGCCGACGCTCGCACCGAGCACCGAGCACCGAGCACCGAGCACCGAGCACGAGGGCACCGAGCGCCGGGCATCGGGCACGGCACCGAGCACGGGGGCGCCGGGCATCGGGCATTAAGCGCCGAGCACCAGGCGCCGGGCGTCGGGCGCCGGGCATCAAGCACCGGGCACCGGGCGCCGGGCATCGGGCGCCGGAACCCGGACGGACCCTAGCTGGTCGTCGCCGCCGTAGACGCAGTCGTGGACGCGACGATGCCCGCCATGACCGCCGCCTGCACTTCCGCAATGGCCCTCCGAACGGCATCAGCCGCCCAAGCCCCCTCACCGATCTCCTTCATCCGGGCCCGGACCTGCCCACGCGGCAGATCCCCGAACACCTTCCTGTCGAACCCGACCGCGCCGACCAGGGCGCACAGCGCGGCGGTCCGGGCGGGGACCTCACCGGTGCCGGTGACGGCGGCCCGGATCCGCCGGAGCGCGTCGGCCTCGGCGGGGGACGGGGTGCCGTGCGCGTCCGGGTAGCGGGTCCGGGGGAAGACGAGCAGGACCTTGTCGTGGTGGGCGCGGAGGATCCCGGCCCCGACGAGCTGGTCGAGGACCGGCTGCCGGCCGGCCTTCCCGAGCAGGTTCACCCAGGCCTTGGGGGTGCGGGCCCGCTCCGTCGCGATCCGGGCGAGCGCGGCGTCGGTGGGGGAGTCGCCGACGGGGCGGGTGTCGCGGGCGATGACCTTGCGGCCCGAGACCTCGACGCGTTCGGCGAGCGCGAGTTCCAGGAGCAACGCCCCGCCCACGCCCGGGGTGAGGTGCGCGGAACCCAACCGGGAACCGCCCGACGCGTCGCGGGTGAGGAGGACGAGTTCGGCGGCGAGGGAGACAACGGTCATGTCCTCGAGATTACGTGTTGACATTCCAAGACGACCGGTCGTATGTTCTTCTCATGGCGCGACCGAGACTCAGTGACGGCACCCGTACGCGGCTGCTCGAGGCGGGTGCGGCCGCGTTCCTGGAGAACGGCTACCACGGCACCGGTATCAAACAGATCCTCGACGAGGTCCAGGTGCCCAAGGGCTCCTTCTACAACTACTTCGCCAGCAAGGAGGACCTGGGCGTCGCCGTCATCCGCTACTACCGCGACTGCACCGCCCGGAGCATGGCCGAGGCGATGGAGAACGCCCCCGCCCCGCTGGTCGGGCTGCGGACGTTCTTCGAGCGCCAGATGGCCGCGTTCGAGGAGGCGCGGTTCGCGGGGGGTTGCCTGCTGGCGAACCTGGCGGGCGAGCTCGACGGCAGCGACGCCTGTCGGGACGCGCTGGCGGTGGCGTTCCGCGCCTGGCGGGACGACGTGCGCGACGCGCTCGCCGCCGCCCAGCGCGACGGCACGGTCCGGGCGGACATCGACGCGACGGAGCTGGCGGACGTGCTGGTCGAGTCGTGGGAGGGCGCGGTGATCCGGATGAAGATCGACCGTTCGCTCGAACCGCTCGACCGCTGCCTACGGCATCAGCTCGACGGCTACTTCCGGCCGTGACCGGGGGCCGGAGTTCGGCTCTCTTTTTTTGCCCCAATTCCAAGACGACCGGTCGTATATCGATCGGACCAGCACAGGAGAGAACATGTCCAGAACCGTCATCGTCACGGGCTCGTCCAGCGGGATCGGGCTCGACATCGCCCGGGGCTTCCTCGACCAGGGCGCGAACGTCGTCCTCAACGGCCGCGACGCCGACAAGCTCAAGGCCGTCGTCACCGACCTCGGCCAGCCCGACCGGACGGCCGCCGTCGCCGGGGACAACAGCCTCGCGGCCACCCGCGAGGCGCTCGTCCGCACCGCCGTCGAGCGGTTCGGCTCGGTGGACGTGCTGGTCAACAACGCCGGCATCTTCGGGGCCAAGCCGTTCCTCGACGTCACCGAGGACGACCTCGACAGCTACCTGACCGGGAACCTGAAGAGCACCTACTTCACCACCCAGGCCGTGGTCCGGCAGATGGCCCGCCAGGCCACCGGCGGCGCGGTCGTCAACATCGGCACCGTCCTGATCGACCACGCCGTGACCAGCCTGCCCGCCTCCGCGCCCCTGGTGAGCAAGGGCGGCGTGCACGCGCTGACCACCAGCCTGTCCGCCGAACTCGCCCCGCTCGGCATCCGGGTCAACGCGGTCGCCCCCGGCATCATCCGTACCCCGCTGCACGCCGCCGCCAATGTCGACGGGCTCGGCGGCCTGGCCCTGCTCGACCGGATCGGCGAGGTCTCCGAGACCACGGCGGCCGTGTTGTACCTGGCCGACGCCACGTTCACGACCGGGCACATCCTGCGGGTCGACGGCGGCTACGTCACCGGGAGGGCCTGATGCCGTACGTCAACATCAAGATCACCCGCGAGGGGGGTACGACCGGGGAGCAGAAGGCCGCGCTCATCCACGGGGTGACGGAGCTGCTCCGCGAGGTACTGGACAAGAACCCGGCGACGACGTTCGTGGTCATCGACGAGGTCGAGCTGGAGAACTGGGGCGTCGGCGGCCTGCCCGTCGAGGACTACCGGGCGGCCCAGAGAGCACAGTGAGCCGGGCCGGGCGCGCCGCCACCCCGACGGGGGCGCGCCCGGCGGACTCCCCGCCCGGAGCCGGGGCGGCACCGACCGGGCCCCGGGACCAACGGCCGCGCCGAACCGCGCGGACCCGGCCGGCACGCACCCGCAGGCAACGCCGAGAAGCACGCACCGCCGGGAACCCCGAGAAGCACGCACCCGCCGGGATCCCCGAGAAGCACCCACCCGCCGGGTACCCCGAGAAAGCGGCCCCGGTCCCGTGGACGTCCACGGAACCGGGGCCGCCCCCGTTCAACCTGTCAGGGCGCCGCCGTCATCGCGACCAGGATCCGCCGTTCCCCGGTGAACGGCTGCCGCCCGTGCGCGACCAGCATGTTGTTGACCACCATCACGTCCCCGACCCGCCACGGCAGCGCGAGGCTCACCTCGTCGTAGGCCTCCCGGATCGCGTCCAGGTCCGCCGCCGTGATCGGCGAGCCGTCCGCGAGGGTGGCGTGCCGGGGCAGGTCCTCGACGGCGTACAGCTCCTGGAGCATCTCGCTGACCTCGGCGTCCAGGCTGGACACGTGGAACAGGTTGGCCTGGTTGAACCACACGTCCTCGCCGGTGACCGGTTCCTTCTGGGTGGCGGGCCGGTGGTGCCGGGTACGCAGGCCGTAGTCGGTCCACTCGAACTGCTGGCCGTGCCTGCCGCAGTACTCCTCGACGACTGTGCGCTCCTGGGTCTGGAACGCCTCCTGCCAGGACAGTCCCAGGTCCTCCTGGAACGCCCGGGTGTAGACCACCCCGTCGGCGAACCGGTCGCGCACCGCCTGCGGGATGCGGCGCAGCATGGCCCGGCTGTCCGCGATCGGGGTCGCGCCCCCGGTCTCGGCGGCCGTGTGGCAGACGAAGAACAACCGCCCGGGCCAGGTGTCGGAGTAGGAGTTCTCGTTGTGCATCGGAATGGACTGCGCCGCCGGGTACTCCGTGGAGGTGTAGATGTTGCCCTGCACCTCGCTGCGCGGCGTCGACCGCTCCGTGTACTCCAACGGCTCCCCGCCCACGGTCCGCACCACCCGGTCGAACAGGTCCAGGTCCGCCGGCAGCCCGCGCAGCAGCACGGCCCCGACGGTGGCCAGGTCGGCGTGGATCGCGTCGAGCCCGTCCAGGGCCTCTGTCACGGTGTGCACGGCCAGCGACGTGTGGCCGTTGCCGACGAGCTCTCTCATGCGGCGGTCCTCTCTTCCAGGCGGCGCGCGCGTTCCTGGGCGCCGACGAGGTCGTCGGGCAGCGCGTCGGGTACTTCGGTGTCGAACCGGCGCAGGATCCGCATCCGGAACGCGACGACGGTGATCAGGGCCATCACCAGGGCGAACACGACATAGGTGAGGCCGATGCCCCGGCCGGCGCCGGTGCCGAGCACCAGGCCCACGGAGTCGGCGAGCGCGCCGCCGGGGGCCATCGCGGACCCGAACAGCCGCACGGCCAGCGGGGCCAGGATCGCGAACCCGATCGGGAGCGTCGACCAGGCGATGGTCTGGTTGAGCGCGAACACCCGGCCGTGGTACCGCTGCGGCACCTTGACCTGCACGACGGTCACGTAGATGCCCTGCGAGACGGTCATCGCCATGGCCATGGTGAACACGCCGACCGCGACGACGGCCACGGACGGGTGCAGGCCCGTGATGAGGCAGCCGGCGGCGATGCCGAGGTTGCCGATCAGTACGCCGATCATCCGGCGGCTGCGGGGGCCGCCCCACACGGCCATCAGGGTGCCGCCCGCGACCGCGCCCAGCGCCTCGGCGAGGACCGCCTGGGCCACCTGGGCGGGGCCGCCGAACGACAGCACCAGCGGCGGCAGCAGCACCAGGGCGGGGGCGAGGAAGATGTTGGCGATCGCGAAGTACGCGAGCATGGTGCGGAAGCCGCGGTGGTTCCACGAGTACCGCAGGCCGCCCGCGATCGCGGTGAGCAGCCGTTCCTTCGGCCGCCAGCCCATGGTGTCGGGGAACCGCACGAACAGCAGCACCGTGACGGCGAGCGCGTAGCTGGCCACGTCGATCGCGAGGATCCCGACCAGCCCGATCGCGGCGAACAGGCCGGCGGCGATCACCGGCATCAGCAGTACCGCGAAACCGTTGCTGAGCTGGGCCAACCCGGTGGCCTGCCCGAGGTACCGCTTGGGCACCAGCTGCGGGACGGCCGCCTGGAACCCGATCCGCTGGAACGCCCCGGCCGCCGAACCCAACGAGAGCAGCACGTACAGCGGCCACAGCGCGGTCTGCCCGGTCCAGAGCAGCAGCGCCAGGGTCAGCTGGATCGCGCCGGCCGTGCAGCTGGCGGCCATCATGATCTTCCGCCGGTCGGTCCGGTCGATGATCGCGCCGGCCACCGGCAGGGTGAGCACCCCGCAGATCAGCGACGCCGCCCACAGCAGGCCGAGCTGGGCCACGGAACCCGTCTTCGTGTACAGCCAGATCGGCACCGCGAACGCGGTCAGCGCCGAGCCGGTCGAGGAGACCAGCTGCCCGACGGCCACGCTCAGGAACCGGCCCATGCTCGGCGCGACGGTGGCCGGCGGCGGGGTGTCCCCGGGGTGCCGCCAGTCGTGCAGCGCCCAGGCCGCGTCCTCGCCCTTCGTGGCCGCCTCGACCGCCCGCACGTCGCCCGCGCGGACCGCCGGGTGCACCGTGCTGACGATCTCGGCGAGCTCGTCGGCGCGGTGCTTGAGGAAGAAGTGCCCGGCCTGGTCGAGGACGACGAGGGCCACGGTGTCGGTGAGGAACTGCCATTCCGTGTACCGCTCGGCGTGGTAGTCCGTGACCGGGTCCTCCGAGCCGACCACGGAGATGATCGGCGCGCGGAGCTTGTCGACCTTGTGGTTGAACAGCTCCGTGAAGTACGCCTCCGCCGCGACCCCGTCGGCGCGCATGTTCGTGATGATCCGGTCGGCCTGCTCGGGGTCGAGTTCGCTGGTGTCGACGCCCATCGACGCGAGCCAGTTCGTGTAGAACCGGTTGCTGCGGAACTTCTCCAGCCGGGCGCGCAGGTTGCCCCAGGCGCCCTTCAGCCGGGCGAACGGGAAGATCGCCCCGATGTACACGGCCTCCAGTTCGCGGCCGGCGGCCTCCAGGCGGCGGGCCACCCCGACGGTGATGGCGTTGCCGACCCCGCAGTGGCCGTACAGGACCAGCGGGCCCTGGACGCGTTCGAGGATCTCGGCGGTCACCCGTTCGACCAGCTCGTCGAAGGGCAGGCCCTCCTCGGACAGCCCGACGTCGTGGCCGGGGATGGCCACCGACCACAGCGCGTGGCCGGCCGGGAGCGCGTCGGCGAGCGGCTGGTACACGATGGCGCTGCCGCCGCCGTAGGGCAGGCAGACGTACGACAGCGTCCGGGCCCCCGGCTTGGTCAGCTCGTACAGCAGCCGGCGCGGTCCCGCCTCGCCCTCCCCGTCGACGAAGACGCCCAGCTCGGCGATGGTGCGGTGCGCGAACAGGTCCATCACCCCGACCGACCGGCCGCCGTCGAGCACCTTGCGCAGCCGGGCGACCACCTGGGTGGCGAGCAGCGAGTGCCCGCCGAGGTCGAAGAAGTCGTCGTGCACGCCGAACGTCTCGGTGTTGAGCACGTCGGCCCACACCCGCCACACGGCCCGTTCGGTGTCGGTGCCGGGTTCGACCAGGGCGGCGGAGGCGTCGCGCTGGGCCTGCGGCGCGGGCAGCGCGGCCCGGTCGAGCTTGCCGTTCGGGGTGAGCGGCAGGGTGTCCAGGGCGGTCACCGTGCCGGGCACCATGTAGTCGGGCAGGGTGGCCTTCAGCGCGGTGCGCAGCTCGGCCGGCACGGCGTCGCCGACGACGTAGGCGGCGAGCCGCTGGTCGCCGGGGGAGTCCTCCCGGACCAGGGCCACGGCCTCGCGGACCCCCGGCTGGTCGAGCAGCGCCGCCTCGATCTCGCCGAGTTCGATCCGCTGGCCCCGGAGCTTGACCTGGCCGTCGATCCGGCCGAGGAACTCCACGGTCCCGTCGTGCCGCCACCGGGCCAGGTCGCCGGTCCGGTACAGCCGCGACCCCGGGTTGGTGCCGAACGGGTCGGGGACGAACCGGTCGGCGGTCAGCGCGGGCCGGCGGTGGTAGCCGCGCGCCACGCCCACCCCGCCGAGGTGCAGCTCGCCGGGGACGCCGACCGGCGCGGGCCGGCCGTGCGCGTCCAGCACGTACACGGAGAGGTTCTGGATCGGGGCGCCGATCGGCACGCTGGCCAGGTCGGCGAGCGCGTCGGGCCGGCAGTGCCAGCTGGTCACGTCGATCGCGGCCTCGGTGGGCCCGTACAGGTTGTACAGTGCGCACTCCGGCAGCCGGGAGGTCAGCGCCACGGCGGAGGCCACCGGGAGCGCCTCGCCGCTGCACAGCACCCGGCGCAGCGACCGGCAGTCCTCGACGCCGTCCTCGGCGAGGAACACCGCGAGCATCGACGGCACGAAGTGCGCGGTGGTGATCCGCTCGGCGGTGAGGAGTTCGCGCAGGTAGCCGGCGTCCTTGTGCCCGCCGGGCCGGGCCAGCACGAGGCGCGCGCCGGCCAGCAGCGGCCAGAAGAACTCCCAGACCGACACGTCGAAGCTGGCCGGCGTCTTCTGCAGCACGGAGTCGGCGGCGGTCAGCCCGTACTCCCGCTGCATCCAGTCGAGCCGGTTCACGATGCCCCGGTGGGTGTTCGTGACGCCCTTGGGCCGGCCGGTGGAGCCGGAGGTGTAGATGACGTAGGCCGCATTCGTCGGCCCCGCGAGCGGCTCCGGGTTCCCGTCGGGCTGCCCGGACCACTCGGCCGGGTCGTCCAGGTCCAGGACCAGCGCGTCCGTCGCCGGCAGGTCCGCGCGCAACGCCGCCTGGGTCAGCACCACGGGCGCGGCGGCGTCGCCGAGCATGAAAGCCAACCGCTCCTTCGGGTACTCCGGATCCAGCGGCAGGTACGCCGCCCCCGCCTTCAGCACGCCCAACAGGGCCACCGGCAGCTCCACGGACCGCTGCGCGCACACGCCCACCAGCGACTCCGGCCCGACCCCGAGGGCCCGCAGCCGGTGCGCGACCTGGTTGGCCCGCGCGTTGAGCTCCCCGTACGTCAGGCTCGCGCCCTCCACGGTCAGCGCCACCGCGTCGGGTGCGGAGGCCACCGTGGCCTCGATCAGGGAGTGCAGGGTCGCCTGGTCGGGGAAGGCCGCGCCGGTCGCGTTCCAGCCGTCGGTGACCTGGACCCGTTCGTCGGCGCCCAGCAGCTCCAGGGTGGACACCGGCGCGTCCGGCCGGGCCACGACCGAGGCGAGCAGCGCGCGGAGGTGCCCGGCCATCCGGACCACCGTCGCCTCGCCGAACAGCGCCGTGTTGTGCACGAGCCGGCAGCGCAGCCCCGAGGCGATCTCGACGACGTGCAGTTCGAGGTCGAACCGGGTGGCCTTCAGGTCCATCGGGTTCCACTCGAACGACAGGTCCGAGGTGCCGGCCGCGTCGATCCGGCCCATCTCGTAATTCTGGAGCACGAACATGGCCTGGAACACCGGCGACCGGCTCACGCTGCGGGGCACGCCCAGCGCCGTGACCAGCCGTTCGAAGGGCACGTCGGCGTGGTCGAACGCGTCGAGCACCAGGTGCCGGGTCCGGTCGAGCAGCTCCACGAACGTCGGGTCGCCGGCCAGCTGGGCGCGCAACGGCAGCATGTTGACGAACATGCCGACGACGCCCTCCAGCTCCGGCCGGCCCCGGCCCGCCGAGGAGGAGCCGACCGCGAAGTCGTCCTGGTCGGCATACCGGGACAGCAGCACCTGGTACGCGGCGAGCAGCGCCATGAACAGGGTCGACCCGTGCTCGCGGGCGAGGCGGCCCACGTCCTCGGCCAGCTCCGCCGGGATGTGGAACAGGTGCCAGTCCCCGTCGAACGTCTGGGTCGCCGGCCGGGGCCGGTCGGTGGGCAGCTCCAGCGCGGGCACGCCGGTCAGGCGTTCGCTCCAGTGCGCCAGGTTGCGGTCCAGCTCCGTACCGGCCAGGGTGGCGCGCTGCCAGTGCGCGAAGTCCCCGTAGGAGATCGGCAGGTCGGGCAGCCCGGCACCCGTCCCGGCCCGCGCGCCGTGGTAGGACGCGGTGAGGTCGCGGAGCAGGATGTCCACGGACCAGCCGTCGCCGACGATGTGGTGCGAGGACAGCAGCAGGATGTGGTCCTCGGCGGCCAACGACACCAGCGTCGCGTGCAGGAGCGGCCCGGTGACCAGGTCGAACGTCTCGCTCGCCGCCGCCTCGACCACGACGCGCGCCTCGTCCTCGTCGGCCGCCGCCACGATCCGCAGCGGCACGTCCACCGTGTCGGCGACCTCCACGGTGGGCTGGCCGTTCTCGTCGGCCGGGAACCGCATCCGCAGCGCCTCGTGCCGGGCGGGCAGCGCGGCGAGGGCGCCCCGGAGCGCGTCCAGGTCGATCGGCCCGCGCAACCGCAGCGGCACCGGGATGTTGTACGAGGTGGTCCCCGGAGCGAACTGCTCCATGAACCAGACCCGTTCCTGCTGGTACGACAGCGGCGGGGCGGTGCCGGCGGGCCGGGTCGGGATCGGCGCCGGCCCCTCGGCGGTGGCGGCGCGCTGCCGGAGCCGGCGCTCCAGCAGGGCCGCGCGGGCGGACTTCGTGTCGGTCATGCGGGACCTTCCTCGGCGAGCAGTTGCTCGATCTCGGCGTCGCTGAGCTGGTCGAGCTCCTCGGCGAGTGTGCGTTCGATCTCGGCGGCGAGCTGCGCCACCACCGAGTGCGTGAACAGACCCCGGGTCGGGATCGTCACGCCGGTCCTGCTCCGGAGCCGCGCGATGGCCCGGATCGCGAGCAGGGAGTTGCCGCCCAGCTCGAAGAAGTCGTCGTCCGCGCCGATCCGGTCCAGGCCGAGCAGTTCGGCGAACACCTCGGCGACCAGCTCCTCGGCCGCGCCCTCGGGGGCCGCGAACGGCCGGGCGACGGCCGGGCCCGGGGCGGGCAGGGCGCGCCGGTCGAGCTTGCCGTTCGGGGTGAGCGGCAGCGCGTCGAGGACCACGAACGCCGAGGGCACCATGTAGTCGGGCAGCACCGCGCCGAGTGCCGCCGGCAGGGTCGCCGGGTCCGTGTCGCCGACCAGGTAGCCGACCAGACGCGGGTCGCCCGGGGTGTCCTCGCGGGCGACCACCGCCGCCTCGCGCACGCCCGGCCGGTCGCGCAGCACCGCCTCGATCTCGGCCGGCTCGATCCGGTAGCCCCGGAGTTTGAGCTGCTCGTCGGCCCGGCCCAGGTAGTCCACGGTGCCGTCGGACCGCCAGCGGGCCAGGTCGCCCGTCCGGTACATCCGCTGGCCGGGGGGCCCGTAGGGGCAGGGCAGGAACCGGTCGGCGGTCAGCCCGGGCCGGCCCAGGTAGCCCCGGGTGACCGGCACCCCCGCGACGTACAACTCGCCGGGTACGCCGGGCGGCACGAGCCGCAGGTTCCCGTCGAGGATGTGGATCCGGGTGTTCCAGATCGGCCGGCCCACGGACACCGGCCCGGCGGGCAGCGGCTCCCCGGGCGCGATCCGGGCCGCGACGCAGCCGACGGTCGCCTCGGTCGGCCCGTACTCGTTGATCACGGCCGCCCCCGGGTGCCGGGCCCGCCAGGCGTCGACGGCGTCGGCGGACAGCGCCTCCCCGCCCAGCACCAGGTCCCCGGTCGGCGAGGACTCGTCGGGCAGGGTGGCCAGCAGCGCCAGGTGGCTGGGGGTGGCCTTCAGGAACGTCGGCGCCTCGGCCGGCGGCTCGGCCAGGGAGGCGAGTTCCACGGTGCCGCCCGCCGTCAACGGTCCGAACAGGCCGGTGACGGTGAGGTCGAACGCGACGGGGGAGTGCACGAGCGCCCGCCCGGCCAGGCCGGGGTAGGTGTGCCGGGACCAGGCCAGGTAGGCGGTCACCGAGCGGTGTTCGACCATCACGCCCTTGGGCCGGCCGGTCGAGCCGGAGGTGTAGAGCACGTAGGCGAGGTTCCCCGGCCCGGCGACGGAGCCCGCAGTCTCGGGTGCCCCGGCCCATTCGTCCGGATCGTCCAGGCGCAGCTGCGCGACCTCGGAGGCAAGCTTCCCGCAGGTCAATACCACCTTCGCCCCGGTGTCGGCGACCATGTACGCCAACCGGTCGTCCGGCAGGTCCGGATCCAGCGGCACGTACGCGGCGCCCGCCTCCAGGGCGCCGAGCAGGCCCACGACCAGGTCGACCGACGGCTCGGCGTGCACCCCGACCACGCTCTCGGGGCCGACGCCCAGGCCCCGGAGCCGGCGCGCGACCCCGGCGACGCGCCCGGAGAGTTCGGAGTATGTCAGCGTTTCGGAGCCGTGCCGCAGTGCCGTCGCGTCCGGGGTGCGGGCGACCTGCTCGGCGAACAGGTCCGGCAGGGTCCGCTCGGGCACGTCGGCCGCCGTGGCGTTCCAGCCGTGCAGGACCGCCTCGTGCTCCTCGGCGGACAGCAGCGGCAGCTCCGACACGGCCGTGTCCGGGTCGGCGAGCGCGCCGGCGAGCAACCGCAGGTAGCGGGCCACGACGGACTCGGCGGTGGACCGGTCGAACAGGTCCGTGCGGTACAGCAGGCGGCACTCGTCGGCCGTCACGTCGAACGCGAGATCGTCCTTCGTCGTGTTGTACGCCACCGGCTCGATCCCCGTGTGCGGGATGAAGTTGAACCCCAGCTGGTACAGCGGCTGCGTGCTCGGATCCCGCCCCGGCACCAGCGCCTCGACCACGGTCTGGAACGGCAGCGCCCCGTGCTCCATCGCGTCCAGCACGGCCGTGCGGACCCGCCCGACGAGGCCCGCGAACGACGGGTCGGCGGCGGTGTCGACCCGGATCGCGAGCTGGTTGATGAACATGCCGACCAGCGGTTCGAGCTCCGGCAGCTCCCGGCCGGCCGTCGTGACGCCCACGACCAGGTCACCCTGGCCGGACAGCCGCGACAGCGTCGCCGCGTACGCCGCGAGGAACACCATGAACGGGGTCGCCGACAGGGTCCGGCCGATGGCCGTCACGTCGTCCAGCATCCCCGCGGGCAGGTGGAACCGGACCTCGTCGCCGGCATAGCCGAGCTGGGCCGGGCGGGGGCGGTCGGTGGGCACGGTGTGCACGTCGGGGGCGCCGGCGAGCTGGCCCCGCCAGTACCCCAGATGGAGGTCTTTGACCTGGTCCGTGAGCTGTTGACGTTGCCAGACCGCGTAGTCCGGATAGCCGATCGCCAGCTCCGGCAGCCGGGCCGGCCGGCCCTGCGCGGCGGCCGTGGCGAGTTCCTCCAGCTCGGAGGACAGGACCAGATAGGACCCCGCGTCGAACACGATGTGGTGCACCACGAACGTGAGCAGCCACCGGTCGTCGGCGACCCGGGACAGCAGGGCGCGCCACAGGGGGGCGTGGTCGGTCGGGATCGCGGCGCGCGCCATGGCCAGGCCGGCCTCGGCGATCCGGGCCGCCCGGGCCTCGGCGGGCAGGTCGCGGAGATCCTCCACCCGCGCGTCCACCGGCACCTCGGCGTGCACGACCTGGGTCAGCACGCCGTCGTCGAGCCGGAACGCGGTCCGCAGCGGCTCGTGCCGCCGGACGAACTCCGACAGCGCCGCGGTCAGCTGGTCGGCCTCCGCCGACACCGGCAGCACGACCTGGACGGGCAGGTTGAACACGGGCGAGCCGGGGTCGAGCTGGTTCGCCAGCCACACCCGTTCCTGGCCGAAGGAAGCGGGGAACTCCCACGGTCCGACAGTCGGCTCTGACTTCGTCACGGACACTCCAAAGAGGGTGGTACGGGTTCGCAAAGTTTCGGCCATTGTAGTCAGTGATCATGGCGCGGCTAATGCCCACCTTTCGCCTCGAAGAGAGTGCGTTTGCCCCTGACAAAGATGAATTCTCCCTGGTCGTTGGGGGTGGCAAGGGCCGGGTACAAAGGACGGACGGGCGATGTAGGCTGCCCCCTGGTCGATCATGGGAGGGCACGATGACCAAGATCCTTTTTGTCGTACGCAATGACGAAGAGCAGTACTCCATCTGGGCCGCGGACCGCCCGCTCCCCGCCGGCTGGACCGGCACGGGGTTCTCCGGCAGCCGTGAGGACTGCCTGGCGCACATCGACGAGGTGTGGACCGACCTGCGGCCCCGGAGCCTGCGCGAGGCGATGGCGTCCGACCCCGCAGCGGCGTGAGCGTCACCGCGGGGTTCGCGGCGGCCGCGCTCCGGCACCCCGGCTCCGTCGCCGTCGTCGACGACGAGGGAGCCCTCACCTACCGCGCCCTGGCCATGGCGGCCGGCGGGCTCGCCGCCGCGCTCGGCGACGCCGGCCGGTCAGGTCCCCTCGCGGGCCGGACCGGCCTGCTCGTGGGCCACGGCGCGCCGTTCGTCACGGCCATCCTCGGCACGCTCGCCGCCGGCCGGTGCCACGTCCCGCTCGACCCCGGCTACCCGCGCGACCGGCTCGCGCACATGGTCGACCGGGCCGACGTGGACACGATCGTGACCGGCCGCGCCCAGCTCGACCTGGCCCGTGACCTGGTCGGGGGCCGGTCGGTCCGGATCGTCGTCGCCGAGGACGTCCGCCCCGCGCCGCTGGTCGTGCGCGACACCGACCCCGACGCGCCCGCCTACCTCCTGTTCACGTCCGGCTCCACCGGGCGGCCCAAGGCCGTGGCGCAGACCCACCGCAACCTGCTGCACGGCGCCCGCAACCAGGTCGCGAGCCTGGGCATCACGGCGGCAGACCGGGTCAGCCTGCTCGCGTCGTTCAGCTTCGACGCCGCCATCCCCGACCTGTTCCCGGCGCTGCTGGCCGGCGCGACCGTCGTCCCCGTCGACCTCCGCCGGCACGGGCTCGGCCGGCTCGCGCCGCTGCTCGCCGAGCGCGAGGTGACCGTCTACCACTCGACACCCACGGTGTACCGGTTCCTGCTCGACTCCCTCGCCCCCGCCGACCGGCTGCCCCGGATCCGGGCCGTCCTGCTCGGCGGCGAGGAGATGACCAGGTCCGACGTGGAGCGTGGCCGGCCCCGGTTCGGCCCGGGCTGCGTGTTCGTCAACGGCTACGGCGCGACGGAGTTCACGTTCGCCACCCACCACCACGTCACCGGCCCGCTGTCCGACAGCGAGCAGGTCCCGATCGGCCGCCCGCTGCCCGGCTACGACGTGGTGCTCCGCGACGGCGAGATCGTCATCCGCAGCCCGCACCTGGCCCCCGGCTACGTCGGCGACCCCGAACTCACGGCCACCCGGTTCTTCACCGACACCGACGGCACCCCCGCGTACCGGACCGGTGACCTGGGACAACTGCTGCCCGACGGCACCCTGGTGCACCGGGGCCGCGCCGACCGGCAGGTCAAGATCCGCGGCCACCTGGTCGAACTCGGCGAGGTCGAGGCCCACCTGGCCGCGCTGCCCGGCGTCGTCCGCGCGGTCGCCACCACCCGCGTCGACCCGGTCGCCGGCACCGAGATCCTCGCCTACGTGCAGCCCGGCACGCCCGCGCCGACCCCGGCCGCGCTCCGCCGGGAACTCGCGCTGCGCCTGCCCGAGCACCTGCTGCCCCGCGCGGTCGTCCTGCTCGGCGCGCTGCCGCTCACCCAGAGCGGGAAGGTCGACGTCCTGGCCCTGCCCGCCCCCGTGGCCGTCCCGCGCCAGCGCGCCGCCCCCCTGGCCCGGGAGTCCGAACGCACCGTCGCGGAGGTGTGGACCGCCGCCCTCGGCGTGACCGTGCAGTCCCCGGCCGACAACTTCTTCGACCTGGGCGGCAACTCGCTGCTGCTCGCCCGGGTCCAACGCGACCTGGAGGCGCGCGGCATGCGGCTGCCGATGGTGACGCTCCTGGAACACGCCACGGTGTCGGCGCTCGCCGCGCACCTCGACGGCGACGCCGACGGGGTCGAACTGACCGGCGTCACCGACCGGATGGCCCGCCGCCGGGCCGCCCGGCGGGACCGGGCGGCGTCATGAGCGGGGACGACATCGCCGTCGTCGGGCTCGCCGGCCGGTTCCCGGGCGCGGACACCGTCGCCGACCTGTGGCGCAACCTCCTCGACGGGGTGGACGCGATCACCGACCACACCGCCGACGACCTGCGCGCCCTCGGGATCGGCCCGGGGCTGCTGGCCGATCCGGCGCACGTCCGGGCCAGCGGTTTCGTGCCCGGGATCGAGGACTTCGACGCGGAGTTCTTCGGCTTCACCCCCGACGAGGCGGCCCGCACCGACCCGCAGCACCGGCTGTTCCTGGAGACCGCCTGGCAGGCCCTGGAGGACGCCGGCCACGACCCGGCGCGCGGCACGGCCACCGTCGGGGTGTTCACGTCGACGTCGGTGAACAAGTACTTCCTGTACCACCTGTTCGGCAACCCCGCGCTCGGCGAGTTCGACCCCGACGACTGGGACGGACGGCTGCTCGCCCAGCAGAGCGCCGACCACCTGCCCGGTCAGGTCGCCTACCGCCTCGGCCTGACCGGACCGGCCGTGGCCGTGCAGACCGCCTGCTCCAGTTCGCTGGTCGCCGTGTGCCTGGCCGCGCAGAGCCTCGCCGACTACCGGTGCGATCTGGCCCTGGCCGGCGGGGTCAGCGTCACCTGGCCGCGCTACCGGCACCCGGGCGGCGGGATGGTCTCGGCCGACGGGCGCTGCCGGGCCTTCGACGCCGACGCCGCCGGATCAGGATTCGGTACGGGTGCCGGGGTCGTCGCGCTCAAGCGGCTCGAGGACGCCGAAGCCGACGGCGACCACGTGTACGCGCTGCTGCCCGGCTGGGCGGTCAGCAACGACGGCGCGGACCGGGCGGGCTTCGCCGTCCCCGGGCTGGCCGGCCAGATGTCCGCCGTGGCCGAGGCGATGGAGTGCGCGGAGGTGTCCCCGGCCGACATCGGCTACGTGGAGGCGCACGGCAGCGGTACCCCGTTGGGCGACGCGATCGAGGTGGAGGCCCTGACCCGGGCGTACCGGGCCACGGGCGCGACCGCCACCGGCTACTGCGCGCTGGGCGCCGTGAAGACCGCTGTCGGGCACCTCGACGCCGCCGCCGGGGTGACCGGCCTGATCACGGCCGTGCTCGCCGTCGCGCACGGCCGGATCCCGCCGAACCCGCACTTCGTCAAGCCCAATCGTGAGATCGACTTCGACTCCTCGCCGTTCTTCGTGCCCACCGCCGCCGGGGACTGGCCCCTCGACGGGCCGAGGATCGCCGGGGTCAGCGCGTTCGGCCTGGGCGGCACCAACGCGCACGTGATCGTCGCCGAGGCGCCACCGGCACCACCGGCCCCGGCCGGGCCCGGCCCGTGGACCCTGCGGCTGTCCGCGCGCACCCCCGAGGCCCTGCGCGCGGCGGCCGACCGGCTCCGCGCGCACCTGCTCGCGCGGCCCGACCTCGACCTCGCCGACGTCGCGCACACCCTCGACGTGGGCCGCCGCCGGTTCGCCCACCGGGCCGCCGTCACCTGTGCCACCGTCGCCGAGGCGGTCGCCCTGCTGGCCGACCCGCCCGCCGAGCACACCGAACCCGGCCGGCCCGCCGCGCCGGGACAGCGGATCCCGCTGCCCACGTATCCCTTCCAACGCGGCCGGCACTGGATCGACCTTCCCGAACGGAGCACCCCATGACGACGGCGTCCCACCGGTTCCCGCTCGGCGCGGAGGGCTGGTCGGTGTGGCGGGACGGCATCCTGCGCACGGCCGGCTTCCCCGCCTCCGGGCTGACCGCGTTCTCCGCCCCGGAGTGCGCCGCCGCCGCCGACCGCGACGATGACGCCGAGTTCGCCCGGCTGTTCGACGAGGCGATCGGGGCCGGCACGGCGCACCTGGCGGCCGTCGCCGCCGACCCGCTGCTCCGCGAGGCCGTGACCTGGCAGAACCCGGGCATGCTCGGCCTGCTCGACAAGGTCGCGCACCCGACGGGCAACCGCAACGCCGACCGGCGGTACCGGGAGGAGATGCTGCTGCGGTACTGGATGCGGTACTGCGGCAAGAACGAGACCATCGGCTTCTTCGGCCCCGGCTGCTGGGCGCGGATCGACCCGACCGCCCCGGACGCGGTCACCGTGCGGGTCGGGGAGAACCTGACCAAGCTCCGCAAGGTCTCCTTCGAGTACTGGCCGCTGGCCGCCTACGCCGACCTCCTCACCGCGGACCCCGCGATCCGCCGCGACCTGCCCCCGATGCTCCGGCCGCACCTGTGGCTGGTGGGCCGCGACCTGTTCCGCGCCATGCAGCCGCCGGTCCGGCTCTCCGCCGTGGAGGCCGCCGCGCTCGCCGCCAGCGACGGCCGCCGCCCCGCGCGCGAGGTGGCCGCCGGGCTGCTCGCCGACCCGGCGCTGGGCCTGCGGTCCGAAGGGGACTGCTACCTCCTGTTCGAGCGGCTCGTCGAGCGCGAGCTGCTCCGCTGGGACGCCGGCCTGCCCGTCAGCCCCGACGCCGAGCGGATCCTGCTCGACCGGATCGCCGCCGTCTCCGACGACGGGGCGCGGGCCCGCGCGTCCGCCGGCCTGGCCCGGCTGTCCGACGCCCGGGACCGGGTCGCCGCCGCGGCAGGGGACCCCGGGGCCCTGATCGCCGCCCTCGTCGCCCTCGACGAGGAGTTCACCGCCGTCACCGGCCGCACCCCGCGCCGCAACCCCGGCCAGGCCTACGCCGGGCGCACCCTGTGCTACGAGGACACCAGCCGCGACCTGGAGCTGGTGTTCGGCGCCCCGCTGCTGGAGAGCGTCGCCCCGGCGATGGAGATCCTGCTCCAGGCCGCGCGCTGGCTCACGGTGGCGCTCGCCGGGGCGTACCGGTCCGCGCTGGCCGAGCTGTACGCCGAACTCGTCACCCCCGGCACGGACGGCGTCTCCCTCGCCGACCTGTGCTACCTGGCCCCGGGCCTGTTCTGGGGCACGCCCGGCGACCGCCCCGTGGACCGGGTGGGCGCCGAGTTCTCCCGGCGCTGGGCCGGGCTGTTCGACTTCCCCGAGGGCGGCGGCGCGCTCACCTTCGCGGCCGAGGATCTCGCCGGCCGGGTCACCGAGGCGTTCCCGGCCACCGCCCCCGGCTGGTCCGCGGGCCGGGTGCACAGCCCCGACCTGCAGATCTGCGCGACCGACGTCGAGGCGATCAACCGGGGCGACTACATCGTGGTCGTCGGCGAACTGCACGCGGCGATGCCGACCCTGGACTGCCGGGTGTTCGCCTGGTCGCACCCGGACCCGGCCGGCGTCATCACCGACCTGCTCGCCGACTACGGCGGCCCCCGGGTCCGGCCGCTGCTCCCGGCGGACTGGCCCCGCAACTCCGGCCGGCTCCCGCTGTCGGAGTGCGCGCCCGGCGAGTGGCAGCTCGCGATCGTCGACGCGCCCGGAGCGGACCCCGACCACCTGGTGGCGGCCGCCTCGGTCCGGGTCACCGCCGAGGGCGACGACCTCGTGGCCACCGGCCCCGACGGGCAACGCTGGCCGCTGCTGGAGATGTTCTCCAACTGGCTGTCCCTGCACGCGCTCGACGCGTTCAAGCTGACCGCCGCCGCGCCGCGCACCCCCCGGGTCACGATCGACAAGGTCGTGGTCGCGCGCGAGACCTGGCGGACCACGGTCGCCGCCACCGGCCTCGCCGAGATCAAGGACGAGAAGACCCGCTTCCTGGGGGTACGGCGCTGGCGGCGCGAACTGGGCCTGCCCGAGCAGGTGTACGTGAAGGTCGGCACCGAGACCAAGCCGTTCTACACGGACCTGAGCAGCCCGCACTTCACCCGTTCGCTGTGCGCGATGCTCCGGTCCGCCGCCGCCGAAGGGGGCGGGGACGTGTCCGTCACGGTCAGCGAGATGCTGCCCGTCCTGGACCAGGCCTGGGTGCCCGACGCCGCCGGCCGCACCTACTTCAGCGAGCTGCGGCTCCAACTGACCGACCCCGAGGAGGTCAAGTGACCACCGTCGCCCACCGGATCCTCGCCCAGGCGCGCCGTACCCCCGACGCCGTCGCGGTCCGGCAGTGGGACGTCGAGCTGACGTACCGCGAGCTGGTCGCCGGGGCCTTCGCCCTCGCGGGGGAGCTGCGCGCGCACGGCGTCGGCCCGGAGAGCCGGGTCGGGATCTGCGCCCGCCGCCGCCCCGGCATGGTCGTCACCGTCCTGGGTGTCCTCATGTCCGGCGCGGGCTACGTGCCCCTGGACCCCGACAGCCCCCGCCAGCGGCTGCTGGACATCGTCGCCGACGCCGGTACCACGCTCGCGGTGGCCGACGAGGACGGTCGTACCCTCCTCGCGGGGTGCGGGTTGGACCTGGTCGCGGTGCCCGGGGCGCCGGCGCCGGCCGTGGACCTGGACACAGTTGAGCCCGGCCCCGCCGGTCCGGACAACCTCGCGCACCTGATCCACACGTCCGGCTCCACCGGGCGGCCGAAGGGCATCCTGACCACGCACCGCAACGTCCTCGGCTTCGTCGACGGCTGCGTGGCCACCACGGGCGCGGGCCCGGACACCCGCGCGTTCGGGTTCGCGTCCCTGGGCTTCGACGCGGCGACGATCGACCTGTTCGTCACCCTGAGCGTCGGGGGCGCCGTGCAGCTCGTCGGGGACGCCGACCGGCGCGACCCGGCCCGGCTGCACCGGTTCCTCCGCGAGCACCGGGTCACCTGGGGGATGGCCACCCCGACCGTCCTGGCCCTGCTCGACCCGACCGACCTGCCGGACTGGCTGCTGGTCATCTCCGGCGGCGAGGCGCTGCCCGCCGAGCTGATCGAGGCGTGGACCGGCCCGGGCACACCCGCCGGTCGGCGGTTCCTGAACACCTACGGCCCCACCGAGACGACGGTCTACACCGTCACCGGCGACCTCGCCGCCCCGATCTCCGGGGCCGTGCCGCTGGGGGTGCCGATGCCGGCGCACCGGGCCTACGTCGTGGACGCCGACCTGTGCCTCGTCGGCCCCGGCGAGGAGGGCGAACTCCTGATCGGCGGGCCCGGCGTGGCCCGGGGCTACCTCGACCGGCCGGCGCTGACCGCCGCGAGTTTCGTGCCCGACCCGTTCTCCGGCGAACCCGGCGCCCGGCTGTACCGGACCGGTGACGTGGTCAGCTGGCGGCCCGACGGCCGGCTCGCGTTCCTGGGCCGCCGCGACGGTCAGATCAAGCTCCGGGGCCAGCGGATCGAACCGGGCGAGATCGAGGCCGTGCTGCGCGAGCACCCCGGGGTCGACCAGGCCGCCGTCGAGGCGGTCGAGGGCCCGACGGGGCTGGAACTCGTCGCGTTCGTCGCGCCGGCCGACGCCCCGGACCGCGACGCCCTGCGCGCGCACGCCGGCCTGCGGCTGACCGGGCCGATGCTGCCGAACCGGTTCGTGCACCTCGACGCGTTGCCCAGGACCGCGAGCAACAAGGTGGACCGGGTGCTGCTGCGCAGTCTCGCGGCGGAGGCCCCCGAGGCCGGGCCGGCGCCCGTGGACCCGGTCACCACCCACTGGCGGCGGATCCTCGGCACCACCCCGGCGCCCGGCGACGACTTCTTCGCCGCCGGCGGCCACTCCATCGCCGTGATGCGCCTCGTCGCCGCCCTCCGCGCCGACCTGCGCCGCGACCTCACCGCCGAGGACGTCTACGCCGGCCGCACCGTCGCCGGCATCACCGACCGGATCGCCGCGCGCGCCCCGATCGAGGGCCCCGACCTGAGCACGGGCAACCCGCCCACCCTGTCCCCGCCGCAGCGCCGGATGTGGTTCCACGACCAGCTCGCGCTCGACGGGTCCCCGTACAACATCGCGCTCGCCGAGCGGCTGCGCGGACCGCTCGACCCGGCGGCGCTCGGCCGCGCGCTGACGGCCGTCGCGGCCCGGCACGAGGTGCTGCGCTGGCGGATCCCGGCCGAGTCCGGGGTGCCCTACCCGGTCAGCGGGCCCCTGGCGGAGGTGCCGCTGCCCCTGGTGGACCTCACGGACCGGCCCGCCGACCTCGACGGGCTGCTGGAGGCGGGGGCGGGCGTCGTCCTGGACCTGGCCACCGGCCCCCTGTGGCGGGCCACCCTCTACCGGCTGGCCCCGGACGAGCACGTCCTCGCGGTCACCCTGCACCACGTCGTGTTCGACGGCTGGTCCACGGCCCCGTTCTTCGCCGACCTGGCCGCCGCGTACGCCGGGCACGCCCTGCCCGCCCCCGAGGCCGGGTACGCCGACTACGCGGTCTGGCGCGCCGAACGCGAGGCCCGCGACGGCGACGCGGACCTGACCTGGTGGCTCGGCCACCTGCGCGGCGCCCCGACCGTGGTGGCACTGCCGACGGCCCGGACCCGGCCGGCCGTGCAGACCTACCGGGGCGCCCGGCGCACGGTGCCCCTGCCGGCCGAGGTCGACGCCGGGGTGCGCCGGGTGGCCGCCGACCTGGGCGCCACCCCCGCCGCCGTGCTGCTCGCCGCGTTCACGGTCCTGTTGCGCCGCCGCACCGGGGACGCCGAACACGTGCTCGGCGCGGTGCTGGCCGACCGGCGGCTGGCCGCGTTCGACGACCTGGTCGGCTTCTGCGTGGACGTGGTGCCGGCCCGGTTGCGCACCACCGACGAGTCGACCTTCGCCGACCACGTCCGGGCCTGCCGCGACGAGCTGCGCGCCATCGCGGAGCACCCGAGCGCGCCGCTGGAACGCGTGGTGGACGCGCTGCGGCTGGCCCGGGACCCGAGCCGGCCGCCGCTGATGCAGATCCTGTTCAACGTGCTGAACTTCGACCTGCCGGCCCTGGCGCTGCCCGGGCTGCGGGCCGAACCGGTGGGCGTGGACGTGCCCGGCTCCCCGTTCGACCTGACGGTGTACGTGGCCGAACGCGCCGGCCTGCTCGCGTTCGACCTGCTGCACAACCCCGACGTGTACGACGAGGCCCTGATCGGCGCGCTGTTCGCCGACGTGGTCACCGTCCTCACGGAGGCGGTGGCCGGGCCGTCCCTGCGGCTCGCCGACCTCGCGCCCCGGATCCGCACCGAGGCGACCCGCCTGCGGACCGCCCCACCGGCCCCGGTGACCCGGGGTGCCGGCGGGGCCCCCGCCACCGAGACGGAACGGCTCGTCGCCAAGGTCTGGGCCGAGGTCCTGGGCCTGGACACCGAACTCGGCGTCGCCGACAACTTCTTCGACATCGGCGGCACCTCCATGGCCGCCGTCGCGACCCGCGCCCGGCTCACCGAGCTGCTGGGCCGGGAACTGCGGGTCGTGGACCTGTTCCGCTACCCCAACATCCGCGCGCTCGCGTCCTTCCTGGACGGCGCGACCGAGCACCCCGAGCTGGCAAGGGCGGCCCAGCGGGCCGCCATGCGCCGCGGCAGTGCCGCCCGGCGCAGAACCCGAGGAGACTGACATGGACGAGGACTACACCGTCGAGCCGATCGCGATCGTGGGGATGGCGGCCCGGGTGCCGGGCGCCGGGGACACGGCGACGTTCTGGCGGAACCTGGTCGACGGGGTCGAGTCGGTCACCCAGTTCACCGAGGCGGAGCAGCTGGCGCGGGGGGCCGCGCCCGACGAGTTGGCGGACCCCGGCTGGGTGTCGGCCGGCCCGGCCCTGGACGCGGCCGACTGCTTCGACGCGCCCCTGTTCGGCTACACCGCGCAGGAGGCGGCGGTCACCGACCCGCAGCACCGGCTGTTCATGGAGCTGGCGCACACCGCGCTGGAGGACTCCGGGCACGACCCGGCCCAGTTCGACGGCACGATCGGGGTGTACGCGGGCGCGGGCGGCAACGGGTACCAGTGGAAGAACCTGATGCACAACGAGCGGGTCCGCACGGCGCTCGGCGGCAGCCTGACCCTGTCCACCGGCAACTCGCCGAACTACGTGGGCACCCTCGTGTCGTACCGGATGAACCTGCGCGGCCCGAGCATGACCGTGCACACCGCGTGCTCGACGTCCCTGGTGACCCTGCACCTGGCGTGCGAGGCGCTCCGCAACGGCGAGTGCGACATGGCCCTGTCCGGCGGCGTCTCCGTCGAGCACCCGTACGCGATCGGCTATGTCGGCGTCGAGGGCTTCATGTCCCCGGACGCGCGGGTCCGCCCGTTCGACGCGGGGGCCAACGGCACCGTGTGGGGCAGCGGCGGCGGCGTGCTGGTCCTCAAGCGGCTCTCGGAGGCGGTGGCCGACGGCGACACGATCCGCGGGGTGGTGCTCGGCAACGCGGTGAACAACGACGGCTCGGACAAGGTCGGCTTCTCCGCACCCAGCGTGATGGGCCAGGCGGAGGTCATCGCGCAGGCCGTGGCGATGGCGGGCGTGGAGCCGCGCACGATCAGCTACGTCGAGGCGCACGGCACCGGCACCGCGATCGGCGACCCGATCGAGGTCGCGGCCCTGTCCACGGCCTACGGCGCGGGCACCACGGACCGGGGCTGGTGCGGCATCGGCTCGGTGAAGTCCAACATCGGCCACCTCAGCCAGGCGGCCGGCGTGATCAGCGTGATCAAGGCCGTCCTGGCCATGGAGCACGGCCTGATCCCGCCGACGATCAACTACGAGCGGCCGAACCCGGCGATCGACTTCGCCGACAGCCCGTTCTACGTGGCCAGCACCCTGACGAAGTGGGAGACGGACGGCGGTCCGCGCCAGGCCGGGGTCAGTTCCTTCGGCATCGGCGGTACGAACGCGCACGTCATCCTCGCGGAGGCCCCGCGGGTGCCGGCCACCCCGGCCGAGCCCAGGGCCCGGCTGCTGCGGCTGTCGGCGCGGACCCCGGAGGCGCTCGCGGCGGCGGCCGGCCGGCTCGCCGACCACCTGACGGCGTTCCCGGACACCGACCTCGCCGACGTCAGCCACACGCTGCGGGTCGGCCGGACGGCCCGGGCGCACCGGGCGACGCTGGTGGCGACGGACCCGGCCGACGCGGTGCGCGGGCTGCGCGACGCCAAGCGGCTGCGCACCGGCGAGGCCCCGGCGAAGACCCCGCCGGTGGCGTTCCTGTTCACCGGCCAGGGTTCGCAGTACGTGGGGATGGGCGCGGAGCTGTACCGGGCCGAGCCGGTGTTCGCCGCCGCCGTGGACGAGTGCGCGGCGCTGCTGCCGGACCTCGACGTGCGCGCGCTGCTGTTCACCGACGAGCGGCTCGGCGAGACCCGGTTCACCCAGCCGGCCCTGTTCGTCCTGGAGTACGCGCTGACCCGGCTCTGGGCGCACTGGGGTGTCCGGCCGGCCGCGATGATCGGCCACTCGATCGGCGAGTACGTGGCCGCGACCCTCGCCGGGGTCTTCGCGCTGCCCGACGCGCTGCGGCTCGTGGCGACCCGGGGCGCGCTCATGCAGTCGATGCCGGCCGGGGCGATGCTGGCCGTGCAGAAGGACGCCGCCGACCTGGCCGACCTGCTGCCCGCCGATGTCACGATCGCGACGGTCAACGCGCCCGGCAGCTGCGTGGTCGCCGGGACGGTGGAGGCCGTCGAGGCGTTCGCCGCCACCCTGAAGTCGGCGAAGATCGGCTCCAAGGCCCTGCGCACCTCGCACGCGTTCCACTCGGCGATGATGGACCCGATCCTCGACGAGTACGCCGCCGCCGTGGCCGCCGTGCCCCGCACCGCGCCGACCGTGCCGTTCCTGTCCAACGTCACCGGGGACTGGATCACCGACGAGCAGGCCTGCGACCCGGCGTACTGGGCCGCGCAGCTCCGCCAGCCGGTCCGGTTCGCCGACTGCGTCGCGACGCTGCTGGCGCGGGGCGAGTACGCCCTCGTGGAGGTGGGCCCGGGCCGCCAGCTGTCCGGCCTGGTCCGGATGCGGCTGCCCAAGGGCTCGGCCGCCCCGCTGACCAGCCTGCCCGGCCCGGGCGACGCGGCGACCGACTCGACGGTGCTGCTCGGCTCCGCCGGTGCGCTGTGGAGCGCCGGGATCGGGGACGGGCCGGATTCGCAGGGCCGGCGGGTGCCGCTGCCGGCGTACCCGTACGAGCGGAAGAAGCACTGGGTCGATCCCGACCCGGTCGACGCGGCCGCCACCCGCCGGCCGGTGAAGCGGGGCCCGCTGCCGCTGGAGGAGTGGTTCGCGGTCCCGACCTGGAAGCAGCTGCCGGCGGCCCCGGGCACCGCGGCCCTGACCAGCTGCGCGCTGTTCGTGGCCGGCCCGCGCGGCGAGGCGCTGCTGGCGGCGCTGCGCGCGGCGGCCGTGGCCGTCACCGAGGTCCGGCCGGGCGACGCGTTCGCCGCCACCGACACCGGGTTCGTGATCCGGCCGGCGGAACGCGCCGACTACGAGGCGCTGGTCGCCGCGCTGGACACCGACGCGTTCGTGCACGCCTACGCCCTCGACGCCGAGCCGGCGGGCACGGACGTCGCCGCCGCCTGGTCGGCCCAGGAGCGGGGCTTCTTCAGCGTCCTGCACCTGACCCAGGCCCTGGCCGGCGCGCAGCGGACCGAGGGCGTCCGGCTGGACCTGCTGTCGGCCGGCACCGCCGACGTGACCGGCGCGGACCTGACCAGCCCGGAGCACGCGACCCTCGACGGCCTCGCCCGGGTCCTGCCGCTGGAACTGCCGGGCCTGACGGTCCGCCGGATCGACGCCGGCCCCGACACCGGCCCCGCGGCCCTGGTGGCGGAGCTGGCCCGGGTGGCCGACCCGGAGGTGGCGCTGCGGTCCGGCCGCCGGTGGGCGCAGGACTACGCCCAGGTCACCCTGCCGGCGGGCGAGTCGGCGGCCGGCCTGCGCGACGGCGGCACCTACCTGATCACGGGCGGCCTCGGCGGGATCGGCATCACCCTCGCCGAGGAGTTCGCGCACCGGGCCCGCGCCCGGCTCGTGCTGCTGTCCCGGTCGGGGCTGCCGCCGCGCGCCGAGTGGGCCGGGCACGTCGCGACGCACGGCGTGACCGACCGCACCGGCCGGGCCATCGCCGCGATCGAGCGGATGGAGCAGCTCGGTTCCGAGGTGCTGGTCGTCGCCGCCGACGTGACCGACCCGGAGTCCCTGCGCCCGCTGCGGGCCGAGCTCGGCCGGCTCGACGGCATCGTGCACGCCGCCGGTCTGGCCGGTGGCGGCATGGCCGAGATCAAGGACCACGACACCGCCAGGGGGGTACTGGCGCCCAAGCTCGCCGGCACCCTCGCGCTCGCCGCCGCGTTCGGCGACGCGCCGCTGGACTTCGTCGTGCTGTGCTCGTCGGTGACCTCGGTGTCCGGCGGCTTCGGCCAGGTCGACTACTGCGCCGCGAACGCCTTCCTCGACGCGTACGCGCGCAGCGGCCTGGGCTTCGACGCCCGGGTGCTGTCCCAGAACTGGGGCGGTTGGGCCGAGGTCGGGATGGCCGCCGAGACCGCCGCGCCGGCCGGCTTCCGGGCCGGGGTACGCAGCGCCTTCGCCGAGCGGGTCTCCGCCGGTACGCACTGGCTGCTCGACGAGCACCGGATCGGCGGCGTGCCCGTGGTCCCCGGCACCGGGCACCTGGAGTACGCCCGGACCGCCCTGTCCACCGTGGAGCGGCCGGGCCCGGAGCACGTGGTGGAACTGCGCGACGTGGCGTTCCTGGAGCCGATGGGGGTGCCCGACGGCACGGCCTCGGAGTACCGGGTCGAGCTGGACGGGGACGAGTTCCGGGTGGTCGGGCGCCGCGACGGCCGGGACACGGCGCACGTCACCGGTACCGGCGGCTGGGTCCTGGCCCCGGCCGCGCCGCTCGACGTGGCCGGCATCAGGGCCCGTACCCGTCAGGTCCCCACCCCCGAGGGCGACCGGGTCAGCCTGCTCTCCTTCGGCCCGCGCTGGGACAGCCTCCGCGAGGTGTACACCGGCCCGGACGAGGAACTCGCGCTGATCGAGGCCCCGGAGGCGGCCCTGGCCGACCTGGACCGCTGGGTGCTGCACCCGGCGCTGCTCGACGTGGCCACCGCGTTCGGCAGCCGGGGGGAGGGGTCCTACCTGCCCCTCGGCTACGGCACGGTGACGGTGCACGCGCCGCTGCCGGCCCGGTTCCTGAGCCACCTGAAGTACGCCGACCAGGGCGCGGGGGAGATCCTCGCCGCCGACGTGACCCTCGCGGACCTCGACGGCCGGGTCCTGGTGTCCATCACGGACTTCGTGCTGCGCCGGGTCGACGGGGCGGCGGTGACGGGCAACCTCGCGGCCTCCGCCGACGCGCCGGCACCGGGCGCACCGGCGGCCGGCGTGCCGGTGTCGACGGGCGGCCCGGCCGGTGACTCCGGCACGTCGGCGACGGCGACGGGTGCGCGTGCCGCCGGGACGTCGGCGGGCACCTGGGGGATCCGTCCGGTCGACGGCGCGGAGGCGTTCTGCCGCACCCTGGCCACCGACCTCGGCCCGCAGGTCGTGATCCACCAGGCGACGGTGGCCGACCTGATCGCCGGCACCCGCGAGGTCACCACCGACACGGTCGAGGAGGGCGGGGCCGGCGACGCGGGCGGCCGGGCCGTCTCCTCGGAGGGCGGCGCGCCGACCACGGAGCTGGAGGGTCAGGTCGCCCAGGTCTGGCGGGACGTCCTGGGCCTGGAGCACGTCGGGGTCGACGACGACTTCTTCGACCTGGGCGGCAACTCGCTGGTCGCGGTGCAGCTGATCTCGTACCTGCGCAAGGCCGTCAACGTCCGGCTGCCCATGCGGGAGCTGTTCGAGGCGCCCACCGTGGCGGGTTTGTCGGTCGTCATCGAGAGGATCCGCGCGGAGAAGTCCGCGCCCGAGGCGCCGACCACGATTCCCCGGCTCGCCCGGGGCTGACGGGTTCGGCACCGGGGGCCGGGTCGTCCAGCGCGCACTGGACGGCTCGGCCCCCGGCCTGTTTGGGCGGGTAACTTGTGCCACCCAAAGGGGACATGTCAGATGTGTCCCGCGTCACGGCCACAGTACTGGAAAGATTGTTTATCTTTTCCGGACGCTGGGATAGCGTGATCTTGCGCGCGCGTCTCACCACTGTCGACAGTCCACATCGGACCACCACTCTGGGAGCGAACAAGATGAAGGCCATCACCACCGTCCGCCGGATCGCCGCCGCCGTGGGTTCCGCCGCCGTCGTCTCGGCGGCCCTGATCGCGGCCCCCACCGCCGCGCAGGCCACCCCCACCTGCACCGCCACCTACGCGGACATCGACCTGCCCAACCGCGCCGCCTACTGGAGCGTCACCTGCACGACGGCCGCGCGGGTCTACGTGGACGCGCAGCTATGGTACGACAACACGACGCTGGTCAACCTGCCGGACGCCGGGGCCCGACAGCTCGCCGCCAACGAGACCTGGACCGTGTACACCCAGGACGCCACGCACACGGGCGCGGCCTGGCACGGCGTGCTGCACATCGTCCAGGAGTACCCGAGCGGGCCGCCCGCGGTGCTCGCGCACGTCGTCAAGTAGTACCCGCGCCGGGCGGGAGGGGTGCACCCTTCCCGCCCGGTCCCGCCCCGGCGCGAGCGGGGCCGTCCGCCGACCCGGTGCGACCGACCGCCCAGCTCGAAGCAGGGCCGGCCGGTCACGGGCGGTAGAGCCGCCGGGCCAGAGCGAGGTCGACCTCCCCGTCCCCGGGCAACGGCAGGAAGTACCGCAGCTGCCACGCCTGGGTGGCCCCGGCCTGCCGGCTCGTCGTCGCGACCCACGGCGGGTACACCCGGATCGCGCGCTTCCCGCCCACCCCGTCCCGGGACACCACACCCCGGTCGACGAATACCGCGCGGGGAAACACGAACTGCCCGCGCCCGCCGCCGGCGCCCACCACGAACAGGTCCACCGCGTCCCCGGTGTCGAAGGGCCGGATGGGCCCGGCCGCGGACCGCCGCCACAGGGTGACGAACTGGCCGACCTTCGTCGGGGTCGTCCGCGCCACCCGGAACACGACGGTCGACCCGTCGAGCGTGAAGGTGTGTGCCCCGTACTCCGCGCTCTCCGGCTCCGGCGCCGGCCGCGAACAGGGGAAACCGCACGGGTCGTAGACGAGGGCCCGCGCCGCGAGCAGGTCGCTGTGCGTGCCGCCGGGCCACGGGTCGGAATCGGGCTGCGGGTCCACCGTACCTCCGTGATGCGTTCCGGGTGTCGACCGCGATCCTCCACGGTTCCGCAGGTCGGCCGACGGCGCCCCGGGGTCTCCCGCCCGGTCCGCGTCCTGTACGTGGCGCGCCCCGGCCCGGCAAGGGTCTGACAAGGGTGCCGACCACCGAGGCAACTCTTAAGAAACCTTGCTGTTCTGTGCTACAAGAGACTTCGATCTATATCTATAGAGGAGTGTCACGGTGAAACGTTTCCTCGCACTAGCTCTCGCACTGGGGGCGGTCCCGGTCGCGGCCTGGGCCGCGCCCGGTGCGGCGGTCCCGGCCCCGGTGCCCGTCGCCCAACCCAGTTCCCAGGTCCGCGCGGTCCAGGCCGCCGACCGCGCCGTGGCCAGTGGCCTGGACTCCCTGGCCGCGGGGAGCAAGGACCGCTACGAACGCGGGATGATCACCCCCTGGATCAACGACCTGTACTCGGTCGCCTACGAGCGCACCTACCGCGGTCTGCCCGTCGTCGGCGGCGACGCTGTCGTGCTCGCCGACGGCCAGGGCCGGGTCCGGGTGACCAACGCGGCGTCCAAGAGCCCGATCGGCGTGTCCACCGTCCCGACGGTCACGGCCCGCGCGGCCGAGGCGACCTCGCGGACGAAGCTCGCGTCGGTGACCAAGGTCGACTCGCACCGCCTCGTCGTGTACAGCCTCGGCGACGTCACGCCCCGGCTCGCGTGGGAGACCGTCCTCAGTGGGCGAACCGCCACCGCGCCGAGCCGCCTGCACGTGTTCGTCGACGCGGCCAACGGCTCCGTCCTCGGCCAGCAGGACGACGTGCGGGCCGGCACCGCCAACAGCCAGTGGAACGGTCCGAACCTCGCGATCGACACCACCCAGTCCGGCTCGAACTACACGACGGCCGACCCGGTCCGGCCGGGCGTCGTGTGTCAGGACTACGCCACCAAGCAGGTGTTCTCGAAGACCACGGACACCTGGGGCAACGGGCAGGCCACGTCCAAGGAGACCGGCTGCGCCGACGTGCTGTGGTCGACCAAGCAGCAGTGGGACATGCTGAAGAACTGGCTCGGCCGTACGGGCATCAACACCCAGGGCCGGGGCGTGCCGGTGCAGGTGGGCCTGGCCCAGGTCAACGCGTACTGGACCGGCGACCACATCGAGATCGGGCGCAACAACGCCAACCAGTGGATCTCCTCGATGGACGTGGTGGGCCACGAGCACGGCCACGCGCTCGACCAGTACACCCCGGGCGGGGCGGGCCAGGAGGCCGGGCTCGGCGAGGGTACCGGTGACATCTTCGGCGCGCTGACCGAGGCGTACGCCAACGAGTCCGCGCCCTACGACGACCCGGACTACCTGGTCGGCGAGAAGATCAACCTGGTCGGCAACGGGCCGATCCGCAACATGTACAACCCCTCGCTGGTCAGCAACGACCCCAACTGCTACTCGTCGGCCATCCCGAGCACCGAGGTGCACAAGGCCGCCGGTCCGCTGAACCACTGGTTCTACCTGCTCGCCGAGGGCAACGCCCCCGGTGGCGGCAAGCCGAACAGCCCGATCTGCGCCGGCGGACCCGCGTCGGTGACCGGTGCCGGCATCCAGAACGCCGGCAAGGTGTTCTACGGCGCGATGCTGCTGAAGACCTCGGGCATGACGTACAAGAAGTACCGGATCGCGACCCTGCAGTCCGCCAAGACCCTCGACCCGACCTGCGTCCTGTTCAACAAGACCAAGGCCGCGTGGGACGCGATCACGCTGCCGGCCCAGCCGGGTGAGACCACCTGCACGGCCACGCCGGCGAACGACTTCTCCCTGTCGCTCAGCCCGGCCAGCGGCAGCGGGCAGGCCGGCGCGACCCTCACCAGCACGGTGGGCGTCCAGCTGGTCAGCGGCAACAACCACAACGTCAACCTGTCCGTGGCCGGGGCCCCGGCCAACACCACCGTCACCGTCACCCCGACGGTGCCGACCGGCGGCACGGGCACCCTGTCCGTGGTGACGACGGGTGCGACCGCGCCCGGGACGTACCCGCTCACGGTCACCGGCGTCGGCGCCACCACGCACACCGTGGTGTACAACCTGACCGTCACGGCCGCGCCGAACAACGACTTCTCGGTGTCGGTCAGCCCGAACTCGGGCACCACCCAGGCCGGCGGCACGCTCACCACGACGGTGCGCACCGCGACCACCTCCGGCAACCCGCAGACGGTCACCCTGTCCGGCCGGGGTCTGCCGGACGGCGTCTCGGTGACGTTCGACCCGCCGACCGTCACGTCCGGCGGCACCTCGACGGCCACGATCACCACGGCGGCCAACGCGGCGGCCGGGACGAGCACCTTCGCGGTGGCCGGGGTCGCGGACTCCGGCACCCGGACCGACGGCTACACGATCACGGTGACGACCGAACCGACCGGGGACGACTTCCTGGTCTCGGTCAACCCGAACGCCGGCACCACCGAGGCGGGCGGCAAGCTGACCACCACGGTCACCACGACCACCACGGCCGGCAACCCGCAGACGGTGACCCTGTCCGCCCAGGGCCTGCCGCAGGGCGTGGTGGCGGTGTTCGACCCGCCGACCGTCACCTCGGGCGGCACGTCGACGCTGACCCTGATCACGACGACCGACACCCCGCCGGGTTCGGCGACGTTCGCGGTCGTCGGCGTGGCCAACTCGGGCACCCGGACCGACGGGTACACGATCACGGTCACCGGCACGACCCCGGGTGACGACTTCTCGGTGGCCCTGAGCCCGGACAGCGGTTCGGTCCAGGCCGGGCAGTCGACGTCCTCGACGGTCGGCACGGCCACCACGTCCGGCAACCCGCAGCTGCTGACGTTCAGCGTGGCGGGCGCGCCGACCGGCGTCTCGGCGACGGTCTCCCCGTCCTCGGTGACCTCGGGCGCCTCGGCGACGCTGACCCTGGCGACCACGTCCGGCGCGGTGCCGGGCACCTACCCGATCACCGTGACCGCGACCGCGCCGAGCGGTGCGCACTCGGTGACCTACACCCTGACCGTGACCGGTACCAGCGGTTGCGGCGGCGTCGAGGCCTGGAGCTCCGGCCGGTCCTACACCCCGGGTGACCGGGTGTCGCACAACGGGCACCTGTGGAACTCGGTCTGGTGGTCCACCGGCGCCGAGCCCGGCGCGCCGCAGTCCTGGGCCGTCTGGAACGACGGCGGGGCCTGCTGATCCCAGTGGTCCGTCTGCTCCCGTGACGGACCACTGACCACCCGGGTCCGTCCCGGCGGGGCCGTGCGACCGGTGCCCGCCGGGATGGACCCTCCACAGCGCCGCCGCGTCCCCGCCACGGGACGCGGCGGCGCTGCCGTGTGCGCGAACGGCGCCGTCCGAGCACCTCCTGCGCGGAGCGTGCTCTTTCGCTGCGTGTTTTCCGGCGGGCACGGTCCCCTCAGGACCGCCCCGGGACCGCATCGGGGCCTTTGGCGGGACATTCCCGCGAAACCCATTCGAAACAAACCCATCGACGGGTACGCAAGTCGGACAGCTTTCGTCGGACTCGGCAAAACTTCTGCGCGAACGAGCAGATCGATGGACTTCAGTAGCGGAAGCCACTACTGTCCGGTCCTCACAGGACCCGACAGGAAGGGCCGCGATGAGTCCACTGCGATACCGGCTGCTGCGGCGGCTCCGGGACGAGGGGCCGGTGTCCCGCGCGGAGCTCGCCGCCCGGCTGGACGTCCCCCGGTCCCGGCTGGCCGGCGAACTGGAGACCCTGCACGACGACGGGCTGATCCGGGAGGCGGGCCTGGCGGCGTCCCGGGGCGGCCGCCGGTCCCCGCTGATCGAACTCGCCCCGGACCTGCGGCTGGCGGCGGTGGACCTGGGCGCGACCTCCCTCGACGTCGCGATCACCAACGGGATGCTGGAACCGGTGGCCTCCTACAGCGAGGCCGTCGACATCCGCGAGGGCCCGCGCACCCTGCTCCGCCGGGTCAACGAGCTCCTCGCCAAGGCCCGGGCCGACGGCGCGTACGACCGGCTGCTGGCCATCGGGATCGGCATCCCCGGCCCGGTCAGCTACCGCGACGGCGTACCCATCGCGCCCCCGATCATGCCCGGCTGGGACCACTACCCGATCCGCGAACAGCTCGGCCGCGACCACGGCTGCCCGGTGGCCGTCGACAACGACGTGAACATCATGGCCATCGGCGAACGGCACGGCGGGGTGTCCCGCTCGGTCGACACGGTGCTGTTCGTGAAGATCGGCACCGGGATCGGCTGCGGCATCCACATCGACGGCAAGGTGTTCCGGGGCCCGGACGGCTGCGCCGGGGACATCGGCCACATCCAGGTCGACCCCGACGGCCTGCCGTGCTCGTGCGGCAACATCGGCTGCCTGGAGGCGCACTTCGGCGGCTCGGCCCTGACCCGCGACGCCCTGGCCGCCGCCCGCGACGACTCCTCGCCCGCGCTGGCCGCCCGGCTCGCCGAGGCCGGCACGGTCACCCCCCTCGACGTCGCCGAGGGCGCGGCGGCCGGCGACCTGGTCTGCATCGCGCTGGTCCGCGACGGCGGCCACCGGCTCGGCGTCGTCCTCGCCGGGCTGGTCAGCTTCATCAACCCGTCGATGATCGTGATCGGCGGCGGCCTGGCCGGGCTGGGCCACATCCTGCTCGCCGAACTGCGCAGCGTCGTCTACCGCCGCTCCCTGCCGATGGCCACCGGCAACCTGCCCGTCGTGCTGTCGGAGCTGGGCTCCAGCGCCGGGGTGATCGGCGCGGCCGTCCTGGCCAGCGACCTCGCGTACGGACAGCCGTCATGAGGACCGGGGTCCGGCCCGCGCGGGGCCGGCTCCGGGTCGGCATGGTCGGCCACCCGGCGGCGGGCGCGGCGCACGCGCGGGCGTGGCGGGCCGTCAACCGGGACCTCGACCTGCCGCTGCGCGCCGAGCTGACGGCGGTCTGCGGCACCGGCCCGGCCGGGGGAGCCGCCGCGCACCGGCTCGGCGGGGCCGGGCGGTACGCCGACTGGCGGGACCTCGTCGCCCGCGACGACATCGACCTGATCGACATCTGCGCGCCCGGCCGCGACCACGCCGGGATCGCCATCGCGGCCCTCGACGCCGGCAAGCACGTGCTGTGCGGGAAACCGCTGGCCAACACGCTCGCCGAGGCGGAGGCCATGGCCGGGGCGGCCGCCCGCGCCCACCGCCACGGGGTCCGCGCGATGTGCGGGTCCGGCTACCGCCGGGTGCCGGCCGTCGCGCTGCTGCGGGACCTCGTGGCCGCCGGCCGGCTCGGCACCGTCCGCCGGGTGCGGGCCGCGTACCGGACCGACGAGCCCGGGTGGTGGCCGCCGGTGGGTTCCGGGAGCGACCTGGGCGCGCACGTCGTGGACCTCGCCCAGTACGTCACCGGGCGCCGGGTCACCGGGGTGACCGCCGTGACGGGGCCGTCCGCCCCCGGCACCCGGCGCGGCTGGACCACTGTGGACGACGCCGCCCTGGTCGTGGGCCGCCTCGACGGGGGCGGGCTCGCCAGCTTCGAGGCCGGGCCGGCGGCCGGTCGGCGGAACGCGCTGCGGATCGAGGTCGACGGGGACCGCGGCTCCCTCGCGTTCGACCGGGACCGGCCCGACGAGCTGGTTCTCCGCGAGACCCGGGGCCGCACCGTCCTCCGGACCGGACCCCGACGTGCCCCCGACGCCGGGCACACCGTCACCCACCAGCTCCGCGACCTGATCGCCGCGATCGGCGCGGGCACCGACCCCGGGCCCTCGTTCACCGAGGCGCTCGGCGTGCAACTCGTCCTCGACGCGGCCGAACGCAGTGCGGCGAACGGCGCCGGGTGGACCACGGTGCACCACCCGGGCGAGCGCGTCCGACCGCCGGCCGTGGCCGGCCCCGCAGGTACCCCTCGACACTAAGGAACTCGCCATGACCCCCTCCCCTCGGTGGCGTGCGCGGTGGACCGCCGCCGCGCTGCTGGCCCTGCCGCCCCTCGCGGTGACCCTGCCGGCGACCCCCGCCCGGGCCCACGTCGTGATCGACGCCGCCGACTACCAGCAGGTGACCCTCGCCAAGGGTGTCGCCGAGATGGGCGAGCCGATCAGCATGGCCGTGCTGCCCGACCGCTCCGTGCTGCACACCTCCCGCGACGGCACGCTGCGCCTCACCGACGCCGCCGGCGCCACGAAGGTCGCCGGCAAGCTCGCCGTCTACCAGCACGACGAGGAGGGGTTGCAGGGCGTCGGCGTCGACCCCGGCTTCGCGACCAACCGCTTCCTCTACCTGTACTACGCCCCGCCGCTGTCCACCCCCGCCGGCGACGCCCCCGTGACGGGTACCGACTTCTCGGTCTGGAAGGGCGTCAACCGGCTGTCCCGGTTCGTCCTGAAGGCCGACGGCACCCTGGACCCGGCCAGCGAGCGCAAGGTCCTCGACGTCGACGCCGACCGGGGCATGTGCTGCCACGTCGGCGGGGACATCGACTTCGACGCCGCCGGCAACCTGTACCTCAGCACCGGCGACGACACGAACCCGTTCAACTCCAACGGGTACAGCCCGCTGGACGAGCGCACCGACCGCAACCCGGCCATGGACGCCCAACGGACCGCCGCCAACTCCAACGACCTGCGGGGCAAGGTGCTCCGGATCAAGGTCGAGGCCGATGCCACGTACTCCATCCCGACCGGCAACCTGTTCGCCCCCGGTACCGCGAAGACCCGGCCCGAGATCTACGCGATGGGCTTCCGCAACCCGTACCGGATGACCGTCGACAAGCCCACCGGCGCCGTCTACGTGGGCGACTACGGCCCCGACGCCGGGGTCGCCGACCCGAACCGGGGACCGGCCGGCCAGGTCGAGTTCGACCGGATCACCGCGCCCGGCAACTACGGCTGGCCGTACTGCACCGGCACCGCCACGGCCGCCGAGACCTACAACGAGTGGAACTTCGCCACCAACGCGACCGGGCCGAAGTACACCTGCTCGGGCCCGACGAACAACTCGTTCCGCAACACCGGGCTGAGCACCCTGCCCGGCGCGCGGGCCGCGTGGATCCGGTACGGCGGCGACGCGGGCTCCCCGCCCGAGTTCGGCTCCGGCTCCGAGTCCCCGATGGGCGGCGCCGTCTACCACTACGACCCGGCCTCCACCTCCCCGGTGAAGTTCCCCGCCGACCTCGACGGGCACTTCTTCGCCGCAGAGTTCGGCCGGCAGTGGCTCAAGGCGATCGACGTGCAGGCCAACGGGGCGGCCGGGGACATCACGGCGTTCCCCTGGACGGGTACCCAGATCATCGACACCGCGTTCGGCCCCGACGGCGCGCTGTACGTCCTGGACTACGGCACCGGCTACTTCAACGGCGACGCCAACTCCGCCCTGTACCGGATCGACCACATCGGTGGCGCCAACCGGGCCCCCACCGCCGTCGCCTCCGCCGACAGGACCTCCGGCCCCGCGCCGCTGGCGGTCACCTTCTCCTCGGCCGGCAGCTCCGACCCCGAGGGCGGCGCGCTGACCTACGGGTGGGCGTTCGGCGACGGCGGCACGGCCACGACCGCGAACCCGGCGCACACGTACCCGGCCAACGGGCGGTACACGGCCACGCTCACCGTGCGGGACCCGGTCGGCAACACGGCGACCGCCGACGTCATCGTCACCGTGGGCAACACCGCGCCGACGGTGAACCTGTCGCTGCCCGGCAACGGCCAGCTGTACTCCTTCGGGGACACCGTGCCGTTCCAGGTCAGCGTCACCGACCCCGAGGACGGGACGGTCGACTGCTCCAAGGTCACCGTCACCTACCTGCTGGGCCACGACCAGCACGCGCATGCCATCACCTCGGCCACCGGCTGCGCGGGCACCATCACCGTGCCCGTGGACGGCGAGCACGACGCCTCGGCGAACGTGTACGGGGTGTTCGACGCCCAGTACACCGACAACGGAGCCGGCGGGCAGCCCCCGCTGACCACGCACACCCAGAACGTCACCCAGCCCCGGCACCGGCAGGCCGAACACTTCGCCAGCTCCTCCGGGGTGAACACGTTCACCAAGGCCACCGCCGAGGGCGGCCGGACCGTCGGGGACATCCACAACGGCGACTGGGTCGGCTTCACCCCGTACCGGGTCGGCAACGTGGTGTCCTTCGACGCCCGGGTGTCCTCCGGCGGCGTCGGCGGCACGCTGACCCTGCGCGCCGGCTCGCCGACCGGCCAGGTCCTGGGCTCGGCCACCGTGCCCGTGACCGGCGGCTGGGAGACCTTCACGACGGTGACCGGCTCCGTCACGGCACCTCCGACGGGTACCACCGGGCTGTACCTGGTCTTCACCGGCGGCGCGGGCGCGCTGTACGACGTCGACGCGTTCACCCTGGTCACCTCCTCGGCGCGGGTCGGCCCGATCCGGGGAGCGTCCGGCAAGTGCGTGGACGTCGCGGGCGGCGCCACGGCCGACGGCACCAAGATCCAGCTGTACACGTGCAACGGGACCGGTGCGCAGACCTGGACGGTCACCGGGTCCACGCTGCGGGCGGTGGGCAAGTGCCTCGACGTCGCAGGGGGAGCGACGGCCGCCGGCACGAAGGTGCAGCTGTGGACCTGCAACGGCACCGGAGCCCAGAACTGGGCCGCGCAGGCCGACGGCACGTTGCGCAACCCGGTGTCGGGGCGGTGCCTGGACGCGTCGGGCGGCGGCTCGGCGGACGGGACGCAGCTCCTGATCTGGGACTGTCACGGCGGGGCGAACCAGAAGTGGACGCTGCCGTGACCCGTTGACCGCCGGGTGGGCGGCGCCCACCGCCCACCCGGCCCATCCCCGGGGCCCACGGCCTCCCGGCCCATCCCGTCCCCGGCCCCACGGCCTCGAGGCCCACATCGCCCACCCTCGCATTCCGAGCCCCCTGCGCTCCGAGAGGCACCAGCCATGAGAACCCTCCTCACCCGGACCCTGGCGGTGACCGCCCTGGCCCTCGCCACGGTCACCGGCCCCACCACCCCGGCGACCGCCGCGGCCGACGCCCCCTACAAGGTCCTCGTCTTCTCCAAGACCGCCAGCTTCCGGCACGACTCCATCCCCGCCGGCATCCAGGCGTTCCGCGACCTGGGCGCCACCAACAACTTCACGGTCACCGCCACCGAGGACGCCACCACCTTCACCCCGACCAACCTGGCCCAGTACCAGGCCGTCGTGTTCCTCAGCACCACCGGCGACGTCCTCGACGCCACCCAGCAGTCCGCGTTCGAGGGCTACATCCGGGCCGGCGGCGGCTACGTGGGCGTGCACGCGGCGGCCGACACCGAGTACGGCTGGCCGTTCTACGGCGAACTCGTCGGCGCCTACTTCACCTCGCACCCCGCCCAGTCCCAGGCCACCGCCGCCGTCGAGGACCGCGCGCACGCCGCCACCGCGCACCTCGACCCCACCTGGTCCCGGTACGACGAGTGGTACAACTACCGGTTCAACCCGCGCGGCGACGCCCACGTGCTGGCCACCCTCACCGAGTCCAGCTACGCCGGCGGCACGATGGGTACCGACCACCCGCACGTGTGGTGCAAGCGGTACCAGGGCGGCCGGTCCTTCTACACCGGCCAGGGCCACACCACCGCCTCCTACGCCGAACCGGCCTTCCGCGCCGAACTCCTCGGCGGCCTGCGGTACGCCGCCGGCCGGACGAGGGCCGACTGCCGCCCCGAGACCGGCTACACCCCGCTGTACAACGGCTCCACCGCCGGCTGGTCCCAGGCCGGGCCGGGCGGCTTCAGCAACGCCAACGGCACGCTCACCTCGCACGACGGCCTCGGCCTGCTCTGGTACTCCGGGAAGGAGCTGGGCTCCTACTCCCTCAAACTCGACTGGCGGCTGGCCGGCGACGACAACTCCGGGGTCTTCGTCGGCTTCCCGGCCAGCACCGACCCGTGGTCGGCGGTGGACAACGGCTACGAGATCCAGATCGACGCCACCGACACCCCCGACCGGACCACCGGCGCGGTCTACGGCTTCCAGTCCGCCGACCTGGCCGCCCGCGACGGGGCGCTCAACCCGCCGGGGGAGTGGAACACCTACGAGCTGCTGGTCGAGGGCGAACGGCTCCGGGTACTCCTCAACGGGGTGCTGGTCAACGACTTCACCAACACCGACCCGGCCCGTTCGCTGCGACAGGGCCACATCGGCCTGCAGAACCACGGCACGGGCGACGACGCGTCCTTCCGCAACATCCGGCTCCGGGAGACGGGCGGCTACGCCACCCAGGCCGAGTACGCCTCCGCCGCGAACTCCGACGGGCCGAAGCTCTACCCGCACGCGGCACACGGCGGCGCGGTACTCGGCGACGTCGCGCCGGGGGACTGGGCCGCCTACAACGACCTCGACCTCACCGGGGTCACCTCCTTCACCGCGCGGGTCGCGGGCGTCGGCTCCACCGGCGGCATCCAGGTCCGCGCCGACTCCCCGACCGGCCCGCTGCTCGGGACCGTGGCGGTGCCGGTGACCGGCGGCTGGGAGACCTACGCCGACGTCCGTACCCCTCTGACCGGTGTCCCTTCCGGCCGGCACACCGTGTACCTCGCGTTCACGGGCTCGTCCTTCGACGTGGACGACTTCACCCTGTACCGGACGGCACCCGGCGGCGTCGGCCCGATCAGGGGAGCGTCCGGCAGGTGCGTCGACGTCACGGGCGGCGCGACGGCCGACGGCACGAAGCTCCAGCTGTACGGCTGCAACGGCTCCGCCGCCCAGACCTGGACCGTGACCGGCACGACCCTGCGCGCGCTGGGCAAGTGCCTCGACGTCGCCGGCGGCGGGACCGCCAACGGCACCCGGGCGCAACTGTGGACCTGCAACGGGACCGGCGCCCAGAACTGGGCCGCCCAGGCCGACGGCACGCTCCGCAACCCCCGGTCGGGGCGCTGCCTGGACGCGTCGGGCGGCGGCTCGGCGGACGGTACCCCCCTGGTGATCTGGGATTGTCACGCCGGACCGAACCAGAGGTGGACCCTGCCCTGACCGACCCCGGGTGGGCGGCCCCTCCGCCCACCCGGCCCTGCCGCCCGCCCGGCGCCCCGTTCCCGGCCCGGGCGGCCCGTCCGTTCCCGGCCACCCGGCCCGACCACAGATCGTGAGACCCGCCATGACCCGACCGATCACCCTGTTCACCGGCCAGTGGGCCGACCTCCCGTTCGAGGAGGTCTGCCGCCTGGCCGCCTCCTGGGGCTACGACGGCCTGGAGATCGCCTGCTGGGGCGACCACTTCGACGTGCCCCGCGCCCTGTCCGACGACACCTACGTCAAGGACCGGCGCGCCATCCTCGCCCGGCACGGCCTCACCACCCACGCCCTGTCCAACCACCTCGTCGGCCAGGCCGTCTGCGACCACCCGGTCGACGACCGGCACCGCGCGATCCTGCCGGCCGCCGTCTGGGGCGACGGGCACCCCGAGGGCGTCCGCCGCCGCGCCGCCGACCGGATGAAGGACACCGCCCGGGCCGCCGCGCTCCTCGGCGTGGACACCGTCGTCGGCTTCACCGGCTCGTCGATCTGGCACCTGCTCGCGATGTTCCCCCCGGTGCCGGAATCCACCCTCGACGCCGGGTACGCCGACTTCGCCGCCCGCTGGCACCCCATCCTCGACGTGTTCGACGAGGTCGGCGTCCGGTTCGCGCACGAGGTGCACCCGGGCGAGATCGCCTACGACTACTGGACCACCCGCCGCACCCTCGACGCGATCGGCAACCGCCCCGCGTTCGGCCTCAACTGGGACCCGTCGCACATGGTCTGGCAGGACCTCGACCCGGTCGCGTTCATCCTCGACTTCGCCGACCGGATCTACCACGTGGACTGCAAGGACACCCGGATGCGGGCCCGCGACGGCCGCCGGGGCCGGCTGTCCTCGCACCTGGCCTGGGGCGACCCGCGCCGCGGCTGGGACTTCGTGTCCACCGGCCGGGGCGACGTCCCCTGGGAGGACTGCTTCCGAGCCCTCAACCACATCGGGTACGCCGGCCCCGTCTCCATCGAGTGGGAGGACGCCGGCATGGACCGGCTGGCCGGCGCGCCCGAGGCCCTGGCGTTCGTCCGCCGGATGAGCTTCGACCCGCCGACCGGCGCGTTCGACGCCGCATTCAGCGATCAGAGTCGATGATATTGACCCTGGCGACCCGCTGAGGAGGACCCGCATGACCCCGGACCGGCTGCGCGCCGCGCTCGTCGCCGTACCCGACCGCGACTGGCTGGTCGGCGCCCTCATCCGGGTCACCGTCGAACCCGCCACCGTCGTCGGCTACTACTCGGTCGCCCGGCGCCGCTGCGGCCAGGTCGCCCTCCCGGCGGCCCCCGGCTGGACGGCCGACGTGGCGGCCCGGGTCCTGCTGCTGTCCGTCCTGCCGCTGTGCGGCACCCGCCTCACCGAGGTGGTGGCCCAGCTCTACCAGTTCGGCGACCCGACCGAGAAGCTCGCCGTCCTGCGCGCCCTGCCCATGCTGGACCTCGGCCCGTCGGCGGTCCCCGTCCTGCACGACGCCGTCCGCAGCAGCGACCCCCGCCTCCTCGCGGCCGCGATGGGCCCGTACTCCGCGCACCTCGACGACGGGGCCTGGCGGGGGGCGGTGCTGACCTGCGTGCGGACGGGGGTGCCGCTGGCGGTGGTGCACGACCTGGAGCGGCGCGCGGACGCGGGGCTGGCGGAGTTGCTCGCGGACCACGCGACGGAATGCCGGGCCACCGGCCACCAGCTGTCCCCGGACGCGACAGCCCTCCTGCACCGCCTCACCGGCATCCGCGACTCGACCCACTGAGGTCCGGGGGAGTGGTCAGGGCAGCCACTTCCTGGCCTCGATCCATGCCTTGAGGAGCTCCGTGGTCGGCCCGGGCCGCAGGTGGCCGACGAGTCGGTCCAGGTGGGCCGTCAGATTCTTGTGTCGCCGAAGGTCCCTGATCTGCTCGATGGGAAGGCTGCGCCAGTCCGCGGCGATGGCCGTGGCCTGCGCGGGGTCGTGGGTGAGTGCCGCGAGCGTGTCGGCGGCGAGGGCCTCAGGGTCGCTGGCCTGCTCCGGACCGGGCCCGAGATTTTCGATGATCCAGGTGCGGAGCGTGAAGTCTGTGTGCGACACCCTGTACTGCTCCTGCGGGCCGTCCCCTTGACTTCGCCTGTTGGCGTCCAGGGACAGGACGGCCCACCGCAAGCGGACCTCCCGAGGCTCCACGGATTGATAGGCGTGGAACTGTGCGGTGAACCGGACATGTTCCAGTTGGTAGCCCCGGACGTCGGCGGCGTAAGCCTCCAGGCGCTCGATCCGCCACGTACCCATGTCGCTCGGTCTGTCGTGCTCAGCGCTCAACGTGCCTCGTCTCGGACAGCGGGAAGGCCGAAGCCGACGATAGCGCCGTCGCGTGGTGGCGGCCGCCCGGAGCCGGGTCGCCGACGGTCCCGGCCACCGAATGAGGTGAGGTCCGGGTCGGCGGACCCCGTCAGGATCCGCCGCCCCGCTCCCGGCCGGCCCGCCGGGCAGTACAAACCCTGGACCCCGCCCCCGCCCGCCAAGGAGTGGGCGGGGCCCAGGTGGTCAGCGGCTGAACAGCGAGCGCGCGAAGAACGCCAGGTTCGCGGGCCGCTCGGCGAGCCGGCGCATGAAGTAGCCGTACCAGTCCTCGCCGTAGGGCAGGTACACCCGGACGATGTGGCCCCGAGCGGCGAGCGCGCGCTGCTCGGTCGTGCGGATGCCGTAGAGCATCTGGAACTCGTAGCTGCCCGGTTCGCGGCCGAGCTCCTCGCCGAGCCGTTCGGCGATGTCGACCATGCGCAGGTCGTGGGTGGCGATCATCGGGTACGCCTTGGAGTTCATCAGGATCCGCATGCACCGCGCGTACGCGAGGTCCACGTCCCGCTTGGCCGCGTACGCGACGGTGGCGGGCTCGGCGTACGCGCCCTTGACCAGGCGGACCCGCGAACCGGCGGTGGCCAGGTCCGCGCAGTCGGCCTCGGTGCGCCGCAGGCAGGACTGGAGCACGGCCCCCACCCAGGGGAACTCCTCGCGCAGGTCCCGCACCGTGCCGAGGGTGGCGTCGACCGTGGTGTGGTCCTCCATGTCGACGGTGACCGTGGTGCCGGCGCGCTGGGCGGCCTCGCAGATCGCGACGGCGTTCTCCAGGGTGACCTGGGCCGCGTCGCTGGCGAGCTTCTGCCCGAGGGCGGACAGCTTGACGGAGACCTCGACCTGGGCGGGCAGCCCGAGGTCGGTGAGCCGGGCGAGCAGCGCCAGGTAGGCGTCGCGGGTGGCGGCCGCGTCCTTCGCGTCGAGGGTGTCCTCGCCGAGGTGGTCGATGGTGACCGTCAGGCCCCGGTCGACGAGCCCCGTGGTCGCGCCGACGGCCTGGTCGAGGGACTCCCCGGCGACGAAGCGGTCGGCGAGCCGGCGCAGGGCGGGCGTGCCGGTGACCGCCCGGCGCATGCGCGCGCTGCGGGACGCGATCAACAAGGGTTGCGAGAACACGGTCAGACCTCCTGAGGGGGCCGCAATGGGGCGGTGACGCAGAACCTATGCCGCCCACCGGCCGCACTCAACAGACAAACGTCACAAGCTCCGAGCCTTTTTCCGGTACGAATGCTCAGCGGCCCCGTGCGAGAATCGGCGGTATGAGGCCTGACCTGCAGGACATCGTCGACCGGGTGTCCCGGCTGCTGTCCGCGCCCGTGACCCTGGAGGACCGCGACTTCCAGCTGGTGGCGTTCGGCTCCCAGTCCGGCGGCATCGACGCGGTCCGGCAGCGCTCGATCCTCGACCGGCGGTCGGCCCCCGAGGTCCGCGAGTTCTTCGAACGGTTCGGCATCGCCACCAGCGACGTCCCGGTCCGCACCCCGGCCGACCCGGCCCGCGACCTGCTCGCCCGGGTCTGCCTGCCCGCCCGCTGGAACGGCGTCACCTACGGCTACCTGTGGCTGCTGGACGAACGCCACGACCTCGACGACGCCGTCCTCGGCGCGGCCATGCACAGCGCCGCCCGGGCCGGCGCGATCATGGCCCAGCAGGCCCGCGCCAAGGAACGGATGTCCGACCGCCTCCAGGACCTGCTCTCACCCGACCCGGGCACCGCCGAGGCCGCCGCCGAGGAGATCGCCGAACTGGGCGTCGTGGACCGGGACGTACCCGTCGTCGCCGTCGTGCTCCGCACCGTCCCGGAACCGGCGGCCCACGCCGTACCCATCAATCTCTGGCGGTTGCCCCAGTCCGTCCTGGCGGCCACCGACCAGGACCACCTCACTCTGCTGGCGCCCCTGGCCGACGCCGCCGACCCGCGCCCCGCCCACGCCCTGGCCCGCCAGGCCCTCGCCCTCTACGCCGAACAGCTCCCGCCCGACCTCCGCCCGCACGCCGTCGCCGGCCTCGGCGCCCCCCGCCCCGACCTGGTGCACGCCCGCGAGAGCTGGCGCGAGGCCCGCCTGGCGCTCCGGGCCAGCGCCGAGGTCCCCGCGCTCCGACCCGTGGCCAGCTGGCCCGACCTGGGCATCTACCGCCTCCTCGCCTGCGGCCCGCCCCGCGCTCTCCGCCACGCTGTCCTCGACGACGCGGCCCGCCGCCTTCTCGACCACGGCGACCCGGTCCTCCTCGCGACCGCCACCACCTACCTGGACGAGGCCGGCAACGTACAGCGCAGCGCGGCGGCGCTCGGCATCCACCGCCAGACCCTGTACCACCGCCTGGGCCGGATCCAGCAGATCACCGGCACCGACCTGGAACGCGGCCAGGACCGCCTCCGCCTGCACCTGGCCCTGACCCTGTCCCCGCTCCTGCACCCGGGCACCCCCTGAGCCGGGCCCGGCCCGCGCACGGGTGCGCGACCGGTAGCCGGGTCGGCGGGTCGGCGGGGAATCGGGCCTTTGCGCACGGCACGCACGGGAGGACGCGACCGCCCAGGTCCGCGCGGCCCTGATCACCACGCGCCTGACCGTCGGCACCCCTGCCCCCGGTGCCCCTGCCGGATCGGCATCGGGAGCTGTCTCTTTGCGCGGCGGATAGGTCCGGCTTTGCCCTACTGTGATCAAGGACGGCCGCCGGCGGCGCGGCCCGGGTGACGGGGGTACGTGATGGCGCGGTTGCCAGCGGTGGTTCTGGTACACGGGTTCTGGGGCGGGGCCGCCCACTGGGCCAAGGTCATCCCCCGGCTGGCCGCGCAGGGCGTGACCTCGCAGTTCGCGGTGGAGCTCCCGCTCACCTCCCTGGCTGACGACGCGGAACGCACCCGCAAGGTCGTCGCGGGGATCCCGGGGCCGGTCCTGCTGGTCGGCCACTCCTACGGCGGCGCCGTCATCACCACGGCGGGCAACGCCCCGAACGTGGCCGGCCTCGTCTACGTCGCGGCCTTCGCCCCCGACGACGGCGAGAGCCCCGGCAGTATCACGGCGGCCAGGCCCCCGGCCGGGGCCGACGCCCTCGCCCCGGACGCCGACGGCTACCTGTGGATCCGCCAGGACGCCTTCCACCAGAACTTCTGCCCGGACCTCACCGACGAGGAGGGCCTGGTCATGGCGGTCACCCAGAAGGCCCCGCTGGCCTCGACGTTCGGCGACACGATCACCGACCCCGCGTGGAAGCACCGGCCGTCCTGGTACCAGGTGTCCAGCGCGGACCGGATGATCCACCCGGACAACCAGCGCATGATGGCCGACCGGATCAAGCCCCAGCGCACCCTGACCCTGGACGCCTCACACGCCTCCCTGGCGTCCCGGCCGGAGGAGATCGCGAACCTGATCCTGGAGGCGGCCCGGGCGGTCGACTGAGCAATTCGGACGGTGCGGGCGATCTATGCTTGTCGGCGTGACGGATTCGATCGCGTGGGCTGTCGAGGTCGCCCGGAACTGTCTGGAAGCGGAGTTCCCGCGCCGCTGGCGGCACGTTCAGGCCGTGGGGGCCAAGGCGGAGTTGTTGCGCCCGGTGTTCGGGGACCAGGCGGACGCATTGGTCGTCTCCGCCTGGCTGCACGATGTCGGATATTCGTCGGTAGCCAAGGATACGGAGTTCCACCCTCTCGATGGGGCGCGATACCTGCAGAACCTGGGTGTGGGCTTCGATGTGTGCTGCCTCGTTTGTAACCATTCGGCCGCAGCGGAGGAAGCCGGCTTGCGCGGGTTGGCAGACGAGCAGCGGTTCTTCCCCGACGACAGAAGCGCGGTGCGCGACGCTCTCTGGGCGTGCGACATGACCACAAGTCCAATAGGTCTGCCCGTGACATTCGACGAGCGGCTCCGCGAGATCAAGGAACGATATGGCTGCCAGCACACGGTGCCTCGGGCCCTGACTGCCGCCGCAGATGAGATCAGTGCAGCCATCGAGCGGACAGTGGCTAGTGCCAAGGACAAGGGCATCGAATTTCCGGGCGGCTAACGAAGCGCAGCCCGAACCCCGTTGTGAAAATCCGAGATCCGCGTCCGGATCCGCGCATGCATGGGTAGGTTGGGCAACTGTTCGAGTTCCCAGAACGCCACCTCTGAGGATTCCTCGCTCACAAGAAGTTCCCCGCCGACGATGCGTGCCGCGATACAAACGGAGAACTCTTGACGAACCTCACCGTCGTCGTAGGAGAACACATGGAGAGGGTCCGAGTAGATGCCGATAACGTAGTCGCATTCGATATCGAGGCCGGTTTCTTCCCGAACCTCACGTTTCGCGGTCTCTTCGATGGTCTCGCCGATCTCCATCACACCGCCAGGTAGGGCCCAGAGACTGTTGTCCACTCGCCGGTGGAGCAGTATCCGCCCCGTCCCGTCTACAACCACCGCCGACGCAGCCGGCCGCAACGAGTTGGCGGAGGGGGCTGCGGGATCGTCGTAGTAGTCGACTCTGGGCATGGTGGACCTCAGGATCCATCCGGGATGGGGAGCGACTTCTCCCAGATGGCATCGAAGTGTTCTTCGAATCGTGAGTACAGTCCGTCTTCGCCGAGATTCCGCAGGTGAAGCAGTGGTGCCTGCGAGCCTTGCGTGCCATAGAGGTGCGGGGTGACCAACATTTCCCCGTCAAACCGGAAGACGGAGTTGTAGAGCGGCACGTCCTGGAACCTCATCTCAACCTCGGGTTGCCTCCGGAGCGGAGCAAAGAACTTCAGTGTGGTGTGGATTCGCACCGCGATTGTGAGCGCGACATCCTCTTCTGCCTCACGGTCGGCCACGTGGCGTGAGGCAGGATCGGCCATCACGATGCGAATTCTGCAGCCGGCATGAGCTTTGCGTGCCAGCACCTTGACGAACTGTGGGTGCTGCATGGGAAGGAAATAGAGGGTGTATCCGAGAAGGTCTATCCGCTCATCCGCAGACTGGATCAGATCCCACCACCGGTCGGTCGAAAGGTCAGACCTATAGGCGTAGGCGGAGAGGATTTCAGCGCCCACTTTCTTGTTGGCGAAGGTTCGGGACGGGGCATCCGGCCACAGGAAACGCTCGTGCTCATCCAGGCATTCCGCAACGGCGCTCCGGGTGCGCGGATGGGGAACGCGCCCAGCCAGCCAGCGGTCCACAGTTTTGGCGTCGACCCCGACGCTGCGGGCCAGCTTCTCGGAGCTCAGGCCGGCACGCGCGAGGGCAGCTCTAAGTTGATCATTACTCATCGCGGCCCCGGCTTCTGGCGCAGGAATTTCTGGGACGTTTTCACTCTAGGTGAAAACGTCCCAGAAGTCCCCGAGGTGTGGTCGTGGCGCGACGACGCTCCGTGTGGAATCGAGTGCAGGGCGCTCCCCGTTGGTGGTTTCCCCGTCGATCGGATGGTTCGGGCGGTGGTGGTTCCAGCCCACTGGCGGGGAGCCGCCCATTCACACAGGAAAGGGCGGCAGGAGATGGGTACGTGGGACGGAGGTCGGCATGAGTGGTGAGCTGACCACGCAGGTGTCGCCGATCAAGGCGTTGATCCGGCTGCTGGCCGAGTTGGTGCTGGAGGTGCACCGGCCCGCCGAGGGCGTGGACCTGTGCCTCGGGTGTGCGGTGGCCTCGGAGATCGGCCAGTCGTTCCCCTGCTGGCCGGCGGACACGGCACGCGACGCGGTGAGGGTGATGGACTGTGGGTGACTACTACTCCGCCGCCCGGATAGGGGATGCCGCTGCGTCGCACGGGGCGCGCGATGGCGATGCCCCGGAGTTCGTCCCACCGCCGCGCAGGTTCGCGATGCGCCGGTGGGACGATCCGACCGGGGTCAGCGGCGTCGGGATCGTGGCCTACGGCGTCGCGTGGTCCGACGACCGGGTCGTGTTGCGCTGGCTGGGAACGACCACCGGAGTGGCGCAGGTCTGCGTGTTCGACTCCATGGACGACCTGATGCGGGTGCACGGGCACGGCGGCCGGTCCGAGGTCGTCTGGGTGGACCCGCATGTCGCGGACCCGTTCGGGACTTCGATCCGGATCGGCGGGTACGTCGATGGACGTGGCGACGGTTGGTGAAGTCAGGAAAGTGTCAGTAGTGGAGTGGGTGGTGTACCCGGGTATGGAGGGTGTGGGAGCCTTCGGGCAACCCTCTACAGTGGAGCGTGCATCATGCTCAAACGTGTTCTCGCCCTGGCCGCCGTCACCGCCGCCCTGGTGATCCCGGGCGCCACCCCGGCCACGGCCGCACCCGCCCCTGCGGCGCAGTCCGGCCATAGCGCCGCCATCAGCTGGCCCGAGCCGTGGTCGGCGTACAGCTACCACCCGACCGACGGTCACTGCTTCTGGGCGGGGGAGAACTACCGCGCCCAGTCGTGGTCGAACCAGTACTACTGCGCCTACGAGCCGGACCCCTACCGCTACGGCACCGACTGGGTCCTCTACATCAACGACCTGTACACCCAGGGGTAGGCACCGACCACCAGGGACGGAGAGCCACCCGGGACGGAGAGCCACCCGGAACGCAGCGCCACCCGGGACGCAGCGGCGGCCGAGAAGCAGCGCCGCCCAAGACGCGGAAATGCCTGGGACGTCGGGATCGACGGTCGCGCCGATCCCGACGTCCCGGGCACCGATTCCGGATCCGAAACGCACACGTGCGAAGTCGTCGCCGGACCTCCCGGTCCCGGATGCTTCTTGTAGGGCGCTCCCTGTCGGCGGTTCCCACAGCGAACGGATCGTTCGGGCGTGGTGTTCCAGCCCGTGGGCGGGGAGCTGCCCACCCAGGCCTAGAGCGCCCGCGCGGTCCTACGGCGGGCCACGGCGAGCAGCAGGTCCAGGACGACGAAGGCGAGCAAGCTCAGGCCGAGGAGCGGGATCGCCCAGCCGATCGCGACGACCACCAGCGGACCGGGGATCAGCACCCACAGCGGCAACTGCCGCCAGCCGCCCCGGGCCGGCGGGGCGCCCAGCGGGGCGCGGCGGTCCGCGCGGGTCGGGCGGCGGCGCCACCACATCCGGTACCCGAGGACGATCAGGGTCGCGATGCCGACCGCCAGGAGGGCGAGCGCGAGCTGGTTGGCCAGGCCGAACAGGCGGCCCATGTGCGCCTGGATCCCCAGGGTGGACAGCTTCGCGAGGAACGGGCGGTCGGAGAAGTGCGCCTGCGCGGTGACCGTGCCCGTCGCGGGATCGACGGCGGCCTGGTCGCGGCGGACCGGCCAGGTGTTGTCGACCTGGGTGGCGGTCCACGCGGTGCCCGGCTCGGCGGCCACGCCCAGTTCGAGGGGGCCGTCGAGGCCGGCGGACCGGGCGGCGGCGTACACCTTGTCGAACGTGGCGGGGTCCACGGTGGAGGGTGCGCCGGCCGCGCCGTGGCCCTCGTGGCCGCCCGAGGACGAGGCCGTGGGGCCGCCCGGCAGGCCGGTGTCCAGGGGCGTGGCGGTCGCGCGCAGGGTCTCCAGGGCCGCGCCGAAGTTCTCCCCGGCGTACGTGGACCAGGTCAGGCCCGTCGCCGACAGGCCCAGGGCCCCGACCAGGACCCACACCCCGATGCTCGCGTGCCAGGACCGGGTGCCGCGTACCCCGCGAGCGCCCCGCTCCGGCAGGAGGACCGCGCGGGCCCGGCGGCGCGCGGTGCGCTGCCGGGACAGCCACAGCACCAGGCCGCCGAGGGCGATCACCCACAGCCAGCTGGCGGCGAGTTCGGAGTACAGCCGGCCGGGTTCGCCGAGTTGCAGGTGGCGGTGCAGGCCGTCGAGCCAGGTGGTGACCGGGGTGGAGCCGAACCAGGTGGTGAGCTGGCCCTGCACGGCGGCGGTGTGCGGGTTCACGAAGACGGTCTGCCGGTGGTCCTCGTCGAGGCCGGGCAGGGCGAAGACGACCCGGGTGGTGGCGTCGCCCTCGGCGGGCAGTACGCCGGTGACGGTGCCGGCGGGGAGCGCGGCCTGGGCGGCGGCGACCTGGTCGGCGAGGGGGCGGGTGCCGCCCGTGGTGCTGGACGCGGTGAGCACGTCGCCGTAGACGAGGTCGTCGATCTGCGGGGTGAACGCGTACAGCAGGCCGGACAGGGCCGCCACCAGGAGGAACGGGGCGACCAGGACGCCGGCGTAGAAGTGCAGGCGGCGGAGCAGGGGGAGGATCGACCACACCGGTGCCGCCGGCCCGTCGGACTGGTCCGGGGGAGCGGTCGGGGAGAGGGCAGTGGACACGGCGGACTCCAGCGGGGCGAGGGGAACACGGACGCTGCCCCTTCAGTCGGCGCCCGCCCCGGTCCAGTTCCCGGCCGGTGGGTGACGTGGCCCACGGGGTCCGCCGGGAACTTTTCGGCCCCGGCACACGACGCGAAGACCGAGGGAAGAACCGTTTCGGGGGTACGCGGGAAGGGTAGGTGTCCGGGATGAACCATTCTGTGCTCGCCCGGCCCCGCACCGAACTCGCCCGCTGGCTGGGCCTCGCGGCCTTCGGGGTCGTGGTGGCCGCCGCCGCCGCGATCGGCGCGCTGGGCGTGGGCACCGCCGCGGAGGACTACGCCACCCTGGACCGCCCGTCCTGGGCACCCCCGGCCTGGCTGTTCGGACCGGTCTGGACCGTGCTGTACGTGATGATCGCCGTCGCCGGCTGGCTGGTGTGGCGGCGCACCGGGCTCACCGGCCCCGCCATGGCGCTGTTCGCCACCCAGCTCGTGCTGAACGCCCTGTGGACCCCGGTCTTCTTCGGCCTCGGCCGCTACGGTCTGGCGCTGATCGTCATCGTGGCGATGTGGTGCGCGATCGGGGTCACGGTCGTCCTGTTCCGGGCGGTGTCGCGCCCCGCCGCCGCGCTGCTCCTGCCGTACTGGGCGTGGGTCACCTTCGCCACCGCGCTCAACGCCGCGATCTGGTGGGCCAACTGAACCCCGTTTGGCCACGGCCCGGAACGGGCAACCACTCTCCATGTCCCCCCGTAACCCCGCACGCCAGGCCGCCGACAGCGACACCCTCGAATTCTGGGCCCGCGCCGGACTCGTCGGCTGGGGCGTCACCCACCTCCTCGTCGCCTTCCTCGCCGCCCAGATCGCCCTGGGCCGGCCCGACAAGGAGGGTGACCAGTCCGGCGCGTTGGCCACGATCGCGGAGCACCCGTTCGGGGTCGCGGCGCTGGTCGCCGTCGCTCTCGGGTTCCTCGCGCTGGTCGTCTGGCAGGGGCTGGAGGCGGCCGTCGGCGACCACGGGGCGTGGGGCCGGGTCGCCGCCGTCGGCCGGGCCGTCATCTACGGGGCGCTGGCCCTCAGCGCCGGCAAGCTCGTGTTCGGCCAGGGCGGGTCGAAGGCCGACCAGCAGCAGACCCTGACCGCCAAGGTCCTGTCCAACCCGGGCGGGCAGTGGCTGGTGGGCCTGCTGGGGGTCGCGGTGGTGGTCGGCGCGGGCGCCCTCGTCTGGTACGGGCTGAGCGACCGCTACGCCAAGCACCTGTCGCGCACGCCCACCTGGGTGACGTGGTCCGCGCGGGTCGGCTACGCCGCGAAGGGCCTGGCCTACGGCATCGTCGGCGCGCTGGTCGTCGCCGCTGCGGTCACCTTCGACGCGGCGAAGTCCCGGGGCCTCGACGAGGCGCTGCGCACCCTGGCGGCCCAGCGGCACGGCACGCTCCTCCTCGGCCTGGTCGCCGCCGGCCTCGCCGCGTACGGGGTGTTCGGCCTGGCCCAGGCCCGCTACCGCAAGATCTGAGCCACCGGCCCGGGCAACATCGGACCAGCCCCGCCCGGGCAAGATCGGACCAGCCCGCCCGGGCTACGGCACCGCCAGCCCCCATGGGGCCTCAGCGCAGCCCGGCGCGCCCCGCCTTCCACAGCCCCCGGTTCCGGGGCCACACACCGGAACCGCCGGCCCCCGGTACCCGAATAAATGCCCTGCTGGGTCGACATCCGGCGCGAAAGGGTCGAACACACCCCGCGCCCCCTCGAAGATTTCTGTCAAAAAACAGTTTTGGAACAGCAGTTCCGCCGAAGTCCTGTCCGACCTGTCGCGCGCGGACCGCCGGTCCATACCTTGCTTGCCTGGTACGACCCACCCCTCAGAGGAGAACCAGGCATGAGGAACAGAACAGCGGGTGTGCTCGTCGCGGCATCCGTCACGATCGGTTTCGTGGCCGTGGCGGGGCCCGCCGCCCAGGCCGCCGAGGGCGTCATCCGCAACGCGGGCGCGCCGACGGCGGTGTCGGGCAAGTACATCGTCGCGTTGAAGGACGCCCCGGCGGGCGTGGCGGCCGCCGCGGCCGTCCGGTCGCGCGCGGACGGGCTGACCGGCAAGTTCGGCGGCTCCGTCGGGTACGTCTACGACCAGGTGCTCGGCGGCTTCTCGGCGCGGATGACCGAGTCCCAGGCGCGCCGGCTGGCGGCGGACCCCTCGGTCGCCTACGTCGAGCAGGTCCAGACCATGGGGATCGCCGACACCCAGAACAACCCGCCGAACTGGGGCGACGACCGGATCGACCAGCGGGACCTGCCGCTGAGCAAGTCCTACACGTACCCGTCGAACCCGGGCCAGGGCGTCACGGTGTACGTGCTGGACACCGGCCTCAACCCGAACCACTCCGAGTTCACCGGCCGGGTCAAGCAGGGCTACGACTTCATCGACAACGACTCCAACCCGGCGGACTGCCACGGGCACGGCACGCACGTCGCCGGCACCGCCGTGGGCACCACCTACGGGGTCGCCAAGAAGGCCAACATCGTCTCCGTGCGGATCCTGAACTGTCAGGGCAACGGCGAGGACGACCAGATCCTGGCCGGCATGAACTGGATCAAGAACAACGCGGTCAAGCCGGCCGTCGCCAACTACAGCGTCGGCTGCGGCAGCCGGTGCAGCAGCGACTCCCTGGACAACGCCGTGAAGGCGCTGATCGCGTCCGGGGTGCAGTTCGTGCAGGCGGCGGGCAACAACAACGACGACTCGTGCTACTTCAGCCCGCAGAAGGTGCCGGCGGCCATCACGGTCGGCAACAGCACCAGCGCGGACGCGCGGTACACGGGGACCGGGCAGTCCAACTACGGTTCCTGCCTGGACATCTGGGCGCCGGGTACGAACATCATCTCGGCCTCGTACAGCAGCAACACCGGCACCGCGACCATGACGGGTACGTCGATGGCGTCCCCGCACACGGCCGGCGCCGTCGCGCTCTACCTGGGCGCGAACCCGAACGCCACCCCGCAGCAGGTCCGCGACGCGCTCGTCAACAACGGCAGCACGGGCAAGCTCACCGGCATCAACTCCGGCTCGCCGAACGTGCTGCTCTACACCGCCTTCATCGGCGGCGGCACCCCGACCGACCCGTCGGTGACGAACCCGGGCAACCAGTCCACGGCCGTCGGCGGCACCGCGAACCTGCAGCTGCAGGCGTCCGGCGGCACCTCGCCGTACACCTGGAGCGCCTCGGGTCTGCCCGCCGGCCTGTCCATCGGGTCGAGCACCGGCAAGATCACGGGCTCGCCGACCACCCAGGGCTCCAACAACGTGACCGTGACCGTCACCGACTCGGCCAACAAGACCGGGAACGCGTCGTTCACCTGGACCATCGGCGGCTCGGGCGGCTGCACGGCGACCCAGGTCGTCGGCAACACCGGCTTCGAGAGCGGCAGCACCCCGTGGACGGCGAACGCGAACGTGATCGGCAGCTGGTCGCAGCAGGCGGCGCACGGCGGCAGCCGGTACGCGTGGCTCGGCGGCCAGGGCGGCAGTCACACCGACTACGCGTCCCAGTCGGTGACCATCCCCTCGGGCTGCGCGACGGTGACGCTGCGGTTCTGGCTGCACATCGACACGGCCGAGACCGAGAACGTGGCCTACGACAAGCTGACCGTCACGCTGGGTAGCACCACGGTCGCGACCTACTCCAACCTGAACAAGGCGGCCGGGTACGCCGAGAAGGTGTTCGACGTCAAGCAGTTCGCCGGCCAGACCGTGACGCTGAAGTTCAACGGCGTCGAGGACTCCAACCTGCAGACCAGCTTCGTCGTCGACGACGTGACCATCTCCGCCTCCTAGAAAGCCCCCTCCGGGAGGACACGGCCGGCGCGTGGTCAGCGCGCCGGCCGTGCCGCCGGTTCCGCCCACCTACTGGATCAACCCTTAACAATCCGTGACCCGGGGTGGATACTCCTGGAATGCGGGAGCAGATCATCGGCAGGGAACTGGCCCATGTGCTGCGGACCGGGCCGTTCTCCGCCGCGCTGCACCTGGCCATCGAGGCCAGCGGCCTGCGGATGGAGGAGATCCAGACCCGGCTCGCCGACCAGGGGATCATGGTCAGCCAGACCACGCTGGCCTACTGGCGCCGGGGCCGCAGCCGCCCCGAGCGCCCCGCCTCCCTCCGCGCCGTGGGGGCGCTGGAAGGCATCCTGGGCCTGCCGGCGGACGCGCTCACCGCCCAGCTCGGCCCCCGCCGCCCGCGCGGCCGCTGGCTGGACCACCCGCCGGGCACGATGGAGATGGCCGAGGTCTGGTCGGACTCCAAGGGCCTGGCGGAGCTGCTGGCGGCCATCAACACCCCCGTGCACAACATCCTGCACCGGGTGAGCATGCACGACCTGTTCGTGATCGGCCCCGACCGTGGCGCGGTCACCCTCGCCACCCGCGCGGTGGTGCGCGCCACGGCCGACAAGGTGTCCCGCAGCGTGTTCGTCTACCACAACGACGAGGGCGAGGGCGGGCTGCCGACGGTGCACCCGGTCCGCAACTGCCGGATCGGCCGGTCCCGGACCGACCCCGGCGGGGAGTTCCTCGTCGCCGAACTGATCTTCGACCGGGTGCTGGGCACGGGCGACACGGCGGCCATCGAGTACGAGCTGCGGTTCGGTCCCGGCGCCCTCTCCGACCACTACCACCGCGCCTTCCCGGCCGAGGCGGGCGACTACCTGCTCCAGGTGCAGTTCGACCCGGAGGCGTTGCCGGCCCGGTGTTTCCGGTACAGCCGGCGGCGCGAGAACGCGCCCGACCAGGGGGTCCGCGAGGTGTGGGTGGGGGCCGCGCACGGGGCGCACCTGGTGGATCGGGACATCGCGCCGGGGCTGGTGGGGCTGCGCTGGGAGTGGGACTAGAGGCCAGCCCCGTGCGCCGGGGGCGATCCGGCCTCCGCGCGCCGCGTGCGCGAACGCGCACCCACCCTGCGGACTCGCGCACGGCTTGTTCATTCGAGTGCCATATTGTTGAAACCTGTTCGTCACGGGTCGCCGATCGAACGCCGCCTCCCACCAGGGAAAACAAGTCATCGGATGACAGTCGCCATTCCTGGCGATTCATCGACGCGCGATTCGCGTTCCATTGACATTGATCGGATCACTGCCTAGTTTCAGCGGCACTGATCCGGACGTCGACAGGAGCGTGGCGAGATGGCGGACAACGACTACGGGACGGACCGGGGCCCCAGCCGCCGCGCGGTCCTCCGGACGTCCGGCGCGGCGGGCGCGGCCCTCGCCCTGGGCGGGGTGCTGCCGGCCCCGGCGCACGCCGCCCCGACCGGCCCGACCGCGACGACCGCCCCCGCCCCGGCGGCCCTCGTGCCCGAGGCCACCGCCACCGAGCTGTGGTACCCGGCCCCGGCCGCCGAGAGCGCCATCATCTCCGAGGGCCTGCCCGTGGGCAACGGCCGGATCGGCGCCCTGGTCGGCGGTGACCCCGCCCGCGACTTCCTCTACCTGGCCGACGCGACCCTGTGGACGGGCGGCCTGAACGCGACCCTCCAGGGCGACGGCCAGTTCCCGTACGGCGTGAACGACTTCGGGTCCAACACCCTGCTCGCGAAGGTGTACCTGGCCCTGCCGGCCCACCCCATGTCCGCCGTCACCGGTTACCGCCGCCGCCTGGACCTCAGCAACGGCCTGGTGACCACGGCCTACACGTACCAGAACGTCACCTACCGCCGCGAGGTGTACGCGAGCCACCCCGACAACGTGCTCGTCGTCCGGCTCACCCAGAGCGGCGGCGGCTCGCACACCGGCACCCTGACCCTCAACGGCACCCACGGCGAGACCACCACCGCGTCCGCCGGCACCGCCTCGTTCGGGGCGACCCTGGCCAACGGCCTGAGGTACGGTGCCGTGGCCAAGCTGGTCGGCGCCGGCGGCACGGTCACCGTCAGCGGCGCGAACGTCGCGTTCACCGGCTGCACCGAGGTCCTGATCGTCCTGAGTGGCGGCACCAACTACGTGCCCGACCCGGCGAAGGGCTTCAAGGACCCGGCCGTGGACCCGAAGGCGGTCGCGGGCACCCGGGCCACCGCCGCCGCCACGGCCGGGGGCGCGACCCTGCTGGCCCGGCACGTGGCGGACTACCAGGCGCAGTACCAGACGATGGCCGTTGATCTGGGCACTTCCACCGCCGCGCAGCGGGCCAAGGACACCTGGGCGCGGCTGACCGACCGGGCCGTCGCCGGTGCCCCGTCGGACCCGGAGCTGGAGGCGAGCTACCTGCAGTTCGGCCGCTACCTGACGATCACCGGCTCGCGGACCAGCGTCCCGATGAACCTCCAGGGCCTGTGGCTGGACCGCAACAACCCGGACTGGATGGCCGACTACCACACCGACATCAACGTCCAGATGAACTACTGGCTGGCCGACCGGGCCGGCCTCGGCGGCAACTTCGCCGCGTTCGCCGACTACTGCGTCTCCCAGCTGTCCTCGTGGACCACCCAGACCCAGGCCCTGTTCAACGACCCCCGCAACGGCTTCCGCAACTCCACCGGCCGGATCGCCGGCTGGACCACGGCCATCTCCACCAACATCTACGGCGGGATGGGCTGGTGGTGGCACCCGGCCGGCAACGCGTGGCTGTGCAACTCGCTGTGGGAACACTACGAGTACACCCTCGACCAGGCGTACCTGGCGAAGATCTATCCGTTGTTGAAGGGCGCCTGCCAGTTCTGGGAGTCGCGGCTGCTCCTGGTCGACGACCCGGCCGGCGGCACCGGCAAGGTCCTGATCGCCGACAACGACTGGTCCCCGGAACACGGGCCGACGAACGCCAAGGGCATCACCTACGCGCAGGAACTGGTGTGGGCGCTGTTCGCCCAGTACCAGGCGGCGGCCTCGGCCCTCGGGCGCGACGCGGCGTTCGCGCAGACCGTCGCCGGTCTCCAGGCGAAGCTCTACCTGCCCGTCGTCAGCCCCTCCACCGGCTGGCTGGAGGAGTGGATGACCCCGGCCAACCTCGGCGAGACCACCCACCGGCACCTCTCGCCCCTCGTCGGCCTGTTCCCCGGCGACCGGATCACGGTCGACAACAGCCCCACGAACCTGATCACGGGGGTACGCAACCTGCTCACTGCCCGGGGCATGGACTCCTACGGCTGGGCCGTCGCCTGGCGCGCCCTGTGCTGGGCCCGGCTGAAGGACGCGTCCCGCGCGTACCAGCTGATCCTCACCGCCATGCGGCCCTCGGTGAACTTCGGCAACGGCACGGCCCGCAACTTCCTCGACATGTACAGCTTCGGCAACCGGGCCACGTTCCAGATCGACGCGAACCTCGGCACCCCGACCGCCATGCTCGAAACCCTGCTCTACTCCCGCCCCGGCGTGATCGAACTGCTGCCCGCGCTGCCGTCCGGCTGGGCCACGGCCGGCCGGGTCACCGGGATCGGCGCCCGGGGCGGGTTCGTCGTCGACCTGACCTGGGCGGCCGGCCAGGCCACCTCCGCCACCCTCCGCAGCGTCGGCGGCACCTCCACCGTCGTCCGGTACGGCGCCTGGAGCCAGACCGTCACCCTGGCGCCCGGCGGCTCGGTCACGGTGACCCCGCCGCCCCGGCTCTCCGGCGACTTCGTGCTCGTCAACCGGCGCAGCGGCAAGGCGATCGACGTACCCGGGGCCTCGCAGACGGCGGGGACCGCGCTGATCCAGTACGCCCAGCACGGCGCCGTGAACCAGCGGTGGCGGTTCGCGGACGTCGGCGGCGGGGAGTACACGGTGACGAGTGTCAGTTCGGGGCTGCTCGCCGACGTGAACGGCGGGTCCGCCGCCGACGGGGCGACGATCATCCAGTGGACGGCGACCGGCGCCACCAACCAGCGGTGGCGGCTCGCCGACGCCGGGGGCGGGTACGTGAAGGTGGTCAGCGTGAAGAGCGGGAAGGTGGTGGGGGTGGCCGGCTCCTCCACGGCGGACTCGGCGGCGGTCGTGCAGCAGACGGACACGGGGGACAGCAGCCAGCAGTGGCGGATGATCCCGGCCTGACGTCCGGTGGTGGCGGGCCCGGCCGTTGGTGAAGGCCACCGGCCGGGATGCCCGTCGGGCCCGGTGGCGGTACGACCGGCCCGGTCCGGATGTCACCGGTGAGATCGCGATGACCGACGGTGACTTTCGTGCCCGTCGGTTGCGGTGATTCCGGGGGAATTCGCCTTCAGGCGCAGCTCACGGGCCGAGGCCCCGCCCCGGACCAGATAGCGGTACGTAGTCGGGGTCCGGGGAAACCTCCGTACCCCGACGGATGCCGGATCGACCGGCGGCTCTCTAGGCTCTGCCCATGAGTCAGCCGATGTGGACGGTTCCCGGTTACGACGAGGTCCGGGAACTGGGTCGGGGCGGGGCCGGTCGGGTGGTGCTCGCCGAGCACGCCGAAACCGGGACCAAGGTCGCGATCAAGTACCTCGCGGACGAGTTGTGCCGGACGCCGGAGCTGCTCGCCGGGTTCCGGGCCGAGGCGCGGCTCCTCGCCGAGTTGAGCGCGCCGAACATCGTGCGACTGTTCGAGTACGTGGAGACCGACGCCGCCGCCGCGATCGTGATGGAACTCGTCGACGGCGTGCCGCTGCGCGCCCTGCTCCGCGAGCACGGGGCGACCAGCCCCGAGGCGGCGCTGCACGTGCTCAAGGGCTCTCTGCTCGGGCTGGCCGCCGCGCACGTCGCCGGGGTGGTGCACCGCGACTACAAGCCGGAGAACGTGCTGGTCACCACGCGCGGGGAGAGCAAGCTCGCCGACTTCGGGATCTCGGCGCGCACCGGGAGCACCGGGATCCTGGCCGGGACGCCCGCGTACATGGCGCCCGAGCAGTGGCGGGGGGAGCCGGCCAGCCCGCGCACCGACATCTACGCGGCGACCGCCACCTTCTTCGAGTGCGTGACCGGCGGGAAGCCGTATCCGGCGCAGACGCTGGACGGTGCCCGCTACCAGCACGAGAACGCCGACATCCCGGTCGGGGAGCTGCCCGGGCCGGTCCGGGAACTCGTCCGGCGCGGGCTGGCCAAGCGCGCGCAGGACCGGCCGAGCGACGCGGCGGCGTTCGTCGCGGAGCTGGACTGGGCCGCCAGCGCCGGCTACGGGCCCGACTGGGAGTCCCGGGGCCGCCGGCAGCTCGCCGAACGCGTCGCGTTGCTGGCCCTGCTGCTGCCGCTCGGGGTCGGGGCCGTGCAGAGCGGCGCGGCGGCCAAGGGGGTCGTGGCGGCCAAGACGTTCCTCGGGCTCGGCCGGACCGCGAAGCTCGTCACCGCCTCGTCGTTGGCGGTGACCGTGCTGGCGCTCGCCGCGTTCGGGTACGCGATCGCGGGGCCCGGCGGCCCGTCCTCGGCGGACCCGGTCACCGGGGGCAGCACGGTCGTCGAGCCGGGCGCGCTGCCGTCGCCGGGGGTGTCGGGCGCCCTGCCGTCGGCCACGCCCTCGCCCTCGGCCACGCCGTCGGTCTCCCCGTCGCCGGGTGGGCCGACGCCGACGAAGACCCCGCCCCTGACCCCGCCCGCCAGCCCCACCGGGATCGCGCCGCCGACCTCGCCGGTGGCGCTGTTCTACGACGGCGTGATCGACTGGAACTGCGCCGCCCAGCTGCGGATCGGCACGAACATCCACGTGGAGCCGCCGAACCAGAACCCGATCGTCGTGCACGTCCGGTACCGGGGGATGGCCGGGGCGAACGGCCCGTACACCGGGATCGACCGGACGGAGCACCTGACGCTGTCCGGGCAGCTCGACTACAACACGGTGAGCGCCGTGAACGTCACCCAGGCCGAGCACGACGCCAACGGGAACACGTACGTCCGGGTCGAGGTCACCTCGACGCCGCCCGGGCTGAACGGGCCGCTCCTGCTGACCCGGGACCGCCCGAACTGCTACTCCTGAGCCGGATCGGCGGCCGGGCGGTGCCTCCCGGCGTCGGCGGCCAGTCTCTAGTCCGTCGCGGACGGCTCCGGGTCGGCGAAGACGAACGTGTCGAGGGCGGCCACGATCTCCGGCGGGATGTCGTGGCCGCCGTCGAAGGGCCGCCACGTCACGTCGTAGCCGTACCTGTCCAGCAGGTCCCTGGCCTGTTCGCCGCCCGGGAACGGCACCTGCGCGTCGGTCCGGCCGTGCGCGACGAGCACCCGCGGGCGGCGCGGACCGGGGGCGTGCAGCCCGGCGAGGGAGTCGGCGAGCAGCACCCCGGACAGGGCGGCCACCCGGTCGACCCCGGCCTCGGCCCGCAGCGCCACGTCGAGGGCGAGCATCGCGCCCTGGGAGAAGCCGGCGACGACCACGGCTTCGGGCGCGTACCGGGCCCGGACGGTCGCCAGCAGCCCGAGCACGGCCTCCCGCGCGGCCGTGACCAGCGCGTTGGGCACGTGGTCGGCGGGCGGCTGGTCGTCCCAGGCCCAGGCGGGGCGCGTGTCGGGCTCCAGGCGCCACCAGGCCCGGCCGCCGCCGAACTCGGGGAGCGGGCCGGCCGGGGCGAACACCCGGGTCCCGGGCCGGGCGAGCAGTTGGCCGAGGCCGACCATGTCGTCGCCGGGGGCGCCCCAGCCGTGCAGCAGGATCAGCGCCGTGCCGCCGCGTTCGTCCTCGGGCATCGCGGTGAGGACGGCGACGCGCAGGCCGGCGGGTTCGTCGGGGGAGGTCATGGCGGGAGCTTACCCAGCGCGGCGCCCCGCTCTTCGTTCGCATTCCGACGGTAGTGACGCCTGTCGTTTGTCCGCTGTCGTCCGCGCTGGCCGGTCTTGCAAAATCCAGGAAGGCCGGACCTCTTGTGTTGCATCGAATCCCGTCATAGTCTCGGCCCCGAGGCAGTAACAACGGTGAACGAACGAAGTGGGGAGCGCTCCGGTGACGCAGCTGCGGTCGGCCCAGAAGGGGACCAAGCGGTCCCTGCGCGCCCGCAACGACGTGCTCGTGTTGCAGAGCGTCGCCGTCGGTGACGGTCAGGTGGCCCGGACGGACATCGTGCGGGAGACGGGCCTGCCGGCCGCGACGGTGTCCGACATCGTGGCGTCCCTGATCGAGCGCCGCCTCGTCCGCGAGTCCGGACTGGCCGGTTCACGCGGTGGCAAGCCCCGGACGCTGCTGGAACTGGACCGCGACCACCACCGGTTCATCGGGGTGCACGTGGGCCGCCGGCAGATCACCGCCAGCCGGCTGACCCTGACCGGCCGGGCCGAGCAGACCGTGACCATCCCGCACTTCCCCGGCGACGACACGATCGCGGTGGCCGCCTCGGCGGTGCACCGGCTGACCACGGCCGGCGGCACGATCACGGCGATCGGGGTGGCGGTGCCCGGCATCGTCACCGCCGACGGCACGATCCGCGAGGCCGTCAACTACAACTGGCACATGCTGCCCTTCGGCAGGGAGCTGTCCGAACGGTGCGGCAACGCACCCGTGCACGTGGTCAACGACGCCAACGCCGTCGCGCTGTCCGAGGTGGCGCTGTCCACCCAGTGGGGCGTGAGCGTGGTCCTGATCTGGATCGGGACCGGGATCGGCGCGGGCATCGTCCTCGACGGCCGGCTCTACGAGGGCCGCGAGTTCCGCAGCGGCGAGATCGGCCACCTCGACATCGGCACGTCGCTGCGCTGCCGGTGCGGCCTGGTCGGCTGCCTGGAGACGGTGGCCACCCTGCCGACCCTGGTCGGGGACGCGTCCGGGGCGGTCGTGGACCGGTTCCTCGCCGGTGCCGACGACGGCGAGGCCCGGGGCCTGCGGGAACGCATCACCCGGGGCGCCCGGGAACTGGCCCGGCTGCTGTCGATGCTCGCCGCGACCCTGGACGTCACCGACTTCGTGGTCGGCGGCCCGCTGGTCGGCGACCCGGTCGGCCCGGCGCTGCTCCGCGCGACGAACGAGGCCCTGGCCCTGCGGGTGATGCCCGGCTTCGCGCCGGTGACGCTGCGGTTCTCCACCCTCGGGGAGCACAGCGTCGTGATCGGAGCGACGGCGCACGCGATCTGCCAGGAGTTCGGCGTGATGCTCACGATGCCCGGCAGCACCGAGACGGCCGAGACCGTCCCAGGGGTCGCCGTATGACAGCGGCGCACTAGGACACCACCCACACCGCACCACCGACACCCGGCCCGCGCCGGGTGGCGGGAGAACACGTCCTGGTCACCGTCGACCGGGGTTCACGGGGAGCACGACCCAGGAGAACACGGACGTCGGCCGGACACCCTCACCCGACCGACGCCGAGGAGCAAGGAGCCCCCTCATGAGAACGCGCACCTTCGCCCGGGCGGCGGTGGCCGCACTGGCCGTCGTCGGCTCCCTCACGCTCGCCGCGCCACCCGCCATCGCGGCGGACAACCCCGCCCCGGCCGTCGTTCCCGCGTTGCAGGAGTGGACCGCCGGCGCCGGATCGCTCCAGCTCAGTGCGTCGAGCCGCGTCGTGGTACCGGCGGGCGCGTCCCCCCGCCTCACCCAGCTCGCCACCCAGCTGGTCGCGGAGATCACCGAACTGACCCCGCTCCGGCTGACCACCGCCACCGGCAGCCCCGCCCAGGGCGACATCGCCCTGCGGGTCGACCCGAACGCCTCCTACGGCGCGGTCCTGGCCAACCTCAAGCCCGAGGCCTACCGGCTGGCCACCACCGCCGCCAGCGTGACCATCACCGGCGCGTCCGACACCGGCCTGTACTACGGCACCCGCTCCCTGCTCCAGATCCTGGTCAAGGGCAGCACGGTCCCGCTCGGTACCGCCGTGGACTACCCGAACTACGCGGTCCGCGGGTTCATGCTCGACGTCGGCCGCCGGTACTTCACGCCGGAGTTCATCCAGTCGTACATCAAGTGGATGGGGTGGCTGAAGCTCAACACGTTCCAGCTGCACCTCAACGACAACGAGATCCACCCGGCCAACGGGGATTGGTCCAAGGCGTACTCGGCGTTCCGGTTGAAGAGCACCAACCCCGACTTCGCCGGCCTGGCCGCCACGGACGGCTCCTACACCCGGGCGAACTGGGACTCCTTCGAGGCGACCGCCGCCGCGCACGCCATCACCCTGGTGCCCGAGATCGACGCGCCCGGCCACGCCCGCGCGTTCGTCAAGGCGCACCCCGAGCTCGGCCTCAACGGTGGCAACTCCGACAACCTCGACCTGAGCAAGGCCGCGACCACGACGTACATGAAGAGTGTGTACTCCGAGTTCGCCCCGTGGTTCAAGGGTTCCGCGCTGCACATGGGCGCCGACGAGTACCCCGGTGACAAGGCTCTTCTCAAGGTCTACATCAACACGATGGCCGGCCACATCCGCTCCCTCGGCAAGCAGGTCCGGATCTGGGGCGGCTTCAGCGTCTTCCCCGGCGGCGCCACCGGCTACGACCGCGACATGACCGTCAACAGCTGGAACAACGGCTACTACTCCGGCCCGGCGGCCATCGCCGACGGCTACGACGTCATCAACTCCAACGACGGCCAGCTGTACGTCGTGCCCTTCGCCGACTACTACCACGGCAACGGCCTCGACGCGTCCTCGCTGTACAGCTCCTGGGAGCCGCACGTGTTCGGCGACCAGACGGTGCCCGTCCAGCACGCCCGGCTGAAGGGCGCCATGCCGGCGGTGTGGAACGACCTGGTGCACGCCACCTACACCGAACTCGACGTGCACGGCCTGGTGAAGAAGTCCTTCGCGGTCCTGGCCCAGAAGCAGTGGTCGGCGAAGAAGTCCGGCACCGACTACGGGGCGTTCACCTCCCTGGTGGCCGCGGTGGGCATGGGCCCGGGCGTCGCCTACCTCAAGCCCGTGGTCAACCCGAACGACCTGGCGCTGAACCGGCCGACGACCGCGTCCTCGCAGGAGACCGCCGGCCTCGCCCCGGTCTTCGCCACCGACGGGGAACAGGCCACCCGCTGGGCGAGCACCTACAGCGACAACCAGTGGATCCAGGTCGACCTCGGCGCCACGAAGTCGGTCGGCGGCGTCGTTCTGGACTGGGAGGGCGCCTACGGCAAGGACTACGACATCCAGGTCTCCGCCGACGGCACGACCTGGACGACGGTCTCCCAACGCCGGGGCCGCACCACGGCGGGCGTGGACGCCGTCACCCTCACCCCGGTGAACGCCCGGCACGTCCGGATGCAGGGCCTCGCCCGGGGCACGACCTACGGGTACTCGCTGTTCCGGTTCGAGGTGCTCGCGGCGGCGGCCTCGACGGACCTGGCCCGCGGCGGCACCGCCACCGCGTCCTCCACCGAGACGGCGAACTTCACGGCGCCCAGGGCCAACGACGGCGACCCGGCCACCCGCTGGTCCAGCGCCTACACCAACGGCGAGTGGCTCCAGGTCGACCTGGGCTCGGCGAAGACCGTCGGCCGGGCCGTCCTGACCTGGGAGGCCGCCTACGGCAAGGACTACGACCTCCAGGTCTCCGCCAACGGCACCACCTGGACGACCGTGGCGACCCGGCGCGGGGAGAACGGCGGCGTGGACGACGTCACGTTCACCCCGACCTCGGCCCGCTTCGTCCGGATGCAGGGCGTCACCCGGGGCACCACCTACGGGTACTCGCTCTACACGTTCGAACTCCGCAGCTCCTGAACGGCCGGGAGCGGGCCGCCCGGACAGGCGGCCCGCTCCCGGGTCACGGGACCCGGACGAGGTCCCGCGACGCTCAGGACACCGTCAGCGCGGTGTCGTCGACGACGAAGTTGGTCACGAGGCTGGCGTCCTCGGTACCGGTGAACGTGATCGTGACGGTCTGCCCGGCGTAGGACGCCAGGTTGAACGTCTTCTGCGTGTACCCGGTGGCCTTGTTCAGGTTGCTGTACGTGGCCAGGGTGGTGCTGCCGACCTTCACGGTCAGCTTGTCGTACTGCACGGTGGTGGTCGTCTCGGTGCTGTCGATGTGCAGCCAGAACGACAGGGTGTACGTGGAGCAGCCCGCCGGGACGGCCACCGACTGCGACGCCGTCGTGGTGTTGGTGGTGCCCTTGCCGCCCAGCAGCGCGAGCTTGGTGCCGCCGTGCGCCGGCTGCGCGGTGGTGCCGGCCCGGACCACTCCGGTCGACGCGGTCCACGGGGTGGCCGTGGCGTCCTCGAAGCCCGGGTTGCCGAGCTTCTGGCCGGCACCGGTGCAGCCGGGGCCGCCGTTGACCGTGAGGGCGTAGGTCACCGAGTGCGTCGCGCCGGTGCCGGTCCCCGTCACGGTGATCGTGTACGTCCCCGGCGTCGCGGCCGTGGTCGTCGCGATCGTCAGGGTGGAGGAGTTGCCGGAGGTCACCGAAGAGGGGCTCAGGCTCGCGGTCACGCCCGCCGGGGCGCCGCTGGCACCCAGGTTCACGGTCTGCGCGCTACCGGACGTCGTGGACGTGCTGAGCGTCGCGGTGACCGAGGAGCCCGGGTTGACCGAGCCGGAGGTCGGGCTCAGGGACATCGCGAAGTCGCTGGTGGCCGAGCCGACGGTCAGCGCCCACACGGCGTAGGCGATCGAGTCCGCGTACCGGTCCAGGGACGTCGTGTTGACGTTCGAGGGGTACGAGTCGCACGACCGGTGGTAGCAGGGGTCGTACGCCGCGCCGGCCGTGCCGCCCCACTTGGTGACCTGCGCGGCCGTCTTGGTGCGGCCCGCGCCCGTGGACATCAGCGAGGAGGGGATGCCGGCGCCCCGGAAGGAGCCGTCGTCGCTGCAGCACTCGGTCGAGGTCTCGGTGGGCACGTTGATCGAGGTGAAGTACTCGCGCACCTTGACCGCGACAGCGTCGGTGCCGGTGGCGAAGTACCCGGCGTTGGTGGACGCGATCATGTCGAACGTGCCGTACGCCTTGATGGCGGTCTTCTGCGCCGCCGACAACGAGTTGACGTAGTGCTTCGAGCCGACCAGGCCCTGCTCCTCGCCGGTCCACCAGCCGAACCGGAGGTGGTTGGTCATGGTCGGGTTCGCGGCGGCCAGGGCCAGGGCGACCTCCAGCAGGGCGGTGGAGCCCGAGCCGTCGTCGTTGATGCCCGGGCCGGCCGACACCCCGTCGAGGTGCCCGCCGAACATGTAGGTCGAGCTGGTGTTGCCGCCCGGCCAGTCGGCGATCACGTTCTGGGCGGAGCCGCTGCACGAGGTACAGGTCTGCATCGTGACGGTGTACCCGGCGGCCTCCAGCTTCTGCCGCACGTACGCCGCCGACTGGGTGTAGCCGCCGGTGCCGGTCGCCCGGTTCCCGTTGTTGTTGGTGGCGATGGTCTGGAGCTGCTGCAGGTGGGCCTTGACGTTGTTGATGTCGATGTTCGGGGCGGCCAGCGTCGTGCCGGCCGCCGACGCTGCTCCGGGGGCGGCGGTCGACGGCTGGGCTCCCAGCGCCACCGTCCCCGCGACCAGGGCCAGGACGAGCCCGGCCATGCCTGTGACACGTTTCATGAGGGGACTCCTTGTGTCGGTGCCGCTACCACGGCTGGCCGTAGACAAACAGACCCAGATGCCCAACACAAGACATAGGTACCCTTGAATTGTTATGGACATAACAGGGGTCACTCCGGGTCACCTGGGGCGCCGGTCCGGCCGACCGATCGGATAGCCTCGCACGATGCCCTCACCCATGATCACCGTGTTGCGTGCGCTCAACCCGGGTTCGCCGGCCATCATGGCGCTCACCCTGAGTTCGCTCGTCGCGTCCATCGGGCGGGGCACTTTCATCACCATCAGCGTCGTGTTCTTCTCGAAGTCGGTCGGGCTGACCGCCACCCAGGTCGGGGTGGGCATGACGATCGCGGCCGTGATCGGGCTGCTGTCCGGTGTGCCAGCCGGCTACCTCGCCGACCGGATCGGCCCCCGGACCGTGACCGTCGTGCTGGGGTGCGTGCAGGCGACCGTGCTCCTCGGGTACACGATGGCGAAGGGTTTCGTGGGGTTCGTCGTCGTCGCCACCGTGGTGTCCCTCGTGGAGTCGGGGCTCGGGGCGAGCCGGGGCGCGCTGATCGCCGGGGCGGTGCCGCCCGAGGTCCGGGTCCGGACCCGGGCCTACCTGCGGTCCGTGACCAACGTCGGCTGGGTGGTCGGCGCGCTGCCGGCCGGCTGGGCGCTGGCCCACGACACCCGCAACGGCTACCTGGCCGTCATCTGGCTCAACGCGGCCCTGTTCGTCGCCTCCGCCCTGCTGAACCTGCGGGTGCCGGCCGTGCCGCCGCAGCCGAAGGCCGCCTCGGGCCCCCGCCTAGTGGCGCTGCGGGACAAGCCGTTCGTGACCCTCACCCTGCTCAACGCCGTGCTGTGCATCCACTACGGCATGCTCAACATCGCCGTCCCGCTCTGGATCATCGAACGCACCTCCGCGCCCGCCTGGGTCGTCGCGGCGGCCACGGCCCTCAACGCCGTCGTGGTCGTCGTGTTCCAGGTCCGGGCCAGCCGGGGGACCGGCGACGCGGACGGCGGCGCCCGGGCCCAGCGCGCCTCCGGGTTCCTGCTGCTCGCCGCGTGCCTGCTCTACGCGCTCGCCGCCGGCCGGCCCCCGTGGATCGCGGCGGCGGTCCTGATCGCGGGCGCGCTCGTGCACGTCCTCGGCGAGCTGCGCCAGGCGGCCGGCGGGTGGGGCATCTCCTTCTCCCTGGCGCCGGAGCACGCGCAGGGCCAGTACCAGGGGCTGTACAACATGAGCTTCGCCTTCGCGAGCGTCGTGGCGCCGGCGATCCTGACGACCGTCGTGGTCGGGTGGGGGTGGCCGGGGTGGCTGCTGTTCGGGCTGGTGTTCGCCGGGGCGGGCGCGGCGGTGCCGGCGGCGGTGCGGTGGGCCCAGCGGAGCGCGCCGGAGCTGGTCGCGCACTGACCGCGCCGGGCCGCCCCGGGCCGCGGCGAGCCGCACCGCCCCCGCCGCCCGGTGGGTTTCAGGCTTCCGGCAGGTCCAGTTCGAAGCGGGCCCCGCGCGGGCTGTCGACGGCCGTGAGGGTGCCGCCGTGCTGCGCGGCCAGGTCCCGCGCGATGGCCAGCCCCAGCCCGGTGCCGCCGGAGTCGCGGTCCCGGGCGGCGTCGAGGCGGGTGAACCGTTCGAAGATCCGCTCCCGGTCGGCGGGCGCGACCCCCGGGCCGTCGTCGGTGACCACCACGAGCACCCGGCCCCCGGCGGTGCCGACCGCGACCCGCACCTCGGTGGTCGCGTGCCGGGCCGCGTTGTCGAGCAGGTTGCGCAGCAGCCGGCCGAGCTGGGACTCGTCGCCGGTCACCACCGCCGGCCCGTCGGTGTGCGCGGTGAACCGGGGCCCGTCGGGGTGCAGGTAGCCGCGTTCGGCGGTCTGCTCGCGGGCCAGGTCGGCGAGGTCCACGGGCCGGCCGGTGGCGGTGTCGTGCCCGGCGGTCCGGTCGAGCCGGGCGAGGAGCAGCAGGTCGTCGGTGAGGGTGCCCAGCCGGCGCGCGTCGTGCAGGGTGGTGCCGAACACCGCCGGCCAGTCCACGCCCTCGGGGTGCGCGAGGGTGACCTCCAGGCCGGTGCGCAGGCTGGCCAGGGGGCTGCGGAGTTCGTGCGCGGCGTCGGCGACGAACCGGCGCTGCCGGGCCACGGCCTCCTCCAGGCGGTCCAGGGTCGCGTTGGTCGTGACGGCCAGCCGGGTGATCTCGTCCCCGGACGGCGGCACCGGGACCCGGCGGTCGAGTTCCTGGCCGGAGATCTCGGCGAGCCGGGCCCGGATCTCCTCGACCGGTCGCAGCGCCCGGCCGGTGACGAACCAGGCCATCAGGGCCACGAAGAACACCGCGAGGGGTACGACGCCCAGCAGCGCCCGGTCCAGCGCGCGCACGGCGGCCTCGGCCTCGTCGGGGAGTACCACGACGTAGGCCAGCACGTTGGTCTGGTCCAGGTACGGCTCCTGGACGGTGCCGTACTTCTCGGCGAACGCGGTCAACTGCGCGGCGGTGACCTTCCCGCTGGCCGCCACCGCGAACAGCACGTCCTTGCCGTCGAACCGGCTGTACGGCTCGTCGCCCCAGGTCCGGGCGTGCCTGATGACCTCGGAGGACCACCCCTCCTCCACACTGCCGACCTCGAAGCGGGGAAGGTCCATCCTCCCGCCCCACGCGTACATGGTGATCTCGCCGCCGCCGGTCACCATGGTGCCGTCGGTCAGCGTGATGATCCACTCGTTCCGGCCGGCGAGGTCCGGAGGCACCTCGCCGGTGCGGAACGCGGTCGAGACCAGCCTCTGCGCGACCAGGTTCGCCTGCCCCCGTTCGGCGGCCATCCGGGTGTCGTAGATCTCCGAGCGCATCCACAGCGCGCCCAGCCCGAAGACGAGCGCGGCGGCCAGGGCACTGGCGAGGGCGGCGCGCAGCCGGACCGAGGAGATCCGGCGCGGCGCGGCCCGGGCCTGGACGGCGAGCCAGTACCGGCCGGGCGCGCGCTCCCACCCGGCGGGCGACACGACCGGCCAGCCGGCACCCCGGTGCCACCGGCCCCACCGGCCGGCCCGCCACCAGCCGCCGGTGCTCCGCACGGAGCCGTCGGGGCCACGCGCGGCCCGCGACCGGCCGCTGGGGCTCCGGGCGTCCCGCGACCGGCCGTCCCGGCTAGGCACGGGCCGCCACCAGCCGGTAGCCGGCGCCGCGCACCGTCTCGATGCTGCGTACCCCGAACGGGATGTCCATCTTGCGGCGCAGGGCCCGGACGTACACCTCGACGATGTTGACGTCCCCGTCGAACGCCTGGTCCCACACCTCGTCGATGATCTCGGTCTTGGTGACCACCTCGCCGGCCCGGCGGCCCAGGCACGCGAGCACCGCGAACTCCTTCGCCGTCAGGGCCACCTCGGTGCCGCCCCGCTGGCAGCGCCGCTCGGCCGGGTCGATCCGCAGGTCGCCGACGGTGAGCACGGTCGGGCGGGCCGCCCCGCCGCGCCGGATCAGGGCGCGCAGCCGGGCGACGAGCACGACGTAGGAGAACGGCTTGGACAGGTAGTCGTCGGCGCCGGTGTCGAGGGCCTCGGCCTCGTCGTACTCGCCGTCCTTGGCCGTGAGCATCAGCAGCGGGGTGTCCACCCCGTCGGCGCGCAGCGCCGCGCACACCTGGTAGCCGTTGAGCCGGGGGAGCATGATGTCGCAGATCACCGCCCGGTAGCCGTGCAGCCGGGCGAGGGACAGGCCGGTCAGCCCGTCGTGCGCGAGGTCCACGGCGAAACCCTCGGCCATCAGGCCGTGCCGCAGGGACGCCGCCAGGGCCCGCTCGTCCTCGATCACCAGAATGCGCATCGGACCCATCGTCGCACAGCGTGACCGGCCGACCTGAAGATCACTTCAGCTGGCTTCAGGGCGCGTTCAGCCACGCCGGGCGACCGTCGCCGCATGACTCGCCGCTGGGCACCGCACGCGCTCGCCGCGCTCCTGTTCGCCGCGTACGCGGCACTGTCCGTGACCAACCATCTCCGGATGCGCACCACGGGCTACGACCTGGGCATCTTCGAGCAGGCCATCCGGGGGTACGCCGAGGGCCGCGCCCCCGTCTCCGAGCTCAAGGCCCCCGGCTTCCACCTCCTGGGCGACCACTTCCACCCGGTGCTGATGCTGCTGGCCCCCTTCTACAAGCTGTTCCCGTCCCCGCTGACGATCCTCGTCGCCCAGGCGTTCCTGTTCGCGCTGTCCGTGCTGCCGGTGGCCCGGCTGGCGGTCCGCACCCTCGGCCACCGGCGCGGGCTCGCCGTGGGCACCGCCTACGGGCTGTCCTGGGGCGTGCAGCAGGCCGTGGACTTCGACTTCCACGAGATCGCCTTCGCCGTCCCGCTGCTCGCCTTCGCGATGGAGGCCCTCGCGGACGGCCGGTGGCGGCGCGCGGTGCTGTTCGCGGTGCCGCTGCTCCTGGTCAAGGAGGACCTGGGCCTGACCCTGGCGGCGGTCGGCGGGTACCTGATCCTCCGCCGGCAGCGCGCCCTCGGGGCGGTGGCGGTCGCCGTCGGGCTCGCCGGCACCGCCCTGACCGCGCTGGTCGTGATCCCCGCGTTCAACCCGGCCGGCACGTACGCCTACGGCGCGGACGGCGACCACCTGGCCGGCCTGGACGCCAAGGCGTGGATGCTGTTCGCCCTGCTCGCCCCGACGCTGTTCCTCGCCGTGCGCTCCCCGCTGGTCCTGGTCGCCGTACCCACCGTGGCCCTGCGGCTGTGGTCGACCACCCCCAACCACTGGAGCACGCACTTCCACTACGACGCCGTCCTGATGCCGATCCTGTTCGTGGCGCTCGTCGTGGTCCTGGGCCGGATGCGCCCGGCCCGGACCGGCCGGTTGGCGGTGGGAGTTCTCGGACTCGCGCTCGCGATCGCGGCCACCCAACCCCTGGCCGGCCTGCTCACCCCCGCCGCCTGGCGGGTCACCCCCGAGGTGGCGGCCGTCCGGGCGGCCCTGGACCGGATCCCGGACGGGGCCGTGGTGGCCGCCGACAACCGGCTGGTACCGCAACTGACGGCCCGCTGCCAGGTGTTCCGGTACCCGGAGGTGCCCGCCGGGGTCCGTCCGGACTGGATCGTGACCGTCGACGGGCCGATCGGTTCCGGGGCGCCGCCCGCCGGGCCGGACGCGGGCTACGAGGTCGTGGACCGGGCCGGCGGGCTGACCGTGCTGCGACGGACGCCGATCGACGGTCAGCCACACCCCCCGACCGTCCATGATGAACGCTCTGCGACAACAATCACACGGGGGGTGACATTGCGGCCGACGGGCTCGTAGCGTGCCGGGGGTGTGGAACGTACGGAGTGTCCACTTCGCCCTAGGGAGAAACGTGCGGAACAGGTTCTTACGGACGATGATGGCGGCGGTACTCGGCGTCGGGGTGACGGTCGGGCTCGCGGCGACGGGCGGGCTCGGGGTCAGGCCGGCGTCGGCGGCCCCGGCGGCGGTGACCGCCGGGGAGAGCCTCGCCTCCTCGCCCCGCCCCGGCCCGGGCGCGGAGTCCACCGACGCGGTGGCCCCCGAGGCCGCCCCGCTGCCGGCCGGCGTGAAGACCCGGACGTGGACCGTCGCCCGGTACGCCGCCGCCTGGCGCAGGGCCAACGGCCGCGAGATGACCGACCGGGAACGCGACGCCCTCGCCCGGGGCTGCATCGGCGTCACCACGGTGAACATCGAACGCGGCAACATCAACCCGCCGCTGGGCCTGTCGTTCGGCACCTTCGACAAGGCGCGCGCCGTGCAGACGGCGCTCGACGCGGTGCTCGCCGGGGCGACCGGCCGGGCCGACTACGCCGACCGGGTCCGCAGGGATCCGCTGCTGTCGACGCTGGACAACGTGACCGGCGCCCTGCCGGGCGGTGACCCGACACAGTGGACGGCGGTCGTGTTCTCCAAGCGGTTCCACTCCGGCCAGGACTCCGGCTGGACCGCCGAGGAGACGGAGCGCGCCTTCCGCCCCGACGCGCGCGGCCAGGTCGACATGACCGACTACCGGTACCGCGCGAAGCCCGGCTACGTGAACTTCGACTACGGCTGGTACGACCCGGCGACCGGCGACTGGTGGCACGCCAACCACGCCGAGCCCGACATGGAGATCTACCAGAGCACCCTGAGGTACTACTCCCGGCCGCTCCTCGACTTCGACCGGCAGGTGTACTCGGTGACGTTCGCGAAGAAGGCCACGCCGGCATGGTATTCCTCGACGAACTAGTCGGCCTGACCGTGACCCTGCGCGGCACGGCGGCCGACGCCCACCGGGGCGCGGTCGTGCGCGGCGACGCCGACTGGGTGGTCTACGTGGAGGGCCTCGCCGACTGGGGCACCACGGCCGGACGGCCGGTGGAGGTGACCGGCCTGCTCGTCGAGACGCCGCTCGCCCCGGAGCCGGAGGTGCGCGACGGGGCGGTCAGCCACGGGGCGGCGGGGACCCGGCACGTGCTGCGCGGGGCCACCTGGCGCCTGGCGTGAACGGCCCCGGCCGGGTCACGCCGACCCGGCCGGGGCGTCAAGCCTGAGTCGTCGTTTCGGCGTCACCATCGAGCCAGCTCCGCCCGGGTCGACACCGCGACCCGGGCGGAGCTGCCGTCGCGGGCCCGGCCTCGCCGACCGGGGATGGCCCGCCCGGTGTGGCGAACCGGACAATGAACCGCCGGGCTGTTGTTAAGAGACCAACAGTCCGTTATCGTGGTACGCATGTCAGAAGCCCTGTCGTCAGCTCCCCCCGCCGCGCCCGCCCGCGCCCCCGGCCGGTCCGCGCCCCGCTGGCTGTGGCTCGTCCCGGTGTTCGCCGTCCTGTCGCTGCTGTTCGTCCTGCCGTGGTGGACCCTGGTCGTCTCCGGCGCGGACTGGCCGGCCCCCGTGGTCGTCGCCGGCACCGTGGCGTTCGCCGCCGCGCTCGTGGCGCTGCCCGTGACGATGGTGCTCGGCCACGGCCCGCGCCGCGTCGACGCCGCCGCCCGGATCGGCGACACCCTGATCGGCGTCGTCTGGGTGCTGTTCACCTGGTCGATCCTGAGCCTCGCCCTGCGGTTCGGGCTGTTCCTGGCCGGGGTCGACAACCCCGACCGGTCCCGGATCACCGCCGTCGGCACGGCCGCCGTCGTGCTCGTCCTCCTCCTCTGGGGGTACCGGGAGGCGATGCGCGTCCCCCGGATCCGCCGCGTCGACGTCACCCTGCCCAGGCTCGGCCGGGGCCTGGACGGCACGACGGTCGCGGTCCTCGCCGACACCCACTACGGCCCGATCGACCGGGCCCGGTGGTCCGCCGGGGTCACCGAGGCCGTCAACGCGCTCGGCCCCGACATCGTGGTGCACGCCGGGGACATCGCCGACGGCACCGTGGCCCGCCGCCTCGCCCAGGCCGCGCCGCTCGGCGAGATCCGCGCGACCCTGGCCCGGGTGTACGTGACGGGCAACCACGAGTACTCCGACGAGGCCCAGGGCTGGCTCGACCACATGGCGCACCTCGGCTGGGACGCCCTGCACAACCGGCACGTCGTGGTCGAACGCGGCGGCGACCGGCTCGTCCTGGCCGGCGTGGACGACGCGACCGCCCGGTCCTCCGGCCTCGCCGGCCACGGCGCGAACGTGGCCGCCGCCGTCGCCGGGGCCGACCCGGACCTGCCGGTGCTGCTCGTCGCCCACCAGCCCAAGCAGATCCCGGCGGCCGTCGAGGCGGGCGTGGACCTCCAGGTCTCCGGGCACACCCACGGCGGGCAGATCTGGCCGTTCAACCTGCTGGTCCGGCTGGACCAGCCGAGCGTGCGGGGGCTGAGCCGGCACTCGGAGCGCACCCAGCTCTACACCAGCGGGGGAGCCGGCTTCTGGGGTCCGCCGCTGCGGATCTTCGCCCCGAGCGAGATCACCCTGCTGACCCTGCGCGCCGCCTGACCCCCGCCCACCCACGGCCTGATCCATCGACCGCGCCGGCTCCCGTCAGGGGGTCGGCGCGGCGGCCGTGGCCCGGGCCGACAGCCCCACGAGCTGGTTCACCAGGCCCTCGGTGAGCCCGCGCGCGAACAGTTCCCGGGCCGGCGGCAGCCCCAGCTCCGCCATCACGGCCGACACCGCCTCGGTCGGCACCGCGTACGGCCACAGCCCGGCCACCAGCACGAACACCGCTTGCGCGAAGTGCTCGGCCGCCGGTGCGTCCAGGTGCGGCACCCGGGCCCGGACCAGCCCCGCCAACCGGGCGGTGCGCTCGTGGGCCCGCAGCTTGAACGTCCGCGCGACGTCCACCGAGATGTTCTTCTCCAGCACGCCGGCCGTCACGCTGGCCAGTTCGCAGAGCAGCGGCTGCGCGGCGAGTGAGCCGGCGACGACGGTGGCCACCCAGGTCTCCCGCGCGAACGGGCCCCCGGCGGCAGGGCCATGGTCCGGCACCGCGACCCGGGCGCTGGACGGGCCCGGGGGATCCTGCGCGGCGAGGGCGGCCTCGACCTCGTCCAGCCACGCCGTCCAGTTCTCGTCCATCACCTCGAGGAAGATGGCCTCGCGGCTGTCGAAGTACCGCAGGACGTTCGACTTGGCCAGGCCGACGCCGTCGCTGAGTTCCCGCAGGCTGATGTCGGCGACCCGGCGGACCCGCAGCATCGCCCGCGCCGTGTCGAGGATGGCGCACCGGCGCGCCTCGACCTGCTCGGGGCGGCGGGCCCGCTGGAAACCGGGCGGCGGGGAGACCATGCCCGGACAATATCAGACCGCCGGGCTGTTCCGCCGCCCCGCGGACGCTCCGACCGCCCGGAACAGCCGGTCGGAGCGGGGTCGCGCCCGGTGGCGCTACGTCTGGCCGAGTTGACGCTGCGCCTCCTCGAACGCGCCCGGCTCGACGGCCATCCCGTGGCTGAACGGGTACTCGACCTGGTAGAGCACGAAGAGCATCAGGGCGACCATCCCGCCGAGTACCGCCATCATCAGCCCGTTGGGGAAGGTGCGCTCCATGCCGAACATCCAGAGGAAGCCGACCGTGACCAGGCCGCCGAGGATCAGGATCGGCCACAGCGGCTCGGGCATGCCCTCGTCGGCGGCGGCGACCCGGGTCCGGCGGGCGTCGGCGGCGTCGTTGACCCGGCCGAGCAGCTGCTGGAAGTAGGTCTGCTGCCGTTCGCCGACCGGTTCGACCTTCTCGACCCGGACCCGGAGCGCCTCGAACGTCGCGGCCGTCCGAGGGTCGGCGGCCCGCCCGTCGCGCAGGGTGTCCCACTCCCGGTTCACGACCTCGTGGGTGTACCGGGTGATCAGCGCCTGGATGTCGGTGCGGTCGGGATCGGCCAGCTGCCCCGCGGACCGGTACGCCTCCACCATGTCCGCCGCCTCCCGGTCGGTACTCGCGCCGGCGTCGGTGTGCGGCTCCCACACCGCGATGGCGGCGATGGCGATCAGGATCGCGTAGACCATCCCGATGGTGGCGTACAGCGCGCCGGCCCCGTTGGAGTCGGCGACCACCCAGCGGGCGGGCACGTACCTCGACACGAACAGGAAGCCGAGTACCGACAGCACGGCGGAGGCGGCCATGACCCCGGTACCGGTGAGCAGCATGGACATGGACGGTCTCCTACCTGAGACGGACGGCGCCGCGCACGGCGACGATGACGGCGGGCACGAGCATCGCGACGACGACGAACCAGGTCAGCGGCAGCCTGGGCGGGGGCGGCAGCGGCGGCTTGTACCCGCTGGCCACGAACGGGCTCGGCGACGGCTTCGGGGCCGGCGGCGTGGTCGCCGGGGGAGTCGCGGCCGGCGGGACCGTCTCCGTCGGCTCGGGCGTCGGCGGGCTCGTCCGGGGCGCCGGGGGGACGGGCACCGGCGACGGCGGCGGGGTCGGGCTCGGCGGCGGCGTCGGGCTCGGGGTGGGCACCGGGTCCTGGTGCGGACAGCCGGCGGCGTCGGCGTGCTGGGTGCCCGGGCCGTCCCCGGTGGACGTGACCCGGCCGTCGGAGCGGCGGACGTGGTACAGCCGGCCGGTCGTGTTGTTCAGCGCGTGCAGCAGACCGTCGGGGGTGATCACCACGGCCCCGTAGCTGCCGGACCCGGGGAGAGTGGGGGTGGCTGCCAGCCAGGTGACCGCGCCGGTGGCGGGGTTGATCCGGGTCACCCGGCCGGGGCCGTGGTCGGTGTCGACGCCGTACAGGGCGCCGTCGGCCGGGTCCACGTCGAAGTCGCCCAGCTCCACGTCGCGCGACAGATGGACCTTGGACCTCACCTTCAGGTACGTCGGGCTGGCGGGCGCGACGTCCACGGCGTACAGCTCGTCGTCCGAGCGCAGGTACCAGGTCCGGCCGGTGACCGCGCCCGCGAACGCGCCCCGCAGGCCGGCCGGCGCGGGCCCCTTGTCGGTGACCGTCCCGCCCTGGCCGACGGTGACGAGGCGCGAGCCGTGGTGGTAGTCGCCGATCCCGTAGAACAGGCCCTGGGCGGCGGCGTACCCGAGGCCGTTGACCCGGACCGGGAGCTGGGCGACGGTGACCCGCGCGCCGGCGCTCTCGTCGTACCGGAAGAGGGTCGAGCCCTTGACCAGGTAGAAGCCGTTGCGGCACCCGGTCGCCGGGTCCGCCCCGCCCGCCGGGGAGGCGAGCGCCAGGGCGGTGCAGCCGGCCAGGAGCGCGACGGCCACGGCGGCGGACCGGCGGGCGGCGCGGCGTGCCCCGAGGGGCCCGGGTGCGGGCATGGCGGGATCCTCTCGGTGCTGCTGGGTGGATGACCTGCCACAACGTACGTCCGATGCTAAATACACCCAAGATCGACAGGAAGGGTTACGGAGGGGATTACTTCCGACACTTTCTGATGTATTTCGGGGCGCCAAATGGGTACGGGTGCCCGTACCCGGAAAAGGGTTGGGTTTGGGGCCCGCCCTGGCCATGCTGGAGCGTCACACGGCGCACCCGGGGGGAACGATGGAACGCGGATTCGTAGCGAAGGAAGACCTGGCCGGCCTCGTCCGGGCGGCCCTCGGGCCCGACCGGACACTCCGCGCGGTGGACCGGCTCCGGGGCGGCAGCAAGAAGGGCGTGTACCGGCTGACGATGGACGACGGGTCCACGGTGGTGCTCTACGTCTGGGCCCCGGCCGAGAACTACTGGCCGGCCGGCGTCGAGGACCCCACGGACCCGTTCGCCGAGGCCTCCGGCGCGGAACTGTTCGGGGCGGCGCACGCCCGGCTGGCGGCGGTCGGGGTGCGCACCCCCGGGCTGCGCCTCCTCGACCGGAGCCGCGAGCACTACCCGGCCGACGTCGCCCTGGTCGAGGACGTGCGCGGCGAGACCCTGGAGGCGCTCCTGGACCGCGACCCGGACGCCGCCGGGCCCACGATGGCGAAGCTGGCCGCCGCGCTCGACCGGATGCACGGGCAGCGGGAGACCCGGCTCGGCAAGGTCGCGCTGGTCGACGCGGGGACCGCGCCCCAGGACCGCGACTGCGGGCGGGTCGTCCTGGACCGGGCGCTGCGCCACCTCGACGAGGCCGCCGCCCGGGTCGAGGCACTCGCCGCCGTCCGCGACCGGATCGCCGGCGCCCTCCGGGACCGGGCCGCCGCCGTGCGCCCCCGCGCGGCCCACGGGCTCGTGCACGGGGAACTGGGGCCCGACCACATCCTGGTCGCCGCCGACGGCGAGCCGGTGCTGATCGACATCGAGGGCGTGATGTGGTTCGACGTCGAGTGGGAGCACGTCTTCCTCCGGCTCCGGTTCGGCGCGCACCACCACCGGTGGCTGGAGGTGCCCGACCTCGACCGGGACCGGCTCCGGCTCTACGACCTGGCCCTGGAGTTGTCCCTGGTCGCCGGCCCGCTCCGGCTGCTCGACGGCGACTTCCCGGACCGCGAGTTCATGCTGCACATCGCCGGGCACGCGACCCGGCGGGTGCTGGCCGCGGTGGGCGCCGCCTGAGAGCGGCCCGCCGGGGGGTGTCCGCCGTCCCGGCCCGGACGGCGGACACCCCGCCCGGTCACAGGGTGAGCGACCAGCCGTTCAGGTTGCCGAAGTTCCAGGCCTTCGTGTCGGTCACCCGGAGCTTCCACACCCCGCCGGCCACCGAGGACACCCCGGCCACCGTGTACGTGCCGCCGGTGTAGTTCGCGCACGCGCCGGTCGCGGCCTTCACCGGGTACGCCGTGCCGGTCGGCGACACCAGCGCGATCGACAGGTCCGAGCCGCACCAGTGCGAGGCGGTCACCGTGACCCCGATCGTGCTCGCGGCCGAGCCGGTCGCGGTCACCGTGATCGGGCTGTCCACGGTGCCCGGGTCGGGGATGAAGTAGGACTGGGTGCTGGTGAACTTCCGGCCGCCCGGCGGGACGTCCGAGGACACGGTCAGGGTGTAGTCGGCGGTGTGCCGCAGGTCGCCGGCCGTCCCGACCACGGTCACGTTGTAGGTGCCGGGGACCACCGTCGACGCGGCGGTGACCGTGGCGGTGGCCGACGAGCCCGACTGCACGGTCGACGGGCTGAACGCGACGCTGATCCCGTTCGGGGCGAGGGCCCCGTTGCTCGCGGTCAGGGTCACGGCCCGCGCGCCGCCCGAGGTGGTGGCCGTGTTCACGGTCGTGGTCACCGACGCCCCGGCGGCCACGGTGCCGGTCCCCGGGCTCAGGGTCAGCGAGAAGTCGCCGGCCGGGGGAGTGCCGGTCACGGTCAGGGTGTAGGTCGCGGTCCGGGTCGCGGCACCCGTGCCGGTCACGGTGACCGGGTAGCTGCCGGCCGGGGTGGAGGCCGTCGTCGCCAGGGTCAGGGTCGACGCCTGGCCGGACTGCACCGAGCCGGGCGCGAAGGACGCGGTGGTCCCGGCGGGCAGCCCGGACGCCGACAGGGCCACGGTCTGGGCCGCGCCGGACGTGACCGCCGTGTTCACGGTGACCGTGGCGGAGCCGCCCGGGTCGACCTGGCCGGCCGACGGGCTGACCGCGACGGAGAAGTCGTTCTGGACGGGGCCGCCGCCGAAGGAGCTGATGTTGAGGACCTTGCTGGGCGAGCCGGTGCCGGGCACGTTCTTGATGGTCACGTTCGAGGCGGCGCCGACCAGGGCGGCCTCGACCTGGGCGGGGGTGGCCGTCGGGTTGCCCTGCAGGTACAGGGCGGCGGCGCCGGCGCCGTGCGGGCACGCCATCGAGGTACCCGTCTTGGCGGTGCCGCCGGTGTCCCCGGCCGCGTTGGCCGCCGTGATGTTGACGCCCGGCGCGAAGAAGTCCACGCAGGTGCCCCAGTCGGTACCCGAGTTGAAGGTGTCGGTGTTGTCGAACGAACCGACCGCGATCGCCGTCCTCGTGGTGGCCGGCGAGGTCTGGCAGGCGTCCTTGCTGAAGTTGCCGGCCGCGACGACCACCGTCACCCCGGTCTCGACCAGCCGTTTGATCGCCGCGTCCACCGTCGGGTGGGTCAGATCCGGGTCGCCGGTGCTGAAGTTCGCCACCGCGGGCTTCCTCGCGTTCGCCGCCACCCAGTCGGTGGCCTTCACCACGTCGGCGTCGGTGTTGGACGAGTTGCAGCCCTGGAACTGGCGCACCGGCACCAGGATGGCCTTCTTCGCCACCCCGTAGACCGTGCCGCCGGCGGTGCTGGCCACGTGCGTGCCGTGCCCGTTGGACGGGCAGTCCTCGGTGCCGTTGCCGTCGTCGAAGATGGAGTGTCCCTCGCTGACCGCGACCCGGCCGCCGAAGTCGGCGTGCGTGGACCGGATCCCGCCGTCCACGACATAGATCCGCACCCCCGAACCATCGGCGCCATACGTGTACTTCTTGTCCAGCGGCAGGTTCGTCTGGTCGATGCGGTCGAGGCCCCAGTTCGGCGGGTTGTCCTGGGTCACCGGGGCGGCGGACCCCGCGGTCCCCGGCGCGGCCGACTCCGCCATGTGGTTGATCCCGTTGGTCGACACGTAGCTGACCGACGGGTGGCGGCGCACCTTCGCCAGCGCCGCGTCCGTGAGCGAGGCGGAGAAGCCCCGCAGCGCGGTGTTGTAGGTGTACCTGACCCGCGCCTCGCCCGCCGCGAGCCCGAACGCCGGCAGCGGGTCGTCCGCCACCAGGCCCGCGCCGTCCTTGAGGACCACGATGTACTCCCCGGCGACGGACTGGCCGGCGCTCAGGAGGGGGGCCGGCGGGGCGGGTTCGGCGCCGGCCGTGGCCGGGAGGGTGCCGGCCACGGCCAGGGCCAGGATGACGGGGAGTGCCCTGATTGGAGGTCTCATGGCCAGAACGTAGGCGGCCGGGCCCGGGGATCGATACGGGGCAATCCCTTGTCATGGCCCGGCAGGCCGTCCGGCCGGGCCCGCTCGCGGCCGGCCCCGGGCGGGACGGCACCGCCTCCCACTCCCCGGCTTCGTTAGCTAAGCTAACGATGTGCCCCCGACCTACCGCGTCCCCACCGCGGCCATCGACCCCGACGTCACGAAGACGTGGCTCCGGCGCGCCCTGCCCCTGGTCCGCGCCCACCGGACCCTGCTGTTCTCCTCGCTGAGCCTGTCCTTCGTCGGGCTGCTGCTCCAGGTCCAGATCCCCAACGCCCTGCGGATCGGGATCGACCGGGCGGTCACCGCGCGCACCGCGAGCCTGTGGAACTTCGTGTGGTGGATCGCGGCGCTCGCGGTGGCGACCGGGATCGTGAACTACCTGGCCCGGCGGTACCTGCTGCGGACGGCCTACGAGATCGAGTACGACCTGCGCAACATCATCTTCACCCACCTGGCCCGGATGCCGTTCGGCTTCTACGACCGGGTGCAGTCCGGGGAGCTGATGTCGCGGTCGAGCTCCGACATCCGGGCCGTCCAGATGTACCTCGCGTTCGGGCCCTCGATCCTGGTGCAGTGTTCGATCGCGGTGCTCGCGTTCGGGCTGATGCTGTCGATCAACCCGCTGCTGGCCGTGGTCGCGATGGCCACGATGCCGGTGATCGGGTTCCTCGGGGTGTCCATGCGCAAGGCGATCTTCCCGGTGTCCTGGCTGATCCAGTCGCGGCTGGCGGGCGTGGCCACCGTGGTGGACGAGAACATCAACGGGGTCCGGGTCGTCAAGGCGTTCGCCGCCGAGGGCCGCCAGCTGCGCACCCTGGCGGAGGCCGCCGACCGGGTCCGCTGGGCGTACGTGGCCGACGCCCGGATCCGGAGCCGCTGGTCCCCGGTCCTGGAGAACCTGCCCCGGCTCAGCCTCGCCCTGGTGCTGCTGTGCGGCGGCTGGATGGTGATCGACGGGCACGCGACGGTCGGCGAGATCGTGGCCTTCAACTCCTACGTGCTGATGCTCCAGCCGCCGTTCCGGATGCTCGGCATGATGATCATGATGGGGCAGCGGGCCGCCGCGTCCGCCAACCGGATCTACGAGATCCTCGACACCCCCTCCGAGGTGGTGGACCCGCCCGAGCCGCTCGACCCGGTGCTCACCGGCGCGGTGCGGTTCGCCGACGTGGTTTTCCGGTACCCGAACGGCACCCTCGCCCTCGACGGCCTGGACCTGGAGATCAGGCCGGGCGAGACGGTCGCGCTGGTCGGGCGGACCGGCTCCGGCAAGTCCACGGTGGCCCGGCTGCTGGCCCGGTTCTACGACCCGGAGTCCGGCACGGTCCGGGTCGACGGCCACGACGTGCGCGACCTGCGGCTGTCCACCCTGCGCGACCAGGTCGGCATCGTGCCCGACGAGGCGTTCCTGTTCTCCGTCCCGATCCGGGACAACATCGCCTACGGCCGGCCCGACGCGCCGCTGGCGGAGGTGGTCGCGGCGGCGGTCGCGGCCGGGGCCGACGAGTTCGTCGACGACCTTCCCGACGGGTACGACACGGTCGTCGGCGAGCGCGGTTACACCCTGTCCGGGGGCCAGCGGCAGCGGATCGCCATCGCCCGCGCGCTCCTGGTCAACCCGCCCGTCCTGGTGCTCGACGACGCGACCAGCGCCATCGACGTGGTGGTGGAGCAGCGGATCCACGGGGCGCTCCGCGAGCTGATGCGCGGCCGGACCACCCTGATCGTCGCCCACCGGCTGTCGACGATCAGCCTCGCCGAACGGGTGGTGCTGCTCGACGCGGGCCGGGTGGTCGCCGAGGGCACGCACGCGCACCTGCTGGCCACGGAACCCCGGTACGTGGAGGTCCTCGCCGAGGGCCTGCGCGAGGTCCCCGACGACGCACCCGAGGAGGTCCGGACGTGACCCGGATCCGAGGAAAGGCGCACCCGTGAGCATGTTCGGTGGCGGTTTCGGCGGTCCGGGGGCCGGGCCGGGCAGTTCGGCCGGCGGCGGCCTCGGCGGGATCGGGGTCGGCCGGGGCGGCGGCGCGCAGGCGGCCAACCCGGGCGGCGGGCTGCCCTTCGCCGGCATCCCCACCGAGCTGCTCGCCGGGGTGGCCACCCTGGAGGCCGGCGAACCGGAGCACGGCGACCCGGGCGTGACGTTCACCCACCGGCAGCCGGCGACCCGGCGGCTGACCATGGCCTCGGTGGTCGCCGGGCACCGGGGGCTGTTCGTGGCCGCGTGCCTGCTCGTCCTCGTCGAGTCCTTGTTGTTGCAGGCCGGCCCGTTCCTCGTCCAGGTGGGCATCGACCACGGCATCGTCGCGCGCCGGTTGCCCGTGCTCCTCCTCGCGACCGGCGCGTTCGTCGCGGCCGTCGTCGGCACCGGGCTGGCGTCGGCCGCCCGGATGCGGGCCAGCGGCCGGCTCGCCGCGTCCGCGATGCGCGACCTGCGGGTCCGGGTCTTCGGCCACCTGCAACGGCTGTCGCTGGGCTACTACACCGACGAGCGCGGCGGCGTGATCATGACCCGGATGACCTCCGACGTCGAGTCGCTCCAGCAGCTGCTCCAGGAGGGCCTGGCCCAGTTCGTGATCCAGGCGCTGACCATGGTCGTGGTGACGGTCGTGCTGTTCGCGTACAACGTGCCGCTGGCCCTGATCACCCTGCTGCTCGTGGTGCCGACCCTGGGCGCGCTGTCCTGGTGGTTCCGGGGCGCCTCCGACCGGGGGTACCGCCGGCAGCGCGACGCCATCGCGGCCATGTTCACCGACCTGTCCGAGAGCCTGTACGGCGTGCGGGTCGCCACGGCGCACAACCGCCAGGACCGCAACATCGCCCAGCACCGCGAGGTCGTCGGCCGGTACCGCGACGCCAACGACCACACCGGCTTCACCAACGCCGTGTACGGCCCCGGCGCGTCCGCGATCGGCATGCTCGGCCTGGCGGCGCTGCTCCTGATCGGCGGCCGGATGGTGCTGCGCGGCGAGCTGAGCATCGGGGAGCTGACGGCGTTCGTGCTGTACCTGGGCGCGTTCTTCCAGCCCATGCAGCAGCTCGTGCAGTTCTACACGAACTACCAGCAGGGCCGCGCCGCCGTCGCGAAGCTCGCGGATCTGCTGGCCACGCCGCCGACCGTGCACGAGGCGGCCGACGCGGCGGACCTGCCGGCCATCTCGGGGGCGATCACGTTCGAGAACGTCTCCTTCGGGTACGACCCGGCGCGCCCCGTACTCAGAAATGTCGATCTGCGGATCTCGGCCGGGGAGACGATCGCCTGCGTCGGGCCGACCGGGGCCGGCAAGTCCACGCTCGCCAAGCTCGTCACCCGGTTCTACGACCCCGACGCCGGCCGGGTGCTCATCGACGGCCACGACCTGGCCGGGGTCACGATCGGCTCGTTGCGCCGCCAGATCGGGGTCGTCCCGCAGGAGCCGTTCCTGTTCGCCGGCACGATCCGGGACAACGTGGCCTTCGCCCGGCCCGGGGCCACCGACGCCGAGGTGTGGGCCGCGATCGACGCGGTGGGCCTGCGCGACCTGGTCGAACGCACCCCGGCGGGCCTGGACACCGCCCTGCACGAGCGCGGCCAGTCCGTCTCGGCGGGGGAGCGCCAACTGCTCGCCCTGGCCCGGACGTTCCTGGCCCAGCCCCGGGTGGTGGTCCTCGACGAGGCGACCTCCAACCTGGACCTGCACTCGGAGCTGCGGGTCGAGGCGGCGCTCGACGTGCTGCTCGACGGCCGCACGGCCCTGCTGATCGCGCACCGGCTGTCCACGGCGATGCGGGCCGACCGGATCCTGGTGGTCGACGACGGCGGGATCGTGGAGTCGGGTTCGCACGCGGAGCTGCTCGCGGCCGGCGGCCGGTACGCGGCGATGCACGCCACCTGGACCAGCCACGCGGACTGACCCCCCGCCGCCCGTGACCCGTCGCTCATCCCGAGCGGTGGGTCACTCTGCGTGACGGGGACGTTAAGTCCCCTGCGTCACTGTTCGCGCTCCACCTGCGGAAATATCCCGACAGGTGTGACAGCTCGCAACTGTTAACTCAACTCACAGTTGCATTACCCGTGATCAATGCTCCATGATGTTTGTCACACGTCTGTATCGAGCACTAACGCGCACGGGGCCGAACCCTCAGGAGCCTGTCATGCCACAGCGAGCCCGTCTCACCCCGCCCGGCGGCTACTCCGGCCTCCGCCAGCTCGCCCGGGCGCTCTGACGATGGACAGGCGGAACTTCCTCCGCTCGGCGGCCCTCACCGCCGGCGCGGGCACGGCGTTCGCCCTGCTCCCGGAGAGCGTGCGGCGCGCGATGGCCATGGCCGCCCCGACCGGGGGCCTGGAGGTCATCGAGCACGTGGTGATCCTGATGCAGGAGAACCGCTCCTTCGACCACTACTACGGTTCGCTGCGCGGGGTCCGGGGCTTCAACGACCCGACCGCGCTCACCCTGTCCACGGGGAAGTCGGTGTTCCACCAGCCCGACGGCGCGAACCACGTTCTGCCCTACCCGGTGAGCGACCAGTTCATGCAGGGCACCAGCCACGGCTGGTCCGACGGGCACAACGCCTGGAACGGCGGCCGCAACGACCAGTGGATCCCGAACAAGGGCAAGCGCACCATGACCACGCACCTGCGGTCGGCGCTGCCCTTCTACTACGAGCTGGCCGACGCGTTCACGATCTGCGACGCCTACCACTGTTCGGAGAACGGCCCCACCAACCCGAACCGGTACTACCTGTGGTCGGGCAAGCTCGGCTTCGAGCCCGGCAGCACCACCACCCGGGCGACCGACAACCGGGCGTGGCGCAACCCGTCGCACACCGGCTACACCTGGACCACCTACGCCGAGCGGTTGCAGGCGGCGGGCAAGTCCTGGCGGGTGTACCAGGAGTGGGACAACTACGGGGACAACGCGCTCGACTACTTCAAGACGTTCCTCGACGTCGGCCGCAAGGCGTTGCTGAAGACGAAGGACTCGGCCGGCAAGGCGTACACCAAACTGGAGTTCTTCTACGACCAGGGTGTGCTCCCCGCCGCCAAGGCCGGCAACACCGCCGCCGTCAACACCCTCCTGGCGCAGCTGGCCGAGGGGGTGGCCACCCTCACCGCCGCCGAGCGCGGCCTCTACGACCGGGCCCTGCACCGGGTGGCCGCCGACCAGACCGTCGCCGCGTTCGGCGCCGACGTCGCCAACGACCGGCTGCCGGCCGTGTCCTGGATCTGCGCCCCGGAGCGCAAGACCGAGCACCCGGACTGGGGCCCCAACGACGGCGCGGAGTTCACCAAGCAGCTCCTGGACAAGCTGGCCTCGAACCCGTCGGTGTGGAACAAGACCGTCGTGTTCATCACCTACGACGAGAACGACGGCTTCTTCGACCACATCCCGTCGCCGGCCGCGCCGGCCACCGCGAACGAGGGCCTGTCCACGGCCGGCGTCGCCGACGAGATCGTGGGCACCGAGCCGATCGGCCTCGGCACCCGGGTGCCGATGATCGTGGTCTCGCCGTGGACCCGGGGCGGCAACGTGTCCTCCCAGGTCTTCGACCACACCTCCGTGCTCCAGTTCCTGGAGAAGTGGACCGGGGTCGCCGAGACCAACATCTCGCCCTGGCGGCGCGCCGTCTGCGGCGACCTGACCTCGGCGCTGGACCTGAGCACGGCCGTCGTCGGGTACCCGGCGCTGCCGACCCCGGTGCCGACCAGCGGCCCGATGTCCACGAACCCGCAGCCCCCGGCGGTGCAGGCCCTGCCCGCGCAGGAGACCGGGGTGCGCACGGCCCGGCCGCTGCCCTACACCCTGACGGTGTCCGGGAAGGTCGCGGCGGGCGGGTTCACGCTCGACTTCACCAACGCGGGCACGGCCGGGGCGCACTTCTTCGTCTACGCCAACGCGTACCGCACCGACGGGCCGTGGCGGTACACGGTGGAGGCCGGCAAGAGCCTGTCGGACACCTGGGTCGCGGGCACGCCGACCGGCGCGTACGACCTCAGCGTGGTAGGGGCCAACGGGTACGTCCGCCGGTTCGCCGGCAACCGGGTCACGGCCACCACCAGCGGGAACGCCAACCCCGAGGTGACCCTGCGCTACTCCCCGGCCGAGAATGTGGTCTACCTGAAGATGACCAACTCCGGTACCAAGGCGTGCGTGTTCACGGTCCGGGGCAACAACCGCCCGGGCGGACCGTGGACCTACACGGTGGCGGCCGGCGCGTCGACCGAGGACTACTTCAGCACCGGCAACGGCAACAAGGGCTGGTACGACCTCACCGTCACCGCCGACACCACCGACGGGTTCGTCCGCCGGTTCGCCGGGCACATGGAGAACGGCGCGGCGAGCAGCAGCGACCCCGTGATGGGCTCCGGCCGGCTGGCCGGCACGGTGAAGTACTTCGACAGCCAGGAGACCGTGGGGGAGACCGCCCCGGCCACCCGGGCCGTGGACGGCAACCCGGCCACGTTCTGGCACACGAAGTGGTCGGGCGGCAACGCCCCGCTGCCGCACGAGCTCCAGCTCGACCTGGGCTCGGCGCGCACCGTCACCGGGGTGACCTACCTGCCCCGCCAGGACGGCGGCGCCAACGGCCGGATCGGCCAGTACGAGCTCCAGCTCAGCACCGACGGGACCACCTGGAGCACGGCCGTCGCGGGTACCTTCGCCGACGACGCCGCCGCCAAGACGGTCCGGTGCTGGCCGACCAGCGCCCGGTACGTCCGGCTGCGGGCCCTCACCGAGGCCGGCGGGCGCGGCCCGTGGACCTCCGCCGCGGAGATCACCCCCCTCGGCTGGTGAACCACCCGGCAGGGCCGAGCGCGTCACCGGCGACCGCTCGGCCCCGCCGACCACGAACGACGAAAGCAAGGACGTGTGGTGTACGGAACCCCTACCGGTGTCCCCAGTGTGCTGGTCCTCATCGACGCCGAGCTGTCGCGCCTGCCGGACGCGTTGCGCTCGATCGCCAAGACCATCCTGAACGACCCGCACGCCACGGCGACGATGTCCATGAACGCGCTCGCCCTGCGCAGCCACACCACCCCGGAGACCGTCGCCCGGTTCTGCCGGGCCCTCGGACTGGCCGGCTTCCAGGACCTGCGCCTGCGCCTGGCGCGGGAGACCAGCGTCGCCCCCGCGCACGGCTGGCACGCCGACCTCGGTTTCGACATCGGCCCCGACGACAGCCTCGCGCACGCCGCCGCGGTCGTCGCCCGGGCCGACGTGCTGTCGTTGCAGTACACCGCCGACCAGCTCGACCTCACGGCCCTCGACGCCGCCGCCCGGGCCCTGGCCACCGCCGGCCGGATCGACGTGTACGCGCTCGGCGGCAGCGCGTACGCCGCGCACGAGATGGCGGCCCGGATGCACCGGATCGGCCGGCCCATCTGGGCGCGCACCGAGACCCACGACGCCGAGACCAGCGCGGCGCTGCTCGGTACGGGCGACGCGGCCATCGCCCTGTCGCACTCCGGCGGCACGGGGGAGACGATCGCCGCGCTGTGCCTGGCGAGCAGCTCCGGGGCGACCACCGTCGCGGTCACCGACGACCGGCACTCGCCCCTGGCCGGGTACGCCGACCACATCCTCACCACCGCCGTGTACGGCACCACCTACCGGCACGGCGGACCGGCCGCCCGGCACGCCCAGCTCCTGATCCTCGACTGCCTGTACGTCCGGGTGGCCCAGCTGACCCACGAGCGGGCGAGCGCGTGCCTGGAGCGGACCCGGCACATCCCGGAGCACCACCGGGCCACCTGAGGGTCGACCGGCCCCGGGGCGACCCGGGGCCGGGACCCCACGCAATGGGAAACGTTGTCAACTGTTGGCCGGCCGAAGATCACCTCCGCGTCACCTCCCCCTCCTACCGTGCGGTACACCACCCACGACCAGGGGAGACACATGCCAACCCACCGCGAACCGCTGCCCGAGTGGGCGGACCCCGACGTCCCCGAGACGTCCCTCGATGCCCGGGGCCGCTCCCGCCGGGCGCTGATGGTCCGGGCCGGACTGTTCGGTGTCGGTTTCGCCGGGCTGAGCCTGATGGAAGGGGCCCCGGCCGCCGCGTCGTCGGCCACCCCGCCGGGTCCCGACGACGACCCCGACCTCGTCTACCTGGTCGGCGACCACCACGTGCACTCCGTGTTCAGCCACGACGCGAAGTACACGGCGGCGCAGCTCACCCGGCGGGCCGCCCAGTTCGGGCTGGACTGGATGGTGTTCACCGAGCACAGCAACATCGGGCACGCGCACGCGGGCGGCGCGCTCGCCGAGCACGCCGAGATCCTCAAGGCGCGGGCCGAGAACCCCCGGATGCTCGTGTTCCAGGGCCTGGAGTGGTACATCCCGGGGGCCGAGCACGCGACCGTGTTCACCCCGCCCGGCCCGCACGAGGTCGAGATCCTCCGCCAGTTCGAGACCCGGTTCGACGGCAAGCTGCTGGGCCGGACCCAGGGCGCGCCCGGACATCCGGACACCGCCGGCAACGAGGCCCTCGCGGTGGAGGCGATCCGCTGGCTCGGCGAGCGCAAGCGGGCCGGGGACATCCCCGACGCCCTGGTCCTGGCCAACCACCCGTCGCGGCTGGGCATCGACTCCCCGCACGAGCTGCGCGCCTGGCGGGACGCCGACCCCGACATCATGATCGGGATGGAGGGCGCGCCGGGGGCCCAGGGCGCGGCGCTGCCGGCCCGGGGCGCGAAGAGCATCCGGGGCGAGTACGAGAACGCGCCCTCCGCCCAGTCCTGGCCGGGCTTCCCGCCGGAGGCGTACCGGACCTACGGCGGGTTCGACTGGATGACCGCCACCGTCGGTGGGATGTGGGACGCGCTCCTCGCCGAGGGCCGGCTCTACACGATCACGTCCAATTCGGACAACCATCGCACGGTACTGGACACCTGGCGCAACGGCGACTGGGCGCCCGGCGCGAACTTCGACAACGCCGGCCGGCTGCCCGACCCGGTGGACACCGACAGCCCCCAGCCGGGCAGCGACCTGTGGCCGGGCCAGTTCAGCCGCACCCACGTGGGCGTCACGGGCTACGGCTACGCCCAGGTGATGGAGGGCCTGCGCGAGGGCCGGGTCTGGGTCGACCACGGCCAGCTCGTCGACGGCCTGGAGGTCCGGCTCACCGACAAGAACGGCCGGTGCAAGGGCGCCACCCTCGGCGGCAGGGTGCATGTCGCGCGCAATGAGCGCCTGCTGCTGAGCATCACGGTGACCACCGCGTCGCGTCCCAACCTGCACGGCGACGTCCCGAACCTGGCACACCTGGACGTGATCCGGGGCGCGGTGCGCGGCCCGGCCGCCGACCGGGACTCCTGGCGCGCGCCGGACACCCGGGTCGTGCACACCGCCGACGTGGCGGGCCGGACCGGCACGTACACGGTGAAGGTCCCGATCGAGAACGTCCGCGAGTCCTGCTACCTGCGGGTCCGGGGCAGCGACGGCCGGCGCACCGGACCCGGCCTGCTGGGCGCGGCGGTCGACCCGCGCGGCCCGTTGGCGCATCCGCCCGGCGACGGCGACCCGTGGCTGGACACCTGGCTCTACACCAACCCCATCTTCATCGAGGTGCGCAAATGACCATGGAAACCTCCCGCCGGAACCTGCTCCTCGGGGTGGGCGCGCTCGGCGTCGGCGCGGCGACCCTGGCCGTGCCCGGGATCGCCGCGGCCACGACCGGGACCGGGCCGGCCGCGACCCGCGACGCCGACAACCCCCGGTTCACGATCGCGGTCGTCCCCGACACCCAGTACCTCTTCGACGGCGACCGGGGCGACCCGGCCCCGCTCGCGGCGTCGCTGAAGTACATCGTGGACCACAGCGCGGCCGACAACACCGTGTTCGCCGCGCACCTCGGGGACGTCGTGGAGAACGCGGCGGCCGGGGAGCTGGCCGCCGCCGGGGCGGTGTTCCGCGAGTTCGACCGGCGCGGCATGCCGTACAGCGTGCTGGCCGGCAACCACGACATCAACTCCCGCACGGACGACACCCGGGGCCCGAGCCCGTACCTCGACGTGTTCGGCCCGGCCCGGTTCCAGAAGATGGCGACGTTCGGCGGGGCGACGTCGGGCGGCTACAACACGTTCCACACGTTCCGGGCCGCCGGGCGCGAGTGGCTGGTGTTCGCGCTGGACTGGCGGGTGTCCGCCGGTACCGTCGAGTGGTGCAAGGGGGTGTTGGCCGCCCACCCGCGCGCCGCCGCGATCCTCACCACCCACGACCTGGCCTTCGCCGACGACGCGGGCGCGGCGCACCTGTCCGAGCACGGCCAGCGGCTGTGGGACGGGCTGATCCGCGACCACGACCAGATCTTCCTCACCCTCAACGGGCACTACTGGCCGTCCGGCCGCACCGTGCTGGCCAACGCCGCCGGCCACGACGTGCACGTGCACGTCACCAACTACCAGGACCGCTACTACGGCGGCTCGGCGATGATCCGGCTGTACCACTTCGACCTGGCCCGCGACACCATCGACGTCGAGACGTTCTCCCCGTGGCTGCGGGAGCAGAAGACCCGCAACGCGCTGGGCCGGGTCGACGTGGAACTGACCGACCCGGTCAACCGGTTCAACGTGCCGATCGACTTCGGGACCCGGTTCGCCGGCTTCGCCCCCGTGCCCGCGCGCCCGGCCCGCCCGGCGGCGGAGCTCCTCGTGCCCGGCACCGTCGCCTACTGGCGGTTCGACGCCCCCGGCGACCGGGTCGAGGACCGCTCCGGCGCGGGCAACCACCTGACCAGGGTCACCCTCGACGGCAGCGCCCCCGACAGCCTGCGCTTCACCGCCGAGCACCACCCGGACGCCCCGGCCCACGGCAGCGTGTTCCTCGGCGGCGCCAAGCGTCCCGCCCGGGGCAGCTACCTGCGCACCGCCGACAACGCGCCCCTCAACACCCAGACCTTCGCCAAGGGGTACACGGTGGAGGCGTTCGTCAGGCTGCCCGCCGACGCGCGCGACAACCACGCGTGGATGGGTGTCCTCAGCCGCATGGGCGACGGCGGGGACGCGGGCCGCACCGGTGACGACCCGGCCGAGCCCCTGGCCACCCTGAACCTGTCCGACGGGCTCGCGTTGCAGTGGGCGGTGTGGCCGCTCAACCGGCAGGGCATCGCCACGAACTGGGGCCACGAGATGGTCCCGGACCGGTGGTTCCACGTGGCCGTCGTCAACAACGGCCGGACGACCACGATGTACGTGGACGGCGCGAAGCTGCTGCGCAACCCGTCGACCCCTGCGGTCGGCCTGGGCACGGTCGGCAAGCCGTGGCTGGTGGGCGCCACGACCTACGACAACGTGGTGGAGCAGGGGTTCTACGGCTGGATCGGCGACGTGCGGATCGTGGACCGGGCGCTGCCGGTGGACCGGTTCATGACCGCCTGACCGGCGCGGTGCGGCGGCGGCGGGAACGGGGGGCCGCCGCCGCACCGGCCGCGCGTGGCTAGGGCCGCGCGTGGGCGAGGGCCGACGGCGTGCCCCGGCCGACGATCGCCGGCGCCTCGCGGACCAGGGTGTCGTCGTCGACCGCCTCGACCATGAACCGGGCGTAGTCCACCCGCCGGGTCCGGTTGCTCGCCAGCACCGGGTCACCCACGTGCCGGCTCCACACCGGCAGCCCCTCGCTCTCGCCCTCCTCCAGGTCACTGCCCCGCACGACCGTCCACCGGGTGTCGCTGGCGAAGATCCGCCGGCACGCCTCCACCTGGTCGGCCACGTCCACGACCCGGGCCAGCTTCGCCAGCCGCCCGAACACCGCCACCAGCACCCTGAACCTCCGGGTGTAGACGTCGCGCCCGTCGCGGGCCACGTGCCAACCGCAGGAGAACACCAGACGGGTACCGGGGCGGGCGTGGTCGAGCACCGCCTGCGCCGTACCCGACGAGTAGTTCCTCACGCCCCACGGCACGAGCACCGTGAGCACGGCGTCGCATCCGGCCACCGCCCGGGCGATGACCGCGCGGTCGTCGGTCGGGCCGGGGACCACGGTGATGTCGTACCCGTCGAGTTTGTGCACGCTCTTCTCCCGGCACACGCCGACGACCTCGAATCCCCGGTCCAACGCGTGCCGCACCATGTACCGCCCGAGCTTCCCGGACGCGCCGACCACGCACACCCGCCGGCCCGCTCCCGGCTTCCCGCCGCTCTCCGCGCCGATCGCTTCCATCGTCCGCCTCCTCTGGCCTTACGCTGTAAGGCTGGAACCTTACGCTGTAAGGGTGAGCCGTACAACGTAAGGTTGTCAAGATGACCGCCGATCCCGCGCCCCGCCGCGCGCCCCTCACCCGGGAGATCGTGCTCCGCGCGGCCGTCGCCCTGGCCGACGAGAACGGCGCCGGCGCGCCCAGCATGCGCACCCTCGCCGGGCGGCTCGGCGTCGAGGCCACGTCCCTCTACCACCACTTCCGGACCAAGGACCTGATCCTCGACGGCATGGTCGACACGGTCTTCGCCGAGATCGAACTCCCGCCGCCCGCCGCCGACTGGCGCACCGCGATCCGCCGGCGGTCCGCCTCCCTGCGCGCCGCACTGCTCCGGCACCCGTGGGCGATCGGCCTGATGGACTCCCGTACCCACCCCGGCCCCGCGACCCTGCGCCACCACGACGCGGTCATCGGCTGCCTGCGGCGGGGCGGCTTCTCGATCGCCGGCGCGGCCCACGCGTTCTCGGTCCTCGACAGCTACCTGTACGGCTTCACCCTCCAGGAACTCAGCCTGCCGGCCGCGCCGGACGGCGGGATGGACGAGGTGGCGGGCGCGATCCTGGACGGGCTGCCTCTGGGCGAGTTCCCGTACCTCGCCGAGATGATCACCGACCGGGCGTCGCGGCCGGGGTACGCGTACGCCGGGGAGTTCGGCGTCGGGCTCGACCTGATCCTCGACGGGTTGCGGCGGGAGCGCCGGAGCTGGGCGTGACGCCCTGGTGCTCGACGGGTTGCGGCGGCGCCGGAGCTGGGCGTGACGCCCCTTCGCGGGGTCGGCGCCCGTCCCCGCCCTCGGGCATGATGGGCCGGTGCCCCTTCTCGTTCCGCCGGCGCTCCCCGCCGGAAGCCTGGCCGACCACCGGCAACCCCTCCTCCCCGTCGACGGCGGCCTGAGCCTGCGCCCCTGGCGCGACAGCGACGCCGAGGCCGTGCGCACCGCGTTCGACTGCCCGGGCATCCAGCGGTGGCACGTCCGCCGCCTCGACGACCTCGACGAGGCCGGCGCCTGGCTCGCGAACTGGCCCGCGCGCTGGGCCGACGAGACGGCCGTCAGCTGGGCGGTCGTCGACGACCGCGACGCGCCGCTCGGCCAGACCGGGCTGCGCAACATCTCGCTGTTCGAGGCCCACGCGGCCGTCTCCTACTGGATGCTCCCCGCCGCCCGGGGCCGGGGCGTGGCCGTCCGGGCGCTGGGGGCCCTGACCCGGTGGTCGTTCGACACGCTGGGCCTGCACCGGCTCTCGCTCCAGCACTCCACCGGCAACGTCGCGTCGTGCCGGGTCGCGGCGAAGGCCGAGTACGCGCTGGAGGGCACCCAGCGGGGCTCCATGTTGCACGCCGACGGCTGGCACGACGGCCACGTGCACTCGCGGCTGCGCACGGACGGCACCACCCCATGATCGATGAATTCGCGAAGGAGTACCTGCACGGGGATCTGCGCGACGTCCGCGAGGTGCTGCTGTGGAAACTCGACGGCCTCTCCGAGTACGACGTCCGCCGCCCCCTGACCTCGACCGGAACGAACCTCCTCGGCCTGGTCAAGCACCTGACGGTGACCGAGGGCAGGTACTTCGGCCTCGTCTTCGACCGCCCCTTCCCCGAACCCCTGCCCCGGTGGGACGACGCTGAAGCCGGCGACGCGACCATGTGGGCGACAGAGCACGAGACCCGCCAGGACCTCATCGACCGGTACCGCCGCGTGTGGGCGCACTCGGACGCCACGATCACCGCCCTGGCGATCGACGCGCCCGGCCACGTGCCCTGGTGGCCCCGCCCCGACGTGAAACTGTTCAACATCCTGGTCCACGTGCTCACCGAGACCAGCAGGCACGCCGGGCACGCCGACATCCTGCGCGAACAGCTCGACGGCGCGACCGGGTTCAACGCCCGGCACGCGCACGGGCGGCCCGACGAGGCCGTCCGGGAAGCCCGGCGCGCGAAGATCGAACGGGCCGCCAGGGCCGCGCCGTCGGGCGGTGGGGAAGCCCCCGGTCGCACGTAGCCCACGGAGGCGGAGCCGTCACGGCCCGGCCGGCGAAGCCAGTCGTCGGCGGACCTGTTCGGCCAGGGCCGGTGGCCAGCCCTGGACTGTGATCGCTCCTCGCGCGGAGAGGCCGGCGTCCCGGGGGAGTGGCCCACTGCCTGTGGCCGGGGCGTTCGGCCGCGAACGACGGGGCATCGGATCGGGGCGCGGGCGGTGAGAATAGCGGGATGTCGGATGCGGTGATGGGAGAGCGGGCGGTCGACGGGCTGCTCGCCGGGGTCGGCGCCGCCCTGGAGCGGGCGGGACGGACGTTCGAGCCGTCGGAGCTGACGTTTCTGGGGGCCGGGTTCTCGGTCTCGGTGGTGCGGGCCGGGCCGGACCTCGTCGTGCGGGTGCCCGACACCGGGGACGCCGCCGGGCGCGGTCTGCGCATGGTGGAGGTGCTCGGCGCGCTGCCCGAACTGCCGGCCCGGGTACCGGAGGTGGTCGAGGTGCTGCCGGCGCAGGAGTCGTTGGAACACGGCGCGCTGGTGCACAGGTGGCTGCCGGGCGAGCAGGTCTCCGCCGGGCTGGTCCGGTCGCGAGGCCCGGCGCTGGCCGGGGAGACGGCCCGGTTCCTCGCGGCCCTGCACGCGGTGGACTCCCCGGAGCTCGAAGCCGTGCTGCGCCGGGTGCCGGCGGAGGCTGGGCCTGGTGGGCAGGAGACGGAACTCTGGCCGCCGGACCCGGTCGTCGAGCTCGTCGCCGGGCGGCTGGCCGGTCCGGAGGCCGCCGCGTTCCGGCGCTGGCGGGCCGAGTACCGCGACTGGCTCGCCGGGCCCGGAAGGCCGGTCGCGCTGCACGGCGACTTCTGGCACGGCAACCTGGTGGCGCGGGACGGCGGTCTGGCCGCGGTGGTGGACTGGGAGGACGCCCGGCTCGGTGATCCGGCGGCCGACCTGTGTGGCCTGTGGTATCTGGGCGCGGAATTCGGTGCGGCCGTCCTGCGCGGATACGCGGAGCTCACCGGTGTCGACAGCGCGGCGCTGGGGCGGGGCGTGGCGGTGAACCGGGTCCGCCGCGAGGTGCGCGGCGTGGAGTGGTCGGTGCGCCACGACGATGCCGACGAGCTGGAGGAGTCCATCGCGAAGGTCCGGGCGGTGCTGGGCTCACAGGGACCCGTCTGACGGTCCCTCGACGGGTTCGGCGGTCGCCCACCTCGTCCCCTCGCACGTCCCTCGTGCGGGAGGCCCGATCGGGCGGTTCGCGGGTGTCGCGGTCAGTAGGGTGGGGGCATGAGAGCGCTACTCACCTCGTCCGGGATCAGGAACGGCAGCATCCACGCCGCGCTGGTCGAGCTGCTGGGCAAGCCGGTCGCCGAGGCCACCGCCCTCTTCGTCCCCACCGCCCTCTACCCGTTCCCCGGCGGGGCCGGCATGGCCTACCGGGCGATCCGCGGCGAGAGTCCGTCGCCGCTGTGCGAACTCGGTTGGAGATCCATGGGGGTACTGGAGCTGACCGCCCTGCCGAGCATCGACGAGTCCGCCTGGGTGCCGGCGGTCCGCGACGCCGACGCGCTGCTGGTCGGGGGCGGCGACCCGCTGTTCCTCGCCCAGTGGATGCGGCGCTCCGGCCTGGCCGACCTCCTGCCGACGCTGCGCCCCGAGGCGGTCTACGTCGGGGTGAGCGCCGCGAGCATCGCCGCCGCCGCCACCTTCGTCGAGACGTACGTCGACCCGCCCCGGGGGACCGACGGACCGCTGAGGTCGGAGAGCGTCGTGTTCGGCACGCCCGAGGGTGAGGTCGACCGGCTCCTGGTCACCGGCCGGGGCGCGGGACTGGTGGACTTCGCGGTGATCCCGCACCTGGAGCACCCGCACCATCCCGACGCCTCCCTGGCCAACGCGGAGAAGTGGGCGGCCCGGATCCCCGCGCCGACGTACGCGATCGACGACGAGTCCGCCGTCACCGTGGTCGACGGCGTGGCCCGGGTCGTCTCCGAGGGGCAGTGGAAACTGTTCCAGCCCCTGGCGGGACCGGGCTAGGCCGCGCTTGCGGGATCGCCGGGGTGCTCCCGCGCGCCGTGACGTGTCCGGCGCCGACTGTCGAATCTGGTGCCGAGGAGGCCTTTCGTGCGCAGCGTGACGTATTCGATGAGCATGTCCCTGGACGGCTACGTCGTCGGGCCGGACGGCGGCTTCGACTGGGCGGCGCCCGACAGGGACGTCTTCCGGTTCTGGATCGACGAGATCCGCGACGTCGGCGTCCACCTGATGGGCCGGAAGCTGTACGAGACGATGCTGTACTGGGAGAACGCCGACCAGAACCCCTCGCTCGACGCCGCGGAACTCGAGTGGGCCGCGCTCTGGAACCCGCTCCCGAAGGTGGTGTTCTCGACCACGCTGTCCGAGGTGGAGGGTAATGCCCGCCTGGTCTCCGGCGGTCTGGCGGAGGAGATCGGGCGACTACGGGCCGAGCCGGGGGAGGGCGACATCGCGATCGGTGGCGCGACCCTCGCCGCCGGGGCGGCCGCGTCGGACCTGATCGACGAGTACCGGGCCATGGTGTATCCGGTACTCGTCGGCGGGGGTGTTCCGTTCTTTCCCCGGGGTGAGCGCCGGGTGGATCTCGAACTCGTGGAGACCCGCACGTTCGGCTCGGGGGTCGCCTACCTCCGCCACCGCGTGATCCGCTAGACGCGCACCGCCTCCCGCGCCGAGCGGTGGTGCGACGGGCGGACCCGTCGCACCACCGTCGGCGTCAGCAGGTGCGCGCGGTGACGACGCCGGTCGGCTGGTTCACGGTCACGAACTCCCTGTTCACGCCGCCGAACATGCTCGGCGTGAAGACCACGTAGGTGACCGTCTGGTACTCGACGAACAGCCCGTAGCTCTGGCCGGGGCTGAGCGTCACATCGATCCCGGCGGTCCGGGTCACCGCGGTGTTGAGCTGGGCGCCGAGCGTGGCGACGAGAACGTCCTTCGCGCCGGCGGAGATGCCCGCGCTGACCTGGTAGGTGACCTGGTAGGTGAACGTCCGGCTCAGCCTCGTCGGCGAGGGCGTGGAGTTGCGCAGGCAGTCCTCGCGCTTCTCCTCCTTCGGCCCCCGGCCCAGGACCGCGGCGGTGTTGCTGGGGCCGCCGCCACCGCCACCGCCGGTGTAGACGGCGATCCATTCGTTGGACGGGGGCGGGGGTACCGACGGCGCCGGTTCCCTGGTGGCCGTGACCACGATCTCGGGCAGGGACGGCACCGGCGTGACGGCGGCGCCCCAGTCCCCGACGGTCTCGAAGTACTCGCCGCCGCCCGCGCCGTCGGGCACCCAGTTGCCGGGGTCGAGGCTGCCGCCGTAGTCCTCGCATCCACTCTGGCTCTCCGTCTCGGCGCCCCAGCACGCGTACGCGGCACCCGGCAGCACCGCCAGCGGAACGGTGGTCAGGACCGTCGCTCCGAGCGCGATGGCCGCCAACCTCATCCTGACCTTCAAGAGTCCTCCAACATTAGAAAGAATTCGAATCGACGTGTGCACGATACACATCGATGGGCCCGCGAACTAGCTCAGTTGGATGGGTTGGCATCCCACCGTTCACACTGGCCGACGCGAGGACATGGACCGCCCACTGCTGGGAGCATCCCGCCGTGCGCGGGTCGCGCGGAACCGGGAGGTCTGGCCGGCCGTCCGAGTGGTATGAGAACCGTGCGCCCGATCTACGCGGCGGCCGCAGCCTGTGTGGCGCTGTCGGCGGCCCTGTTGACCCTGACCTCCGGACCGGCGGACGCCTCGTGCGTGTCGACTCCGGTCACCTCGCGGCACGCGTTCGCCGGGGTGGTGACGGACACCGAGAACCGGGGGCGGGTCGCCCGGGTCCGTACCGACGACGGGCGCACCGTCACCGTCGTGGGCACCGAGGCGACCGGGCCGGACAGTTTGACCACTGTGGACCGGTCCTACGAGGCGGGCACCCGGTACGAGTTCCATCCCGTGAACGGCTCCAGCCCGTACCGGGACAACATCTGCACCGCCACCCGCGCGCTCGGGTCCGCCCCGGTCCTGGAGGCCGCGGACCGCTCGGTGTGGTGGATCGGGGCGGGCGGCATCGCCGTTCTCGCACTGGCCGTCGGCGGGTTCCTGTTCACCCGGCGAACCCGGCGCGACCCCGGGCCCGACGGGAGCGGCCGGGCATCCTGAGCCGAACAAGTCGGGGCGTCGACAAGCGCAACAATCTCCCCAGGTCGGGGGCGCCGCTCCGGAGTAGCGTCTGCCGCTCCCACGATGCCCGCCGGGTCGGCGCGGCTCGGGGCTATCGCCGTGCCGCCCCGGCCCCGGTTCGGGGTCGGGGCGGCACGGATTGTCACGCCGGGCGGAGCGGCGCCGCCTCGATCGGGTCGCGGAGGTACTGGGCCGCGAGGCTGGTCAGCAGCCCCGGAGGGCGTAGGCGAGGAACTGGGTGACCTCGCGCTGGTCGAAGTTGTCGTCGGAGGCCACGACGAGGGTGCACTCGCCGGTGGCCAGGCGCGGCCCCCAGGACATCGCCTCGAAGTTCTGCTGGGGCTGGCCGAGCGCGCCGAAGTCGTACAGCAGGCGCTTGCTGACCGCGCCGTACGCGGGGCCGGTGGCGACGCTGTCGCGGTGCAGCACGTCGGTCGCGCCGCGCAGGTCGATCTCGTACAGCTTCGAGCGGTAGTTGACGCCCTCGATCCAGGAGCGTTCCAGGGCCACGAACCGGTGGTCGTCGATCGCGAGGAGTTCGGAGACGCCGCTGTCGGCGTGGCCGGTCGGCGGGATCGGGGCGGCCGGCAGGGCGTCGAGCGGGTAGACGTACTGGGCGCGCACCCCGCCGGAGCGGCGATCCCACACCGTGAGGCGCGCGGGAGCCCCGTCGTCGGCGGTCGGCAGCGCGCCGTCCTCGTAGCGGGGGCCCTCCATGGCGGCCACGATCGTGTGCGGGGTGAACGTCAGGCCCTCGATGCCGGTGTTGCGCCGCGCGCCGGAGTCGGTCTCGGTGAGCTCCAGGTTGCGGGGCAGCGGCAGCCCGCCCCGGTCCTCGCCCGCGGGGCTGGTCCACCGGATGGACTGTTGCGCCAGCGGCGGGGCGGACTGGCCCGGCCGGGGGCGGTCGCCCTCCTGGGCCCAGAGCAGCCGGCGGCTCCACGGGTCGAACCGGATCGACTCGGGGTCCACGGAGCCGGGCCTGCCGTACTCCGGGTAGGGGGCGCCGGCGGAGTCCAGGAGCGTGGTGACGCCGGTGAGGCGTACCCCGGTGAAGGTGCCCTTGACGGGGTCGATGTCCAGTCGGCTGGTGTAGAACCGGGCCGGGTTGTAGCGCCACCGGTCGTCGGACAGCAGGTACCACGTGCCGGTGACCGGGTCTCGGTCCATTCCGGAGAACCCGCCGACCGTGGTGCCCTCGAACTGCGCCAGGTGCGGCAGGCGCTGCTCGCCGAGGAACCGGGCGATCCGCAGGGCCCCCCGCTCCTCGGCGGCGGCGGGTGCCGGGCGCGTGCCGGCCTCGGCGGTGCCCAGCGCGGCGACCAGCACCGCGGCGGCGGCGACTCTTCTCCACCAGCAGGTCATCGTTCTCCTCATATTGGACGTATAGGACTCCAAAGGATGGATCAGACAATACATTTTGGGAAAAGTCCAGCACCGCCCCGCGAGCCTCGGGCACACCGTGGACGGTGGCCTTCCCCCGACGGGCGGGCGGCGCCAACCGCTGGGAGAGGCCGGGCGGGCGGCGCCGATCGCCGGGGGAGACGGGCCGGCGCGTCGACCGCTAGGGGAGCTGGATCTCGAAGTGCACCGTGGCGGACGCGTCGAGGTCGGCGTGCACCTCCTTGGCCTGGGACCGCCAGAACGCCTCCGCCCCGGGCACCCGGGTGTCGGTGTGCAGGTAGATCGCCGTGTACCCGCCGGCCCGGGCCACGAAGTCGCACGCCTCCCGGACGAGCCGGCGGGCCAGGCCGTGCCGGCGGTGCCCGGGCCGGACGTACACCCGGAAGAGTTGGGCGGTGGTGCCCGACGGGTACCGGTCGACCAACCATCGCGGGTGCGGCGGGCACTGCGGGCCGTCGGCGCGCACGGCGGTGGTGGCGACCACCTCCCCGTCGAGGACCGCGACGAACAGCGCGTGCCGTTCCGGGACCAGGTACGCGGCGCGCAGGTCCACCACGTCGGCGTGCCAGCGCGGCACGTAGCCGTGGTCGAAGTCGCGGTAGAACGTGTCGAGCATGACCTGCCGGGCGCTGGCGAGGTCGTCCTCGCCCGCTTCCCGGATCTCGTACTCGGTCATGGCACCTCCTGTTCGGCGAGCGCGTCGAGTTGCGCCCGGGTGAGCGGATGTCGCGGGTCGGTCAGCAGGGTCGCGGTGCGGCCGTGCTCGACCAGGTGGCCGTCGGCGAGGACGGCGAGGTGGTCGGCTGCCCCGGCGACCAGGGGCAGGTCGTGGCTGATCAGGATCAGGGTGAGGTCCAGGCCGGTGAGCAGGTCCATCAGGCCCGCCTGGGTGAGCGGGTCCAGGGCCGAGGTGATCTCGTCGCAGACCAGCACGTCGGGTTCGGCGAGCAGGGCGCGGGCGATGGCGGCCCGTTGCAGTTCGCCGCCCGACAGGCCGGCGGGGCGGCGGCCCGTGGTGCCGGGGGCCACGCCGAGCCGGGTGAGCAGCGCGTCCGCCTCCGCCCGGGCGGTGTCCGGGGTCAGGCCACGGAGCAGGACGGCGGTGCGGGCCACCTGCTCCAGGACGGGGCGGCGCGGGTCGAAGGAGGCGTGCGGGTCCTGGAACACGTACTGCACCCGGCGGCGGTGCGGCAGGTCCCGCTGGTCGAGCCGGCCGGGCAGCACCTCGCCGCGCACCCGGACCTCGCCGGTGGTCGGCGCGTGCAGCCCGGCCAGGCACCGGCCGAGGGTGGTCTTGCCGCTGCCGGACGCGCCGACGACACCCAGGCACGAGCCCGCCGGCAGGACCAGGTCCAGCGGGGCGAGCGCGGCGCGGCGGCCGTAGTGGGCCGTCAGACCCGAGACCTCCAGGAGGGGTACGCCGCCGCCCGCTCCCCGGGTGACGCCGGGCTCGCCGTCGACCGACTCCCGCGCGGTGTGGGACCCGGCCTCGCCCACGTTCCGGGGCTCGTCGCCGGGTTCCCGGGTGACCCGGGGCCCGACCTCGACGAGTTCCCGGATGCGTCGGGGCTCGGCCTCGACCAGTTCCCGGGTGTACGGGTGCGTCGGCGCCGCCAGGACGGACGCCGTGCCCTGTTCGACGACCCGGCCCCGGCGCAGGACGAGCACCTGCGAGGCGAGCGCCCGGACGGCGCCCAGGTCGTGGGTGAGCAGCACGAGGGTGAGCCCGGCTGCGGCCAGCGCGGCGAGTTCGTCGAGGACGGCGCGCCGGGTGACGGGGTCAAGCCCCGTGGTGGGCTCGTCGAGCACGACCACCTTGGGGCCGCCGACGAGCGCTCCGGCCAGGGCGAGGCGCTGCTGCTGCCCGCCGGAGAACTGGTGCGGATAGCGGCGCAGGGTCTCCCGGTCGGTGGCCAGCTGAGCGGCGGACAATGCCCGGCCCACCGCCTCCCGCGCCACCGCGCGCCCACCCCGACCCACGGTCCACCCTCCGGGCTGGCGCGCCCCGTCCGCGCCCGCCCGGCGCCTCCCCTCGGCGGCCGACGCGTCCGGCCCGGACCGAGCCCCGCCCACCGCCGCCAGCTCGGCGAGCACCCCGCCGACCCGCCGCGCCGGATTCAGCGCCGCCGCCGGATGCTGCGGCACGTACCCGACGAGCCCCCTGGGCCGGCGCGCCCCGAGCATGTCGTACCCGTCGACCAGGATCCGGCCCGTCAACGCGACCCCGGGCCGGGCCTCGCCGAGCAGGGCGAGCCCGGTGGTGGTCTTTCCGCTGCCGGACTCGCCGACCAGGGCGAGCACGCCGCCGGCCGGCACCTGGAGGGACACGTTCTCCACAATAGACGTGGAACCGACAATTGCGACGAGTTCGTGAAGTTCGATCATCGTCGTCTCCGGGTCAGGTCGTCCGCCAGCAGGTTCATGCCGACGGTCAGGGCCACGATCAGGATCGCGGGCGCGAGGACCGCCCACGGTTGCAGGAGCAGGCCGGCCCGGTTGCGGTCGACGAGCACCGCCCAGTCCGCCGAGCCGGGCGGCAGGCCCACGCCGAGGAAGTTGGCGGCGCCGACGAGGTACACGGCCGTGGTCAGGCGGGTGCCCGCGTCGGCCAGCAGCGGGCGGGCGACCTCGCGGGCGACGAAGACGGCGTACACCCGCCACCGGGGTTCGCCCTGCAACAGCATCGCCTCGGCGGCCGGCCGGCGGACCGCGTCGAGAGTGGCGGCCCGGATCAGCCGCGCGATGGCCGGGGTGTTGACCACGGCCACGACGACCACGACCATGCCGACGCCCCGGTCGGTGAGCGAGGCGACGAGCAGCAGGACGAGCAGCGCCGGCACCGCGAGCAGCACGTCGAGGGGGCGCATCAGCAGTTCGTCCAACCAGCGACGACGGGTACCGGCGGCGGCGAGTCCGACGAGCGCGCCCAGCGCGTAGGCCACCAGGCTGGCCGTCGCGGCCAGGAGCAGCACGGACGCGCCGCCGCGCAGCACCAGGCCGAGGACGTCGCGGCCGAGGGAGTCGGTGCCCAGCGGGTAGCCGGGGCCGGACCAGTAGGCGATGCCGCGCTGGGCGGTGGTGAGCGGGGCCAGCAGGGGGCCGGCGACGGCGACGAGGGTGGGCACGGCGACCAGCGCCCCGGCGACCACGACCCGGCCCCTCACGGGGTCACCCGCCAGGGAGCCGCACCGAACGGTCGGGCCCCGACGACGGCGCGGCTCACCGGGCCACCCCCGCCCGGGGTGTCAGCCGGTGCGCGGCGAGGTCGGCGGCCAGGTTCACGCAGATCACGACCGCCCCGACGAGTACCGTCGCCGCCTGCACCACGGGAATGTCCCGCCCGGACACCGCGTCCACGATCGCGGCGGCCAGCCCCGGCACGGCGAACACGGCCTCCACGACCACGATCCCGCCGAACAGCCAGTCCACGGTCCGGGCGAGCTGCTGCACGGCGGGGACCAGCGCGTTGGGCAGCGCGTGCCGGAGCACGACCCGCCACGGGGCGAGGCCGTGCCGCCGGACGTGCGCGACGTACTCCGAGGCCAGCGCGTCGACCATCCCCGCCCGGACCAGCCGGACGAGCGACGCCGCCGACCGCGCGGCCAGCACGGTCACCGGCAGCACCAGCAGCACCGGGGTCTCCGTCAACGACCCGCCGACCGCCGTGGCGGGCAGCACCCCCAGCCAGAGCGCGAACACGGCCACCAGCAGCACCGCGAGCGCGTACTCGGGCACCGCGTGCAGGGCCACCGTCACCGCGCTGATCGCCCGGTCGAGCCTGCCGCCCTCCTTCAGCGCGGCGAGCACGCCGAGGAGCAGCGACAGCGGCAGCAGCACGGCGAGGGTGACCCCGGCGAGGACGGCCGTGGGCGCGATGGCCTGGCCGAGCACGTCGGCGACCGGCCGGCCGGTGACCAGGGACGTGCCCAGGTCACCGGCCGCGAGGTCGCCCAGCCAGCCGACGTACCGGTCCCACGGCGGCAGGTCCAGCCCGAGGGCGTGCCGGATCGCCGCGATCCGCGCCGGGTCGGGCACGTCCCCGGCGGCGACCACGGCCGCGTCCCCGGGCAGCGCCTCGGTGAGCACGAACACGCCGGTGGCGACGACGAACAGTTGGGCGAGGCCGACGCCGAGCCGGCCGAGGGTGTAGCGCAGCACAGGATCAGGCCAGCCATACCTTGTCGAACCGCGCCCAGTCCAGGGTGTTCGGCGGCGCGTCGGCCACCCCGTTCAGGCGGGCCGAGGTGCCGACGATCCAGTCCGCGAAGCCCCAGATCAGCAGGCCGCACCGTTCGTGCAGCTGGACCTGCATCTCCCGGTACGCGGCGGTGCGCGCGGCCGGGTCCACACTGGACTGCATCTTCCGGTACAGGGCGTCGAACTCGGGGGAGCCCCACCTGGTGACGTTCTGCGGGGACGTGGTGAGCAGCCGGGACGCCAGGTGGGTGTCGATCGGCATCGCCCCGGACCGGTACGAGGAGAACGAACCGCCGCTGAGGGTGTCCTTGAAGAACGTGTCCTTGTTGCCCACGGCCACGTCCACGGTCACCCCGGCCGCCTTGGCCTGCTCGGCGAACAGGGTGGCGGCCTCCACGAGTCCGGCCCCGGCCTGGGCGGTCTGCAACGACACCTTGAGGCCCTCGACGCCGGCACTCTTGAGCAGCGACTTCGCCTTCTCCACGTCGCGGGTGCGCTGCGGCAGGTCCGCGTAGTACTGGTAGCCCTTGCCGAACAGGTCGTTGCCGACCGAGCCCATGCCGCCGAGCACGGTGCGGACCAGCTCCTCCCGGTCCACCAGCAGCCGGAACGCGGCGCGCACCTCCGGCTTGTCGAACGGCGCCCGGTCGAGCTTCATGGCGAGCGCGTGCATGGCCGAGCCGGGCGCCCGGTGCACGGCGACCCGCTTGTCGGCGGCGTAGGTGCGCGCGCTGGCGGCGCTGAGGTCGTGCGCGTACTCGACCTGGTTGCCGACCAGCGCGTTGATCCGGGCGGTCTCCTCGTTGGCGGGCACGAACTCGACGCGGTCGAGGTAGGGCGCCCCGTCCCAGTACCCGTCGAAGCGGTCCACGACCAGCGTGCCGCCCGCCGCGAAGGACACGAACCGGAACGGTCCCGATCCGACGGGTTTCGTGAAGTCCGTCAGGTCCTTCGGCGTGATCCACGCGCCGAACGCGGTGGTGGCCAGCGGGAACTCCGACACCGGCCGCTTGAGCACGAACTCGATCACCTGCGGGCTGACCGCCGTGCTGGCCTTCAGGTCGATCGCGTCGAGCTGCACGGCCGCGCGCCGGGTGGCGGGCGCGGCCAGGATCCGGGCGTAGCTGGCGAGCACGTCCTCGGCGGTCACCGGCCGGCCGTCGTGGAAGCTGGCCTTGCGCAGCGTGACCTTCCACTTCGTCGCGTCGCCGTTGGGTTCGAACTTCTCGGCGAGCCGGGGCACCGGAGCCATGTCCGGCCCCAGCTCGGCCAGCTTGTCGAACAGGGCCTTGCTGCGCGCCCCGTCCACGAACAGGGTCGCCGCGTGCGGGTCGAGGGTCTCCTTGGCCCCGGCGGTCTGGAACGCGGCGCGCACCCGGCCGCCCTTCACCGGCGAGCTCGCGGTCTTCGGGGCGGTGGCGGACGAGGTCGAGCAGCCGCCGAGCAGGACGCCACCGGTCAGGGCGGCGCCGCCGAGCAGCAGTCCCCGGCGGGTGGGGAGGGGTACGGACATGGTCAGGAGGCCTTTCGGTGGGCGCGGGCGACGACGTGCAGCCGGTCGCCGGACAGGGTGGAGTGCAGGGGTGCGCCGTCGGTCCACGGCACGTCGGTGCGCGGGCCGGGTGCGTCGAAGCAGGCGAGTACCTCGAAGCCGGCGACGGTGAGGAAGTAGCGCAGTTCCTGGGGGAACAGCAGCCGCCACGCGGAGTGCTGGACGACGTCGGGTTCGCCCTCGGCCCGCCAGATCCGTTCGCGGCGGAGCAGTTGGGCCCCGTGGTCGATGCTGAGCCGGGTGGTGGCGTGCAGGTCGTTCACGGTGCGTTCCTGCACCCGGTTCAGGGTTTCGTCGTTGCCGAGGAAGAACGCGCCGTTGCGCATCTCGGCGACGAACAGGCCGCCGGGGGACAGGTGCGCGTGGCAGGCGGCGAACGCCCGGGCCAGGTCGTCGTTCGTGTGGCAGTACAGCAGCGAGCTGTCCATGCACGTGATCACGTCGAACGTCGCGCCCAGGTCGAAGGACTCGATCCGCCCGGAGACGAACTCCACGTCCGGGTACGTGGCCCGGGCGTGGTCGAGCATCTGCGGCGAGGTCTCCAGCCCCACGGCCGGGTAGCCGAGGGTGGCCAGGTGCCCGGCGTCGCGCCCGGTGCCGCAGCCCAGGTCCAGCAGCCGGCGGCCGGGGCTGCCGAACCGGCGGACGACGCCGTCGACGAACCGCGCCGCCGTGTGCTCGGGGTCGGGGAACGCGACCTCGTAGAGGGCCGGATTGTCGGTCAACAGGTTCAACGGGTACTCCCAACGACGGATGGAACCAGCGCGCCCCGCAGATCGAGGCGGGCGACGGCGAGTGCGCACCCGAGGCCCAGCGCGGCCAACGGGGGCCACGCCCAGCCGGACTCCCACAGCGCGCCGGCCCCGGCGGAGGCCCCGGCGGCGGTGAGCCCGGAGACGAGGTAGAACACGCCGAAATGGGTACCGGGCAGCTCGCGGTCCCCGAGTCCGGCCACGAGGTCCATGACGAACGGGTTGGCCACGGCGAACCCGAGCGACAGCAGCAGGACGGCCACGACCACCGCCCCGATCCCGACCGGGCCGCGCTGCGCGACCATCGGCGGCAGGAACGCCGCCCCCATCAGCGCCAGCCCCACGGCCACCGCCCGGCCAGGGCTCCACCGGTGCCGGCACCACGCGGTGATCCGGACCTGGCAGCTCAGGCTCAGCACCGTGGCCAGCAGGAACACCCCGCCCACGGCCCGGGGCGTGCCGGTGGCCCGTTCGGCGGCCAGCGGGATCACCAGGTACAGCTGGGTGTACAGCGCGAACACCCCGCTCGCGGCCACCGTGAACAGCAGGAACACCCGGTGCCCGAGCACGGCGCGCCAGTCCCGCCACACCGACTCCGTGCGGCGCGCGACGGGCCGGGCGGGCAGCGCGAACACCTGCGCGATCGTGAGCAGCACGAAGATGCCCGCCGCCCCGCCGGCCACCACCGGGAAGCCGACCCCGATCAGGGCGGCCCCGAGCAGCGGCCCGGCCAGCGCGCCCGCGTTGGCGAACACCGCGAACCGGGCGAAAGCCTCGGCCCGCCGCTCGCCGGCCTCCACCGCCACGTACGCCCGGACGGCCGGGTTGAACAGCGCGCCCGACAGGCCACTGAGGACGGACGCGATCAGCAGGCCGGGCAGGTTGTCCATGACGGCGAACAGGCCGAAGCCCACGGTGCGCAGCCCGCAGCCCAGGATGATGACGGGGCGCGGCCCCCACCGGTCGGCGAGCGTGCCGCCGAGCAGGAACAGGCCCTGCTGGCTCAGGGTGCGCACGCCGAGCACCAGCCCCACGGCGGTGGCCGCCAGGCCGATCCCGTCGAGGTACCCGGCGAGGAACGGCACCAGCAGGTAGAAGCCGACGTTGACCCCGAACTGGTTGACCAGCAGCACCCGCAGCGGCCAGGACAGGGTCCTCATCGGCGCCGCACCCCCAGCCCGGGCCCGGTGGGCTGGACCAGGGTGCCGTCGGCCCCGCCGATCCCGGCCCACGGGTCCTCGGCGAGCAGCAGGTGCCCGTCGAGGTCCAGCCAGCGCGCGAGGGCCGCCAGGTGCACGGCCGGCGCGACGGACAGCGTGCTGGACGCCAGGCAGCCGAGCATCACGTGCGTGCCCTGCGCGCGGGCCGCCCGGGCCATGTCCACGGCCCCGTCGAGCCCGCCGCACTCCACGAGCTTGACGTTCACGCCGTGCGCGACCCCGGCCAGCAGGGGCACGTCGGCGGCGGTGCGGGCGTCCTCGTCGGCGATCACCGGGATCGGTGAGCGGGCCGCGACCCTGGCGAGTTCGGTGAGATTCCCGTGTTTGACGGGCTGTTCGACGGCGTCGACCCCGTGGCCGGCGAGCGCGTCGAGCATCCGCGCGGCGGTGTCGGCGTCCCAGCCGCCGTTGGGATCGGCCAGCAGGACGGCGCCGGGCGCGGCGGCCCGCACGGCGGCGACCACGGCCAGGTCCTGCGGTCCGCCCAGTTTGAGCTTCAGGACCCCGAAACCCCGCCCGACCAGCGCGGTCGCCTGGGCCGCCGCCTCCGAGGGACTGTCGAGCCCGATGGTGTACGCCGTCCGGCCCCCCGCGACCGCCGGCACCCCCAGCACCGCGTGCACGGCGCGCCCGGTGGCCCTGCCGAGCAGGTCGTGCGTCGCGGCGTCCACGGCGGCGACCACCGGCAGCGCGTCGGGGTACGCCGCGCGCAGCTCCGGCAGCAGTGCCCGCAGCTCGGCCTCGGACCGGCACGCGGTGACCGCCGGGGTCAGCCCGTCGAGGACCGTGGCGATCCCGGCCACGTCGAGCCGGTAGTAGTTGCTGGTCACGACCTCGCCGTACCCGGCGATCCCGTCGTGTTCGATCGAGACCTCGACGGCCCCGCGTTCCGTGGTGACGCCCCGGGAGATCCGGAACGGGGTCCGCAGCCGCAGGGTCCGGGTGGTCCACGTGAGCTTCATGCCGACAGTCCGCTCGGCAGGGACAGGGGGTCGCGGACGGCCTGACATCGGGTCCAGCGGTCGATCTCCGTGCCGTCGGAGGCGTCCAGTTCCACGGGGGCGGTGGCCGGTAGGGCGTCGAGGAGGCCGTGCCGGGCGCAGTAGTCGTCGTCGAAGATGGTCTGCCAGTACCGCAGCGGGCCGTCGGGGAACACGGCCACCACCTGCTGCCCGGGACCGGCCGCCGCGACCCAGGCGGCCACCCGGGCCACCGCGCCCGTGCTCCAGCCCCCGGACACGAACGCGTGCCGGGCCAGCCGCCGGCAGGTGTCCACGGCCTCGGCGGGCGCGATCCAGTGCACCTCGTCGAACTCGGCGTAGGCCACGTTGCGCGGGTACACGCTGCTGCCCAGCCCGCGCATCAGCCGGGGCCGGGCCGGCTGCCCGAAGATGGTCGAGCCGATCGTGTCCACCCCGACCAGGCGCAGGCCCGGCCACCGGCGGCGCAGGGCGCGGGCGATCCCGGCACTGTGCCCGCCGGTGCCCACGCTGCACACCAGCACGTCCACGGGCGGCACCTGCGCGGCCAGCTCGTCGGCCAGTGTGGCGTACCCGGCGGGATTGTCGGGGTTGCGGTACTGGTCCGGCCAGAACGCCCCCGGCAGCTCCCGGCACAGCGCGACCAGCCGTTCCCGGCGCGCCTCCTGCCAGCCCCCGGTCGGGTGCGGCTCGGTGACGACCTCCAGCCGGGCCCCGTGCGCGCGGAGCATGGTCCGCATCACGGGTTCGAGTTCGTTGTCCACGACCAGCACCACCGGGTGGCCGAGCGCCGCGCCCGCCAGGGCCAGGCCGACCCCGAGCGTTCCGCTGGTCGACTCCACGACGGGAGCGCCCGGCAGCAGATCCCCGCGCCTGCGCGCCTCGCGGAGCATGCTCAACGCGGGCCGGGCCTTCATGCCCCCCGCCCCGAGGTACTCCAGCTTGGCGAAGAAACCCGGGTGCGGACGGGGCAACGGCGTCGTCACCCGCAGCACGGGGGTGTTGCCGACCAGGTCGGCGAGACAGTCGGCGCGGTGGTTCACGAGCTTCCCTTCGAGGGGTAGTGGTGCAGGGTGGTCGGCCCGCCGTCGAGCCAGAAGAACGGGTACGGCTCGGCGGACAGTGCCGTCACGCCCGAGCCGAGGAACTCGCGCGCGACGGCACTGCCGGTCTGGGCGAACACGACGAGCGGGACGCCGGCGTCCCGCGCGTGGTCGAGCAACCCCTCGAACGTGCCGTTGCCGAGCGTCATCCCGGACACCAGCAACGCCCCGGCCGTGTCCAGCGGGGCGGCGGTGAGCACCGGCTCGTCCCACTCGGTCACGCCGCCCTTGAGGTCGCAGGGCAGATAGGTCAGTCCCCTGTCCCGCAGCGCGTGCAGCAGCGAGTTGACGACGCCGATCACGGCGACCGGCCCGCCGAGGTCCGCCGGCAGCAGGTCCACGACCGCGCGGGCCCGGGCCGTGGACTTGGCCAGCGAGTCCCCGGCGGGCAGCGTGCGGGCCACCGCGTCCGGGTCGGAGCCGAAGGGCCTGCGGTCCATCAGGTACGCGTCGAGGGTGGCGACCCGCACCGCGCGCGACGGGTGTTCCAGCAGCGCGCGGACCGGGCGGCCGAGGGCGGCGAACACCTCCTCCTCACGGAGTTCGCCCGGTTCCACGGAGCACGCGCCGACGGCCGAGCCGACCCGGACGCAGACCACCTCGTTGCGGTAGCCGGTCTGGCGGCCGGGGTGGTGGGCGCCCTGGCGGGTGCTGAAGGCGACGGTGACGGGGGTGTCGAGGCCGTCGCCCTCCGCCCGGTGGTTCCCGTTTCCGGCCAGGACGCTGTGGAGGAGTTCGTCGACGCTACGCATAGTCGATCCCGATACATCCGACCAGCGCGGCGGCCCGGGCGGCGGCGGCCTCCGGGGTGTCGGCGACGGTCATCACCCGCCCGGCGTACCCGTTGTTGTCGTCCGTCGCCACCAGCTCCTGACCGGCGACGACGTCGATCTGCCACTCCACCACGTCGGCGTCGGCGGGCCGGTCCGCGCCGGTCACCGCCCGCACCCGGCCCGTCCGGGACGGCACCAGGAACGCGATCGCGGCCCCGCCCACCCCGGTGTCGCGCACGGTCAGATCAGGATCGAACCCGAGGACCACATCCAGGTACGCGCCCGGCAGGTCGACCCCCGTCACCCGGCGGACCAGTTCGGTGATCGAGTTGCCGGCGGGCCGCAGGTTGACCTCCACCACGTACGGCCCGCGCGCCGTCAGCTTCACCTCGGTGTGCGCCACCGCCCGGTCCACGCCGAGCGCCGCCAACGCGGCCAGCGCCAGATCGACGGCGGCCTCCCGGTCGGCGGCCGGCACCGGGGCGGGGAACGCGTGCCCGGCCTCCACGAACGAGGTCGCCCCGGTGATCGCCTTGTCCGTGACCCCCACGACGGTGGTGGCCCCGTCCACCGTCACGGTCTCCACGCTCACCTCGGGGCCGACCAGGAACTCCTCGACGAGTACGGTGGCGTCGCGCTCCTGGCCCCGCGCGTTGACCGGGAACCCGGCCAGCGCCCCGTACGCGGCCCGCAGGCCGGCCTCGTCGTCGGCCCGGCGCACGTACATGCCCGCGCACAGGTCCACGGGTTTGAGCACCACCGGGTATCCCACCTCTGCCGCCGCCCGGGCGGTGTCCGCCCAGGTCACGGCCGTCGCGTACCCGGGGGTGGGCAGGCCGGCGTCCGCCATCACGCGCCGCGCGACGTGCTTGCGGTGCGCGCGGCGCACGGCGGCCGGGTCGCAACCGGGGAGCCCGAGGTACCGGGCGAGGGTGGCGGCGGTCTCCAGGTAGTAGTCGCAGGAGCTCAGTACCCCGTCGAAGGGGGTGTCGCGGTGTGCCCTTTCGACGGCGGCCCGGACGGCGGCCGGATCGTTGGTCTCGGCCGTGAGCACGGACTTCGCGCCGAGCAGCGGATGCTCGCCGGGACCCCGCCAGGACCGCAGGTAGTGGTCGAGATTCCGGGTCAGGAACGTGAACTCGTGGCCGGCTTCGGCGATCGAGCGGGGCAGGAGCCGGCTCATCGCCCCGACCCAGCTCTCCACGACCAACAGGTGGGCCATCATCGCTCCGTTTCGGCAGGTGGTGCGGGGTTGCCCCAGACACTAGACTGAAATGATAATCATTTGCAACAGGCGCGGACGGCCGACCCCGGGTCGCCGATGATCCATTCAGGAGAGAGGGGTGAGGCGAGGCTAATTGCCACGTGGGACCGAAACAAGGAGTTGTCGCTGTTACAGATTTGTTATTTGCGGACATACGACGGCGGGACGGCGTTCACTCACGTCTGATCTTGGAGTGTCCGCCTATTGTCGACTCATTCTCCGAGGGGACCAATCCGTGGAACAATCGCTCGACTGGGACGCCGGCGGCATCATCGCCGTGGACCAGACCGCCCTTCCCGACGCCCTCCGGATCCTCCGGCTGACGACCGTCGACGCGGTGATCGACGCCATCGGCCGGCTCGCGATCCGGGGCGCCCCCGCGATCGGCCTGGCCGGCGCGCTCGGCGTCGCCCTCGCCGCGCACCGCACCACCGACCTCGCGGCCGTGCGGGCCGACGCCGCCCGGCTGGCCGCCGCCCGGCCCACCGCCCGCAACCTCGCCTGGGGGGTGGAACGTGCCCTGACCAGGCTCGACGACGGCCCCGAGGCCGTGCTCGCCGAGGCGCTGACCATGGTCGACGAGGACGAGGCGACCAACCGGACCGCCGCCGCCCGGGCCGCCGACGTCCTCCGGGCGGTGTGTCCGCGCCGCCCGCTGCGGCTGCTCACGCACTGCAACACCGGCCGGTTCGCCACCGCCGGCTGGGGCACGGCCCTCGGCGCGATCCGCGAACTCGCCGCCGCCGGGGAGGTGGAGTCCGTGCTGGCCACCGAGACCCGGCCCCTGTTGCAGGGCGCGCGACTGACCACCTGGGAACTGCGGGAAGCGAATATTCCTCATTACCTCTGTGTCGATTCCGCGGCGGCCTCCGCGATGGCCCGGGGAATGATCGACGGGGTACTCGTCGGGGCCGACCGGATCGCGCGCAACGGCGACACCGCCAACAAGATAGGCACCTATTCGCTCGCGCTCGCCGCCGCCCGGCACGGCATTCCGTTCATTGTCGTCGCACCCGAGTCGACAGTGGACGAGACCCTCGCCGACGGTTCGGCCATGGTGATCGAGGAGCGGGCCGCCGAGGAGGTCACCCGGCACGCGGGCCGGCGCACGGCCCCCGACGGGACGGCCGTCTACAACCCGGCGTTCGACGTCACGCCGGCGGATCTGATCACCGCCGTGGTCACCGAGAGCCGGCTCGTGATCGGCCCGGACCGGCAGCGGGGTACCCCGGGCGTCGGGGGTGCGCTTTCCGTCCCCCCGGCATCTGTCCCGGCCCGGTTGCTGGCTCCTTTGGGCGGGTCCGACCAGGAGGTGGCCGAGGAACTCGTCCGGCTCGCGTGGGTGCTGCACCGGCGCGGCTGGATGGACGGCACCGCCGGCAACCTGTCCGCCCGCGCCGCCCACCCCGACCACGTCCTGATCACCGCCAGCGGTCGGTCCAAGGACACGCTGACCACCCGCGACCTCGTCACCGTGCACGCCGGCACCGGCCGCCCGACCAGGGAGAACGGTCCCCGGCCCTCGGCGGAGACCGCGATCCACGCCGCCGTGTACCGCACCGTCCCCGGCTGCGGCGCGGTCGTGCACGCGCACCCGCCCCACGCGACGGCGCTCGCCGCCCGGGCCGCCGCCGCCGGGCGCACCGAGCTGTGCTTCGCCGACTTCGAGATCATCAAGGGCCTCGGCGTCCCGGACCCGTCCACCGTCACGATCCCGGTGTTCCCCAACTGGCCGGACGTCTCCCGGATCGGCGCGGACGTCGCCGCCCACCTCGCCGCCGTCGGCCCGGACGCCGCCCCCGTCCTGCTGATCGGCCACCACGGCGCGACCGCCTGGGGCCCCACCCCCGACGCCGCCCGCAACCGCCTCGAATCCCTCGAGGCCCTCTGCCGGCTGACCCTGCTCACCGCACCTGGAGCCCAGACATGACCCTGCTGACCGTCCTCTCCGCCCCCTCCGGCCAGGACCCCGCACCGCCCGGCGGCGTGTCCCGCACCGGGGCGCGGGTCCTGCTCCGGACCGACGACCCGCACCGGATCAGCGCCGAACTCGCCGCCCTCGGCATCGGCTTCGAACGCTGGGCGGCCACCGCCACCCTCGCCCCCGACGCGGGCCAACCCGAGATCCTCGCCGCCTACGCCGCCGACGTCGCCCGCCTCACCGCCGACGGCGGGTACCGCCTCGTCGACGTCGTCCGGATGCGCCCCGACGGGTCCGACCCGACCTGGCCGGAGCGCGCCCGGGAGGCCCGCGAACGGTTCCTCGCCGAGCACACCCACGACGAGGACGAGGTCCGGTTCTTCGTCGAGGGCCAGGGCTGCTTCTACCTGCACGTCGGCGACCGGGTGTACGCCGTGGTCTGCCGCGCCGGCGACCTGCTGTCCGTACCCGCCGGCACGACGCACTGGTTCGACATGGGCGCGCGCCCCGAGTTCTGCGCGATCCGGTTCTTCCAGAAGGAGGACGGCTGGATCGGCCACTTCACCGGGGACCCGATCGCGACCCGGCTGCCGTACCTGGACGGCCTGCTCGGCGAGCCCGGACGGGATCCGGCGACCGGCGCGGCAACGGCGACCGGCCCGGCGGCACCCGCCGGTGCGGCAACGGCGGCGGGTGCGGCGACCTCGGCCGCAACCCGGGGCGGCGCGGCGTGATCACCGCGGTCGTGCTCGACATCGAGGGCACGACGAGTTCGGTACGCCACGTGCACGACCACCTGTTCCCGTACTCCCGCGCCCACCTGCCCGATCTGCTCCGCGAACCGTCGCCGCAGGTCCGGGCGCTGTTCGACGAGGCGCGGGCGCTCGCCGACCGGCCGGGGGCCACCGACGCCGAGGTGCTCGACATCCTCCGGGACTGGATCGACCGCGACGTCAAGGCGCCGCCGCTGAAGGGGCTGCAGGGCATCCTGTGGTCCCACGGGTACGCCGCGGGGGAGCTGACCGGCCACGTCTACCCGGACGTACCCCCCGTATTGCGGTCCTGGGTCGATGCCGGACTCGGGGTGCACATCTACTCCTCGGGCTCCACGCTCGCCCAGGCCGACTGGTTCCGGCACAGCGACCAGGGCGACCTGCTGCCCCTGCTCGGCGCATTGTTCGACACGCGCAACGCGGGGCCGAAGGGCGACGTGGCCTCGTACCGGGCGATCAGCGCCGCGCTCGGTACCGGTCCGGCGGCGTTGCTCTTCGCCTCCGACAGCCGCGCCGAGCTGGACGCGGCGCGGGCCGCCGGCTGGCACACGGTCGGCGTGCACCGGCCGGGCGACCCGGCCCCCGACCCGGGCCCGCACCGCTGGGTCCCCGACTTCACCACCCTCCTGACCCCCTAAACCCCTCATCCGGGTACGACGTTCCGCCAGGTCACAGGCGGATCGGGCACCGCCGCCGCCCGGAGCGTGGACCCGCCCGGCCCGTCGGTCGCGCGGGTGCCGGCCGGCCGCGCCCCGGTACCCGATGATCAGCTTGTGACCTGGGCCCCGATGGGGCACGATCTTGCCGTGCGACGGACTTCCCGGTACGCGTTGGCCTGGCTCGTCACGACAGCCCTAGCTGTCACCCTGTCCTGGATCGGCATCCAGGGCGCGCTGGACCGCACCGTGGGCACCTACGACGCGGCGGACGTCACCCTGCCCGTGGCCACCCAGCAGGTCGTCCGGCTGACCGTGCCGACCCCCACCCTGTCCGCCTCGCCCTCGCCGTCGCGGACCCCGAGCCCGACCCCCCGGAAGACGACCGCCGCGCCGCCCGCGCCGTCGACGCAGCCGGTGCCGCACAAGACCGGCCAGGTGTACAAGATCGACTCCGATGGGGGTTCCGTCCGGATCTCCTACACCTCCGGCGACGTGTGGATGGTCGACGACGAGCCCGGCCGGGGCTACACCACCACGGTCGAACGGCGCAGCGCCGTGTGGGTGATCGTCCGGTTCACGGCCGCGCAGAACCGCTCGACGGTCAGCGCGTACTGGTGGAACGGCCCGTACGCCGAGGTCACCGATGAGCGGCACTAGACCGTGAGACGCAGCTACGTCCTCGTGGCGCTCGCCGTCACCTCCCTGGTCGCCTTGGCCTTCGCGCTCCCGCTGGCGTTCCTGGTCCGGATCGCCGCCCACGACCGCGCCGTGCAGGGCGCCGAACGCCGGGCCGCGTCCATCGCGCCCGTCCTCGCGGTGACCGCCGAGCCGCCGGTCGTCACCTCCGCGCTGCACCGGTCCCGGGTCCGGGGCGTCGCCGTGGTGCTGCCCGACGGGACGGCCATCAACCCGGTGCACGCCCCCGCCGAGGCCGTCGACAGGGCGCGGGAGTCCAAGCGCGGCGCGCAGCTCGACGTGGCCGGCGGCGTGGTCCTGCTCCGCCCGGTCTCGCACCCCGACGGCCGGGTCGCGGTCGTCGAGGCGTACGTCCCCGCCGCCGAACTCGACTCCGGGGTCCGCACCGCCTGGGCCATCCTCGCCGCGATCGCGCTCGCCCTGGTCGGCAGCTCGGTGCTGCTCGCCGACCGGCTGGCCGGGGACGCCGTCCGGGCGACCCGGAACCTGACCGCCGCCGCCCGGCGGATGTCGGACGGGGACCTGACGGCGCGCGCGGACCCGACCGGGCCGGCGGAGATCGGCGCGCTCGCGGGCGCGTTCAACACCCTCGCGGAGGCGTTCGAGGCGCGGCTGGTGGCCGAGCGCGAGTTCGCCGCCGACCTGTCGCACCGGTTGCGTACCCCGCTGACGGCCGTGCGGCTCAACACCGAGACCCTGCCGGCCGGCGAGGACAAGTCCCGGCTGCTGGCGGCCGCCGCCGACCTGGAACGCGAGGTCAGCGCCGTGATCCAGCAGGCCCGGCGGCCGTACCCGACCGCGCACCTGCGCTGCGACCTCGCCGCCGTCCTGACCGCCCGGATCGCCTTCTGGACCCCGCTCGCCGAGGACCAGGGCCGCCCCTGGGACACCGCGCCCGTCGACGGACCGCTGACCGTGGCGATCGGGGCCGACGACCTCGCCGACGCGCTGGACACCGTCATCGGCAACGTCTTCCAGCACACCCCGGAGGGCACGGCCTGCAAGATCTCGGTGGCCTCGGACGGACCCCGGATCCTGGTACTCGTCGCCGACGCCGGCCCCGGCATCCCCGACGCGGCGGCGGCCGTCGAACGCGGCACCAGCGGGGGCTCCTCGACCGGGCTGGGCCTGGACATCGCGCGCCGGGTCGCCCGGTCCACGGGCGGGGAGCTCACGATCGGCACCGGTCCGCTCGGGGGCACGCAGGTGGGGCTGTCGCTCGGCCTGGTGCCGCTGCCGCGCCGGTCCCGGCCGGGGGACATCGGCTACCGCAGCGCCTGGGACCGGCTGCTCCGCCGGGGCCGGCACCGCTAGGTACCGGCCCGCGGACCCGCCGACCGGGCTGCGGCGCGGGTTGGGTGAGCTCCTGACGATGGCCGGGGTGAGCTGCCCCAACCGGGGCCGGGGTGAGCTGCCCCAACCGGGGCCGGGGTGACCTGCCACCACAGTGGGCGCGGGGTCGGCCCTGGCGGCTCTCGAACAGTCTTCTACGTCTTCGGGAGCAGGGTGAGCGCCTGCCGGGCGAGCTGGCTGGCCGGTCCGTCGAACTCGGCGCGCGGCCGCGGTTCGGGCGTACCCGCGTTGGTGAGGCTGATCCGCAGGCACAGGTTCCCGTGCACCGCCGCGAGGGTGTACTGGGAGCTGCGGCCCCGCTCGGGCCGGTACACGTAGGCCGCCTCGACGCCGACGTCCGACACGGGGCCGGAGTCCTCGGCGTCGCCGCCGGACCTGGCGGTCACGTAGGTGCTCCGCGCGCTCTCCTGGTCGCGGAACACAGTCGCGTTGATCTGAACGACCAGGACCGAGGTCGTCCCGGGGACCATCAGGGTGGCCGTGCAGGTGGTCATGGCGGCGGAGCCCATGTCCCTGGGGTCGCTCGGGATCGGCCCGCTGACCATCTGGCTGGCGAGCGCGCGGACCGGGGCGAAGTCCATCCCCGCGCACAGGTCGACCTTGTGGTCGTACGTCGGGCCGGCGGGGGTCGCGCCGACCTTGCCCGACCGGGGACCCCCGGCGGTGGTCGGCCGGATCCCGACCACGGACCGCACCTTGTCGGGGAACGCCCAGTAGACGCCGCCTCCGACGAGCGACAACACGAGGAGGGTACCGGCGACCGCGCGGGCCCTGCCTCGCCTCCTGGGGGCGACCGACGGGCCGCGCGTCTTCACCGGGGCGGAATCCGGGGCCGTCCCCGGGGAGAGGGCCGCCTCCGACACCTCCTGAGCCGTCTTCGAGGGCGCGCGGTCCGACGCGGGCGGCGAGGCCGGGGCCACCACACGCGGAGACCCGGCTCGCGTAGGAACCCCGGGATCCGCGTCGGGGGACCGCACCACCGCGTGGGCCGGCCCGGCGCTCCCGTCCACCTGCGCCCCGTCGCTCCGGACCGGCGACGGCGCCACCTGCTCCTGCCACCCGGCCCCCACCGCGTGCAGCGCCCCCTCGGCCACGACGAGTTCCGGCTGTTCCAGGGCCGTCGGCGCGACCCCGGTCGCCTGGTGCAACATGGTCGCCACGAGCGGAATCCGGGTGGAGCCACCGACCAGGAACAGCCCCGCGAGCCGGTCGCCGCCGCCGTGCCGTCGCACCACCGTCGCGGTCAGTTCCGCCGACCGGCTCAGCACGCCCCGGGCCGCGGCCTCGAACTCCTCCCGCCCGACCTGGAGGTCACGCCCCACGGACGGCAGCAGGACCGACGCGTTGGCCTGCCGCGACAGCGTCTCCTTCGCGGCGCGCGCGTCGTCCCACAACGCCCGGAACGCCCGCCTGTCCGCCATCGTGGCGGGCCGGGTGAGACGCGACCAGGCGGCCGGGTCGACGTGTCCGGCCAGCAGGTCCACCACGACGGCGTCGAGGTCGAGCCCGCCGAAGTCCGGCATGCCCTCCACGGCGGCGACCTCGTACCCGTCCGGGGTGCGGCGGACCGCGCTGACGTCCAGGGTGCCGCCGCCGAGGTCGTACACGACGACGACCTGGCCGGGGCCGACCCGGTGGCCGAGGACGGTCGCGAAGTACGCGGCGGCGGCGACCGGTTCCGGCACGAGCCGGGGGCGCGGCAGGCCGGCCGCCTCCGCCGCTTCGACCAGCACGGTGCGCCGGATCGCCGCCCACTCGGCCGGGTAGGTGAGCACCACGTCGCCGGGGAGTTCGCCGGCCACCCGGGTGGCCTCCCCGGCGACGACGCGCAGGGTCGCCGCGATCAGGTCGGTGACCGGGACGGAACGGTCACCCAGCAGCACCGCGCCGTCGATGACCCGGCGCTTCGGGTTCGGCTCGTACCGGGCCGGGTCGGCGCGGGCCGCGCGCTCCGCGTCGCGCCCGGTGACCAGCCGGCCGTCGGGGGCCGCGAACACCGCCGACAGCAGCAGCGGCGAGGAGTCGAACAGCAGGGTGCGGGTCCGGCCGTCGGGCCAGCGCAGCACCGCGACGGTGTGGGAGGTGCCGTAGTCCACGCTCAGCCGGAATCCGTTCACGCCCGGGAGTGTACTGTCCCGGAAAAGTCACAGACGGTCATGAATGTCCGGGGTGGAGAGGGCCGGGCGGCGCCTCGACGTGTCGGACACGTCCGCGTCCCGGCCGCCGGGCTCAGGGGGCCGCGATCCGGAAGCCGACGCCGCGCACGGTGTGCAGGTACCGGGGCTGCGAGGCCGTCTCGCCCAGCTTGCGGCGCAGCCAGGACACGTGCACGTCCACGGTCTCCCCGCCGCCGGCGAACGGCTGCCGCCACACGTCGTTGAGGAGCTCCTGCCGGCTGATCACCCGCCCCTGCCGCTCGGCCAGGTACGCCAGCAGGTCGAACTCCATCCGGGTCAGCTTCAGCGGTACCCCGTCGAGGGTGGCCTGCCGGGTGGCCCGCGACACCCGCAGCCCGCCGACCACGAGCACGTCCTCGGTGGTGGCCCCGGAGCGGCGGAGCACCGCCTCGATCCGGGCCCCGAGCTGCTCGGCGGAGAAGGGCTTGATCAGGTAGTCGTCGGCCCCGGCGCGCAGCAGGCGGACGACCTCCACGTCGGTGTCGCGGGCAGTGGCGACGACGACCGGCACCCGGGAGACGCCCCGGATCATGCCCAGCACCGCCTCCCCGTCGATGTCGGGCAGGCCCAGGTCGAGGACGACCAGGTCGGCGGGCCACGACACGACCTGGGGCAGCGCCTCGGTCCCGCCGCCGAACGAGCGGACGGTGTGGCCGGCCGCGGTCAGGGCCTTGGCGAGAGCGAGGCGGATCTGGGGCGCGTCCTCGACGATCAACACTCGGGCCATGGCGCGAACATACCGTGCCACGGCCCGAGCGCCATCGGGCCCCGGTACCCCATTAGCAGTGCTTTGCGTGCTCTTAAGGTACGGCCGTCACTGGCGCCGCTCACCGGCCACGGTTTCGGCGACCCGCGCGGCCGAGGTGCCGAGTCCTGCGGGGCCGGGCGGCACGAACACCCCGGGCCCGCCCCTGCCGGTCGGCTCGGCGGCTCCGGAACCGACCGGGACGCCGGGCCTGGTCGGAGCCGGCCCGGCCGGGTGCGCGGGCAGCGAGGCCCGACCCGGCACGGCGGGATCGGCGGGCAGCCCGGGGTGGCCGGGGGCCGCCGGCCTCTCGGGGACACCGGCGGGCGTGACCCTCGGCACCTGCCCCGTCACCGGCGGCTGCCAGCCCCCGGGGACCTCGGGCACGGCACCCCCGTGCTGGCCCGCCAGCCACTCCGGCCGGTACCGGTCCACCGACCGGTGCCATTCCAGGATCCCGGCCATCCAGTCCTTGAGCTCCTCGGCGTAGGTGGTCAGCACCGCGCGCACGTCCCCGGACAGGCCCAGGTCGTCGAACATGGCCGGCAGTTCCACCTCGACGATGTGCTCGAACTGCTGCATCCGCTCGGTCATCAGGTTGTTGACCACGTCGCGGGCGCGTTCCCGGTCGCAGCCGAGGAAGTTCTGCATCACGTAGACGAGGTTGTGCACCTCGCCCTCGTACTGGATCTCCTTCTGGTAGGAGAACACGTCGTTGACGAAGCAGGCGTAGTCCTGCGCGGAGTTGTCGAGCTGGCGCATGACCCGGTTGTCGTAGATCTCGGCGGGTACCAGGTTGCCGTGCGCGATCCGGGCCAGCCCCATGGTCAGGTCGGAGCCGAACGTGGCCCGGCGCATCTCGACGTAGTCGACGGGGTCGGGCACCCGGTTCTGCACCTGGTTGGCGAGCTCCCAGATCCAGGAGGCGGTCATGTCCTCCACGGCGGTGCGGAACTGCCGGCGGGCGGGCATGGCCATCGGGCCGGCGGTGCGCCGCCACAGGTCGGCGAGCCCGCGTTCGACCGGGCTGACCGGTTCGGGGACGGGGCCCAGGTCCAGGGGCATGAACAGGGCGAACCGCGCGTTCTGTGCCTTGGCGCCGACGAGGTTGCGGCTGGCGCCGTACTGGGCGGGGAACAGGTCGTCGCCGTACGTGCCCCAGCTCAGCCAGTCCGTGGACAGGTTCAGCTCGTCGAGGTCGGAGTGGGCGTGGATCATCGCGGCGCAGTACGCCAGGTCGTAGGCGCGGAACCGTTCGGCGTCCCAGACCCGGCCGCCGGGGACGCCGGGCACGGGCTCGTACATGCCCATCTCCTCTGCCCAGGCCGCGCCGTGCCGGCGGGCCTCGGGGAGGTGCGGGCTGACCGGGAAGGCGTAGGGCATGTAGAACTCGGGCAGCGGCAGGTGGCCGGGCTCGCGGAGGGCGGGCACGTCGGTGTGCTGGGCGCGGCGGCGTTCGAGCCCGAGCGTGCCCGGGGTGATCCGCAGCCCGTCGGTGCCGATGCCCTTCGGCCCGCCGAGCACGGGGGCCGCCGAGGTGACGTTCCCGTTCATGTACCGGCTGGACCGGGCGTGCCACTCGTGCCCGCCGGACTGCCAGTCCTGCAGCCCCTTGACGTACAGCCCGACGGCGAGCTGGTCGTCGGGGGTCGTGCCGTTCTCGGCGAACATGATCGGCACCTCGGTGAGCGCCGTGTTCTCGAACTGCTGCAACCGGGAGGTGATCAGGCTGTTGGTCAGGTCGGCGGCCTCCTGGGTGGACACTCCCAGGAACGTCTCCAGCACCAGGACCGCGTTGGAGTTCTCGCCCTCCTCCTGCACCTCGCGCTGGTAGGAGAACAGGTCGTTGCGCAGGTGCACGGCGTCGGAGAACGTGTCGCGCAGCACGCGCAGGGGCCGCAGGCCGGCGAGCCGGTCGGGGATCTCCGCGCCGGCGGCGACCTCCACCAGGTTCGCCGACCACGGGGCGCCGCCCACCCGGCGGCGCATCTCCACGTACTCCATCGGGTTGGCGATCCGGTGCCGGTTGATGTTGTCGAGCTCCCACATCGACTCGACCATCAGGTTGTGGGTGGAGAGGGTGAACCGTTCGCGCCAGTCGTCGGACATCTTCGGCACGGTGCGCGCCCACAGGTCCGCCAGGCCCGCCTCCGCCGGGTTCTCCGGCTCCGGGGGCGTCTGGCCGGGCGCGGTCATGAACAGGTCCAGGCGGTCCAGGTACGCCTGCGCGCCCTTCATGTCCCCGTTGTACTTGAACAGTTCGAGGAAGTGGTCGTCGAAGAAGAACACCCACACGTACCAGTCGGTGATCAGGTCGAGGGTGGCCTCGTCGCAGTCGGGGTGCGTGTAGGCGCACATCAGCGCGTAGTCGTTGGCGCTGAGTTTCGCCTGGTCCCAGACGAGGGTGCCGGTCGGGCCGTGCGCGTCGAGCATGCCCAGCTCCGCGGCCCACGCGTCCGAGTGGCTCCGGGCGTGTTCCTCGTGCGGGTTCCGCCGGGCCGGGTAGGGCATGTAGAAGTCGGGCAGGGCGAACGGCTCCACGGCCGCCTCCGTTCTGGCTCTGCGTCCGGGCCGCCGTGCGGGACGTGTCCACCCACGACTGTGCCCGCGACGACTGCCAGGAACCGGGTACACCTATGGCTTATTTGCCCTGAATCTTCATAGTTCTATCGCGCGCTCCCCGGTTACACAACCCCCACGGAGGTCCGGAGCGACGCCCCAGACCGGTATCCGACACTTCCGACTAGGCGGCCAGTTCCCGGAAGAACGCCCGGATGTCGGTGACCAGCGCCTCCGGCTGCTCCATCGCCGGGAAGTGCCCGCCGCGCTCCTGCGGCGTCCAGCGCACGATGTTGTCCGTCCGGTCGGCGAGGTGCCGCAGCGGGACGAAGTTGTCGCACGGGAAGTCGGCCAGCGCGGTCGGGGTGGTCGAGGGCTCGGGCGGCCGGCCGTGGTAGTCGGCGTGCGCGCGCTCGTAGTAGATCCGGGCGGAGGAGCCGGCGGTGCCGGTCAGCCAGTACAGCATCACGTTGGTGAGCAGGTGGTCGCGGTCGATCACGCTGCGCGGGTCCGTCCACTCCCGGAACTTCTCGGCGATCCAGGCCAGCTGGCCGACCGGGGAGTCCGTCAGCCCGTACGCCAGGGTCTGCGGCCGGGTGGCCTGGATGTCGGCGTACCCCTGCCGGTCGCGCAGCCACGCCCGCATCCGGGCCCAGGACGCCAGGGTGCGGTCGCGCTCGGTGGGACTCAACGCGGCCAGTTCGGCGGCGGTCGGCTCGGCCGTCGCGCCGGCCCCGGGCAGCAGGTTCAGGTGCACCCCGAACACGTTGCCGGGCCGGGTGCGGCCGAGTTCCCGGGAGATGGCCGCGCCCCAGTCGCCGCCCTGGGTGCCGTACCGGTCGTAGCCCAGCCGGGCCATCAGCTCCCCGAACGCGGCGGCCACCCGGCGGAACTCCCAGCCCCGCTCGACGGTCGGCCCCGAGAACCCGAACCCGGGGATGCTCGGCAGCACCAGGTGGAACGCGTCCGCCGGGTCGCCGCCGTGCGCGCGCGGATCGGTCAACGGCCCGGCGACGTGCGCGAACTCGGCGAACGAACCCGGCCAGCCGTGCGTCATGACCAGCGGGGTCGCGTCCGGCTCGGGGGAGCGCAGGTGCGCGAAGTGCACGTTCGCCCCGTCGATCGTGGTGGTGAACTGCGGCCACGCGTTCAGGGCGGCCTCGGCGGCGCGCCAGTCGTAGCCGTGCCGCCAGTGCTGCGCGAGGTCGCGGAGGTGGTCGAGCGGCACGCCGTAGTCCCAGCCGGCCCCGGGCAGCTCGTCCGGCCAGCGGGTCCGGTCGAGCCGGTCGTGCAGGTCGTCGATGTCGGCCTGGGGGATGTCGATCCGGAACGGGCGGATGCTCTCGGGTTGGGTCACCCCGGCATGCTAGGCCAGCTCAGAGCCATGATCAACATGACGCCCGGCGGGCGGGTGGTCGGTTCCGGGCCACCGGCTTCCGCGTGCCCGGCGCACCCGCCGCCCCGTCAGACCAGCGCCTCCTCGGGCACCGGCGCCGTCCCCGGGGTGGTCAGCCCCCGCGCCCGCCACAGGTACACCGCGACCCCCAGCACCACCACCCCCGCGACACCCACGACCAGCCGGTAGTCGACGAACGACGCGAGAATCGACCCCAACCCCAGAGCGAGGATCTGCGGGGTACTGAGCAGCGCGCCCGCCGCCGTGTTCGCCCGCCCCATCAGCTCGCCCGGGGTGCGTTTCTGCAACAGCGTGCTGATCGCCACGAACGCCCACGGCAGCCCGACCCCGGCCACGACCGCCCCGGCCAGCACGATCGGCAGCAGCGCGGCCGGCCCGACCGGGGCCGCGAACGCGCCCAGCGCCACCGCCAGCAGCACCATGCCGAGCCCGATGGTGCCGACCTCCCCGCGCCGGTGGATCACCTTCGCCGCCGTCAGCCCGCCGACCAGCGCGCCCGCGCCCTGCACGGTCACCATGACGCTGATGAACGGCGCGCTCCGGTGCAGCCCGTGGTCGACCAGCGCGAAGATCATGGAGTCCAGCAGCCCGAACGCGAGGGTGGCGCCGCCGACCCCGACCGTCGTCCGGCGCAACGCGGGCTCGCCGAACAGGTGCCGCACCCCGGCGGTGATCTCGCCCCACCAGGCGAGCTGGGCCGGGGCCACCGGCGCCGCCCGCACCTTGAGCAGCGCGATCGCCCCGGCCGCGACCAGGAAGCTGACCGCGTCGATGATCCCGACCAGGGCGCCGCCGGCCGTGGCGTAGATGGCGGCCCCGGCGATCGGCGCGCCCAGCCGCAGGCCCTCCCGGACGGTCTGGAGCGCGCCGTTGGCCTCGGCCAGCAGCTCCTCGGGGAGCATGTCCTTGATCAGGGCGGACAGGGCGCCGCCGAGGAGCACCCCGGAGAGGCCGAAGGCGACCGCGACCGCGTACACGATCCAGGTCTGCCCGGGGCCCCGCACCGCGAGCAGGGGCAGCAGGGCCACCGCCGAGAGGATGTTGCCCCAGATCAGGAACGGCCTGCGGGCGAACCGGTCCACGCCCCAGCCCAGCAGTGGCCCGAACAGTCCGGGCAGGGCCATGCACAGGATCGTCGCGCCGGCCGCCCCGTTGGAACCGGTCAGCTCGCGGACCCAGATCGACAGCACCAGCATCAGGAGCATGTCGCCGACCATGCTGGCGGCCAGTCCGACGAACAGCAGCCGGAAGTCGGCCCGGCGGAGGACGGCGCGCATCACTTCTCCGCCGGGGGTCGGGCGGGGATGCCCCACGACATCAGGCGGATCAGCCGGGCGCCGTCGGGCCGGGCGGCGGGGTCGCGAAACCGGTCGGCGTGCCGCATGACGAGCTCGTTGATCGTCGTGCACACCTCCGTGAGCTCCTCGGTGGTCAGCCACGCCAGGGTCTGGTGCGAGAACGCCGCCTCGCGCCACTCGGCGGCCTCGGCGCGCTGCCGGTCGTACCAGGCTTCGAGTTCCTCCAGCTCACGGCGGTGCAGGAACCGGGACGCCTCGATGCCGGCCATCGCCAGGTCGGGGTCGTCGGCGTCCCCGGAGTTCCAGCTGCGGGACGTGAGGACGACCTGCCAGGGCCGCTGCCGGCCGGTGCCGCCCTCGGCCTCCTCGACGTAGCCGTAGCGGTGCAGCAGGCGCAGGTGCCAGGAGCAGTTGGCGGGGCTCTCGCCGACCCGCTCGGCGAGCTGGGAGGCCGTGGCCGGGCCGTCGGCGAACAGCTCCTCGAGGAGGCGGATCCGCAGCGGGTGCGTGAAGGCTCTCAGTTCGCCGGGGTCGGAGACCTGGCGGTGCGGAAGCTCGGTCATACCCTGAGCCTCGCATGGAAAGACCTCTTTCGAAAGGGTACTTTCGATTGCGGGTCGATCACGGTGCCCGCCGGTCGGAGGGGCGCTGGGTCGGTCGGTGGTGACACGGTCGCCCGGTTGGCACGGCGCGTTGCAGCTCGCCAGACGCGAGGGGCCGGCCGCTCCGGGAAAGGTCACCCCGCTCCCGCCGGGGGTTGGCCGCCCACCAACCAGCCGGTCGCCAGCCAGTCCTTCGGTCAGGTTCCGGTCGTCAGTTGTCCGTGGTCAGGCGTTCGGCGATCAGTGCCGCCGGCCGGTCCGTCATCAGGATCGTGTAGTGGTTGGTGTCGGCGACCAGCTCGGCGCTGAGCGCGGGGGAGCGGGCGACCCAGTGGTCCACCACGGCCTGGGGCAGCAGCCCCGGCTCCTGGCCGAACATGCCGCGCGGGGCGTGCAGCAGCACCGCCGGCACGGACAGCCCGGCCAGGTCCGCCCCGAACGCGTCCCCGCCGACGATCAGGTCCCGCCCGTCGGCGCGCACGGCGTCGGCACTGGTCCGCGACCGGACGGCCCCCGGCGCAGCCCCTGACCCGGCGTCGGCACCGGCCTCGGTCCCAGGCCGTGGTGGCTCGTCGGCGTCGCGGTGCCGGGCAGCCTCCACGCCGACCGCGTGCGCCCCGTGCACCCCGGCGGAGCCTCCCGCCACCTCCACCGCGTCGTAGCGCACGTACGCGTCCATGTCCTCGTTCCAGGACCCGCCCAGCGCCGGGTGCGCGCGGAAGAAGTCCAGATAGGCGTCCACGTCCCGGTACGTCTCCGTCAGGCGCGCGATCGCCGGCCCGACCGTCAGCCGCAGCACCTCGTCGGGATCCGCCCCGGCCGGCACCGGCAACGGCAGCCCGCCGTCGACCAGCACCACCCGGCTGAACAGCTCGGGCCGGAGCGCGGCGGCCCGCAGCGCCGCGTACGCGCCCATCGACTGGCCGGTGAGCACGACCGGCGCGCCCAGGTACTCTGCGGCGGCGGCGAGGTCGGCCGCGTGCGCCGTCATCCCGTACGGCCCCGGGGCCGCCGCGCTGCCGCCCCGTCCGCGCAGGTCGAGCGCCACGAGGCTCCAGTCCGGCGTCAGGTGCCGGGCGACCGACCGGAACGACATGGCCGACGCTGTGATGCCGTGCGCGGCGAGAATGGTGCGCGGCCCGTGGCCGAACCGCAGGGCGTGCAGTGACCCGTCGGCGACGGGAATCTCGACGGACTCCATGAACCACCCTCCCGACCTGGCGCGCGCCGCCCGCGAGGCGTTCCGGGGCGCCGGTGCGTCCCCGCGACGCGCGTTGCCACCCTAGCGCCGGCACCCCGCCACGCCCCGGAACCACCCGGAACGGCGCGCGCCCGACGCAAAGACGCCGCCGTGCCGCCCGGAACCCCTGGCCCACCTCAACCGCCCCGGGCCGACCCGGACCACTTCGGGCCATCTCAAGACCGTCTCGGGTCGTGCCGGGCCACTCCGACCACCTCGGGTGGTGCAGGGTCGCTCCGACCGTCTCGGGCAGTGCCATGACGCCCGTGACCGCCCGGGGCTGTCCCAACGCGGGACGGCCGTGTCAGTCCGGACGTTCGGCGCACACCAACCTGGTGCGGGCCCTACCCACCGGTGAGGCCAGGCGCGTGTGGGACCGACCCGCCGAGAGGGCGGCCGGGGGCCGGGAACGCGGCTAGGGTGGGGGCATGGCCAGTTGGGACGATGTCCGCCACGTCGCCGCCGAGCTCCCCGAGACGGTCGAGCAGTCCTCGTCGGACGGCTCGCTCGCCTGGAAACTCCGGGACAAGCTGCTCGCCTGGGAGCGTCCCCTGCGTCGCGTGGACCGCGAGGCGCTCGGCGACGCCGCCCCCGACGGGCCGATCCTGGCCGCCCGGGTGCCCGACGTCGGGGCCAAGGAGGCGCTGATCGCCGAGAGCCCGGAGATCTACTTCACGACCCCCCACTTCGACGGGTACCCGGCGATCCTGCTCCGCCTCGACCGGATCGAGATCCCCGAGCTGCGCGAACTGTTGACGGAGGCGTGGTTCCTCCGGGCCCCGAAGCGGCTGGCGGCCAAGTTCCGCGCGGACAACCAGCCCCCGGAGTAGCCCCCACAGCCCGGCCCGGACCGCGCGGCGCGTCGTACCCGGAAAAAGGGGTTTCGGGGAGGATGGGGGGATGGCTGACACCTTCCATTCGCGGGTCCTCGACGTCGTCACCGGCGCGGCGGAGACCGTCCTCGACCTCACCGACCGCTGCCACGACTTCCTGACCGAGGTGGCGGGCGGGCGCGACGGGCTGCTCAACGTGTTCGTGCCGCACGCCACCGCCGGGGTCGCGGTGCTGGAGACGGGCGCCGGCAGTGACGAGGACCTCCTGGCGATCCTGCGCGACCTGCTGCCCGCCGACGACCGGTGGCGGCACCGGCACGGCAGCCCGGGCCACGGCCGCGACCACGTGCTGCCCGGCCTCGTCGCGCCGCACGCCACCCTGCCGGTCATCGGGGGACGGCTCGCGCTGGGCGTGTGGCAGTCGGTGGTACTCGTCGACACCAACCGCGACAACCCGCGCCGCACGGTGCGACTGTCCTTCCTGGCCTGACCGCGCGAGGGCCATCTCCTGCTGTCCGCGAGGCGCGCCCGCCGCCATGCCCGCGCGGCGCGCCCGCCGCCATGACGGCCGGCCGCCGGACCGCCCGTGTCACCCGGGGACGTGGCCCCTCACGGGGTGTACAGGTACCGCAGGTACTCGATCCCCTTGGCCGTGTGGCGCACCCCGTCGTGCCGCCAGCCGTGCCGCTCGTAGAACCGGACCGCCCCGGTGTTGGCCTCCGCGACCCAGAGCAGGTGCCGGGCGTACCCGAGCTCGGTGAGCACGGCCTGGCCGGCGACCAGGAGTGCCCGGCCGATGCCGGCGCTCTGGGCGTCGGGGTCGACGAACAGCGAGTACAGGTCGCCGAGGTCGGGGTCCTGGCCCGGCAGGCCCGGCCCGACGTAGGTGAACCCGAGCACCCGCCCGCCGTCCTCGGCGACGAGCAGGTGGTGGCTGTCGGCCTCCCGCGCCCGCCGGTCGGCCCACCCCCGGGCCTGGTTGTCCGGGGTGTAGCCGGCGAGTTCCGCCGCCGGCCACAGGCCCGCGTACGCCCGCTGGCAGGCGCGGCTGTCCACCTCGCCGACGGCGGGCAGGTCCTCGGCGACGGCGGGGCGAATGATCATGGACATGGCGCGATCCTAGCCACGCCGCGTGACCGGGCGGAACCCCGGCCGCGGGCTACCCGGTCGAGGCCCGACGCAGCGGGTGCCACAAGACCGTGGTGATCACGGCCATGACCGCGGCGGCGATCCAGAACGGGGCGGTCACCCCCAGACCGTGCGCGAGGACGCCCCCGAGCAGCGACCCGAGGCAGGCCCCACCCAGGTCCAGCAGCGAGTACACGCTGCCGACCCGGCCCAGGAGGCCGTCGGGGACGACGCGTTGCCGCAGCGTCACCACGATCACCCCCCACACCATGGAGTGCACGCCGAACAGGACGATCACCGTCGCCGCGACCCACGGCGTCCTGGTCACCGCCAGCGTGACGTGGGTGAGCAGCTCCACGACGAGTCCGGCGCGCAGCAGCGCGGTCGCGCCGAACCGGGCCCGCAACCGTCCGGTGAGCACGGTGCCGAGCAGGCCGCCGACCGCGAAGGCCGTCAGCAGCACCCCGAAGCCGACCTCCGACAGGCCGAGGCGGTCGCGGGCGTAGAGCACGAACGTCGCGAACGCCGCGCAGAAGGCGACGTTGGCCAGGCCCATTCCGAGCGCGAGGGCGCGCAGCAGCGGATGGTGCCACAGCCAGCGGACACCCTCGGCGATCTCGGCCCGCAGCCCGGGCACCGGCCCGACCTCCGGGTCCGACCCGCCCCCCAGGTCCGCCCCGACCGGCCGTGGCGGCTCAACGGCCTGTGCCGACCCGACCGCCTGTGCCGGCTCGACCGTCTGCGTCGACCCGACCGGCTGGACCGGTGCCGACCCGACCGGCACCGCCCCGGTGCGCGCCCGTGCCGGCCGGACCGCCGCCATCAGGGCCGCCGCCACCAGGAACGTGACCGCGTCCACCCCGAACGGCAACGCGGCCCCGACCACGAACAGCCACGCCCCCAGCGGCTTGGCGACGAACTGGTTGCCCACCGTGAAGGCGGCCATCAGCCGGGCGTTGGCGGTATCCAGCTTCTCCGCCGGCACGATCGCCGGCAGCAGGGCGCCCGAGGCGGTGTCGGCCAGGGTCTCCCCGACCCCGGCGAGGAAGAACACCGCGTAGACCACCGCGACGCCGACGGTCCCGGTGGCCACGGCGGCGGCCAGCCCGCCCAGTGCCAGGGCCCGCAGGAGGTTGACGGACACGATGAGCCGCCGGCGGTCGAGCCGGTCGACGTACGCGCCGCTGATCAGGGAGAACAGCAGCCAGGGGAGTTGTTGGACGAAGGCCGCGCCGGCCACCAGGGCCGGGTCGTCGGTGAGGGAGGCGACCAGCAGGGGGCCGGCCACCATGGTGACGCCGTCACCGAGGTTGGAGACCGCCGAGGCGGTCCAGAGTCGGGTGAAGTCCGCGCCGAGACGCGCGGAGGTACGGGTACGCAAGAGAACTCCTCGAAGCAGGGAAAGGTCGCCGAGAACTGCGACCGCTTCGAGGCGGGGAGCACCCCACCGGTGCCCGTCGGAGCGGGATGGTGGTCCGCGTCAGTGCGCGCGGTGTCCCCGCGTCGAAGCGGCGACCGTGACCATGTCGAGGCGCATGCGGGGCTCCCATCGGGCGAACGGACAACGGCCGGACCCTAACAGAACCCAGGGCCGGACCCACCCCATTTTTCGGGTACCGGCCCGGTGGGCGGCGGCCGCACCCCAGGCTCGGCTACGAGGCGTCGTTGAAGCGCACGAGTGTCCAGCGTGCCGGTGGGAACCGCGCCGGATCGTCCGCGGTGACCCACTCGGTGACTGCGGCGTTGCGCACGTTCGCCAGCTCGAAGGGGTAGTAGTGGCCGAGCAGTCCGAGTCCGCCGAAGGAAGCCGCGACCGTCTCGGCGTGCCCGACCACGACGACTGTTCCGCCCCGGTGACGTGCGGCGATGTCGACGAGCGCCCGGGACACCCGGGTGACCAGTTCCGCCCACGTCTCGTTGCCGCGCTCGAACGGGCGGAACACTCCGCCACCTTCCAGACCGTGGTCGCGGTGGAGTTCGACGACCGGCATCCCGTCGGCGTACGCGGGCGTGTGCCACGTACACAATCCGCAATCGGCGACGGCGGCCACGCCCAGCCGGCCGGCGACCGGTGCGGCGGTCTCCCGCGCGCGCCGCAGCGTGGAGGAGTACACCGCGACCGGGCCCCAGCCGGCGGCCTGTGCTTCGACGCGCGACGCGAGTTGCGCGGCCTGCGCATGGCCGAGGGGCGTCAGGCCGCCACATGCTCGCGGACCGCCGATCACCCGCTGTGCCTTGTGGACCGAGTCGCCATGCCTGACCAACACCATCCGGGTACGCATAGCCGCTGACGATACGAAACCGTCCGAGTCCCGCCCGCTCCGCAGCCGACCGGCGATCCGAGTGGGGCGTTGGAGGGCCAGGGGTGGGCCGGGGCGCCTACCCGACAGGGCGCCCCCGGAACGTTCGGGCCCGGTTAGGGTCGGGCGATGGACTACTGGGCGTTGGGGCCGCTGCTGGTCACCCGGGACGGCGTGCCCGTGCCGGTTCGGGCGAACAAGCTCCGGGTACTGTTGGCCGCGTTCCTGCTGCGCGCCAACCAGCCGCTGACCGTCACGGAGCTGGCCGACCGGCTGTGGGGCCCGCGCCCGCCGGCCAACGCCCGCCGCGCGGTGCAGGTGTACGTCACCCGGTTGCGGCAGGGGCTCGGCGACGACGGTTCGCTGATCGACACCCTGCCCGACGGGTACGTGATGCGGCTCGACGCGCCGGCCCTGGACCTGCTCCGGTTCGAGGAGCTGACCGCCGGGGCGCGGGCGGCCGGGTCGGAGGCGGCGGAGCTGGAACTCCTCCGGCGGGCCCTCGGGCTGTGGCGCGGGCCGGCGTGCGCGGATGTCCGCTCCGACGCGCTGCACCGGCACGACGGGGACCCGCTGACCGAGCGCCGGCTGCTGGCCGAGGAGCGCCGGATCGACCTGGAGCTGCGGCTGGGCTCGCCGGAGGAGCTGCTGCCGGGTCTGCGGCGGCTCACGGACCAGTACCCGTTGCGGGAGGGGTTCTGGGCGCAGCGGATCACGGCGCTGTACCACACGGGCCGCCAGTCGGAGGCCATCGACGCCTACTGGGAGATCCGCCGGCTGCTGGCCGACGAGCTCGGCGTGGACCCGGGCCCCCGGCTGGCGGCGCTGTACCGGGCGATGCTCAGCGCCGAGCCGGTCCTGGAGCCGGCCGCGCCCCGGGCCGCCCCGGGGCCGGGCTGGGTCGTCGCCCGGCACCTGCCGTCGGCGGTACCGGACTTCGCGGGCCGGGTGGTCCCGCGCCGGGACCTGGCGGAGTACCTGTGCGGACCCGGGGTGCCGATCGCCGTGCTCACCGGCCCGCCGGGGGTGGGCAAGACGGCGCTCGCCACGATCATGGCCCACCAGCTGCGGTCCCGGTTCCCCGACGGTCAGTGGTACGCCCGGCTGGCCGGCGACTCCCCGCCGGCCAGGGACCCGTTCGACGTGCTCGGCGACCTGCTCGTCGCCAGCGGGATGACGGCCGCCGCCCTGCCGCCGGGCCTGGACCAGCGGTCCGCCGCGCTGCGGTCCCGGCTCGCGGACCGGCGGGTGCTGCTCCTGCTCGACGGCGCGGCCGACGTCGCCCAGGTGGCCCCGCTGCTGCCCGGCGTCGAGGGCAGCGCGGTCCTCGTCACCAGCCGCACCGAGCTGGCCGGCCTCGGGGTGCGGTTCGCGGCGCGCGGATTCCGGGTCGACCCGCTCGACCGCGCGGAGGCGGTGCGGATCCTCGCCGGCGTGCTCGGCGACGACGCGGTGCGGGCCGAACCCGGGGCGGCGGAGGAGCTGGCCGCCCTGTGCGCGTACCTGCCGTTGGCGCTGCGGATCGCCGCAACCAACGCCGCCCACCGCCCGGGCCTGGACCTCGCCGGCCACGTGGCCGGGTTCCGGGCCGCCAACCGCCTCGACGCGCTGGGGGTGCCCGGCGACCCCGCCATCGCCGTCCGGGCCGCCTTCGACGTGTCCTACGCGGCCCTCGGACCGGACGCGCGGCGAGCGTTCCGCCTGCTCGGACTGGTGCCGGGCGCCGACGTCACCGCCGACGCCGCCGCCGCGCTGCTCGACCGGGACCGGGCCGACGTCGACCGGGTGCTGACGGTGCTGTGCGCCGCCAGCCTCGTGCAGCGCGCGGCGGACAGGTTCAGCCTGCACGACCTGCTCCGCGAGTACGCGGCGGAGCACGCGGCCGCCGACGGCGAACGGGGCGACGCGTGGCGCCGGCTGTGCGGCTGGTACCTGCGCACCGCCGACCACGCGACCCGGTGGGAGTACCCGACCGTCGTCCGGCTGTCCCCGGCGGCCACGGGACCGTCGCCGTTCGTCGCGGCGGACGCGGCCCAGGCCTGGCTGGACGCCGAGCGGGCGAACCTGGTGGCCGTCGTGGTGCGCGCGGGGGAGCGGGGCCCGTTCGACGCCGCCTGGCAGTTGGAGGAGGTGCTGCGCAAGTACCTGTCGTCGGAGTCGCACCTGTCGGACTGGCAGACCACCGCGCTCGCGGCCCGGGAGGCGGCGCACCGCGCGGGCGACAAGCCGGTGGCCGGCGGCGCGCTGTTCAGCCTCGCCGGGGTCCTGCAGACCTGGGGCCGGTCGGCCGAGGCGATCGAACACAGCGAGGCCGCGCTGGACCACCTGCGCGACGGCGGCCACCCGCTCGCGGAGGCGTCGGTGCTCGGCAACCTCGGGCTCACCTACGCCGACCTCGGCGACGCGCGCCGGGCGGCGGAGATGCTCACCCGGTGCGTCGCGGTGTTCCGCACGGTGGACATGCCGTGGCACGTGGCCAACGGGCTGCTCAACCTGAGCCGGATCGACGAGGGCCGGGGCCGGTACGCCGACGCCGAGCGGCGCGCCACCGAGTGCCTGGAGCTGATCGGACACAGCCCCGGCGACATCCTCTACGCCGCCGCGCACATCAACAGGGCCTCGGCCCGCCTGGCGTCGGGCCGGGTGGACGAGGCCCTCGCCGACGCGGAGGAGGCGCTGCGCACCACCCGGGACCGGCACCTGTCGGCCGCGCGGCAGTGCCTCGCCGTCGTCCACGCCACCCGGGGCGACTACGCCGAAGCCCTGCGCCTGGCCTCCGAGGCGCTGCGCACCAGCCGGGCGGACGGCCGGCCGCGGGTGGAGGCCGAGGCCCTCAACGCCCTCGCGACCGTGTACCGGCTGGCCGGGCACCCGTCCCGGGCGATCGAGCGGTACACGGACGCCGCGCGGCTCTCGGAGACGGCGGGGTTCCGCGCCCAGCACGCCGACGCCCTGATCGGCAGGGCGCTGGCCGGCGCCGCCACGGGGGACACCGCGACCGCGATCGAGGACGGCCGGCGCGCGTACACCCTGGCCACGGAGCTGGACCGGGCGCCCGTCGCGGCGGCGGCGCGCGCCCTCCTCGCGGAACTGACCGGGTCGGTCCCGTAGCCGGCGCCCACCGCGGAAACGGTGAAGCCGTTCTGAAGGCGAGCCCTCCTACGGTGGGTCCCGTCGGGCCGTCGGGCCCGACGGATCGGTACTCCACAAGGGGGACACGTGAAGCGCACCATCATGACAGTGGCCGTTCTGGGCGCCCTGCTGCTCGGCACGGTCGGCGCGGCCTCGCCCGCCTCCGCCGCCCCGGCGGCCCCGGCGGGCGGCGCCGCCAGCCTCCAGGTCACCTGCATCTACGAGTCGACCGGGGACGGCGTCCGGCTGCGCACCGGCCCCGACTCCAACGCCACCGTGCTGGGCCTGCTCTACCGGGGGGACCGGTTCAGCGGCGACCGGGCCGCTGTCCAGAACGGCTTCCGTTACGGGTACAGCGCCAAGCACGGCAAGTACGGCTGGGTGTCGACGGGCTTCCTGCGCCAGGTCGGCTGCCCGGTGTAGAGGCCGGTGATGGGTGCGGGGCCCGTGGACGGCACGCGGGCCCCGCACCCGCGGCTACGGGTTCCCGGCGCGCGCCCGGCCCCGGACCGCCAGGGCGAGCGCGCCGGCGATCAGCGCCGCCGCCACCGCGAACGTGACCCGCATCCCGGTGCCGACCGCCCCCGGGCCCGCCGTGGCGACATCGTCGGTCGACGAGGCCAGCGCGAACACGGCCCCCATCACGGACGCGCCGGTGACGAGGCCGAGATTGCGGGACAGGTTCAGCATCCCGGAGACGACGCCCCGCTGGTCCGGGCGCACGTCGGCCATGACGGCGGTGTTGTTGGCCGTCTGGAACACCGCGTAGCCGACGGTGACCACCGCGATGGGCCCGACGTACCCGGCGACGCCCAGGGTGCCCGGCAGGACGGCCAGCAGGACGCAGCCGGCCGCGATCCCGACCAGCCCGGCGACGGTCATCCGGGCCGCGCCGAACCGGTCCGCGATCCGGCCGGCCGGCACCCCGGTCAGCGCGGCGACGAGCGGGCCGACCGACAGCACCAGCCCGACGAGGGCCTCGCGGAGTCCGAGCGCGCGGGACAGGTAGAACGGGCCGACCACGAGCGTCGCCATCAGGACGGTCGAGACGAGCGCGCTGGTGGCCAGGCCGGCGCCCAGTACCGGATCGCGGAACATCGCCAGCCGGATCAGCGGGGACGCCGCCCGCGCCTCGGTGCGCAGGAACAGGCCGGCCCCGAGGAGCGCGGCGGCCAGGAGCGCCGCGTTGAGCGGGCCGAACCCGCCCCGGCCCAGGGTCACGGCGAGCGCGTAGGCGGCGAGGGTGAGCGCGAGCAGAACCGTACCCCGATGGTCGAATGTCGCTCGGCTCTTGGGCCCCGGGCGGTCGACCGGCAGGTGGCGGTGCGCGAGCAGGAGGGTCGCGACGCCCAGCGGCACGGTGACCAGGAAGAGGGCCCGCCAGCCGAACCCGGCGATCAGGACACCGCCCAGCGACGGGCCCAGCGCCGTGCCGACCGCCGACATCGTGCCGAGCAGCCCCATGGCGCTGCCGGTCCGGGCCCTCGGCACGGTCTCGCCGACGAACGCCATGGTCAGCGCCATCATGACGGCCGCCCCGAGGCCCTGCGCGGCCCGCGCGGCGATCAGCAGCCCCAGGCTGGGCGCCAGGCCGCACAGCACCGAGGCCACCGTGAACAGCGAGATCCCCGCCAGCAGCAGCCGTCGGCGGCCGGTGAGGTCACCGAGCCGCCCGACGCTGACGATCACGGTGGTCACCGCGAGGAGGTAGGCGAGGACCACCCACTGGACCTGCTGGAAGGACGCGGAGAACGCCTCCGCCAGGGTGGGCAGGCCGACGTTGGCGATGCTGGTGCCGAGCGAGGACAACAACATGGACAGCGACAGGCTGGCGAGTACCCACCGGACGGACGGCCCGGCCGGTGCCGCGACGCTGGCTGACGTCATCTCGGTCCTTCCTTTCTGGAGGGTGTGGGCCCGGCCGGCACGGCCGGGCGCGGATCCGGTGGTCAGTCGCCCGCCCGCACACCCGTGAACACCGTGCTGGCGGTGAGCAGGAAGGCGTCGGGCCGGTGCAGGATGCCCTCCGGCGCGTCCGGGTCGACCAGCACGTCGAGGGTCCGCAGGTCCTCGGCGTCGAGGTCCTCGGCCATCGACTCCCGCAGCCGGACCAGGTGCGCGTGCAGGTACGCGCGCCCCGTCCCGCCCAGCGGTGCCGGCAGGTCGAGCAGCGTCGTGAAGCTCCCGACGGCGGTGAGCCCGGCGCGGCGGAACAGCTCCGGCCAGTCCTCCAGCACGGAGACGCTGTCGGGCAGCTCCGCCCGCATCACCTCGAACCACTTCTCCTGGACCGCGTCCAGCCGGGCCTGCAGGCCGGGCGTGCCGAGGCCGAGGTCGCGGGGCAGGAACCGCATCGGCAGTCCGCCCTCGGCCACCGCGAGCAGGCCGCCGGGGCGCAGGATCCCGGCCAGGCCGTCCAGGGCCGCCTGCTGGTCGCCGAGGTGGTGCACCGCGCGGCTGCTCCAGATCAGGTCCGCCGTGCCGAGCCGGGCCAGGTCGCCGGGCAGTTCGGCGTGCAGGGCGGCCACCCTGTCCCCGAGGCCGGTCCGCCCGGCCCGGGCCACGGCGCGGTCGAGCAGGCCGGGCGCGCCGTCCACCGCGACGGCCGTCGCGTCGGGGAAGGCCTCGGCGAGGACGCAGGTCATCACGCCCGGCCCGCTGCCGATGTCGAGGACCCGCCCGACCTCGTGGTCCGGGGCGAACAGGCCGCCGAGCCGGTCCGCGGTCTGGCGGAGGGCGGGGAGCTGCAGTTCGCCGTTCTGTTCCAGGTGGGTGGCCATCACCTCCCAGTCGATGTCGGTGCGGTGGTGTCCGTGCTGGTGTCCGTGTCCGGATCCGGTGTGCTGGCTCATGTCGACGAGCCTGCACCCGCCCCGGGAACCTGGCAACTTCTGTTGCCGATTCCGGGACGGCGTGTTGGAATGCGGAGATGGACAAGCCCGCGCCGTACCAAGCGGTCCTCGACGACGTCGCCCCCCGGCTCCGCGCCCTGCGCACCAAGCGTGGTCTCACCCTGGCGGCGCTGTCCGAGACGACCGGCATCTCCAAGAGCACCCTGTCCCGGCTGGAGTCCGGCCAGCGTCGCCCCAGCCTGGAACTGCTGCTGCCGCTCGCCGGCGCGTACAACGTGCCGCTGGACGACCTGGTCGGCGCGCCCGAGGTGGGCGACCCCCGGGTCCGGCTCAAGGCCCGCGCCATGCCCAACGGCGGCATGTTCCTGCCCCTGAGCCGCAGCCCCGGCCCGCTGCAGGCCTACAAAATGATCATCAATGACCGGGGTACGGAGCCGGAGCCACGCACCCACGAGGGCTACGAGTGGATGTACGTGCTGGACGGCCGGCTGCGGCTCGTCCTCGGGGAGCACGACCTGGTCCTCGGCCCCGGGGAGGTCGCCGAGTTCGACACCCGGGTGCCGCACTGGTTCAGCAGCGCGGACGGCCGGCCCGTGGAGATCCTCAGCCTGTTCGGGCGGCAGGGGGAGCGGATGCACGTCCGGGCGAAACCCCGGGAGCGGTCGGCCGGTGAGGGGGCCTGATGAGGGCGGTTGTCCGGCCTATTCCGAAAGTGAGTTTTCGCCGATAGAATCACTTTCTGGCCGTCCCGTCGGCGGGCAGGAGTCCCCGGGAGGCACCGTGGAAGACGTTCTGCGCCGCAAGCTCCACCGCGGCTTCGGCTACTTCGACGTCGACGGCAACGGCCGCCTGACGGAGTCCGACTTCGCCGCCGTCACCGGCCGCCTCGAAGGGGCCTTCCCGGACACCCACCCGCCGACCCTGGCCAGCCTGCACGCGACGTTCATGGTGCTGTGGAAGCGGTACTTCCGCCCGTTCGGCCGCGCGGACGGCTCCCTCGGCCCGGAGGAGTTCGCGGCGGCGGTCACCGGGGCCCTGGAGTCCGACCGCGACACGTTCCTCCGCGACTTCGGCGACGCCGCGTCCTACTGGATGCTGACCGCGGACACCGACGGCGACGGGGTGGTGAGCCGGGCGGAGTTCGAGCACATGTACGCGCGCACCTTCGGCCTGCCGCCCGACCGGACGGCGGCGGGCTTCGCGGCGCTCGACCGGGACGGCGACGGGGTCCTCGACACCGCCGAACTCCTCCGGGCGGCCGGCGAGTTCTGGACCAGCGCTGACCCGGACGCGCCCGGCAACCTGATGTACGGCCCCCTGGACTGACCGGCAGGCCCGGGTCCGGCGACCACCGCGATGCGGCGCCCAACGGCTCGGGCGACTGGTCCACCCGGGCGCCGGCCCGGTCCGCCAGGTCCGTCCGGGCCTCGCCCCCGGCCGCCATCACGGTCCACCGGGTCCACCTTGTCGTCGCCCCGTGGCCCGTTAGCGTGCGCCGGCCCGGTGCCCGGCGGGGCGCGGCCGGGCACCGTTCTCGCGGTGAGCAAGTCCGGCACCGCCCCGATCCGCCCGGCGGCACCCGGGGTCACCCGGGACCGCCGGGCGGCACCCGCTAGAGCTTCCGGGCGAACATCTTCCGGTCGGCGAAGTGCACGAACCCGGCCTTCACGAACGACCGGAACATCCCCAGATTCGCCGCGTCGCAGTCCCCCCGCACCTCGGTCTCGCCGGCCGCCGCGAGCACGTGCAGCCCCCGGACCACCACATCGGTGCTGAACCCCCGGCCCCGGTGCGTGGGCGCGACGCCGACGAGGCCGATCACGGCGAAGCTCGGGTTGCGCGCCGGCAGGCTGAGGGCGGCGGGCAGGCCGTCGGCGTCGTAGCCGATCTCGTACCAGTCGGGCTGGTGTTCCATGTCGAGCATGTCGCGGATGTTGAGGTCGGCGGCGCCCCGCAGCCCGTGTTCGGCGATCTCGGCGAGGAAGATCGCGTCCTTCGTGTCGATGAGGACCGCCTCGAGGAGGTCGACGAAGGGGGTCTCGCCGAGCTCGGCGAGGGAACGCCAGGTGAGCCGGGGGTCCAGCGCGGGCAGGCCGGACTCGGCCCGCCACTGGAACCGGCGGCCGTCCCGTTCGAGGAGCAGGCCCGCGTCGGCGAGCAGGGTCTCGCGCAGCTCCGGGTCGCGCTGGAACTGCGGGGTCTGGGCGGGGGAGTCGAGCACGTGGCCCTGCCCGGTGGCGCCGAGTTCGCGGGCCAGGGTCGCGGCGGCGTCGAGCAGCGCGGGCCCGGCGGTGCCGGGTTCGAAGAGCACGAAGTCGACGGGTACGGGGCGCCCGGGCGGGCTCCACAGCACGATGTTGCCGACGAGCGCGCCGTCGTCCTCGGCGACCAGGCACCACTCGGGCCGGGTGCAGGCCCGGTCGAGCAGGGTCGCCAGGTAGTCGGCGGTGGCGGCGTCGCGCTCGGCGTCGTCGAGGGTGGTCAGGGCGGGCAGCTCGTCGGGGCGGGCCGCACGGATCACGACAGTCACAGGTGTTCCTTCTTCGGGTGGAGTGTGGCCGGATCGCGTGGCCCCGGCGGCACGCGTCCGCGCCCCGGGCTCCACCAGTGTTGTTGATCATCCTAGTCGGCCGGGGCCAGCGAATTCCGCGCGCCCGGAGCCGCCGGCCCACCGCGGGTCGCCCCGGCCCACCGGCCCACCGCATCCCCGCGTTGTCTCCGGACCGGCCGCCCACCGCCGCCCAGGGCTGCCCCGACACGTTGTGATCGTCCTCACGAGCGCCCTCTCGCCCCTGCCCGGAAGCCATAGGCCCTGCCTATGATCTTGTCGGAGTACGGCACCTACCGCGCGACCCGCCGCCCGGGTTTACTCCGAACATCGGCCCAACCGCCCCTTCCTGTCTGCGAGGAACGCCCCGCCATGACCCGTCCGATCCGGATCGCGATCGTCGGAGCCGGTCCCGCCGGTGTCTACGCCGCGGACGCCCTGCTGAAGTCCGACGCCGCCCGCGAACCCGGGGTCTCGATCGACCTGTTCGAGCGGATGCCGGCCCCGTTCGGGCTGATCCGCTACGGCGTGGCCCCCGACCACCCGCGGATCAAGGGCATCATCACCGCCCTCCAACGGGTACTGGACAAGCCGCAGATCCGGCTGTTCGGCAACGTGGACTACCCGGGCGACCTGGCCCTCGACGACCTGCACCGGTTCTACGACGCCGTCGTGTTCTCCACCGGCGCGATGGCCGACCGGGCCCTGGACATGCCCGGCATCGGCCTGGAGGGCTCCTACGGCGCCGCCGACTTCGTCTCCTGGTACGACGGGCACCCCGACGTCCCGCGCACCTGGCCCCTGGAGGCGACCCGGGTCGCGGTGCTCGGCGTGGGCAACGTGGCCCTGGACGTCGCCCGGATCCTGGCCAAGACCGCCGCCGAGCTGCTGCCGACCGAGATCCCGCCGAACGTGCACGCCGGCCTGGCGGGGAACAAGGCCGTGGAGGTGCACGTCTTCGGCCGCCGCGGACCGGCGCAGGCCAAGTTCAGCCCGATGGAGCTGCGCGAACTCGACCACTCGCCGACCATCGAGGTGATCGTCGACCCGGAGGACATCGAGTACGACGAGGGCTCCGCCGCCGAACGTCGCGGCAACAAGCAGGTCGACATGGTCGCCAACACCCTCGAAGGCTGGGCGATCCGCGACGTCGGCGACCGCCCGCACCGGGTCTACCTGCACTTCTTCGAGTCCCCGGTCGAGGTGCTCGGCGCCGACGGCCGGGTGGTGGGCCTGCGGACCGAGCGCACCGAGCTCGACGGCACGGGCAACGTCCGGGGGACCGGGAAGGTCACCGACTGGGACGTGCAGGCCGTGTACCGGGCGGTCGGCTACTACTCCGACGAGCTGCCCAAACTCGCGTTCGACCCGGTGTCGGGCACCGTCCCGAACCAGGCCGGCCGGGTCCTGGCCGCCGACGGCTCCCACCAGACGGCCACCTACGTCACGGGCTGGATCAAGCGCGGCCCCGTCGGCCTGATCGGACACACCAAGGGCGACGCGAACGAGACCGTCGCCTGCCTGCTCGACGACCACGCGGCGGGCGCCCTGCCCGGCGCCGTCGAGCCCGACCCGGAGGCGGTGGTCGCCCACCTGCGCGACCAGGGCGTCCGCTTCACCACCTGGGCGGGCTGGCACCTGCTCGACGCCCACGAGCGCGCCCTGGGTGCCGCCGAGGGCCGCGAACGCGTCAAGGTCGTCGAACGCGGGGACATGCTCCACCACAGCGGCGCCTGACCCGCGAACCCCGCCGCCCGGACCGGGCGGCGGGCCGCGCGCTAGCGCGCCTCCCGCTCCGCCGCCTCCGCCAGCCGCTTGACGACCGACAACCGCCGGTCCCAGTCGGACGCCAACGCGGCCATCCACCGCGCCGTCGAGTCCAGCGCCGCCGACCGCACCGCGTACCGCACCTCGCGGCCGACCCGCCTGTTCGTGACGAGGCCGGCCGCGTCGAGGATGGTGAGGTGTTTGAGGACGGCCTGCCGGGAGACGGGGAAGCTCTCGGCGAGCGTCGTCGCCGTGGCCTCCCCCCGGGCGGCCAGGAGGTCGAGCAACTGGCGTCGGGTCGGATCGGCCAGCGCGGCCAGGACGCTGTCGACGTGCTCGCGGGGCCCGCGACGTGCCTCGGTCATACGGGTGGCTGTTCGGCGCGCTTGCCGAACGCGTCGAGCACCTCGGGCCAGCCGCCGGCGTTGTTGCGGTATGCCTGCTCGCGCAGTTCCTCGGAGCCGGTCAGGGTGGCGAACCCGCTCTCGACGACCCGGAGCCGGGTGGCGGTGCCCTCCGGGATCAGGGTGAACTCGACGAGGGTGCTGTTGCCCGGGCGCAGTTCCTCGCCGGGGTAGGCGCTGGCCCACCGGTACGCCAGGTAGGTCGGGGGTTCGACCTTCTCCACCCGCACCGGGAAGTCCCCGTAATGGGCGTTGTGTGCCACCATCGACTCGCCCTCCCGGGCCACGGTGCCGGGCAGGCTCGCCAGGTCGGCCACCCAGAACCCGGGCTGGGCCACCAGGGTCCAGACCCGCTCCACGGACGCCTGGATCAGGGTTTCGCGTTCGATCCGGTCCTCGCTCATGAGGAACTCCTTCACCCGCCGCTGAAATGATGCATCTCAAGAGTTGCACACGTCCGGGGCGAACCCGAGCCGGACCATGACAGAGAGTAGCGCCACGTCGCCCGCGCGGCCACCGCGAGGGCGACACACCAGACGGGTACCAAAAATGGGAAGTGCGGTCTTTGTCTTTGATGTGGGTGTGACCACGACAGCGGGCTGAATGCGCACAGTGGACGCCCGACGGCACCCGGAGGGCCAAATCCGCCCTGTTGTCCCCCGACGTTAGGATGCGGCGAGCTCGATCGGAACGGGGTCGGGGCCGAGGGCGGGGGCACCGGATGACCGAGCACGCACACGAACCGGCTCCGACGCTGCCCGAACTGGGCATCGACCTGGTTCCACTGGAGACCGCCGACCCGGCGATGGCCGGGGACATCCAGCTGTGGGGCCGGATCGGCGAGGGCGGCATGGGCCGGGTGTACCTCGGTCTGACCCCCGCCGGGCGCCCCGTCGCGGTCAAGATGGTCAAGGACCCCTTCGCCGGCGATCCCGCGTTCCGGGCCCGGTTCGCCCGGGAGGCCACCCTCGCGGCCCGGGTGAACGGCCTCTACACGGCCCCCGTGCTCCGGTACGAGGCGGACGCCGACCGCCCCTGGCTCGCCACGGCCTTCGTACCAGGGCCGACGCTCGCCGTCGCCGTCACCCGGCACGGCACCCTGCCCGTCCAGGGCGTCTGGAAGCTGGCCGCCGGCATCGCGGAGGCACTCAAGGCCATCCACGCCGCCGGCATCACCCACCGTGACCTCAAACCGGGCAATGTCCTCCTCGCCACCGACGGCCCCCGCGTGATCGACTTCGGGATCGCCCGCGCGGACGGCGTCCAGGACGGCCTGACCCAGACCGGTGTCCGGATGGGCACCCCCGCCTACATGGCACCCGAACAGCTGCGCGGCGACGCCCCCGGCCCCGGGACCGACGTGTTCGCCCTCGGCTCGGTGATCGCCTACGCGGCCGGCGGCACCGCCCCGTTCCGGGGCCGGAGCGAGGCCGAGCTGATCTACCGGATCACCCAGGGGGAGCCGGACCTGGGCGCGGTGCCCGACGAGGGGCTCCGGCGACTGGTCGCCGCCTGCCTGGCCAAGGATCCGGCGGACCGGCCGACGCCGGACGCGGTGATCGAGGCGTACGGGAGGGCGCGGCGCGGTCCGGCGCCGGTCGGGGGCAGCTGGCTGCCGGCCGGGTTGGCGGACACGCTCGCCGCAGCGGGGGCGGCGGCGGTGGCCACACTGGTGGACGGGTCGACCGCGTCACCGCGACCCGAGGGGCTCGCCGCGACGGTCGACGCGGCGGCGGTGACCACGGCCCGGCCGGCCGCCGGCGCCGGGACCGCGCCGATGGACGACGTGCCTCCTGCGACCTTGCCGGGCGGCACCGCCGAGGCCTCGACGTTGGCTGAGGCCGGGGCGGCTCCGACGGACGGCGTGCCTCCTGCGACCTTGCCGGGCGGCACCGCCGAGGCCTCGACGTTGGCTGAGGCCGGGGCGGCTCCGACGGACGGCGCGCCTCCTGCGACCGCGCCGGGCCGCACCGCCGAGCCCTCGAAGCTGGCGGACGCAGGGGCGGCTCCGACAGCTTCCGCCACGGTGCCGGAGATCTCCGCACCGACCGTCGCTACGCCGGACCTTGCCGAGCAGACCCCGACCTCCGCGTTGCCGGCTGCCCCGCCCGCTCCCGACGTGCCCGCTGACACGTTGATCGACAAGGCGGTGGACGTAGGTCCGGCCGGCCCGACGGTCGCCGGGGCCGCGACGGCACCGACCGTGAGCGCCGTGCGGGAGGCGGTGACGGTGCAGTCGTCGGCTCCGTCAGGCGCGGACGTCGAGGCACCCCAGATCGACCGTCCAGCCGCCACTCCGCCCCCACCAGCGGCAACACTCCCCGTCCCGGCCCTGCCCCCTCCGCCGCCCCGGCGAACCCGGCGAACCCTGCTCGTCCTCGCCGCCGTGACGGCCGCCGTGGTCCTCCTGTTCGCGGGCTACCTGGCCAGCGGACTCGCCGGCCCACGGGGCACCCCCGGCGCCTCCGCCACCCCCGGACCCGGCGGAGCGGTCGGCGGCACCCCGTCGGCGACGCGGGTCGCGGAACCCGGCGGCAACCAGATCGGCACCAGCCAGACCCCCGGGACGGGTCCCGGCGCGACTCCCGTGCCGGGCGGTCAGGTCCCGGGTGCCACCACGGGCCCGGGCGGCAATCCGAGTCAGCGTCCGCCGGAGTCCAAGCCGGTACCCGGATCAGGTCTGCCCAACGGCCCCTTCAACCCGGCGGACGCCGTGATCGTCAGCGCCCAGGACGGCGCGGTGCTCAGCGCGACCGGCACCGGCAGCGGCGCGGCCGTCGCCACCCGGGCGTGGCGGAACCAGCCCGGCCAGCGCTGGACCTTCGCCCAGGGCAGGGACGCGAACGGCCGCCGGGACTACGTGGTCGTGCCGAGGAACGCCACCGCCATGCAGCTGAGCCGCAACTTCGACAACAACGTGCAGTTGGGTACGTGGGAGCAGGACTGGCAGCGCTCCTACTGGAACTACGACCCGCAGACCCGCCGCATCGAGAACGCCGCCACCAACATCTGCCTGGTCGGCAACGGCCCCGACCAGCAGGTCAGCAGCGACTTCTGCTCGGGCGCCGCCAACCAGCAGTGGCGCCTGGTCTCCTGAGCCCCCGCGTCCCCGCCTACCGGGGCAGCCGCGCATGGAAACGCCCCCGGACGGATCCCGTCCAGGGGCCTCGACAGTGCGGGTCAGGCTCCCGTGCCGCCGTCCACCCGTTCCCGGATCAGGTCGGCGTGCCCGGTGTGCTGCGCGTACTCCTCCAGGAGGTGGATGTAGACCCACCGGAGGCTGACCTTGCCGGTCGGCGCGCCCGGGTCGTCGGACAGCTCGTCGAGGTCGATGCCCGCCACCGCCGCGTCGCAGGCGGCCGTCTCCGCGAGGAACGTGGCGTAGTCCGCCTCGGCGTCGGCGTCGGCCACCAGGTCGAAGTCGCCGTCCTCGTGCTCGTCGGTGACGTACAGCGCGGGCAACTCCTCGTGCAGGAACTTCTCCCGGAACCAGAAGCGCTCGACCTCCGCGAGGTGTCGCAGGAGGCCGAGCAGCGTCAGTCGGGACGGTTCCACGGAGGCGGTCTTCAGTTGTCCGGCGGTCAGTCCGGCGCACTTGCGGAGCAGGAACACCCGCCGGAGCCGCAACCAGTTGTCGAGCATCTCGCGTTCGCCGCAGGCCATGTCCGTCCGGGTTCCCCGCGCTACGTCGGGTGCTGTCCACGTCATGGGGCCATCATGACAACCCCCGCAACCCCTTTGGCGGGTACGCACACATGTGCCCCGCCGTCCGTTTTCCGGGGATCCTGGCAGGAATCCGCGCGACCCTCCGGTGCCGGGGTCGCCTGCGGTGTTCAGAACCAGGAACGAAAGAGGCTGACGCCGAGCTGCCGGAGCAGGCTCCAGGGCCGCAGGGAGCCCCGGCCGTCCCCGTCGCGGCACTGGGTCCCCGCGAGCCCTGACGTCGCCCCGTCGCCGTGCGGGGCCGCCGTGATGTCCGACATCGACCGGTCGCCGTGCGGGGGCGCCGTGGTCCCCGACGTCGATCCGTCTCCGTGCGGTGCCGCCCCGGGTTCCGGCGCCGACCCGGCGTCCCCGGTGACGTCGGCCGCGTCGGGCCCCTGCCGTCCGGTCGGGGAGTCGGCGACCGCGCAGTTCCGGGTCCGGCCGTCGACATCCCGGGCAGCGGTGTTCGGGTCCTCGCGCACCAGAAGCTCCAGCCCCTGCCGCACGGAGTCCCCGGGGCCGCCGGCCAGCGTCGTGGTCGAGGGCAGCGTGCCCCCGAACACCAGCGCGGCGGCGATCATGGCCACCAACGCGACCGCCCGCCGGGGCCCTGTCGCCCTGCGGACGCGGTGGGACTGGTCGGAACGCATGGGGAGTCCTCCTCGTGCGACCCGTTCGGCCGCTCGGAAACCGGTCCCGTTCAGCCTGCCCGCCCGGGATCGCCCCATCAATACAGCCAGTGACCATCACGAGGTAGTGCTGGCGACCCGTCCCCGGGTATGGCCAGCCCTCCTGTCGCGGGTGGGTACCCCTCCGGCCGGCCGCGGCCCCGGTAATCGGCTGGCGCCGGGCCGCTCCGGGGTGTGTGATGTCAGATCATGGTGCTCCGGCGGAACCGACCGTTCATGATCTTCTGGCTCAGCCAGACCCTGTCGGTCGCCGGCAGCTCCATCACCACCATCGCGGTGCCGCTCCTCGTGCTCCAGGCCACCGGCTCCGTCGTCCAGATGGGCCTGCTCACCGGCCTGGTCACGGTCGGCAGCGTCCTGACCGGACTGTTCGCCGGCTCCGTCGTCGACCGGTTCGACCGTCGCACGCTCATGATCGGCGCGGACGTGGCCCGCGCGGTGCTCTACGGCGCCGTACCCGTCGTGTGGGCCTTCGGTCCCCGGCCCTGGTTGTTGTTCGTGCTCATGCCGGTGGCGGCCGTGTTCGACATGCTGTTCCAGGTCAGCTACGTCACCGCAGTCCCGAACCTCGTCGACCGCGACCAGGTCACCGAGGCCAACGGCCGGCTGCACACCACGTTCGCGGTGTTCGCCGTGCTCGGTCCGGCCGCCGCCGCGGGGCTGGCGGCCTGGGTCGGCCCGGCCAACGCGCTCGGCGTGGACGCGGTGAGCTTCCTGGCCTCGGCGCTGTGCCTGACGGCGATCCGGTTCCGGGCCGTCGCCCGCGCCCCCGAGGACGGCGGTCCGGTCCGGCGGGTGTTCGCCGGCGCCCGGTTCCTGTGGGCCCAGCCCGTCCTGCGCAGCCTCACCATCGTGCTGACCGGGGTCCTGTTCGTCACCCTGGGCGCCGTGGACCTGCTCATCTTCCGGCTCAAGGGCGAACTCGGCCAGCCCGACGTGGTCGTCGGCTCCGTGCTGTCCGGCGCGGGGGCCGGCGGCATCCTCGGCGCGACGCTGGTCGGGGTGCTGCGCCGCCGGCTCGGGTTCGGCCCGTGCTGGATCGGGGGCACCGGGGTGGCCGCGCTCGCCGTCGTGTCCTACGGCCTGGTCAGCGACGTGTACGCGCTGGGCGCCGCCGCCGCGGTGTACTCCTTCGGCCTCACGATCGCCGGCACCGTGTCCATGTCGCTGCGCCAGCAGATCACCCCCGACCACCTCCTCGGCCGGGTCACGTCCGCGTTCTGGACCCTGCACTACGCGCTCGGCCCGATCGGCGCGGTCGTCCTGACGGCGGTGGCGGCGGGGCACGGGGTGCGGGTCGCGGCCGTGGTGGGCGGCGGGCTCGTGCTGCTGTTCGCGTTGTCGGCGCTGTTCACGCCGGTCCGCCTGCGGCACCCGGAACGGGAGTACGCCCCCGAACGCGCCTCCGTGCCGTAGGTACCCGTCCCGGGGTGTCGCGCGTTTCCGCGCCGGGCCCATGCCGGCCGGCCACGACAGGGCCGACCGGAAATTGCCGCGCGCCCCGCCCCTCACCCGTCTACACTCGCCGCACCACTGGTCAGCCACCACCGAGTCAGGGAGACGACATGCGGCGACAGATCGACGTCACCTACGGAAAGGGCCGATCGATCGCACCAGTGGAGACCAGTTTCTATGAAGACGTTGAACATCGGAATTCTCGCCCATGTCGACGCGGGTAAGACCAGCCTGACCGAGCGGCTGCTGTTCGAGACCGGGGTCATCCACCGGATCGGCAGTGTCGACGCCGGCAGCACCACGACCGACTCGCTCGACCTGGAGCGCCGCCGGGGCATCACCATCCAGTCCGCCGTCGTGTCCTTCACGGTCGACGACCTGCGGGTCAACCTGATCGACACCCCCGGGCACCCGGACTTCATCGCCGAGGTGGAGCGGGCGCTGCGGGTCCTCGACGGGGTCGTGCTCGTCGTGTCCGCCGTGGAGGGGGTGCAGCCCCAGACCCGGGTGCTGATGCGGACCCTGACCCGCCTCGGCCTGCCCGTGCTGATCTTCGCGAACAAGATCGACCGGACGGGCGCGACCGAGGGGGAGCTGCTCGACAGCATCCGGGAACGGCTCACCGCCCGGATCCTGCCGCTGAGCACGGTCACCGACATCGGCTCGCCGCGCGCCCGCACGGCCCCGGTCCCGCCGGACGCGGAGGTCCTCGCCGACCACAGCGACCGGCTGCTGGCCGCGTTCCTCGACGGACCGGTGCCGCCCGCCCTGGCCCGCGCCGAGCTGGTCCGCCAGACGGGCGGGGCGCTGGTGTACCCGGTGTTCTTCGGCTCGGCCATCACCGGCGAGGGCGTGCCCGCCCTGCTGGCCGGTGTGCGCGAACTCCTGCCGTCGGCCGCCCCGGCCGGCCTGGACCTGCGCGCCACCGTGTTCAAGATCGAGCGCGGCCGGGCGGGGGAGAAGGTCGCCTACGTCCGGGTGTTCGCCGGCACGCTCCAGGCCCGCCAGCACGTCGCGTACCACCGGCGGGACAGCGCCGGCGGGCTGGTCGAGCGGGAGGGCAAGGTCACCGCCGTCCGGGTCTTCACCGACGGGGCGGCCACGGCGGACACGACCGCGCACCCGGGCACCATCGCCCGGATCACGGGCCTCAAGGACATCCAGATCGGCGACCAGCTGGGTACGGGCGACCCGGCGGACACCGCGTTCTTCGCCCCGCCGACCCTGGAGACCGTGATCCGCTCGGACCGGCCCACCGAACTGTTCGCCGCCCTGAGCCGCCTCGCCGAACAGGACCCGCTGATCGACATCCGCAAGGAGGACGGCGCGGAGCTGTCGATCCGGCTGTACGGCGAGGTCCAGAAGGAGGTCGTCGCGGCCACCCTCGCCGAGACGTACGGGCTGGCGGTCGAGTTCGCCGAGACCCGGCCGATCTGCGTGGAACGGCCGGTCGGCACCGGCGCGTCCGTCGAGATGATCAGCGCGCGGGCCGACGGGTTCCTCGCGACGGTCGGGCTGCGGGTCGAGCCGGGGCCGCCCGGTTCGGGGATCACGTACGGGCTGGAGGTGGAGCCGGGTTCGCTGCTGCCGCCGTACCGGCACGCGCTGGAGGAGGGGCTGCGGTCCGCGCTCCGCCAGGGCCTGCGCGGCTGGCAGGTGGTCGACTGCGCGGTGACCCTGACCCACAGCGGCTACTGGGCGCCGATCAGCAACGCGGCCGACTTCCGCAACTGCGCGCCGCTGGTGGTGATGGCCGCGCTCCGGGAGGCCGGCACCGAGGTGCTGGAGCCGGTGCACCGGTTCGAGCTGGAGGTGCCGGCCGACCGGATCGGCGCGGTGCTGTCCCGGCTCGTCGACGCGCAGGGCGCCCTGGCCGGGTCGACGGTGCGGGGCGGCACCGGCCGGCTGGTCGGCACGATCCCCGCCGGCCGGGTGCACGGTTTCGAGAAGCACCTGCCGGGGCTGGCGCACGGCGACTACGTGTTCCTGACCGAGTTCGACGGGTACCGGCCGGTGCACGGCGAACCGCCCTCGCGACCGCGCACCGACCGCAACCCGCTCAGCCGCCAGGAGTACTTCTCGCACCTGGCCAACCGGCACTAGGGGGCGAGGGGTCGGAGGGTGCCACGTGCGGCCTCCGACCCGTTCGCCGTGGCGGCGACGAGTGCCGCCGAGCCCACGCGGCGCCGCTGTTCCGCAGTTCCGCAGAGCCGCGGCGCCGCCCAGGCTTCAGCGCCCGGACCTGGCCCTGAGGCGCTCCGCCGGAATGTCGACCGGGTCGCGGGCGGCGGCGTAGAGCCACGGACGTGCCCGGCCGTCATGTCCTTGTGGGCGGATCGGCCGGGCGCTCCGACGGGTCCAGGGTCCAGTCCGCGTTCACACCCAGGATCTCGCCCAGCTGCTGGGCCCGGGCGAACGTGACCGCGTCGGACGAATCGGCGGGGGACGTCGGCTGGTCTTTCCAGGTGGCCGTCAGCGCCAGGACCCTGGCCAGTTTGTCATCCATCTCCTGTTTCCGCGCGAGTGCGTCGGCAGCGGACAGCCGGGGACGCAGGCGCAGGTACAGGAACAGTCCGGCCACGCTGAGGAACAGGATCGCCCCTGTGACCGAGATCAGCCAGTGGTAGCTCCCGGGCGGACCGACGGTGTCGGTCGAGCGTTCCAGGACGACTCCGGGCACCGGGCCCTTGGGCCGCTCGGAGTACTTCGCCCTGCTCGTCACGCCGCCGACAGGTGCGGAGCCGTCGTCGGGGACGAACCGCCCGTGGCAGTGCCAGCTGTCCCACTTTCCGACCCAGTCGCAGTTCTCGGCATGGAAGGTGCCGAGCGCCCCGCTGTTCGCCGCGCGGTGTTGGTCGACGCCGAGGAACAGGAAGTACATCCCGGCGCCTCCAAAGAAGCTGACCGCCAGCACGGTCACGACGGTTCTCTTGACGCCGTCGCGCAGGTGCCGTTTCCCCCCGTTGGCCATCCGCCCAGCCTACCGGGGCACCCGGGAGCGGGAACGCTTCCTTTGTGGAGGACGCCGGGATTCATCCATGGTGCTCGGCCACCGCGGCCGCTAGGCGGTGTCCCGCCGTTCCAGCCACTCGAGGATCACCCGGTTCGTCTCCTCCGGCTTCTCCTGCTGGATCCAGTGCCCGCAGTCCAGGCTGACCACCTCCACCTGGGGTACGAACTCCGCCAGGTTCTCCGACCGCGCCACCACGTCCCGGTCGCCGTAGACCATGAGCGTGGGCTGTCGGATGACCGGGTCCACGTCCGCCAGCAGGTGCCAGTTGCGGTCGAGGTTCCGGTACCAGTTGATGCCGCCCGTGAAGCCCGAGGTCTCGAAGGCGGAGACGAGGACGGCCAGTTCGCCGTCGCTCAGCACGGGCTCGCCGAGCGGCGTCTCCGCCCTGGCCAGGTTGATCAGTGCCATACCCGGCTCCGGCTCCCTGGGCGGCTCGTTCTTCCGGTACAGGTTGCGGAGGAACCGGGAGGTGTTCTCCTCGAACACGGCGTCCGCGACGCCCGGCCGCCGGTTGAAGTGCACGAAGTAGAAGTCGCCGCCCAGCACGGCCTCCATGACCTCGATCCAGGGTCGTTCGCCGCGTTCGAGGTAGGGCAGGCTCAGGTTGACGACCTTGTCGACCCGGTGCGGGTGCAGCAGGGTCAGCCCCCACACGACGGCCGCGCCCCAGTCGTGGCCGACGAAGGTGGCGTCCTCGTATCCGTAGTGGTCGAGGAGCGCGACGAGGTCGCCCGACAGGTGCTCGATGTCGTAGGCGGTGACGTCCGCCGGGCGGGACGAGTTTCCGTACCCCCGCTGGTTCGGGACGATGACGTGGTAGCCCGCCGCGGCGAGGGCGGGCAGCTGGTGGCGCCAGGAGTAGGCGTGCTCCGGCCAGCCATGGCACAGGACGATGGGCTTTCCCGCGTTGTGCCGGCCCGCTTCGAAGACTTCGAGTTCCACGCCGTTGACCGCGATCAGGGTGGGCTCGGGACAGTCGGTCGGTGTCGGCGCGTGGTCGGGGCTGGTCGTACTCGTCGGTGTGGTCATGGCACCATCCTGCGGACCGAAACCGGTCACCTCATGACCGGTTTCCCTGACAGAGTTCCCGTATGCGAACCGACCGGCTGGTGGCCGTCCTCCTCCTGCTGCAACGGCGCGAGCTTGTGACGGCGGCGGAGGTCGCCCGGGAGCTGGAGATCTCCGAGCGCACCGCCCGCCGCGACCTCGACGCCCTGGCCATGGCCGGGGTGCCCGTGTACCCCCTGCGGGGTCGCGGCGGCGGCTGGCGCCTCGTGGGCGGCGCCCGCACCGACCTGTCCGGTCTGACCGCGGGTGAGGCCCGCGCCCTGTTCCTGGTCGCCGGCCCGGCCTCGGCCGCGACGCCGGCCGTGCGGGCGGCGCTGCGCAAGCTCGTCCAGGCCCTGCCGGAACCCTTCCGGGTGCAGGCCGAGGCGGCGGCGTCGTCCCTGGTGACGGACCCGCGCCCCTGGGGTGCGAGCCGGGTCGAGCCCCGACGGCCGCGCTTCCTCGACGACCTCCAGGACGCGGTGATCCGTGGCGTCCAGGTGCGGCTCGGCTACCGCGACCGCGACGGCGCCGGGACCGAGCGGACCGTGCACCCGCTGGGCATCGTCGCCAAGGGCCCCTCGTGGTACCTGGTCGCCCACACCGGGGCGGGCACGCGGACCTTCCGGATCGACCGGGTGTCGTCCGCCGACCCGACCGGCGATCCCGTGCGGCGACCCGCGGACTTCGACCTCGCCGAGAGCTGGCGCGGGATCGCCGACGGGGTCGAACGCCGGCGGACGCCCCTGGAGGCCAGGGCGGTGTGCGTGCCGCACGGGGTCGGCGTGCTCCGGATCGGGTTCGGCGACCGGCTCGACGTGGGCGGTGCCACGACCGACGGCCGGATCGAGGTCGTGATCCGGGGCAGTGACGAGTACGTGCTCGCCGGCGAGCTCGCCGGGCTGGTCGCGTGGGTCGAGGTGACCGGCCCGCCGGGGGTGCGGGACCACCTGGCGGCGATCGGCGCCGCGCTCGTCGGACGGTACGGCTGAGACTGGCGCGGGCGCCCACCGACGGGACGCCCGCTCGGGCGTTCGCCGGATTCCTGTCGGGGGTCGGTGGGACGATGTCCGGCATGACTGGACCGGACCTCAAAGCTGACCTCCACCGGTATCTGCGCGCCGGCCGCGAGGCCCTGCTCTGGAAACTCGACGGCCTCTCCGAGTACGACGCGCGCCGGCCGCTCACCCCCACCGGTACCAATCTGCTGGGGTTGGTCAAGCACGTGGCCGGGTGCGAGCTCGGGTATTTCGGGGACACCTTCGGCCGGCCGTCCGGGGAGGTGCTGCCCTGGATGGCGGTGGGCGCCGAGCCGAACGCGGACATGTGGGCCACCGCCGAGGAGTCCCGCGCGGACATCACCGGGCTCTACCGCAGGGCGTGGGCGCACTCCGACGCCACGATCGACGCGCTCCCCGTCGACGCGCCCGGCCGGGTCCCGTGGTGGGGCGCGGGCGGCGCGGTGACGCTGCACCGGGTCCTGGTGCACATGATCGCCGAGACGCACCGGCACGCCGGGCAGGCCGACATCGTCCGGGAGCACATCGACGGGGCCGCCGGGCACAGCGAACACGACGACAACATGGCCCCCGGCGACCGGGAGTACTGGCGGAAACACCGCGAACACCTGGAGGGCGTGGCCCGGGAGGCCGGATCCCGCTAGGGTCCGGCGGGGTAGGCGGCGGAGTGCGCCGACCCGTAGCATCCGAGCACGACCTGAGGAGGAGCACGTGGGCAACCCGGTAACGAACCCGTCGGAGAAGAGTCCGGCGAACCCCCGACGCGTGGCGAAGCGCGAGGCCGCGGCCAGGGCCGTCGCCGCACGCGAGGCGGCCGAGCGCAAGCGCAGGGTGTGGATCGCCGGGCTGAGCGTGCTGGCGGTCCTCGTCGTGGTCGGCGGCGTCCTGCTGCTGGTCAAGGGCGGTTCGGACACCAAGCCCAACGCGAACCCGTCGGCCTCCGCCGTCGCCCTGGACCCGGCCCTGAAGACCAAACCGGTCGTCACGGCGGGTACGGGGACGATCACCGAACTCAAGGTCACCCCGCTGGTCACCGGCACGGGCCCGGAGACCAAGGCCGGCCAGACGATCAGCGTGAACTACGTCGGCGTGCAGTTCGCCAACGGCACGGAGTTCGACGCCTCCTGGAAGCGCGGCCAGCCGTACAGCTTCCAGCTGGGCGCCGGCGGGGTCATCAAGGGCTGGGACCAGGGCCTGGTCGGGGTCAAGGTCGGCAGCCGGGTGCAGCTCGACATCCCGTCCAGCCTGGCGTACGGGGACGACCCGAGCAGCGGCCGGCCGACCGGGACGCTGCGGTTCGTGGTGGACGTCCTCGACGCGAAGTAGTCCGGTGGCGGCGGACGCGACCCGTCCGCCGCCGACCGGGGATGGCTACCCGACGGTCCACTCCCCGTCGCGCATGAGGTCGCGGCCCTGGAGTTCGTTCACCTCGCGCCAGGCCTGGAGCCGCTCCGGCGTGACGTGGAAGTAGTGGTACGGGCTCCGGAGCGCGCGCGGGTCGAACCCGGTCTTCACCGCGAAGGCGTCGCCGACCTCCGCGCCGATCTCGGCGGCGGGCACCGCTCGGGCGGTCCCGTCGATGAGGACGACGTCGCGGGTCAGGCCGAGCCCGAGCCGGACCCGGCCGGTGGCGAGCAGGGCGCGCGCGGTCGGGCTGGCCGAGGCGGTGGAGAACAGCAGCGTGCGGCCGTCCCACAGGAACGACAGCGGTACCAGATAGGGGGCTCCGGTCTCCGGGTCCGCGGTCGCCATCCAGGCGTCGACGTCGTTCTCCAACCGGTGCAGGACGTCCTGCCGGCGTTGCTCGGGGGTGCGGGCGGGCGGATTCATGCGGGGTGACCTCCGGGATGATCTTTGTGGCCGACGTCAGAAGATAGTCCACCGGTCACCAGCGCGGCGCGCTGAACCACCCCACGATCGCCCGGGTGTACTCCGGACCCGGGTCGTCCCGGGTGCGGCGCCGCTTCGGCGCGGTGCTGCGTATCCTGTCCGGCGGGAGGCACTCATGGGACGGACGGACCGGACGCGGCTCCTCGAAGTCGGCTACGCGGTCGCCCTCGTCGCCGGCATCGCGCTGCCCTACGCCCAGGCGGTCCCGTGGCTCCTGGACCACGGCCCGGACCTGCCGAGGCTGTTCGACGAGGTGTTCGGCGACCGGATCAGCGCCTTCTTCGGCTGGGACGTCGTCGTCTCCGTCCTGGCGTTGGCCGTGGCCACGGCCGTCGACGGGAGTCTGCGCCGGGGCCAGAAGGCGCTGATCCTCGCGGGCAGCCTGCTCGGCGCCTCGGTGGGCCTGCCGCTGTACCTGCTCCTGCGCCAGCGCAACCGAAGCCGGCCTACCGCGAACCGGTACCGGCCGGACGACGCACCGGGCCGGTGACCGCTCGGAGCTGGTCCGGCGGCCGTCGTCGGCCGGCTAGTACTCGGTGGGGTTGCCGTCCGGCCCGAGCGTGTCCACGGCGGCCCGCGCGGTGGCCAGCAGGGTCGGGAACGACTCGTACGCGTTGACCGGGCTGTAGTAGGTGCCGTCGTCGGCGCGGTACACCGTCAGCGGGTACTGGTCGATGAAGACGGCGCGGCGCAGCACCGGCTCCGTGCCGCACCGGTCGACGATGAGGATCCGCCGGCCCTGGTAGAACTCGAAGTGCGCCGACACCTTGCAGCCCTTCGCCGCCGCCCCGCGCTCGGCGGGCGACCCGAGCGACCCAGGCGACCCGAGGGACCCGGGCGTCCCGGCGGCCGACGCCAGCGCGGGGCCGGCCGCGAGCCCACCGGCCATCGCGGACAGGACCGCGACAATAGCCAACCTCTTGCGCATAGCCATGCTCCCCATCAGTTGTCGGACACGTCACGATGCGGTTTCACGATACCGGCGGCCCGCGCCAGCGCAAGAGAGTGACGCGATTCGATCGTTGTTCACTGTTAACTCGCGGGTGCGGAACCGTTTCCGTTAACCATTAACTGTGCGCTTTTCGTGCGACAGTTCACAGCGCCACAGTGGACATTGCCGGTTAGGCTCGACACGGGCTTTACGAAACCCAATTCTTCTCGCATTCCCACTCCGGACCGGATCGCGCTGCCCCGTGTCCGTGGTGCGAGAGGGCGACTGTATCGGGGAGGAACAATTCATGAACGATTCGCCGAATACGAAACCCGTCAGTAGGCGCAGGGCTCTGGGGATCGCCGTCGCGAGTGCCGGGGTGCTCGGGGTCTCCGCGTTCGTCGGCGTCCAGGGCGCGAACCCCGGGGTGGCCCTGGCCGGCGCCCCCGAGGGCACGGAGTTCGACGAGACCTACCAGGGGCGCAGGATCACGGCCAGCGCCGTGGCCGGTCCCGAGGGCGAGGGGCACCACCACGGCACCGTCGACGTGCGGATCGACGGCCAGCCGCTGCACGTCATGCACAACTCCGACGACACCTACACGTCGTCGGTGAACCACTACGAGTCCCACCGCACGGTGCGCGAGGCGGCCTACCGGGCGGTCGACACCCTGGGCGACGGCTCGCCGGTCGGCAACTACCAGTAATCCGCAGCCGCGGTCGCGACGTCTTCTTTAGTACGAGGGGAATGAACCGTGGGGGTTCGAAAGAATCAGCGTGACCTGACGGCGACGGAGCGGACGAACTTCGTCAACGCCGTCCTCCAACTCAAGAGCAACGGGGGGTACGACACCTTCGTGCGCCAACATATCGACCGGGCGTCCACCGACGGCCAGTCCGGGGCGCAACGCGTCGGCCACGACACGCCGTCGTTCCTGCCCTGGCACCGCAAATACCTGGTCGAGTTCGAGAACGCGTTGAAGGCCATCGACCCCTCGGTGAACCTGCCGTACTGGGACTGGACCACCGACGGCACCGGCTCCACCCTGTGGTCGAACGACTTCCTCGGCCCCAGCGGCGTGGCGGCGCAGAACTACCGGGTCGCGTCGGGCCCGTTCGCCCAGGGTTCGGGCAACTGGACGCTGAACGTGCGCAGCGACAGCTTCACCTTCCTGCGCCGGCGGTTCGCCAACGGGGTCACCCTGCCGACGGCGGCCAACATCACCACGGTGCTCGCCATCGGCACGTACGACACCTCCCCGTGGAACCGCAACGCGACGGGGAGCTTCCGCAACGCCCTGGAGGGTTTCCAGGGGCCGAACCTGCACAACCGGGTGCACAACTGGGTCGGCGGGACCATGGCCGGCTTCGGTTCGCCGAACGACCCGGTGTTCTGGCTGCACCACTGCAACGTCGACCGGCTCTGGGCCCAGTGGCAGGCGCGGTTCCCCGCCCAGTCGTACCTGCCCGGGACCCCGACGAACACCGTGGTGTCGATCGACGGCGGGATGGCCCCGTGGGCGTCCACGGTCACGCCCCGCAGTCAGCTGGACCACACCCAGTGGTACACCTATCAGTAGTCGGCACGGAGGGGGCGGTTCCGGCCGCCTCCTCCTCCGCCCGGGGGACGCGGTGAGCTTCGAGGAGACGCTCCGGGCGGCCATCGCGGCCAGCGGGCTGACCCTGCGCGACCTGCGCGACCAGCTCCGCCGGGACGGCCTGGCGGTGAGCCCGGCGACGCTGAGCCACTGGCAGTCCGGGCGCAGCCGACCGGAGCGGGCCCGGTCCCTGCTGGTGCTGCACCGGCTGGAGGGCATCCTCGGCTTCGCGGACGGCGGGCTGTCCTCGCTGCTGGGTTCGGTCCGGTCCCGGGGCCGGATCCCGGACCGCCCCGGCGGGCTGACCCCGGCGCAACTGTGGCCGAACGGCGCGGACGTGGCCGCGCTGACCGGGCGCCTCGCCCCGACCGGGCTGAGTCCGCTCAGCCACCACGACCGCCTGGCGATCGGCCCGGACCGGCGCGCGCGTTCACTGCGGACCTGGCAGGTGCTGCGGGCCGACGAGGACGGCGCGGACCGCACGACCGTGGTCGCGCACGTGGCCGACCCCGGCGCGCGACCTCCGGCCGTCCGGGCGCTGAACCGGTGCCGGACCGGCCGGTCGGCGCGCGACACCGGTGCGGGGCTGCTCGCGGTGGAGCTGGTCCTGGAGCGCCCGCTCGCGCGCGGCGAGACGGTCGCCATCGAGTACGAGGTCCGCTACCGGCCGCCGTACCCGCTGGACAGCCACTACGAGCGCAAGCTGCCGTGGCCCGTGCGGCACCACGTCGTCGAGGTGGACTTCCCGGCGACCCTGCCGCCGCCCCGGTGCGAGTACTACACCGCGCCCCATGTGGACGTCCGGCCCCGGGTGCACCGCGAGCTACTGCCCGACGGGGAGCACCGGGTGCACGCGGTGGCCGTGGACGTGGCGCCGGGCGTGTCTGGGATCCGCTGGACCTGGTGAGCCCCGGCCTCCGAGCCCCGGCCTCCGGTGCCCCGGACCTCCTAGCCCCGGCCCCCTGTGCCCCGGGCCTGCGGATCCCGGGCCTCAGGCCTCCCACGCCCACTGGATGCCGAACACCCCGGGCCGCACGTCCAACGCGACGGCGTGCACGCTGTGCGAGGCGTCGATCCGCAGGCCGCGCACCCGGTGCGGACTGCCCGTGGCGGAGTCGCTGACCTGCTGGTAGCAGTGCGCCGGCAGCGCGTCGGGGTGGAAGCGCACCTCCTGTACGTACTCGCGCACGGGCAGCCGGAACTTGCGCTCGAAGTACGTCGCCGGCGGGAACGGCGGGTGGAAATCCATCCGGTGCTCGGTGATGACCGACTCGCCCCGGCGCAACGGCCGTTCGAAGAGCAGCTCCGCGACGGTGTGCCCGGTGCCGGGGTCGTTCACCACCCGGCCGGGCCGGCAGCCCCGGACCGCGCTGACCGTGGGCGGCGGGGTCCCCGGGGTCTCCGCCTGGTGGATCAGCAGCAGCCGGGTGGCCCGGTCGCCGCCCGCGCGGAGCACCTGCCGGCTCCACAACGCGCGTTCCCGGCCGTCCGGGCCGACGGTCATCCGGTCGTGCTGGCGGAGCTGGGTCAGCACGGGGTCGGTGGTCCCGCCGAGCCGGGCGATCAGCGCCGACACCACGTCGGGCCGCTGCCACAGCAGCTCATGCGGGACCCGGGCGTCCGACGGCGGCCCCGGCGGGAGCAGGTCGCCGCCGAGCACCTCCGCGAGGTGCCGGAGCAGTTCCCGGGACCGGGCCCGGGTCGGGCGGCTGCGACCGCTCTGCCAGTAGCTCAGGGTGGCCGCGCTGACGTCGACGCCGCGCAGCCGCAGCCGTTGCCGGATCCGGGACAGGCTCAGCCCGCTGGCGCTGATCGCGGCCCGCAGCGCCCGCGCGAACCCGTCCGGTCCGGGGCGGTCGCCGTCCGGGTCACCAACCGGTTCAAATCCCGTGATATCGGCGGTTTCCCGGCGTATTCCCAGGTCCGTGGGCCGTGGCGTGTCCAGCGTCATCCCCGTGCTCCCCCCGCGGCAGTCACACAGGACGGTACCCCCCAAATCCGCCCTCTCCCAACGGTGATCCGGAGCCGTGCCGCGGAGCCGGAACACAGGATCCTCCGACGGGTACGCCGGACCCGCGCCCCGAGCCGTCGCGTACCGTTCGCCGTGGACGACAGTCGGGAGGATCGGGGTGGCTGTGCCATCGAACAGGGTGCTGGGCGGCCGCTACGAGGTGGGCGCGGTCATCGGCCAGGGCGGGATGGCCACGGTCAACGTGGGCCGCGACCTGCTGCTGCACCGCACGGTCGCCATCAAGACGATGCGCCCGGACCTCGCCGGGGACCCCGGGTTCCGCGCCCGGTTCCTGCGGGAGGCGCGCGCCGTCGCGGCCCTCAACCACCCGGGCATCGTCGCGCTGCACGACGCGGGCGACACCGGGCCCGACGGCCCGTACCTGGTGATGGAGTACATCGACGGGACCACCCTGGCGGGCTATCTCGCCGGGCACCGCCCGACGGTGCCGGAGGTCGTCTCGGTCGTCGCCGACGTGCTCGCCGCCCTGGAGCACAGCCACGAGCAGGGCATCGTGCACCGCGACATCAAACCGGGCAACGTGATGCTGACCCGGTCCGGCGGGGTCAAGGTGACCGACTTCGGGATCGCGCGCCCGCTGGCCGGTCCGGACGGGCTGACGGCCGCCTCGGTGGTGGTCGGCACGGCGGCGTACCTGTCGCCGGAGCAGGTCACGGGCGGCCCCGTCGACGGCCGCACCGACGTGTACGCCACGGGCTGCCTCCTCTACGTGCTGCTCACCGGGGCGACCCCGTTCGCGGACGGCTCCGAGCTGACCGTCGCCTACCGGCATGTGCACGAGCGGCCGGTGCCGCCGTCCGGGCACCGGGCCGACGTACCCGTCGAGGTGGACCGGGTCGTGTTGCGGGCGCTGGCGAAGGACCCGGCGGAGCGGTACCCGACGGCGGGGGCGATGCGGGCGGCGTTGCTGGCGGCCGGGGCGGCGGCGGGGCCGGCTCCCGCCACCGGGCCGCCCTCCGCCGCCGTGGCGGCACAACCGGCCCCGGCGACTGCTCCGGCCGGGCGGCCCCGGCACGCCCACGGCGACGACGCGGTCCGGTCCGACGGCTCCGACGACCGACCGGCTCTCCGTCCGACCGCCGTCTTCACCCATCCGACGACCGCCCCGGCCCACCGGACGGCCGTGTTCCACGCGGACAGCGGCGGCGCCGGCACCGGTGGCCGCGTCGGCGGCGCGGACGTCCCCGGCACCCCGGCCCCGGTTCCCCGCCGCCGCCCCGGGCGGAAGGTCCTGGTCGGCGCGCTCTGCCTGCTGCTCGTCGCCGCCGGCCTGGGCGCCTGGGCGTGGTGGCCGGCCTCCAGCGTCGCCGTGCCGAACGTGATCGGCGCCGACGCGTCCAACGCCGCCGACCAGTTGCGCCGGGCGGGACTGCGGGTCGGCACCGTCCACTACGGACCGTCGGCGGACGTGGAGAAGGGGGAGGTCTACGCGACCGACCCGCAACCCGGCTGGCTCCAGGACCCCGGTTCGACCGTGGACCTCTACATCTCCGACGGCCCCCCGCCGGAGCCGAGAGTCCCGGCCGGTCTGGGCGGTGGCACCCGGGAGCAGGCCGTCGCGGCCCTGGCCCCGCTGAACGTCAAGGTCACCGTCGAGTACGAGCCGTCCGTCCTGGACCGCGACGTGGTCATCACGACCCGTCCGGGCGCCGGTGTCCGGGTCGAGCCCGGCGACGAGGTGACCCTGGTCCTGTCCTGCGGCGACCCCGACGAGTGCGACTGACGGTCAGTCCCGCGACCACCGCACCCCGTGGAACCCGGGGTGCATGTCGAACAGCGCCAGGTGGGCCAGCGTGCCGCCGATCAGCCGCAGCTCGGCGAGATCCTTGTGCGGGGAGCGCCCGTCCAGCCGCCAGATCCGGTACGCCCGGGCGACGGCCGCCTCCGGGCCGCGCCGCAGGGTCAGCTCGTAGGACGGGCCGCCGGACGGGAACCACCGGCCGTAGTAGTGCTCGGACAGGCTGCCCGTGAGGTGGTACTCGAACGCGTAGGTCTCGCCCTTGCCCAGCGGCTCGAACACCAGCTCGACCGCCGCCAGCCCCTCCGCCGGGTCGGTGCGGGCCAGCCCGACGGCGCAGTCCCGGACGGCCCGGATCGTCGGCAGCGCCCTGCTCTGGGTGTGGTGCAGGACGATGTACCGGTGCACCCCCGTGTGCCGGGCCCGCACGACGACCCGCGCGGTGGCCGCGTACCGGTCGCCGCCGAGCAGCGTCACGTCGTCGTGCGCGGCGAGGACGTCGAGGTCCGGCTCGGTGGGAGCCCCCACGGCGGCCCGCAGCCGGTGCGCCGGCAACCGGGGCGTGCCCGGGACCGGGGCCTGTCGGCCGCCCGCCGCCGCCCCCGGTTCGCCGAGGAGCCGGCGCAGGGAGTCGGGCGGGACCTGGAGGATCTCCTCCAGCACGGCCACGGCGCGCAGGGCGTCGGCGTTACGGGGCCGGCTGGAGCCGCGCTGCCAGTTGCTGAGGGTCGACACGCTGACGGCGGCCCCGCGTTCGGCGAGCCGGTCGTGCAGCCGGTCGAGGCTGAGGCCCCGGGCCGTGATGGCCCACCGCAGCGCGGTGTGGAAGGGGCCGTCGTTCACAGGTGGACCGTACCAGCGTCCACCGGGCCGTTCGGGGCGATCCGGCCACTCTCCGCCGACCGGCCTGGACCCGTCCACCACACCCGAGGCACCGGCCCGGACAAGGCCACGACGCCCGGGGCACCGGCCCGGACAAGGCCACGACGCCGGGGCGGTCCTCGCGGGCCGCCCCGGTTCCGCGCTACCCGCCGAGGAAACCGTCCGACTGCCGGGCCCACAGCGCGGCATAGAGCCCACCCCGGTCCAACAGCTCCTGATGGGTACCCTCCTCGGCGACCCGGCCCGCGTCGAGCACCACGATCCGGTCCATCCGCGCGATCGTGGACAGCCGGTGCGCGATCGCGATCACGGTACGGCCCGCCATCACCTCGTCGAGGGTGTCGTGGATGGCCGCCTCGACCTCCGAGTCCAGCGCCGAGGTCGCCTCGTCGAGGATCAGGATCGGCGCCTCCTTGTGGATGGCGCGGGCGAGCGCCACCCGCTGCCGCTGCCCGCCGGACAGGGTCACCCCGCGCTCGCCGACGTGCGCGTCGTACCCGGTGCGACCGTCCTGGTCGGACAGCCGCAGCACGAACTCGTGCGCGGCGGCCTTCCGCGCCGCCGCCACGATGGCGGCGTCGTCACCGGACGCGGGCCCGATGTTGTCCCGGACGGATCGGTGCAGCAGCGCCGCGTCCTGGGTCACCATCGCGATCTGCCGGCGCAGGCTCCGCTGGGTGACCGCCGCGATGTCCTGGCCGTCGACCTCGACCCGCCCGGACTCCGGGTCGAAGAACCGGAGCACCAGGTTGACCAGGGTCGACTTGCCCGCCCCGGACCGCCCGACCAGGCCGACCCGTTCCCCGGCCGCGATGTCGAGGCTGAGCCGGTCGAGGCCGCCGCCGTCCTTGCCGTAGTGGTGGCTGACGTCCACGAGCCGGATCGCGCCGCCGCGCACGACGAGGGTGCCCGCGTCGGGCCGGTCCGGGACGGCGGGCGGTTGCGCGACGGTCCGCAGGGCGCGCCGCAGCGTGCCGAGCGAGCCGAACAGCGCGGAGACGCCGTCCAGCAGCCACTCGGCCATCGAGGTGATCCGGAACGTCAGGGCCAGCGCGGCCGCGATCAGGCCGATCGGCGCGGCCCCGACCTGCCACAGCGTGATGCCGTAGCCGATCAGTCCGACCATCAGCAGGCCGCTGAGCACGCTCATCCCGACGTTCATGGTCACCTCCAGCCGCTCGACCCGGAGCCGGGCCAGGCGGGCGGCGGCGAACACCGGGCGGTCCGCGTCCGCCGGGGTGTCCAGCAGCGCGAGGGTGTCGATGTTCGCGTAGGAGTCGACCAGCAGGCCGGTGAGCGCGGAGTCGGCGTCCTGCTGGAGTGCCGAGGCGCGGCGGTAGCGGGGCACGACGTGGCCCATCAGGCCCGCGTACAGCAGGATCCACAGGCCCAGCGGCAGCATCAGGCGCGGGTCGACGGAGCCCATCAGCCACACCGAACCCACGATGTACGTGCCCACGTAGGCCAGCGTGTGCACCACGACGTACGTCGTGGTCATCGCGGCGGACGCGCCCTCCCGGACCCAGGTGGCGATCCGGCCCGCGAGGTCGGTGCGGAACCAGCCGACCGACTGCCGGGACACGTGCCGGTGGGTCCGCCACAGCACCATGGTCAGCGCGTTGGGCCGGAACGCGACGTCGTCGAGGCACTCGTTGACGAAGTGCACCAGGGGCCGCAGGACCAGGACCAGGGCCGCGACGGCGAGCAGCTCGACCCCGTGGTCGTGCCACACCCGCGCGGGGTCGGTCGCGGTGAGGGTGTCGACCAGGCGGCCGGCGTAGCCGATCAGCCACACCTCGACGCAGGCGCCGAGGACGGTGAACAACAGGCTCAGCGCCAGAATCCCGCGCAGCGGCCGGAACTGGGCGACCAGGAACGGCAGCACCCGGCCCGGCGGGGTGCTCAGGTCATCGTGGCGGAAGGGGTCTACGGCATTCTCGAACAGACGAAACACGGACAGGCTCCAGGCAGGTGTGGGAACGGAGGCTTGCACTCGGGTACCTGCCGATGGCGGACATGGCTCGCTCCTGCCGTGAGATGCCGACGGTCTCGTCGAACGAGCTGGAGCCTAGCGGGCACGCGGTTGGACCGCACCACCATTTGGGCCTGCCGGGGTCGCGCCAACGACCCCGGCCGGAATTCGGTCGACGCCCGACCGGCGGTCCCGCACGATCGTCCCGTGACCGAACCCGGAGCGATCTACCAGCACCCGTTGGCGTACCTGTTGGGCCTGCACGGCAGCGCCCTGTTCCGGGCGTTCGCCGGCGAGTACGACCGCGAGTTCACCCTGGCGCGGCTCGCCGAGGTCCGCGCCCTGCTCGACGCCGCCGACGAACTGGGACCCGGCGGGTACGCGACCCCGGTCAGCGCCGCCGACGGCTACCGGATCTGGGCCCCGCACTACGACGGCCCCGGCAACGCGATGGTCGACCGCGAGGGCCCCCGGATCCGGGCGCTCCTCGACGGTATCCTCGGCGACGGCGGGCCCCGCGACGTCCTGGACGCGGCCTGCGGCACCGGCCGGCACGCGGCCCACCTCGTGGCCGGCGGGCACCGGGTGACCGGGGTGGACAGCACCGACGCCATGCTGGACGTGGCCCGCGCGAAGCTGCCCGGGGCCGAGTTCCTCCTCGGGGACCTGCACGCGCTGCCGCTGCCCGACGACCACGTGGACCTGGTCGTCTGCGGCTTGGCGCTGGCCCACGTACCCGACCTGGCGCCCGTGTTCGCCGAGTTCGTCCGGGTCCTGCGGCCGGGCGGGCACCTGGTCCTGTCCGACGCGCGCGGCTACGTGCCCGGCGGCCGGCACTACCCGGTCGTGTTCGAGCGGCCCGACGGCGAACCCGGCTACATCCCGTCCTGGATCCACCCGACCAGCCGGTACCTGGAGGTCGCCCTGGCCCTGGGCCTGCGGGTCCGGCACTGCGAGGAGCCCCTCGGGCCGCACCCCCGGGTCGACGCGACCGGCACCCCGCCCGGCGACACCGAGCCGATCGCCCGGCACGTCGCCGCCGACGGGGTGCCCGACATCTGGAGCCTGCACCCGTGGGCCCCCGACGCGACCAACGCGGCGTTCCGCGACAAGCCGCACTTCATCGTCTGGCACTTCGAACTCGACGCCTAGAACGTGGCCGGGGGCGCTACCCGGCCGCCACGGCCGCCGCCCGGCGCGCGTCGTACCGGGCGAACGTCGGCTGGAGCGCCCCCAGCGCCAGCACCACCAGGACGCAGGCCAGCCCGCCCCCGATGGCCGCCGCGGGCTCGCCGCCCCAGGTCGCCACCGCGCCCAGCAGCAGCCCACCCAGCTGCGGTCCGCCGGCCACCACGACGAGGAACACCCCCTGGAGCCGGCCGCGCAGGGCGTCGGGCGTCGCCACCTGGAGGATGGTGGTGCGGAAGACCGCGCTGACCGCGTCCGCCGCCCCGGCGAGCGCGAGGAACCCGGCCGCCGACCACAGCGCCCAGGTCGCCCGGCCGCCCGGCCCCGGCCCGGGGGACAGGGCCAGCACCAGCCCGAAGCCGACCACGGCCAGCCCCCAGCCGACGACCGACACCAGGTCCGCCAGCCCCTGCCGGCGGACCCGGTGCAGCGGCCCCGACAGCACCCCGGCCGCGATCGAGCCGGCGGCGATCGCGGCGGCCAGGACGCCCACGGTCGCGGCGCCGCCCCCGATCAGGGTCGCGCCCACCGCCGGGAACAGCACCTTCGGCATCGCCAGCACCATGGCCGCCAGGTCCACCTGGAAGGTCATCCGCACGTCCGGCTGGGTGCGCAGGAACCGCAGGCCCTCCAGTACGGACCGCAGCCCGGCGCGGGGCGCCCGGCCCAGCGGCGGCAGCGGGGGCAGGGAGAGCACCGCCGCGAACGCGACCAGCAGCAGCGCGGCCTCGACGGTGTACGCGCCGCCGTAGCCCCACGCGCCGACCAGCAGGCCGGCGAGCACCGGGCCGACGGTCAGGCTCACGTTCCACGCCAGGCTGTTGAGCGCGTTGGCGGCGGGCAGCAGGTCGAGGGGGAGCAGTCGGGGCAGGATCGAGCTGCGGGCGGGCGAGTTGACGGCGAAGAGGCCGTTCTGCACCGCGACCAGCGCGTACATCAGCCAGACATTGCCGACCTCCAGCCACGCCTGGGTCGCGAAGGCGCACGCGACCAGGAACAGTCCGCTGGAGGTGGTCATCAGCACCCGGCGCCGGTCGTGGGCGTCGACGAGCGAGCCGCCGTACAGCCCGAGGGCGATCAGCGGGACCAGGGCGAACAGCCCGACCAGGCCGACGCTGAACGTCGAACCGGTCAGGTCGTAGACCTGGAGGCCGACCGCGACCGTGGTCAGCGTCGTGCCCACGCCGGAGAACGCCGAGCCGAGCCACATCCGGCGGTACGGCGCGCTGACACGTAACGGGGTGAGGTCCGCGAACATCCTGCGCATCCGCCCCATACTGCCGCACCGGCCGGGGCGCGGGGCCCCTCACCAGCGGTGTCGGGGGTCACGTGGCCGGGTCGCGCCGGCTCCGGGCCGACCCGGTCGGGCGCGGTCGGGCGCGGGCGCGGGCCACGGCCGCGCGGGTGGTGCCCGCCGCGAGAGTGCGCAGTCCAGCGGGCGACCCGCGACTGGTCGGTGCCGGAGACTGGGAGGACCGGGGCCGGTGGGCCGGGTCCGGTCACCGCCGCCGCGCGACGTTCGGGAGGGCGCAGTGCCACACCTGCTGCCGGTACTGCTGACCGGGCTGTTCGTCGGGGGAGTGTCGTGCACGGCCGGGCAGGGCGGCCTGTTGGCGGGCCTGGTCCTGCGCCAACGCCAGGCGGCCGCCCCGCTCCCCGCGGGCCGTCCCTTCCGGACCCGGCTGGGTGACGACCTGGTGCCGGTCGGCGGATTCCTGCTCGGGAAACTGGCCTCGCACACCGTGCTCGGCGCGCTGCTCGGGGCGCTCGGCGGGGCCGTGCAACTGTCGGTGGGCACCCGGGCCGGTACCCAGCTCCTCGCCGGGCTCCTGATCGTGCTCTTCGGGCTCGCCCAGCTCGGGGTGCCCGGCTTCCGGCGGATCCGGGTCGAGCCGCCGGCCGCCTGGTCGCGGCTCGCACGCGGTCGGGCCCGGTCCACCACCGTGTTCGCGCCGGGGCTGCTCGGGGTGGCCAGCGTCCTGATCCCGTGCGGGGTGACCCTGTCGGTGGAGGCCCTGGCCCTGGCGTCGGGCACCTGGTGGGCGGGGGCCGCGACGATGGCGGTGTTCGTGGCCGGCACCGGCCCGCTGTTCGCGGTCCTCGGCTACGCCGCGCGCCGGGCCGCGACGGCCTGGCGGGGTCGGTTCGCGCTCGCGACCGGGGTGCTCGTCGTCGCGGTCGGGGCGGTCACGTTCAACGGCGGCCTGGAACTGGCCGGCTCGCCGGTCGCCGCGAGCGCGCTGGCCCGGGGCGCGGGGCTGTCGGACGGGTCGGCCAGCGCCGCGACCGTGACCACGGACGCGGCCGGCGCCCAGGAGGCGGTGCTGACGGTGCTGACCGGCGGGTACTCCCCGGCCGACCTCGCCGTGCGGCCCGGCGTGCCCACCACGCTGGTCGTCCGCGCGGTGCGCGCGACCGGGTGCGTGCGGGCGTTCGTCCTGGGCGACCGGGAGTACGCGCTCCCGGAGAACGGCGACACCCGGATCCGCCTCGGTGTCCTGCGGCCCGGCACGGTCCGGTTCCGGTGCGGGATGGGCATGTACACCGGGCGGCTCACCGTCGGGGAGCCGCCGTGACCACGGATCACTCGGGCCGGTTCGCCGTCCCGCCGCCGCCGATCCGGTACGGGGTGCTCACCCCGTCGTAGAGCAGGTGGCCGACGAGCCCCTGGGTCGCGTGCGGCAGGTTGTGGCAGTGGTCGGCCCAGACGCCGGGGTTGTCGGCCAGGAACACGATGTCGTAGCTCTCGCCGTCGGCCACGTTGAGCGAGTCGATCCACCAGGGGCTGCCCGTGGCCGGGTCCCCGTCCCGGCTCACCACCAGGGCGTGGTGCCCGTGCAGGTGCATCGGGTGCACCTCGCCGCTGTGGTTGGAGATCCGGAACCGGACCACGTCGCCCTCGGTCACGTGGAACATCGGCATGTCCGGGAACATCCGGCCGTTGATCGTCCACCACAGTCCCGGCCGGCCGTCGAGGAAGCCGGGCCGGCGGCCGATGTCGTAGGCGAACTCCCGGGTGACGCGGGCCGGGTCCAGGCCGGTCGGCGCCGGGGTGCCGTAGGACAGCAGGTCCAGCAGCCGGCGCGGCGCGGCCGTACCCGCCGGAGCGGTGCCGCCCGGCGGGGTGAGCAGCAGGGCCGTGTCCCCGCCGAGTTCGACCCGCGCCCCGCCGGCCGGCACGACGAGTTCGAGGTCCACCCGGCCGCCGGCCGTCACCAGCACGGCCTCGCCGGTGACCGGGGACGGTTCGTGCACCTCGGTGCCGTCCACGGCGACGACCCGGTACGGGCCGCCCACCGTCCACACGTTCATCGGACCGTTGTCCGTGTTGACCACCCGGACCCGGACGGTGCCGCCCGGGTCGGCGGGGACGGGCACGTCGCCGGAGCGGCCGTCGACGGTGCGGACGCCGTCGTAGCGGTGCACGAGCGCGAGGTGGTCGGCGGCGGCCGGTCCGGGGTCCGGGGCGGTGACCGGCCCGGCCGGGGCCCGGGGCGCGATCACCACCGCCCCGAACAGCCCGCGCCGCACCTGCTCGTGGGAGAACTGGTGCGCGTGGTACCAGTAGGTCCCGGCCCGGTCGGCGAAGAACCGGTACGTGTGGGACCGGCCGGGGGCCACCGCGTCCTGGGTGACCCCGGCGACCCCGTCGGCGGCGTTGGGCACGTCCACCCCGTGCCAGTGCAGGGTGGTGCCCTCCTCGACCGACTCGTTGACGAGCGCGACCTCGACGAGCTGGCCCTGGGTCGCGCGGATCACCGGCCCCGGCGAGGTGCCGTTGAGCGTGTACCCCCGCACCCACCGCCCCGAGGCCAGCGCGAACCGCTCCGCGCGCGCGGTCAGCGTGACCCGCACGTCGGCGGCCAGCCCCGGGTCGACGGTCAGGGTGTCCACGGACCGGGTCCCGTGGTGGTGGCCGCCGGTCCGGTCGGCGTGCCCCATGTCCATGACCGAGTAGCTGTCCGGCACCAGGCTGGCGTACCAGAACCAGGCCAGGGGGGCCAGCACGATCACGGTGGCGAGGCAGGCGAACAGCGGCCGGGCCCGGGGGCGGGGTGCCATGCGGTGGCCGCCGGTCAGCGTCCAGGGTCCGTGGCCACGGCGGCCGGTTCGCCCGTCGAGGTGTGGTGTCCGCCGACCCGGCGGGCCGCGAAGACCGCCGCCGAGAAGATGAGCAGCGCGTTCGCGCCGTGCAGGAGGCCCAGGAACGGCGCGCCGTGCCCGAACATGCCCAGCAGCACCTGCGCGGCGATCAGGAGCACGATCGTCGCCGCCCACCGGACGCCGCCCGGGATCCGGGCGAAGAAGGAGACCACCAGCAGCACGATCGCCACCAGCGGGATCACCATCTGGCCGTTGATGCCGTGCACGATGAACCCGGCGACCTCGGGGAACGGCGTGTCGTCGGACTCCATCGCCGCCTTGTCGAGCACCCCGCCGTCCTCGACCCACCTGCCGAGGCCGAAGACGCCGAACGCGATGGCCGCTGCCTGCACGAAGACCAGGGCCGCGATGGCGTACGCGGCGCCGCGATAGAAGGACCTCATGGCTTCTCCCTCGAGCGAGCCTGCCCCCGAACCCCGCGCCCGGAGTACTTTTCCAGATTATCGGAATTGACCGAAATATTGTCCGGATTACTGCTAGTTTGCTCGACGCGTACATCGGAAATTGGGTCTGATTCCGGGTGTTTTCTTCCCTGTGGCGCGCGGCAGCGGACCGCTGGGATGTGGCCCTCCACAGGGGACTGTCGGTAGGCTGGCCGCGGGAGGTCGCCACGATGAACCTGGTCCTCGTCCTCAGCTCCTCGGCCCTGGTGTCCGCCCTGGTCAGCGCGGCCGCCACCTTCTTCACCCAGGACCGGCTCGCCCGACGCAAGGCGCGGATCGACTACGAGAACCACGCCCACCTCCGGCTGTACGAGGCGATCGGCCCGCTCCGGTTCCAACTCCTGCTCGCCGCCCGCGACGCCGCCAGCCGGATCGCCGACCACCCCGGGCACGACTGGGAGATGGACCCGGCCGCGTACTACGGGCACAGCTTCCTCTACCGCCTGCTGCGACCCCTGACGATCACGCACCTGATCGAACGCCAGCTGGGCGTCGCCGACTTCTCCGTCGACCGGGCGGCGATCGACCTGATCCGGTTCGGCATCGAGCTGCCCCGCGCCCTGTCCGGCGGGGCGATCACCCTGGGCCACCCGGACGTGGACTGGTCCACCCAGCGCCTGCACCTGTTCCGGGGCACGATCGACGCCGCCGCCGACCGGCTGATCGTCGAGGAGGCCGGCGCGCGGGCCCGGCCGATGACGTACCCCGAGTTCACGGCGGCGGTCGGCGACCCCGGCGCGGACCCGGCGCTTCAGCCGATCGCGGCCCTGTTCTCCGGCTGCCGGCTGAGCCTGACCGAGAGTCCCCTGTGGTGGCTGCGCGTGGTGGCCTTCGGGTACGCCTGCCACGTCTTCGTCACGCGGCACGGGCCGGCGCTCGGCGTGCAGCCCCGGGAGTTCCCGGTCCGCCGGCTGCTGGAGGCGGCGCCGGACCCGGTGATCCAGGAACGGATCAACCGTTACCTGGAGGTTCTGCGCGAACGGTTCGGCTGAGGCGGGCCACCTCGGGCTGTGACCAGCCCCGCCGGTCGTTCAGCGGACCGTCCGCGCCCGACGCCCCCGGTGACCCGCGCCGCGACCCTTGCCTTGACGCCGGTGGCAGGGTCTAGCGTTGCGGTCACGGACGGGCGAGGGAGGCCACGATGCTGATCGGGGAACTGGCGGAGCACGCCGGGACCAGCGCGAGGACGCTGCGCTACTACGAGTCCCGGGGGCTCCTGCGCGCCGATCGCTCGTCCAACGGCTACCGCACGTACGACGCGGCCGAGGTCCGGGTGGTGCGCGAGATCCGGGCACTGCTCGCCGTCGGGTTCGCCCTCGACGACATCCGGCCGTTCGTCGCCTGCCTGCGGGCCGGCAACGCCTCCGGGGACGTCTGCCCGGACTCGGTCGCCGTGCTCCGCCGCAAACTCGCCGAGGTCGACGCCGCCGTGGCCCGGCTCGGCGAGGTGCGCGAGCAGTTGCGGACCCAGCTCACCCACGCGATCACCCACCGGGAGGAAACATGCACACCACAGCGACCGAGCTGCTGGTCACAGTGACCGACGAGACGTTCGCGGCCAGCGTGCTGGCCAGCGACCTGCCGGTGGTGGTGGACTTCTGGGCCGAGTGGTGCCCGCCCTGCCGGAAGATCTCGCACACCCTGGCCGAACTGGCCGTCGAGTTCGAGGGCCGGATGGTGTTCGCGGCGCTGAACTCCGACGAGAATCCGCGCACCACCCGCGACCACCGGGTCATGTCGCTGCCGACCCTGCTGGTCTTCCGGGGCGGCGTGGTCGTCGGGTCCATTGTGGGGGCCCGGCCGAAGGGGTACCTCCGCGACGCGCTCGGCGCCCACGCGGCCTGACCCGCCGCCACCCGGTCCGACCGGTGCCGGGTGGCGGCGGGTTGGCATGCTGTCGCGATGGTGATGAAGGTGCTGCCGGTGGACTCCGGCTGGGTGCGGGCCGTGCTGGCCCTGACGACGGAGCCCTGGGGGCGCGGTCCGGTCGGCGCGGCGTTCCGCGCGCACGGCTGGGCCCCGGCGGACACGGACCTGGACTGGGAGGGCGGTAGCGGCGCGCCGCACTTCTTCACGCCGGGCTCCGACGGGCCGCACCCCGACGACGACGAGGGGACCGGTTGGCGGTTCGAACTCTCCGCCGACGGGGACCGGCCCGTGGTCCGGCTGCCGTGCGCGCTGTTCTGGCCCGCGTTCGGCGACGAGCCCGACCCCGACGACGAGGACGACCTCGACGAGGAGTACTCCGCCGTGTGGGCGCGCCGCCCCCGGGCGACCCCGGCGGACTTCCGGGCCGAGTACGACCGGCTCGCCGCGCTGGTCGGCACCGAGCTCGGCGCCCCGGACGCGACGGCCACGGACGACATGGGCGGCAGGCGGGCGGTGTGGGCGCGCGGCCCGCTGGCCGTGGTCCTGGAACTGACCGACGACATCAACTCCTACTCGCACTACGACGTCGTGGCGGTGACCGTGGGGCCGGCGGAGCTGCTGGTCCCCGGGGCCTGACGGTGGCGGGGGGGGGGGGCCCGCCGCCCGGCCCGCCCCCCCCCCCGCGGCCCCCCGGCCCCCCCCGACCCACAAAAAGAACCCCCCCCCCGCCCCGCCCGCCCCCC
>NZ_JBFAZP010000001.1:632917-937600 GCF_040681875.1 Longispora sp. NPDC051575 | reverse complement strand
GAACTCGGGCGGGAAAGCTTTCGGCACGAAGACATCCTTCCAGGAGGACCAAGATCCTCACAGATCAAGGAGTCAACCAAACCGGGTGCAGTCCCGACGAACACATGGTCCACCTATGGGACCCCATCGCCGGAGTCCTCCCCGCAGGCGTCAACTACGCCAACGGCCAGGACAACCCCTGACATGGCGTCCATGATCACCATCTCCGTCACAGCAGTCCCGCCACACGTCCGCGGCGCACTCACCCGCTGGCTACTGGAAGTCACACCCCAGCTCTACGTCGGCACCGTCTCCGCCAAAGTCCGAGACGAACTCTGGGACGCCGTCAGGGCATCCATCGCAGACGGCACCGCCGTACTCGTCCACCCCACCAACAACGAACAAGGATTCACTATCGACATCGCCGGAACCCGCCGCCGTAGACCCCTCGACCTCGACGGCCTCACCCTCATCGCATTCGAACCCGAGGCAGGTAAAGAATCGATAACGGACTTCTAAAAGCCCAGGTCAAAAAGCCCGCTCTCCGCGCAGGCGGAGGTGAACCGGACTCGCTCGGCCCGCTCGGGCTCGCCGCGCTCCGCTCTCCGCGCAGGCGGAGGTGAACCGAAACCCTTCTGTGGAGGGTGGTGGCCTCGGCTCCGCTCTCCGCGCAGGCGGAGGTGAACCGGCGCTGGAGGACTCGGCAGGCTGGGTGTCTGCCCGCTCTCCGCGCAGGCGGAGGTGAACCGTTCGCGGTCCACGACCGCGCGCTGACGCTCATCCGCTCTCCGCGCAGGCGGAGGTGAACCGGCTGGTCAGGACCACAAGACCGTCACGAAGGCCCGCTCTCCGCGCAGGCGGAGGTGAACCGGTCCAGCCGTCCAGGTCGTTGACGCGCATGTGCCGCTCTCCGCGCAGGCGGAGGTGAACCGCTCCATGCCGAACTGGCCACCGCCGAGCAGCACCGCTCTCCGCGCAGGCGGAGGTGAACCGCTTGTCGCCGACGGTACGCCGGTTCCGACTCCCCGCTCTCCGCGCAGGCGGAGGTGAACCGCCCGGCCGGCACCATGCGCGAAGGGGGTCAGGCCGCTCTCCGCGCAGGCGGAGGTGAACCGTAGCGGCCGTTAGCCCATCTCATGGGCTAACGCCGCTCTCCGCGCAGGCGGAGGTGAACCGGCGGCGGAGCAGATCGGCCCGGCGGGCCTCGTGCCGCTCTCCGCGCAGGCGGAGGTGAACCGAAGTTCGCCGCGGTGCCGAGCGCCTGGCTGGACCGCTCTCCGCGCAGGCGGAGGTGAACCGATCAGCCGCGAGGCACGGGTACGGGTCGCCGCCCGCTCTCCGCGCAGGCGGAGGTGAACCGGATCGGTGTCGGGGCGCAGAGCCTCGCACACGCCGCTCTCCGCGCAGGCGGAGGTGAACCGCCCGCGCCGAACCCGAACCGGGGCCCGAAGGTCCGCTCTCCGCGCAGGCGGAGGTGAACCGACATGGCCGTACCGAGGTTCCGATACGTCTGGCCGCTCTCCGCGCAGGCGGAGGTGAACCGGAGGTTTCCGACAACATCGCGACCATCATTGAGCCGCTCTCCGCGCAGGCGGAGGTGAACCGGAGGCACCGGTGGCTGAGAACCTGGCCGGTGCCCGCTCTCCGCGCAGGCGGAGGTGAACCGCCATAGTCACCTCAGCTTTCGGCCGCAACCAGCCGCTCTCCGCGCAGGCGGAGGTGAACCGCCGGTCCCGGTCCCGGATCTGACGCTGGAGCGCCGCTCTCCGCGCAGGCGGAGGTGAACCGCTTCCAGCGGCGGATCGCGCGTTCGATGGCGCCCGCTCTCCGCGCAGGCGGAGGTGAACCGGCGATCCGGGCGCAGTTGGCGGCGGTCCTCGCCCGCTCTCCGCGCAGGCGGAGGTGAACCGGTCAGGGACATCGGTGCCTCCTCACGTCGCGACCGCTCTCCGCGCAGGCGGAGGTGAACCGTGCACCCGTCCACTATCCCGCGCCGCGCCGCTCCGCTCTCCGCGCAGGCGGAGGTGAACCGGAGCATCGTGGACTACCGCATCGAGCTGATGCCCGCTCTCCGCGCAGGCGGAGGTGAACCGCTCGGACTGTGCATCGGCCAGGCCCGCATCTGCCGCTCTCCGCGCAGGCGGAGGTGAACCGTACCCCGCCCGGCTCGGCATGGACTACGGCGCCCGCTCTCCGCGCTGGCGGAGGTGAACCGGACCCGGCGACCGTGAACTGGTCGACCATCGGCCGCTCTCCGCGCAGGCGGAGGTGAACCGGCGGCCTCGCGCACCGAGTAGTCCCCCGACGCCCGCTCTCCGCGCAGGCGGAGGTGAACCGGGTCCTCTGCCTTGAGCCGGGCGTACAGGTCTCCGCTCTCCGCGCAGGCGGAGGTGAACCGACGTTGTGCGTCATCGTTCCGGCGCTGGTGGCCCGCTCTCCGCGCAGGCGGAGGTGAACCGTCCAACGGCCCGCGGGTCGTCGCGATTCTGGGCCGCTCTCCGCGCAGGCGGAGGTGAACCGGACGAACGGGAACTCCCGGGCCGCGCGCTGTTCCGCTCTCCGCGCAGGCGGAGGTGAACCGAAACTGGGCTGGTTGGCGCTCCCTACCAGTCACCGCTCTCCGCGCAGGCGGAGGTGAACCGGTGCAGCTCGCGGCCAGGTTGAGGCGAGATAACCGCTCTCCGCGCAGGCGGAGGTGAACCGTCATCTACGTTGCCCATTTCTGCCCCTGATTCCCGCTCTCCGCGCAGGCGGAGGTGAACCGTAGGTCTCTCCCATGTCAGGCGACCTCTCCCACCGCTCTCCGCGCAGGCGGAGGTGAACCGCCAGACCGTGATCGGCGAGCAGATGCGCGGCCCCGCTCTCCGCGCAGGCGGAGGTGAACCGCTCGTCAACGACGCCGGGGGCGACGTCAACGACCGCTCTCCGCGCAGGCGGAGGTGAACCGCTGCCGCTCAACGCGTGCACGACGGTCGCTGACCGCTCTCCGCGCAGGCGGAGGTGAACCGTGGCGAGAGGAGTTCCACCGCGATCTCGGCGACCGCTCTCCGCGCAGGCGGAGGTGAACCGGAGCTGGGGCGCGGCTCGAGGGAGATGAAGCGCCGCTCTCCGCGCAGGCGGAGGTGAACCGCCCCACATACGTGGAGTACTTGGCCGCGATGACCGCTCTTCGCGCAGGCGGAGGTGAACCGCTCGACGCTTCGGCGGCGCGGGAGGCTTCGACCCGCTCTCCGCGCAGGCGGAGGTGAACCGAAGTCCACCCCCGCCGCAGCGGAGTAGCGGTGCCGCTCTCCGCGCAGGCGGAGGTGAACCGGAACCCGATGGAGCAGTACGCGCGTCACCAGCCCGCTCTCCGCGCAGGCGGAGGTGAACCGTACGGGCTGATGCGCGACCAGGCCGCCGGAGGCCGCTCTCCGCGCAGGCGGAGGTGAACCGTCGAACAACGTGGTCAACGTGACCGGCGACGACCGCTCTCCGCGCAGGCGGAGGTGAACCGGCCCAGGCCGCGGTGCGCGAGCAGATCACCCACCGCTCTCCGCGCAGGCGGAGGTGAACCGCCGATGTGGGTCCTGCCGAGTGACTCCGACGGCCGCTCTCCGCGCAGGCGGAGGTGAACCGGAAAGCTGTCGACCGGCCGGAGCCGCTACGGGCCGCTCTCCGCGCAGGCGGAGGTGAACCGGCGCGCACCGAGGCGCTGAACACCTCCCTGGACCGCTCTCCGCGCAGGCGGAGGTGAACCGTCGATCCCGGAAATGTCGACGGCCACCGCCGGCCGCTCTCCGCGCAGGCGGAGGTGAACCGTTGGACGTTGCACTGGCCACGGTGCCGGCGCGCCGCTCTCCGCGCAGGCGGAGGTGAACCGCCGGACCGGTGGCGCTCGTCGAACCCGACCGGCCGCTCTCCGCGCAGGCGGAGGTGAACCGCCAGCCCCGCCCGCCATGGCTGCGATCAGCGGCCGCTCTCCGCGCAGGCGGAGGTGAACCGGAGTCATCGCCGGGGTGGGGCAGGTACAGCAGCCGCTCTCCGCGCAGGCGGAGGTCAACCGCTGCTGCACCAGGCCGAGAAGGCCGGCGCGAACCGCTCTCCGCGCAGGCGGAGGTGAACCGTCGGCCGAGTCCTACGCGGCCACGTGGGACGTCCGCTCTCCGCGCAGGGGGAGGTGAACCGCTCGCCGACGTGCTCGCCGAGGCCGACCGCTGGCCACCATGCGATACGACACGGAGCGGGTCCGCTCTGCGCAGGCGGAGGTGAACCGTCCGGGGGGCGCCGCCGCTCGGACGCGCAGGGCCGCTCTCCGCGCAGGCGGAGGTGAACCGTACCTGTGGCGCCTCGATCAGGCGACCCTTGACGGCTCTCCGCGCGGGTGGAGGAAATCGGTTCACACCATCAAGCGGTACCGAGTGCTCGGCCTCTTTCCGCGTGCCTAAGCCGGCGCTATCGCGAACCAAGCTAGCTAGCGATACGGCGGAGCAACAACGGAGCAACACCGGCCGAAATGGCGCTTGAAGCCGGCGCAAGAGAACGTGTTTTCGCAGGTCACGGCGTCGAACGTCCATCTGTCCTGGAATCCTACGGAGAAGATGATTGAGGCTTCCCCGGCTCAATCGTGCGCCAGCAGACACGGCACTCCGTAGAAATTTTCGGGAGGCCGGGGGCGGAAATGGCAGAGACGGCCCTGTGCAGTTGGCCCGATACTTGTCCGGTGACAGATCTCGAAATCCAGCAAGAGCCCTGGTCGCCGGCGCACAACCCGCACGCTGTCGCCGTGTCCCAGGGTCAGTGGGCCTGGTGGACGCTGCAGGTCCTGGTTCGTGATGCCCGGGCGGCCAGCGGTACCGAGCAGCAGATCTACGCGCGGCAGGCAGCGGCCCAGCTGCGTGACCTGCATCAGGCCGCGAAGATGCAGCTTCGCGCGATCACGGAAAAGGACGTACCCGCTGCTGTGGTGGACGCGCTGACCGACGCGATCGGCGCATTCGAGGCGGCGGTACCCGGTGCACGGGAGGTGCGGGACATGATGGCGCACTTCGACGAGTACGCCCGTGGCAAGGGCGTTCTGCAGAAGGAGTTGATGCGGGCCGAGGGCGTCGACGAGGTTGAGGCGGCACGTCGGATGTGGGGCGGCGGTTACGACCCGCGAACGGACACATTCACCGAGGGCCCTTACACGATCGCGTTCGGCCCCGCGGTCGACGCGGCGAGAGAACTCCAGTACGCGATCTACCAGGCTGGCCGGACGGTGGACGCGCCTGTGCGCCAGGACTAGCTGGTAGATCACCGCAGTGCACGGTTCGGGCTCCGACAGCACCTCTGCCCTGAAGTGCCCGCTCGTGAGTCGGGGCCAATCTAGGGGTACTCGGGAATGTCGGCGCCCTCGAAGTACTTGCCGACGGGCTCTGCGGCGAGCATCGCGTCGACGAACGCCTCGCCCGCCTCTGTGAGCGCGTAGCCCGTGGGCGATTCGCCCGCGAAAACTATCCCCACGGACTGGCGGACGATGTGAAGCAGACCATCGCGGCGGAGGTGGGCAACCATGAAGTCCATGAGGTACGGCAGCTCGATCTCGCCGAAGGGCTTGCCGTCGTGCCTGCGTTGGGCGAAATCTTCCAGGATCCGGCGCTCCATGTCGCTGTAGAGCCGGGTGACGGTTCCTAGGTTGCCCTTGTAGCCGATCAGGGATTTGCGGTCGATCTGGCCGGGGCCGTTCCCCTTGCGGTCGTGGCAGACGCCGCACAGGGCTAGAAGGTTGTCGAACCGGTGTTCCGCGACCCGGGACCAGTCGTCGATGTGGTCGATCTGGACGGGGTGGTTCCGGCAGGTCGGGATCGCGCACCGGTGGCCGGCTTCCATGAGAACGCGGCGCTTGAGCTCGGCGGGGATGGGCGGCCGTCCAGCAGGCATCGGACGATGCTACCGCTGGCCAGCGCTTCTAGATGGCGAGACTCCCCGGTGTGATGGGTACCCGGCAGGCGCTCAGTGTTGACCCTGAGGACCCACCACCGGCCGTCGACGCGGGCCGCGACGGGGAAGTGCGCGTTGCCGGTACGCCGCCAGTGCGGTCGCGCGTCGAATGCGGGCTGCTCCACCCGCTCAGCATGCACCTCCCCGACGGCCGGACCCGCCGAGCCGAGTCTGAGGGGCGCCACGCCTGCTCCCGGGCGGAAACGAAGGCGTCACGACGGGGCCTCGCACACGGATCGGCCCGGCCTCAACGGACGTCGAGGGCGGCCCACCTCAACGGTTGTCGAAGGCGGCCCTGCCCAAGGGATGTCGAGGGCGACCCGCCTCAACGGGTGTCGAGCGCCACCCGGAGCGCGGTGTGCGGGTCGAAGCCGTGCGCGGCCAGGTCGGCGTAGGTCAGCTCCCGGTCGGGCCGGAACAGCCTGCCGCGCTCCGGGTCGTCGGGGAACTTCAGACTGATCTTGTACGCCACCCCGACCCGGATCCCCGAGTGCGGCAGGCTGAACAGCAGCAGGTCGGTGAAGCAGTTGCCGGCCTGGGCGGGTGGCACGCCCACCGTCCGCGCCCCGAGCCTCCAGAGCAGGGTGGTCAGGTCGTAGGCCGCGCTGATGGTGCCGCTGTCGGTCACGACGGTGACCCGGGGGTTCCAGGCCCCCGCCAGGTCGCCGGCCTCGACCTCGGCGGCGAAGCTCGGCATCGCGGCGACGATCTCCGCCCATTCCTCGGGTGACGTACCGGTCGCCTCGCCGGCCCGCCACGCGAGCTCGTGCTGGAAGTCGTAGCCGCCGGTCGCCTCGACTCCGGCCGGTCGGACCGTCCCGAACGCCGGGTAGGTCTCCAGCATGAGCCGCGAGTATCGGCGGACCTGGTAGCCCTCATCGAGGGTCCGGACGGGTTCCGGCCCGTGCAGGAAGTAGCCGAGGAAGACGCCGAACATGCTGTTGCCGCCGGTGTTGCCCCGGACGTCGACGACCAGGTGGTCGCTGCCGGCCGCGCGGGCCGCCAGCACCATGTCCCGGAGCAGTGCCACGGCGGACGGAGCGGTCCCGGGCTCGGCGATGTCGGCCGCGCCGGCGTGGATCCTCCACTCGAGATCCTCGCGGTACCCGTGCATCCGCTCGACCCGGAGCACCACGGTCCGGTGGTCGGCGTCGCTGAACGCCCAGCCGTGGCCGGCGGCGTTGACGGCGGGTGGCGGCACGGCGCTCGGTGGCGTGACGGGGGCGGGTCCGGCCGGCCGGGCGGAGACCAGGAGCTCGCGCCGTGCGCCGTCCGGGGTGCGGAGGACGAGTTCCAGCTGGTCGCCGGCCGCCAGGGGCAGCAGATCGGCCGCCCGGACCGTGACCGTCGCGCAGCGTGGCCAGCACCGGCCGGAGTGCCCGGCGGAGCGCGTCGACGTCGAGCCCGGCGGCCGGGCGGGTCGCGGGGCAGCAGGGCGACAGACGTGACGGGTACCGGATGCGGGAGCGCCCGGGGCGTACCCGTCGAGAATGTGCCTGTTCACAGCTGCATTCGGAGTGGGGAGTGCTCCGGATGGCCCCCCGGGCGGGGTTTATCGTGTGCCCCATGTCCAAGTCCCGATACGCGTTCGGTGTCGCCGCCCTCGTCGTGCTCGGCTGGTTCGTGGCCGCCGGGGTCCTCGGCCCGCTGTCCGGCAAACTGTCCGAGGTCCAGACGAACGACAACGCCGCGTTCCTGCCGGCCAGTGCGGAGGCGACCCGCGCGCAGCAGCAGGCGGCGGCCTTCACCGGTACGCCGACCACCCCGGCCGTGGTCGTCTTCGAGCGCCGGGGCGGTCTGACCGAACCGGACCGCACCGCGATCGCGGCCGTGGTCGCCCGGCTGCCCCAGGTGGCCGGGGTCGGTGGCGCGGTCTTCGCGTCGGAGAGCGACGACAAGGAGGCCGTGCAGGTCTTCGTGCCGGTCACCGCCGGCAGTCAGAAGGTCGGGCCCACCGTCGAGGCGCTGCGGGAGCTGGCCCGGGCCGGTGCGCCGCCCGGCCTCGTCGTGCACGTGGCGGGCCCCGCCGGGCTGGTGGCCGACCTGGTCGGCGTGTTCGGCGGTATCGACGTGCAGTTGTTGCTGGTCACGGCCGGGGTCGTGCTGGTCATCCTGCTCGTCGTGTACCGCAGCCCAGTGCTGTGGATCATTCCGATGGCCTCCGTGGGCGTGGCCTACGCGGCGGCCGCCGCCGTCGTGTACGCGCTGGCGAAGAACGACGTCGTCGACCTCAACGGGCAGGCCCAGGGCATCCTCACCGTCCTGGTGTTCGGCGCCGGTACCGACTACGCGCTGCTGCTGATCGCCCGGTACCGCGAGGAGCTCCGCCGCCACGACCGGCCCGTGGACGCGATGCTGGCGGCCCTGCGCGGCGCGGCGCCCGCGATCGTCGCGTCCGCGTTGACCGTCGCCGCGAGCATGCTGTGCCTGCTGGTCTCCGACCTCAACTCCAACCGGGCGCTCGGGCCGGTCGGGGCCGCCGGGGTGCTCGCCGCCCTGGTCGTCATGTTGACCCTGCTGCCCGCGCTGCTGCTGCTCGGCGGCCGGTGGGCGTTCTGGCCGCTCGTGCCCCGGCCGGGGCAGCCGGGGGACGACCATCCGTGGTGGACCCGGATCGCCGGGTTCGTCGGGCGCAACGCCCGGCTCGCCTGGATCGTGCCGACCCTGCTGCTCCTGGTGCTGGCCGGCGGGCTGTTCCGCCTCGACGCCGGGGGAGTGCCGCAGAGCGAGTCGTTCACGAAGACCGTGGACTCGGTGGAGGGGCAGCAGGCGATCGGGCGGCACTTCCCGGCCGGCGCGGGCAGTCCGGCCGTCGTGATCGCCCGCGCCCCGGCCCTGGACGCCGTGGTCGCCGCCGCCAAGGTGCCGGGCGTGGCCGCCGTCGTGCCCTACCCGAGCCGGCCGGGTGCCCCGGGTGCGCCGGCCGCCCCGCCGAAGGTCGTGGACGGGCTCGTCCGGATCGACGCGACCCTGACCGATCCCGCCGACGGCGACGCCGCCGCCGAGACGGTCCGCCGGCTCCGGGAGGCGGTGCACGCGGTGCCCGGGGCCTCCGCCGTGGTGGGAGGGTTCACGGCCGTGCAGCTGGACACCCGGGCCGCGTCCCGCCGGGACCTGACGGTCATCATCCCGCTGGTCCTGGCGCTGATCACCCTGATCCTGGCCCTGCTGCTGCGTTCGCTGCTGGCCCCGCTGCTGCTGATCGGCACCGTGGTGCTGTCGTTCGTCGCGACGTTGGGACTGTGCACGCTGCTGTTCGAGTACGTCTTCGGGTTCGCCGGGGCCGACACCTCGTTCCCGCTGTTCGCGTTCGTGTTCCTGATCGCGCTCGGCATCGACTACAACATCTTCCTGATGTCCCGGGTCCGGGAGGAGTCCGGGCGGCACGGCACGCGGGAGGGCACCCTGCGGGGGCTGGCCGTCACCGGCGGGGTGATCACGTCGGCCGGGGTGGTGCTGGCGGCCACGTTCGCGGCGCTGGCGGTGCTGCCGCTGGTGGCCCTGGTCGAGGTGGGCGTGGCGGTGATGGTCGGGGTCCTGCTCGACACGATCGTGGTGCGGTCGCTGCTCGTGCCGGCCCTGGCCCACCAGTTGGGGGACCGGATCTGGTGGCCGGGGAAGCTGGCGCGGCGCGACTGAACCGGCGACGGCCGTGACCCCGGGACCACGGCCCGGGGTCACGGCCACGCGGGCCCGCGCGGTCTCCGGCACCCCGTGTTGTGCACGTTGGCCTCTCGTCACGCCGCGCCAAGCCCTGGCCCGGACCTAGTCATTCCGTGCTGTGCACGCTGACTCGGACCTCGACACGCCAGGCTGTCCACGCTGACCCGGACCTCGTCACTCCGTGCTGTCCACGTTGATCCGGACCTCGTCACTCCGTGCTGTCCACGCTGACCCGGACCTCGTCGCGCCGCGCCACGCACGCAGACCCCTCGTCACCCGACGGCGGCGGGCGCCTGCCCGTTCCCCCGCCCGGGCAGGCGGCGCGCCCCGGTCAGTCGCTGGTGATGCAGCCGCCGCACCATGGCCACGCCGGCGGCTCGTCGAAGCTGGTCACGCTGCCACCCCCTCCGCCCGCCCCGGCGATCGCGAGCCCGGCCAGGAGGGCGAGAAGGACAAGGGCGAGGCGACGGCGACGGGTACTCATCGGGACTCCTGTGGGTGCGGGGTGGGCGGTGGGGCGGACGGCCTGGACCGTCCGCGCGACCCGGACCGCCCGGACAACCCGGGTCTGGCCGGGAAACCGGGCGGCGGGGCTACCGGGGCGACCTCGGAAGGGGGCGGGGTCGGCCGGTCCGGGAGCCGGGCCGCGCGCAGGGTGCCGAGCGCCAGGCCGAGCTGGAACCGGTTCTCCACCTCCAGCCGGTCCATCAGCCCCCGGAGGATCTTGGTCACGGTGCGGACCCCGATCTGGAGTTCGCGGGCCGCCGTCTGATCGGTGTGGCCCTGGACGAGCAGCGCGATCAGGGCCTGCTCCCGGGCCGTCAGGACGATCTGCGACACGGCGTGCTCCTCCGGGTGCGCCGCCCGCTCCCAGTGCCGTTCGAACTGGGCGAGCAGCGCCTCGACGATCGGCGGCTGGGAGATCTCCAGGAACCCCCGGTCGTAGTCGTGCGGGACGACGGGGAACAGCGCGACCCTGCGGTCCACGACGAACAACTTGAGGGGTACGTCCAGCGTTTCGCGGCCCTCGATCCGCAACCGGCGCAGCTCCCGGATCTCGGGGCGCAGGCTGTCGCCGTCGGCGGGTGGCGGGCCGAGGGCGCGGGTCCGCACGCCCCTCGCCAGGAGCGTCCGGTGGATCGGGATCGCGGCCCGGGCGACCTCGGCGTTGACGGTCTGCTCGGTGTTCATGGCCAGGTGCTCGTAGCGTTCGACGGCGACCAGCGTGGCCAGCCGGTCCCGGGCGGCCTGCCGGCTGGGCAGGTGCCGGATGCCGGCGCCCAGGACGAGCGCCCGGTCGGGTACGAGCTGGCCCACCAGGTACTCGTGCCGCTGGGCCTGCTCGTCCTGGTCGACGAGGCGGGTCCTGCTCCGGCGGAGTTCGGCGACGACGTCGGCGGGCGGGTGCGGCCACCAGCGCCGCCGGGGGTCGGTCCGGACGGCCCCGATGGCGCACAGTTCGGCCAGGGCGTCGCGGACCCGGCGCGCCGGCAGGCCGAGGTCGGCGGCGAGCCGGGCGACGGGCCGGGGTCCGCAGGTGACGAGGGTGCGGTAGACGAGGTCCGCGTCCGGGGAGCGGCCCCAGCGGACGAGCGACGGCACCGGGGCGCCGGGGACGACCGGGTCCGGGTCGGCCACGTCGATCACCTCCCAGACCGTGCCGGCGCACCCCCGTGCCGGGGCGTGCCGGGCCGAGCGTGAGGCCCACCATAGCGGATGACGAATGTCGATGGCATCGTCTGGATCCACGATGGACGGAGTGCGTGATCGCGCACCCGGGTACCCGTCGGATTTTTGTGTCCTTGCTGGTTGTGGCCCGGAATGAGTGGGAGTCGCGCTCGTGCGTGATCGCGCACGGGAGGCGATATTCATTGACCGTCATCTGTGTCAGCCCGACGCTGTTGCTCGGGCTGCCCGACCGGCCGCCCGACGCGACGACGGAAGGGCTGACTCATGAAGCTACGCCGATACGCGGTAGGCCTGGCACTCGTGCTGGCCGGGATACTGGCGGTTCCCCTGCCCGCCCAGGCGGCCGGCGCGCCCGCCGCCGGGTCCATCGCCTGGTTGCGCGCCGACGCGGGCGTGACGGTGAACGGGTCCAGCGTGTCCAACTGGGCCGACCAGAGCGGCGGCGGCCACCACGCCGTCATGGCGACGCCGGCCCGCCAGCCCCAGCTCGTGCAGAACGCGGTGAACGGCCAGCCGGCGCTGCGGTTCAACGGCGCGCAGTCGATGTACTTCCCGTCGCCGGTGAACCCGTTCACCTTCTCGGTGTTCGTGGTCGGCAAGAACAGTAAGTCCTCGGGCTACAGCATGATCCTCGGCCCGGGCGGCAACTACCCCAACAACCAGATGCGCTGGGAGAACAGCAACCAGGCCCTGTTCGTGGGGCTGGGCAACAACATGCCGGTCTGTACGAGCACGATCGGGAACAACAAGGTCTACCACGCCCTGTCGGCCCGCTACGACGGCAACACCATGCGGGTGTACCGCGACGGCGTGCTGAAGTCCAGCCACACCTTCTCCACCAACACGGGCTGGACCCTGGTGTCGATCGGCTCCTGGTTCTCCTCGTACTTCATGGTCGGCGACCTCGCCGAGGTCATCGTCTACCAGAGCGCCCTGTCGGACGCGGACCGCACGGCGACGGACAACTACCTGCGCACGAAGTACGCGCTGCCGTAGCGGCGACCGGTCCGGTCCGGGGGAGGCGTTCCCCCGGACCGGACCCGGGTCAGGCCCGGATCTCCTCGCGTTCCCTGCCGGCCTCCGTCGCGGCCACCTCCGCCTCCAGCTCCGTGATCGAGATCCGCAGCGCCGCCAACCGCTCGGCCAACGGGGGCGGGCCGGTCGACGGCCGCGGGGCCTCGTCGTTCTCCGCGAGTTCGATGGTGCGCGCCTCGTCGAGCGAGTTGAGCACCACGCCGAGCAGGATGTTGACCATCAGGAAGCCGGCCAGCAGCACGAACGACACGAAGTAGAGCACCGTCCACGGGGACACGGCCATCCCGGCGCGCACCGTGTCCGTCAGGTTGTCGAACACCATCAGGAAGAACAGGGTGAGGACGGCCTGGCCGATCGAGCCGTACTGCTCCGGCAGCCGCTCGCTGAACAGCATCCAGCCGAGCATGCCGTACAGGAACAGCATGATCATGCCCATCACGAGCAGGCTCGCCGCCCCCGGCAGGCTCCGCCACACCGCGCGGGCCAGGATCCGCATCGTGGGGAAGATCCGGATCACCCGCAGGACCCGGGCGAGCCGGGCCAGCCGGAGCAGGGTCGCGTTCTCCCGGACGCCGGGCGTGAAGGCGAGCAGGACGACCACCAGGTCGAAGATGTTCCACGGGTTGGCGAAGAAGTCCTGGGGCCGCTTGCCGCACGCGACGAACCGGGTCGCGAGTTCGAGGACGAAGAACGTCAGGCACGCGGTGTCCAGGAACGTGAGTAGCGGGCCGATCGCGTCGACGGCCGACTGGTACGTCTCGACGGCCAGCACGACCGCGTTGAGCACGATGACGGCGGCGCTGACGGTGTGGAACCACGGGGCCTCGACCGCCTGAGCGCAGACGGCGACGATGCGACGGGTGAGCATGGCGGAGAACTTCCGATCGTCGGGGGCAGAGGGTGCGCGCCGAATACTATGGGATATTTAGTCCGGTTTCATGTTGTCGGCACGCGCGTCGCCCGGCACTCCGCCCCCGGGCCCCGCGCGAGGCGCGTGCCGCCCGCCCGCGACCCCGGACCGGCGCCCCGGCACAGGTGACGGCCCCGGCGGCGGAATCCGCTATCGGCTACCGGACCCGCCCGGTACCCCACAATGGGTGTTTCCGGTGTTGGAATGGTCTGTCCCACTCTGTCTGGAGGCGGTCCATGGACAACCCGACCCGCGAGCACGCCCCCGCCCAGGCGATCCCCGTCCAGGACCAGGGGATCCTCGACCTCGAGGTCGACCTGGAACTCGCCGACGACGCGCACTGGCACAAGTTCACGGCCCAGCTCGTCGACACCCGGTTCCGTACCGTGCTGCTGCGGTTGCCCGCCCTGCTGCGGATGGCGTTCGGCCTCGCGTGGTCGGCGAGCAGGTTCGACACCGCCGCGACCGTGGTGCTCCAGGTCGCCGCCGGACTGATGACCGCGTTCGGGCTGCTGGCCACCCGGGGCGTCCTGGAGTCCCTGCTGGCCACCGGGCCGACCCCGGACCGGGTCCGGGCCGCGATCCCCGCGCTGGCCTGGGTGATGGCCGCGACCGCCGCCCGCGCGACCCTGTCCACGGCGGCCGGTTGGGCGCAGGCCCGGCTGTCGCCCCGGGTCCAGACCGCCGCCGAACTGCACCTGCTCGGCGTGACCAGCAGGGTGGAACTGTCCGCATACGACGACGACTCCTACGCCGACGACGTGCAACGCGCCCGCAACCGGGGCCTGCACTCCCTCGGCCAGCTCGTGGACAACGCCGTCGACCTGATCACCAGCGGGGTCCGGTTCTTCGCCGTCGGCGCGGCCCTGCTGGTCATCCACCCCGTGCTGCTGCCTGTTCTGGTCGTCGCCGCGCTGCCGGAGGGCTGGGGCGCGGTGCGCGCCGCCCGGGCGTCCTACCTGGGGCAGGTGCAGTGGCTGGCCCGGGCCCGGCGGTCCTGGACGTTCGGCTACCTGCTGTCCGACCGCCGGCACGCCGGGGAGGTCCGCGCGTTCAACCTGTCCGGGTACCTGCTGACCCGGTACGGCCGGCTGCTGCGCGCCATCCTCGGCACCGACCTGCAGGTGGCCCGCGAACAGACCGCCGCCCGCGCGATCGGCGGCTCGCTGTCGGGCGTCGCCACCGCCGGCGTGTACGTGCTCCTCGGCGCCCTGCTCATCTCCGGCAACCTGGAGCTGGCCGCCGCCGGTACCGCCGTGTTCGCCCTCCAGGCCGGCTCCGGCGCCCTGTCCATGCTGATCTTCAACATCAACGGGGTGTACGAGAACGGCCTCTACGTCCACGACTACGCCGAGGTCCGCGACACCACGGCCCGCCGCGCCGAACGCGTCAGCGACCGGCACGCGCCCGCCCCGCGGCAGATCGCCCTCGACGCGGTCACCCTCACCTACCCGGGCGCGGACTCCCCGGCCCTGGCGGAGGTGTCGCTGACCGTCCGGACCGGGGAGACGATCGCCCTGGTCGGGGCCAACGGCGGCGGCAAGTCCACCCTGTCCAAACTGCTCGGCTGCACCTACGAACCGACCGGCGGCCGGGTGCTGTGGGACGGCGTCGACATCGCCGGCTACGGCGCCGCCCAGCTCCGCGAGCACGTCTCCGTGATCAGCCAGGACTTCGCGCACTGGCCCTTCACGGCCGGCGAGGACATCCGGATCGGCGACCAGTCCCGGACCGCCACCCGGGCCGACCTGGAGTCCGCCGCGCGCGCCGCCGAGGCACACGACATGATCACGGACCTGCCCGACGGGTACCGGACCCTGCTGGACCGCAGCTTCAAGGGCGGCCAGGAACTGTCCCAGGGCCAGTGGCAACGGGTGGCCGCCGCCCGGGGCTTCTTCCGCGCCGCGCCCCTGCTGATCTGCGACGAACCGTCCGCCGCGCTCGACCCGCGCGCCGAACACGCGCTCTTCCAGGAACTGCGGGCCACCGCCGCCGACCGGATGACCGTCCTGATCACCCACCGGCTCGCCAACGTCCGGCACGCCGACCGGATCTACGTCCTCGACCACGGCCGGATCGCCGAGTCCGGCAGCCACGAGGAGCTGATGGGGCGCCCCACCGGCCTGTACCGGGAACTGTTCGTCCTCCAGGCGGCCGGCTACGGCGACGCCTGACCCCGGCGCCCAGCGACACCCGCCCCGCCCCGGCCGGTCGCGGGCCGCAGCCGGGAAAAGGGCTCGCGTGTTCCGCCCGGGTACGGTGTGATCCTCCGTGTTCGACGAACAGACACACGGGGGTTCGACATGTCAGAACAGAACACGGACGTCACGCCGGAGCTCCTCGCGGCAACATACGACCTGGGCGGTGTGGTCGGCTGGGCGAGGGCGGCGGAGGGGTCGGCCGGGGAGATCCACCGACTGGTGACCGCCACGGGCACCTACGCGGCCAAGGAATTCGTCGCGCAGCGCCCCACCGCCGTCGACCTCGCCTGGCGGGTCGCGTTCACCGACGCCTGCCGGGCGGCCGGGGTCCCGGGCCCGGAGACGCTGCGCACGACCGGCGGGGACCTGTTGTTCGACCATCCCGGCACGGGTCGGCCCTGGCTGGTGCAGCCGTGGGTCGAAGGCACCCGGCCGGAGCGTACGGACCTGCCGGCGACGGTGTGGCTGGCCGGACAGGCCGCGCTGATCCACCAGCTCGAGGTGCCGTGCCGCCCGGGCGAGGAGGTCCACCCCTTCTACGTCCGGGTCGACGCCGACTGGGCCGGACTGGCGGACAGCGCCCGGGGCTCCGCGTGGGGGACACGGCTGGCGGAGCGGGCGGCGGAGTTCGCGGAGCTGACCGCCTTCGTCAACGCGGCACCCGTCGGGACACTCGTGAGCTGCCACCGCGACCTGAAGACCGCCAACACCCTGCTCGGCCCGGACGGTGACCGGTTCCTGCTGGACTGGGACACCAGCGGCCCGCAGGAACCCTGGCGGGAACTCGGCACCCTCCTGATCCACCACGTGCGCGACGACGCGGCGGTCGGCGCGATCGCCGGCGCCTACCGGAAGGCCGGCGGTCCCGGGTGGCCGGCCGGGGCCACGTTGTTCGCCACGGGCCTCGCCGTCTGGTTGAACTTCCTCGACGGCCAGGTCTGCACCGCGCTGGACGAGTCCGCCGACGCCGACGACCGGGCCTTCGCGGAGTCGATCGCGACCAGGCTCACGGAGGACATTCCCGGGTTCGACGTGCTCGGGTCGGCGGCGGGAGTGGCGGCCGGGAGCTGAGAGCCGCCGGGCGGGCGGTGCGGCACCATCCTGTGCCGGGTGGCCGCCCGCATCCGGCTCCATCCTGCGGCGCCGCCCACCCGCCGCGCGCGGCCCGTCCCGGCAGCCGCCCGCCGCCCCCGCCGTGGTCTCAGCTGGCCGAGCGGCGGATCCGGCCGGCGTAGCGGGCCTCGGCGGCCGCGTTGCGGGTGTCACCCCCGGCGACGTTCATCGACAGGTACACGTCGGGGTCGATGCCCTTCGCGAGCAGCCGGATCACCACCTCGGCGGTGATCAGCTGGGCGATCAGCGCGTTGGCCACCGAGGACACCGCGCACACCGCCCCGCCGTCGGGCAGCGGCAGGACCGCGTCGCCGTGCGGGGCGCCGTTGTCGATCACCACGTCGGCGAGTTCGAACAGCCGCCGACCGCTCGGGTGCCGGGAGACGATGCCCGTGGAGTGCGGCAGGGAGGTGATCGCGACCACCGGGTGGCCCTGCTCCCGGGCGATCCGGGCCATCTCCACGACGGAACCGTTGCCGCCGGACTGCGAGGTGATGACGAAGACGTCGCCGGGCTCCGCGCGGGCCAGGTCGTAGACGCGCCGGGCGAGGGCCGGGTCGCGTTCGGCGAACGGGTCGGCGAGGGTGTCGGCCGGCTCCCCGCCGTACAGGATGACGTCGCGCAGCGCGAGTTTGTTCGTGGCGACCAGGCCACCGGCGCGGCCGGCGAGTTCCATGGACGCCGCCTCGGAGTGCCCGGAACCGAAGGCCTGCAGCACCCCGCCGTCGGCGAGCGAGGCGGCGATCAGGTCGGCGGCGGCGGCGATGGCCGGGGTCTGGGTGTCGACGATGTGCGCGGTCATCGTCCGCACGGCGTCCAGGTAGCTGGCGGAACTGAGGGTGGTGGACATTCGGGGCTCCTTAGACGGGTACTAGTGCCGCGGCCCGCCGGTGCGGTGGCTCGCGATGGCCCGGGTGGCCGCGTGCAGGGCGGCCTCGGTGGCGGCCCGGTCCCGCTGGGCCAGTGCCGCGTACACGCAGTCCAGGACGGTGGTCTGCGGGTGGACGCCGGACAGCTCACCGGGGCGGAACGTGCCCTCCCGGACGGCCGTGGTCAGCACCAGGTCGGCGACCTCGGCCAGCGGGGAGCGGGGGAAGTTGGTCAGGGCCACCGTGGTCGCGCCGGCCGACCGGGCGGTGTCCAGGGCCTCGATCACCTCCACGGTCCGGCCGCTGTGCGAGACGCCGACCGCGACCGCGCCGGGCCGCAGCAGCGCGGCGGCGGTGACCGCCGTGTGCACGTCCGACCAGGCCCAGCAGGGGATGCCGGTGTAGGCCATCCGGGCCTGGAAGCCGGCGGCCGGCTGGGCGCTGCCGCCGACGGCGAAGACGTCGACCCGGTACGCCCCGGCCATCGCGTCCACCACGGCGGCCAGCGCGTCGAGGTCGAGCTGGGCGGCGGTCTCGGCGATGGCCCGGACATCGGCCCCGGCGACGGCGGCGACGATCTCGGCCAGCCGGTCGTTCGGGTCGATCCCGCCGTCCGTGCCGGTCGACAACCGGGGCTCGGCGGACCGGGCCACCTCGGCGGTGAGGGCGTGCTGGAGCGCGCGGTACCCGTGCAGGTCGAGGGCCTTGCAGAACCGCAGCACCGTCGACGTGGACGTGTCGCTGGCGGCCGCGAGCTCGCCGATCGTCAGCCCCGCGACGGCGGCCGGGTCGGCCAGCACCAGGCCGGCGACCCGCTGTTCGGTGCCGGTGAGCTCCGGCATCAGGGCCCTGATCCGGACCCCGAGTGGTGTGTTCCGCGCGACCATGGCAACAGATTACGCAGATCTTCGAAATCGCGTCAACCATTGCCAGGATCAGAGCGTGCTGCCGGACGGCGTACCCGTCGAAAGGGTTGTGGTCTGTTGCGCGCGGCTAGCCGTGCACCGTCGTGTCGACCACGAGGTCCGCGCGCCCCCGGGCGCCGTCGGCCAGGAAGAACGCCTCCTCCTCGACCATCCACCGGTCCCACAGCTCGCGGACCGGCCGGGTGGTCCGGGCCAGCCCCCGGGCGAGCCGCAGGGCCGGGGGAGCCTCCACCCACGCGGCGTAGGTCAGCCGGCCCACGGTGGCCCGCCGGGTGCAGGTCACGCCCTCCACGATCACCGTCGGGGTCCACGGCAGGGTCCGCCAGCCGCCGAGCGAGGCGCCCTCGAAGTCGTTCTGCCAGTCCCTGACCTGGTAGTGCGCGTCCCGGCCGGCGAGGAGCGGCGCGAGCACCTGCTCCTCGAAGCGCGGCCACCAGCCGGCGAAGTCGGCCCAGGACACGAAGTCGTCCACCTCGACGACGGGCGCGGCCAGCACGGCGGCCAGCTCGCCCGCCAGCACGCTCTTGCCGGAACCGCTCGGCCCGTCCACCCCGATGATCCGGATCCCGTTGACGGCTTCCCGGCGGACGACCTCGGCCGCGATCGCCTCGGCGACGTGTGTTCCCATCCGGCCCATGATGCCGGCTCGGCCCGCCGCTGTCAGACCCGGAACCACGCTGGTTCGGCTGCCCCTGTCAGACCCGGAACCACGCAGGTTCGGCCGCCCCTGTCAGGCCGGAGCCTAGACTGGGGGCCATGGACGACGACCTGCCGGCGATCGGCGCGCCGGCCCGCCGGGCGCTCGCCCTCGCCGGCTACGAACGCCTCGACCAGCTGACGGCGGTCACGGAGCGGGAGCTGGGCGCGTTGCACGGTGTGGGGCCGAAGGCGTTGCGGATCCTGCGCGCGGCGCTGGCGGAGCGCGGCGCGTCGTTCGCGGACTGACCTAGCCCTGGGTGTCCAGGTACAGCCGCGCCCGGTGGTACTGCCCGGCCGGCCCCAGGTCCAGGTGCGCGGCCCAGGCCGGGTCGTACTCGTTGCGCAGCCACGCGTACCGGGCCAGCGCGTACCCGTACATCGGCTCGGTCAGGTACCCCACCCGGACGATCCGCAGCCCGCCGCCCCCGGTCGCGGAGAACTGGGTCCGGTTGTTGGCCTGGATGACCCCGAAGCCGAGGAAGACGGCCAGCAGGTCGGTGAGCCGCTCGTGGTCCTCCCGCAGGGGGCGCCCGATCCGGCCCTCCCCGATCAGCCGGTCGTGGCACAGTTCGTGCGCGATCGTGGCGATCACCGCGCCGGAGCGTTCCAGCTGGCCGCGCTCGATGGAGATCACCGGCCGGCCGTCGCGCAACTGGTAATGGCCGGCGGTGCCCGGGGCCTGCTCCGCCGAGTAGACCTCCAGGTCGATCCGGCGCGACTCGACGCCGAGGAGGCCGGCGACCCGGTCGAGCAGCCGGGCCGCGTCCTCGATCCCGCCGTGGTAGGGCTCCGGGAAGAACTCCGCCGTGGGCAGCACCACCGGGCCCTGGAAGGCCTGCGGGCCGAACTCGTCGGCGAGCCAGATCAGGTGCTCGTCGATCCAGATCCGTTCGGCGTCGGGGACCGGGCAGCCGAACGCCTCGGGCATGCCCGTCCGGGCCAGCGCCGTGAACCTGTTCCGCCATCGGGACATGCCGGCCATTGTGGCCGGTGGACGCCCGCATCGACAACCACGGGCGGATCCCGCCGCCGGTGGGCGCGGCGGCGGACGAACCCGACCGGCGGCCACGGCACCGTGGCGCCGGCCACCTGGCTGGCTCTCCGTAACCGCCGCTGTTAATGAGGTGTTCTTAAGCCACATTTCACATGCCCTTGATCACTCTGCGTTTAGGCTCCCGCCCTCACCCCTCAAGGAACGGGACCCCTCTCATGATCAGGAAACACGTCACGCGCAGGGGCGGGGCGGGGCTGGCCTCGGCCGCGCTGCTCCTCGCCGCGCTGGGCATCACGAGCCTGCCCGCCCATGCGCGACCCGCCGCCGGGGAGGCCGCGCCGATCCGGCTGGTCGCCGGCACCTTCGTACCCGGGAAGGCCGCGCCCGCGAAGCTCCCCGGGCTGTCCAGCCTCGCGCTCGGCGAGCAGCGCGCCGGCACGTACCTGGTGCAGTTCGACGGCCCCGTGCGCGAGGAGTGGAAGCGCGCGGTGACGGCGGCCGGCGGCGACCTGCTGGAGTACCTGCCCGACTTCGCGTTCAAGCTCCGGGCCACCCCGGCCGTGGCGCGCGCCATCGGGGAGCTCGGCGGCGTCTCCTACATCGGACGGTTCGACCCATCGTGGAAGGTCGCGCCCTCGGCGAAGGACAAGCTGGCAGCGGGCAGGCCGGCCGTGTACCGGCTGAGCGTCGAGCCCCGGGCCAACGGGGTGGCGATCCGCGACGCGGCGGTCCGGGCGGGTGCCGTCGTCGTCCGCGAGTCCGGGGCGACCGTGCTGGTGGCCGGTACCCCGGATCAGGTCCGGGGTCTGGTGAACCTGGACGAGACCGGCTGGATCGAGAAGTTCCAGGTCCCGGAGAAGCACAACGAGACCGCCGGCGCGCTGATCCGGATCCCGGCCGCCGACGCGCGCGGCTACGACGGGTCCACCCAGATCGCGGCGGTGGCCGACACCGGCCTCGGCGGGGGCACGGCGGCCACGGCGCACGCGGACATCCCCGCCGCGCGGATCACGGCGATCCGGAGCTGGACGAAGCCCGACGCGGCCGGCTGCTACGACGTGGTCGGCAACGGCGCCGCCGACGTCGACAGCGGCCACGGTACCCATGTGGCGGTGTCCGTCGTCGGCGACGGCGACGCGAACGGGATCGGCCGGGCCGGCGCCCCCGCCGCGAGCCTGGTGTTCCAGGCCGTCGAGGAGTACGTCGACATGCAGGGCCAGTGCGAGACCGAGGACCAGCGCGACGGGTACTACCTGTTCGGCCTGCCCGACGCCCTCGGCGACCTGTTCCAGGAGGCCTACGACCTGGGCGCCCGGGTGCACGCCAACTCGTGGGGCGCGCCGGTCGCCGGGGCCTACAACGACAACGCCCGGGAGGCCGACGCGTTCGTCAACGGCCACCGGGACATGGCGGTCACCTTCTCCGCCGGCAACTCGGGCACGGACGCCAACCGCGACGGGGTGGTCGACAACGACTCGATCGGTTCCCCGGGCACGGCGAAGAACGTGATCACGGTGGGCGCGTCGGAGAACGAGCGGGCGAACTACCCGTGCGACCGCAACCTGCGGTACCTGCCGACGAGCCAGAAGGAGATCGACACCACCGGCAACCGGTCCTGCGCCCAGCTCGACGGCGAGAACCCGATGCCGACCTGGGGCGACTGGTGGCCGAACGACTACCCGGTCGCGCCGCTGAGCACCGACCGGCAGGCGGACAACGACCAGCAGGTGGCGGCCTTCTCCAGCCGGGGTCCGACGAACGACGGCCGGATCAAGCCCGACATCGTCGCGCCCGGTTCGTGGATCGTGTCCGGCTACTCCGACCAGTACCAGCAGGGCTACGACGCGGCGGCCAACCCGCGCGGCAACGCCTGGCAGCACGACGGGTACGGCTTCCCGGTCAGCAACCAGTACAAGTACTTCAGCGGCACCTCGATGTCGAACCCGATCGCGGCCAGCGGCGCGGTGATCGTGCGCGACTTCTACAACAAGCACCACCGGCACGCCGCCGCCAGCGCCGCGCTGGTCAAGGCCACGCTGATCAACAGCGCCGACGACCTGCTCGACGAGAACGGCGACGGCGTCGACGACAACGACTTCCCGATCCCGAACAGCCACGAGGGCTGGGGCCGGATCAACCTCGACCGGGCCACGGCGGGTACCGCGAAGTACGTGGACGAGGGCGCGGGTCTGGCGACGGACGGCGTGCGCGAGGTCCGGTACCAGGTCGCGGCCGGCCAGCCGCTGCGGGTCAGCATGGCCTACACCGACCGCGAGGGCGCGGTGGCCGCCGCCGTCAGCCTGGTCAACGACCTCGACCTGGAGGTCGTCGCCCCCAACGGCACCGTCTACCGGGGCAACGTGTTCGCGGGCGGCTGGACCCCGGCCGGCGGCAACGCGGACCGGCGCAACAACGTCGAGAACGTGTACCTGCAGAACCCGGCCGCGGGCACCTGGACGGTCCGGGTGCGCGGCTTCAACGTCCCGAACGGCCCGCAGACGTACGCGCTGGTCACCAGCGGTTCCGTCGCCGACCCGGCCCCCGCGCCCGGCGGCTGCACGGTCACCAACGGCACCGACGTGAACATCGCGGACAACACGACGGTGGAGAGCTCCGTCGTCGTGGCCGGCTGCGCGGGCAACGCGTCGGCGACGTCCACGGTGGAGGTGCACATCGTGCACTCCTACCAGGGTGACCTGGTGGTGAACCTGGTCGCGCCGGACGGCACCGCCTACCTGCTGCACAACAAGGCGGGCGCCGGCACGAAGGACATCGACAAGACGTACCCGGTGAACGTGTCGGGCGAGGTGGCCAACGGGACGTGGAAGCTCCGGGTCCAGGACACCGCGAACGGCGACGTCGGCCGGATCGACACCTGGACGCTCTCGCTCGGGGGAGCCGTCGCCGGCCCGGCACCGTGCGCCGGCACCAACGGCACCGACGTGGCGGTCCCCGACAACACCACGGTGACCAGCACGATCACCCTCGCGGGGTGTGCCGGGAACGCGTCGGCCACCTCGACGGCGGAGGTGCACATCGTGCACTCCTACCAGGGCGACCTGGTCGTGAACCTGGTCGCGCCCGACGGCACCTCCTACCTGCTGCACAACAAGGCGGGCGGGAACGCCAAGGACATCAACAGGACGTACACCGTCGACGCGTCGACGGAGGTCCGCAACGGCACCTGGACCCTGCGGGTGCAGGACACCGCCAACGGCGACGTCGGCCGGATCGACACCTGGACCCTGACCCTCTAGAAACCCGGGAAGGACCCTTTCGCGGGTACGCGCGGGGGTCCTTCCCGGTCGGGGAGTGTCGACTGTCACGGGCACTTCCGGGGCCGATCTGGCCAGCTTCGCCGTCGATTTTCCAGGTTCGTGCTACGGTTTTCCTATTGCAGTTGAGGGTGAAAGATTTTCCGAAGCACCTGTGATCATCACGGGTGCTTTTTCTTTCGGCCTCTTCCGCGACGGGAGCCACGCAATGTGGCACCCACATCAGTACAGAGGAAACGAAAATGGCTGTTCAGGGCACTGTCAAGTGGTTCAATGCCGAAAAGGGCTTCGGCTTCATCTCCCCGGACGACGGCGGCGCTGACGTCTTCGCCCACTTCTCGGCGATCGCGTCCAGCGGCTACCGGAGCCTCGAAGAGAACCAGCGGGTCGAGTTCGACATCACCGCTGGCCAGAAGGGCCCGCAGGCGGAGAACATCCGTCCGATCTAAGCTTCACCACAGGCTTGCGACAGGCCGGTGGTCCCGAAAGGGGCCGCCGGCCTGTCGGCTTTCCACCCCCGACGGGACTGCGGCCGGCCCCGGTCGGCCGGTAGCGTGCCGATCATGACCGGAGTACTAGTCACGGTGCGGAAATACGACGGCGGCCCGCACTGGTCGATCCCGGCGGTCCGGCTCGGCGAGGACGCGCACGGCGTCTGGCTCGGCCAGCCCGAGGGCACCGTCTACTCCAAGGCCACCGGCCCGGTGTACGCGACCACCGCCCCCCAGGTCCTGCTCTGCCCGCGTGACAGCTGGTGGACCGCGAACTTCTACGGCGGCTCCACCGACCTGGACCTCTACTGCGACGTCGCCGCCCCCGTGGAGTGGACGGCCCCGGACGCCGTGACGATCGTGGACCTGGACCTCGACGTGTGCCGGGTCCGCGCGGACGGCCGGGTCTTCGTCGACGACGAGGACGAGTTCGCCGACCACCAGGTCCGGTACGGCTACCCGCCGGAGGTGGTCGCCGCCGCGTCGGCGTCGGCCGCCTGGCTGGTGGAGGCGGTGACGGCGCGGTCCGGACCGTTCGGCGGCGGGCACCTGGACTGGCTCGCGCGGATCGGCTGACGCCACCCGGAGCGGGACACGGCGGACAGGCGGGGTGTTAGGGTGCCCGTGGCGCTGGTTCACCCCGGTCCACGATCGTCGGTCCGGGGTGTCGTAAGAGGGAACCCGGTGTGAGTCCGGGACTGCCCCGCAGCGGTGAGTGGGAACGAAAGCCGTCATGTAGCACTGGGCGTTGAGCCTGGGAAGCGACGGCCGGTAGGAGCGAGCGTGTCGCCCACGAGTCCGAAGACCTGCCCGCGCCGCGCGTACATCCGTGCGCGCGGCCGTCGACCTCTCGGGTGGGTCCAGCGGCGGGCACCGTCATCGACGCTGCCCGCGTGCGCCTTCCCGGGGACCGGCGGTCCGTCCCGAGGGAAGGACCAGGATCGATGTTCACCAGCACTGTGACCGGCTATCCGCGGATCGGCGGAGACCGGGAACTCAAGAAAGCAGTCGAGGGGTACTGGGCCGGCCGGCTCGACGCCGACTCCCTGCGCCGCACCGCCCGGGGGCTGCGCGCCGAGGTGTGGACCACCCTGCGCGACGCCGGCCTGGACGCCGTGCCCTCGGGCACCTTCTCGCTGTACGACCAGGTGCTCGACGCGGCGGTGGCCGTGGACGCCGTGCCGCCCCGGTTCGCCGCGCTCGGCCTGAGCCCGCTGGACACGTACTTCGCGATGGCCCGGGGCACCGCCGAGATCGCGCCGCTGGAACTGACCAAGTGGTTCGACACCAACTACCACTACCTGGTGCCCGAACTCGGCCCCGACACCGTGTTCACGGCGCGCCCGGAGAAGGCCGTCGACGAGTACCGCGAGGCCCTGGCCCTGGGCGTGGACACCCGCCCCGTACTCCTCGGCCCGGTCACGTTCCTGCTGCTGGCCAAGCCTGCGGCCGACACCCCGGACCGGTTCGGCACCCTGGAACTGCTCGACTCCCTCGTGGACTGCTACGCGGGCCTGCTGTCCGCGCTCGCCGAGGCCGGCGCCGGCTGGGTGCAACTGGACGAGCCGGCGTTCACCGCCGACCGCACCGAGGCCGAACTGCGCGCCCTGGACCGCGCGTACCGCCGGCTCGCCGCCGTCCCCGGCCGGCCGAAGCTGCTGGTCACCGGCTCCTACGGCGAACTCGGCCCGGCGCTCGACGTCCTGCTGGCCACCCCGGTCGACGGCCTCGGCGTGGACCTGGTGTCCGGGCCCGCCGACGCCGCCCGCCTCACCCGGCACGCCCCCGTGGCCCCGCTGATCGTCGCCGGGGTCGTCGACGGCCGCAACGTGTGGCGCACGGACCTGGCCGCCGCCGACGACCTGCTGGCCACGGTGCGCGCCGCCGCCGGCCGGGTCGCCGTCGGCACCTCGTGCTCCCTGCTGCACGTCCCCGTGGACCTCGGCGCCGAGCCCGACCTGGACCCGGCGCTGCGGGGGCGGTTGGCGTTCGCCCGGCAGAAGGTCGACGAGGTCGTCACCCTGGCCGCCGGGCTGCGCGACGGAGCCGTGGCACCCTCGCGGGCCGCCCGCCCGCAGCCGCCCGCCGGCTGGCACGACCCGACGGTCCGGGCCCGGCTGGCCGCGCTGCGGTACGGGAACGGCCGCGCGCCGTACGCCGACCGGGCACGGGCCCAGGCCGCCGCCCTCGCCCTGCCGGTGCTGCCGACGACGACGATCGGGTCGTTCCCCCAGACCCGGGAGGTACGGGCCGCCCGCGCGGACCTGGTGGCGGCCCGGATCGACGACGCCACCTACCGCGAGCGGATGCGCGCCGAGATCGCCTCAGTGGTCCGGCTACAGGAGAAGCTGGGCCTCGACGTCCTCGTGCACGGCGAGCCGGAACGCAACGACATGGTGCAGTACTTCGCCGAACAGCTCGACGGGTTCGCCGCCACCGCCCGGGGCTGGGTGCAGTCCTACGGCTCGCGCTGCGTGCGCCCGCCGATCCTGTACGGCGACGTCACCCGCCCCGAGCCGATGACCGTGGAGTGGACGTCCTACGCCCAGTCGCTCACCGACCTGCCGGTCAAGGGCATGCTCACCGGGCCCGTCACCATCCTGGCCTGGTCGTTCGTCCGCACCGACCAGCCCCTGGCCGACACCGCCGCGCAGGTCGCCCTGGCCCTGCGCGACGAGGTGGCCGACCTGGAGGCGGCCGGTACCGCGATCATCCAGGTCGACGAGCCGGCGCTCCGGGAACTGCTGCCGCCGCGCCGCCGGGACCACCCGGGGTACCTGGACTGGGCGGTCGCCGCGTTCCGGCTGGCCACGGGCGGGGCGGCACCGGCCACCGCGATCCACACCCACCTGTGCTACTCGGAGTTCGGCGAGGTCATCGACGCCATCGCCGACCTCGACGCGGACGTCACCAGCATCGAGGCGTCCCGGTCGCAGATGGAGGTCCTGGCCGATCTTGCCGCCGCCGGCTACGCCCGGGGAGTCGGCCCCGGCGTGTACGACATCCACTCGCCCCGGGTCCCCGAGGTCGGGGAGATGGTGGCGGCGCTGCGGGCGGCCGTGCGGGCCGTACCCGCCGAACGGGTGTGGGCCAATCCCGACTGCGGCCTGAAGGCGCGGGGCTACGCCGAGGTCGAACCGGCCCTGGCGGCCCTGGTCGCCGCCGCCCGGACGGTCCGCGCCGAACACGCCGGCTGAACCGCCGGCCGGGAACGGGGTCGCGGCCCAGTTCCCGGCCGGGTGTCCCACCCCCGTCGTACAGTGTCGGGCGTGCATCCTCGTGTCCTGTGCGTGCCCGGTCCCGCCGGCGACCGGCACGGCCTGATCGACCCCGCCGGCCGGCTGCTGCGCGCCCCCGACCTGCTGGCGGTGGGCACCTTCGAGTCCGACGGCGCCGGCGGCTGGGTGGCCCCGGCGCAGGCACTCGACGGCCGGTGGGGCTACCTCGGCTCGGACGGCCGGTGGCTCGTGGAGCCCACCCTGCTGGACGCGATGCGCCTGGCCGAGGGATTCGCCAGGTTCCAGACCGACTCCGGCTGGGGGTTCGTCGACGGGCGGGGCACCGTGGCGGTCGCGCCGACGTACCCCGAGGTCGGGTACTTCAGCGAGGGCCTCGCGGCCGTGCGCACGGGCGACGCGTTCGGCTACGTCGACCCGACGGGCGCCACGGTGGTCGAGGGGCCGTTCCACCGGGCCGACGCGTTCACGTCGGGCCTGGCCGCGGTGCGGACCGGCGCGCGGTCCCCGGTCGGCTTCGTCGACCGCTCGGGCACGACGGTGATCGGGCCGAGGTTCCAACAGGCGCACCCCTTCTCCGCCGACGGCGCCGCCCCGGTGCGGCTCGACGGCCGGTGGGGCCTGATCGACCGGGCCGGCGACTGGATCGTCGAGCCCCGGTTCGAGGCCATGGAACCGTTCAACGAGGACGGTCTCGCGTTCTGCTCCGAACCGGACTCCTGGGAGAACGGCCACCGCTACCTCGACTCCACCGGCGCGGCCGTGGTGGTCGGCCGGCGGCACCTGTCCAACACGATGACCTGCGGCCTGGCCCGCGACGACCTGACGGGGCTCGGCTTCGTCGGCCGGTCCCGGATCGCCGGCCCGTTCGCGTGGGCGGACGACTTCGACCGGTGCGGGGCGGCCGTGGCGCTGTCCGGGGACCGGTGGGGGGTGCTCCGGGCCGACGGGACGTTCCTGCCGTCCGGGCTCCGCGAACCGGGTACGGAGGACGGCGGCTGGGTGCTGGGTTTCGACGCGGGCCAGGGTCTCGCGCCGTTCCTCGACGACCACGGCCACTGGGTGTACCTGGACACCCACGCCAGCCCGGTCGCCCGCCTGGAGGTCTCCGCCGGCCGGGCCCGGCTCACCGACCCCGGCGGCGCGACCCTGTGGACGGGCGACCCGCCGGCCGGGGTGTTCCGCGTGCCGCCGGTGCTGTTCGACAAGGGGCCCGGCGACCTGGACGACCTGCGCGGCGACGTGGTCGCGGTAGCCGAGGACCTGCTGGCCGCCGAGCCCGGGCCCGTCCCGTCCTACACCCCGCAGGACGGCGGCGCCCCGGACCCGTCGGAGATCGAGGGCTCCCTCGGCGCGGCACTCCAACTGGCCGGCGACCACGTCGACGAGGACCAGTACGGCGAGTACCACTTCCTGGCCGAGCGGCGCGGGGCCGCGTTCGGGGCGCTCCTCGCGGGCTGGGAGGAGCGGCTGACGGCGCGGTACGGGACGCCGGAGGTGGACACCGTGTGCCTGCACCACTCCGACGACACCAGCACCCGGGTGTGGACGACCGGGGGGCGGCGCCTGGTCCTGGAACTGTGCGTGTACTACGGCGACGGGGACTTCCAGCACGAGGTGTGGCTGGCGGCGCTCGCATGACCTCCCGGGCCGGGGCCGGGTCCCTCCTCGACACCCGAACTTGTGGCCAGACGACCGCGGGTAGGGGCCGAATTCCTGAGAGGAGTGCCGTGTCGCAGGAGGAGAGAGACGCCCGCCTGGGCCTGACCGGCCTGACGCCGGAGCGGCGCCGGCAGCGGATCGAGGAGCTCGAACGCCAGATCGCCGAGTCGACGGCGGTGGCGCGGGCGGCGTTGGACCGGGCCCGCTCGGAGCGCGGCGGCAGACGGGCCGCCGGACCCGGCCGCCGGGTAGCGGTCAGGGCGGTCAGGCGGGCGCACACCGTCGGTGACGACGCCACGGCTTCCCTGGCGCGGGCCGCTCAACCCGTCCGGTTCAGGGTGCCCTCCGAACGGGACACGCCCGGAGCCGCGTCGGTGAGGTACAGCAGCGTGCCGTTCGCCTGGAGCCGGAACCGCAGCTGGGCGACCGCGACACATCTCCCGTTGTTGCGGACGATGTTCTCGGTCACGTCCAGCTCCTCCTCGCTCGCGGCGGTCACCGTCAGGCTCCCCGAACAGGGCAGCCCCGGATACTCCGAGGTCCCGGCCACCTTCCCGAGTTCGATCACGCCGAGCTTGAGGACCACCTGGTACGCGGGGTTGTCATCGGCCTGCTTCACCGACCCGCTCCACGTGCCCTCGTAGCCCTGGAGAGGTCTCGGTGGCGCGCTCAGCAGGACCTGCACGTCCGGGGAGGGCGCGACCGCACGCGCCTCGGACGTCGCGCGGGTCGGGCCGTCGCCCCGCCGGTCACTGACGTCATGGAAGGGGCCGATGCCGGACAGGGCGCAGACGCCCAAGGTCAGGGCGGTCATCGCCGCCGCGAGGATGCCGCCGGCCATGACACGCTGATCCCGGGTCCATCGCCGCATCGTCTCGCCCACAGCCTCACCTGGTATCGACCGCTGGCCGGCAGCCGCGCGGTGCGTCCGTCCATTGTAGTCTGACGCACGGGCGCCCCGGCCGTCCAACCGGAGAGGTCAACCCGATGTCGGGGCGGGCTGGTGGCGGGCGCTGCCGGGCGGTACCCCGAAGGAGCGTTTGAAGGCTCTGCAGAACGCCGCCTCGGACTGGTAGCCGAACCGGTGCGCGACCGCCGACAGCGGCTCCGTGGACTGCCGCAGGTGGGTGCGGGCGAGCTGCATGCGCCACTCCGCCAGGTACCGCATCGCCGGCTCGCCCACCAGCTCCGTGAACCGCGCCGCGAACGCCGACCGGGACATCCCCGCCTCCCGGGCCAGCGCCGCGACCGTCCACGACAGCCCGGCGGAGCGGTGCATCGAGGACAGCGCCCGACCGATCTGCGGGTCCCGCAACGCGGCCAGCCAGCCCTGCCGGGCCTCGGGCGCCGAGTCGAGCCAGGACCGGATCGCCTGGATGGCCAGGATGTCGGCGAGCCGGGTGATCACCGCCTCCCCGCCGGGACGCAGCGTCAGGGCCTCCCGGGTGATGAACCGCAGCGTGCTGTGCAGCCAACTGGCGTCGTCCTCGTCCCACGTGTCCACGTGCAGCACCGCCGGGAGCTGGGCGACGAGCCGCTGGGCGGTCACGTGGTCGAACGTCATCGCCCCGTAGGTGATGTGGGTGAACTCCCCGCCGCCGCCGTGCCGCATGATCTCGTACCACTCGCTGACGTGCTCCACCGGCAGGTCGAACAGCGGCAGGGTGGCCGCGTCGGGGGCGCTGCGCATCCGGTGCGGGGTGCCGTGCGGGATCAGCGCCAGGCTGCCCTGCCGCAGCAGGAGCGGTTCCGCGCCGTCGACGTCCAGCCAGCACGCGCCCGCCGTGACGATCTGGAACGTCATCAGCCCGGGGAGGGTCGGCACGGCCACGCCCCAGGGGGCGGTGAGTTCGGCCCGGCAGTACAGCGTGCCGGTGAGGTGGAGCAGGTGCAGCGCCTCACCGAGGAGGTCGGCGGGCGGCGGGACCGTACGGGGAGCACCGGGCATGGCAGCCATCGTGACACCCGTCGTCCCGGTGCGTCCACGATCCTGGACGAACGGCAAAGGAACCCGGATTCCTGAGTATTGAGAGTCCAGGTCGGGCCCACCAGGCTGGACTCCATCACCTACTGAAGGAGTTCCCATGCGACCCACCCTCGTCATCGGTTCCACCGGCAAGGTCGGCCGGCGCGTCCTGGACCTGCTCGCCGAACGGGGCCTGCCGACCCGGGCCGGTTCCCGGCGCTCCGACCCCGCCTTCGACTGGGACCACCCCGGGACCTGGGCGGACGCGCTGGCGGGCGTCGGCAACCTCTGCGTCTCCTACTACCCCGACCTCGCCGCCCCCGGCGCGCCGGCCGCCATCGAGGCCCTCACCGCCGCGGCCGTCGAGGCGGGCGTCGGGCGGTTCGTGCTGCTGTCCGGGCGCGGCGAACACAACGCCCAGCTCTGCGAGCGGATCGTCCAGGGGTCCGGGCTGGACCACACCCTGCTGCGGGCCAGCTGGTTCGCGCAGAACTTCAGCGAGGGACACCTGCTGGAGCCGGTACTCGGGGGCGTGGTCGCGCTGCCGGCCGGCCAGGTGGCCGAGCCGTTCGTGGACGTCGACGACATCGCCGAGGTCGCCCTCGCCGCGCTGACCGACGACCGGCACTCCGGCAGGCTGTACGAACTCACCGGACCGCGCCTGCTGACCTTCGCCGAGGCCGCCGCCGAGATCTCCGCCGCCGCCGGGCGCGAGGTCGCCTACGTCCCGGTGACCGCCGGGGAGTTCCGGGCGGCGCTCACCGAGGTCGCGGGATCCGAGTACGCCGACCTGCTCACCGGGCTGTGCGCCGAGGTGCTCGACGGGCGCAACGCGTCGGTGGCGCACGGCGTGCGGGAGGCGCTCGGCCGTGAGCCCCGTGAGTTCGGGGACTTCTGCCGGGCGGCGGCGGGGACCGGGGTGTGGAAGGGCTGAGAGGGGTACCCGGCTGGGGGGTGGCGGTTCGGCTCGGGGCGGGCGCCCGGGATCCGCGTGTTGGGCGTCCGGGATCCGTGTCCGGGGTGGGCGGGCGGGCGCCCCGGATCCGTGTCAGGGTGGGCGTGTGGTCTGGACGGTGCCCGCGTCCCGGGTGGGGCGCGGGGCCTCGACGAAAGGCGGTACCCGTGTCGGAAGCGACCTTCTCCGGGATCCACCACCTCGCGCTGAACGTGCGCGACCTCGACGCCTCCGTGCGCTGGTACTCCGAGGTCCTGGACTTCGCGCCCTGGTTCCCGTGGGACACCGACGGCTTCGACCGCCGGCTGATGCGCCACCCGAGCGGGGTGGTGATCGCCCTGACCCGGCACCGGCACCCGGAGGCCGGCACGGTGTTCAGCGAGCACCGCACCGGCCTCGACCATCTGGCGTTCGGGGTGGACACCGTGGCGGAACTGGAGGCGTGGGCCGAGCGGCTGACCGACGCCGGGGTCACGCACTCCGGTATCGCGGTCACGCCGTCCACCGGCTTCACGCTGATCGCGTTCCGGGACCCGGACGACATCCAGCTGGAGCTGTATCTCTCCGCCCGCTGAGGGGCGGCTCCACAGTGGGCGGGGCGGGGTGTCCCGAGGTGTTGTGCCGAGGGGCCGGGGGATGCCGTGCCGGGGCCTCGGGCGTTGTGCCGAGGGGGCCGTGCCGAGGGGCCGTGCCGGGGGCCTCGCCCGCCGTGCCGGGGGCGCCCCCGGGCGTCGTGCCGAGGGGTGCCCCGGGGCACCCTGCCGAACGGCACTCCCACCCCGGGCGGGTCCGCGATACCGTCGAGGCATGCGTATCGTGCTGGCGGGTCTCCTGGTGCTGGTCCTCGGTGGGTGCACGGCGGCCCCCGCCGGGACCGCCGCCCCCGGGCGCGGGTCAGCGCCGACCACGGTGTCGGCGTCCCGGCAGACCGCGGCCGAGGCCGACGCCACCCTCGCGAGCCTGCGCAAGGTCGACGACCTCCCGCTCTACGAGATGAGCTACGTCGGCGACTACGACGAGCTGGCCGGCGTGCCCATGGTCCCGACGGCCAGCCCGTTCGGCTGCTCGCTCTTCGTGGCCTCCGGCGGCCCGGCCCCCGTCTTCGGCCGCAACTTCGACTGGGACCCGCACGCCGCCATGGTCCTGCACACCGCACCCCCGGACGGGTACGCGGCGGTGTCCGTCGTGGACCTGTCCTACCTCGGGGTCGCGAAGGGCGACGACCTGACCACCGCCCCGAAGACCCGCCGCGAACTGCTCAACGCCCCGCTGCTGCCCTTCGACGGGCTGAACGAGCGGGGCCTCGCGGTGGGCCTGGCCGCCGACGACTCCGGCCGGGCGGGGAAGAACCCGGCCCTGCCGACCGTCGGGGGCGTGCGGATCCAGCGGATCATCCTGGACCGCGCGGCGACCGTGGACCAGGCGGTGGAGCTGCTGGGCAGATACAACCTCGACTTCACCGACGGGCCGGCGCTGCACTACCTGCTCGCGGACTCCTCCGGCGCCTCGGCCGTGGTGGAGTTCGTGGACGGCCGGATGGAGGTCCTCCGGGGCGGCCCGCCGTGGCAGGCGCTCACCAACATCCGGCTGACCGGCGCGGACGAGGCGACCCGCCGCGCCGACCGACGGTACGAGACCCTCCGGGCCCGGCTCACCCGCGCCGGGGGAGTGCTGACGCCCGACGCCGCGCTGGGGCTGCTCCGCGACGTGGCCCAGTCGCACACCCGCTGGTCGGTCACCTACCAGCTGGACAGCCACGACGTGCGGGTCACCACCGCCGGCCGATGGGAGAAGGTGCACACCTTCCAGCTACGGCGACCCTAGAACGGTGCCGCCGTCCTGGAACAGAGTGGCGTCCCTGGAGCGGCGGTGCCCCGTTGTGGAACGGCGCGGCGGCCCTGGAGCGGCGGTGCTGCGGTCGTGGACAGCGCGGCGACTCTGGGGCGGCGGTGCGGCAGTTGTGGAACAGAGTGACGTCCCTGGGGCGGCGGTGGTGCAGTCCTGGAACAGCGCGACGGCCCCGGACGAAGCGCGGTGGCTCGGGCCGATGCGGCGGCCCTAGGCCAGTGCGGGGAGTAGCACCTGCCCCAGGACGGTCATCGGGGTGCGCCACTGCTCCGGCTGGTCGTAGTTGCCGGCGGTGACGGCCACGGACAGGTCCAGCTCGGGTAGGACGAACAGGCGCTGGCCGCCGTTGCCGAACCCGGCGACCATCCGGAGCCCGTCGACGGACTCCAGATACCAGTGGTATCCGTACCGGCCGCCCCAGTCGGTCTCCAGGCGGGGCCGGAGCATCGCGTCGAGCCAGTCGGCGGGTACCACCGGGCGACCGTCCCACGCGCCGCCGGCCAGCACCAGCTCGCCGATCCGGGCCAGGGCCCGCGGCGTGAGACGCAGCCCCGACGCGGCGGAGGCCACACCGTCCGCGCCCGCCATCCACTCCACGTCGTCGATGCCCAGCGGGGAGAAGAGCACGGCCCTCGCGTACTCCGGCAGCGACCGGCCGGTGCCCTCCGCGATCAGGTGCCCGAGCAGGGCCGTCGCGCCGCCGCAGTAGGTCCACCGGGTGCCCGGGGGCTCGACGACCGGCAGCTCCAGCACGTACCGGTAGCGGTCCGGTGCCAGCTCCATCGCGATCTCGGCGTTGGCCGGGCTGTCGTAGGGCGGGTCCTCGTTCCACTCCAGACCGAGCGACATCGTCAGCGCGTGCTCGACGGTGAGCCGGGCGCGCGCGGGATCGGCCGCCAGCTCCGGATAACGCGGGAACGACCGCAGCAGCGGCTCGTCCGGCCCGGGGACCAGGCCCTCGCCGAGCGCGATCCCGTACACCAGGGCGGTGACGCTCTTGGTGACCGACCGGAGGTCGTGCCGCCGCCCGGCGTCGAACGCCAGCTCACCCAGCGCGTCGCCCCACCGGAAGTCCTCGCCGACCCCGTAGTGCTCCAGGACCGTCCGGCCGCCGCGCACCGCCACCACGGCGTGCAGACCGGGCAGCTCACCGGCTCGGGCCAACTCGGCGAGACGATCGCCGGGGGAAGTCGTCACGGGCACTCCTTCGACAGGGATCCCGTTTCTACCAGGAATTTCGGGGCGCCGTCCACGCGGGCGGTGCGCGACGGGCTCGGCCGCGAAGGCGACGGCCGGGTGCGACCGGCCCGTGCGGCGGCGCACTCGGGCACGGCCGTCTCGGAGATGTCCGGTCCGGGCTGTGTCCGGCTGGAGCACATCCGGTCCGGGCTACGTGGGGCTCGGGTACACCCGGCTCGGGTACTTCCCGCCTGGGCGCGTCCGACCTGGGCGTGTTCGGCCTGGGCAGGTAGCGGATCGTAGGCCCCTAGGTAGGGCTAGCCTGGACGGCGGACGGCGGCGCGGGATCGGGCGCAAAATGTGGGGGTGCACGGGATGAGCAGAGCCAGGGCGTTCATACGTCGACACGCCGTGCTGCTGGGGGTCGTCGTCGTGGCGGCGTGGATCGTGGCCATCGTGGTGATGATCATCGGGAATCCAGTGCCGGGCGGGGGCAGCCCGGTCTGACCGCACCCGCGACGGGGGCGGGGTGGGCGCCGTGGTCACGCCGGAGGGCCCGCCGTGCGTCACCCGGGGGTGACACCCGGTCGGGCAGTCGACGGTGCAACTGGTCGGTCGCCCGGCCCAGCCTGTCGGCCAAGGCCCAACTCGATGGCTCACCGCGTCACGGTGCCAACGGTCCAGCGTGTTGGTTGACCAGGGCTCGGCCACGCCCAGTTCCACGAACTCCAGGCCCTCGCGATCGGTCGACAGGGCGGGCCGCGCGACGGGGTCTGGCAGAGGGGAGCTCATGGTCGCCGCCTGCTCGGCGGCCTACCGCCCCATGGTGCCAACGGTGCAGTGTGTTGGTTGAGCAGGGCTCGGCCACGCCCAGTTCCACGAACTCCGGGCTCTCACGATCGGTCGACGGGGCGGGCCGCGCGACGGGGTCTGGCAGAGAGGAACTCATGGTCGCCGCCCTGCTCGTTGGCCTACCGCCTCACGGTGGCAACGGTGCAGCGTGTTGGTAGACGAGGATCCGGCTCGGCGACCTACGGCAACGGTCCAGTTCGCAGGTCTACCGCCCCGCCTGGAATTCGGTCCGGACCGCTACCCGCCTGTCAGCAGGTCCTGGCCTCCTACCCGTCTGTCAGTCGGTCCGGATCGCCGGCCCGTCCGGCGGCACCTGTTCGACGTGTTGACACCCGAGCAGGTCGAGCAGTTGGCGACGATCAGTGAGGCGGTCCTGGGGAGGCTGGACGGGGCCGTCGAACCTGCGGTTTCGGTGGTCCGGGAGCCGCTACTCAGGTCTGCCACCCCGTGCCGGTGGCCCATGGTGCAGCTTCCCGGCCACCGGCCCGCCCGGTGGCCGGAAGGCTAGGCGGTCGGTCGGGGGGCGACGCGCTCCGAGCGGTACACCAGGAACACGCTCGTGGCCAGGACCAGCAACGGCCCGACGACCAGCAGCACCCAGTGCCCCGGCCCCCACAGCAGGGCCGTCGGGAGGATCCCGCCGAACGGCCGGTCCGACCCGACCTGCGCGGCAGCCCACAACGTGACCGCCGGCGCGCACAGTGCCAGCGCCCTGCGGCGGACGGGCGGCGGCAGGATCGCCGCCATCCACACGGTGAGCGCCAGGACGAGGGTGCCCGAGGACGCCGCCTCGGCGCGGAACCACCGCTCGTCCAGCCCCACGAACTCGCCGGACTGGATCACGGTGACCACGCCCACCGTGGTCAGTGCCGGCACGACCAGCGGCGCGAACGCGAGCAGCGCCCCGGCCGCCGCGCACAACGCCACCCCCCGTCGGCGAAGCGTGGCGACGCCCCGGCGCGCGCCGCCCGGGACGCTCAGCGCCACCGCGACGATCGCGGTCAGGCCGACCGGCCAGGCCAGGGCCAGGGGCGGCAGGTCCGGTGGGGCCTGGCGCACCACGAGCGAGACCAGCTCGCCCAGCGCCGCCGCCCACGCCCCGGCCGCCGCCAGTCGCCGGCTGCGGAACAGCACCGCGACGACGATCGCCGCCCAGAACGCCACCCGGAGCCAGTGGATGGCCGGCAGGGCGGGCAATGGGTGGCCCACCATGATGGCCCAGCCCCCGGACATGCTGAACGGGCGCAGTTGCCTGCCGAGCATCAGCATCGCGGCCAGCACGCCCACCGCCGCCAGGGCGTCGCCCCACCAGGTGTCGGGCGTCCCTGACCTGGGCTGCCGCAGTCGCCGCCACCCTGCGGACCACACGAGGCTCATGGTCTCGCCGAGGGCGGGGAACCGCCGGTCCGGGGTCGAACCGGCGAGCAGGACGCCGAGCATCTCGTCCTCGTACGCGGCCCGGTAGTCCGCCGGGTACAGCGCGAGCAGCCGGCGGTAGCGACCCTCGAGGGCCGCGCTCATGCCGCACCCGCCCCGAACGTCAGCCCGACCTGCCGCAGCCGCTGTCCCGCGGCGTCGGCGTGCCGGCGGAGTCGCGCGGTCTCGGCGACGAGGCGTTGGGCGCCCGCGCCGGTCAGCCGGTAGTACCGGCGGAGGCGGGACTGCACGATCTCCTCGCGCTCCACCTCGATGAGTCCGTCCGAACGGAGCCGGTCCAGCACGGCGTAGAGCGTGCCGGTGTGCAGCTTGACCTGGCCGTCGGAGATGCGCAGCACGTCCTCGATCACGCCGTAGCCGTGCTGGGGCTCGGCGGCCAGCGCGGTGAGGATGAGGAACGCGGGTTCCCGCAGGGGTCCGTCTGTCATGCACCCAAGCATATACGCGTTCGCTACGTATGCAACCAACGCGGCTATGGAATTGCCCGAGGGGCCCTCGGGCGTGATGCCGGCCCACCCGGGACACTTCGCGTCGACGCCGGTGCGTGGGCCAGGCGACGTGGGCCGGGTGGGGCTGGCTTGTGCTGAGGAGCCCTGCCGCGAGCCCCGGCCGGCATCGGGCCCGCAGGTTCACTTACCCGGCGGCCCGGCAGCCAAGTGGCCCGGCTGTTCAGCGGTCCGGTAGTCCGTCGGCCCAGCGGCCCTGTCGCCCGGCAGTCTGACTGCCAAGGGGCCAAGCGGTCCCGTAGCCTGTCGGGCCAGGTAGCCCGGCGGCCCGGCGGTCGACGGCCAGTTTGCCCGGCGGCTCGGGAACCCGGCAGCCAAGTGGCCCGTCGACCCGTTGGGCCAGGTAGACCCGTAGCCCGTCGGCCGGGCAACTCGACAGCCCAGTGGCCCGGCGGTCCGGCAGCCCGGCGGGCCAGCGGTCTCGCAGCCCGTCGGGCCAGGCAGCCCGGCGGCCCCGCCCGCCACGGGCAGTCAGGCCCCCCGCCCGACACCGCGTCCACGCCCCCATGTCGCCCCGATGGGAACCGGCGACCGTCCGTATTTCGGCCGTGTCGCCCGCCGACGGTGACTAGGCTCGGTGGTCATGATCACGGAGTACACAGTGCCTGGTGGGGCGGTCTTCCCCGAGGGGATCGCCGGGGACCCCGACGGGAGCACGTTCTATGTGTCCAGCTCGCGGGACGGCACGATCTTCCGGGGCCGGATCGACGCGCCCGAGCTGGAGGTCTGGCAGCCGGCGGGGGCCGACGGTCGTACGAGCGCGCTCGGCATGACCGTGGACGACTCCGGGCGGCTGCTGGTCTGCGGTTCGGAGACCGGGTACCTGTTCGGCTACGACACGGCCACCGGGGCGCTGGTGGACCGGGTCCGGGTGCCGACGGACGCCGGTACCCTGCTCAACGACGTGTGTGTCGTCGGGGCCCACGCCTACGTCACGGACTCCCAGCGGCCCGTGGTGTGGCGGTGCGCGCTCGGGGACCGGGTCGGCGAGCCCGAGGAGTGGGTCGACCTGGGCGACGCGGACCGGACGCCGTTCCTGAACGGGATCGTCGCCGTGCACGACGGCGCGACCCTGCTGGTGGCCGCGCAGGGTACCGAGGTGCTGTGGCGGGTGGATGTGGCGACCCGGGCGGCCGAACGGGTGGACCTGGGCGGGCTCGCCCTGTCCGCCGACGGGATGGTGCTGGTCGACGGCCTGTTGTACACGTGCGACAACGTGGAGGAGCCCGACGGTGCGGTCCGGTTCTTCCTGAGCGCGTTCCGGTTGGCGGACGACGCGCGCGGCGGGGAACTGGTCGGCCGGCTGGAACGGCCGGCGGCGGACACCCCGACGACGGTGGCGTACCTGGAAGGCCGGTTCTACCTGGTGAACTCCCAGCTGATGGCGGACCGGTCCGGCAGGGCCGGCCCGCCGTTCACGGTCAGCGCGGTGTCCCCGGACGAGGCCGCCGCGCCCTGACCTCGACCGCAGGGCACGGGACGGGGCCGAACCGCCCTGACATGGACCGCAGGGCACGGGACGGGGCCGAACCGCCCGGCGCCACCGTGCCCGGAGACCGTGGGGACTAACGCCGGCGGGTGGTGCGCGGCGCCGGCGGTTGCGGCGGGCGGCTGTACGTCGTCTGCTTGACGGTCGTCGTCACTCCGCCCCGGCCGGGCGGGGTGGGGGTGACCGTCGGGTAGGTCGGCGACGGCGTGGGCGACGGCGTGCCGACCACGGTGGACGTCGGATAGGTCGGCACGGCGGTGTACGTCTCGGTGTAGCCCTCGGGCACCGACACCGGCTGCCTGGTCGACGGCGCGGGATCGGCGCCGCAGCCGGCCAGGGTCAGGACGGCTCCGGCGAGGAGAACGAGGCGCCACGCGGTCATGCACACTCCAGATCATCGGGGGTACGTGCCCTGATGATCGCCGACCCGCGCAAGTGCCCGGTCCGCCGCGCCCGCGGACCGATCGGCCAGCCCCGCCCGGTCATTGGTCGCGCGTGAGACCGCCCCGGTCACGGATGGCGCCCGGGGGCAGCCCGGCCCTGCGGCCAACTCGCCGCCCGGGCCATCGGAATCGCATGCCGGCCAGGTTCCGGCCGTCGTCTCCGGCCAGGCCTAGGAACCGTCCCCGTGGACCTCACCGTGCACGACGCACAACGCGACCGCTCCGGAACTGACCGACACCCGCACGGTCTCCGGCGCCGCGCCGGTGACCCGCAGATAGTTCTCCAGCACCCCGGCGGCCAGGCGTCGGGGGTGGGCGTCCCCGGTGGTCAGGGAGCTGTAGGCCGGGCGCCACAGCCGGTACTCCGACGGCACTCCGCGCCTGACCTCGGCGAGTTCGCAGCGCTCGATCGTGTAGTACATGACGCCTCCCGCGCGACGAATGTCGACTGCTGCCCTGGGAACGGTCCGTATTGGGAATGTTACACAGTGAGGCAAGGCCTGACCGCCCCGCTGAACGGGGGGAATCCGCGCAGAAGGGTCCGGAGTGTGATCCGTCCCGCGCGGGCTGGGGAACCGCGCGCCGTACCCGGTAGGGTCGGTCCAGCGAAGGGGAGTAGCCCCCACACGTGCGGTCGACATACTGGCGGATCCTCGCCCGGTCGCACGGCCCGGTCGGTGACCGGGTGGGCGAGACCTTCGACTCAGGCAGTTCGCTGCCGGGTCGGAGTCTCGCGTGTCTCCGGTCCGGTCGACCGGAAGGAACCCTCCACGTGTTCACCGCCCTCGCCCTGTCCTTCGGCGCGATCTTCCTCGCCGAGATGGGCGACAAGAGTCAACTGACCGCGATGGCGTTCGCCGCCCGGTACCGGGCCTGGCCCGTGCTCGGCGCGATCGCCGCCGCCACCGCCTGCGTGCACGCCGTCTCCGTCGGGGTCGGCTACGGCCTCGGCCTGGCCCTGCCCACGGCGTGGATCTCGCTGGCCGGCGGCCTGGCGTTCCTCGGGTTCGCGGCCTGGTCGCTGCGCCCGGAGCCCGAGGGCGAGGAGGAGGCCCGGCCGTTGGGCCGCCGGGTGCTGCTGGGCGTGGCCACCACGTTCTTCCTGTCCGAGCTGGGCGACAAGACGATGCTGGCCTCCCTGACCCTCGCGGCGGGCGAGAACCCGGTGGCCGTGTGGGCGGGGGCCACGGCCGGCATGATCACGGCGGACGGCCTGGCGATCCTCATCGGGTACCACCTGGGCCGCCGCCTGCCGCAACGCACCATCCAACTCGGTGCGGCGGTCCTGTTCGCGGTCTTCGGCACGGTCCTCCTGATCCGCGCGGCCAACGCCCTCCTCTGACCCCGAACCCCTTTTTCCGGGTACGCCGCCTGGCAGCCCCGGACCGCCCGCACACCTCCGGGCCGCCCTGCCCGGGCACGGCGCCGGGGCAGGGCGGCCCGAACGGGAACCCCCACCCAGGGCCGCCCGGGCCGCCCGCCCCGGCCCGGCGACCCGTTCCCGGGGCGACGCGCGGCAGCGGTCCGTCCGGCACCCGCGACCGGGGCGACCCCTGCGGCCCACCCGGGTCCGGCCACCGCCACCGGGGCACCCCGCACGCCCGCCCCGTCCGGCACCCGCGACCGGGGCGGTCCGTGGCCTACTCCAGCTCCGACAGCAGCCCCGTCACCAGCTCGCGGGGCAGCCCGTGCGTGTCGTGCAGGTAGCGGAAGTCCTCCTCCCGCAGCGGCCCGCGCCTCCGCTGCCGGTCCACCACGGGCCGCCCCCTGCGGAGCAGCTCCCGGAACCGACGCTCCTCGTCGAGCAGTACCCCTCGGACGGGTCCTATCCCCACCTCCTGCCCGAAGTGGTCGAGGGTGTGGCCGATCAGCGTGTCCGGCAGGTCCGACAGCGTTCGGGACCCGTCACCGCGCCACAGCCGGGTGAGCACCCGGCGCACGAGCCGGCGGAGCACGTACCCCTGGCCGGTGTTCGACGGCCGGATCCCGTCGCCGAGCACCACGATGCCGGAGCGCAGGTGGTCGCAGACGATCCGCAGCGACTCCCCGTCGAGGTCCCAGAGCCGGGGGATCCGGGTCATCCACGGCTCGAACCCGTCGGACCCGTACACGGACCGGTGGCCCTGGAGCACGGTGACCATCCGTTCCAGGCCCATGCCGGTGTCCACGTTGCGCTGCACGAGGGGTTCGAGGCTGCCGTCGGGGTGCCGGCGGTACCGCATCATCACGTGGTTCCACACCTCCACCCAGCGCGGGTCGCCGGTCGGGGTGCCCTCCGGCGGGCCGTCCCCGGTCCACACGAAGATCTCGGAGTCCGGCCCGCACGGACCGGTCGGCCCGTTGGACCACCAGTTGTCGTCCCGGGTCAGTTCGACGGGCACCCCGAGGTCCGTCCAGGTGGCGAGGGACCCGGTGTCGGGGCCGACCTGGTCGTCGCCGCCGAACACGGTGACGTGCATCCGCCCCGGGTCGACGCCGAACCCGTACCGGAGCAGGTCGTGGCCCCAGCGCAGGCTCGTCGGGCCGTCGTAGTCGCCGAGCGACCAGGAGCCGAGCATCTCGAAGACGGTCAGGTGGGTGTCGTCGCCCACCTCGTCGAGGTCCGTGGTGCGCAGGCAGCGTTGCACGTTGACCAGCCGGGTACCGCCGGGATGCGGGCGGCCCTCCAGGTACGGGGTGAGCGGGTGCATCCCCGACGTCGTGAACAGGACGGGGTCGCCGGGCGGCGGGCGCAGGCTGCTGCCGGTGAGGCGGTGGTGGCCGTGCTCGCGGTAGTACCCGATGAAGGTGTCGAGGGTTTCCTGGGTGTCCATGGCGGTGGGCCTTCCGGTGGCGGGGCAGCCGGAAGTGACCGCTGGCACGGCCGTGAACAGGTCAGGGGGCGCCGGCGAACCGCTTCCGGTCGCCGGGGATGGGGAGGGTCAGGCAGCGACGACCGACGAGCTGGTAGCTCGTGCGGCCGCGGTGACGTGACTTCTCATCCCCCGACTGTACGGCGGCGCCCCGCCACCCGCCGAGTGATTTCCCCGGCGGCCGTCATCCGCGTCGACGCCGGACCACGGGGCGCGACGCATGCCCCTGGACCAAGCGGTGCCCCTGGACCAAGCGGTGCCCTTGGATCGGGCGGTGCCCCGCAGGTCAGGCGTTGGCGGCGATCAGCGCCAGCACATCCTTGAGCATCTTGGTCACCCGGTCCGCCGGCAGCTTGCTGCCCTGGGCCAGGACGACGTCGACCAGCTGCCCCTTCACCTGCACGCCCCCGGCCGCCTGCACCGACTCCGTCGGGATCGCCATGCCCTTGCCGACCACGACGTAGGCCGCCTCGCCGACCCCGGACAGCGTCTCCGCCTTGCCGTCGATCGTGCCCTCCGCGCCGAGCTTCGAGCTCGCGATGCCGCCGCCCTGGTCCGCGGGCATGGCCTTGGTGATCCCGAAGGACGGCGCGCGCGGGTCGTCCTGGTCGAACTGGCAGCCGCCGCCCGGGGTCTCCTTCATCGTCACCGTGCCGCCGAGGATCGCGCCCACGTCGGCCACGGTCAGCACCTTGCACGGGTCGAACGCGGCGGCGGCCGGCGCGGTGGCGTCCGGGCCGGTCTTCGCGGACGCGTTGACCGTCGGGTCGCCCGCGGGGTCGCCCTCGCAGCCGGTCAGCGCCGGCAGGGCGAGCAGGCCGGCGGCGAGCACGGTCAGGAGGGAACGGCGGGAGGGGCGCATCGGGTCTCCAAGCGGTGAGAGGCCACCGCAGCCTCGGTCACCGGCGCACGCCTGTCAATGTCGCGGGGTCGGGCTTTGTCGGCTTTCGCGTGCGGATCCCGGTCCGGCTGTCGCATAGTCGACCGCGCGGTGGGCGAGGGGCCGGGGCCGGGCAGCGCGACGGCTTCCGGGGCGGGTCGCGTCAGGCCGACCACGCGGCACCGGCCCGGAAGCCGTCGTCGCCCGGCCGGTGAGGGGTGGTCGGCCGGGTGGGTGGGTCAGTCGAGGACGTACAGGGTCCAGCGGGTGGGGGAGGTGGCGCGGAGTTCGTACACCGTGCCGGGGCGGAGGGTGACCCGGCCGTGCGGGGCCGTGGGCAGCGCGCCGACCGGCAGTCCGGCGCGGCGCAGCCGGTAGGTCCGGCCCGGGGTGAACCACTCGCCACCGGTCACGGCCCAGTCGACGCCGTCGTGCTCGATCCGGTAGGTCTCGCCCGCGGTCATCCAGTACACGAATGCCCCACCACCGTCCAGACGCAGACAACTGACCCGAAACCGATCGGCGGCGCTCAGGGTGGCGAGCGTACCGAGGGCGGTAGCGGTGAGTTGGGCGATGGGCATGGCGAGCCTCCTATGTAATGACTAGGTCAGGGTGCCACGTCGCCTACGTTCTGTGATATCCCGATCGGGTATAACGTTGATCTTATGGAGCTGGATCTTCGGCACCTTCGGGTGTTGTGCCAGGTCGCAGAGTCCGGGAGCGTCTCCCGGGCTGCCGTCGCGCTGGGGGTTTCCCAGCCCGCGCTCACCGCCAAACTCGGCCGGATCGAAACGGCCCTGGGGGGCAGGCTCTTCGAGCGCGGGCCACAGGGCGTGGAGCCGACCGCACTCGGACGGTTCGTGCTGAAGAGGGCGCGGGGCATCCTGTCCGAGATGGGGGAGCTCGTCGCCGGCGGCCGTCCCGGGAACGTCGGCGCGCTGCGGCTCGGCGCCCTGCGCAGCAGTTTCATCGGTACGCTGCTCGTCCGGCTCCAGCGCGACCTCCCCGGCCGCGACGTCACGACCCGGGTCGACTCCTCCGGCACCGTCGTCGCCCAGCTGCTCGCCAACGACCTCGCCGACGTGGTGGTGATCGGCGCGCACAAGGGCCACCTGCCGGCCTGCCCGCCCGGCGTCCTCGAACGGATCATCGTCGACCCCGAGCCGCTGTACGTGGTGCTGGCCGCCGACCACCGGATGGCCTGCCTCGACATGATCGAACTGGCCGACCTCGCCAAGGACTGGTGGATCGGGCCGCCCGGCGGGGACGACGGCACCCTGGCGGTGTTCCGGGAGGCGTGCGAGACGGCGGGGTTCTCGCCCCGGCTGCGGTACACGAGCCTGGAGGCGATGGACGCCGAGCAGCTGGTCGCCACGGGACAGGGCGCGATGATGTGCGCGCCGACGTACCCGGGCCGGCGCGAGGTCGTCGTCCTGCCGCTGGCCGGCCAGCCGCTCCAGGGCCACCGGGTGCTCCGCTGGCGGCCGGACGCCGTGTCGGCCGCCGAGGTGGACGTGATCCACCGCGCGACCATCGACGTGTACTCCGACGCGCTGCGCCGCAACACCACCACCCTGCCCTGGTGGGAACGTCACCCGGAGGCGCACCCGGTGATGTGGCCCCCGGACTCCCCGGTGGCCCCGGCCCCGGACCAGCGGCGCGCGTCCTGACACGGTGGGGGGCGGGCACCCGGGGATGCCCGCCCCCTGTTCAGCGCCGGATCAGCTGACGTTCAGCGTCACGTCGTCGATGACGAAGTTCGTGACCAGGCTGGAGTCCTCGGTACCGGTGAACGTCAGGGTGACGGTCTGGCCGGCGTACGCGGACAGGTTGAAGGTCTTCTGGCTGTAGCCCGTGGCCTTGTTCAGGTTGCTGTAGCTGGCCAGGGTGGTCGAGCCGACCTTCACCGTGAGCTTGTCGTACTGCGTGGAGGTGGTGGTCTCCTTGGTGTCGATGTGCAGCCAGTACGACAGGGTGTAGGTGGAGCAGCCCGCCGGGACGGCCACCGACTGCGACACGGTGGTCGTGTTGGTGCTGCCCTTGCCGCCGAGCAGCGCGAGCTTGGTGCCGCCGTGCGCCGGCTGGGTGGTGGTGCCGGCCCGGATGACGCCGGTCGAGGCGGTCCACGGCGTGGCGGTGGTGGCCTCGAAGCCCGAGTTGCCGATCACCTGCGCGGCCGTGCAGCCGCCCGAGCCGCTGACGGTCCAGGTGAAGCTGGTCGTACCCGTCGCCTGGGTCGTGTCCTTGGCCGTGACCGTGACGTTCGAGGTGCCGGTCGCGGTCGGGGTGCCCGAGATCAGACCCGTCGAGGCGTTGATCGTCAGGCCGGCCGGCAGGCCCGTGGCCGAGTAGGTCAGGGTCTGGCCGGAGCCCGAGGAGGACGCCTGGATCTGCACGCTGTCGGCCACGTTGACCGTGGACGTCTGGTTACCCGGGTTGGTGACCGTGACCGTGTTGCCCGGGGTGCTGGCGCCGGTGAGCAGGCAACCGGGGACCGTCAGGTCGAGCACCCGCGCCGAGGTCAGGCACGTGGTGAACCAGTAGGTCTGCTGGCCGTAGCTCTGGTCGCGGTACGCGTGGGTGGTGCCGTCGGGGTCCACCTCGCACGGGTTGTTCAGCGTGCACATCGCGCCGTCCTCGTTACCGGTGTTGTTGACACCGATGACGTTGCGGGCGCTGTCCAGGATCGGGGAACCCGACGTGCCGCCGATCGTGGCACACGGCTCCGTGTACTTGATCGAGTCGTGCCACGTCCACGCGTCCTCGCGCAGGGTGGGCACGTACCCGGTGATCCCGCAGTTGTAGGTCGTCTTCCAGTAGCCCGACGGGATCGTGATCGCGATGCCGCTCACCGGGTGGGTGGGCGCGATCGTCATCGCCGTCACGCCGAAGCTGGTCTTGATCGAGGCGAAGGTCGTGTTCAGCTGGTACAGCGCGACGTCGGTGTTCGTCATCGTCGCGTAGATCAGCTTGTCGGCGCGGACCGTCCCCAGGCCGGTACCCGCGTCGTTGAGCAGCGTCCCCGAACGGGTGCTGGTCTTGTTCTGCAGCACCACGCCCGCGCCGGGCATGCCGCCCTCGTAGCAGTGGCCGTTCGTCAGCATCAGGGCCCGGTCGGAGTCCACCGAGTCCGGGTACCGCACGAGCGACGCCGAACAGTTGTTGAGCGCGATGGTCGCGTTGAGTCCGGTGGCCAGGACGCCCGGGGTCGCCGGGGCGGCGTTGGCGGGGGTGGCGGCGCCGCCGGCGATCACAGCCGCCGCGAGCAGGACCGCACCGAACCCGGTGACGAGTCGTTTGCGCATGGAAACTCCATGTGAGAGGGGTGACAGTAGACGGTCGACCATCAGGTGATAGCCCACCGTCGATGGCACTGTACTACTTAGCGAGCGTTCAGGGGACGCCCCTGACTGGCCGACCTGCGTGGACACCGGGCCGGGCGGCCCGGCGGCGGCCCGGCGGCGGCGCGGTGACCGGCCGTCCGGTCCGGGCACGCGGCGGTCGCGCGGGGACCGGCCGCCCGGCCCGGCCGCCCGTTCTCAGGCCGCGATCCCGGACCGCAACTGGTCCAGGGAACGCCTCAGCAGCCGGGACACCTGCATCTGGGAGATCCCGATCTCGGCGGCGATGCTGCTCTGGCTCATCTCGCGGGAGTACCGCATCCGCAGAATGCGCCGCTCCCGCGCCGGCAGCGCCTCGACCAGCGGCCCGAGGGCCAACCGGTCGTCCACCCCGGCGAAGCGCGGATCGACCTCGCCGAGGACCTCGCTGAGGTCGCCGTGCGCGTCGCCCGGGGGCACGTCCAGTGAGGCCAGCCGGTAGGAGTGCGTCGCGCCGAGGGCCGCGGCCACGGTGGGGACGTCGACCAGCAGGTGCGCGGCCAGTTCCCCAGGCGTGGGCTGCCGGCCGAGCCGATGGCCGAGGTCGGAGGTCGCGGTCAGGACGTGCCGGGACAGCTCCTGGACGGACCGGGGCACCCGGATGTCCCAGCAGGAGTCCCGGAAGTGCCGCTTGAGCGCGCCGAGGACGCAGGGCACGGCGTACCCGAGGAAGGGCACCTCCCGGTCCGGGTCGTACCCGTCGACTGCTCTGACCAGCGCGAGCGCGGCCACCTGGGCCAGGTCGTCACCGGGCTCGCCCCGGCCGGAGTAGCGCCGGGCCAGCTGGTGGGCCATCGGCAGGTTCTTCTCGATCACCCGGGCCCGCAGGGTCGCGCGGCGCGGGTCCCCCTCGGGCAGGCCGGCCCGTTCGGCGAGCAGGAGTTCGGAGGTCTGGCCGGTGGGGAACAGTCGGGTACTCATGAGGATCAACGCCCTTACGGGACACACCGCGGTCTGGTACGACACCCTGGAAGGGTGCCGTTGGTGCGACCGCGGGGTCCGGGCGGCGACGCGCCCGCGCGGGAACCGCCCGCGCGGAGAGCCTGTGTGTACCCTACGCCGGAATGCCCGCCCCGAACCGGATCGCCGGCCGTGTTCAGAGAACGGTCACGCCGTCGACCACCGAACGGGCGAGATCGGACAGCCCGAGGTTGCGGGACCGGGCCGTGTCCCGCAGCAGCGTGAACGCCTGGTCCATGTCCAGCCCCCGGCGCTCGGCGATCACACCCTTGGCCTGCTCGATGACGACCCGGCTGTTGAGCGCGGTCTGCAACTGCTCGGCGAGGGTCTCGCGGTGCCGGATCGCGCGGGCCTGCAACAGCCCGATGGTGGCCACGTCGGCCAGGGCCTGACCGAGCCGGATCGTGTCCGCGCCGAGGGCGCCGGGCTCCGTGTCGAACAGGTTGAGCGTCCCGATCATGTCGGCGCGCAGCCGCATCGGCAGCGCGTGCACCGCGGCGAACCCGACGGCGCGGGCCTCGGCCGCGAACCGGGGCCAGCGGTCGGCGACGGCGGACACGTCGGGCACGGCGATCGGCCGGCCGGTGTGGAAGCACTCCGGACACGGGCCCTCGTCGGTCTGGATCTGGAGCAGCTCCAGCATCCGGGTCTGCTCCGTGGACGCCGCCACCACCCGCAGCGCGCCACGCTGGTCGGTGAGCAGCACCCCCGCCGCCGCGACCCCCAGCACCTGGGCGCAGCGCACCGTCACCTGGTGCAGGAAGTCGAGGACGTCGAAGTCGTCGACCAGCGTGTCGGCCAGCTCGACGAACGTCTCGGCCAGCAGGTGCTCAGTCATCGTCGCCCACCTCGGTAGTCCTCTCGGCACAACGCCTCACCGTTCATTCTGGTCCTCCGGGGACGGTTCCGGCTCGAACCGCAGCCGCCGCCCGACGACGTCGCGGGCCACGTCCCGGAGCAGCCGGTCCTGGGCGTACGCGTGGGCCCGCAGCCGGGCGAACGCGACCTCGGCGCTCACCCCGAGCTGGGCGAGGACCATGCCGGTGGCCTGGTGCACCTGCGCGTCGTGCGCCGTCGGGTCGGGGGCGCCGGCCCGGGCCCCGTCGAGGAGCAGCGTGCCGGCCGCGTCGGCGTACGCCAGCGCGTCGGCGAGCTGTCCGGGGCTCAGCGGGCCGGGGCCGGCGCGGTACAGGTCCAGGACCCCCAGCCGGATCGCGCCGACCTGCAGGGGCAGCGCGAACACCGCCCGCGCCCCGCTGTCGAGGGCCGCCGGGGTGAACACCGGCCACCGGGCGGCGGTGGCACCCAGGTCGACGACGAGCACCGGGCCGCCGGTCGCCCACGCGTCCACGCACGGGCCCTCGCCGTACACGAGCTGCCACTCCTCCAGCGCCGCCGCGACCGGGTCGGTGGCGTGCACCGTGGACCGCCCGACGGTCATCCCCGCCCCGTCCACCCCCACGCCGGCCACGGCCGCCGCGCACACGTGCGCCACGGACACCACCTCGGCCCCCGCCTGGCGGGCGATCCGCACCCGGATCCGGGCCGCGCGCCCACCGGTCACGGGGCGGTCGGCGCTCCGCGGCCCACGGCGCGCAGGTGCCCCAGCGCCTGGCGGTAGGAGTCGACGATCCCGGTCTCCGCGTACGGGACGCCCAGCTCCGCGCAGTACGCCCGGACGATCGGCCGGGCCCGGCGCAGCGCCCCGCGCGGCATGCTCGGGAACAGGTGGTGCTCGATCTGGTAGTTCAGCCCGCCGAACAGCGCGTCGACCAGCCGGCCGCCCCGGATGTTGCGCGCGGTGAGGACCTGGCGGCGCAGGAAGTCCGTGTCGTCGTCCGCCGACAGGATCGGCATGCCCTTGTGGTTCGGGGCGAACGCGCAGCCCAGGTACACCCCGAACAGGCCCTGTTGGACGGCGGCGAAGGCCAGCGCCTTGCCCGGGGGCAGGACGAGGACGAGCGCGCCGACGTACCCGACCGCGTGCAGGGCGAGCAGCCCCGCCTCCAGCCCCCGCTGCCGGTAGCTCTTCCGGAGCACCGCGCGGACGCTGGCCACGTGCAGGGCCAGGCCCTCCAGGAGCAGCATGGGGAAGAACAGCTGCGCCTGGTACCGGGCGATCCGCAGCCCCAGCCCGCGCCGCCCCCGGGCCTGCGCCTCGGTGAACACGAGGGCCTCGCCGCCGATGTCGGGGTCGTGGCCCTCCTGGTTGGGGTGCGCGTGGTGCCGGTGGTGCTTGTCCACCCACCAGCCGAACGCGAGCCCGATCGCCAGGTTGCCGTGCGTCAGGCCCACCACCTGGTTGGCCCGCCGGGAACGGAAGATCTGCCGGTGCCCCGCCTCGTGCCCGAGGAACCCGGACTGGGTGAACACGAACGCCAGGAGCACGGCGACGGCCAGCTGCCACCACGAGTCGCCGAGCAGCGCGAACGCCGTCCAGCCGGCGACCATGAGCGCGGCGTTGACGGCGATCCGGACCGCGTACGGGCCCGGGCGGCGGTCGAGGAGGCCGGCGGCGCGGACCCGGTGCATCAGCTCGGCGTAGTCGCTGCCGGCGGGGTCGCGCCGGGCGGCGCCGGGGGTGGCCTGCCGGGGCGCCCGGTTGTCCGTGGCGCGGGGCGTCACCCGGCCGTCCGTGGCGCGGGGCGTCGCCCCGGGGGCGTGCGGGAGCGCCTGGCCCGTGGTGGCCTGGTCTGTGGTGTTCATGGGGAGCCGCCCTGCTGGGAGTGGTGCGCCTCCGCACGCGCGGAATGCAGCCACCGAGGTCTAGGGCGACACCCCGGAGTGTAGGCCCCCGCGAGCCGGCGCGCACCCGTGCCCCGGGGCCACCGGAGGACCCGCCCCCGTTTCCACACCTCGTGACAGAAACTGCGGTTGGCTGGCCCAAGACGGTTGAAAGGGGCTGTTCGCGGAGGTTTCTCCGACCATAGTCTCGCGCCACCACCCCGCCAAGGACATGGAAGGAGAACGGTGAGCACATCAACACGCTTCAGCGCCCTGCTCGGCCTCGCGGTCGTCGCGGCGCTGGTACCCCTCTCGGCGCTCGGTGCCGCACCCGCCGTCGGTGACGCGGTCACACCGGAGTCCCAGTACGTGACGCAAGGGCCCGGGATCGTCGGAGGTACGGAGGCGCACGTCGCCGACTACCCGTACGTCATCGTCGGCACCCGGGCGGGCGGCCCCCGACCCCAGGGCGCCTCCTGTACCGGGTCGGTCGTCGCCCCGCGCAAGATCCTGATCGCCGCGCACTGCAAGTACGCCGACGGGGAGAAGCGGTTCCTCTACGGGCTCGACAACTTCTCCAACCCGTCCGGCGGCACCTGGGTCGAGGTCCTCGACTACAAGGCGCACCCGAACTACAACTCCAACAACGGCTGGCAGACCGGCTGGGACGTCGCGGTCGTCACCGTGGACCGCGACATCCCGGTGCCGGCGGGGTACAAGTACCCCCGGGTCGCGGGTTCGGGCGACACCGCGCTCACCGAGGTCGGCAAGACGATCCACTTCGTCGGGTACGGCCGGATCGCGCTCGACGAGAACAACAGCAGCGTCCTCAAGCAGGCCGACTTCCCGATCCTGGCGGCCAGCCCGTGCAAGTCGATCCTGGGGACGTACAACGCGGAGTACATGGTCTGCGCCGGGTACTCCGACGGCCACGACAGCATCTGCCAGGGCGACAGCGGGGGAGGCGCGCTCGTGGACGGCGTGATCGTGGGAGTGTCCTCGTTCGTCAAGTCCGGCTGCAACGGGGTCGCGGGCTTCGGCCGGCTCACCAACGCCATGGGTGACTGGGCCAACCGGGAGATCAGCGGCACCGGCCCCGGCCCGTCGCCGACCCCGACCGCCCCGACCCCGACGCCCACGAAGCCGACCCCGACCCCGACGGGTGGCCCCGGTCAGGCGCCGACCGCGAGCATCTTCGCGTTCTGCCAGCAGTCGGCGTGCCAGTTCGACGGGCAGTACTCCCGGGACCCCGACGGCACGATCGTCGGCTACGCCTGGGACTTCGGCGACGGGGCCAGCGGGTCCGGCCGCCAGGTGAACCACGCCTACCCGGCGCGCGCCGGTACCTACACGGCGCGGTTGACCGTGACCGACAACTCGGGGCGGACCGGCACGGCCACCCGCGCGATCAGTTGCCAGCAGGTGGGGACGTTCCTGTTCTGCAACTGACCGACCAGGCCCGGAGGATGTCCCCCCGTCCTCCGGGCCGTCCGGCGTCCCGGGCCTCCGCGCGCCGGCGGCCGTCGACCTGCCGCTCGGTGGGGTCCGGTGCGTCCAGGATCGCCCAGCGGGCCGGTGGTCGTGGACCCGCCGGTCGGCGGGGGACCGGCGCGGCCGGGGTGGGTGAGACTGCCGGGCGGCGCACGCCGACGTGCGCTCTCCCGCCCACGTCAGGAGTCGGCGACATGCGACACCTCACCCCGCCGGCCACGCCGCCGATGCCCCACGACCGGGTCGTCACGACGTCCGGCTCCGCGCCCGACGCCACCGCCACCCGCCCCGGCCCCCGGCGGCGCGGATGATGACGCCGGCCAGCTTCGCGCTCGGGCTGACCACCGGCCTGGCCGCCGGCACCCTGATCGGCGTGGAGCGCCAGTGGCGGCAGCGCATGGCAGGCCTGCGCACCCACGCGCTCGTCGCGGCCGGCGCGGCGATGTTCGTCATGCTGTCCGGGGCGTTCGCGGACTCCTCGCCCAGCCGGGTCGCCGCCCAGGTCGTCTCCGGGGTCGGGTTCCTCGGCGCGGGCGTGATCATGCGCGACGGGTTCACCGTCACCGGCATCAACACCGCCGCGACCCTGTGGTGCTCGGCCGCCGTGGGCAGCCTGGCCGGCGCCCGCCAGTACGGCTACGCGCTCGCCGCCGGGGCCGCCGTCGTGGCCGTCAACGTCGTGCTCCGCGCCGCCGGCCGCCGGATCGACCGCGAACCCGGCTCGGGCGACGAGGTCTTCACCGGCTGGCGGGTCGAGACGACTCTGGTGCCGCCCGACGACGGCCGGGTCCGCACGGCGCTGCTGACCGCGCTGCGGACCGTCGACGGCGCCCGGGTCCGGGCCGTGGAGACCGTCCGGACGGACGGCACGATCCAGATCAGAGCCGATCTGACGGGTACGGCCGACACGGGCCCCGCACTCGACGCCGCCCTGTCCGGGATCTCCCGCGACCCGACGGTGACGGGCACCTCGTGGCGGCACCTCGCCGACCAGCCGTGACGGCCCCGGCCACCGGTGGCCCCGGTATGCCGGAACTGCGGCGCGGTGAGCGCCCGGGTGGGTTCCGATCGGCGGAGCCGCCCGGGGCCGGTCGCTCCGGCAGGACACGGGTCGGTGGCGCAACGACGGACCGATCCTCGGCGCGGGTGTCCGGCCAGGGCCGGCGGCGACGTGCCCGGACACTCGGAGCGCCCGGACGGTCCGGCTGGTGACGGCCCCGACCGGAGCACCGGGCGGCGGGTACCGGTGCGGTCAGAGCACCAGGTCGTCGTGCTCGTCGAAGATCCAGCCGTCCTCGTACAGCACCTCGAACAGGTGGCCGTCGGGGTCCGTGAAGTAGCCGTTGTGGCCCCACGCGTTGGCCCCCGCCGGCCGGGTCACCGTCGCGCCCAGCTCCTCGGCGCGCGCCATGACCTGGTACACCTCGTCGGCGCTGCGGGCCACGTACGCGAGCGCGAACCCGGCGAACCCGCCCGCCCCGTGGTCGGTGAGCCGGGCGTCGGCGGCGAACGCCTCCCGGGACTGGAACGCGACCGCGACCCCGCCCAGCTCGAACAGCGCGAACTCGTCGGACCCGGCGGCGGCGCGCTTCCAGCCCAGGGCCTCGTAGAAGGCCACGGAGCCGAGCACGTCGCGGACGCCGAGCAGGATCAGGTTGAGTCGTCGGCGCATGGTGGTTCTCCTGGTCGCGGTTGCGGGACGATCATCCTGCCACGGTCCGCGAGGGGCAGAGCGAGCCGGATGACGTAGCCGTCCCCGGTCGGGCCGGCCACCAACCGGCCGCCGAGCAGCGCGGCCCGCTCCCGCAGCCCCGACAGCCCATGCCCACCCCCGGGCAACTCCTCCGCCCCGGACCGCCACCCGCCCCCGGGCCCGTCGGGCTCCACGTCCCATCCGAACGGCCCGTGCCGGCTCCCGTCCCATCCGAACGGCCCGTGCCGGCTCCCGTCCCACCCGGTCGGCCCGTGCCGGTTCCCTTTCCAGCCGGCTTCCCACCCGGTGGGCCCGTGCGGCACGTACCTGTCTCCGGGCGAGCCGTTCCTCCTCTGGGGCGTTTGCCTGTCGGCCGACAGTCCGGTCGGCATGGGTGGCTGGGTTCCGGACGCGGACGGCCCGGGTGGTTCGGGGGAGCGGCGGGTGGGGGAGGTGTTGGTGACCGTGACGTGGAGTTCGTCGGCCGTGGTGGACACCGAGACGGTCGTCGCGGCCCCGGGCGCGTGCTTGCGGACATTGGTCAGGGCCTCCTGGACCGTCCGGTACGCGGCCCGCTGCTGCGCCTCGGGGACCCCTGCCGCGTCGGGCAGACCGCTGAGCACGGCCCCCTCGTGCTCGTCGACCAGCGCGGGCACGTCCGCGAGCCCCGCCTGGGGCACCGGCCCGGGGGTCAGCGGCGCGGTCGGACAGGCGCGCAGGACGCCGACCATGTGCCGCAGCTCCACCAGGGTCCGGGCGGCGCGGCGGCGGATTTCCTCGGCGGCCTCCCGGCCCGCGTCGTCAATCGCCCCGACCCGCCACGCGCCGGCCGTCACGGCGATGAGGCTGACCTGGTGGGACACCACGTCGTGCATCTCGCGGGCGAGCCGGGCGCGCTCGGTGGCCAGTACCCGCTGGGTGGTCCATTCCTGTTCGCGGGCCCGGCGTTCGGCCAGTTCGGCGAGGCGGTCGGTCAGTTCGGCGCGGGTCCGGACGGCCAGGCCCAGGGCGGTGGGCGCGCAGCCGGCGAGGACGCCGTAGATGACGGACCGGGCCAGCTCGTCGGGCGGCTGGGTGAACAGTTCGGCCGCCGGCCAGGGCAGGGCCGCGCCGAGGGCGACGACGCCGGTGGCCGCGTACAGCCACCTTCGGCGGTGCTCGGCGGTCGCGACGGCGTAGAGGGCGAACACGGCCGCCAGGACCGCCACGCCGGCGAACAGCCCGGGCAGTACCAGCAGCAGGGTGGTCCGGGGCCAACGGCGCCGCAGCGGGAGGACGGCGGCGGCCAGCAGCGAACAGGCGTAGACGGGATGTCCGCCGGCCGGGGCGGTGAGCAGCACGTCCGCCGCTGCCGTCGCGACCAGCGCCGCGTCGACCAGCCCGCGCCGCACCCCCGGCCCCGGACGGATGCCGGCTACCCGGCGGAACGCCCGTCCCGGGCCTGGGCCCGGCCGGGATGGTTGCCCCGGGTCGGATGCCGGTCCGGGGAGCCGCCAGAGGCGGGATGCGAGGCTGAGCGGCCACCTCGGGCCGTGTGCGACCCGGACTAGCGGCCCCGGGCCGGGTGTCTGGCTGAACTGCCACCTTGAGCCGGGTGCCCGGCGGGACGGCCGCAGGTCTGGGGACCTGGGTGTCCAGGACGGGCGGCGGGTCACGCCCCGCCGCGTTCGACGACGCCGGCCCTGTGCGCGATGCCGGCGGCCTGCACCCGGTTGACGGCGCGCAGCTTGACCAGCAGGGCGCTCACGTGGTCCTTGACCGTGCCGGACGCCAGGTACAGCCGGTCGGCGATCTCCGCGTTGGACAGGCCGGTCGCCAGGAGCGCCAGCACGTCGAGTTCCCGGCCGGACAGCTCCGCGACCCGGGCGCGCGCGGTGGGGCAGGGGCCCGACCGGAGGTACCCGTCGACCACCAGCGTCGCGACCTGCGGGGACAGCACCGTGCCCCCGGCGGCGAGCGCCCGGACGGCCGCGATCAGCTCGGCGGGCTCGGTGTCCTTCAGCAGGAAGCCGGACGCCCCGGACCGCAGCGCCTCGTGCACGTGCGCGTCCATGTCGAACGTGGTCAGCATCGCGACGGCGACCGGGGTGGTCAGCGCGCGCAACCTGCGCAGCAGGGTCAGGCCGTCCACATCGGGCATCCGGATGTCGACCAGCGCCACCCGGGGCCGGTGCCGCCGGGTCACCTCCACGGCCTCGGCGCCGGTCGCGGTCAGGACCTCGAAGTCGCCGGCCGACCCGAGGATCGCGCCGAGGCCCGAACGTACCAATGCCTCGTCGTCGACCACAAGCACTCGCACCACGTGTACCCCCTCAAGACACCTGATCATGTCGAGTGTCGGTCGTCGGGGGCCAGAGTCTGGGCTGTACAAGAGGCGCGAATCACACCGAACCGGCGGGTAGCCGCCCGCCGGTCGGGGGAAGCCGGCCCCGGCGGGAGCGGCACGGCTCGCGCCCGGCCCGTCGGTCCGGCCACGTAGACGCGGCAGCCCGCCCCGCGCCAGACGTCGCCGTGAGCGCCCCGGTCGGCGGACCGTCTCGGACCGCCGGACCCGCGCGCCGGGCCTCGCTAGTCGACGATGAACAGGCGCGCCCCGGTCACCGTGCTGGACCGGTGCGCCTCGGTGTCGTCGCCCACCTGGTAGCTGCTGCGGGCCTCCAGGGTCACCGTGCCGCCGCCCGCGAGCTCGGTGGTCAGCGTGCCCTCGAGTACCAGCAGAATGTGCCCTTTGTCGCACCAGTGGTCGGCGAGGTAGCCGGGGCTGTAGTCGACCACGCGCACCCGCACGTCGCCGAACCGCCGGGTCCGCCAGGTCGCGGTGCCGGTCGTGCCGGGGTGCTCCGTGGCCGGCACCCGCGCCCAGTCGGTCGTGCCGAACGGGACCGAGGTGATCATCATCCGGCCACCGTAGCGCGGGGGTCGCACCGTAGAGTCCGGTCGTGGCTCACAAACTCGTCGTCGTGGTGCGGACCGACCTCGCCATGGGCAAGGGCAAGATCGCGGCCCAGGCGGCGCACGCGGCGGTGGGCGCGGTCCTGCGCAACCTGGACTCACCGTTGCTGATGGACTGGCTGCGCGACGGCCAGCCGAAGGTCGTCCTGCGGGTGTCAGGCGCGGAGCAACTGGCCGAGGTGTGCGCGGCGGCCGAGGCGGCCGGGCTGCCCGTCGAGGTGATCCACGACGCGGGGCGGACCCAGGTGGATCCCGGGACGGCGACCTGCTGCGCCATCGGGCCGGCGGCGATCGCCGACATCGACGCGGTGGCCGGAACCCTGTCCCTGCTCTGACGGCGGCCGGCCCCGGCGGGCCGTAGCGCCCGCGCGCCGCCCGCGCCCGTCCCACCCGAGCCCGCGCCACTGTCACCCCGTCCGAGCAGGTGGGACGCCGGCCGCCCATCCCGTGGGACGGAAGAGGTCCAGAGTGGCCCGTGGGGCGGATGGGGCGTCCACAGGGGCTGGTCGACTGTCCGACCGATCGGACGCCTTTGTCACGCTCCGTGGCCTAATCCTGGGGAAACGCGGGGTGAACGTAACTCCACGGAGTTGGTGAGCGTCAATGTGTTTCACCTGTCTTTACTCAGGTTACGTGCGCTGTTATACATGCCCTCGTGACGCACGTCACGAACCCCTCAGTGAATGGGAGGCTCCGGTGAACAGATCTGTCGCCGCGGTGGGAACCGTGGTCTTGATCGCCGGAATGGCAGCAGGGGTCGCTTCGCTTGCGAATGCGGCACCGTCAATACCCAGTCAGAGCACGGCCATCGCGCAGGCGAACGCCGCCCTCGCGGCGAACCGTGACGCGATCCGTGGAGCGGACGGCGACGCGTACGCCGTCAACCGCACCATCATCGACAAGAACACCGGCGCGACGCACACGCGCTACACCCGGACCTACAAGGGGCTCGAGGTGCTCGGCGGTGACTTCGTCGTGCACAACGCGCCGGGTGGCTCGTTCTCCAGCGCGACGGTCGGGCTGAGCGCCGCGCTGCGGATCAGCACGACCCCGGGGATCACCGCCGACTCGGCGGCCTCCTCGGCGACCCGCGCGTTCTCGGGCAAGCTGGAGAAGGTGGCGACGCCGACCCTCGTGGTGGACGCCTCCGGTGACGGCGCGGCCGTCCTCGCGTACGAGGTCGAGATGTCGGGCATCAAGGCCGACCAGACCCCGAGCAACCTGCACGTGGTCGTCGACGCCAACACGGGCGCGATCCGTGGCGCGACCGACGACGTCAAGCACGTCACGGGCACGGGCAACAGCCTGTACCTGGGCCAGGTTCCGATCGACACGACCCAGTCGGGTAGCACGTACTCGATGGTCGACCCGGTCCGTGGCAACGGCACCACCTGTGACATGAACAACGGTTCGAGCACGTGTACGACGTTCACCGACCCCGACAACACCTGGGGCACGGGCGCGAACTCGAACCGGCAGTCGGCGGGTGTCGACGCGCACTACGGTGCCGCCGAGACGTTCGACTACTTCAAGAACGTGCACGGCCGCAACGGCATCTTCGGCAACGGCGCGGGCGTCAAGAGCCGGGTGCACTACGGCAACAACTACGTGAACGCGTTCTGGGACGGTACCCAGATGACGTACGGTGACGGCAACGGCAAGCCGCTGGTGTCCATCGACGTCGCGGGCCACGAGATGGGCCACGGCATCACCGAGAGCATCATCCCCGGTGGTCTGACCTACTCGGGCGAGTCCGGCGGCCTCAACGAGTCCGCCTCGGACATCTGGGGCAACATGGTGGAGTTCTACGCCGCCAACGCCTCGGACCCGGGCGACTACAACGTCGGTGAGAAGATCGACATCAACGGCAACGGCACCCCGCTGCGGTACATGTACGACCCGAAGAAGGACGGCTCGTCGAAGAACTGCTGGTACTCCGGTCTCGGCAGCATCGACGTGCACTACTCCTCGGGCGTCGGCAACCTGGCGTACTTCCTGCTGGCCGAGGGCAACGACTCCACCGAGTACGGCGTCGCCACGACCTGCAACGGCACCACGCTCGCGGGTATCGGCCGGTCCAAGGCCGAGAAGATCTGGTACCGGGCCATGGACGTCTACTTCACCAGCTCCACGAAGTACGTCACCTCCGGCACCAACGACGTCCGCGCCGCGACCCTCTCGGCGGCCACCGACCTGCACGGGCTGTGCTCCCCGGAGTACAAGGCCGTCCAGGCTGTGTGGACCGGTGTGACCGTCGCCGGTGAGGACGCCCCGTGTGGCGGCACCCCGACCGCCAGCCCGACCGCGACCTCGTCGCCGACCGGTGGCCCGAACTGTGCCGCCGTCACCAACGGCACCGACGTCGCGATCCCGGACAACACCACGGTGTACAGCAACGTCACCGTGGCCGGCTGCGCCGGCAACGCCTCGGCCACCTCCAAGGTCGAGGTGCACATCGTGCACACCTACATCGGTGACCTGGTCGTCAGCCTCGTCGCTCCGGACGGTTCGGCCTACGTGCTGCACAACCGCGCCGGCGGCAGCGCCGACAACATCAACCAGACCTACACCGTGAACCTGTCCACCGAGGCCAAGAACGGCACCTGGCGCCTGCGCGTCCAGGACGCGGCCTCCGCGGACACCGGCAAGATCGACACCTGGACGCTCACCCTCTAGGTATCGCGTTCGTCGAGGGGCCGGTCGCCATCAGGCGGCCGGCCCTTCCCGTGCGCGCGACAGTGGCGCACGGGACCACCGTGCGCGCGACGACGGCCGCCAGGCCCGCTTCCATCGGGTCGGGCGACTGCCGCCGGGCACACTCCGGTGGCGGCACCAGCCCCGTGGTCGGGGCACCATGGGCCGGGCGGCTGCCGGCGGACACACTCCGGTAGCGGCTTCCGCCCCGTGATCGGGGGACTCCGGGGTCAGGCCGTGGCGCCGGTACCCCTCGAGGCCGGGTTTCTGGGGGTTCGTCAGGCCGGTCGGGGGCCGTGCGCGCGCCACTCGATCGCGGGGCAGCGGTCCATCACCACGGTGAGCCCCGCGGCCCGGGCCCGGGCGGCCGCCTCCTCGTCGATCACGCCGAGTTGCAGCCACACGACCTTCGCGCCGATCGCGATCGCCTCGTCCACGTGCGCCCCGGCCTCGGTGGAACGGCGGAAAATATCCACGACATCGACGGGTACCGGGATGTCCGCCAGCCGCGCGAACCCCGGCCGGCCGTGCACCTCCTCGCCGGCGGGGTTGACCGGGAGCACCTCGCGGCCGTGGTCGAGCAGGAAGCGGGCCACCCCGTGCGCGGGGCGGTGCGGGTGGTCGGTGAGGCCGACGACGGCCCAGGTCTTCAGCGCGAGAATCTCGGCGATCTCCATCGCACCATTGTGCTCCGGGCCGTCGCGACCGACCCGGCCGGTGGGGAACCCGATCGACGGTGCGGTGGCGGCTGGCTATCCTCGGTGCCGTGACGCTCAGTTATGACGAGGCCGGTACCGGCCCGACCCTGGTCCTGCTGCACTCCGGCGTGTGCGACCGACGGATGTGGGCCCCGCAGTGGGAGCCCCTCCTCGACGCCGGCTTCCGCGTGGTCCGCGTCGACCTGCCCGGATTCGGGGACTCCCCGGCCCCGGCACCCGGCTACAACGAGGCCGAGGAGGTCGCCGCGCTCCTCGGCGGGCTCGGGGTGGCCGACGCCGCGCTGGTCGGCTCGTCCTACGGCGGCCGGATCGCCCAGGAGGTCGCCGCGCGCTGGCCGGACCGGGTGACCACCCTGGCCCTGCTGTGCGCCGCCCGGGCCGGTCGCGCGCCGTCACCGGCGCTGCGGGCCTTCTACGACGCGGAGGAGGCGGCCCTCGCGGCGGGCGACCTCGACGCGGCCGTCGAGTGCAACATGGCCACCTGGGTCGGCCCGGACGCCGACGAACCGACCCGCGCGCTGGTCCGGACGATGTGCCGGCACGGCCTGTCCCGGGAACTGGCGGCGGGGGAGTACCAGCCCCGGGCCGAGCCCGTCGACGTCACCGCGATCACGGCCCGGACCCTGGTGGTCTCCGGCGGGCACGACCTGGTCGACTTCCAGGACATCGCCGTCGAACTGGCCGGGCTGGTCCCGGACGTGCGGCACGTGGCGCTGCCGTGGGCCGGGCACTTCCCGAGCCTGGAGCGCCCGGCGGAGACCACGGCACTCCTGCTGGACTTCCTCCGCGCGTCCTGACCAGGACACGCCGTTCTGACCGGGTACGCCCGTCCTGACGGGACACGCGAGCCCTGACCGGGACACGCCCGTCCCGACCGCTGGCTCCGCGCGTCCTGACACAGGATGTCAGGGAAGCCGGGCATGCTGGGCCGATGAGCATTCTCGAGATCCGCGGGTACCAGCTGCGCCCCGGTGTCCGCGACACCTTCGACCGGGTCTTCCGGGAGCGGATCCGCCCCGTGTCCGACGGGTACGGCATCGACGTCGTCCGCGCGGGCCCGTCCCTGGACGACGCCGACGGGTACGTGCTGATCCGCGCGTTCGCGTCCCTGGAGGCGCGCGCGCGGCAGAAGGACGCGTTCTACGGGGGGCCGGAGTGGCTCGGCGGCCTGGAGGACGAGGTGATGGCCATGATCGCGTCGTACCACACGACGGTGATCGAGGTGGACCGCACCGAGGACCTCCGGGGCTGAGCGCCGGGCCGCCCGGGCCGGACCGGCGGCCCCGCGCCACGGGGTCACCGCTTGGCGTACCCGGAGATCTCCCCGAAGTCGAGCATCACGCACGCCCCGTCACCGAGCACCTCGGCGTCGTGCCCCGGCGGGATCGCGACGACGTGGCCGGGCGTCAGGTCGTACTCGCTGCCGTCGTCCATGAAGACCCGCATCCGGCCCTCCAGCACGTAGCCCAGGTGCGAGACCTGACAGGACTCGGTCCCCGCGATCGGCTTGACGTCGTTCGACCAGCGCCAGCCCGGCTCGAACTGGCCGCGCGCCACCGGACGGTCGCCCATCATCAGGACGTCCGCGTGCCCGTGCCCCTCGAACATCCGGGTCTCGTCGGGCTTGTCGAAGCTCTTGTTCAGCAGTTCGGACATGGTGACCACCTCTTCCACGCTGAGCGCAGGCGCGTTCCCCCTGAGCGTAGGCACGCCGCGACGCCCGGGGCCGGGCTTTGCGGAGCCCGGACAGCGGACACCGGGCGCGGTCGGGCGACGACCTCCGTTCCCCGGCGGGCCGACGGCGCGCGTCATAGGATCCGGGATGGAGCGGCCCGGGCGGCGTGCTGGAGGAAGCCATGTCTTTCGTGCAGATCATCACGTTCAGCACCGACCGGGTGGACGAGTTCCGCCGGCTGGAGGCCGGGTGGTGGGCGGCCACCGAGGGCAGGCGCACCCTGCTCCGGGACGAGCTCTACGCCGACCGGGACGCCCCGGGCCGCTACGTCGCGGTCAACGAGTTCGCCTCCTACGAGTCGGCCATGGTCAACTCCGGCCTGCCCGAGACGGACGAGGCCGCCCGCCGGCTCGCCGGGCTGTGCACCGGGCCGGTCACGTTCACCAACCTCGACCGGGTCGAGGGCCGGCACCGCCCGAGCCTGGCGGACCTGACCTTCCTGCACGAGCTGTGCGACGCGACGGGCCTGGTCGAGCGGCTCGCCGCGTACCTGGAGACCAACGCGCCCCGCCCCGGACTGTTCGCGCCCGACGCCGTCCTGGACGTGCACCTGCCCCGGGCGCACCGCCCGCCGGCCGGCGTCGCGGACCTGACCGGGCTGCTCGCCGGGGACGCGCCCGCCGGCCGGCATCTGACGGAACGGCACTGGACGCCGACCGCCGACGGGTTCGTGCTCCGCTGGGCCGGGCGGACCGCCGACGCGCCGGGCCGGCCGGGGCACGAGGAGAACGGCATGCTGCTGGCGGAGGTCCGCGACGGCGGGATCGGCCGCCTGACCGGCTATTTCTCCGGGGACACCGAGGCACGGAGCGCCGCCGACATGGCGGGCACCGCGCGCCCGTAGGCCCCGGTGAGCCCGTCCGGCGGGGCAGGCGTGGTCGCGGCCCGGGAGCCGGTCGCTCAGGCCCGGCGGACCCGCCGCCACACCCTGCCGTCGGCGTCGGTCGTCAGCCACGACCCGTCGCCGACGAGTTCGAGGTCGTAGGGGTCGCGGGAACCCGCCGCCAGGTCGCCGAGCACCGCGCCGGTGCCCGGATCGAGCAGCGCGTGCCGGTGCCAGTCCTCGCCGTCCCCGGTCTCCCCGACGAGCGTCACCACGGCGGTCGCCGGGTCGAGGTAGCCGCCGCTCCACTCCATGGCGGCCTCCTCGTCCCCGAGCTCGGCGACCGTGACCACGACCAGGACCTCGCCGCCGGGGTGCGCGTGGAACGCCACGTCCTGCTGGCTGTGGTCGACGGTCATGCCCCGCCGCCCGTCGGGCGCCAACCCCGTCAACACCCGGTCACTCCACGGGTACTCCGTCAGGGCGAGCGTCCCCCCGTCCAGCCGGCCCCGGTACACGACGGTGCCGTCCTGGCCCTCGCCCACGTCGAGGAGCATGTGGACGCCGTCGGGGTCGGGCACCTGGTGGCCGCCCTGGCCGGTGGTGTCCAGGTCGGCGCGGGCGAGGACGGCCCCGGAGCGGGCGTCCAGGACGAGCCACCGGTCCGTGTCGCCGCGCCCGGCCATGATGTCGGGCAGGTAGACCCAGACCGTGGCGCCGTCGGGGGAGTACCGGCAGGTCGACCACGCGGTGTGGTGGGTCGCCGGGCCGGTGCCGAGGTCGAGCCGCCAGACCGGGCCGCCGTCGGGGGCCAGGCACACCACCGCGTCGGCGGTCGCGTACACGGCGGCGCCCAGGTCCGGGGCCACCGACGGGCCCTGGGGCTCGTCGCCGTCGGGCACGGCGAACGTCACGTCCGGTACGAGGACCGCGTCCTCCCGGGCCGGGCGGGACACGTCGAAGCCGAGGATCCGCCCGTCGGAGGACCGGGTCACCACCCGCGAAACCACACTCATGTCGCCAGACTCTAGGCGACAGGCGACAGGCGACAGGCGACAGGCGACAGGCGACCGGACCGACCGCTCCCGGCCGGTACCCGTCGAGGGGTGTCGATCGTGGGTGTCAGGCCGGCCGCAGCACCGAGAACTCCGCGTCCTGCGGGTCCACCAGCACCGCCACCCGCCCCACCCCTGGCACGTCCTCCGGCTCCCGCACGACCTGCCCGCCGGCCCGCAGCACCGCCCCGGCCGTCGCGTCCGGGTCGGTGACCGCGAAGTACACCGCCCAGCGCGGCGCGCCCCCGCCCTGCCGCAGCCCCGCCACGGGCCGGTCTGCGACCGTGAACACCCGGTAGTCGGGCCGGTCGGTCACCGGCCGCACGGTGATCCCGAACGCGTCGGCGTAGAACGGCGCTGCGGCCCCCGCGTCGGGTGTGTCCAGCTCGTTCCACGTCCACGCGCCGGGCTCGTTGACGATGCCCGCGCCGAAGAAGTCGAGGGCCTGCCACACGCCGAACACGCCGCCGGTCGGGTCGGCGGCCAGGAACATCCGGCCCACGGTCGGCACGTCGGTCGGCGGCATCAGCACCTGCCCGCCGGCCCCCGGGATCCGGCCCGCGACGGCGTCGGCCGCGTCGGTGGCCAGGTAGGTGGCCCAGAACGGGGGCGGCTGGCGGGGCACCGTGACGCCGATGCCGGCGACGGGCCGGCCGTCGAGGAGCATCATCGTGTACCCGCCGTACTCCGCCGGACCGGTCTCCCCGGTCCAGCCGAACACCTCCCGGTAGAACCCGAGGGCGCCCCGCTGGTCGGTGGGGGCCATCAGCTCGACCCAGCAGGGCGTGCCCTGCGCGTACGGCGCGTCGACCTTCACGCGCCCCATTCTGCCGGGCTCACGACCCCGGAGGAACGATTCGCGGGTACTGCGCCACCGCCGCCGCCTCCGGGGTGGCCCCGGCCCGCGCGAGGATCGCGTACGCCTCCCGCCAGCACTCCGCCGGGTCGGCCCCCTCGATCCCGGCCCGGGCGTGCCCGAGGACGACGAGCGCGCGGGCGTACCCGAGCCGGTAGCCGCCCGCCCGGTGCACCTCGGCGGCCCGTTCGGCGTGCCCGGCGGCCTCTTCGTGCCGGCCGAGCCCGACCAGCGCCTCTGCGAGCGCCACCCCGGCCCGGGCCCGCAGCTCGCTGCCCTCCTCGTCGGTGGCCAGCACCAGGGCCCGGCGGGCGTCCTCGCAGGCCTCGGCGGGCCGGCCCTGGGCCAGGTGCGTGGCGCTCTGGCCGACGAGCGCCCCGCCCTCGGCCGGCCGGTGGCCGCTCTGCCGGGCCAGCCGCAGCCCGGTGGCGAACTCGGTGGCGGCCTCGTCGAGCCGGCCGCCGCGCAGGGCCACGAACGCGACCGTGTTGTGCACGTACGCGGCCAGGTTCTGCTGCGGGACCTGCGGGGTCAGCTCCAGGGCTGCCCGCGCGTACCCGTCGGCCCGGTCCTGGTCCCCGACATCCAGATAGGCGAGCGCCGCGCTGTCCAGGACGGCCCACTCGGCGGTCCGGTCGCCCAGCTCGCGGGCCAGGTCCAGGGCGGCGGTCAGATGCTCGACGGCGGCGGACAGCCGGCCGAGCGCGTGGTAGGCCATGCCGAGCCGGTTGCGGGCGTGCGCCTCCCCGTTGCGCTGCCCGGCCCGGCGGAACGTGTCGATCGCCCGGCGCTGGTGCTCGACGGACAGCTCCGGCCGGCCGAGTTCCATGTAGGCCAGGCCCATCTCGGTGAGGTTCACCGCCGCGCCCGTCACCCGGCCGATCTCCTCGTTGAGGGTGAGGGCCCGCTGGTAGTGGTCGATCGCCGCCGGCCACTCGCCCCGCATGGCGTGGCTGGACCCGACGCTGGTCAGCGCCGTCGCGGTCAGCTCGGGCCAGTCGGCCTTGTCGCCGAACTCGACGGCGATGCCGAAGTGGTGGATGGCCTCGTCGTGCCGGCCGACGCAGGCGTGCGCGCTGGCCAGGCTCAGGTGCGCGGCGGCCTGGGCCCGCAGGTCCCCGCTGCCGGTCGCGGCGGCCAGGCCCGCGTCGGCGACCGTGAACCAGTCCAGCGGGTGCGGCCGGGTGGAGAAGTAGCCGCGCAGCGCGTCGGCGAGCAGGGCCGCGTCGGCCAGCGCGCCCCGGTCCACGGCGGCGGTGACCATGGCGACCAGGTTGGCCAGTTCGGCCTCCAGCCAGGCCGAGGCGTCCGACCGCCCGGCCAGCGGGATCCCCTCCGGTGCCGCCGGGTCCGTCTCGGGGGCCAGCCGGATCTTGTTCGGGTACAGCAGCCGGGCCGCCGCGTCCGCCGTCCCCAGGTAGTACCGGGTCAGCCGGTCCAGGGCGCCGGCGCGCTCGGCGGAGGAGTCCTCCCGCTCGGCCCGCTCGACCGCGTACAGCCGCAGCAGGTCGTGGCAGCCGTACCGGTCCGGGCCGGCGCTCACCAGGTGCGCCGCCGCGAGCTGGTCGAGCAGCCGGGTGGCCTCCGCGACCCCGATCCCCGCGACGGCCCCCGCCGAGGCGGGACTGATGTCCGTACCCGGGGCCAGGCCGACCAGCCGGAACAGCCGGCGCGCGTCCGGCCCGAGCCGCGCGTACGACAGGTCGAACGTGGCCCGCGCGGCGGCCTGCCCGTCCCCGCTGATCTCCAGCGCGTCGAGCCCCCGGCCGCCGGACAGCTCCGCCACGTACCCGGCGAGGGTCCGGTCCGGGTGGTCGGCGAGCACGGCGGCGGCGACCCGCAGGGCCAGGGGCAGCGCCGCGCACAGCCGGACCAGCGCGTCCACCTCGGCGGGCTCCGCGTCGAGCCGTTCGGCGCCCAGCACCCGGGCCAGCAAGGCCCGCGCCTCCGCCGGGGTCAGCGCGCCCAGGGTCAGCCGGTGCGCGCCGTCCACGGCGACCAGCCCCGACAGCCGGTCCCGGCTGGTCACCACCGTCAGGCAGCTGTTCCCGCCCGGCAGCAGCGGCCGGACCTGCTCCGCCGACGCCGCGTTGTCCAGGAGCACCAGCACCCGGCGGCCCGCGAGCAGGGTGCGGAACATACCGGCCGCCTCGTGCACGTCGGTGGGCACCCGCTCGGCGGGCACCCCGAGCGCGCGGAGGAAGCCGGCGAGCGCCTCGGCCGGGCGCAGCGGGCGGGCCGGCGGCGGGGCGTGGCCGCGCAGGTCCACGTACAGCTGGCCGTCGGGGAACCGGGTGGCGGCGCGCTGGGCCCAGTACACGGCGAGGGTGGTCTTGCCGACCCCGCCGCCGCCGACGACGGCCGCGACGGTGACATCGCCGGGCAGCCCGTCCAGGGTGGCCAGGTGCTCCTCCCGGCCGGTGAACGCCGACCCGGACGCGGGCAGCTGCCGGGGCCGGGGGGCGGTGGACGCGGCCGGCGCGTCCAGTTCGGGGTCGGTGGCCAGGATCCGGGAATGCAGCCGGCGCAGCTCCGCCCCGGGTTCGACGCCGAACTCGGCCGTGATCAGCCGGTAGAACTCCCGGTAGGCGGCCAGGGCCTCCGTCTGGCGGCCCGAGCGGTACAGGGCGAGCATCAGCTGGCTCCACAACCGCTCGCGCTGCGGGTACCGGCGGGTGAGGATCCGCAGCTCGGCGGCCGCCTCGTCGTGCCGGCCCAGGCCCAGCATCGCCGCCATCGCGTCCTCGGCGGCCACCTGGCGCAGGTCCTCCCACCGGCTGGCCTCGGGCCAGTCCAGCTCGGGCAGGTCCTCCAGGACGTCGCCCCGCCACAGGTCCAGGGCGGCGGCCAGCTGCTCGCCCGCCTCGTCGTGCTCGCCCCGGTCGAGGGCCGCCCGGCCGAGCGCGTGCCGCGCCGTGAACGCGGTCGTGTCCAGCTCGGCGTCGTCGACCCGGATCAGGTAGCCGCCGTTCTGGTGCGGCAGCCGGTCGCGGCCGAGGAGCCGGCGCAGGTCGGACACGTAGGACTGCAGGTTCGCGCCCGCGGAGTTCGGCGGGTCGCCCGCCCACAGCTCGTCCACGAGCCGGGCGGCGGACACCTGCTGGTTGGGGCGGGTCAGGAGGATCGCGAGGAGGAGGCGCTGCCGCCGCCGTGCCGGTTGGCGTACCGTGCCGTCGTCGGCCCGGATCTCCAACGGACCCAGGATTCGAAACTCCACCAAGATCCCCTTGTCTCGCCCAAGCCCACACAATACGCACAGTGACGGTCGCCTGGGAAGGGTGCCGCCGCCGGGCGGGGGGCCCGGCGGGGGCGCGGTCCTAGCAGTACGGCAGGTTCTCCCAGCCCACGGCCTTGACGAGGTTTCCGCTCACCCAGCCGCTGACCTCCGTCGTGGCGTCGGTGATCCGCACCCAGTAGCCGGTCGCGGTGCTGGGCCGGCAGTGCGCGGTCACGGAGTGCGGCGCGTAGCACAGCCCGACGACCGTGCCGTCCGGCGGCGACGACCGGATCCGGGTGCCGTCCACGCACTTGGCGGGGATGGACGCGGCGACGGGTTCGGCGGGGTCCGCGTGGGCCGGCGCGGCCAGGGCCACGGTGGACAGCAGGCCGCCGCAGAGGAGGGCGAGTGCCGTGAAACGACTGTGCATGGGTCCGTCCTTTCCTCAGGTACCGGAGACCGGTGCGGCCTCCTTACGTCACCCTGACATTTTGTGGGAAGCCGGTCTTGGAAATCCGCCGTAGTCGCGGCTCCGCCCCCCCGGTCGGCGCCCTCGTCCGCAGCCCGGGCCCCCGGGCTGCCTCACTCCCGGCTGAGCGCCTTCGGCCGCCCCGCCCGGGGCAGCCCCGCCACCAGCCCCAGGAACTCCCCGTGCAGCGCCCCGTTCGTGGCGAGCACGCTGCCGTCCCCGGTCAGCACCGGCGCGCCGTCGAGGTCCGTCACCCGGCCGCCGGCCTCGCGCAGGATCACGGGCAGCGGGGCGAGGTCGTCGTACCCCTGCCCGGTGATCACGGCGGCGTCCGCCCGCCCGGTGACCAGGTGCACGGCCACGTGGTGGATCGCGCCGACCACGGCCACCCGGCGGTGCAGCGCGACGAGCAGCTCCTCCGACCAGGTGTGCTGGTTCATCGCCAGGGTCAGCGCGCCGTCCAGCCGGGTCCGGCCGCCCACCCGGGTGCGGCGGGCGGCGGTGACGTCGTCGGTCGGGCCGGCCAGCACCCAGCAGCCCAGGCCCCGGGCGGCGAAGACCAGTTCCCGCTGGACCGGCATGTTGATCACGCCGATCGCCGGGCCGTACTCGTCCTCGTAGGCGAGCAGGTTCGCGAACAGCGGCATCCGGCGGCTGAAGTACGCGGTGCCCGAGATCGGGTCGGTGATCCAGCGCCGCCCCGAACTGCCGGGGCTCTCGCCGGCCTCCTCGCCGAGGATCCCGTCGTCGGGCGCGTACCGGCCGAGCTCCGCCCGGATCAGGTCCTCCACCGCCAGGTCCGCGTCGGTGACCTCGGTGCCGTCCGGCTTGAGGGTGCTCGGCGCCCCGGCGAAGAACATCTCCGCCGACAGCGCGCCGGCCCGCCCCGCCACCGACACCGCGAAGTCCAGCAGTTCCCGGTCCACGGCCGGTCCGTCCATCGTCGTCGTCATGTGTCCAGTCGACGGCAGGCCGGTGTGGAACCCTCAAGGATTAAGCCCACACCGAATGGAGTACCCGGTGAGCGTGATCCGGTTCGAGGTCGCCGACGTCGCCGACGTCCGGTTCGGCATCTCCCCGCTCTGGGAGACGGTCCGCAGCCTGTACGCCCTGGCCGACCCCGGCCGGCACGCCGTGCACCTGCCCTGGGTCCGCGAGGTCCGGCACCGGGCGACCGCCGGCCTGCCGTTCCTGCGGGACGTCGCCGCGCCGGGCGCGTGGCTGCCGGACTTCCTGACCCCGCCGCCGGCCGGCCCGCTGGTCGAGTTCAGCGACGAGCTGGCCCTGCTGCGGGCCACCCCACCCGACGTGGTCACCGCCGACCTGACCGCGACCACGGTCCGCCGACCCCTGGCGCCCCGGGTCCGGGCGGGCCTGGAGGACCCGGAACAGCTGCTGGGGGTACTCGCCGACGCGGTGTCCGCCTGGCACGAGGCCGCGATCCTGCCGTACTGGCCCCGGATGCGGTCCCTGCTGGAGGGCGACATCGCGCACCGGTCCCGGCAGCTGGCCGAGGGCGGCCCCCGGCGGCTGTTCGACACCCTGCACCCGACGGTCCGCTGGGCGGGCGACCGGCTGCTCGCCGACGACCCGTGGGACCTCGACCTCGACCTGCGCGGCCGGGGCCTGCCCCTGATGCCCAGCGTGTTCGTCGACCGCCGGGTGCTGTGGAACATCCGGTCCGACTCGCCCCCGGTGGCCGTCTACCCGGCCCGGGCCGCCGCGCTGCTGTGGGAGGGCGCGCCCGCGCCGGACGGGCTCGCGGGCGCGATCGGGGCGTCCCGGGCCCGGCTGCTGGCCCTGGTGCGCAGCCCGGCGACCACCACGGAACTGGCCCGGCGGGTCGGACTGTCCCCGGCGGCGGTGTCCCAGCACCTCCACGTACTGCTCGCGGCCGGCCTGGTCGCCCGCACCCCGCACGGCCGCAGCGTCCTCTACCTGGTCACCCACCCTGGCACGGTCCTCCTCGACGCCACCACCTGACGGGTACGTGCCTCGCTCGTGGTCGGCACCGGTACTCCCGCGCTTCCCGCCGGACGCCCGTGTTTACCGGTTCGTTGCCTCCGTCGGTGACACTCGGCGGGTGGACGATTCTCTCGCGTGGCGCTCCATGTCGGACGATCCCGACGACATGACGCGCCAGTTCGCCAAGGTGGTCGGGATCTCGCTCGCCGCCGTGCCCGTGCTGGGCTGCGCGGCCGGCACCCTGACCGGCGACTCCGGCCTGGCCGGCCCGGCGATGGCGTACGCCCTGGTGATCCCGGCCCTGGCCCTGTTCCTCTGCGGCTGGGACTGGTGGCGGGACCGCGGCCGGATCGTGGAGGTGCGGTTCGTGCTCCCCGACCGGGTCGTGCTCCGCCGGGTCGACGGCCACCTGCTCACCCACCCGGCCTCCGCCGTGAAGGCACTGGAGATCATCCGGTACCGGGGGCGCGAGAAGTCCACCACCCTGTGGATCACCGTCGACGGCCAGCGACTGGTCACCCGCCCGGGCCGCCCGGACGTGGCCGCCGAGCGGGCGCTCAGCTCGGCGCTGCTGCGGGTGGGCGGCCCGCTGGCCGTCGTCCGCGAGTCACACGGCGACTGAACCCGGCAGCCCCGACGGCCGGGCCCAGCGCGGACCGGGCGCACCGACCGCCGGGCCCAACGCGGACCGGACGCACCGACCGCCGGGCCCCGCGCGGACGGGGCGCCCCGACCCCGGAGCCCCGCACGGACCGGCCTACCTTGCTCACCGGCCGGCACCGCGGCTCCCACCCGCGTCGGGCACCCGGGGGACCCGCGCTACGCCAACGCCGTCAACCGTTCCGCCGTCGAGTCCAACGCGTGCCGGACCGCCCCGAGCACCACCGCGTCCTCCCCGAGCGTCGACGCCCGTACTTCGGTGGGGGAGGACAGCGTCCGGCCGACCAGGTGCCGGCGGACCGGGTCGAGGAGGGTGTCCCCGGCGCGGGACAGTCCGCCGCCGATGACGACCTGTTCGGGGTCCATGAGCAGGATGAGCGCGCCGAGGCCTTGGGCGAAGCGGGCGGCGACGCGGTCGACGACGGCGACGGCCACTGGGCTGCCGGTGGCGGCGGCTGCGAACAGTGGGGCGATGTCGCGTTCCCCGGGTGCGGTGAGTTGGGCGTGCAGGTCCCGGTCGCGTCCGCCGGCGGTCATGGCGACAGCGAGTTCATGGATCGCTGCGGCTCCGACCAGCCGCTCGAACGGGCCGGTGCCTTCGTTGGCGGCGGGCCTGCCGGTGGGGTCGTTGGGGGGTAGTCCGAGGTCGAGGAAGCCGAGTTCGCCGGCGGCGGCGTGTGCTCCCCGGTAGGGTGCGCCGTCGATGATGAGGCCGGTGCCGATGCGTTCGCCCCATTGGACGAAGACGAGGGATTCGACGCCGATGGCGGTGCCGCGCCAGCGTTCGGCGAGGACGGCGAGGTTGACGTCGTTGTCGATGAGGACGGGGCAGTGCAGTTGGTCGCGGAGTTGCGGCACGACGGGCAGGCCGGCCCAGCCGGGGATGCTCGGGGCGAGGACGACCTCGCCGTGGTCGCGGTCGACGATCCCGGGCGTGCCGACGCACACGGCCCACAGGTCAGCGTGGGTCAGCCCGGCGGCGGCGACAGCCTGGTCGAGCCCGGCCGTGACCAGGTCGAACACCTCCGGCCCGGTCGCGGCGGGCGGGGTGGCGATCCGGTGGGTGGTGAGCACCTCGCCGGCCAGGTCGGCGATCTTGACGAGGATCTTGTGCGGGCCGACGTCGACGCCGGCGACGTGGCCGAGTTCGGCGCGGAACCGGGCGCGTTGGGCGGGCCGGCCGATGCGGGTGGTTTCGTCGGCGACGAGTTCGACGAGGTCGGCGTCGCGGAGGTCGGCCAGGGCGCGGGTGACGGCGGGCCGGGACAGGCCGGTGGTCGTCATCAGGTCGGCGACCCGTGCGACGGCGCGTTCGGCCTGGCGGAGCGCGGTGAGCACGGCGGCGACGTTGATCTGCCGGAGCACGTGCGGCCCGGTGGCGGCGGTCGCGGATGGCACCCGTGTGCCCCTTTCCCGGTCGGGGATTGACAGTGCACTATCTCACGCGCATAGTAACGCACGTTGCGTTACTAAAACGAGGTGGTCACATGAAACCCCGCCGAACCTGGGCCGTCGCCACGGCCATGGCAACCCTCGCAGCCGTCCTGACGGGCACCGCCGCCCCCGCTTCCGCTGCCCCCGCGTTCGACCCCGCCCCCGCCGCGGCCAGCCTGGGCCGGCTGCTCCCGGCACACGCCGCCCAGATCACGTTCGACCCGGTCGCGCGCCCCGCCAGCGGGGACTACTTCGCCGTGTCCGGGACGGCCGGTGCGGTGAAGGTCCAGGGCACCAGCCCGGCCGTGCTGCTGACCGGCGTCAACTGGTACCTGAAGTATGTGGCCAAGGTCGATCTCGGCTGGCCGGGGGACAGCCTGTCCCGGCTGCCGGGAACGCTGCCGGCCCCCACCGGCACCCTGCGCCAGGACGCGGTCGTGCCGCACCGGTTCGCCCTCAACGACACCGACGACGGGTACTCCGGCGCCTACCGCGACTGGCCGGCGTTCGAACGGCAGATCGACCTCCTCGCCCTGCACGGCGCCAACGAGGTCTTCGTCCAGATGGGCGCCGACGCGGTGTACTACGCGACGCTGCAGGAGTTCGGCTACACGAAGACTGAGCTCCTCAACTGGATCCCGGGCCCGGCCCACCAGCCCTGGTGGCTCATGCAGAACATGTCCAGCTTCGGCGGCCCGGTCACCGAAGCCCAGCTCACCGCCCGCGCGGCCCTCGGCAAGAAGATCGTCAACCGGCTGCGCGAGCTCGGCATGACCCCGGTCCTGCCCGGCTACTTCGGCACCGTCCCGACCGACTTCTCCTCCCGCAACGGCAACGGCAACGTCAACGTCGTCGCGCAGGGCGGCTGGCAGGGCTTCACCCGCCCGTCGTGGCTCGACCCGCGCACCGCGAAGTACGCGCAGGTCGCGGCGAGCTACTACGGCCACCAGCGCACCCTGCTGGGCGACTCCACGATGTACAAGATGGACCTGTTGCACGAGGGCGGCAACCCCGGCAACGTGCCCGTCGGCGACGCGGCCCGTGGCGTGTTCACCGCGCTCGACACGGCCCGGCCGGGGGCCACCTGGGTCCTGCTCGGCTGGCAGTCCAACCCGCCGGCCGCGATCGTCGACAACGTGGTCCACGACCGGCTGTTCATCGTGGACGGACTGTCCGACCGCTACAACGACATGAACCGCGAATCCAGCTGGAAGGGCGTGCCGTACGCGTTCGGCACGATCCCCAACTTCGGCGGGCACACCACCATCGGCGCGAACACCGGCGTGTGGGCCACCCGGTTCAACGAATGGCGCACGAAGCCCGGCAGCGCCCTGAAGGGCATCGCGTACCTGCCCGAGGGCACGGGCACCGACCCGGCCACGTTCGAACTGTTCATGGAACTGGCCTGGCGCACCGGCCCCCTCGACCAGACAGCCTGGTTCACCGCCTACGCCGCCCGCCGCTACGGCACCACCGACCCGCACGCCATGGCCGCGTGGGATCTGCTGCGGCGCGGCCCGTACAGCATGCCGGCGGGCAACTTGAGCGAGGCGCAGGACAGTCTGTTCGCTGCCCGGCCGAGCCTGACCGCCTCCCACGCGGCGGAGTGGAGCCCCGGCTCGATGCGCTACGACCCGGCCACCGTCCAGCGGGCGCTCACCGAACTCCTTGCCGTGCCAGCGGCCCAGCGCGACTCCGACGCGTACCGCTACGACGTGGTCGACCTGGCCCGCCAGTCTCTCGCCAACCGCAGCCGCACCCTGCTCCCGCAGCTCAAGGCCGCCTACGACGCGAAGGACCTGACGAAGTTCCGCCAGCTGCGCACCGAGTGGTCCGGCGACCTGACGCTCCTCGACCAGGTCCTCGGCTCCGACAAGCGGTTCCTGCTCGGCACCTGGCTCGCCGGCTCGACAGGATCGGCCGCCACCGAGTACGACGCCCGGTCGATCATCACCACCTGGGGTCCCCGCGAGGGCAGTGAGGGCGGCCAACTGCACGACTACGCCAACCGCGAACTGTCCGGACTCGTGCGCGACTTCTACGCCATGCGGTGGAACAAGTACCTCGACGGCCTCGACGCGGCCCTGGTGGCCAACGGCACCCCGGCGGCGATCGACTGGTTCGCGGTCGAGGACACCTGGAACAGGGAACGCAAGGCCTACACCACCACCCGGTCGGGTGACCCCTACACCCTGGCGGCCCAGGTCCGCGACGCCCTGCCCGCCGTCGCCCCGGCCGGTCCGGTCACCGGCACGTCCGGGAAGTGCGTGGACGTCACCGGCGGCAGTTCCGCCAACGGCACGGCGCTCCAGCTGTACACGTGCAACGGAACCGCGGCCCAGACCTGGTCGGTCACCGGCGACGGGACGGTCCGCGCCCTGGGCAAGTGCATGGACGCCCGCAACGGGGCCACCGCCCCGGGCACGGTGGTGCAGCTCCACGACTGCAACGGGACGCCCGCGCAGGGCTGGACCTGGCAGGCGGACAGGACCCTGCGGAACACCAAGTCGGGGCTGTGCCTCGACGCCGAGGGCAGCGGCACCGCCAACGGCACCCGGTTGCTCCTGTGGACCTGCCACGCGGGGCCGAACCAGCGCTGGACCGTTCCGGCGTGACCCACCGTGGGCCGGCCGACCGTGGCCGGCCCAAGCCCCGACCGGGACCGCCCCGGTCGGGGCCGCTTCCCCACCGGACGGTCACCCGCTGATGACCTGGTGGCCGCCGTAAATACCTTAAGTCACTCTTGGTGTGGTGTTCAGGTCCCGTTAGGCCGGATTACGTGACGCTACGTGCAGTCCGCCCCGGCGACACCCCTTGGTTCTCCCGTCGCCGGGGCACACCCCTCCGGAAGGACCTCCATGAGACAACCAGGCACCTGGTCGCGCCGGGCCGGCATCGTCGGCGCGGTCGCCCTCGCCGGCGGCCTGCTCGCCACCGCGGGCTTCGCCGAGGCCACCGACACCCCGGCGGGCTCCCCCCGGGACATCGCCGTCCGCGACGCGCTCGCGGCGTTCGGCGGCGCCCCCGGGCTGAAGGCCGCCAGCGGAGACGGCCCCGCCGACGGCTACACGGCCCGGGACGTCACCCTCGACCCGAACGGCACCCGGCACGTCCGGTTCGACCGCACCTACCAGGGCCTGCCGGTCCTCGGCGGCGACCTGGTCGCGCACAGCGCGCGCGGCGGCCAGTTCGCCCGCACCCAGGCGCCGTCCGTCGCGGTGGACACCACCCCGCGGCTCGACGCCGCCCGGGCCGCCGCCATCGCGGGGGACAGCCTCGCCGGCTACTCCCTGCGCGCCACGCCCTCCCTCGCCGTCGACGCGCTCGACGGGGCCCCCGCGCTGGTCTGGCAGGTCGCTGTCAACGGCCAGACCGCCGACGGTGGCCCCAGCCAGGTGAACGTCCGGGTCGACGCGACCTCCGGCGCGATCCTGGGCAGCACCGAGGGCTTCCAGACGTTCGCCCGCCCCGGCACCGGCCGGGCCGGAACGCCGAACACCGCCGTCGCCGCCGGGCCCGCCACGGGCAACGGCAAGGGTTTCCTGGTCGGCAACGTGTCGATCGGCGTGAACCAGAAGTCCGACGGCACGTACGAGCTCAAGGACCCCGACCGGGGCAACGGCGAGACCCGCGACGCCAACAACAAGGGCACCAGCACCTCCCCACCGCCCACCACGTCGAACTCGACGGCGTTCTCCAGCACCACGACCACGTTCGGTGACAACACGCTCGCCAACCGGGCGTCCGTGGGCGTGGACGCGCACTACGGCGTCCAGACCACGTGGGACTATTACAAGAACACGCACGCGCGCAACGGCATCAACAACGACGGCAAGGGCGCGACGTCGTACGTGCACTTCGGCACCAAGTACGTCAACGCCGGCTGGTACGACTCCTGCTTCTGCATGGTCTACGGCGACGGCGCGGGCGGCACCAAGCCCCTGACCCAGCTCGACGTGGCCGGCCACGAGATGAGCCACGGCGTGACGGCCGCGACGGCCAAGCTCGACTACGGCAACCCGAACGCCGGGGTCTACAAGGAGTCCGGCGGGCTCAACGAGTCCACCAGCGACATCTTCGGCACCCTCGTCGAGTTCTACGCCAACGCCCCGGGCGACACCCCCGACTACCTGCTCGGCGAGCAGATCGACCTCAACGGCGACGGCACCCCGCTGCGCTACATGGACGACCCGACCAAGGACGGCTCGTCCAAGGGCTGCTGGACCTCCTCGATGGGGACGTCCTACGACCCGCACCTCACCTCCGGGGTCGGCAACCACTTCTTCTTCCTCGCGGCCGTCGGCTCCGGCGCCCGCACCGTCAACGGCGTCAACTACAACGGCGTCGTGTGCAACAACGCCCCCGCGGTGAACGGGATCGGCAACGACAAGTTCGGCAAGATCTGGTACCGCGCGCTGACCAGCTACATGGTCAGCACCGAGACGTACCCGAAGGCCCGGATCTCGACCCTGAAGGCCACCAACGACCTGTACGGCGGCGCCGAGTGCACCGCCATCAAGGCCGCGTGGACCGCCGTGGGCGTCGTCGCCCAGACCGGCGAGCCGGCGTGCGGCACGGCCACCCCGTCGCCGACCGCCACCGCCTCCCCGACCGCGTCCCCGACCCCGGGTGGCACCTGCGTCGCGAAGCAGCTCGTCGCCAACGGCGGCTTCGAGTCCGGGGCCACCTCGTGGACCGCCAGCACCGGCGTCGTCGTCTCCGCGACCACGGCCCAGCCGGCGCACGGCGGTACGAGGATCGCGTGGCTGGGCAACAACGGCTCCGCGAGCACCGAGGCCGTGTCCCAGCAGGTCGCGATCCCGGCCGGCTGCAAGGCGAGCCTGACGTTCTACCTGCACATCGACACCCAGGAGTCGGGCAGCACGGTGTACGACAAGCTCACCGTCAAGGCCGGCAGCACCACCCTGGGCAGCTACTCCAACGTCAACAAGGCCGCCGGGTACGCCCTGCGCACCTTCGACCTGTCGGGGTACGCCGGCCAGACCGTGACTCTCACCTTCACCGAGACCGAGGACAGCTCGCTCAAGACGAGCTTCGTGGTCGACGACGTGAGCGTCACGACCTCCTGAGCCCCCTCCGGGGAAACCGGGCCGGCCGCCTCACAAGGTGGCCGGCCCGTCCCGTGCGCACGCCGGATCCGCCGGCCCCGGGCTGCCCGCCGGATGGCCGCACGCGGCACCGCCCCCGCTCGGTAGGCTGCCACCATGGGGGACGAGGTGGGGCTGAACGAGCTCCTCACGCTGGGCCTGACCCGGTACGAGGCGCGGGTCTACCTGGCGCTGATCCGCCGCGACCGGTTCACCCCGACGGAGGCCGCCCGCGAGGCCGGCATCCCCCGGCAACGGATCTACGACGTGCTGGAGAGTCTCGCCGACCGGGGCCTGGTCCGGTTGCGCCCGGGGCAGACCGTGCACTACTCGGCGATCGACCCGGTGGTGGCCCTGGAGCACCTGGTGTCCGCGCACCGCGCCTCCCTGTCGAAGCTCGAACACGAGGCGCACCAGCTGGGCCAGGTGCTCGGCCGGGTGTGGTCCACGGGCGCGGACCAGACCGACCCGCTCGACTACGTGGAGGTCGTCCGCGACCCGACGGCGGTGGTGGAGCGGTTCGCCGGGTTGCAGGCGGGCGCGCGCCGCCAGATCCTCACCCTGGCCAAGCTCCCGTACGTGACCGGGATCAACCCGCCCGGGGTCGACGACATCCGCCGGCTCGTCGGGGGCGGCGGCGAGGCCCGGTGCGTGTACGAGCGCGCTTCCCTCGCGGACCCGGCGAACGTGGCCAACGCGCGCCGGTTCATCGCGGCCGGTGAGCGGGCCCGGGTGCTCGACGACGTACCCATGAAGCTGTGTGTCGTCGACGGTGCCCAGGTGCTGATGTCCCTGCTCGACCCCGTCGCGGGGTACGCGTCGAGCACCTCCATCATGATCGAGCACCCGGCGCTCGGGTACTGCCTGGTGGAGGCGTTCGAGGCGCTGTGGTCCCGCGCGGCGGACTACGAGTCCTGCCTCTGATCGCCCCGGCCGGCCAGACCCCGGGGCACGGCCGGGCGCCGCCCCCGGCCGTGCCCCGGGCGCACGGAAGCGGCGCCGCAGCCCCTCCCCGGGCCGCGACGCCGTGACCGTCCGTACTATCCGAGCCGCTTGTCGTCGATCCGGCTGGCGTAGCGGTCGTGCACCATCTTCTGGTACTCGGCCAGGGACAGCCCCTCACCCACCGCCTCGCGGGCGCTGTCGTTGAGGGGCAGCACCCGCCCGTCGGTGACCTTGTAGTACGCGTGCCGCTGCGGTTCGAGGAACACCGGGGAGCCCGCGCCCGCCCGGATGTAGGTCAGCTCCTCGATCCCGTCGCCGACGCCGCGCACGTCGTACGTGTCGCCGTTCTTCACCAGTTGCAGGGTGGCCTGCTGCCCGGTCGCGGAGCGGGTCTCCACGGCGAGGTACACCAGCTTGCCGACCGGGGCGCCGACGCCCTGGGTGACGAAGTCGGGGTTCAGCGAGTACACCGGAACCGGTTGTCCGACGATCTTCGGGGCCTTCGCCGCCGCCTCCGCGGTGATGTCGTCCTGCGCGGCGGTGACGGGCTTGCCGTCGGCGCGCTGGTCGACGTGCACGAAGAACCTCGACGCCACCTCGGCGGCCTTGTCGCTGGCCGCCGCCTGTTCCGCCGCCGCGAGCTCCACGGAGGCCGACCTCGGGGCGGGCGCCGGGGACTCGTGCCCCCCGGTGACGACCATGAACACCCCCGCGGCGGTTCCGGCCGCGAGCAGTCCGGCTCCGATCAGGAGCTTGCGGGTACCCATCACGCGCCGATCTGGTAGACGGAGCCGCCCCACTTGAACTGCGAGTTGGAGACGTAGGAGTTGTAGGTCATCTCCTGGTAGCGCTGGCTGGAGCCCCACGGGTCGCTGAAGAAGATCGAGCTGTTCGCGGTGTCGTAGCCGTAGATGACGCGGGCGTGGCCGCCGCCGGAGGTCCAGTACACCCCGGTCTCGATCGGGCGGTTGCCGTTGATCTCGGTCTTGACCTGCGCGAAGCTGATCGCCCCGTCGACCTCGCGGCCGGGGGAGACGCCGACCCGGCTCAGGCCCTGCTGCACGACCGACAGCTCGGCCGGCTGGTTGGGACAGGTGCCGCCGGACAGGCCGCGCCCGTACAGGCAGAACTGGTTCTGGCTGACGTTCGCGCCCTTGCCCAGGTACTGCGCGATCGACAGACCGGTCGCCGCCCAGCACCACTGGTCCTTCTCCTGCACCAGTTCCTTGAGGTTCAGCTTCGTGTTGCCGCCGGGAGCCGTGGTCGGCGACGTGGTCGGCCGCGGCGAGGACGTCTGGCTCGGCAGGGGGGTGGCCGTCTGGCTGGGGGCCGCGGTGGTGGGGTTCGCGGTGGGCCAGGGCCAGTTGGGCCAGGGCCACGGGTCGGCGCCGGTGGGCTCGGAGCCCACAGTGGAGCCGGGGGCCGGGGTGGGCTCGGCCGACGCGCCGGTCGGGAACGAGGCGACCATGGCCATGGCCACGAGGCCACTGGCCAGCAGGCCCGCCGCGCGTCGACGGGCGGAGGAGTCTCGCATGGAGATGTCCTTTCGGAATGCGCCCACGGCACAGCGAGGCCAGGGGGCGCGGAGGGGTGATTGCCATGGGACGGGGCCTTGGGACTGTGACACCCCGTCCAGTGGTGGCGTGTGTCGAACAGTAGGCAGCAGTCCGCGAAATGGTCAATACGTGTTAATCAATAAAGAAGCTTGTCATTCCATACGTAGGGTGACCATTACCCAGGGTGAGAGAAGGGGGTTCTCCGTTAGGGAAAACCCTTTGACTACCCTTGTCGTCCTGTGCAGAATCGGCAGGCCAACGCCGGGAAGCGCGCTGCCGGCACCGGCCCGCCGTCGGCCACGGGCGACTTCGCCCCGTAACGAGTGACGGAGAAGAGAAGTGGCCACCCCCCTGCGGTACCCGAAGTTCCGCCTGCTGCTCGCCGGCCGGTTCACCAGCACCCTCGGCGGCGCCGTCGCGCCCGTCGCGCTCGCGTTCGCGGTCCTCGACCTCACCGGCTCCGTCACCGACCTGGGCCTGGTCGTCGGCGCCCGGTCCGTGGCCAACGTCGTGTTCCTGCTGTTCGGCGGGGTGCTCGCCGACCGGCTGCCCCGCTCGCTGATCCTGATCGGTTCGAGCACCCTGAGCGCGATCAGCCAGGGCGCCATCGCCGCGCTGTTCCTCACCGGGCACGCCACGATCCCGATCCTGGTCGCGCTCGCCGCCGTCAACGGCACGGTCAGCGCCTTCACGTACCCGGCGTCGGCGGCGATCCTGCCCCAGACCGTGCCGGCGGGCGAGCGCCAGGCCGCCAACGCGTTCAGCCGGCTCGTCACCAACGGGGCGATGATCGTCGGCGCGCCGGTCGGCGGCCTGCTGATCGCCGCCACCAGCCCCGGGTGGGGCCTGGCGGTCGACGCGGCGTCGTTCCTGCTGTCCGGCGTGCTGTTCGCGCTGCTGCGGGTGCCGTCGGTGGCCCGGTCCGGGATGGGGGACAGCGTGCTGCGCGAGCTGCTGTCCGGCTGGCGGGAGTTCTCGTCGCGGACCTGGCTGTGGGCCGTGGTGCTCGGCTTCATGTTCCTCAACGCCGCCGAGGTCGCCGCCCAGAGCGTCCTCGGGCCCGGGATCGCCAAGGAGACCATCGGGGCCGGCGGCTGGGGCACGGTGCTCGGGATCCAGACGGCCGGCATGGTGCTCGGCGCGCTCGTCTCGATGCGGTTGCGGGTCCGCCGGCTGCTGCGGCTCGGGGTGGTCGCGGTCGGCGCGCTGTGCCTGCTGCCCCTCGCGCTGGCGTTCGCGCCGACCCTGCCCGCGCTCGCCGTGGCCGGGTTCGTGGCCGGGGTGTGCGTCGAACAGTTCTCGGTGGCGTGGGAGACCTCGATGCAGCAGGAGGTACCCCCGGAGATGCTCGCCCGGGTGTACTCCTACGACATGCTCGGGTCCTTCGTCGCCATCCCGATCGGCCAGATGGCGGCCGGCCCGATCAGCCAGGCGATCGGGGTCAAGCCGACCCTGGTCGGGTGCGCGGCGGTGATCCTGCTCGCGACCGGCGGCATGCTCGCGGTGCGGAAGGTGCGGACCCTGGAGGTGGCCCCGGCGAAGGCGGCCGAGGCCGTGGCGGTCTGACCGGGTCGCAACCTGACGTGGAGAGGCCCCCCGACCGCTGGTCGTCGGGGGGCCTCCGTCGTTCCGGGCCGGTGGGCCCGCGGTGGTGCGCGGCCGGGTGCGTCCGGCCGGTCGGACTAGAAGGTCAGGTTCCAGGCGTCGATGTAGCCCGTGTCGGCCGCGTAGACGTCCTGCACCTTGAGCTTCCAGGTCCCGTTCGCGACCTCGGAGGACGCGTTGACCGTGTACGTGGCCACCACGTTGTCCGCCGAGTCGCTCCCGGAGGAGTCCTTCAGCCGGTACGTCGAGCCGTCCGGCGCGACGAGGTCGATGACGAGGTCACCCCGGTAGGTGTGCTTGATGTCCACGCCCACCTTGAGCGTGGCCGGCGCGTTGCCTGCGACCCCGGTCACCGCGATGTTCGAGAACACCGCCGCGCCCTTGTCGGGGACGTTCACGTTGGTCAGGTTCTCGAAGTACTTGCCGGGCGGGGTCGCGCCCTGCACGTTGACGGCCGTCCAGGCCCGCGCCACGGCGGCGTACTCGGGGCTGGTCGCGCCGTACAGGGTCGACGTCGCGGCCAGGGTGCCCACCCGGGCGGCGGCGTAGTCGGTGGTGGAGGTGAACTTGGTGGTCAGCGCGGCGAACCAGATCTTCTCGGCCTTGGCGCGGCCGATCCCGGTGACCGGCTGGTTGTCGAACGTGGGGCTGTCGTAGGAGACCCCGTTGATCACCTTCGGGCCGGAGCCCTCGGCGAGCAGGTAGAAGAAGTGGTTCGCGACGCCCGAGGAGTAGTGCACGTCGAGGTTCTTCAGGTTGGCGTCCCAGTAGTCGGGGGACTGGCCGTCCTTGGAGGGCTTGTCCTGGTAGCGCAGCGGCTTGCCGTTGCCGAAGATGTCGATCTTCTCGCCGATGAGGTAGTCGCCGACGTCGCTGGCGTTGGCCGAGTTGAACTCCACCGCCGTGCCGAAGATGTCACTGGTGGCCTCGTTGAGCCCGCCGGACTCCTGCGCGTAGTTCAGGTTCGCCGTCGCGCTGGTCACGCCGTGCGAGAACTCGTGGCCGGCCACGTCCAGCGAGGTGAGCGGGTGGGTGTTGCTCGCCCCGTCGCCGTAGGTGATCTGGAACGCCGCGTTGTCCCAGAAGGCGTTGACGTAGTTGTTGCCGTAGTGCACCCGCGACAGCGCGCCGACCCCGTTGTTCTTGATGCCGTTGCGGCCGTGCACGTTCTTGTAGTAGTCCCAGGTCTGCGCCGCGCCGTACGCCGCGTCCACGCCGGCCGTCGCCGCGTCGGCGTTGGTGCCGTCGCCCCACGCGTTGTCCGCGTCGGTGAGCAGGGTGCCCGCGCCGGAGGTGGCGCGGTTGAGGTTGTTGACCTGCTGGTTGCCCCGGGTCGGGTCCTTCAGCTGGTACGTGCCGCCCGACTGGGTCGTCTCCAGCGCCACGGTGCCGCTGTAGAAGCTCTTCCCGGTACCGGCGACCGCGACCCCGGACTTCCCGCCGGCCTGGCCGCGCGCCGGCACGACGCCGTCGGCGGTCAGGGTGCGGATGTCGTCCCAGCTGGTCAGGGCCGCGCCGGTGGTGGCGTCGGTGACCCGGTGCACCCGGCTGGGCGTACCGTCGGCGCGCACGCCGGTGGTCACAGCCTCCCAGGCCAGCACGGGTGCACCGGTACCGGCCCAGACGACCTGGCGGGCGCCGGCGGGGGCGGCCACGGCCGAACGGGTGCCCGACAGCCGGACCCGTGCGGTGTTGCCGTCCACGCCCCGGAGCGCGCCGTCGGCGCCCCGCTGGACGACGAGGTCGCCGCCGAGGACCGGCAGGCCGGCCCAGGTGCGGTCGTACCGGGCGTACGTGTTGCCGTCGGCCGCCGTGAACGCGTCCCGGACGACCAGCTTCTCCTGGGAGTCCAGGCCGAGCGCGGCGGCCAGGGCGGCCTCCGGTCCGGAGGGGGCGGCGGCGGCCGGGTGGGCCCCGCCGAACGCGAGGGCGAACGCGGCGACCGCGACGCCCACGGTGAGGGTGCGTTTCATCGTGCTCCTTCGAGAGGGGTGCTGTCACAGGACAGCGGGGGATGGCCGGGCGTCAGGGGGACGCACGGCTGGACCGGCCGGGAACGGCCGGAACTCAGGGGTGTGTTGCTGAGGGCGGCCCTAACAGGAGGGGCTACCGGCGCACAGCGGCTCGGCGTGACAAGTCACCGGCGCGAACTTCACGTGTGCGGACATGTCTCCTACCTTCTAGGTAGGGAATTCGAAAGTCAATACTTCTGAGGAATTCTTAAGGTCATCCCTTGTGGACGGTGCGGATCCATCGCCCCCGGGCGATCGGCACCCCGGATGTGCCAAGATCATGATGCGACTGGCCGTGGTCGGCTCCGTGTGTTACCTAGTTACAGGGTTACTTGGATACCACTGTGCACAGACGGAGCCCCATGATCATCGAATACGTCCGGTACCGGATCGCCGAGCCCGACCGCGAACCGTTCGAGGCCGCGTACTCCCGCGCCGCCGTCCCGCTCGCCGCCGCCCCCGAGTGCCTCGACTTCGAGCTCGCGGAATGCGCGGAGGACCCGGGCGCCTACATCCTGCGGATCACCTGGACCTCGGAGAAGGCCCACCTGGAGGGCTTCCGGGGCGGCCCGCACTTCCCGCCGTTCCTCGCCGAGATCCGCCCCTACGTCGGGTCCATCGAGGAGATGCGGCACTACCGGCGGACCCCGGTCGTCGGCGCCGGCGCGGCCGTCCCCAGCCTCTACGACTGGGCCGGCGGCGCCGAGGCCTTCGACAGGCTCACGTCCGTCTTCTACGCGAAGGTGCTCGCCGACGACGTCGTCGGCCCGTTGTTCGCCGGGATGGATCCGGGACACCCGGCGCACGTCGCGCTGTGGCTCGCGGAGGTGTTCGGCGGCCCGAAGCGGTACTCGGCCGAGCGCGGCGGCTACCACCACATGGTCGGCCAGCACCTCGGGAAGGGCATCGCCGAGCCGCAGCGCCGCCGGTGGGTCAACCTGCTCCTCGACGCCGCCGACGAGGTCGGGCTGCCGGCCGACCCCGAGTTCCGCGCCGCGTTCGTCAGCTACCTCGAATGGGGCACCCGGCTGGCGCTCGCCAACTCCCAGCCGGGCGCGCGCCCGCCGCTGCACGCGCCGATGCCGCACTGGGGCTGGGGAGTGGCCCCGCCCTACCGCCCCAACCCCTAGATCAAGACCCGTCAGACGGGTACGGGGCCCCGCCCGTACCCGTCGGAGGGTTCTACGGGGTGAACAGCTCTGTCAGGTGGTGGTGCAGGACCGCCAGGGCCGCCTCGCCGGTGCGCTGCCCGCCGAGCACGCTCGACCCGAGCCCGTTCGTCATCGCCAGCAGCCCCGCCGCCGCCACCGCCGGATCCCGCCCGGCGGCCACGTCCCCCGCCTCCCGCGCGGCCGCGATCTGCTTCGCCAGGAACGACTCCAGCAGGTCCGCGTGCGCCGTGCCGTGCCGCTCGGCGAGGGCCGGCTCGCTGAGCACCAGCGTGTAGTACGCCGACCAGGTGCGGGTGATCCGCCGGCTCTCCGGGTCGGTCGGCAGGATGCTGCCCAGGACGGCGGTGACCGTCGCGCGCGGGGTCGGCGGGGAGCCGGCCGCCGCGATCCACGCCAGCATCCGGGCCTGCAACTGGGCTCCGAGCCGGGCCAGGCCGTCCATGAGCAGCTCTTCCTTGGTGTGGAAGTAGTACTGCACCAGGCGCAGGGAGACCCCCGCCTCGGCCGCGACGACCCGCATGCTCGCCGCCTGCAACCCCTGGCTGTCGGCGATCCGCAGGAGCGCGTCGGCGATCTGGGTCCGCCGTTCCTCGTGGTCCACCCGGGGCATCGCGTCCACCTTCCCATTCGTGGTACAACTGTATCATGAGAATCGGACAGTTCAGGAACGACGCCGCCCGGACCAGGTTCCTCACCGCCTACGACCGGGTCTTCGGGACACTGTGGCCGGTGCCGAGGCACACGGTCGACGTGCCCACCGCGTTCGGCACCACCCGGGTCTACCGGGCCGGCCCGACCGGGGGCACCCCGATCGTGCTGCTCCCCGGCGCGGCCGGCAACGCCCTGTCCTGGTACGGCTACGTGGCCGCCCTCGCCGCCCGCCACCCCGTGCTCGCCGTCGACCCGGTGGGCGAGCCCGGCGCGAGCGTCCAGACGGCCCCGTTCGCCGACGGCCGCGACCTCGCCCGGTGGCTCGACGAGACCCTCGCCGGCCTGGACGTCCCCGCCGCGCACCTCGTCGGCTGCTCCTACGGCGGCTGGACGGCCGCCCAGCTCGCCCTGCACGCCCCGGCCCGGGTCGCCGGCCTGACCCTCGTCGAACCGGGCGGCCTCGCCCCGATCGGCGCGCGGTTCTACGGCTGGATCATCGCCGGCGGCCTCGCCGGGCTGGCCCCCCGCGCCCTGCGGCCCGCCCTCGCCCGGCTGGTGAACAACAGCACCGTCCTGGAGACCGGCCTGATGAGCCTCGCCCTGCCGTCCGCCGGGTTCCGCCGCGCCATGCCGCTGCCGCCGGTGTTCACCGACGACGAGCTGCGCGGGCTGCGGGTCCCGACGACGGTGCTGCTGGGGGAGCGCAGCGCGCTGCACCGGTCCGCCGCCGTCGCCGCCCGGCTGGCCGGGGTCGCGCCCGGGGTGCGGGTCGAGGTGGTGGCCGGGGCGGGGCACGCGTTGCAGCTGGACCGCAGGGAGCTGGTCATCGACCGGATCCTGGAGCACGTGGCGGCGGGGCACTGACTCCCGGCCGGCGGCCCCGGCCCACCCGGACGGCCCGGGTCCGGCCCCCACCCGGACGGCTCGGGTCCGGCCCCCACCCGGTCGCCGCGCGTCCGGTCACCGGGACAGCCGGGGCGACCGGCACCGGCCCGGTCGCGCGACGGACACCCGCGTCCTCCGTACCCGTCGAAGGGTCGTCAGTTCGCGTGCCGGGCGCCCTGCTCCAGCCCGATCAGCTCGTCGCGGATCCCGTCGCCGAGCTCGCGCGCCTCACCGGTCGCAACCTCGCGCACCCGCACCACGCAGGTCGCGTTCACCGGCGTCTCCACGTCCCCGCCCCACGGCCGCAGCCGCACGGACAACGTGAACGAACTCGGCCGGAACTCCTTCACGCTCGCCGACACGGCCACGCCCTCCGGCCGACCGAGCATCGCGCCGGGCGGCACGGGCCCGGGCCGGAACTCCCACTCCAGGCCGGGCGTCGCGACCAACCGGCCGAGCGCCGCGCACTGCTCCAGGTAGGCGTCGCGGACCTCGGCGATCCACCGCTCCACCGTCGCGTCGTCGATCCCGGTGCCGGCCGCGTCCCCGTCGGTGACGGCGTGCTCCAGGAGCACCACCCACCGCGTCATGATCCCGCTCATAGCCGACCAGACTAGCCGTCAGGGCTTGTACGTGTCGCCGACATTCAGCCGGTCGTACTCGTCCTTGGTCACGCACGCCTCGCCCTCGGAGCCGTCCTTGCGCTGGAAGTCGATCTCGTAGCACGCGGACTTGCGCTTCGTGGTGGACGTGCACTTCTTCTTGCCGTTGACCCGGGAGCACTTGGTGCCGTGCGAGACGCCCGCCGCCTCGTACTCCTTCTCCACGATCGTGCCGCCCGACTCCGAGGAGCAGGCCGACAGGACGCCGCCACCGGCGAGCAGCAGGGTCAGCAGGACGAGACGAGCCTTCACGGGTACTCCTCGGACAGTCGGTCCGCTGATTGTCCACCCTGCCGTCAAGCGGCCACCTCCCGGAGCCACCCCGTCCGGCCGGGCCCTCGCACCCGGCCCGGCCCCCGGCCCCCGGCCCCAGCGCCCGGCCCCCGGCCCCCGGCGGCCCGGCCCGGCCCGGAGCGGTCCGTGTCCGACCGGCGCACCAAGCGTAGGGGAACATTGGGCGTCAACCCTGGCAATGGCCCCACCGTGGCCGGTAGAACACTCCCATGCCCCCACTGCATAGACGAACGTTCATCCTCGGTGGACTCGCCGGTGCCGGCGCCACCCTCCTGACCTCGACCGCCGCCGGCGCTGCCCTCGGCTACCCGTTCACGCTCGGCGTCGCGTCGGGCGACCCGCTCCCGGACGGCGTGGTGCTGTGGACCCGGCTCGCCCCGTCGCCCCTGAACGCCGACGGCCAGGGCGGGATGTCCACCGCTTCCGTGTCCGTCGAGTGGCAGGTGGCCACCGACCAGTACTTCACCCAGCTCGTCCGGACCGGCACCGCCACCGCCGCGTCCGCGTCCGCGCACACCGTGCACGTGGAGGTGTCCGGTCTGCAGCCCGGCGCGGAGTACTACTACCGGTTCCGCGCCGCCGGCTACCTGTCCCCGGTCGGCCGGACCCGCACCGCCCCCGCCCCGGGCGCGCTCACCCCGTTCACGATGCTGTTCGCGTCGTGCTCGCACTACGAGTCGGGCTACTTCACCGCGTACCGGCGGATGGCCGAGGAGCGCCCCGACGTCGTCCTGCACCTGGGCGACTACCTGTACGAGGGCACCGCCTCGACCACGGCCGTCCGCAAGCACGCCCCGACGAGTGAGATCACGTCGCTGGCGCACTACCGGGTGCGGCACGCGCAGTACAAGACGGACCCGGACCTGCAGGCCGCGCACGCCGCCGCGCCGTGGCTGGTGATCTGGGACGACCACGAGGTGGAGAACAACTACGCCAACCTGGTGCGGGCCGACAACTCTCCCGCAGGGGACGTCGCGTGGTTCCGGGCGCGCCGGGCGGCGGCCTACAAGGCGTACTACGAGCACATGCCGCTGCGCGCCTCCTCGGTACCCGTGAACGAGAACATGCAGCTCTACCGGCGGCTGCGCTGGGGGAGCCTGGCGACGTTCCACCTGCTGGACACCCGGCAGTACCGCGACGACCAGGCCTGCGGCGACGGCACGAAGGTGTGCGCCGACGCGAAGCTGCCGGGCCGCAGCCTGACCGGCAACGCGCAGGAGAGCTGGCTGCTCGACGGTCTCGGCCAGCGGCTCGGCACCTGGGACATCCTCGGCCAGCAGGTGTTCTTCGCCCAGAAGCTCGCCGACGCGGCCGGGGCGACCTCGATGGACGCCTGGGACGGCTACGTGGCCAACCGCGACCGGATCCAGCAGGGCTGGGACGCGCGCGGGGTGCGCAGCGCGGTCGTGCTGACCGGCGACGTGCACCGCTCCTGGGCCAGCAACCTGATGGCCGACTACGCCTCGCAGAACCGGATCGTCGGCACCGAACTCGTCACCACCTCGGTCACGTCCTCCGGCGACGGCAACGCCGCCGACACCGGCCTGTCGAGCCTCAACCCGCACGTCAAGTTCTTCAAGAACCTCCGGGGGTACTGCCGGGTGCAGGTCGACTCCACCCGGATGCTCGCCGACTTCCGGGTGGTGGACAAGGTGACCGTCCGCGACTACCCGGTGCGCACCATCCAGAGCTACGCCATCGAGGCCGGCAACCCGGGACTGGTGAACCCGTGACCGCCCTTCCGGCGGCCCGTGCGCTCCGCCGGGCCCTGCGCGCCGCCGTCGTCCCGCTGGCGGTGACGGCCGGGCTGCTGCTGACCGGCGCGCCGGCCTCCGCCACCGGCACCACGCCCGCCGACATCACCTGGTCCACGGCCAACAGCGTGGCGACCGGCGACCAGGACAACGCGGCGGTGTCGGCGACCCGCAACGGGTACACGGCCGTCGTCTGGGAGGACGACCGCGACACGGCGACCCCGACCGACCCGGTGCACACGGACGTCTTCCTCCGGCTGTACAAGGACGAGGTCTCCCTGTACGAGAAGAAGATCTCCACCGGCGGCACCGGGAACTGGCGGCACTGGCAGCCCGACGTCGCCCTGCACGAGGACGGCACCGCGGTCGTCGTGTGGTCGGAGGACCCGGACGGCAACGGCTTCTACAACATCGCGGTCCGCTCCGTGTCCACCGCCGGCACGGTCACCGGCACCGGCAAGGCCAACGCCAGCTCGGCCGGCCAGCAGTTCGAACCGGCCGTGGCCGCCGACCCCGACGGCACCGGCTTCGCCGTGGTCTGGGAGGACGTGCAGACCGGCGCGCAGGCCACGGTCCGCGCGGCGGGCTTCTCCTCGATCAGCGTCAAGACCTACGAGGCGCAGGTCAACACGACCGGCGGCCAGCACCACCGGCCCGACGTGGCCCTCGGCGCGGCCGGCAACGCGATCGTGGTCTGGGACGAGGACACCGACGCCAACGGCTTCTACCAGATCGGCCTGAAGCTGCTGACCCCGGCGGGCGGCGTCAAACTCGCCCAGACGGCGGCCAACGCGTCCGGCGGCGGCCAGCAGCGCGCCGCCACGGTGGCCGCGAACTTCAACGGCGACTTCGCGGTCGCCTGGGAGACCGACCACACGGGTACGGCCCGGGCCGCCACCCGCTCCTTCACCGCCGCCGGTACGCCGCGCACCACCACCGACCGCACGGTCACCGACGACGGCACGGCGGTCGGCCCGCAGTCCGCGCCCCGGGTCGGCATCGACGACCAGCTCGCGCTCGTGGTGTCCTGGGTGGACGGCTCGGACGTGTGGGCGCGCGGCTTCAACCCCGACGGCACGGTCACCGGCCGGCTCCCGACCCTGCGGGTGAACGCGACCGCGACGGGCCGGCAGGACGAACCGGCGCTCGGGGTGTCCCCGTGGGGCGAGGTCACGGTGGCGTTCACCGACGACCAGGACGGCAACGGCTTCGACCAGGTCTACCTGGGCACGGGCCTGGTCAACAGCACCTGGTAACGGACCGGCGCGGGCCCGCCCCAGGGCCCGCGCCGATCCGTGCCTCCGGCGGTTCAGCCCGGGGCGGACTGCCGGACGCCCGCGCGCTTCACCGCGCGGCCCACCACCGTCGTCTCCGCGCCCGGCACCCCGAGCGGCCCGAGCACCCGGGTCACGAACGCGTACAGCGCCGGCAGGTCCGGGGTGAACACCGTCGCGAGCAGGTTCGTCACCCCGGTCGTCGCCAGCACCCCGTGCACGTGCGGATGCCCGGCCAGCGCCGTGCCGATCTCGTGCAGCCGGGCCGGTGGCACGGTCATCCACAGCGTCGCGTCCACGGTCATGCCGAGCAGCCGGGCGTCGATCGTCGCGTGGGTCCGGATCCGGCCGGCCGCCCCCAACCGGTGCAGGTGCCGCCGGACCGTCGACTCGGGCGCGCCGACCGCCGCCGCCACTTCGGCCGCCCCGACCCGGGCGTTCACCGCGAGCCGCTCCAGCAACGCCCGGTCCAGCGCGCCGAGCGGCCCGAACGGTTCCGCCTCGGACGCCTCGCCCTGACCGGATCCGACGGCTCCGGGCGGCAGCGCGGACGAGCCCGCCAGCGGCCCGCTCGACGGCCGAGGTTCCAGTGCCCGGATCTCGTCGGCGGTCAGCCAGCCGGCCCGCCAGTGCGCCGCGTCGGCGAACACGTGCAGCACGGCCTGGGCGGTGGTGGCCGTGACGGCGGAGGTGGCGGGGAGCTGCTCGTACAGCAGGCGGTCGCGGGCGTCCGGGCCCGTCACCGCGAGCGCGACGACCTCCTCCCCGCCCAGGGTGACATCCACGAACGGCACGTCCTCGCGCCGGGCGAGCGCGTCGGCGAGCACGTCGGTGCGACCCCGCAGCACCCGGACCCGCAGCACGAGCGCCCCGTCCGGATAGGCGCTGACCTCCGGCACCCGGACCACCCGCAGCACGCCCGCCCCTTCGAGCCGGGCCAGGCGGCGCACGACGGTCCGCGCGGACACCCCCAGCACCTCGCCGATCCGGCCGGCCGGCGCCCGCCCGTCGACCTGTAGCGCGCACACGATCCGCCGATCCACCTCGTCCAGCTCCATGTCGCCACCCAGTCAATCCATCGCAGAACTTGTCCAGAAGCGCTCACTTCAGCCTTCACTGGGACTCTATCCGAGCACCTGCCTGCTACACCTGTCCCAACGCCGCAACCGACGACGGCCCACCCAGGGCAGCGAACGACGAGACCCCCGGCACAACAGAGGAGACACCCCGTGGACACGAGAACAAACGCCGATCTGCTGGTACTACTGCCGCACGTCGTCGACGCCGTCACCACCGCCGCCACCCACCTGACCAGCAATTTCAGCCCGGACCTGCGCTCCCCGGCCACCCGCGACGGGATCATCGCCGGTTTCGCCGCCCTCGACACCCCGGTCGAGGAGCACCTGCGCCGCGAACTGACCCGGCTGCGCCCGACCGCAGGCTGGGACGGTGACGAGTTCGGCACCGCCCCGCTGCCGCCGGGGGAGTTCTGGGTGGTCGACCCGGTCGACGGCGTGGTGCACTACACCCACGGCCTGCCGTACTGGAGCGTCAGCGTCGCCCTGGTCCGCGACGGCGTCCCGGTCCTCGCCGTGGTGCACGCGCCCCCGCTGGGCCGGACGTACACGGCCGTCGCCGGACACGGCGCGACGGTGGACGGCGCCCCCTCGGCCAAGACGGAGCCCGGCGCGGCGCTGTCGGCCACCAGCCTGGGCTCCGACCCGGCCGGGGACCCGGAGTCCACCCGGCGCGCGGGCCTGTCCCTGGCCGCCGTCGCCCCGCACGTGCTCGTGGTCCGCAACCTCGGCCCCACGTCCGTGCAGGTGGCGGATGTCGCGGCCGGCCGCCTGGACGCCTTCTGGCTCTACGGCCGGACCCGCGACCTGCTCACCGGCGCGCTGCTGGTCCGCGAGGCCGGCGGCACCGTCACCGACACCGCGGGCCGCCCGTGGACCGACCGCTCCGACAGCTTCCTGGCCACCGCCCCCGGCCTGCACCAGGGCTTCGTCTCGCTCCTGTCCACCGTGGACGCCCCGCCGACCACGTCGGCCTAGCCGGCCTCCGACCAGCCGGCCTCCGACCAGCCGGCCTCCGACCGACTGGTCTCCGGCCGACCGGTCGGGCCACCCACCATGAAGCGAACCGCCACCCACCACCCCACCAGGGAGACCCCATGACCAGCATCGCCATTCTCGGCTCCGGCCGGGTCGGCCGCGTCCTCGCCACCGGACTCGCCGCCGCCGGCCACACCGTCACGATCGGCACCCTCGACCCGACCCGCGAGGCGGCCGCCTGGGCGGACACGTCCGTCGCGGTGGCCACCCACGCCGAGGCCACCGAAGCCGCCGAGGTCATCGTGAACGCCCTCCCCGGCGACGTCTCGGTGGACGTGCTGCGCGGCCTCACCACGTACCTGGAGAAAAAGGTACTGATCGATGTCGCCAATGCCACCGAACGCGGACCCGACGGCATGCCCGGCACCCTGTGCTACCCCGACGGCAGCCTCGCCGAGGAACTCCAGCACGCCCTGCCCACGACCCACGTCGTGAAGACCCTCAACACGATGGTCTACTCCGTGATGGCCGCCCCCGCCACCCTCACCACCCCCGGCACGGTGTTCCTGTCCGGCGACGACCCGACCGCCAAATCCACGACCACAGCCCTGCTCACCGACCTGGGCTGGCACCCCGACCGCATCATCGACCTGGGCGACATCACCACGGCCCGTGCCCCCGAGGCCTTCGCCCTCCTGATCGGCCCCCTCTTCCGAGCCCTGAACGCCCGAGCCTTCGCCCTGGGAATAGACCACAGCGCGTAACCCGAGAAGCCGTGGCCGGTTCGTTGGAAGAGAGTCAAAGGCCCTTCTCTCTTCCGACGAACCGGCCACGGCGCCCCACCGCCGACCCCGGCCGGCACGGCGAGACCAGTGGTGGGCGGGGTGTGACCGCCCACCACGATCCCGATCAGACAGTCAACGTCCAACTGTCGACAAACCCCGTGTCGTACCCGAAGTTGTCCCGCACCCGCAGCTTCCAGGCCCCACCGGCGGCCTCCGACGAGGCGTCCACGGTGTAGGTCGTGTCCACATTCGCCACCGAGTCGGTGATCTCGGCCTTCTTCAGCGAGTAGACGGTGCCGTCCGGAGCGACCAGATCGATGCTCAGGTCACCCCGCCAGGTGTGCTTCACGTGCACCTCCACCTTCGTGCTGGCCGAGGCGTTGCGCACACAACCCGTGACGGTCACGGTGCTGTCGACGGCCGCCCCCGCGTCGGGGATCTGCACATCGGTCGCGTTGGTCACCGGCGGGCACGACGGCGTGCTGGTCGGCGTCGCGGTCGGGCTGGTCGTCGGGCCCACGGTGGGGCTGGCGGTCGGGCTGCCCGTCGGGCCCGGCGTGTTGGTGCACGTCGTGTCCTCGCCGGCCACGTTCACGGCCTTCCACGCCTTCTGCACGGCCTGGTACTCCGCCGAGCAGTTCCCGTACAGGTCCTTCGCCGCGGACAGGGTGTAGTTGCGCGCGTCGTTGGTCCCGGAGGCGACGTACTTGGTGGTGGACGTGAAGTACACGTCGAGCGCCCGGAACCAGATCTTCTCGGCCTTCGCGTTGCCGATCCCGGTCAGCGTCGAGCTGTCGCACGTCGGGCTGTTGCCCCACTCCGAGGAGCCCGAACCGACCGCGAGCAGGTAGAAGAAGTGGTTCGCGACACCGGACGAGTAGTGCACGTCCTTGCCGCCCGTACCCGTCGACCAGCACTTGTCGGAGTTGCCGTCCTTCGACGGGTCGTCCATGTAGCGCAGCGGCCGCCCGTTGCCGAAGTAGTCGATCTTCTCCCCGATCAGGTAGTCCGGGGTGTCGGAGGAGTTGGCGGCGTAGAACTCGACCATGGTGCCGAAGATGTCGGAGGTGGCCTCGTTCAGGCCGCCGGACTCCCCGGAGTAGGTCAGGCCGCCGGACACCACGTTCTCCGTGACGCCGTGCGCCATCTCGTGCCCGGAGATGTCCAGCTCGGTGAAGGGGTGGGTGTTGCCGGCCCCGTCGCCGTACGTCATCTGCGAGCCGTCCCAGAACGCGTTCTTGTACGCGTTGCCGTAGTGCACCCGGCTCGGCACGCCCCGCCCGTCGCCGAAGATCCCGTTGCGGCCGTGCACGGACTTGAAGTAGTCGTAGGTGACCGCCGCGCCGTAGTGCGCGTCGACCGCCGCCGACTGGCTGGTGCCCGGGTTGCCGTCGCCCCACGCGTTGTCCGCGTCGGTGTACGTCGAACAGCTGCCCGTGCCGCGCGCCATGTCGCAGGTGTACCCGTTGCCCCGCACCGGATCCTTCAACTGGTACGAGCTGCCGGAGCCGGTGGTGTCCACGGGGACCGTGCCGACGTAGACGCCCTTGCCGGTACCCGCCGCGTGCTCGATCTCGTCGAACGCCCCGATCCGCGCGCCGGTCCCGGCGTCGGTGAGCACGTGCGACACGCTCGGCGTCTGGCCGTCGGGCGCCGTGCCCCGGACCACGGTCTCCCAGGCGAGCCGGGCCCGTTCCCCGCTGGCGTCCACGAGCAGTTCCGACGCCCCGACCGTGCTGACCCGGCCCGCGAAGCCGGCCGCCGCCGCCCGCTCGGCGCTCGCCGCCGGCACGGTCGGGGTGGTGGACAGCGTCAGGGGCGCGGCGAGGGCGTTGGACACCCCGGCGAAGGCGCCGCCGGGGCCGTTGTGCACGACGAGGTCGCCGCCGTACACCCGCAGGCCCTGGTGGGTGCGGGTGTAGCGGACGTGCGACGCGCCGGTCGGGTCCACGATGGTGCGGTACACGCTGAACGTGTCGGCGGTCGACGCCAGCGCCGCCGACCGGTGCCCGGCGAGCGCCGAGTCGGCCCGGGCGACGGCGTCGGCGCGGCTGGGGATGTCGGGCGTGGCCTGCGCCATCGCGGCCGTGCCGACGGCCAGACCGGCCAGCAGGAGGGCCGCTCCGCCAGCGGCCAGGGATCTGTTCACCAGGTGCCTCCAAGGGGTGGTGAGGGGAACCGCGTACCGGACGCGGTGTTTCGCACCGTAGGCCCGGACCGCGCTCCCACGCCCTTCCGATCCCGGACAACGTCGGAAACCGGCCGCTCGATGGAGTAGCGTCGATGGGTCATGGAGCCCCTACTCGGACCGGTCGGCCTCGGCGAGGTCGACAGCGCCGTCTACCTGCGACTTCTCGCCGCCCCGCGCGGCAGCGTGCCCGAGCTGGCCGCCGCGCTGGACCTCACCGAGTCCCGGGTCGGCCGCACCCTGGAGACCCTCACCGAGCACGGCCTCGTCACCCGGCTGGCCGGCGACCTCGCCCGGTACGTGCCCGCGCCGCCCGACCTGGCCATCGACGCCCTCGCGTTCCGCCGCCAGGAGGGTCTCGAACGGCTCCGGGCCGCCGCCCGCGACCTCACCCGGCAGATGGCGCTGGCCCCCGCCGGCGGCCCGGGCGGGCTCGTCGAGGTGATCGAGGGCGACCAGGCGGTGCTGCACCAGATCGCCCGGCTTCAGCTCGGCGCGGAACGGGAGGTGGCGATCGTGGACTGCCCGCCGTACCTGCTCGGCCAGCCCCAGGACAACGAGGAGCAGCGCCAGGTGATGCGCCGCGGGGTGTCCTACCGGGCGATCTACCACGCGCCGGTGCTGCACGAGCCCGAGAAGATGCGCGACGTCCTCGACTGCATCGCCGCCGGGGAGGACGCCCGCGCCCTGCCCGACGTCGAGCTGAAGATGACCATCGTGGACCGCCGGGTCGCCCTGATCCCGCTCACCCTGGGCGCGACCGACACCCACACCCGGATCCTGGTGCACCCGTCGCCGCTGCTCAGTACCCTGATCATGTGTTTCGACCTGCTCTGGGAGCGGGCCACCCCGCTCGCGGGCCGGGAACGCGACGAGGGCCCCGGCCCCCGGGACCGGGCGATGCTCGCCATGCTCGCCGCGGGCATGAAGGACCGGGCGGTGGCCCGCGCGCTCGGGGTCACCGAACGCACCGTCACCCGCCGGATCACCCTCCTGATGGCGCACCTGGGCGTGGAGACCCGGTTCCAGGCGGCGCTCCAGGCGTCCCGGCGCGGCTGGTTGTAGGTTTCGAGGCTTTCACAGCGGGTTTCGACCCGCTGCCCGGTGCTGCTTGTAACCGTCTTCCGCACGGCTCGGGGCTGGTGGTGTGATTCGGACACTTCACCCCTCAGTCGGCCGCTTCGCGCTGCCGGCGCACTCCGCCGGAGGGCACCTTGACACCACGACAGACCACCCGCCGGGCGCTGTTCGCAGCGCTCGGCCTGACCGTCGCCACCCTCGCGGTCGGCGCACAGGCGTCCTCGGCCGCCCCCGCCGAGGGCGTGGTCCGGCACGGCGCGTCCCAGCCGATCCCGGGCAGCTACGTCATCGTTCTCAAGGAGAGCGCGCTGCGGTCGGCCGCGCCGCGGGCCATCGAGGCCACGGCCGGGGCGCTCGCGACGAAGTACCAGGGCACGCTCGGGTTCACCTACACCGCCGCCCTGCACGGGTTCTCCGTGAAGAACATGACCGAGCGGCAGGCGCGCCGGCTCGCGGCGGACCCGCAGGTGGCCCAGGTCGCCCAGGACGGCACCGCCCGGCTGCTGGACACCCAGACCAACCCGCCCAGCTACGGCCTGGACCGGATCGACCAGAAGGACCTGCCCCTCGACAAGAGCTTCACCTACGCGGGTACCGGCGAGGGCGTCACCGCCTACGTCATCGACTCCGGGATCAAGATCGGTCACCAGGAGTTCGAGGGCCGGGCCAGCGTCGGGGCCGACTTCATCGAGGACGGCCAGAACGGCAACGACTGTTTCGGGCACGGCACGCACGTGTCCGGCACCATCGGCGGCAAGACCGTCGGCGTGGCCAAGAAGGTCAAGCTGGTCGCGGTCCGCGCGCTCGGCGTCAACTGCGGCAACACCGGACCGGACTCCGCCGCGATCAAGGGCTTCGACTGGATCACCCAGAACGGCGTCAAGCCCGCCGTCGTCAACATGAGCTTCGGCTTCGACGACGCGCACATCGGCGACCAGGCGTTGCAGAACTCCATCGCGGCCGGCTTCACCTACGTCGCGGCGGCCGGCAACAACGGCTCCGACGGCTGCTCGTTCGGCCCCGGCGGCACGGTCAAGGAGACCCTCAACGTCGGCAACAGCAACTCCACCGACAACCGCAGCGGCACCTCGAACTACGGCAAGTGCCTGGACCTGTTCGCGCCGGGGGAGAACATCTACTCGGCCGGGATCACTTCCAACACCGCCTACGCGAACATGACGGGTACGTCGATGGCGTCCCCGCACGTGGCCGGCGGCGCGGCGCTGTACCTGCAGAACCACAAGACGGCGGCCCCGGCCGAGGTGCACGCGGCGGTCCTGAACGCCGCCACCCCCGGCAAGATCAAGAACGCGGGTACCGGCTCGCCGAACCTGCTGCTGTACACGAAGGACTTCGGCGGCGGGAACCCGCAGCCCACCAACGACTTCTCGATCGCGGTGAACCCGACCTCGGGCTCCGTGGACGCGGGGTCGGCCCTGACCACCACGGTGTCCACGGCCGTCGTGACCGGCTCCGCCGAGACGGTCGCGCTGACCGCCTCCGGCCTGCCGACCGGCGCCACCGGCGCGTTCGACCCCACCTCGGTGACGGCGGGCGGCACGTCCAAGCTCACCCTGTCCACCACGGCCGACACCAAGTCCGGCACCTACACCGTGACCGTGCAGGGCAAGGCGGCGTCGGCGACGCACACCGCGACCTACACCCTCACGGTGCGCGGCACCGGCGGCGGCAACGACTTCTCGCTCTCCCTGTCGCCGGCCACCGCCACGGTCCGCAACGGCGAGTCCGCGACCAGCACGGTCTCCACCGCCGTCACCGGGGGCTCGGCGGAGACCGTCGCCCTGTCCGCGGCCGGCCTGCCCTCGGGCGTGACCGCGACCTTCGCGCCGGACTCCGTCACCGCCGGCAACACCTCGAAGCTGACCCTGGCCACCACGAGCGCGGCCGCGACCGGCTCGTACTCGATCACCGTCACCGGGCGGGCCGCCTCCGCCACCCATGACACCACGTTCGTGCTCAACGTCAAGAACACGGGCCCCGGCCCGGGCGACGGCGTCACCAACGGCGGCTTCGAGTCCGGTTCGCTGAGCGGCTGGACCGGCACCGGCACCACCTCGGTGGTCGGTGGCGGGCGCACCGGGGCCTACGCGGCCTCCGTCGGCGGCGGCACCGGGGTCTCCTCGATCAGCCAGACGTTCACGGTACCGGCGGGCAGGAGCCAGCTGTCCGTGTACGTGCTGACGTCCAACTGCGACCCGTTCGCCCTCGAGATGGCCACGGCCACCCTGGTCGACACCGCCACCGGGGCCAGCCGGACCATCACCCAGCTGGCCTGCATGAACGGGGGTTTCTGGTTCCCCGGTAACGCCGGGGTCACCGCCGGGAAGAGCTACACCCTGACGCTGACCATGACCAACACCAGCGCGCACGGGGTCGCGAAGTTCGACGACGTGACCCTGTCCTGAACGGGCGGGGGCCCGGCCACCTCCACGGGCCGGGCCCCCGTCACTCCCACTCCCAGCGCATCCCGACCTGACCCGGAGGGGCGTCGATGACCACCAGCTGCGCGGTACCGGAGGCGCCCAGCCACAGCTCCTCCCCGTCCGTGGTGGGCCCGTCGGCCGTCCGCCGGTCCAGCCGCACGCACCGGGCGGGCAACGCGGCCGGGTCGAAGCACACCGACAGCGCGTACTCCCGGATCGGCACCGCGCTGCGCCGGGTGAACTCGTCGATGATCTCCGCCGTCGGCCCGGGCAGCACCTCGTACTCCAGGGCCGCGTACTCGCCGCGCTGCAACATCCGGTCCAGCACCAGCTCGGTCACGCTGAACCCGCTGTCCAGGTCGGTGCGGATCCGGCCCGGGCGGCAGAACCGGGTCGCGCCGATCGAGGGCGGCTCGGTGCCGGGGACCTCCGCCCAGTACACGACGCGGCAGTGCGAGAGCCGGTCGGCGAGCGCCAGCAGGACCAGCCGGGTCCGCATCACCCGCAGGTGCCGGTCCGGGCCGACCTCCAGCTCCTCGTGCACGCTGACCCGGAGCAGATGGTCCTGCGGCGGCGCCGTGAGCTGCCCGAACGTCCGGGCCAGGCCGGCCGGCGCGGACCACAGCCGCTCCGGGTCCAGGCTCGGCTGCGGCGACCGGCCCGGCCGCAGCGGACGCGACCGCCCGTCCAGCAGGCCCGTCAGGGAACCCTCGGGCAGGTCCAGCAGGCGTTCGATCAGGTGCACGGCGCGCAGCGACTCGGGACGTTCGGGCCGGCTGCGGCCGCGCCGCCAGTAGCTCAGGGTGCTCAGGCTCAGGCCGACGCCGTGGCCGAGCAGGCCGCGCTGGACGCGTTCGAGGGTCCAGCCGCGTGACTCGATGGCCAGGTGCAGGGCCACCGAGAACGGGCCGGTGCGCATGACCTGCGCCAGTTCCCGGTCGAGGGTGCGGTTCGGTGGGGTCACGGTGGGGCCTCCCGTCGGGTACCCCTCGGAGTATCGACCTTGATCGAAGGCTGCGATCCTTCCGGAACCGGACAACGTCCCCGACCGGACACCGCCGCCGGGCCCGGTCGCCACTGTCGGGTCGGTCGGGCCCGGAGCGGTGCGGTCAGGCCTTCCAGTGCGGATCGCGGCCCAGGTAGCGCAGCAGGGTGGCAGCCTCGTCGTCCCCGGGCTCGGCCGGCACGACCGGCCCGAACGCGCCCCACTGGCGCAGCGGCTCGCACAGCGCCCGCGCGACCGGCAGCAGCCCCTCGGCCAGCTCGGGCGTGAGCGGCGACGGCTGGCCGGTGGCGACCGCGATGTCCCACGCGTGCACGGCCGCGTCGAGGGCGCACGCCCCGGACGCGAGCACGGCCGACATCGGGCCGTGCGGCAGCGGGTTCGGCACGTCCCGGGCGTCGACGGCCACCGTGGCCCAGGCGCCGGCCGTGGCGTCCAGGGCCAGGTCCAGCACGATCAGCGGCGCGTCCCGCAGCCTGCCCGACGGCGCGAACGGGTCCTCGGCCGGGCCTGGGCCGCCGGTGATCGCCGCCGCGTAGGCCCACTGGTCGCCCGCCGCGTGCTGGAGCACCTGGGTGACGTTCCACTCGGAGCACGGGGTGCGCAGGGCCCAGTCGGCGGGGTCCACTGCGGAGACGGTCGTGCGCAGGGCCTGGTGCGCGTCGACGATCAGGGCGTGCTGGGTCATGCGGGCTCCTCCGTGACGTTTCAAGATCAACGAAGTTGAGCCTCGCTGGCGCGCGCACGCCTGTCAATGGGCTGTCCGGGCGCGGATGGGGCGTCCTGGAGTCCATAGTGGTCGGTGGTGCGGATTCGCTGCCGGACGGTCGCCGGGCCGTGACGGGCGGTGCCGGAAAGGCGGCGGTGGCGCCCACGCCGGGCGCTGACGCCCACGCCGGGCCGTGGTGCCCACGCCGGGCCGTGACGGCCAGTGCCGGGAAGGCGGCGACGCCAACGCCGGCCCGCGACCGCTGTGCGTGCGCCGCCGGTGCCCCGCCCCGGTGACCGCGGTGTGATCCGCGCCGGACCGGACCGGTGACGCCGGTGGGGCGGACGACCGCCCGCCCCACCGGCTCCCCGTTACGGCTTCGGCAGCGTGCAGCCCGCCCGGTTCAGGTCGATCTGGTTACCGGCCCCGAGGCACGCCACGATGGTGTACGTCTCCTGGCCGTACCCGATCCCCCGGCGCACCGTCACGTTGCCGCCCTGGTCCACCTCGCACGGGTTGTTCAGCGTGCACCGGCCGCCGCTCTCGTTGATGGTGTTGTTGACCCCGACGACCCTGCCGGTGGCCACGTCCACGATCGGCGAACCCGAGGTGCCGCCGATGACGTTGCACGGCGACGTGTACCGGATCGAGTCCTTGAACGTCCAGCTCGCCTCCTTCAACCGGTACGCGAAACCGTCGATGTTGCAGTTGTACTTCTTCTTCCAGTACCCGGAGACCACGGAGATCGCCGTGCCCTGCACCGGGTGGGTGGCCACCAGGTCGAGCGCCCGGATCCCGTACGCGCTCTGGATCTGCGCGTAGGTCTGGCTGACCTGGTAGAGGGAGATGTCGGTGTCGGTCATCGTGCCGTACGCGATCTTCGTCGCCCGGATCGTGCCCACCGTGCCGGTACCGGCGGCGTTGAGCAGCTGGAACGTGCGGGTGGAGGACCGGTTCAGCACGACCTGGCCGGCCCCGGGCATGCCGGTCTCCAGGCAGTGCCCGTTGGACAGCACGAGGGCCGGGTCGGTCGACAGCGCGTTCGGCGGGCGCACGACGGAGCCCGAGCAGTTGCTGAGCGCGACCGTGCCGGCGAAGGTGACGGCCTGGACCCGGGGCGCGGCGGCGGCGGGCGTGGCCATGGTGGCGACCATCGCGGCACCGGTGACAGTGGACAGGAGGGCGCCGATCAGACGTCTGTTCACAGTGGTTCCTAACATCGAGGGGTACGACGATAACGGACGATACTCGGTGAGAAGCCCCGACGGGGAACTGTTCGGACCCTCATGGACGGAGCGCCCCGCCGGATCCGTCCGGCGCGGCGGGCCCGGGCGGCCCCTCGCCACCCGGGCCCGGACACCGTCAGCCGCAGGAGTAGTAGCCCTGGGCCCGCTCCGCCCAGTACCCGCCGTGGGCGGCGTAGAGGTACGTGGCACCGCCGGAGCAGGTGTAGTCCGCGGTGCCGTAACCGGAGGCCACCACGGTCCACCCCCCGTTGGCGGGATCCCACCGCTGGATCCGGACGTACGCCGTGTCCTCCTCGCCGTTGGGGCACGTGGTCTGCGAGTCGACGTGCAGGGTGCCGGACGCGGGGGTGATGGAGAACGTGGAGGAGCAGTAGGGCCGGGCCTGCGCGGGGGAGGCGACGGCGACGGCCACACCGGTGGCGGCGAGGACGAGTGCGGCGGCCAGCGCGGCCGGTCGGGTGGTACGCGACATGGGCGTTCTCCTTACCTGGAGGAACGGGAACCGCCACGGGCGGTCGGCGGGTCGTCGTTCCAGCGGGAGCCGGAGGAGCTTCCCCGGCGCGAGGAGACTGGCAGAGGCCACTGGGAGTCCACTCAGAACCCGCTCAGAGGCGGGCCGGCCCGCCCCGGTACCCCCTAGTTCCGGCTCTGCAAAGCCAACCGGATCGCGAACCCGACCAGGAGCACGCCGGTGACCCGCTCGATCTGGGCCCGCACCCTCGGCCGGCGCAGCAACGCCCCGGCCCGGTCGACGAGCAGCACGTACAGGCTGAACCACAGCAGGTAGATGCACGCGAAGACCAGGGACAGCAGCAGCGCGTACCCGAGGCCGCCGCCGTCGGTGGGGAAGAACTGCGGCAACAGGGTGATGAAGAACAGCGCCACCTTCGGGTTCAGCGAGTTCGACAGGAACCCGTGCCGCAGGTACCGCCACGGGGACCCGGCCGGCTGGGTGGCCTCCTCGTCCGCCGCCGCGCTCCGTTTCCGGGCCGACAGCAGGGTCTGGACGCCCATCCACAGCAGGTACACCGTGCCGATCAGCTTCAGCACGGTGAACGCCTCGGCGGAGGCCATCAGCAGCCCGGAGACCCCGAACGCCGCCGCCGTGGCGTGCACGGAGATGCCGGTGACCCCGCCGACCATGGTCAGCAGGCCCGCCGTCCGGCCGCCGGTGAGGGCGTTGCGGGTGATCAGCGCCTGGTCCGGACCGGGGATGGCGATCAGGACCAGGGCGGCGAACGCGAAGACGAGCACTCAGACCCCCGGCTGTCGGAACGTGGCGTTGATGGTGCGCAGCAGCGGCCGGCGGTGCTCGCGGTGGTAGAAGTGCCCGCCCGCGAACCGCCGGGACGCCAGCGGCCGGGTGCTGTGCTCCGCCCAGGCGGTCAGCTCCTCCTCGGTCACGTGGTCCTCGCGCCCGCCGAGCACGGTCAGCGGGACCGGCAGCGCCGGGGCGGGGCGGTGCTCGTAGGAGTCGACCAGTTCGTAGTCGGCCCGCAGGCAGGCGGCGATCATGCGGGTGAGTTCGGGGTCGGCCAGGGCCTCGGCCGGCACGCCGCCGTGCCGGCGTTCGACCTCGGCGAGGAGTTCGGCGTCGGGCAGGTGGTGCACCGCCGGCTCGCGACGGGGCAGGTGCGGAGCCGGGTACGCGGAGACGAACAGCCGCTCCGGCAGCGGCAGGCCCGCGTCCCGCAGCGCCCGGGCCACCTCGTACGCGACCAGGCTGCCCATGCTGTGCCCGAAGAAGGCGAACGGCGCCGCGAACGTGTTCTCCGCCAGCAGTGCTCGCACGAGAGGCTCCATCCGGGTGAACGGCCGTTCCCGCAGCCTACTGCCGCGACCGGGCAGCTGTACGCCCCACAGCTCCACGCCGGGCAGGTCCGCGGCCCACCGGACGTACTCGGCGATCGAGCCGCCGCCGTGCGGGAAGCAGTACAACCGGACGGCCGGGGTGGGCCGGGCGATCGCGCGGACCAGCCAGCGCGGAGTGTGGAGCGTGTCCACCCGCCGGCCCCCTACACCGCGCTCGGCTGGCGGGCCAGGTGCCCGGCCAGCGCCGCGAGGGTCGGGTGGTCGAGCAGCTCCGTGGGCGGGATCGTCCGCCCGAGCAGCTCGCCCAGGTCGCTGGCCAGGACCAGGGTGGTCGCCGAGTCCACCCCCAGCGCCTCCATGGTCGCGGCCGGGTCCACCTCGGCCGGCTCGATGGCCAGCAGTTCGGCGACGAAGCCGACCAGCCAGTCCCGGATCGCCTGCTCGGTCATGACGTCTCCCCGGTTCCGGACGGGCCGATCAGGTCGGTGAGGTAGCCGTCGAGGGCCTCGACGGTCGGGTACTCCAGGATCACCGCGACGGGCACGGCCACCCCGAACCGGGTCCCGATCGCCGCGACCAGCCGGGCCGCCTGCAACGAGTCGCCGCCGGCCTCCAGGAAGTCGTCGGCCAGATCGAGCTCCGCCAGGCCCAGGGTCTCCCGCCAGATGTCGACCAGCGCGTGCTGGCGTTCCGTCGTGGGCGGTTTCGCGGGCCGGCCCCGGGCGGCCGTGCGGGCCCCCGCCTGGGCGAGCGCCCGGCGGTCGACCTTGCCGGTGTCGCTGAGCGGTACCGCGTCGAGGGTGTGGATCCGCGAGGGCACCATGTGCTTCGGCAGCCGTTCGCCGACGAACGCCCGCAGCGCCTCGGGCTCGAACCGGCACCGTTCGGCCGGCCCCCGGGCCACGATCACGTCGAAGCCCACGGCCGCCGGGCCGCCGGTGGACAGCACCGTGGGGGCGGTGTAGCCGGCCGTGGTCAGGGCCGTGCCCCACTGGCGGCGGTCCAGGAGCGGGTGCGCGCCGCGCAGCGTGGTGTCCTCGTACCCGTCGAAGCCCTGTTGCAGGCCCATGGTCAGGTCGAACCAGGGGTGGAACGTGGTCTGCTCGACCAGGAGCAGCACCGCGTCGGGGGCGAGCACGCCGGACAGCTTCCGCAGGGTGCGGTCGACGTCCTTCGCGTCGTGCAGCACGCTCGCGGCGACGACCAGGTCGAACTCCCGGCCGTCGAAGCCCTGCGCGCCCGGGGTGCGGTCCAGGTCGTACAGCTCGTAGCGGACGAACGGGTGCGCGGCGAACCGGGTGCGGGCCGCGCCGAGGAAGTACGTCGAGATGTCGGTGAACACGTACTCGGTGGTGTCCGGGGGCAGCAGCGGCAGCAGGTGGCCGGTCAGCGAGCCGTAGCCCGCGCCGACCTCCAGGATCCGCAGCGGCCGGTCGGCGGGCCGGTGCGCGACCAGCTCGGCGACCGCCGCCGCCGCGATCCGGTAGGTGGGGTCGAACAGCCGGGCGTACACCTCGGTGGTGCGGTCGTTGGTGTACAGCTGCGCGGAGTGCAGGTCCTCGCGGAGCACCCCGGCCACGTTCCCGGCGAGGGACAGCAGCCAGTCGGTCAGGTCGTCGGGCACGCCCAGCGTCCCCAGGCCGGCCCGCACGGACCGGGCCACGGGGTCGGGGATCGCCGCCGGCAGTTCGCGGGCGACCACCACCCCGTCCGGGGCGGGCCGCAGGAAGCCCCGGGCGGTGAGCACGGCCGTCGCCCGGCCCAGCCAGCGGTCGTAGCGGCCCGCGACGCCCGCGCCCCGCGCGATGTGCCGGGGGTCGAACACCCTGCCGGGCAGGTGCGGCATGCCCAGGGCGCGGAACGCCGTGCCGACGGCCGCCGCGTGCACGTCGTCGAGCCGGCGCCACGCGTCGAGCAGCACGGCGGTGTCCTCCTCCGGGGCGCTGGCCGCGACCCCGGTGAGCCGCCGCCACAGCGCGTCGTTGCCCGCCCGGTCGGCGGTCTCCGTGCCGAACAGGGTCGGGTCCGGCGGGTCGGTCGGCACGACGTAGCCCACCAGGCGGGCCGGGCCGTCGCCGGTGACCGCCACCGCCACGGACTGTTCGACGCCGGGGTGCTGGCGGAGGACGGCCTCGACCTCGCCGAGCTCCACCCGGTACCCGTTGATCTTGATCTGGCCGTCGCGGCGGCCGAGGAACTGGAGCGTGCCGTCGGGCAGGTACCGGCCGTAGTCGCCCGTCCGGTACAGCCGCGCGCCGGTCACCGGATGGGTCGGGAAGCTCGCCGCCGTCTTGTCCGGGTCGCCCCAGTAGCCCCGGGCCAGCCCGTCGCCCTCGATGTACAGCTCGCCGGTCACCCACACCGGGCTCGGCCGCAGCCGCGCGTCGAGGACGTGGAACCGCTGGTTGCGCAGCGGCGTGCCGTACGGGACGCTCGGCGCGTCCGGGTCCACCTCGGCGGCCGGGTGCGCGATCGACCAGATCGAGGCCTCCGTCGCCCCGCCCAGGCTGTACACCGTCGCGTCGGGCCACAGGTCGGCGATCCGGTCGGGCAGGTCCACCGGGATCCAGTCGCCGCTGAGCATGACCACCCGCAGGGCCGGCGGCACCTCCGCGCCGGCCTCCAGGTGTTCGACGAGCATCAGCATCTGGGCCGGTACCGAGTTCCACACGCTGACCCGGTGCTCCGTCATCAGCTTCGCCCAGTGCGCGGGGTCGTTGAGCTTGTCCCCGTCGGGCAGCACCAGGGTCGCGCCGGCCGCCAGGGTGCCGAACAGGTCGTACACCGACAGGTCGAAGCCGAGCTCGGCCAGGCCGAAGACCCGGTCCTCGGGCGTGACCCGGTAGCGGTCGTTGATGTCCACGACGGTGTTCAGCGCCGAGCGGTGCTCGATCATCACACCTTTGGGGGTACCGGTGGAGCCGGACGTGTAGATCACGTAGGCGAGGTCGTCCGGTCGCGCGGGGCCGGCGTCGGCGACCGGGGCTCCGGGTGGCAGCGCGGCCAGGTCCAGGCGCCGCACCCCGTCGGGCCAGCGCTGCGGCCGGGCGGTCGCCCCCGACACGATCGCGGCGGCCCGCCCGTCGGTGAGGAGCTGCCGCTGGCGCAGGGTCGGCAGGTTCGCGGCCACCGGCAGGTACGCGCCGCCGGCCCGCAGGATGCCGTAGGCGGCCACCACCTGGTCCGCGCCCTTGTCGGCGACCACGCCCACCAGCGCGTCGGTCCCCGTGGCCCCCAGGGCGCCGGCGAGGGCACCGGAGCGCTCCGCCAGCTCGGCGTACGTGAGCGTGCCCGCCGCGCTGATCACCGCCGGCTGGTCGGGCCGGAGCGGGACCTGGGCCAGGAACGGTTCGTGCAGCAGGCCGGCCGGCAGCGGACCCGCCGTGTCGTTGGCGAGCCGGCGCGCCGTCTCCTGCTCCGCCGGCAGCGGCAGCACGACGTCGGTGTCCCAGGCGTCGGCGTCGGTGGCCAGCCGCTCGACCAGCGCCGTGTACGCGCCGAACATGTCGTCGAGCATCCCGGCCGGGAACAGCTCCTCGATCGCGTCCCAGGACAGCTCCAGGGTGCCGGTCACGTCCACCACCTGGTGGTCGAGCCACACCTGGGGGGTCTGGCTGACCCGGTACCCGATGTCGCCGAAGTACTCCCGGGGCCCGCTGAGGTCCGCGACCGTGCCCAGCCCGCTGGTGAACACGACGGGGACGGTCTCGAAGCCGGTCTGCAACCCGCGCCGGCGGCGCTCGCGCAGGGTGTGCAGCGCGCTGGCGTACCGGTGCCGCAGGTCCTGCTGCAACTGCCGCTGGGTCCGGCCGACCTTGTCCGCGAACCCGACCCCGCCGCCGGTGTCGAGCTCCAGCAGGCAGATGGAGGTGAAGTCGCCGACGACGCTCCGCAGGTGCGGGTGCGCCATCCTGTGGCCGTTCCCGTCGTCGGTGAGCACCAGCGGCAGCCGGTTGAACAGGGTCAGGTTCAGGGTGAAGCGCTCCGTGCCGCTCCACGTGGCCAGCACCTCGCCGAACGCGGTGGCCAGCACGGCCGTCGGGGTCAGCCCCCGGTCCCGGGCCCGGTCGGCGAACACCTGCCACAGGTCGGGCCGCAACCGGTACTCCCGGTGGGTGAACACGGGTTTGCGCACGCTCGCGGGGGAGCGGGCCAGCGGCAGGTCGGGCGGCGGGGCGAGGGTGTCGGCGCGGCCCTGCCAGTACTCCAGGGCCTTCAGGTAGCGCGGGCCGGTGTGCGCCTCCTCCAGCGCCTCCACGTACTCCCGGAACGACGTGTCGATCGGGGGCAGCACGGTCTCCGGGTGCTGGCAGAGCAGCGCCCACTCGTGGAACAGCACCGCGACGCTCGCCAGGTCCACCATCAGCAGGTCGAGGCTGATGTGCAGCCGGTCGTGGTCGGGCAGCCGGGTCAGCCGGAGCCCGAACAGCGGCCAGGTCGTCGCCGGGTACACGTGGTGCGACAGCTCCGCGCGGATCCCGGCGAGCGCGTCGTCCACCTCGGACGGTTCGGCGTCGCGCAGGTCCACGCACGCGATCTCGTACGGCGGCACGTCGGCGAGGACCCGCTGGCGGCCGTCGTCGCCGACCACCGCGCGGAGCATGTCGTGCCGTTGGACGAGCCGCCGCCACGCGTCGGTCAGCAGGTCGGGGTCGAGGCGTTTGCCGTCGAGTTCGAAGTAGGCGTGCGGGGCGACGTTGCCGAGGACGAAGTTCGGGCCCCGGCCGACCCAGTAGGCGTACTGGATCTCTGTCAGCGGAAAGGAGTCGTCAGCCGTGTTCGCCACGTGCGCACCCCCCGGTCGTGCCACTGCCACCGTCGGTGTACATATATGTGATTACCAGCCTTGTCCAGTCAAGCCACCTCCATGGGCGGAGAGGCGGCAGAGCTAAGGAATATCAGCGGTAACCCCGGGAGGCTTCTCCCAGCGTGCTCAGTCGCCCGGACGGTCCGCTGTGGACCGTCCAGGCGCTCTGACCTCGTCCGTTGTGTGCCGAAAGCGCACCGGAGGAGAAGGCCTCAGGACACGGCGAGGTACGGGGACAGGCCGGTCGCGGACTCCCGGTCGGCGAGGACCACGGCGAGCGCCGACCCGTGCAGGGCCACCGAGATCCGGCCGCTCCGGCCCAGTACCCACGAAGAGACGTCGATCGGGTACCAGCCGGTGCCGGCCACCGTCCCCGAGCCCGCCACCGCCCCGGTCGCCGGCCGGGTGTCGTACGTGACGGCGGTCTCCGACCAGGTGCCCGCGACCCCGTGGGCGGTGACCGTGGTGCTCGTGCCGCCGGAGTCGGCGACCTGGCCGTGCACCCAGAGCGTGGCGGCGGTGCGGCCGGCCGGCACGTCGAAGCTCAGGTAGCCCACCCGGTCGTAGGCCCCGGGGGCCTGCTTGACCACGAGCCCCTGGCCGTTGAGGTTCTGGGTGGCGTAGCTCCCGCCCCGGACGTAGGCGTCGGCGGTCGGCGCCAGGGCGCACGACGTGGACAGCGCGGGCGTGGTCCCGTCGACCGTGAACGACGCGCGCACCGCCGCGCCCGCCAGCCCCCGGGTGCTGACCTGGAGCTTGATGGTCGGGCTGGTGGACAGGACGGCGATCCGGGGATCCTTGCTGGTCACCGTGCCGGCGCGCGCGAGTTCCACGAGCACGGAGTCCTGCTTCTGGGTCGGGTCGCCGACGGCCACCGACACCGCGGAGCCGGCCGTGCGGGTCACCACCGACGCCGGCCCGTGCGCCCGGAGCTGGCCGAGGGTCGAGGCGCAGGACCAGAAGTTCGCCGCCGTCACCCCGCCGCCGGTCACCGACTGCACGGTCGGGGAGTTGTCGCCCACCGCCACCGTGGGCCGCGCGGCGAACGCGGCCGTCGCGGCGACGGAGGCGTTCGGCAACTGGACATAGGCGTACTTCTGCGCCGTCGGGTTGGTCCCGTGCTCGAACCACAGCGTCGCGTACTCCCGGGTCACGCTCTCCGGCGCGCCCGCCCCGATGTCCGCCCAGTCCCCGGTCCGGGTCTCGCCCAGCCCCTTCAGGGTGCCGCCGGCCGGGAAGACGTAGCCGCCGACCCCGTCGACGTGCGCCCAGCGCGCGCCGATCAGGTCCTGCGACCAGCCCTTCGAGGTGCGGGCCACGCCGTCCACGGTGACCGTCGCGCCGGCCGCCGGGACCTTGCGGTTCTCCACGGTCGTCTGCGCGGCCACGTTCGTCGCGGAGATGTCGGAACCCAGCGCCACCAGGACGTCACCGACCATGAACCAGGACTTGCGGCCGGTCAGCGTGTTGCCCGTGGCCGCCGCCGGGTCCTTCTCCGAGGAGAACCGCATCCCGTACGCGCCCGCCGTGGCGTCCAGCGCGGCGCCGCCCACCCACGGGTCGGGCTGCCGGTAGCCGGCGAACGCGCGGTCGGTGTCGCTGCGCGGGTACGTCGCCCTCGTCGCCGTGGTCGTGCCGGGCAGTCGGTACGGGTCGACCGTCGGCCAGTAGCCGTCCGAGAACTGGGCCAGGTCCCCGTTGTACAGCGCCGTCATGCCGTCCCCGGTGTACCAGCCGCGCAGGTTCTCCCCGTTGCCCGCCTCGTACGCGCCGATCCGGCTGCTGCGGGCGGACACGGTCCACGCGTACCCGGGCCGGTGGTAGGCCAGCCGGTCCATCGAGCCGTACACCTTCAGCGCCGCCAGGTCCCCGCGCCGGACCGCCCCCGCGACCAGCGCCTCCGCCCACACCACCTCCGGCACCGTCATCCGGGCCTTCAGGCCGCCGCCGAGGGTGTCCGCCGCCAGCCACTCGGCGACCATGCCGGCCATCCGGGCCCGGTCGGCCGCCCCCGTCGTCGGGGCCACCAGCGCGACCGCCGCCGCCAGGTCCGCGCCCGCGTCGTGGTCGTCGCTGCGGTACGACCGCGCGATCGCCCGGCCGCGCACGTCCGCGAACACCTGGCCCCGGAACACCACCGGCTCGTAGGCGTCGAAGATCCACCGGGCCACGTTCGCCCGGCCCGGCGCGGTGACGGCCCACGGGGAGCCGTCCAGCAGGTACAGCGCCCGCGCGATCCCGCCGAGCAGCACGAGCCCGTAGGAGCCCGTGTACGCGAAGTAGCCGTGCTGCACGAACGAGCCGTCCGCGTAGAACCCGTCCCCGGCGGTCACCGGGTCGAACACGGCGGTCAGCGCGTCGCGGCCCCGCGCGATCGTCGCCCCGTCGCCGGCGAGCACGCCCCGGCGGACCGTCACGTACGCCTTGTCGACCCGGTTCGCGCCCGTCTCCACCACCCCGTTGAGCGTGCGCTTCGTCGGGTCGGGCACGAAGTGCGCCACCGCCGCCAGCCCGTCGGTCCGCAGGGCACCCGTGGCGTCGGTGAGCAGCAGGGTGTCCAGGAGCAGGTTCGGCGTCCCGATCTCCCAGTCCCACCAGTTGAACCCCTCGGTCCGCGCCGGGTTGTACCGGTTGTCCAGCAGCCACCGCACGGTCGCGTTCACCTGGTCCCGGACGGCCGGGTCGCCGTGGTGCCGCGCGCCCGGGGTCGCGTAGTCGCAGGCGATGGTCCACGCCCGGCGCGCCGTGCCCGTCATGTCGGCGGTCGCCGTACCGGCCAGGTCGGGCCACGGGGTGGCCGCGCCGAGGTCGAGGGTGTCCAGGTAGCCCTGGGCCTCGACGTCGAGCGCGGCGACGGCGGCCGTCCGGGCGGCACTGGCGGGGGCGTTCCCGCCGGTCGCCAGGAACGTCCAGCGGGTCCGCATCGCGTCGGTGTCCGGGGACGCCGACGCGGGGGAGGGCAGCAGCGTGGCGGCCAGAACCAGGGCGAGGGTGGTACCTATCCTGCGTCTCATGTCGACTCCCGAGGGGTGGGAACGGAACAGGTCGGTCAGTGCACGGAGGCTCCCAGCGCGGCCCGGTACCCGCGGACCGCGTCCGCCAGCACCTCCCGGCCCGGGCGGTTCCAGACGGCCTCGTGGAAGACCTCCACCTCCACGGGCCCGGTGTAGCCGGCCGCGTCGACGGCCGCCGCGAACCGGCCCAGCTCGACACAGCCCTCGCCGGGCAGCCCCCGGCCCAGCAGGACGCCCGCCGGCAGCGGGGTGATCCAGTCGGCGAGCTGGAAGCAGGCGATCCGCTCCCCGGCCCGCGCGATCTGCCGCCACACGTCCGGATCCCACCACACGTGGTACGTGTCCACGACCACCCCGACCGCCGCCACCGGGTACCGCTCGGCGAGGTCCAGGGCCTGGCCCAGGGTGGACACGGCACACCGGTCGGACGCGAACATCGGGTGCAGCGGCTCGATCGCGAGCCGGACCCCGGCGGCGAGCGCGTGCGGGACGAGCGTGCCGATCGCGGCGGCGATCTGCTCCCGGGCCCCGTCGAGGTCCCGCGAGCCCGGGGGCAGGCCGCCGCTGACCAGGACGAGTTCGGGCGCGCCGAGCGTGGCGGCCTCGTCGATCGCGCGCCGGTTGTCGTCGAACCAGTCCGGGGACGTGAAGAAGCCGCCCCGGCACAGGCTCGTCACCCGCAGGCCGGCGTCGCGGACCAGGGCGGCGGTCCGGTCCGGGCCCAGGGCGTCGAGGTTCTCCCGCCACAGCCCGACCAGGCCCACGCCGGCCTCGACGCAGCCGGCGACGAGCTCCGGCAGGGGCCAGTGCTTGGTGGTGGCCGAGTTGAGGGAGAACCGTTCGAGGCCGGTCACGTGGTCCACCCGTGCACCTCGAAGAACGCCCGGGCCCGGCGCTCGGCCAGCTCCGGGTCCGGCAGCAGCCCCGCCGCGTCGGCCAGCCCGACCAGCTCCGCCAGGTGCGCCGCCGACCGGCCCGACTGGAGGCCGCCGACCATCGTGAAGTGCGACTGGTGCCCGGCGAGCCAGGCGAGGAACACGATGCCGGTCTTGTAGAAGTACGTGGGCGGGCCGAACAGGTGCCGGGCGAGGGGCACGGTCGGCGCGAGGATCCGGTCGTACTCCGCCGTGTCCCCGGCGTCGAGCGCCGCCAGGGCCGACGCCGCCGCCGGGGCGATCGTCGCGAAGACGCCGAGCAGTGCGTCGGAGTGCCCGTGCCCGTCGCCCCGGATCAGCTCCGGGTAGTGGAAGTCGTCCCCGGTGTACAGCCGGACGCCGGCGGGGAGCGCGCGGCGCAGGGCGACCTCGCGGTCCGCGTCGAGCAGGGACACCTTGACGCCGTCGACCTTGTCCGGGTACCCGCGGATCAGGGCGAGCACCGTCTCGGTGGCCGCGTCGAGGTCCGCCGAGCCCCAGTACCCGGCGAGGGCGGGGTCGAACATGTCCCCGAGCCAGTGCAGCACCACGGGGCCGGAGGCCTGGCGGAGCAGGTCGGAGTACACGGCCAGGTAGTCCTCCGGGCCGCGCGCGACGGCCGCCAGGTGCCGGCTGCACATCAGGACCGGGGTGGCCCCGGCGTCCTGCACGTCGGCGAGCTGCTCGGCGTAGGCCCGGCCGATCAGGTCGAGGTGCGCGACCCCGAGCACCCGGGCGCCGGGGCCGGTCCGGCGGTCGGTCCCCACCCGGCGGCCCGGGACCGTCCCGCCGAGCCGGTCGTTGGCCTCCCGGAGTGCCTCGGGGGACACCGCCAGCTGGTCGGTCGCCACCCCCGCGACGATCCGGCCGCCGACCGCGCGGGCCTCGGCGGCGGCGCGCCGGACGAGTTCCCTGGTCGCGGGGTAGTCCAGGCCCATGCCGCGCTGGGCGGTGTCCATGGCCTCGGCGACCCCGAACCCGTAGGACCACAGGTGGTGGCGGAATTCCAGGGTGGCGTCCCAGTCGAGGACGGCGGGCGTGCCGGGGACGTTCTCGGCGGCGGGGTCGGCGACGACGTGCGCGGCGGCGTACACCTCACGTGTCGTCGAGGGTTCGCGGTGTGGCCACTCGACGGAACCGGTGAGCGGGAAGAGGCCGCCCGTCGACGGGGCCCGCAGGCCGGTGCCCCCGGCGGTGGTGCGGGGCGTCACGACAGCTCCGGGATCTCGACCCGGCGGCCCTCGCGCGCCGACCGCAGCCCCAGCTCGGCGAGCTGCACCCCGCGCACTCCGGCCATGAAGTCCCACGGGAACGGGGTGTCCTCGACGACGTGCCGGAGGAAGTGCTCCCACTGCACCTTGAACCCGTTGTCGAACTCCTCGTTGTCGGGCACGGTCTGCCACTGGTCCCGGAAGCTCTCCGTGACCGGCAGGTCCGGGTTCCACACCGGCTTCGGCGTGCCCGCGCGGGACTGGATCCGGCAGCCGCGCAGGCCGGCGACGGCGCTGCCGTGCGTGCCGTCCACCTGGAACTCCACCAGTTCGTCGCGGAACACCCGGGTCGTCCACGAGGAGTTGATCTGGGCGACGATCCCGCCGTCGAGCTCGAAGATGCCGTAGGCCGCGTCGTCGGCGGTGGCCTTGTACGGGCCGTTGTCGTCGACCCGTTCCGGGATGTGCGTGCTGATGTGCGCGGTGACGGCCCGGACCGGGGCGAACAGCTGCTCCAGCACGTAGTGCCAGTGCGGGAACATGTCCACGACGATCCCGCCGCCGTCCTCGGCCCGGTAGTTCCAGCTGGGCCGCTGGGCGGGCTGCCAGTCGCCCTCGAACACCCAGTAGCCGAACTCGCCGCGCACGCTGAGGATCCGGCCGAAGAAGTCCCCGTCGACCAGCCGCTGGAGTTTGCGCAGTCCCGGCAGGAACAGCTTGTCCTGCACGACCCCCGTCTTGACGTGCGCTGCTGCCCGGGCCAGGTCGAGGCTCGCGGCCACGGTCCCGGCGAGCGGCTTCTCGGTGTACACGTGCCTGCCGGCGGCGAGGGCGCGTCGGATGGCGTCCTCGCGCAGCGGCGTGACCTGGGCGTCGAAGTAGATCTCCACGTCGTCGCGGGCGAGGGCCGCGTCGAGGTCGGTGGTGTACTCCGTCAGCCCGTGCCGCGCCGCCAGCTCCGCGAGTTTGGCCCCGTTGCGCCCGACGAGGATCGGCTCGGGCCAGATCCGGCTGCCGTCGGCGGCGGGGAGTCCGCCGGCCTCCCGGATGGCGAGGATCGACCGGACGAGGTGCTGGCGGTACCCCATCCGGCCGGTGACGCCGTTCATCACGATGCCGATCGACCTGCGTTCCATGCCCGTCCCTTCGGTAAGCGCTTTCCAAGATGACGGTAAGCGCTTTCCGAACGAACGGCAAGGGGCGGGCTCAGCCGGCGGCGCGCACCAGGTCCACGAACCCCGCCACCGCCGCCTCGAACGGCTCCGCGTCCGGGTACCACGGCGTCTCGTGTTCCAGGACGACCACGCCCGAGTACCCGACCGCCCGGGCCGCCGCGAGCGTCTCCACCAGCGGCACCGCCCCGGTCCCGGGCACCAGCGGCCGGCGCTCGGTCGGCGAGGCCGCGTCCTTGAGCTGCACCTCCGCCAGCCACGGCGCCAGCGCGGCGGCCGCCTCGGCGGGGGACTCCCCGGCCCGCCAGGTGTGCAGCGCGTCCCAGATCGCGCCGACCCCGGGCACCGCCGCGAGCACCGGCGCGAGCGACGCCCCGGTCAGGTACTCGTCGTGCGTCTCCACCAGCAGCCGCACCCCGGATCCGGCGGCCAGTCCGACCGCCGCCCCGAGCCGCTCCACGATCGGCCCGACCGGCCCCGACCCCGGGAACAGCCGCAGCGTGGGCGCCCCGAGGTCCCGGGCCAGCTGGACGTGCTCCGCCAGCCCGTCGATGCCGTCGGACAGCCGGATGTACGTCGCCAGCCCCGTCACCGCCAGCCCGTCGAGGTCCGCCAGCGCCGCCGCGCGGTCCGCCGCCGGGATGCCGGTGTGCACGGGCTCCGACGGCGCGCACCGCAGCTCGACGGCCCCGATCCCGTACCGGCGGGCCAGCGCCGCGACGTCGGCCAGCGGAAGCCCCGGACAACCGAGGGTGGACAAGCCCAGGAGGTTGATCATCGGCACAGGCTAACGTAGCCCGGTGACCCGCCAGCCCACTCTGCACGACGTCGCGAGCGCCGCGGGCGTCTCGTTGGCCACGGCGTCCCGGGTGCTCAACGGCTCCGACCGCAAGGTCTCGCCCGAGCTGCACGCCCGGGTGCTCAGTGCCGCCCGGTCGCTGCACTACTCGGCGAACGCGCAGGCCCAGGCGCTGGCCCGGCGCAGTACCGCGCTGGTGGGGTTGCTCCTGCACGACATCGCCGACCCGTACTTCTCGGGCATCGCCTCCGGGGTGCTGTCCGCCGCCGAGCCGCACAACCTGCGGGTCGTGATCGGCAGCACCGGCGCGGACCCGGACGCGGCCGTCACCCACCTGGCGGCGCTGCGCGGCGAGCGGGCCCGCGCCGCGATCCTGGTCGGCAGCCGCACCACCGACCGGGCCGCCGAGAAACGGCTCGCCGACGCGATCGGCCAGTTCGTCGCGGCCGGCGGCCGGATGGTGTGCGTCGGCCAGCCGGGCCTGCCGGGCGACACCGTGGTGCCCGACAACCGGGGCGGCGCGCTCGCCCTCGGCACCTTCCTGCGCGGCCACGACCGGGTGGCGATCGTCGCCGGCCCGGACCGGCTGCGCACCGTCCGGGACCGGATCGACGGCTTCCGCGAGGGACTCGGGCACCCGGAGAGCACCCTGGTGCGGGCCGAGTTCAGCCGCGACGGCGGGTACCGGGCCGCGTTGGAGATCCCGGCCGACACCACGGCCGCGTTCGTCACCTCCGACGTGATGGCGACCGGGTTCTGCGCCGGACTGCGCGAACGCGGGCTGCGGATCCCCGAGGACGTGGCGGTCGCCGGCTTCGACGACGTGCCCGTGGTGCGGGACCTGTTCCCGGCGCTGACCACGGTCCGGCTGCCGCTGGCGGAGATGGGTGCCCGGGCGCTGGAGTTGGCGCTCGCGGAGGGCGGTGCGGCGAGCACGGTGGGCGTCCCGGCCGAGCTGATCGTCCGGGCCAGCACCCACCAACCCTGAAACCCCGTCATTGGGGGTACGGGTGTGCTGCTCCGGCCTTGCGGGCACGGGGTCCGGGACTTGTGGGCGCGGCACCTCGGCCTTGCTTGTGCGGCGTCCTGGCCTTGCGTGCGCTGCACCCTGGCCTTGCGTGTGTGCCGTCCTGGCCTTGTGTGCGCGCCGCCCCTTGCGTGCGCGGCGTCCTGGGCTTGTGGGCATGGCGACTCGGGCCTGGCTGAGCGCCGCCGCCCACCGCTGACGACACGGCGGTCCGGTGGTCGCCGCGCTCCCGGGGCGGCATCGTCGCCCTAGCCACACCGTCCGCGCCCGGCCGCCCACGGCCCGCCGGCCCGCCTACCCACAGCCTGGCTACCGGCGACCCGCCTACCCACGACCTTCCTACCCACGGGCCGCCTACCCACAGCCTGGCTTCCTGCGGCCCGCCTACCTGCGGCCCGGTTCGCCCAGTCGCGCCCGCACCCCGCCCTGTCGTCTTCGGGGAGCGTGGAAACAATCCCGTGGTGGACAGGACTGTGCGGCACACAGTACTGTGCGGTGCATGGTTAGCGACAAGCTGGAACTGGAGCTACGCCGCGGTGTGGTCGTGTTGGCGGTGCTCTCGCAGCTGGGCGAGTTCCGCTACGGCTACGAACTGCGGCAGACGCTGGCCGGCAAGGGATTCCCGATCGAGGAGGGCACGCTCTACCCGCTGCTGCGCCGGCTGGAGAGCCAGGGAGTGCTGAGCAGCCAGTGGCGCACCGACGGGCAGCCTCGGCGCTACTACCAACGGAGCCCCGAGGGCACGGAGCTGTACGCGCGGCTGCGGGGCTCGTGGCGCGGGCTGAACGAGGCTATGGACCGGCTCATGGAAGGTGACGAGTAGATGCTGACCACCGAGGAACTAGTCGACGCGTATGTCGCCGACGTGGCGAGGTTGCTGCCCCGCGGGCAGCGCGCGGACGTGGCGCTGGAACTCGGGGCGCTGCTCCGCGAGGAACTGGCCGGCAGCGACGACCCGTTGGCCAGGCTGCGGGCCTTCGGCCGCCCCGCCGAGGTGGCCGCGCGGTACGGGCAGCCGCTGACCGTCATCGACCAGGGCGACACGCGCCGCTTCGTGCGGCTGAGCGTCATCGGCGTCCTGGTGGTCTGGCTGTTCGGGGCGGCCGCCGCGGACGACCCGGTGCACTGGTACCAGGCGTACGGGATCCAGGCGCTCTGGTGGCCCGGCTTCCTCGTGGCGGCCTTCGGCATCGCCGGCTGGACGCGCCGCCGGTGGCCCGAGCGTTTCCTGTGGCGGCCCCGCGCGTCGGCCACCGGCACCGTCAGCCGGCCCGGGCGGATCGCCGCCTTCGTCTTCTTCGTCGCCGGCACGGTCGTGCTGGTCAACGCGGCCTGGCTGCTGGAGAAGCTGACCGGTGGCAGGGCCGCGCCGGAGGCCGTGCGGGCCCTCACCTTCGACCCTGACTTCGCCCGCTTCCCCGGCCCGCTCGTACTGGCACTGATCGTCGCCAGCCTCGCGCACCACCTCGTGGTCACCATCCATGGCAGGTGGCGCCCCGCGACCCGCAAGGTCGAGGTCGTCCTGGGCCTCTGCTTCTGCGCCGTACTGACCGCGGTGCTGTTCGCCGGGCCGGTCTACCAGAGTCCCGCGGCGGACCGCACCGCCAAGTCCGCGGTCGCCGTCATCGTCGCGGTGAGTCTCGTCGACCTACTGGTCACGGGTCGGCGCATGGCGCGCCAGGGATCCGGCGGCAGCTCGACTGCCCGGCCGTTCGCACCGTGAGGTCCAGCCCGAGAGCAGGCCGTGGCGGGCCAGGCTGACAGCTTTCCCACCTGGCCCCGGTGGCCGGGCCGGCAGTTTCCCTACCTGGCCGGGCGGCTTCCCAATCTTGCCGGGCGGCTTCCCAACCTGGCCGGGCGGCCGGGCCGGTGGCTCAGTTCCGGTCCGGCACCGGCCAGATTCCGAAGTCCGTGACGAACGCCGCGACCTCGCCGGCCGCCGTCCGCCCGATCCAGGTCCGGTACCGGCCGTCGCCCCAGCCCGACTCGACGGCGACCAGGTTGGCGCCCGACTCCGGCTCGATCGGCGTGACCACCAGCCCCGGCACGGGTTCCTGCCGAGGGTTGGACAGCACCTCGTCGAAGGCGTCGTACCCCACGTCGAGGTAGTGCTCGGCCGCGACCCGGTCCAGCAGGCAGCCGGAGCCGGCGTCGACCAGGAAACTGCCGGCCCCGTCGGAGTCGGGGTCGGTGTCGTCGGCCCAGGTCGCCGGTTCCCAGGAGGTGACCTCCTCCGCGCGGACCAGGAGGCACAGTGCCGCGGTCCGGGACTGTGGGCCGCGCTGGTTCACCAGGTCGGCGACGGTCGCCCGGACCGGGTAGCTGCCCGGTGGGACGGTCACGGTGAATCCGTCGGCGTAGTCCAGCATGAACGGGTCGCCGGCGACCAGTTCGCCGGAGGGCATCACCAGCTCTCCGACGGGCTCGGCGCGCAGGGTGAGGGTGACGCCGTCGTGGGTGCTGTTTCCGGAGCCGGCGAGCAGGGCCGGCAGGTCTGGGCGTGAAGACATGCCCGGCACGATAGCGCCGGGGTACGACACGACCCACGCCCAGGGCCAGTGTGGACAGCTCCCGGCCCCCGGCGCCGGGGCCGGCCCGCCACCCCACGCGACAGCAGCGCCTGGCAGGTGCCGATCCCCGGTGCCGGGCAGGGCCGTGGTGCAGGACGGGCCAATACGTGGCGCCGGGCCTGGCCGTGGCGCTGTGCTTGGTGACTCAGGCGATCCGCGCCAGATCCCCGAACCGCACTGCCCCCCGCAGCGGCAGCCCCGCCGCGAACCGCTCGATCTCCGCCACCGCGTACCCGCCGAGCAGTCGCAGTTCCCGTCCGCGTACCCCCGCGATATGGGGTGTGACCAGCACATTCGGCAGCCTCAGCAGCGGATGGTCCAAGGGCAGCGGCTCGGGATCGGTCACGTCGAGGACCGCGTCCAGCCGCCCGACCGCGCACTCCCGGGTCAGCGCGGCGGTGTCGACGAGCGCCCCGCGCGCCGTGTTGATCACGACGGCCCCGTCCCGGAGCAGGCCGAGCCGGCGCGCGTCGAGCAGGTGCCGGGTCTCGGGCAGGTCCGGCGCGTGCACGGTGACGATGTCGGCCCGCCGGCACAGCGTGTCCAGGTCCACGAGGGTCGCCCGGCCCCGCCCCGCGGGCCTGGTTCCGCCCGGTCCGCCGCACCGGCAGCCACAACCGCACCCCGAGGTGTCCCGCGTCGCGCCCCCGGTGCCGGCCACGCCAGGGACGCCCGCGCCGCCCGCCGCGCCCCGGACACCCCCGAACTCCGCCGGATCCGCGTACGGATCGGCGACCAGCACCTCCACGTCGTAGTCGGCGAGCATGTCGATCACGAGCCGCCCGATCCGGGACGCCCCCACCACCCCCACGACCCCGCCGGTCAGCCCGCTGGCCGCGCCGGGCGCGTGCCGGTGCCCGTCGTGGCTGGTCCGCAGGGCGTGCGACGCCCCGAAGGCCCGCTTCGCGGACAGGATCAGGGCCGCCAGGGTGTACTCGGCGACCGGTCGGGCGTTCGCGTCGGCGGCGGAGGTGACGGCGATCCCGGCGGCGTACACGGCGGGGGTGACGTGCCCCTTGACCGAGCCGGCGGCGTGCACCACGGCCCGCAGTGCCGGCGCGCGGGCCAGGAACTCCGCGTCCAGCACCGGGCTGCCCCAGCCGGTGAGCAGGACCTCGGCCCGGGCGAGCGCGGCGGGGTCGGGGGAGACCTGGAGGTTGACCGTGGGGTCGACGTCGGCCGCCGCGCGCAGTCGGGCCCAGAGGTCGGCCGGCAGCAGGTCGTCGGTGAGCCGCGGCGGTAGGGCGAGCACGACGGCGGGTCGGTCGGACATGGTTCCCCCGGGTTCGGCGGTAGTAAACGATTACTGAATCAGCACCGTAAGCCGCCCGAAGGCACGGGCGCAAGTGGTCCACATCACGAGCAGGAAAGCGTATTCCAATCGCAAAACAGCTAACAAATCCGGCAAAAGTAGCGCGAGGTCATCCGCTGGACACCCTCTTGACCTGAGGTAGTAACCGTTTTAGTGTCACGCCACACACCCCAGCGAAAACCCGTGACCGAGAGGACAGAGCGTGACCGTGACCAGCCCGCCACCGACGCACCGCCCGCCGAACAGGCGCCGTCGGCTGCGGCGGGACGCGCTGCTCCTGGCCCTGATGGTGCCGGGCGTGGCGTACTTCCTCGTGTTCCACTACGGCGCGCTGTTCGGCAACGTGATCGCCTTCCAGGACTACGTGCCCTACCTGGGGATCGGCGACAGCGCCTGGGTGGGCGCCGCGAACTTCGCCGCGATGTTCGGCGACCCGGCCTTCTGGAACGCCACGCTGAACACCGTGCTGATCGCGGCGCTCCAGCTGGTCTTCTACTTCCCGGTACCCCTCGCGCTGGCCCTGCTCCTGCACAGCCTGACGGGCACGTTCCTGCGGAAGTTCGTGCAGAGCGTGGTCTACCTGCCGCACTTCATCTCGTGGGTGATCGTGATCGCGCTGTTCCAGCAGATCCTGGGCGGTACGGGGGTGCTCAACGGTTTCCTGGGCGACCACGGCCTGACCACGGTGGACGTCATCGGCAACCCGGACATGTACAAGCCGCTGGTCGTCGCGCAGGTGATCTGGAAGGAGTCGGGCTTCGGCACGATCATCTTCCTGGCCGCGCTGTCCCAGGTCGACGAGCAGCAGTACGAGGCGGCCGCGCTGGACGGGGCCGGCTACGGCCGCCGCCTCTGGCACGTCACCCTGCCGGCGATCCGCCCGGTGATCGTGCTGCTGCTGATCCTGCGGCTGGGGGAGTTCCTCTCGATCGGGTTCGAGCAGTTCTTCCTGCAGCGCGACGCCGTGGGTCCCGAGGTCGGCGAGGTGCTCGACACCTTCGTCTACTACTCGGGCTTCGCGAACGGCAACTGGGGCCTGGCCGCCGCGGCCGGGCTGTTCAAGGGCGTGGTCGGACTCGCGTTGATCTACACCGCGAACCGGATCGCGCACCGACTCGGAGAGCAGGGGGTGTACGCCCGATGAGACCCGCCTGGCAGGGACGACCCACCATCGCGGTACGGGTGGCCAAGGGCGTCGCCCTGACCGTCGTCACGCTGCTCGTCGTCTTCCCCCTGTGGACGGTCGTCGCGACCAGCGTCAGCTCCCCGGAACTGGTCACGGCCAACGGCGGCTACGTGATCTGGCCGTCGGACCTGTCCCTGGACGCCTACACCGAGATCCTCGGCGGCGGCATCGTCACCAAGGCCCTGCTGGTCAGCGCCGGGGTCACGATCCTCGGCACCGCCCTGAGCCTGGTCGCCACGATCGGCCTCGCGTACGGGCTGGCCCGCCCTCAGCTGTTCGGCGGCAGGCCGATCCTGCTGCTCGTCATGTTCACCTTCCTGTTCCCGCCGAGCATGATCCCGCTGTTCCTGATCGTGCGCGGCACGGGCCTGTTCGACACGTACTCGGCGCTCGTGCTGCCGTTCCTCGTCAACGTGTTCAACCTGGTCGTGATGCGCGGCTTCTTCCAGTCGGTGCCCACCGAACTCCTGGAGGCGGCCCGGATCGACGGCGCGGGGGAGTTCCGGATCCTCCTCCGGGTCGTCCTGCCGCTGTCCAAGGCGGTGGTGGCCGTGATCGGCCTGTTCTACGCCGTCGCGTACTGGAACCGGTTCTTCGAGGCGATCATCTACTTCAACGACCAGTCGAAGTGGCCGATCGGCACGGTGCTGCGCCAGTACGTCACCCAGGGCGCGCAGCTCGCCGACTCCAGTGTCAGCGAGTCCGCCAGCGCCAACGCCCCGCAGTCGATCCAGATGGCCGTCGTCGTCCTGGCCACCCTGCCGATCGTGTGCCTCTACCCGTTCGTCCAGCGCTACTTCGTCAAGGGCGTCCTGACCGGCGCCGTCAAGGCGTGACGCCGTACCCCCCTCACAGGCTCGGAAAGGAACTTCCATGGACCGCAGGTCCCTCCTCAAGATGATCGGCGCCGGGGCGCTGGCCGTGACCGCGGGCCCGGCGCTGACCGCCTGCGACGGCGGCTCCGCCAAGGGCGCGGTCGGCAACTCGGGCAAGAACCTCACCCCGTGGCCGACGTACGTGCCGTTCGCCGGGCCGAAGCCCGACCTGGCCGGCGACGCGAAGACCGGTGTGCAGCCCGGCTACCTGAACTACCCGGCCAACCTCGCCCAGGCCGTCAAGGACAAGCCGGGCGACGGCTCCGACGTGACCGCCATGGTGATCACCTACGGCACGCCGCCGAAGCCCGTCGAGCAGAACCAGCTCTGGGCCGCGCTGAACAAGGCGCTCGGCGTCAACCTGAAGCTCGTCATGGTGCCCGACGCGGAGTTCCAGAAGAAGATGGCCACCGTGATGGCGTCCGGGGACCTGCCCGACATCATCATGTTCGGCGCGGGCTACTACCTGTCCCGCGAGCAGGACTTCATCCTCAGCCAGTGCGCGGACCTGTCCGACCTGATCGGCGGGGACAACGTGAAGGCGTACCCGAACCTGGCCAACATCCCCGGGTACTCGTGGAAGGGCATGGGCCGGATCGGCGGCAAGCTGTACGGCGTCCCGACCGAGCGCCCGATGCCCGGCAACAGCCTGATCCTGAACCGGTCCGCGCTGGAGAAGGCCGGCGTGCCCCGCGACTGGGACGCCGACGGTTTCCTCGCCGCCATGAAGGGCTACACCGGCAACAAGAAGTGGGGGATCGGGGCGTCGGCCAGCAACTTCACCGGACCGAACACGGCCGCCTACCACGCCGGTTCGTTCGGCGCGCCCAACCTGTGGAAGGTGGAGAACGGCCAGTTCGTCTCCACGTACGAGACGGAGCAGTTCCGCAAGGCCCTCGAGTTCATGACCAAGCTGCCGTACTACCCGGACTCGCTGACCACCAGCGCCGTGGACATGAAGTCGCTGTTCTACAACCAGACGGTCGCCTCGATGACCGACGGGTTCGGCGCGTACCAGGCGACCACGACCAAGGTGAAGGACTTCACGTTCGACTTCGCGCTGCCGTACGCGAAGAACGCCACCCCGTGGCAGGGCAACGGCCGGTTCGGGTACACCGTGTTCAAGAAGGCGTCCGCCGACCGGCTCAAGCTGCTGCTGCGGGTGTGCGACTACCTGGCCTCGCCGTTCGGCTCGAAGGAGTACGAGCTGGCGAACTTCGGGGTCGAGGGCGCGCACTTCACCCGGGGCGCCGACGGCGGGATCGCGCTCACGGACCTGGCCAAGGTGGAGAACAACACGACGCTGCCGTTCAAGTACGTCGCCGCCGCCCCGCAGGTCATCTACTTCCCGGGTATGCCCGACGCGACCCGCCGGCTGCACCAGTGGGAGAGCGACACCCTGCCGCGCAGCGTCGCGGACCCGTCCAACGGGCTGCGGTCCGGGACGTGGTCGGCCAGCGGCGCGCAGCTCGACAAGGTGATCGGCGACGGGCTCGCGGCGGTGCTGTTCGGCCGCAAGTCCCTGTCGGAGTGGGACGCGATCCTGAAGGACTGGAAGGGCAAGGGCGGAGCGAAGGCCGCCGAGGAGTACTCGACGGAGCACGCCGCCGCCTGACAGGTCCCCGACGGCCGGTACCCGGGACCCCCGGGGCCGGTCGCGGCCCGGTCCCGCCGGTTCATGGTGGCCGTCCGGCCGGTCCCGACGCCCGGGTGGCCGCCCGGGCGCGCGGCCGGTCCGGTCCCGTCGCCGCGTGGCGCGCCGGCCCGCCCGGCCCGTCGTCGGTCAGGCGCGGCGGCGGGACCGGACCGACTCGCGGATCACGACGTGCGTGCCGAGCACGACGTGCGGGGTCAGGTCGCGGGAGTGCAGCGCGAGCCGGACGGCGGTGCGGCCCAGTTCCTCGCTGGGGATGTGCACGGTGGTCAGCTGGAGGTCCAGTGCGGGGGAGATGTCGTTGTAGCCGACCACCGACATGTCCCCGGGCACCGACAGCCCCGCCTCGCGCAGGGCCTGCACCGCGCCGGCCGCCACCAGGTCGTCGGAGCCGAACACCGCCGTGAACGCGGGCGGGCCGGCGGCGAGGAGGCGGCGCATCGCGTCGTACCCGAACGGGCGGCCGAACATGCCGAGCACCTGCAACTCCGGGTCGGCCGGGACCCCGTGCTCGGCGAGGGCCCGGCGGTAGCCGGCGATCCGTTCCTCGGCGGTGCTGTGCCCGGGCGCGCCGCCCAGGTAGAGGATGCGTTCGTGGCCCTGGGACAGGAGGTGGCTGGTCAGCGCGTACGCCCCGGCGGTGTTGTCGTACTCCACGGTCACGGCCGGCACGTCGGGGCCCAGGGACGGCCGGCCGACGAGGACGAGGCGGGAGCCGGACGCGTGCAGGGACTGCGCGACCTGCGCCATCCGCCGCCGGTACTCCTCGTTCTCGACGACCGCGCCGACCAGGATCACCGCGTCGGCGTGCTGTTCGCGGAGCAGCTTCAGGACGGCCATCTCCCGGTCCGGGTCGCCGCCCGTCGTGCACACCAGGCACAGCCGGCCCTCGGCGGCGGCCTGGTCCTCCACGCCCTGGGCGATCTTCGCGTAGAACGCCGCGTCGACGGTGCTGATCAGGATCGCGACCGTCTTGGCGCTCTGGCCGGACAGGGCGCGGGCGTGCGCGTTGACCACGTAGTCCAGGGCGGCGACGGCCCTGGTGACCTTGGCCCGGGTGGCGGGCGCGACCGGGTAGGTGCCGGCGAGGACCCGGGAGACGGTGGCGACGGAGACCCCGGCTCGCTCGGCGACGTCGCGGATCGTGGCCCGGCCGCCGGGGGCGTTGCGCTTGCGGGTCATCGGGCCCTCTGTTTCTGTAAACGTTTTCCCTGCAGAGTAGTACATCCCCGGTCACGGTCGAGAACACCCTCTTGACAGGTACCCGTCGATTGGTAAACGCTTTCCGCATGCACTCGCCACTGTCACCGGGACGCCACTCCCCAGCCCCCGGACCGGCCGCCCCCGGGCTCCGGTTGCCCGCCCGGGACCTCCGGCTGTCCCCGCACACCGGGTGGGGGCGCGGGCACTGGGAGGCCGTCGCCGACCACTGGCTGCTGCACCTGCGCCGGTACGCCAGCCCCGACCGGGCCCTCTTCGACATCCCCGGCCGGACCAGCGGCTCCGGGGCGCGCAGCGACGGCCTGGAGGGGTTCGCCCGCAGCATGCTGCTCGCCGCGCACCGGATCGCCGGGGGCGACGACCCGCACGACCTCGCCGGCTGGTACGCCGAGGGCGTCACCGCCGGGGTCGCCGGCGCCTGGCCGCGCGCGGACCCGTGCCGTACCCCGATGGTCGGCTCCGGCCAGCCCACCGTGGAGGCCGCGAACCTGGCGCTGGCGCTGCGGGCCGGCCGGGGCCGGATCTGGGACCTCCTCGACGCCGCGACCCGCGAACGCCTGGTCGACTGGCTCGGCCACCACGCCCGGCTGCCGGTGTGGCCCAACAACTGGCAGTTGTTCCCCGCCGCCTGCGAGGCGTTCCTCAGCTCGGTGGGCGCGGACGTCACCGGCTGCCGGGGCGCCGAGGGCGTCGCCGTGATCGAGGGCTACCACCTGGGCGACGGCTGGTACCGAGACGGCCCCGGCCGCAACTTCGACCACTACCTCGGCTGGGCGATCCACCCGTTCCTCGGCGCGTGGTACGCCGAACGCGGCACCCCGGACGAGCTACGCGCGTGGCGGGAGCGGCTGCGCTCCTTCGTCGCCGACTACGCCCGCACCTTCGCCCCCGACGGCCGCATGCTGCACCAGGGCCGCTCGCTCACCTACCGCACGGCGTCCCTGGCCGCCCTGTGGCTCGCGGAGTCCGAGGGGGTGTCCCCGCTCGCGCCGGGGGAGACCCGCCGGATCGCCAGCGGCCTGCTGCGGTACTTCGTCACCCGGGGCGTCGGCGTCGACCGGCCGGTGTCGCTCGGCTGGGGCGCGGCCGACCACCTGCCCCTGACCCAGCCGTACAGCGGCCCCGGTTCGCCGTACTTCGCCGCCATGGGCTTCGCCGGGCTCGGACTCCCGGAGGACCATCCTGTGTGGACGGCTGTGGAGCCCGCCCCGGACGAAGCGTCGTTCACCCACCCGCTGCCGGCCGCCGGCTGGCTGCTGCACGGGGCCGGCGACGGGGTGGTCCGCCTCGTCAACCACGGCAGCGACCACGCCTCCGACGCCTGGAACCCCGGCGGCGGAGACCCCGACGACCCGCACTACGCCAAGTTCGGCTACTCCACCCACACCGCCCCCGGCACCGGGGCCGCCTTCGACGACGCGGTCGACGGGCACCTCGCGCTGCTCCGGGACGGCCGGGCGAGCCGGCGCGGCCCGATCCTGGGCCACCTGGTCGACGGCGACCTGGCCGCCTCCTGGCACGTCCCGACCCGGGACGGCACGCCGTGGGACGCCCGGGTCGTGACCGCCTCCGTGGTCGACGCCGGCCACGAGGTGCGCTGCCACTGGGTGACCGCGCGCGGCACGTTCGGGGTCCGCGAGGGCGGGCATGCCGTCGCCGGGGACGACGTGACGGCCGGCGACGGGGCGGTCCGCGCCGCCGACGGCCTGGTCAGCGCCGTGGCGCCCCTGCACGGCTGGACCCGGGCCGGCACGGTCCGGCAGGACGGGGACAGCGCGCTCGGTCCGGAGGCCGCCGCGCCGTACCTGACCGGCGAGGTGGTCGGCGGGGGCGTGTTCGTCGCGGACCACCAGCTCGGGTTCGCGCCCACCGCGCCGGCGACCGCCACGGTGACCGGCACGGTCGTGACCGTGGCGTTCCCGTCGGGCCGCACCCGGACCGTCGACCTGGCGGCCCTGTTCGACCTGCCGGCCACGGCATAGCCGTCCGCCCGGGACCAGGCCCGGTGGCGTACCTGGACCGCGCGACCCGCCGGGTCCGACGTCGTGCCCGGCCGACCCCGTTCCCCCGACCCCGAAGGAGCGCACATGAGACCCCTCCTCGCCGTGCTGGCCCTCACCACCACCCTGCTCACCCCGGCGGCCGCCCAGGCGGCGGCCCCCGCGACCTACCACCTCGACTGCTCGGCCACCGCCGCCGGCGACGGCAGCGCCGCGAGCCCCTGGCGCGACCTGGCCACGGTCAACGCCCGCACCTTCGCCCCCGGCGACACCCTCGTGCTCCGCCGGGGCGTGACGTGTACCGGGCAGCTGCACCCGCTCGGCTCCGGTACGGCCGCCGCGCCGATCACCGTGGCCGCGTACGGCACCGGCACGGCCCGCCCGGTCGTCGCGGCGGCCGGCACCGCGTACGCCGCGTTCTACCTGCGCAACCAGCAGTACTGGGAGATCAGGGATCTGGAACTCACCAACGACGCCCCGACCGCCGCCGAGCGCAACGGCCTCCTCGTCGAGCTGACCGACTACGGCACCGGGCACCACTACGTGGTCGACGACGTGTACGTGCACCACGTGCGCGGCAACGACGACAAGGCGAGCAACGGGATCCAGTTCCGGGTCACGGGCACGACCACGCCGACGAACTTCGACGACGTACTCGTCCAGAACTCCGAGATCTTCCACGTCGACCGCGAGGGCCTGACCACCCGGTCGACCTGGATGTGCCGGCCGACGTACGGCACCGGGGACGGCTGCGGCACGAAGCAGAACTGGGTGGCCAACACCCGGGTCGTGTTCCAGGACAACGTGCTGCACGACATCGGCGGCGACGGGGTCGTGCTCCGGGTCTCCGACCACGGACTGGTGCAGCGCAACCTGGCCTACGACATCGCGATGCGCTCGCCCGGCAACAACGCCGGCCTGTGGACCATCAACAGCGACTACCCGACGTTCCAGTTCAACGAGGTGCACCACGTGCGCCGCCAGCCGGGCACCAACGACGGCACGGCCTTCGACTCGGACTACGGCAACCTGAACGCGCTCTTCCAGTACAACTACAGCCACGACAACGAGGGCGGCTTCATGCTGTTCTGCGGGGCGTGCGGGGCCGGGTCGAGCTCGACGGGCACCGTGGTCCGGTACAACCTGAGCGTGGCCGACAAGTCGCGGATCCTGTACGCGGTGGGGGAGAAGAACGCCCAGATCCACAACAACACGTTCCTCCTGCCGGCCGGGTCGAGCACCGCGATCGTGCAGGACTCCGGGAACACGAAGGTCGCGTTCACCAACAACATCGTGTCCAACCTCGGCTCGGGCGGTTACGGGAGTTCGGCGTCGTCGGCGTACACGTGGAAGAGCACTGTGTTCTCCGGCAACCACCCGGCGAGCGAACCGGCCGACGCCACGAAGATCACGGCGGACCCGAAGCTGGTCGCACCCGGCACCGGGCCGGACGGCCTGAAGCTCGGCACCGGCTCACCGGCCCGGGGCGCGGGCACGGTCGTCGCGGGCAACGGCGGCCGGGACTACTTCGGCGGCGCGGTCCCGACCGACTGCCGGCCCGACATCGGCGCGCATCAAGCCTCGCCGACGACCTGCGCGAACCTGCTCGCCAACGGCGGCTTCGAGGCCGGCACCCTGGCCCCCTGGACGGTCTACAACCGGGGCCAGCTCGACCCGGCCGCGCACTCGGGCACCTCCGGCGCGCGGGTCGGCGCCTACCCCGGCTCCGTCGAGCAGGTGGTCACGGTGCAACCCAACCGGACCTACACCCTCGCAGGGTGGGGCAAGGTGTCGGCGACCGGCACCCAGGTCGTGATCGGCGTGAAGTCCTACGGGGGTACCGAGACCCGCGCGCCCGCCTTCACCACCACGTCCTGGGCGTCCGGCGGTGTCGCGTTCTCCACCGGCGCGACGAACACCACGGCGGTCGTCTACTGCTACGCCCGGGTCGGCACCGGCTACGGCTACTGCGACGACCTCACCCTCGTGGCGACCTGACCGCGCGCGGCTGCTCGCCGACCGGCTCCGCCTCGGCGGGGCCCCAGCTGGCGAGCAGCCGCAACGCCTCCGCCGACGCCGTACCCGGCTCCGCGTGGAACGTGATCAGGTACTGCTCGCCGGGCACCGGGAAGATCTCGTACGCCAGCGTCATCGGCCCCACGACCGGGTGCTGGAACTCCTTCGTCCCGAACGTCTTGTCCTGCACCCCGTACGCGGCCCACAGTTGCCGGAAGTCCTCGCTGCGCACCGACAGCTCGCCGACCAGCGTGCACAACCGCTCGTCGCACGGGTACCGCCCCGCGTCGAACCGCAGGTAGTTGACCGTGTCGCGCGCCTTGCCGGCCCAGTCGACGAACAGCTCCCGGGCGTTCGGGTCCAGGAACACGAACCGGGCCATGTTCCGCTCGGCCGGCGGCAGGGCCGGGAAGTCGACCAGCAGCGCCCGGGCCAGCCGGTTCCAGCCGAGCACGTCGGTGCGCCGGCCCGTGATGTAGGCGGGCACCCCGTCCATCGCGTCGATGAGCTGCTGCAACTGGGGCCGGACCCGCTGCGGCCGGACCGGGCGCGCCGCCGCCCGCCGGTCGGGCCGGGCCAGGTGCAGCAGGTGCGCCCGCTCCGCCTCGTCGAGCCGCAACGCCCGGGCCACGGCGTCGAGGATCTCCACGGACACGTTCTGGCCGTTGCCCTGCTCCAGTCGGGTGTAGTACGCGACGCTGACGCCGGCGAGCTGGGCCAGTTCCTCGCGGCGCAGCCCCGGAACCCGACGCCGGCCACCGTACTGGTGCAGACCAGCCTCTTCCGGGCTCAATCGGGCGCGGCGGGAGCGGAGGAAGTCGCTGAGTTCGGTGTGCAGGCCCATCGTCCCAGTATGCAAGGCCGACGGGGCCCGGATCCTGTCCCTGCCAGTGGTACCAAAACGGGTGGTCTGGGTAACCGGCGCGGACCCGGCGACACTGGTCAGGACAAACACGTGACAAGGAGAGCCTCACATGGCGAACGTCTCTGCCTACGCCGCGCCCTCGGCCAAGGCCCCGCTGGAGCTCACCACGATCCCGCGCCGCGCGGTCCGTGAGCACGACGTGCTGATCGAGATCGCCTACGCCGGCATCTGCCACTCCGACATCCACCAGGTCAACGAGGACTGGGGCACCGCGATCTTCCCGATTGTGCCCGGTCACGAGATCGCCGGCATCGTCACCGAGGTCGGCCCCGGGGTCACCCGGTACGCGGTCGGCGACCGGGTCGGCGTCGGCTGCTTCGTCGACTCGTGCCGGGAATGCGCCAACTGCGAGGCGGGCCTGGAGCAGTACTGCACGGCCGGCATGACCGGCACGTACAACGGCCACGACCGCGACGGGGACGTCACCTACGGCGGGTACAGCACGCACATCGTCGTCGACGAGAACTACGTGCTCGGCATCCCCGAGGGCGTCGGGCTCGACGAGGCGGCCCCGCTGCTGTGCGCCGGCATCACCCTGTACTCCCCGCTGAAGCACTGGAACGCCGGCCCCGGCAAGCGGGTCGCGATCGTCGGCCTCGGCGGGCTCGGGCACATGGGCGTCAAGATCGCGCACGCCCTCGGCGCGGAGGTCACCGTGCTCAGCCAGTCGCTCGCCAAGCAGGCCGACGGGCTCAAGCTCGGCGCGGACCACTTCCACGCCACCGGCGACCCTTCGACGTTCGTGGAGCTGGCCGGCACGTTCGACCTGATCGTGAACACCGTGTCGGCGAACATCGACCTCAACTCCTACCTCGGCCTGCTCGCCACCGACGGCACCCTCGTCAACGTGGGCGCGCCCGAGGACCCGAGCCCGGTGCAGATGTTCGCGCTGATCGGCGGGCGCAAGACCCTCGCCGGTTCGATGATCGGGGGGATCGCCGAGACCCAGGAGATGCTCGACTTCTGCGCCGCGCACGGGCTCGGGGCCGAGATCGAGGTCATCGCGGCCGACCAGATCAACGAGGCCTACGCCCGGGTGCAGGCCAGCGACGTGCGCTACCGGTTCGTGATCGACATCTCCACGCTCGCCCGCTAGGGAGCCGGCGGGGGCCGCCCGGGCCCCCGCCGCCGCACCGTTCCCCCGCCACGATCCGGCCCGACGTTGTACCCTGCCGTGCATGCGGGTGCTCGTCGTCGAGGACGACTCGGACGTTCGGGGCGTGGTCGTCGCCGCCCTGAGATCGGCCGGTTTCGCCGTCGACCAGGCGGCGGACTGGAGCCAGGCCGACCTCAGCCTGTCCGTGAACGAGTACGACTGCCTGGTTCTCGACCGGATGCTCCCCGAGGGCGACTCGGCCGACCAGCTCTACCGCCGCCGCCAGGCCGGCCTGACCGTGCCCGCCCTGATGCTCACCGCCCTGGCCGACGTGCACGACCGGGTGGCCGGCTTCGAGTCCGGGGCCGACGACTACGTGGCCAAGCCGTTCTCCTCCGCCGAACTCGTGCTGCGGGTCCGCGCGCTGTGCCGCCGGCAGGGCAGCATGCTCCCGCCCGTGATGCGGGTCGGCGACATCGAGGTCGACGCCGCCCGGCGCGAGGTCCGCAGGGCCGGCATCCTGCTCATCCTGACGCCGAAGGAGTTCGCGGTCCTGGAGACCCTGCTCGCCCGGCACCCGTCCGTGGTCAGCAGGGCCGAGCTCATCGAGCACTGCTGGGACGAGGTGGCCGACCCGGCCTCCAACGTCGTCGACGTCATCATCGCCCAGCTGCGCCGCAAGCTCGGCGAACCGCTGGCGATCGCCACCGTCCGGGGCGCGGGCTACGGTCTGCGGCACCCGTCGATGTGAAGCGCCGTCCGCGCGCCGCCCGGCCGCAGGTGCACCTGCAGACCGCGGCCCGGCTCGTCTCGCTCCGGGTCCGGCTGACCGTCCTGCTGCTCGTCCTCAACGTCGCCGGGCTCGCCGGCATGGGCGCGGTCGCCCTGGTCGTGGACTCCGAACAGCGCAGCGAGGTCGCCACCGCCGAACTGCGCCGGGTCGCCGGCACCGCCGTGGCCCTGCTGTCCTACGACTCCGGCGCGCTCCGCCTGGACAGCCTGTTCACCGACCCCACGGCCCAGGGCCCCACCGCCGTGTACGTGTTCGAGGCCAGCCGCACCGACGTGAACCTCGTCTTCGCGCACCCGTCGGGCCGGCTGACCATGCCCACCCCGGCGCTGCTGCAACCGGCCCGCGACGTGTGGCGGACCGGCAACCAGCTCGCCGCGACGGCCACCGACGCCACCGGCCACCACGTGCAGCTGCTGGCCGTGCCGTTCGCGCACGGGGTGACGGGCGCGGTCGCCGGGACCGTGGTCGCGATCGCCGACCCGCGCCCCGGCCAGCTCGCCCACCAGCGGCTCGCCCTCGCCCTCGTCGCCGGGGGCGCGATCTTCATGACCCTGGCCGGCGGCGGGGGCTACCTGCTGGCCCGGCGCGGCACCCGGCCGGCCGCCGAGGCCGTCGGGCAGCAGGAGCACTTCCTGGCCGACGCGGCCCACGAGCTGCGGACCCCGCTCACGGTGATGCGCGCCCTGTCCGAGGCCGCGCTGAAGAACCCCGAACAGCAGTCCGACGCGCTCCGCCAGGTGCTGCGGTCCACCGAACGGCTCACCGACTCCGTGGAGGCGCTGCTCACCCGGGCCCGGGTGGTCGCCGGCCTGCGCGCCCTGGAACGCCAGCCGTTCCGGCTCGACCAGCTCGCGGAGGAGGCCGTCGCCGAGGCGGTGCCGGCCCCGCACGTCCTGACCGTGGAGGTCGAGCCCACGGTGCTCTACGGCGACCCGACCCTGGTCCGGATCGCCATCCAGAACCTGGCCCGCAACGCGGTGCGGCACGGCCGGCGCGGCGCCGAACCGGCCCGGATCCGCCTGCTCGTCACGGAGGCGACCGTGACCGTCGAGGACAGTGGCACCGGGGTACCCGACTGGGCGCTGGACGCCCGGACCCGGCGGTTCCGGACCGGCTCGACCGACGGCATCGGGCTGGGCCTGGCCATCGCGCAGTGGGTGGCCGAACTGCACGGCGGCAGCCTGCGGCTCAAGGCGCGCCCCGGCGGCGGCACCAGCGCGGTGCTCAGCCTCCCTGACCGCCCGGCCGTGCGGCCCGCCCGCCGTTGGGGGCGATGACCCACCACCCGGCGGCGTGGTCCTGGCCGTTGGTGTCGCCCGGCATCCGGTCGCCGCTGTAGCCGTACAGCGGCCAGCCGCCGAGGGTGAGCTGGACGGAGCCGTCCTCGCGGGCCACGTTGCCGACCAGCTGGCGGTCGATCCCGACCACCCGCAGCTCGCCGTGCACGAGGACGGGGGTGAACCGGGCCGAGCACTCGTTGACGCAGGTCGAGCGGGACGGGGCCGAGCTGTCGTGCTCGAACCGGTACAGCACGTACCCCTGGCCGTCGATCACCATCGGCCCGAGGATCCGCGAGTCGACCGCGAACAGGCCGGCGTCGGGCAGCCGGCCGTGGGTGGGCCCCGCCGACGGGGTCACCGGGGGCTCGGCCGTCCCGGTGCAGCCGGACAGCGCCACGACGACCGCGACGGCGGCCGGCGCGAGAAGCCTGGACCAGGGAGTCACCCTCCCAGTATCGGGCCTCATGAAATCCTCACCATCGCCGGACCACACTGTGAGTCACGACACTGAAGACGGGTGGGAGGGGTGGGTATGCGCTGGTCCGGCGTCACCGCCCTGCTGCTCCCGGCCCTGGTCGCGGCGGGTTGCGTGAACGCCGCCGACCCCCAGCCGGACGGGTGCGGGATGCGGATCGCCGTGTTCGGCCCGCTGAGCGGGGTGTCGGAGAACCTGGGCCGCAACGTGCGCGAGGGCGTCGAACTGGCCATCGAACAGCACAACGCGGCACACCGCACGTGCACGGTCCAGTTGGCGACGTTCGACTCCCAGGGCGACCCGAAGCAGGCGCCGGCCCTGGCCCAGCGGGTGGTCGCCGATCCGGAGATCATCGGCGTCGTCGGCCCGGTGTTCTCCGGCGAGTCCCAGGCGGCGGTGCCGCTGCTCGACCAGGGCCAGGTCGTCACCATCTCCACCTCGGCGACCGAGACGAGCCTGACGGGCCACGGCTGGCGGACGTTCCACCGGCTGCTGGGCAGCGACGCCCAGCAGGGGCCGGCGATCGGCCGGTACATCGAGAAGGTGCTCGACGCCGAGAAGGTGTTCGTCATCGACGACACCGGCGCCTACGGCCACGGCCTGGCCGCCCAGGTGATGGAGGTGCTCGGCCACCACGTGGTGCGCAGCGCGACCGTGCGTTCCAAGCAGCTCGACTTCTCCGAGGTGGTCGCCCAGATCGTGGCGGCGAGACCCGACACGATCTTCTACGGCGGGTACTACGACGAGGCCGGCAAACTCCTCCGCCAGGCGCGCGAGGCGGGCGTCACCGCGACGTTCGTGGCCGGCGACGGCGTGAAGGACGAGGGTTTCCTGCAACGGGCCGGCCCGGCCGCCGCCGAGGGCGCGGTCATCACGTGCCCGTGCCACCCGCCGGAGACGGCCGGGGGCCGGTTCTTCACCGAGTACCGGGACCGGTTCGGCCGCTCGCCGGTCACCTACAGCGCCGAGGCCTACGACGCGGCGACGATCTTCCTGCGCGGACTCGACGCGGGGCACGCCACCCGACCGGCCATGGTCGCGTACGTCGACGCCTACTCGGGTACCGGTGTCACCGGCGACATCCGGTTCACCGAGACCGGTGAGCTGGTCGGCTCGGCCGGCAAGGTCTGGGCGTACCGGGTCCGCGCCGGGGCCATCGTGACCGACCGACTCATTCCCGAAGCCTGACCCCGAGACCTGACCCCGGAGGCAGACGATGACCGCATCCCTCACCCGGCACGCCCCGATGATCCGCCGCGCCGACCCGGCCACCGACGGTCTGCGCCGCGCGCTGGCCGAGGTGCCGACCGGCGAGTACGCGCTGCTGGAGGCCGCCATCGCGTGGCGCAACTTCCGGCCGGCCCAGACCCGGCCGTCGCGGCGCGGGGGAGCGCGGGCCCAGACCCCGCCGACCGGGCTGCGGTACCTGCCGCTCGCCGAGGTCGACGACGAGCAGGTGGCCGCGCGGCTGTGCCGGCTGCTGTCCGAGCTGGCCTGGGCCGTGGTGACCCGGTCGGAGCCCGCGCCCGGTACCTCGCGGCCCCGGCTGCGGGTGGAGGTGCCCGCCCCCGTGTACCACCTGGTGGTCCGGGCCCTGAGCGGCGCGCTCCGGCACGCCCGGCGCGAGCTGGACGCTGACCTGGCCGGCTCGGGTGCCGGGGCGGCGGCCGCGACCTGGCGGATGGGCCTGCTGATCGGCGGGCTCGGCCCGAGCCGGGACGCGATCTGCCTGCGCACCGGCGCGTCGGGGACGGCCGACCTGCTGGTGACCGCCGCCGCCGTGCTCGGGGTGTCGGCCACGGTCGACGAGGTGCGCGGCGACCCGGCCGTGCTGGTCTGCCAGTCCGGCGACGTCCGGCGGCTGCTCAACGCGGCGGTGACCCCGGCGCTGGCCCGGTAGCCATTCTTGCCAGGATATCCTGGCAACCATTATATTGGCCGGCATGACCAAGGCCATGACCGAGCCCGCCTTCTTCATCCTCACGGCGCTCGTCGACACCCCCCGGCACGGCTACGGGATCGTCCGCGACGTGGCGGAGCTGTCCCAGGACCGGGTCACCCTCAAGATCGGTTCGCTGTACGGCATCCTCGACCGCCTCACCGCCGACGAACTGGTCGAGCCCGACCGCGAGGAGGTCTGGCAGGGCCGGCTGCGCCGCTACTACCGGCTCACCGAACGCGGCCGGCACGCCCTGGCCCGGGAGGCCGAGCGCCAGGCCGTCAACGCCCAGGTCGCCGTCGCGCGCCTGCGGGCCAGGCCGGCCGGTGGTGCCGCGTGAGCCGCCTGGAGCGCCGGTACCGCGGGCTGCTGCGCCTCCTGCCCGCGCCGTACCGCCGGGCGTGGGAGGAGGACATGGTCACCGCGTTCCTGGAGAGCATGGCCACCGGCGACCCCGAACTGGACGAGGACATCGCCGACCTGGGCCGGCCGCCGGCCTCGGAGGTCCTCAGCGTGCTGGCCCTGGCGGCCCGGCTCTGGTTCGGCGGGCTGGGCGCGCCGCCGAGGCAGTTCGTCTGGGGGCAGGCGCTCCGGATCGCCGCGCTGGTCGGCCTCCTGTCGCACGCGGCCTCCGTGGTCAGTTCCCTCGTGGTCCGGCTCTGGATCGACGGGCGGCTCGGGCTGATCCCCTTCGGCCCACCCGGCGTCCCCGCGGAGGGGATCCCCGTGCCCGGCGTCGAGGTCTCGTTGCCGCCGGCCCTCTGGGACCAGGTCTGGATCGTCGTCGACCTGCTCGTCCTGGCCGGGTACCTGGCGCTGCTGCTGGGGCGCCGCCGGCTCAGCCAGGTCCTCGTGGTGCTGGCGATCCTGCCGGCCCCGCTGTGGCAGGGGCTCTACGACAGCGAACTGCTGCTGCGCAACGCGCCCCGGTTCGTCCTCGACCTGCTGCTGGTTCTCGCGATGGGCGCCTTCCGGTCCGACTCGCCGAAGCCCCGGCTGTGGCCCTGGCTGCTCGCGGTGCCGGTCGGCGGGCTGGTGCTGGCCGCTCCGCTGATCCTGGTGCTCGGCCTGGCTGTGGACCCGTTCAGCTGGTCGTTCGACACCGCGACCGTCTACGGCGCGCTGCTGACCGTCGCCATCGCCGGGTACCTGGTGGCCGGCGCGCTCCGGCCGGCCCGGGACTCGGCGTGGGGGCTGGCCCTGCTCGTGCTCGGCGGCGCGGTGCTCGCGCTGCGGCTCGGCACGTGGGGGACGGCCCCCGGCTCCGGGTCGTGGGGCGAACTCCTGGTGGTCGCCGCCCTGCTCGCCGTCGGCCTGCCGCTGGCCCTGCGCACCCGGCGCGCGCTGCGGGGCCTGCCCCAGGAGGCCTGACCCTTTACATGTGACCATTTGGTCACCTATCCTGGGTCCGTGACCGACGACGACCGCGTGTTCAAGGCCCTGGCGGACCAGACCCGCCGCCGCCTGCTCGACCGGTTGTTCGCCCGGGACGGCCAGACGCTCACCGAGCTGGAATCCGAGCTCGAGATGACCCGGTTCGGGGTCATGAAGCACCTGAGGGTGCTCGAGGAGGCGGGCCTGGTGGTCACCCGGAGGTCGGGGCGGGAGAAGTTGCACTTCCTCAACCCGGTGCCGATCCGGCTGATCCACGACCGGTGGATCGACAAGTACACCGAGCGCCGGGTGTCCGCGCTCGTCGACCTCAAGAACGAACTGGAGCAGGGACCATGACCACCACCGAGCAGCACGTCCAGGTGTACCGGGTGTACATCAGCGCCACCCCCCAGGCGATCTGGGACGCGATCACGACTCCGGAGTGGACCGAGAAGTTCGGCTACGGCGGCCGCTCCGTCTACGACCTGACCCCCGGCGGCGCCTACCGGGGCTACGCCAGCGCCGAGATGGTCTCGATGGGCGCCCCCGAACTGGCCGTCGACGGCGAGGTGATCGAGTCCGACCCGCCGAAGAGGCTGGTCCAGACCTGGCGGATGCTGATGGACGAGGAGATGGCCGCCGAGGGCTTCAGCACGCTGACGTACGAGATCAAGCCGGGCGAGGGCGGCGTCACCTCGCTGACCGTCACCCACGACCTGACCGGCCAGTCGCGGCTGCGGCCCCTGATGTCGGGCAAGCTGGCGGACACGGGTGCCGGCGGTGGCTGGGCGTGGGTGCTGAGCAGCCTGAAGACGCTGCTGGAGACGGGCGCGCCGCTCAACTGGCCCGGCTGACCACGACGGTTCCGCACCCGGGGCCGGACCGACGGGTTCCGGCCCGCACGGCGGGACCGGAGCTTTCCGGCCCGCACGACCGGGCGTCGGAACCGGCCCGCACGACCGGGCGTCGGAACCGGCCCGCACGACCGCCCGCGCTCGACCGGCCACGGTCCGCCCCGCGCGACCCGGGGCGGGGCTCAGTCCCCGAGTGCCGCCGCGACCAGCCGCAGGGCCTCGTCCCGGGTGACCCCGGCCCGGCGCACCGTGTCGGCGAACGCGGCGGCGGCCACCTGCACCCGGCGCTGCGCGGCGTCCCCGAACGCCGTCACGAACGTGCCGTTGCGCCCCCGGGTCTCGACGACCCCGTCCTGTTCGAGCTCGCGGTAGGCGCGGGCCACGGTGTTCGGCGCGAGGCCCAGCTCGCCGGCCAGGGCGCGCACGGTGGGCAGCCGGGTGCCGACGGCGAGTACCCCGGTGCGGGCCTGGTCCGTGATCTGGGTTCTGAGCTGCTCGAACGGGGGCACGGGCCCGTCCGGGACGACAGTGACGATCATGGCCTCATCGTGACACACGGGATGGGCCCCGCCGCGACACACAGGGCGGACCCGTGCCACTGGGCACGGGTCCGCGCGGACGGGTCAGGCCGTCCTCCTGTGCGGTCAGTGGTAGATCTTCAGGCTGACCCGCGAGGTGAGGCTCTTCAGCCGGTTGGTGCCGGCCAGACACTGCTGGAGTTCGACGGCCGAGCCGACCTGCTGTTCGACCACGGAGCTGCCCGTGAACAGCCCGGCGATCACCGTGCCGGTGTACGTCGTCACCAGGGTGCTGCCCGAGATGTACGCGGTGTGGGTCGCCTGCACCTTGGTCGTCGCGCCGGTGTTCCACAGGATCGTGTACGTCACGACGAACGTCTGCAGGTTCATCTGACACTGGTCGTTGAGGGTGGAGCTCACGTTGACCAGGCCGGACACCAGGTTCGGCACGGTCTGCGAGGTGCAGGGCTTGTATGTGGTCTTGTAGGTGAGCACGGTGGGTGCGAGCACCAACGAGATCGGCGGGTTGAACGTCGTGACGTTGCTGCTCGGCGGTACGCAGCTCGCGTCGGTGACGGAGGCGTGTGCCGGGCCGGCGAACGCCACCAGGCTGCCGGCGAGGGCTAGCAGGGTGACGGCGGCGGCGCGGACGAGTCGGACCATCGTGGTCCTCCGATCGGGGGAGTCGGAAGGAACATATTGATGTTGGACTATATTTGAAGGTTAAGATCAGGTGTAGCGTCTGTCCGAAAGAGACAGTGCCAAGACTGCGGGCCCGAAAAGGATCAACCCCACGACCATCACGGGGTACGAGGGGCCCGCGGCCACGGGCGGGCGGTCCCGGCCCGCGAGGGGCGGGCGGTCTCCGGTGGCGAGGGGTGCGCCGCCCCGGCCGGGAAGAAGGGTGGGCCGCCTCGGCGGGTGACACGGGTGCGCCGCCTCGGCAGGTGACCGGCCGGGGGCGCTTCGGTGCGGCGGGCGGGTCGCTTAGGCGGCGTCGGCGGCCGGCTCCCCGTGCGGGTGGTGGTGATGGTGCCCCCGGACCTCCAGCCGCCCGAGCAGCTCGGCGGTCGCCCGGGCCACGGCCTCCACGGCGGCGTCGAACGCCTCGGCGTTGTGCGCGGCGGGCTTGCGGAACCCCGACACCTTCCGCACGTACTGCAGCGCGGCCGCGTGGATGTCGTCCTCGGTGACCTCGGGCGCGACCGGGGGCCGCAGGATCTTGATGCTTCGGCACATGCCCCTCATTATGCCCCGGCCCGCCCGGCCCGGGCCCGCTCCGCACCAGGCCGGAGCGCGCCCGCACCCTGCCCGGGGCCCGTCCCGCACCCCGCCTGGGGCCCCGGCCGCACCCTGCCCGGATCCCACCCGGAGCCGGGCGCCACACCGGTCGACACCCCGCGCCCACGGCGATTTCTCCCAGAGTGCTCGACTCCGCGCACAGCGGTCGTGAGGGCCCGGATGCGGTACATACTGGGAATTCACCACACCATCGCGGGAGGTCAGCATGGTCGTCGGGCGGGTAATCTCCTCGGTCGCGCAGCGTCAGGTCCGGTACGTGGCGCCCGTGTCCCCCACCAACGCGACAGGGTTGGTGTCCACCGTGTACGGACAGGTCGCCGACGAGATGCGCCTCGTGGTGCCGCCGGCCCTCCTGCACTCGCCGTCCCCGGACCTGCTGGCCGCGTACTGGATGCTGATGCGCGAGCCGCTGCTGCCCACGGTCACCGTGAGCCGGGCCCTGAAGGAGGCGGTCGCGGCGGTGGTCTCGGTCGCCAACACGTGCCCGTACTGCGCGGAGATGCACAGCATCGGCCTGTACGACCTGTCCACCGAGCAGGAGGCCGAGGCCGTGCTGGCCGACCGGCTCTCCGAGGTCGGCGACCCGCACGTCCGCGCGGTCGCCGAGTGGGCACGGTCCGCGCACCTGCCGGGCGCCCCGGGCGGCGAGCAGCCCTTCCCGGCGGCCGACCGGCCCGAACTGGTCGGCGTCGTCGTCAGTTTCCACTACCTCACCCGGATGGTGAACGTCTTCCTGTCCAGCTTCCTGCTGCCGCCCGGGCTGCGGCCCGCGTCGCGGCGGCGGGCGAAGCGCGGCATCAGCCGGGTGCTGCGCCCGACCCTGCGCGGCGACCGCGAGGCCGGCCGGTCCGTGCCGCTGCTGCCCGAGGCGGCGCTGCCGGCGGACGCGGGCTGGGCGGCCGGCAACCCGTTCGTCGAGGGGGCCGTGGCGCGGTCGTACGCGGCGTTCGAGGCGGCGGGGGAGCGGTCGGTGCCGCCGGCCGTGCGCGAGGTGGTCCGGGCCCGGCTGGCGGACTGGCGCGGCGAGGACACCGGACTGAGCAGATGGTGGGTCGACAAGCTCGTCGCCGGCCTGCCCGAGTCCCAGCGCGCCGCCGGCCGGGTCGCGCTGCTCGCCGCGCTGGCCTCGTACCAGGTGGACGAGAGCGAGATCGCGGGGTTCCGGCGCTGGCAGACCGACGACCGGGCGCTCGTGGACACGGTGGCGTGGGCGAGCTTCGCCGCGGCCCGACAGGTGGGCAGCTGGCAGGTGCCGGCCACATCCGGTTCCCTTCCGGGCACACAGAGTTGAAGAGAGCACTTTGGAAGAAGAATCCGCGCGGAGTGCTCCGACAAGCTGGGAAAGCTGCGCCCTGACAGAACGTCGTCGTGTGCGCCGCTGACAGGCAATTTCCTTCCGCTGGAGGCACATATGACCACTATCCAGGCGCCGGGCGCCGGTTCCACCGGGTTGGTCAACCGGTTGAACGGCGTGCGGCACCGGTTCGCACTCAACCTGTTCATGGTGATCGTCGTCGCGCACTGGGCGGAACACCTCACCCAGGCCTTCCAGATCTGGGCACTGGGCATGCCCCTGAAGGAGTCCCGGGGTGTCCTCGGGTACTTCTACCCGTGGCTGGTCAAGTCGGAGTGGCTGCACTACGGGTACGCGCTGGTCATGCTGATCGGCCTGTTCCTGCTGCGCAGGGGATTCGTGGGCCGGGCCAAGGGGTGGTGGACCGTCGCGCTGGCCATCCAGTTCTGGCACCACATCGAGCACCTGCTGCTGTTCGTCCAGGCCCAGAGCGGCACGATGTTCTTCGGCCAGGCCGTCCCGACCAGCATCGCCCAGCTGGTCTTCCCCCGGGTGGAGCTGCACCTGTTCTACAACACCATCGTCTTCATCCCGATGGTGGTCGCGATGTACCTGCACCTCCGGCCGAACCAGAGTGAGTTCGACCGCGCCGACTGCTCGTGCGCCAAGGAGCCGGCCCTGTCCGGCACCTCGCGCGGATGACCACCGACACGGCCGTGCGGGGCGCTGCCGTCCGCTGGTGGCGACGGCCGTGGTCGCGTCGGTTGGGCGCCGGGATCGTGGTGGCGGTGGCACTCTCCATGGGAGTGATCGCCCTGCTCGAACCGGCGCCCACCGCCTTGTCGGCCCTCGCGCCCGCCGACGGCGCGGGCCTGGCCGCCGCGCCGACCGAGGTCGCGATGGAGTTCACCGCCCCGCCCCGGACCCGGGAGTACCACCTGACGGTCGCCACCGCGCGCGGGATCCCCGTGACGGAGGGGACGGCCCGGGTGGACGGCTCGCGGATCACGGTGCCCGTGCGGATCGCCGACCGGGGCGTCTACCTGGTCGGGTACCACGTCCTGCTGGAGGACGGCACCGAGGCCACCGGGATCAGCCGGTTCAGCGTCGGCGAGGCCGCCGCGCCCGCCCCGATCGGCGAGCCCCTGGCGGCCCCGGCCGGGCACGGCGGACACGGCGCGAAGGACCCGCTGAGCCTCGTACTCGTCAGTATCGATGTCGTTCTGCTCGTCGCCCTGAGCACGTTGCTGTTCCGTCGCCCCCGGCCACGCAGGCCCACCGGCTAGCACCCCGGCGCGCGCACGGGAAGGTGCACCTGTCCCCGCGGACGCGTTGGAGTGCGCGTCGCGGCGGGAGCAGGTGCACCCTTCTTCCCCTTCGGCGACAGGCCGGTCCGCGCTGCGGGATCCCGGGCCGGACCCCTGGCGCGCGGTGACCTGTCGCTCGGCTCGCTCCCCGGACGCGGGGGCGACGTCACCGGAGCCAATCTGTGCAACTTGATAGTTGCATAACGTCCCGGACCAGCGCAACCACGGAGTTGCACTCCGCTGGGTCGTATTGCCTGGTCCGGCCCCGGAAAACCACCCCGGATCCGACGGGTACGAGGCCCCGCGCGGCCCAGCAAGCTCGGAGAAGCCAGACCGGCGCCGGCCCTGTGATGCTCGTAGCCGTGGGTCGCTTCACCAGTGCGGGGCGCGTCGCGGACTCTCCGGTTGAGCGGTCTCCAGCTGTGCGCGGGTATGTCGTCCAGAGGAGAGAAGGCCGAACATGATCGAGCTAGAGACGGTGAACCTCGACATCGAGGGACCGAAGGCCACGGTCTACTTCAACCGACCGGCCAAGAAGAACGCCATGAACCCCCAGATGCACAACGACATGCACGAGATCCTCGACGCCATCGAGGCGGACGAGAACGTCAAGGCGGTCGTGATCACCGGCAACGGCAACAGCTTCAGCGCCGGCATGGACCTGGAGGAGTGCTTCCTCAAGCCGTACGACGACCCGATGCTGTTCTACAAGACGAACCTGGTGGCGCTGAAGTGGTTCCAGCGCCTGAAGGCGTTCCCGGCCGTGACGATCGCCAAGGTGAACGGGTACGCCTTCGGCGGCGGCTTCGAGGTGACCGGGCTCTGCGACCTGGCGGTGGCGAACGAGGCCGCGAAGTTCGGCCTCTCCGAGATCAACTTCGGCATCTTCCCGGCCGGCGGCGCCTCCTGGGCGGCGACCCACAACCTGCCGCGCAAGCAGGCGCTCTACTACATCCTCACCGGGGACACGATGACCGGCCGGGAGGCCGAGACCCACGGGCTGGTGAACAAGGCGGTGCCGCTGGAGGAGCTCGACGCGGAGACCGACCGGATCGTGGCCAAGATCGTGAACAAGAACCCGGTCACGCTGCGGCTGGCCAAGGAGGTCTACGAGCGGACCACCACCCTGGACCTGCCGGCCGCGATCGACTACGACCAGGCCAAGCTGTGGGAGCTCGCGCGCCTCACCAGCAACGAGTGGATCAACGTGGCGCTCAAGCAGTTCGAGAAGCGCGCGTACCAGCCGGGCCTGAGCACGTACAAGCGGGAGGAGGTGGCTTCGTGATCTTCACCGGCACCCGGCCGAGCGTGCCCATCCCCGAGACCTCGGTGACCTCCTTCGTGCTCCAGAACGCCGACGGGTACCCCGACCGGGTCGCGATCGTCGACGTCACCGGCGGCAACGCGTACACCTACGGGCAGCTCGCGTCGGCCGTGCGGCACGCGGCCAGCGGACTGCGGGCCCGGGGCTTCGGCAAGGGCGACGTCCTGGCCATCCTCGCGCCGAACGTGCCCGAGTACCCGATCGCCTTCCACGCGGCGGCCACGGCCGGCGGCACGGTGGTGGTCCTCAACCCGCTCGACACGGCCGACGAGCACGCCGCCCTCCTCAACGACGCCGGCGCCCGCCTCCTCGTCACCGTGCCGTCCGAAGTGGACAAGGCGCGGACGCTGACCGCCCGGACGAAGGTCGACGAGATCATCGTGTTCGGGGAGGCCGACGGCGCGACCCCGTTCGCCGCGCTGCTGGCCGACGACCGCACGCCGCCCGACCCGCCCATCGACCCGGCCCGCGACGTGGCCGCCCTCGTGCACTCCAGCGGCAGCACCGGGCACCCCAAGGGTGTGATGCTCACCCACCGCAACATGATCGCCAAGGCGCTCCTGACCAGCCTCGTCGCGCCCAACGGCGAGGGCGAGCGAGTCCTGGCCGTGCCGCCGTTCCACCACGCCTTCGGGCTCACCATGATGATGAACGCCAGCCTGCTCGACGGGGCGACGCTCGTGACCATGCTCCGCTTCGAACCCGAGGCCTTCCTGCGCGCCGTCCAGGACCACCGGATCACCCGGCTGTACATCGTGCCGACCATCGCCGTGCTGCTCGCCCGGAGCCCGCTCGTGGACAGGTACGACCTGTCGTCGCTGCGCTCGATCATCTCCGGCGGCGCGAGCCTGGACCCCGAGATCGCGCGCCTGGTCCGCGAACGGCTCGGCTGCCACATCAGCCAGGGCTACGGCCTCACCGAGGCGATGGTGTCGTTCATGCAGCTGGAGAACCCGGCGACGCCCGGGTCGGTCGGCCGCAACGCCCCGAACGTCGAGTGCAAGATCGTCGACGTGACCACGGGGCGGGAGCTGGGGCCCAACCGGGACGGCGAGATCCTGATCCGGGGCCCGCACGTGATGAAGGGCTACCTCAACGCCGAGGAGGCCACCCGCGACGTCCTCGAACCCGACGGGTTCCTGCACACCGGCGACCTCGGACACGTCGACGACGACGGCGAACTGTTCATCGTCGACCGGATCAAGGAGCTCATCAAGTACAACGGGCAGCAGGTGTCCCCGGTCGAACTGGAGGCCGTGCTGATGGCGCACCCGAAGGTCGCCGACGCCGCCGTGATCGGGGTGCCCGACGAGGCCACCGGCGAACTGCCGAAGGCCTTCGTCGTCGCCAACGGGCCGGCCACGCCCGAGGAGATCATGGCGTTCGTCGCCGAGCGGGTCGCGCCGTACAAGAAGGTCCGGCGGGTCGAGTTCGTCGACCAGATCCCGCGCACGCCGGTCGGCAAGATAGAGCGCCGGACGTTGAAGGAACGCGAGCGCGCGGCCCGTTAGTCCCGCGGCGTCAGTACCCGAATGGTGGTTCTCCGGTGTTTCCCGCGAGTGGGGGAGCGCGTCCGGAAGACGCCGCTCTGGAAGAAGAACAGACGCGGGGAATTTGCCATCCTGATAAGGGGTGGTCTCCCGTTCGGGATTCAGGTGACACCATTCTTCGCCCCTTGCGTCGGGTCCCGGTGGAACCATTCCGCCGACAGCACTGAGGAGAACTGATGAACCTTCCGACAATTGTCTCCAGGGCAGAGTGGCTGGAGGCCCGCAAGGCTCTGCTGGAGAAGGAGAAAGAGGTCACTGCCGCGCGTGACATGATTAACGAGGCGCGCCAGAACCTGCCGATGGTCAAGGTCGACAAGGACTACCTCTTCGAGGGGCCGAACGGCACGGTCACGCTGCTCGACCTGTTCGAGGGGCGCCGCCAGCTCATCGTGCGGCACTTCATGTTCGCCCCCGGGGACAAGGTCGGCTGCATCGGCTGCTCCATGCAGACCGACAGCATCGGGGACCTCTCGCACATCTGGGCGCGGGACACCAGCATCGTCCTGGTCTCCCGCGCGCCGCTCGCCGAGCTCGACGCCTACAAGGACCGGATGGGCTGGACCATTCCGTGGTTCTCGTCCGGGGACAGCGAGTTCAACCGCGACTACGAGGTCACCACGGACCTGGGCGAATCGCCCGGCGTGAGTTCGTTCATCCGCGACGGGGACGACGTCTTCCACACCTATTCGATCTACGACCGGGGTGGGGAGATCTTCAAGAGCTTCTACAACTATCTGGACATCACCCACCTGGGCCGCCAGGAGGCCCAGCTCGAACACCCGTGGGACTGGTGGCGGCGCAAGGACGAGTACGACGACGCGAGCGCCGCGGCGCCCGGTACCAACCACTGGAACGGCACCCGGTTCAAGGCGTGACCGACCGGGTCCTTCCCCCGGTCCTGCCGTCGGTCGGCCGGTGCGGCCGGTCGGCGGGCGCGACCCCACCGGCGGCCGGCCCCGAGGTAGACGGGGCGGGCGCGCGGTAGGTGGAGCGCCGGTCGGCAGGACCGCCGAGGGCTCCGGCTCCGGTGTACGGCGCAGCCCCCCCGCGTCGGATCCGGGCCGGAGCCTTGTGGCTGTTGGGGGGAGCGGAGATCTCCCTGATCCGGGCATGTCAGGGGTGAGGGGCAGGGCCAGAGGATGGTCCTGCCCCGGTCTGTGTGCGGGGGTGGCCTGCGGGTGCGGTCGCGGCCTGGCGGGGGAGGTGCGGCGCATTCTGGGCCTGCGGGCGGGGCGCGGCCCGGGGTGGGGGGCGAGGCTGTGTGAAGGCGTTGATGTGCCCCGGGGTGGGTCGGGGATGGTGGGCCGGGCCTCGGTGGGGTGGAGCGAGGGGCTGGCCGGGTGGGCAGGCGTGGGGTGGGTGCGGGAGTTGGGCTCGTGGGGCTCGCGCGTTGGGCTCGGGTGGGGCCTGAGCGGCACCGCGCGGGCTGGTCCGGGGCTGGCCTCGCGGGCTGGGTCTGGCCCGGGTGGGGTGGGGCCCTGGCCAGAGTCGGATGGGCCCGGGTCGGGTTCGGGTCTGGGTGGAGCTAGGCCCTGGCCAGGCCCTGGCCAGACTCGGGTCTGGGTGGGCTGGGCCCTGGCCGGGCGCGGATCTGGGTGGAGCAGGACCCTGGCCAGGCGCGGGTCTGAGTGGAGCTGGGCCTGGCCACGCTCGGTCTGGGTGGACCTGGACCTGGACCTGGGCCCGGGTCGGGCCGGGTCTGGGTGGGGCCTGTGTGGAGCCCGGACAGGCCGAGGTGGGGCCGACACGAAAGGGGCAGCACCGGCGCGATGCCGGTGCCGCCCCTCCGTCGGGCCGGCGCTCAGGGGATCGGGAAGAACGCCCGGACGAACTTCTCGAACCCGCGGTGGCCGATGATGGCCCGCATCTTGGGGAGCACCCGGGGCGGCATGCCGATCGGGTACCGGATCTTGGGATGCGGGCTGGTCACGGCCTTCTCGATCACCTTCGCGACGTCCTCGGCCCGGATCGCGATCTTGCCCCGCAGTGGGGGGTTGTCGCTGAGCCGGTACGCCTGGTGCCAGTCGACGAAGTAGTCCCAGAACTCCTTGTACAGGGCAGGGTTGTCGTGCGAGTCCATGCCCAGGTCCGCGACGCTCTCCGGCACGAACCCGCCCAGGATCGGCGCGGGCTGGATGAGTACCACCTCGATGCCGAACCGGCGCACCTCGTGCCGCAGGGAGTCCCCGATGGCCTCCAGGGCGTGCTTGGTGGCCTGGTAGTAGCCCCGGCCGGGGGTGGCGAACATGCCGAAGATCGAGGACATCAGGATGACCCGGCCCCCGCCGCGCTCCCGCATCCCGGGCAGCACGAGCTGGGTGAGCCGGCTCAGGCCGAAGACGTTGGTCTCGAACTGGGCGCGCACCTCGTCCATCGGGGTCTCGCCGATCGTGCCGTTGAGGCTGTACGCGGCGTTGTTGATCAGGGTGCCGACCGCGCCGTGCTCGTCGGTGATCCGCTTGACGGCGGCGACCATGGACTCCTCGTCGTTCACGTCCAGGTGCATGACCGTGATGCCCTCGGCGGCGAGGTCCTCGAGGGCGGCGACGTTGCGGCCGGTGGCGTACACCGGCCAGCCGGCGCGGTGCAGGCGCAGCGCGGTCGCCCGGCCGGAGCCGGAGGACATGCCGGTGCCCGACGAGGCGCCGGTCAGCAGGATCGCGCGGGATCGCGTCATGGTCGGTTCCGCCCCGGCCGTCACGCGTCGCCCTGGCGGGCGACCCGGCTGCGGTCCACGGAGGACCCCAGGCCGGTCGAGTCGACCAGCCGGTTGATGAAGGCGAACAGGCTGGCGGTGAAGACGGCCTCCAGCAGCTCCGCGTCGCTCCATCCGGCCGCCGCGGCCTTCTCCCAGTCGGCGTCGGTGATCTTGTACGCGCCGGTGCTGACCTTCGTCACCAGCTGCATCAGCGGCATCGTGCGCTCGTCGACGGGCAGCTCCTCGGCCGTGGTCGCGTTCTCCACGGCGTCCAGCAGCTCGTCGGAGCCGCCGAACTCGCTGAGGAACCAGCTGTGCGTGCCGACGCAGTACGGGCAGCCGTTGAGCTTGGAGGTCCAGGCGGAGATGAGCTCCTTGGTCTGCCGGGCCAGGGCGCCGTCGCCGAAGACACCGCCGTAGCCGGCGAGCACGACCTCCAGCAGCCGCGGGTTCGTGGACGTGAGCCGGAACATGTCCGGTACGAAGGGGAGTCCGGTGACCTGCTTGATCTTCTCGTACAGTTCCGCGGTGCGCCCCTGCGCGTGTTCCTCGTCAATCAGCGGGACCCTGATTCCCGGCTGCCTTGTCGTCGTTTCCATAGGGCCTTCTCCTCAGTGGGTGAACGATGCCCGGGGCCGCTTCCGCACGTGCCGCCCGAGCGGGGCCGGAATTGGGGTGTGATCCCGCTCGGGGCGAATTGCCGTGCGATCGGCGACGGCGCTGCGGACGTTCTCCGCGACAGTGGTCGGGCGAAAGAATCGCTGGCTAATGATGGCACGTCCACACGGGACGATTGCTCTCTCATATTGCCTAGTCCGGTGCCCTTTTCGCTGGTCGTCGGGACAACTGGGAAAGCGGTTCGCCGCAGGCGCTGGCTAGTGGCACTGGGCACCGCTAATCTGTGGTCAAATTCCTCTTGCGACGGATGGGGTCCCCCGATGGCAAGTCTCCTGCGACCGGTGCTGGGCGTACTGGGGCTGACCCAGATCCGACACGTCTCCCCCGTGCGGCGGGGTCGCGCGACCGGGCTGGTCGCCCAGGTCTACCGGCAGATGGAACGCGACTTCGGCGTCCTGGCGCCGCCGATCGCCCTGCACGCCCCCGCCCCGCCGAGCCTGGCCGCGGCGTGGACGCTGCTCCGCGAGGTCCTGATCGTCAACGGCAACGCGCCCCGGGCCGCGAAGGAGGCGGTGGCCACCGCCGTGTCCCTGGGCAACGCGTGTCCCTACTGCGCGACGATCCACAACAACGCCCTGGCGGTCCTGGGCGCGTCCGGCAGGGAGGAGCGCCCGGACCTGGAGGCGTACGCCGACTGGGTGCTGTCCGCCCAGAACCCGGGCGCCGCCGTGGATCCGCCGTTCCCCGCCGACCAGACGGCCGAGCTGGTCGGCGTCGCGGTGCTGCTGCACTACCTCAACCGGGTGGTCAACGTCCTGCTGCGCGACGTGCCGCTGCCGCCCGGCGTCCCGGAGCTGGCGCTGTCGCCCGTGCTGTGGGTCCTGGGTCGGGGCATGGTCGGCGCGTCCCGCCGTCCGCACCCGCCCGGGGAGGCGCTCGGTCTGCTGCCGGCCGCGGAACTGCCGGCCGATCTGGGCTGGGCGGTCGGCGGCGGCACGGTCGCGGAGGCGTTCGCGCGGGCCTGCGCCGTGACGGACGCGGCGGGGCTGCGGTCGGTGCCGGAGCCGGTGCGCGAGCTGGTGCTCGCCAACCTGGCCGGCTGGCGCGGCGGGCTGCGGGGGATCAGCCGGGCGTGGGTCGAGGACCTCGTCGGGGTGCTGCCGGCGGAGCAGCGCCCGGCGGGCCGGCTGACCCTGCTGGTCGCGTTCGCGTCGTACCAGGTGGACGACAGCGTGGTGCGGAGCTGCCGGGAGGCCGGGGCGGACGACGGGACGATCGTCGAGCTGTGTTCCTGGGCGGCGATGGCGGCCGCGCGCCAGGTGGGCGGCGCGCTCCCGCTGCCGAAGGCGGCGTCCTGACCCGGCCTGAGGGGGCGACTTCTTCGGACGTGCGCTGTCCATCCGGAAAGGGTGGTAAGTATAGACAACCATCATTGTTATTGATTTCCGTGGATGCTAGTGTCGTGACGCAGTGAGATCAACTAAGACGCGGAGAGTGAGACTGCGGTCCTCTCTGTGCCGGACCGCACCCCAGGTGGACGGGACGCCAGCCTGGCGGCGTCCCGTCCGGCACGCCCGGGTGTCGAGTGTCGAGTGAGTGCTCCGAGGTGGTGTCCCAGCCGTGCTCCTTCGCCGAACGGAGATGACCCGCCCATGAAGAAAGCCGTCGAGCACGCCATCTCGATCATGTGGGACCGCTACAACGAGCCGCTGTCGCTGGACGCCATGGCCGGCTCCGCGTTCCTCAGCCGGTTCTACTTCTCGCGCCTCTTCCGGTCCACCACCGGCACCTCGCCGGGTCGGTACCTGACCGCGATCCGTTTGTTCAAGGCCAAGAACCTGCTGCTGGAAACCGACATGACCGTCACGGACATCGCCTACGGGGTCGGGTACAACAGCCTCGGCACCTTCATCAGCCGCTTCACCCGCAGCGTCGGCATCTCGCCGGCCCGCTACCGCTGGCTCGCCGAACAGGGCATCCCCCAGCTGCACCGCCCGCCGCTGGCCGGGCCGCCGCGCCGCGCCACCATCAGCGGTCATCTGACGCTGCCGGCGCTCGACGTACCCGTCAAGGTGTATGTCGGGGTGTTCGACAGCCCCATCGTGCAGGGCCTGCCCGCCGCGTGCGACATCCTGGAGACGTCCGGCGCCTACGTGCTGCGCGACATCCCGGAGGGGGAGTGGCATCTACGGGCGGCGGCGATCGCCCTCGACGACCTCGCGTCCGGCCCGTCCCTGCGCCGCCCCCTCGCCGTCGGCGCCTACGACCCGTTGTTCGTGGTGGCCGGCGCGGCCATCGAGGCCGATCTACAGCTGCACCCGGCCGGCAGCTTCGACCTGCCGATCCTGTTCGCGCTGCCGGAGCTGGACAGTCATCAGCCCGGCGGGAACGGGCGGGTCGTCCGCAGGGCCGACCGCCGCAACGCCGCGGCGGCCCGGGTGCTGCACGGGGCCAAGCCGTGACGGCCCCCGTTCCGTGACGGCCCCCGCCGGGCCGGGACCCGCGACCCGGCCCGGCGGGGTCCCGGGCTCCCCGGTGTCCTTCAGCCGCGCGGCGCGGCCCTGACCCGCTCCGCCGCGAGCGCCGCGACCGTCGCGAGGTGCCCGACATCGGCGGCCAGCCCCGCCTGCCGCGCCGTGAGCAGCCCGGACCGGTGCATCCACCCGACCGTGTCGGCCACGGTGTCGGCGAAGGGGCGCGGCGCCGGTCCCCACGGCGCCGGGCCGGCGGCGGGCCGGGCGTCGCAGGCGCAGACGTAGCAGGCCCCGTACTCGGCCGGGATGTGCCAGGGCCACACGTGCTGCGCGACGCTCGTCAGGTACGCGAACGGCAGCATCATCCGCGCGGGCAGGAACAACGTGGGCAGGTCCCGTCCCGTGGCCGCCCGCACGGCGCGCACGTAGTCGCGGGTGGTCAGGTAGCGGCCGGGTCCCGCGTGCCGGTCCAGCCCCGTCGGGACGGACGCCACCAGTTCCGCGTGCAGCCGCGCCGTGTCGCGCACGTCGCCGACCGGGAAGCCGCCGGTCGGCCACATCGGCATCAGCCCGCGCAACGTGTTGCGCAGCCGGCCGTTCTGGTCGCCGAGCCGCAGGTCGTGCGGGCCGAGCAGGGCCGGCGGGTAGGTGATGGCGACCGGGGCGCCGTCCGCCTGGTGCCGGCGCGCCAGGGTCTCCGCGGCGGCCTTGCTCGCCAGGTACGGCTCCCGCGACGTCCCCGGCGGCGTCTCCGGGCCCACCACGCCACCGGGCGCGGGCAGCATCGCGCCGAACGTCGACACGTACACGGTGCGCGCCACGCCGAACCGGCGGGCCGCGTCGAGCACGAGTTCGGTGCCGCGCACGTTGGTCCGGCGCAGCTCGCGGTGCCGCCGGCTGTCGAACGAGTACACCGAGGCCGCGTGCACCACGGCGTCGACCCCGCGCACCGCCCGCGCCACGGTCACCGGGTCCGTCACGTCGCCGATCAGCACCTCCACCGGGTCGCTGGGCACCCCCAGGGGCACCAGGGCGCGCTCCACGGCGGCGGCGTCGCGGGCGAGCACCCGGATCCGGTGCCCGGCCGCGGTGGCCGCCGCGATCGTGTGCGCGCCGACGAAACCCGAACCGCCCGTCACCAGTACCAACATCACAGGCTCCCTCTAGTCGTGTGCGTGCCGGGACCGCGTCGCGCCGCGCGGTGCGCGCGGCGGGTGGCCGGTCCGATCGTGGCCCGTCTCGGGCCGGGGGTTCACCTCTGAGCGTGCGGAGTCCCCGGGGCCTCCGTGCGAGGTCAGCAGGGCAATGCGGGAGTGGCTCGGGAGCCCGCGCGACCGGGAGAATCAGGCGGATCGATCCTTCGAACACAGACGAAGGGAGTATCGGATGAACGCCATCCGGGCGCTCCGGCGCCGCGTCTTCACCCCCGACATCTCCGAGACGCTGGTCTCGACCCGGGGCTTCCACGACAAGGGGCCGGAGGCCCGCACCGTGCTGGAGACCGTCGGCGCGTCGTTCCTGGCCGGGCTGTCCGCCGCGGCCGGGGCGGCCCAGGTGACCGACGTCGACACCGAGCTGGCCGGCCTGCCGAACCGGTTCCGCGGCTTCGCCTACGAGGGCGCGGGGATGGGCTTCGCGCTGGTCGACGCGGTCACCCCGGGGCGGCCCTGGCGCAGTGCCGAGTTCCTCGCGGGCTCCGGCGACCCGCACGTCTACATGGCCTACGTCGGCATCGGCTGGGCCATCGCCCGGTTGCCGCGGATGCTCTGGCGGCGCGCCACGGCCGCCGCGACCGACCCGTTGCTGCGCTGGCTGGTGCTCGACGGGTACGGCTTCCACCAGGCCTACTTCCACACCCTCGAGTACGTGTTCCGCCAGCGGGAGCTCGTCACGTTCCCGTGGCCGACCGAGGACCCGTCCGGGTACGCCCGGCACGCCATCGACCAGGGCATCGGCCGGGCCATGTGGTTCGTCGCCGGTACCGACCCGGCCCTGGTGGCCGACATGATCGACGACTTCCCGGCCCACCGGCACGAGGACCTCTACAGCGGCGCCGGTCTCGCCGCGACCTACGCGGGCGGGGTGTCCGAGGCGGAGCTGCGCGAGTTCCACCGCCGCTCCGGCCCGCACGCGCCCTTCGTGTCCCAGGCCTCCGCGTTCGCGGCGCAGGCCCGGGTCCGCGCGGGGCTCCTGGTGCCGCACACCGACCTGGCCGCCCAGGTGTTCTGCCGGACCGACGCGGTGCGGGCCGGGCTCGTCACCGAGGAACTCATCCCGCCCGGCCCGTCCGCGTCGGGCCTGCCCGCGTACGAGGTGTGGCGGCGGTCCGTCGCCGAACGGTTCCGGTTCGGCGCGCCGGCCCCGCAGCTCAACGCCGTGGCAGACCCGGGCCGGCGGCGCCGTACCAGCCTGTGACGCCGGTGGTGGGCCCGGACCTGCTCGGGTCCGGGCCCACCACTCTTCCGCTGGAGTGCGGAGTCCGGCGGCGGCACCGAAGACGGCAATCTGGCGACTGTCCCGGGGACCGGTGGTCGCTACCGTCAGGGGTGGCGCTGGCCGAGGCGCCGCCTGGAGCGCCACGCCGCCGAGGCAGCGCGGCCCCCGGGTGACCTGGGAAGAGAGGAAACGCCGTGTCTGTCGAGGGATTCTGGAAAGTCGCGGTCTCCACGCCGCTGGGTACCCGCCACACCGTGCTGGAACTGTTCACCGAGGACGGTGTCCTGCAGGGGATCTCCCGTGGCGAGAAGGAGGAGCTGATCCTCAAGGACCTGCGGCTGGAGGGCGACAAGCTCTCGTGGTACCAGTCGATCAAGCGACCGATGCGCATGGACCTGAGTTTCGACCTCGTGGTGGACGGTGACGACATGACGGGCACCGCCAAGGGCGGCATCATGCCCGCGTCGAAGGTCACCGGCCGCCGGGAGCCGGCCGCGCAGGCCGGCTGAACCCGTCCCGTCGGCCCCGTCCGCCGCGCCCGGTCGCGGCGGACGGGGCCGACGCCGTCGACGGGACGCGCGAACGAGCGCCCCGGGACGGAGCACGCTCGAAGAAGCGCCCACCGGGTCCGGGCGGGCAGCATGCCGAACAGGACCGCGTTGCCGCCGGCTGCGGCCTGTCGCCGAGGAGAGTAGACGTGGCACACATCAATCTGGGCCTGGACGAGGAGAACTTCCCCGGAATCACGGGGCTACTGACCTACCGGCAGGAGACCGCCGCGCCGCTCAACGACCTGGCGCACGCGCTGCTGTCCGCCCCGCACCCGACCCTCAGCCCGGGGGAACGCGAACTGATCGCCGCGTACGTGTCGGGCCTCAACGAGTGCACCTTCTGCGCCACCTCCCACTCGGCGTTCGCCGCCGCCCAGCTCGACGGCGGCAAGACGCTGGTGCAGCAGGTGCGCGCGAACCTGGACACGGCCCCGGTCAGCCCGAAGCTGCGGGGCCTGCTGCGGATCGCGGGGGCCGTGCAGGAGAGCGGGCGCAAGGTCACCACGGAGCTCGTGGAGGCGGCGCGCGCGGACGGCGCCACCGACCTGGAGATCCACGACGCGGTGCTGATCGCCGCCGCGTTCTGCATGTTCAACCGGTACGTCGACGGGCTGGGCACCAAGCTGCCGGTCGACCCGATCGCCTACGAGCAGGCGGCGGAACGCGTCAAGTCCGGCGGGTACGTCCGCACCGCGTGAGCCGTGCCGGGCCGGCGGGGCCAAGCCCCGCCGGCCCGGCACCACCGGCCGCGGGACTCCGCCGCACAGGGCCCCTGCCGCACCAGCCCGTGCCGCACCGGCCTCTGGGGCCCCGCCCAACTCGGCAACCTCGAAGTGCGCCCCGGCCCGCCCGATCCGCGATCGTTGACACCATGTCGATCACCTTGAATCAATGGCAGCGGGCGCGCACGTCAGTGCCGGAGGTGCTGGAGCGGCTCCTCACCCTCCTCGACGGCGCCCCGCCCGACCTGCCCGCCACCGCGCACTGGACCATCGCCGACACCGTCGCGCACCTGGCCACCATCGCCGCCACCGACGTGGCGCTGGTCCGCGGCCCGGCCGGCGACCCCTCGCCGTCGGTCGTCCGCGAGCTGCGCCTGAACACCACAGTGGACACCGTGGCCGCGATGAACCGGATCGTGATGTCCAAGTACACCGAGCGGTCGGTGCCCGTGCTGGCCGCCCGGCTGCGCGCCGACGTCGCGGAACTGCTCGCCGCCACGGAGGACGTCGACCCTGAACGCGAGATCATCTGGCTCGGCGGCGCGAACCTCCCGATCGCCGGACTGCTCGCGCACCTGGTCAACGAGCTGAACATCCACGCCTGGGACATCGCCCGCGCGCTGCGCCGGCCCTGGTACACCGACCCGCGCGACGCCGCGATGTTCGTGGACCTGTTCCTCGTCGGCGTCACCCGGTGCGGGTACGGCAAGCTCCTCGACCACGACCGCCCGGTGCGCCCCGGGCGGATCTCCGTGACCTTCCGCGCCGGCGTCAGCGAGCCGGTCACCATGGCGCTGGTCGACGGCAGGGTGGTGCTGGAGGAGCTCGACCCGCGCCCCGACGTGCGGGTCTCCTACGACCCGGTCGTGTTCAACCTGATGCTGTTCGGGCGGGTGAGCAAGGCGCGCGCGGCGCTCACCGGCCGGGTCCGGGTCGCGGGGCGGCGGCCGTGGCTGCTGCCGGAGTTCATGGCGACGATGCGGCTGCCCTCCTGACCAGGAAACCCCTTCGACGGGTACGCGGGACCGGTACCCCTCTGATCCGTTCTTCCGTGGCGGGCCGGACGTCACTCCAGGCGTCCGGCCCACCACGCGCGTGCCCGGCGGGGACACGAAAGACGGACGCCGCGCGTGACCGCGCGGCGTCCGTGGTGCGGGCGGGGGCTCAGCTCTCCCGGAGCCAGGCCGCCAGCCGTTCGCCGATCATCGTCGACGTGAGGTTGGTGTTGCAGTTGACGATCTCCGGCATCACCGACGCGTCGGCGATGTAGAGGTTCTCGGTGCCGTGCACCCGCAGCCGCTCGTCGACCACCGCCGACTCGTCGGAGGCCGGGCCCATCCTGGCGGTGCCGACCGGGTGGTAGGCGCTGTCGAGGCTGAGCTTGACGTAGTAGCGCAGCATCTCCTCCTCCTCCATCAGCTCGTCGCTGAGCACGATGAAGCTCTGGCCGAGGCTGGCGATCCCGTCCTGGTTGACGAGCTTCCAGCAGTTGCGGATCGCGTCCACCAGGATCTGGATGTCCTGCTCGGTGTCGAGGAGGTTCAGCTTGATGTTCGGGTCGACGGACGGGTCGAGCGTGGTCAGCTTCATCCGGCCGCGGGACTGCGGCTTCTGGTGCACCGCCATCACCCCGAAGATGACCGGCGCGTTCGCCAGCATCTGCAGCTCGGGGAACAGCGCCAGGTCGAAGTGGTTGACCATGTAGTACTGCATGTCGTTGAACTCCGAGGAGCCCTCCGCCGTGGTCCGCAGGATCGTCTGCAGGAACGGGTCGGTCTGCCGGAACGTGCCCGGCTTCGGCACCATGAACACGCCGGTGCGCGGATGGTCGATCAGGTTGTCCCCGACGCCCGGCAGGTCGACGCGCACGTCCGTGCCCAGCCAGCCCAGGTCGGCGGCCGGGCCGATGCCCGAACGCAACAGGATCGCCGGCGAGTTGATGGACCCGGCCGACAGGATCACGTGCCGGGCGTGCACGGCCTCGGTGCTGCCGTTGCCGGTGGACAGCTCCACGCCGATCGCCTTGTTCCCGTCGAACAGCACCCGGTTGACCTGGACGCCGGCCCGTACGGTGAAGTTCTCCCGCTGCCGGGCGGCGGGCAGGTAGCCCATGGCCGAGGAGAACCGGACCGCGGGGTCGCGCCGGTTGGACGGGATCGGGCCGACCCCGGTGGCGGTCGGGTTGTTGTGGTCGGCGACCTCGGCGTACCCGGCCTTGAGGCTCGACTCCAGGAACGCCTGCCCCACCGGGGTGAGCTCGTCGGACTGCCACCGCCGGATCGGGATCGGGCCGCCCGCGCCGTGCACGGCGTCGTCGCCATAGTCGAGGTCGTCCTCGAGCTTCTGGTAGAAGGGCAGGACGTTGTCCCAGGCCCAGGCCGGGTTGCCGGCGGCCACCCACTCCTCGAAGTTGTTCGGGGTGCCGCGCAGCGCGATGGTGGCGCCGACGGCCGAGGAACCGCCCGTGATCTTTCCGCGCGGGAACCGGATCTTGCGGCCGTCGTTGATCTCGGCCCGGTAGTTCCAGTCGTGCAGGGCGAGCGACATGGCGCTGCCGTTGAGGATCTCGGCCGGGGTGTCCTCGATGACCGGGAAATCGGGCCCGGCGTCGAGCAGCAGCACCTTGCGGGACGGATCCTCACTGAGCCGGGCCGCCACCGCGGCACCGGCCGAGCCGGATCCCACCACTACGTAGTCAAACTCATTCGTCATGGAACCTCTCCAAGGACGTGGATGGCGCCTCGACGTTCACAGCGCATCGTGGCGGGGCGGCACGGCCGCGGGCATCCTTCGTGCGACCCACTGACGAGCATCACAGCAGTCCCTACCGGTGGCTTCTCCGAACTTGCTCGGCCGTTTCCGGGCCGGGTCCATTGTCGGGAATCACCGCGCGGCAATGGGTTCCGTTCGTGCCAATAAGGAATCGGTCATCCGCTCTGACCTGGACTTCTCCTGTCCGGTTCCCCCGTTGTGCGGGGCGAGCAATGTGAGAGAAGCCCTTGGAGCACCGGGTACCCGAGTATGAGTAGGCCACCAGTGGGGGCTGATCGGGGAGACGGCCGCCGGGACTTCGGGTGCCACACGCGGTATCCGGAAAGGACATGACGCCCGCTGCAACGGGCGCCATGTGAAAGAGCCTCAAGCGGGAGCCGGCACGCCCGCCTCACCCATACGAGAAACGACAGCGATCTGACGCTGTCCTGTTCGACGACCAGGCTGCTCGCCCGCCGCGATACGGGTGCGTCCGAACTCCATGAATACGCATCCGACGCGGGGGCACAGGGCCGTCCCAACCTTTTTGCGAAAGGATAGTATAACAGTGTTTGGTGAACGTGTACGCAGATTGGTACCGGGAATCGCCGCGGTGCTCCTGGCAGCCACCCTCTTCGTCATAGTGTCCAACCAGGTGGCGGTCGCCGGCAGCGACGAGGCCGCGAGCAAGTACAAGTTCGAGGAACAGGCGATCGCCTTCCCGGCCGGCTACGACAACCTGCCGAAGGCGAAGTACCGGGCCGTCAACCCCGCCTACGAGCACATCAAGTCCTGGGTCTCCTCCGTCGGCGCGGGCATCGCCCTCAACGACCTCACCGGACACGGCAAGGCCAACAGCCTGTGCATCGTGGACACCCGGACCAACCAGGTCGTCGTCACGTACGCGCCCACCGCGCCGAAGGCCGACCAGTTCCCGCCGTTCCTGCTGGACCCGGCCCCGCTGCCCATCGACCACGCCATGGCGCCGATGGGCTGCACCCCCGGGGACTTCAACCTCGACGGCCGGATGGACCTGCTGGTCACGTACTGGGGCCGGGTGCCGATCCTCTTCCTCGCCAAGGCCGGCGCGACCCAGCTGGCCAACGACGCGTACTGCCCGCAGGAGCTGACGCCGCAGAGCTCGCCCGACGGCCTGTACCACGGCCCGCGCTGGAACACCAACGCCGTCGGCGTCAACGACTTCGACGGGGACGGCAAGCCCGACGTCATCATCGGCAACTACTTCCCGGACTCCGACGTCCTGGACCCGGGCGGCCTGCACAACGTCGAGATGAACAACGGCCTGTCCACCGCCCGCAACGGCGGCGGCAACCACGTCATGCGCTGGCACTCGGCCACCGCCGGCGACAAGCCGTCCGTGACGTTCGTCGAGGACCACGACGCCATCCCGTACGAGGTGTCGACGGGGTGGACGCTCGCGATCGCCTCCGCCGACCTCACCGGCCGGGGCCTGGCCGACGTGTACGTGGCCAACGACTTCGGGCACGACCACCTGCTGCACAACATCTCCACCACCGGGAAGATCAAGTTCGCGCCGGTGATCGGCAAGCGGACCCCGACCACCCCGAAGTCGTTCGTCCTCGGACTCGACTCGTTCAAGGGGATGGGCATCGACTTCGGTGACATCAACCGCCGGGGCCGCTACGACATGGTGGTCAGCAACATCACCACCGCGTGGGGCCTGGAGGAGAGCAACTTCGTCTTCATGAACGACGCCGAGAGCAACGAGGCGATGCTCGCCGAACTCGGCAAGGGCGTCGCGCCGTTCACCCAGAAGGCCCGGCCGATGGGCATGGCCTGGACGGGCTGGGGCTGGGACGTCAAGTTCGGCGACTTCCTCAACAACGGCAACCTCGACGTCGTGCAGACCGAGGGGTTCGTCAAGGGCGACATCGACCGGTGGCCGTGGCTGCAGGAGATGGCCATGACCAACGACAACATGCTGTCCAACCCCGGGATGTGGCCCAAGGCCGGACCCGGTGACGACCTCGCCGGCCGCCAGCCGATCGCGTTCTACGCCAAGAACTCCGAGGGCGTCTACGTCGACATCGCCGAGGAGCTCGGGCTCGCCGTGCCGATCCCGACCCGGGGCGTGGCCACCGCCGACACCACCGGCACCGGCACCCTCGACTTCGCCATCGCCCGCCAGTGGGGACCGCCGGCGTTCTACGCCAACAAGTCGCCCAACCGGGGCAAGTCCCTGGACCTGAGCCTGTACCGCCCCGCTACCGGTGACCAGACCGCGCTGCGGACCCCGGCCTACGGCGCCACCGTCATGGTCAAGCTGCCCGACGGCACCTGCCAGGTCTCCTACGTCGACGGCGGTGGGGGCCACGGCGGCAAGCGCAGTTTCGAGGTACACGTCGGGCTCGGTGACGTCACCGGCCCGGTGGACGTGGAGCTCCAGTGGCGCGACGTGAACGGCGCGCTGCACAAGTCCAGCCAGAAGCTCACGGCCGGCACGCACTCGCTGCTGCTGACCGACACCGCGCAGGAGGTTGAGACCCGATGACATCCGTTGTCGAATCCAAGCAGAGCGCCGGCGGGCCGGTCCCGGCCGTCGCGCCGCCCGCGGTCGGGACGAAGCCCAAGCCCGACCCCCGTTACCTGGCGCTGCGCAACTTCGCCATGTCGATCAGCGTCTTCAACATCTTCGGGTACACCATCCTGGGCTTCGAGCAGCCGTGGCTGTGGCCCATCCTGGCGGTCCTCGTCGGCTACGGCACCGAGATGGTCTTCGAGGTCATCAGCTCCTGGGCCCAGAAGCGCCCGCCGAGGTTCCTCGGCCGGGGCATGCGCGGCATGTACGAGTTCCTCCTCCCCGCGCACATCACCGCCCTCGCGGCCAACATGCTGCTCTACGCCAACGACATGTTCCTGCCGATCGCGTTCGCCGTCATCGTCGGCGTCACCGGCAAGCACGCCCTCCAGGCGCCGGTCGCCGGCCGGATGCGGCACTTCATGAACCCGTCCAACTTCGGTATCACCGTGGCCCTGGTGTGCTTCGGGTCCTGGATCAGCATCGCCCCGCCGTACCAGTTCACGGAGAACGCCAACACGTTCTTCCGGATCATGATCCCGATCATCATCGTCACGGCGGGCACGGTCATCAACGCGCTGCTGACGAAGCGGACCTCGCTCATCGTCGGCTGGCTCGGAGGCTTCGCCATCCAGGCGTTCCTGAGAACCTGGATCTGGGACGTGGCCCTGTTCTCCGCGCTCGGCGTGATGGTCGGCGTCGCCTTCGTGCTGTTCACCAACTACATGATCAGCGACCCCGGGACCACCCCGTCCAAGCCGATGCACCAGTTCATGTTCGGCTCCTCGGTGGCCATGGTGTACGGCGCCCTGATGCTCTTCAACGTCGTGTACACCCTGTTCTTCGCCGTGGTCGTGGTCTGCGCCACCCGGGGCGCCTACCACTGGTACCTGCACCTGCGGAAGCGGTCCCGGGACCGGAAGATGGAAGCCCTCGGTGTGAAGGCGGCGACAGCATGAGCGGACATCGCATCGCGGTCGTCGGGATCGCCTGCCGGTACCCCGACGCCGACACCCCCACCGAACTGTGGGAGAACATCCTGGCCGGCCGGCGCGCGTTCCGCCGGCTCCCCGACGAGCGGATGAACCACGACGACTACTACTCGCCCGACCCGACCGCGCCGGACCGGTTCTACTCGGCCAAGGCCGCCGTCATCGAGGGCTTCGAGTTCGACCGGGTCAAGTACCGCATCGCCGGCAGCACCTTCCGCTCCACCGACATGACGCACTGGCTGGCGCTGGACACCGTCGCCCGGGCGCTGGAGGACGCGGAGTTCCCCGGCGGCGAGGGCCTGGAGCGGGCCCGCACCGGCGTGGTGATCGGCAACACCCTCACCGGCGAGTTCGCCCGGGCCAACCTGATGCGGCTGCGCTGGCCGTACGTGCGGCGCACCGTCGCGGCGGGGCTCAAGGACGACGGCTGGGACGACACGAAGGTGCGCGAGTTCCTCGGCAAGCTGGAGGTGCAGTACAAGAGCCCGTTCCCGCCCATCGACGAGGACACCCTGGCCGGCGGATTGGCCAACACCATCGCCGGCCGGGTGTGCAACCACTTCGACTTCGGCGGCGGCGGCTACACCGTCGACGGCGCCTGCTCCTCCTCCCTGCTGTCCGTCGCGACCGCGTGCAACGCGCTGGCCAACGGCGAACTCGACACCGTCGTCGCCGGCGGGGTCGACCTGAGCATCGACCCGTTCGAGGTGATCGGGTTCGCCAAGACCGGCGCGCTGGCCACCTCCGAGATGCGGGTCTACGACCGCAACTCCAACGGGTTCTGGCCCGGCGAGGGCTGCGGCATGCTCGTGCTCATGCGCGACGAGGACGCGATCGCGCGCGGCCTGCGCCGGTACGCGACCATCGCCGGCTGGGGCTACTCCTCCGACGGCAAGGGCGGCATCACCCGGCCCGAGGCCAGCGGGCACCGGCTCGCGATGAAGCGCGCCTACGAGCGGGCCGGGTTCGGCATCGACACCGTCGCCTACATCGAGGGCCACGGCACCGGTACCGCCGTCGGGGACGCCACCGAACTGCGCGCCTTCACCGAGGAGCGCCGGGAGACCGCCGCCGACGCGCCGCCCGCCGCGATCAGTACCGTGAAGGGGATCTTCGGCCACACCAAGGCCGCCGCCGGCGTCGCCGGACTGCTCAAGGCGATCCTGGCGATCCGCCACCAGGTGATCCCCCCGGCGACCAGCCACTTCGACACCCACCCGGCGCTGGCGGTGGACAAGCCGGCCCTGCGGGTGCCGGCCACCGCCGAACTGTGGCCGGCCGACGGCCCGATCCGGGTCGGGGTGTCCTCGATGGGCTTCGGCGGCATCAACGCCCACGTCGTGCTCGAACACGCCGAGGGCGCCCGGCAGGCCGGGCTCGACGACGCGACCGAGATGCTGGTCCGCTCCCGCCAGGACGTGGAACTGCTCCTCCTCGACGCCGCCACCGTCTCCGAGCTGCGCACCAAGGTCGCGCGGCTCGCGACGTGGGTGACGAAGCTGTCGTTCGCCGAGGTCGGCGACCTGGCCGCGACGTTGGAACGGGAACTGGACGGCCGGCCGGTCCGGGCCGCGATCACCGCGACCTCGCCGGAGGACGTGCAGCAGCGGCTCACCAAGCTGCTCGCCATGCTCGACGGCGGGGCCCGGTCGGTGCTCGACACGCACGGCGGGGTCTTCCTCGGCACCGGAACCTCGGCGCCGACCATCGGGTACCTGTTCCCCGGCCAGGGCGCCGGCCGGCGGGCCGACGGCGGCGGGATCCGTCGCCGGTTCACCGAGGTCGACGAGCTGTACCGCGACCACCAGCCCCCGGCGGACGCGAACCTCGTCGCCACCGACGTCGCCCAGCCCCGGATCGTCACCGGTTCGGTGGCGGGCCTGCGGGTGCTGTCGTCGCTGGGCATCGAGGCGGTCGGCGCGGCCGGCCACAGCCTCGGCGAGCTGACGGCGCTGCACTGGGCCGGCGCGATGGGCGAGGAGGCGCTCCTCGAGGCCGCCGCCGCCCGGGGCCGGATCATGGCCGACGCCAGCGCCGGCGACGGGACGATGGCCAGCATCTCCGCCGCGCCGGAGGTCGTCGTGCCGCTGCTGGTCGGCACGCCGGTGGTCATCGCCGGCTTCAACGGCCCGCAGCAGACCGTCGTCTCCGGACAGGTCCAGCAGGTGGAGAAGGTGCTCGCCGCCGCCGCGCGCCAGGGCCTGGTCGCCACGCGCGTCCCGGTGTCGCACGCGTTCCACTCCGAGGCGGTCGCCCCGGCGGCCGTCGCGCTGCGGGAGTACCTGGACACGCGGTCCTTCCAGCCGCTGGCCCGCCGCATGGTGTCCACGGTCACCGGCGGGGAACTGCCGGCCGACACGGACGTGCCGGCCCTGCTGGAACGGCAGGTCCTCGACCCGGTCCGGTTCAGCGAGGCCGTCACCGAACTGGCCGGCCGGGTGGACCTGCTGCTGGAGGTCGGCCCGGGCCGGATCCTGCGCGGCCTGGCCGCCGACATCGCCCCGGGCGTGCCGGCGGTGTCCCTGGAGACGGACAGCCTGTCGCTGTCGGGGCTGCTCACGGCGGTCGCCGCGGCGTACGCGATGGGCGCGCCGGTGCGGCACGGCCGGCTCTTCGAGGGCAGGTTCACCCGCCCGCTGCCGCTCGACAAGGAGTTCCGGTTCTTCGCCAGCCCCGTCGAGTCGGCCCCGGCCGACGACTACGCCGGGGTCACCGGGACCCCCGTCCCGCTCGTCGCCGACAGCCCGAGCACGGCCGGCCCCGCGCCGATCGAGGCCGCGACGGTGCCGTCGGGGGAGAGCAGCCTCGACATCCTGCGCCGGATGGCGGCGGCCCGGGCGGAGCTGCCGCTGGAGGCGGTGCTGCCGGACAGCCACCCGCTGGACGAGCTGCACCTGAGTTCGATCACGGTCGGCCAGATCGTCAACGAGGCCGCCCGCGAGCTCCAGCTGCCGCCGCCCGCGCTGACGTCGTCGTTCGCGACCGCGACCCTCGCCGAGATCGCCGGCATGCTCGACGACCTCAGCGCGACCGCGGTGCCGGGCGAGGACCAGTCCCGCACCCCGGCGGGTGTCGCCCCGTGGGCGCGCGCCTTCAACGTGGTGCAGGTCCCCACCCCGGTGGGGCCGGCGCTGCCGTCGGTCGGCGGCGGCCAGTGGGAGGTGTTCGCGACCGAGCACCACCCGATCGCCGACGCCCTGCACGACGCGTTGCGCGGTGCCCGGGTCGGGCAGGGCGTGCTGCTGTGCCTGCCGCACGACTGCGACGAGCGGCACGTGTCGCTGATGCTGGGCGCCGCGCGCGCCGCGCTGTCCCAGCAGTCGCCGACCCGGTTCGTGGTGGTCGGGGACCGGCGCGGTGCCGCCGGGCTGGCCAAGACCCTGCACCAGGAGACGCCGTCGGTGACCACCACCGTGGTCAGCCTGCCGCTGCCGGACCTGATGTCGGCCGGCCGGGTCGAGCGGATCGTGGCCCGGATCGTCGACGACGTGGCGGCCACGGCGGGGTTCAGCGAGGTGCGGTACGACACCGAGGGGGTGCGGACGGTCCCGGTGCTGCGGCCCGTGCGGCTGTCCACCTCGGGCGAGAGCCCGCTGACCAAGGACGACGTGGTCCTGGTCACCGGCGGCGGCAAGGGCATCACGGCGGAGTGCGCGCTGGCCCTGGCCGTGGACACCGGCGCGGCGGTGGGGCTGCTCGGCCGCTCCGACCCGGCCGAGGACGAGGAACTGGCCGGCAACCTCGACCGGATGGCGGCCGCCGGGATCCGGTTCCACTACGTGCGCGGCGACGTCACCGCCGTGGACCAGGTGAAGACGGCGGTGGACGAGATCCGGCGCGTCCTCGGCGAGGTGACCGGCGTGCTGCACGGCGCCGGCCGCAACCAGCCGAACGCGTTGGCCAACCTCGACGAGGCGGCCTTCCAGCGGACCCTGGCGCCGAAGCTCGCCGGGCTGGACGCGGTGCTCGCCGCGACCGACGCCGACTCGTTGAAGCTGCTGGTCACGTTCGGCAGCATCATCGGCCGGGCGGGCCTGCGCGGGGAGGCCGACTACGCCACGGCCAACGACTGGCTGACGGACATGACCCGACGGGTACAGGAGTACTACCCCAACTGCCGCTGCGTGGCCCTGGAGTGGTCGGTGTGGTCGGGCGCGGGCATGGGGGAGCGGCTCGGGGTCCTCGAGTCGCTGATGCGCGACGGCATCGAGCCCATCTCCACCGAGGCCGGCATCGCCCTGCTGCACCAGGTGCTGGCCACCCCGGACGCGCCCGGCGCGATGGTGGTCATGGGCCGGGCCGAGGGCCTGCCGACGATCACCCTGGAGCGGCGGGAGCTGCCGCTGCTGCGGTTCGTGGACCGGCCGCAGGTGCACTACCCGGGCGTGGAACTGGTGGTGGAGGCCGACCTGTCGGCCACCGACGACCTGTACCTCGCCGACCACGACCTCGACGGGGACCTGCTGTTCCCCGCCGTGCTGAGCATGGAGGCGCTCGCCCAGACGGCCAGGGCGCTCACCGGGCACACCACGGCCCCGGCGATGGAGGACATGGAGTTCCTCCGGCCCATCGTCGTACCGGCCACCGGTACCAACACCATCAGGATCGCCCTGCTGGCGGTGGACGCCGACACGGTGACCGCGGTGATCCGGAGCAGCGACACGGGCTTCCAGGCCGACCACTTCCGGGCGCGGCTGCGCTACGGGGGCGGGAGCCTGGCGGACGTGGCCCCGTACGCGGCCACCGACACGCCCAGGGTCCGCCTGGAGCCGGCCGGCGAGCTGTACGGGCCGGTCCTGTTCCAGGGCGGCCGGTTCCAGCGCCTGCAGGGCTACGAACAGCTGGCGTCGACGAGCTGTGTCGCGACGGTGTCCACCCGGCCGGTGGAGCCGTGGTTCGCCCGGTACCAGTCCGGTGAACTGGTGCTCGGCGACCCCGGTACCCGGGACGTGGTCATGCACGCCCTGCAGTGCTGCGTCCCCGACGCGACGCTGCTGCCGGCCGGGATCACCCGGCTCCGGCTCGCCGACCCGGCGGTGATCGGCGCCCTGGACACCGTCACGATCCATGCCCAGGAGCGCTCCAACGAGGGCGACACCTACATCTACGACGTCGACGTGTGCGACGACGCGGGCACCGTCATCGAGCGGTGGGAGGGTCTGCGCCTGCAGGCCGTCCGGAAGAAGGACGGCACCGGGCCGTGGCTGCCGGTGCTGGTCGGACCGTACCTGGAGCGGCGGCTCAACGCGATGCTGCCGCCCGTGGACCTGCGCTGCGTGGTCCAGCCCGACCGGGACGGACCGCCGCTCGGGCGCGCCGCCCGCCGGGACGAGACCGCCCAGGCCCTGTCGTGGGCGCTGCGCCAGGCGACGACGGTGCGGTACCGGCCCGACGGCAAGCCGACCGTGCAGAGCCCGAAGGGCGCGGAGGTGTCCGCCTCGCACGGCGGCGGGGTCACCTTCGCCGTCGCCGCCGACCGCCCGGTGGGCTGCGACGTGCAGACCGCGACCGCCCGGTCCGACGGGGACTGGGCCGAGCTGCTCGGCGCCGACGGTTTCACCCTGGCCCGGCTGGTCTCCGCCGAGCGGGGCGAGGACCTCGCGGTGTCGGCGACCCGGGTGTGGGGAGCGGCGGAGAGCCTGCGGAAGGTGGGCCGGACGCGCGCCGACCTGTCCGTGGGCGCCCCGGGCCCGGAGAACTGGGTCCTGCTGCGGGCGGGTGGCGCGCGGATCGCGACGTTCACCACCGCCCTCGACGGGATCAGCGAGCCGGTTGTGTTCACCGTCCTGGTGGAAGGCGACGAATGATGGAACAGTATTTCGAGTACCGGCACATGGTGGGCTTCGAGGAGACCAACCTGGTCGGCAACGTCTACTACGTCAACTACCTGCGCTGGCAGGGCCGGTGCAGGGAGATGTTCCTGCTGACCCAGGCCCCGGAGGTGCTCGCCGACATCCAGGCCGACCTGAAGCTGTTCACCCTGAAGTGCGAGTGCGAGTTCTTCTCGGAGATCACGGCGTTCGACGAGTTGTCCATCCGGATGCGGCTGGAGGACCTGACCCAGACCCAGATCGGCTTCGCGTTCGACTACGTGCGGCTGCGCGACGGCGGGGAGGACCTGGTCGCCCGGGGCCGCCAGCGCATCGCGTGCATGCGCGGACCCAACACCGACACCCGGCCGACCAAGGTCCCGGAGGTCCTGCGGGCGGCGCTGACGCGCTACGCCGTCGTGGCCCCCGGTGCCAAGCGGCTGGTCGACGCGGTCAGCGAGGTGTGACATGGGGCAGCGCACCGACCTGACGCCCCGGCTCACCCTGCCGCCCCGCGGCCCCGACGCCCCGACCGTCGACAGCAAGGAACTGCGGGGCGCGCTGGGCATGTTCGGTACCGGGGTCACCGTGGTGACGGCCGGCCGGGACAACCCGCACGGCATGACGGCGAACGCGTTCACGTCCGTCTCGCTCGAACCGCCCATGGTGCTGGTCTGCGTGATCCGCACGGCCGTGATGCACCAGACCGTCATCGACAGCGGCGGCTTCGTCGTCTCGGTGCTGGCCGCGCAGCAGGAACACGTCGCCCGGTACTTCGCCAGCAAGAGCCGGCCCCGGGACGAGTCCGAATTCGCCGGGGTGGACTGGAAGCCCGGCAGGCACACCGGCGCGCCGGTGCTGGGCGGCAACCTGGCCTGGCTGGAGTGCGAGCTGACCGCGGTCTACGACGGCGGCGACCACTCCATCTTCCTCGGCACGGTGCTGGATCTGGGGCGCGGCGAGGGCAAGGACGCCCTGCTGTTCCTCGGGGGCGCCTTCCACGCGCTGGACGCCGAGAAGAGGTAACGGGTCACCGGGCGGGTCACCTGCGGGTGGCCCGCCCTTCCGTGTGCCGGGGCGGGCGTACCCCTCTGGTGGTCTGGTCCTCCACCCGCCCGCCGGGCCGCTGTCGGGCACGGCGAAGGGCCACCGGACGATGCCCGGTGGCCCTGGAGGGTGCGGTCAGGCCTTGCTGACCGTCATCGGCAGCCCGCCCTTGATCCGCAGGGTCAGCATCGGCTCCGGCACCACCTGGTACCCGGGCACCATGGTCAGCCGCAGGTCCCGGGCGACGGCGGCGATGACGAAGGCCGTCTCCATCATGCCGAGGTTGTTGCCCACGCAGAACCGGGGCCCGGCGCCGAACGGGATGTAGGCGTACCGCGGCCGGTCGGTCGACCGCGCCGGATCGAACCGCTCGGGGTCGAACCGGTGCGGGTCCGGCCAGAACTCCGGGTGCCGGTGCAGGGTGTACGGGCACAGCACCACGTCGGCGCCCGCCGGCACGTGGAAGCCGCCGACCTCGTCGTCCGCCACGGCCAACCGGGGCAGCAGCCAGACGGGCGGGTACAACCGCATGACCTCGTCGACCACCATCGCCGTGTAGCGCAGCTTGTGCAGGTCCTCGTAGACCGGGGTGCGGTCGCCGAGCACCTCCACCGCCTCCTCGTGCAGGCGCTGCCAGATCTCCGGGTGCTGGTCGGCGAGGTAGAACGTCCAGCTCAGGGTGCTCGCGGTGGTCTCGTGCCCGGCCAGCAGCAGGGTGACCAGCTCGTCGCGCATCCGCTGCCGGCCCACGGCGGGGTCGGCCTCCTGGGCGGTGGACTCGATCAGGCGGGACACGACGTCGTCGCTGGTCGCCACGTCGCCGCGCGCCTTGCGGTCGGCCACCAGCTTGTCGACGATGACCTGCAGGTCGGCGCGGGCCCGACGGAACCGCAGCTGCTTGGGCAGCGGCACCCAGGTCGGCACCGAGCTCAGCGACATCATCTCGAACATGGCCTGGTCCTGCACGGCCTCGAACGAGTCGCCGATGCCCTGGTACTCCGACAGGTCCGCGTCGAGCAGGCTGCGGCCGAGCACCCCGAGGGTCAGTTCGGTCATCTCGTGCCGGATGTCGACGGGCCCACCCCCGACATGGGTACCGAGCCGCCGGGCGAGCTTCACGGCCTCGTCGGCGACGGCGTCGGCCTGCCGGGCGATCCGGCGCGCCTGGAACACCGGCTGGATGGTCTTGCGCTGCTTGTGCCACAGCTCGCCCTCGCTGGTCAGCAGGCCGTCGCCGAGGGTGCGGCGGGCGTGCACGAGGCCGATGCCCTTGTGGTAGTTGGTGCTGTTCTCCGCCAGCAGGTACTTGGCGTGGTCGGGATGGTTGAAGAAGTGCAGCGTCTTGGGCCCCAACGGCAGCCGCACCGCGTCCCCGTACTGCGCGGACACCGACAGCATCACCTCCAGCCGGTTGCGGGCCATCCGGGTGAGCAGTTGCGGGGCCGACCAGCGTGACGGTCCGGGCATGTCCCGGCGGCCGAGCGCTGTCGGCCCCTGTGTCGTCGTCATGGTCAGTACCCGCCGCGCTGGAGGAAGACGTCGGCGATGGTGGCGCGCCACGTCTCGTAGGTGGGGGTGTCGCCGGCCGGGTGCTCCGGGATGGCCTTGTCCGTCAGCGTGGCCGCCTCCTCGGGGCTCATGTCGCAGAACACCCCGGTGGCCAGTTCGGTGTGCGGCACGACCAGGCCGGCGCGGACCCGGGCCTGCGCGGCGAAGGCGCTGGCCTGCGCGACCCAGGGCCGGTGCTCCCCGGCCCGGTCCCGGAAGGTCCGCAGCTCGGCCTCGTCGCTGCCGCCCGCGTACGTGGCGGCCAGGCCGGCCCCGCTGTAGAGGTCCTGGCGCCGCCGCTCGGGGAACCGGTCGATGAGGTTGGCCGCGAGGGTGGCGCTGGAGCCGGCGACGAACCACAGGGCCCGGCCGACGCCCTGGTCGATCGCGTGGTGCGCGTACCCGGTGGTGTCGTCGGCCGGCCAGGGGAACGCGGTCTCCTCGTGCATGTCGTGCACGTACCGGGCGGTCTGGAAGTACGCCTGGTGGAACCCGTAGCCGTCGAGGACCAGCCAGCGCAGCAGCGGGTCGTTCGCCGCAGCGCTCGCCTTCGCCCACCGGACCCGGGGCAGCCGGGCCAGCGCCCAGCCGACGCCCACGTACGCCATGTAGACGTGCTTGTCGCCCTCGCCGGCCAGGAACCGCGCGGTCCGCTGGGCGGAGCCGAGGGACAACCCGTCCATCAGCGCGTACGCCATCGCCGCGCCCTCGTAGGCGAAGCCCCGGTACTGCGGTTCGATGGCGTCCAGCGGCGCCGTGATGTCGTCGGGCACCTGGGACTCCGCCGCGCGCGCGAAGCCGCCGAGGAAGTTGCGCCCGACCGTCTCGAGCAGGAACCGCGCCTCGGGTCCCTTGTCGTGGAAGCCGCGCTTGGACAGCTGGGTCTCGGAGATGTCAGGGGTCAGGATGCGGCGCCGTAGCGCCCTCAGGGTGCTAGCCACGGTGTCTCCCAGGTGGGGTGGCGTGCGATTTCTAGGCCTACCCGTGATCCTGATCGCTGGGGGCGCGCGGCGACCACTCCCACCGTGCCGAGTGTCGATGTCCCCTCGTGGGCGCTACCGGGAGGGCGTGACCAGCTCCTCCAGCGGGGCGTCGGCGCCGGCCTTGCGGCGGCGGGCCTTGGCCAGCGAGGTCGCCACGGCCCGCACGTCGTCGCCCGCGCCGAGCGCCACGGCGCGCAGCTGGGCCTCGAAGCAGGCGTCGGCGTCGTAGGGGTCGACGAGGTAGCCGCCCAGGTCCAGGGTGACCAGGCCGTGCAGCGCGATCCACATCTGCTGGGCCACCAGGGCCACGTCGTCGGACCGGAACCGGCCGATCGCCACGGCGCGGGCGACACCGTCCATGAGCGACTCCAGGGTGTACCGGCCGTGCTGGCGGTCCTCGTCGGCGAGCGCGAAGCCGCCGAGCGCGGAGCTGCCGAACATGACGAGATACACCTGCGGGTACTCCAGCGCGTTGGCCCGGTACGCGTAGCCGAGGGTCATGATGTCGCACACCGGGTCGGCGGTGGCCCTCACCCGCGACATCCGCCGGTGCAGGCGCGCGAAGCCCTCGTGCACCAGCGCCCGGACCAGGTCGTCCATCCCGCCGAAGTGCGTGTAGACCGCGGAGGTGGAGGTGCCCACGGCGGCCGCGAGCCTGCGCGTGGTGAGGGCGCCGGCCCCTTCCTGGGCGAGCAGGGTCGCGGCGGCCTCCATCAGCGCGGTCGGCAGCAGGGGGTCGGCGGGGCGTGGGCTCATATTGACATGCTCTCATGTCCGGTCCTACGATTCATTACAGTGTTACGTAACGTTGATACGTTAACCTTCGACGTCAGGCGGACCCCATGTCTGTTCTCGCCTCCCGCGCCCCCCGGAACGGCCTGCTGCGGCCCACCGCCCCGGACGTCCGCGAGCTGACCGAGCTGACCCTGCCCGTCACCGGTGAACTGCCCCGCCAGCTCACCGGTGCGCTGCTGGGCATCGGGCCGCACGCCTCCCGCCAGGACGCCGGGGCCCGTCAGCACGCCCTGGTGGGGGACGCCATGGTGCACGGCATCCGGCTCCGCGACGGCCGCGCCGAGTGGTACCGCAACCGCTGGATCCGCACCGACCGGATCGCGCGCGGCCTCGGCGAGCTGCCGATCCCCGGCCCCCGGCACGGCCTGTCCGACAACACCAGCGGCAACGTGATCCGGCACGCCGGCCGGACCCTGGCGCTCGGCGAGGCCGGGGTGCTGCCGATCGAACTGGACCGCCAGCTCGGCTCCGTGGCCCGGTTCGACTTCGACGGCACGCTGCCGCACGGGTTCGCCGCCCACCCCGAGTGCGACCCGGTCACCGGGGAGCTGTTCACCGTCGCGTACTACCACGACCTGCCCTACCTGGAGTACCTGGTGGTGGGGGTCGACGGCCGGGTGCGCAAGACGGAGCGGGTGGGCGTGCGCGGTACCCCGATGATGCACTCGCTCTCCCTCACCGACCGGCACGTCGTCCTCTACGACCTCCCGGTGCGGTTCGACGCGGGCCTGGCCCGGGCCGGTTCGCGCTGCCCCTACGCCTGGCAGGACGGCGGCGACTCCCGGCTGGGGGTGCTCGCCCGGGAGGGCTCCGGCGCCGACGTGCGCTGGTTCGACGTCGACCCGTGCTTCGTGTTCCACCCGGTGAACGCCTACGAGACCGGCGGCGACCTCGTCCTGGACGTCGTCCGGCACGAGCGGGTGTTCGACCGCGACCGCCTGGCCCCGGGGGAGTCGGCGCCGACTCTGTGGCGCTGGACGCTGCACCTGGCCACCGGCACCGTGACCGAACGCCAGCTCGACGACATCCCGCAGGAGTTCCCCCGGGTCGACGAGCGGGTCAAGACCATGCCGCACCGGTACGTGTACACCGTGGCCTCCCAGGTGGGCTCCGGCGCGACGGGCGGCTCGGCGCTGCTGAAGCACGACGTGGGCACCGGCGACGTCGCCGTGCACGACTTCGGTCCCCGGCGCACCGCCGGCGAGGCGGTCTTCGTGCCGCGCGGGCCGATCGGGGCGGAGGACGACGGCTGGCTGATGACCTACGTGCACGACGCGGACGTGGACCGCACCTCGCTGGTCGTCCTCAACGCCGACGACTTCACCGGGTCCCCGCAGGCCGTGGTCGAGCTGCCGGTCCGGGTACCGCCGGGCCTGCACGTGAACTGGATCGTGGACTGACGCCGGTACCGGGCGCGCACAGGGTCGCGGTGCCCGGCGGGAACCTCTCGGGACCCGCCGGACACCGCGACCGGGGACGTACTACGACGCTGCTCGCACGACGCCATGCTCAGGCGGCCTCCTGCTGGGCCAGCCGGTTCAGTGCCGAGGTGCGCAGGTCCAGCAGGACCGGTGGGTCGAACGAACGCGCGAGTCGCAACTCTAAATCGATGCCCTTGAGGGCGCCGTCCTGCTCGACGGTGAGCGGGCCCTTCGATCCGACGAAGACGGTCTGATGATCGGCCGCCGACGGGTGCGCCACCATGCGCTCGTCCGGGTCGTCGGCCACGGAGTGCGACAGCAGGAACCACTGGCCCGCCGGCACGTGGTCGAGCACGAAGTCACCCGGGCCGTCGAGGACGACGCAGCTCACGGGCCGCCCCTCCGGGATCCGGCCGGGGAACAGGCCCACGAAGACCAGGCCGAGCTTGTGGTCGTCGGTGTCGGCCCACGCGGTGCCCCGCACCGTGCCGTAGGCGGGGCCGGTGGTGTCCACGGTGTTGTCGACGACGAGCTTCGGGGTGAAGCCGCCGGCCCTGCGGTACGTCGTGGGGGACAGGCCGACGCTCCTGGTGAACCGGGAGCTGAACGTGCCGACGCTGGAGTACCCGACCCGCAGGCTGACCTCCGTCACGTTGAACGAGGTCGAGGTGAGCAGCTGCTTGGCCTGCTGGAGCCGCAGCGCCGACAGGAAGCGGCCCGGGGAGACCCCGGTGACGCGCTGGAAGATCCGCGAGAAGTGGAACTTGCTGAACATGGCCACCCTGGCCATGTCGTCGATCGTGAGTTCCTCGCCCAGCTTGTCGCGCATCGTGGTGACTACTCGCTCAACGGCCCGTTCGGTTGCGTTTTCCATTTCCGCCTCCTGATGCCAGTGTCTTCGTGCGAGTTGACGCCGTACTGTGGTACCTGGCTTCCCCGACCCACGTATCCGACCGTCAATGCGGACTGTCATTGTTTACGCGTCACTTACCTGTCCGGAACGTGGAAGTCCCTTTCTGCCCGGCACAGACCTCCGGCTCGTTCAGAAGTCGTGACGGTTCGGTTCCTCGCACCCTTAACAGTCCAATAGGGACAGATACCGATGCTAACTCAGCCCGTTGCGTAGAGCAATGCTCGGACTACCGGGAAGCGGGCATTCGAGAGGGTGTTCCGGACGCGTGCCGGAGGTCGCGACGTTGACCTGCGGAAACGGAGTCCACGTTTGGCGGCGAGCAAAAAAAGGGCAATATCGCGACGATAAGGTGTTGGCGATTCCTGCTATCCATTTCCGGGGTCCACAACAGAAAGTGAAGAATGAATGTGGACCGGCGACTACCAAGCGTGGTGATGGGAGCTGACGGCGTTTCCCGTCGCCTGTCGGACCCCACGCTCCGTGTTCCCTGTCCGGCGATGTGATGCCCTGTACTGACATAGCGCAAATGTCTTTAGTGTCGAGTTAGCCGAGGTGGACGGGCCTTCAATCGGAGTCCACAAGAGACGATCAGCGACCCTTGTCGGGGGTATGATCTCTGTGCAAAGCTTCATTTCCGTCGCCGCGAGCACACTCATGGGGATCTATGCGCATATCCAGTCTCAGCAGGCGGGGCGGCGTGCCTGTTGCGACGATCAAGTTCTATCTCCGCGAGCGGCTCCTGCCGCCCGGGACGCTCACCGCGCGGAACCAGGCCGACTACGACGAGTCGCACCTGACCCGGATCAAGCTGATCCGGACGCTGACCGGCATCGGCATGATGAGCCTGGCGGCCGTGCGTGAGGTGCTCGCCGCCATCGACGACTGCGGGGTCGAGCAGCGCGAGCTCTACCAGGTGCTCAACGGCGCGCTCTGCGCCCAGCAGGCCGTCTCCACGGACGCCGCGGCGGTCGACCGGGCCCGGAAGCAGACCGACGGCTTCATCGAGGGCGTCGGCTGGCGGGTGGGCGATGACGCCCCGGGCCGCACGGCGCTCGCCCAGGTGGTCGCGGCGCTGCGGGACCTGGGGTGTTCCAGCGAGGTCGCCGACGTCTTCCTGCCGTACGCGCGCGCCGCGGAGCTCCTCGCCGCCCGCGAGCTGGACGCGATGCCCCCCGGCGCGCAGGAGCTGGTCACGCGGACCGTCCTGTTCGAGGTCGCCTTCGCGGTGATGCGCAGGATGGCGTTCGAGCACCTCCTGGCGCGGCGGGACGGGGAAGGCGCCGGCGTTACCGACGGGTAACCAATAGTGGGCCTCCCTATTCCCGTGCTGTGACGCCGCTGTCGAATGTGCGCCGGACCCTCTTCCGTGTTGCCGTCCGGGCACGCACAACGGGCATTGAGCACGTTCTGAGAAGACAGGACACGTCGCAGAACGCGACGATGTCGAAGGTCGAGAGAAACAGCGCCGGGGGTGCTACGGACTAGGGGAGAGGAGTAGCGGAAACAGATCCGAGACATTCGGGTCGCGTACCCGGATCCCCTGTGGTCCCTCTGCATTCTTTCTTTTTGTTCACACCTCGTTCCGCACGTCGACACAATTGTCGGCCGGATCGGGACGGAATTCCGCCCCGCCCGTCGTGCCGGCGCGTCGGCGCCGGACCGGGAATGCGGTAGTCCGCAGTTCGGCGCGGAACCCGGAGCGGTTCCACGCGACGTTTATCTCCCACTGTTTCCCGGTACCGGCCCCAGCGCCGGTCGCCGGGTGATTCTCCGTGCCTTCCCACTACGAGGGGGACCGATGCCAGCGCAACCCGTCGGCCTGTTCCGCCGACTTCTACCCGCCGTCCTGGTGCTCTCACTGGTGAGTGCCCTGTACGTGGCGGCCCAGCTTCCCGAGGCCTCGGCCGACACCCGGTCGTCGCTGGCGTCGAGGTTCCACTTCAAGGAACTCCCGATCGCGCTGCCCCCGGGCCTGCCGGCGAACTCGATCCGGACGGTGAACCCCGAGTACGAGCACATCCGGGCGTGGGTCTCCTCCGTCGGCGCCGCCATCGCGGTCAACGACCTGGACCGGGGCGGCTCGGCCAACGACCTGTGCCTCGTGGACACCCGCAGCGACACGGTCGTCGTCACGCCGTCCCCGGACAGCGCGCAGACCTACCCGCCGTTCGCCCTGGACCCGGCGCCGCTGCCCACCACCCACGCCGTCGCGCCGATGGGCTGCGTGCCCGGCGACTACAACGGCGACGGCTGGATGGACCTGCTGGTCTACTACTGGGGCCGCACCCCCGTGCTGTTCCTCAACTGCGCCAAGGGCGGACCGCTCGGCCCGGGCACCTACAAGCCGACCGAGCTGATCCCGAACGGCGCGGGCACGGACGGCAGGTACCGGGGCCCGCTGTGGAACACCAACGCCGTGGCGGTCGCCGACTTCGACGGCGACGGGCGCGTCGACCTCGGGGTGTTCAACTACTTCCCCGACACTGCGGTCCTCGACCCGAACGGGCTCAAGGGCGTGCAGATGAACCACTCGATGTCGCGGGCCCAGAACTCCGGCGGCGCGCACATCCTGCGCGGCGTCTCCTCGACCCCGGCCGGCCCGAACAGCGTCCCGTCGGCGACGTTCGAGGAACAGCCCGCGATCGAGCCGAGGTACGCCACCGGCTGGACCCTGGGCTCGGCGTCCGCGGACCTCGACGGCGACCTGCTGCCGGAGCTGTACCTGGCCAACGACTTCGGCAACGACCGGTTCTTCCACAACGTCTCGACGCCGGGGAAGATCTGCTTCGAGCTGGCCGAGGGGCGGCGCGGCGCGCTCACCCCGAAGTCGCTGGTGGTCGGGCACGACTCGTTCAAGGGCATGTCGATCGACTTCGGTGACCTGTACGGCACCGGCAGGTTCGACATGTTCGTCAGCAACATCACCACCTCGTGGGGCATCGAGGAGAGCAACTTCGTCTGGAAGAACACGGCGGCGAGCCCGGCCGAGGCGCGCAAGAAGCTGAAGGACCACGTCGCGCCGTTCGACAACGCGGCCGCCGAGACCAACATGGCCTGGGTCGGCTGGGGCTGGGACGCCAAGATGGCCGACTTCGACAACAGCGGCCGGCTGAGCGTCGTGCAGGCCACCGGGTTCGTCAAGGGCGACATCAACCGGTGGAACTGGCTGCAGGAACTCGCGATGAGCAACGACCTGATGCTCCAGGAGCCGGCGATGTGGCCCAAGGCCGGTCCCGGGGACGACATCGCGGGCGACCACCCGATGGCCTTCTGGGTCCGCGAGGCCAACGGGCGGTACGCGAACCTGACCTCCGAACTCGGCATGGACGCCCCGATCCCCACCCGGGGCATCGCGGTCGCCGACACCAGCGGCGACGGCTCCCAGGACTTCGCGGTCGCGCGGCAGTGGGGCCCGCCGGTCTTCTACTGCAACATGAACCCGGGCCGGAGCAACTTCCTCGGCCTGCGCCTGCACCGCCCGGCGGACGGCGCGGCCCCCGGCGCCCCCGGCAGCCCCGCCTACGGGGCCCAGGTGCGGATCCGCACGGCCGACGGGCGGACCCAGATCGCCCAGCTCGACGGCGGCGGCGGCCACTCCGGCAAGCGCAGCTTCGACGTCTACTTCGGGCTCGGCCAGGCGGGCGACAAGCCGGTCGCCGCGGACCTGACCTGGCGCGACCTCAACGGTGCCACCCACACCCAGGCGCTGGACCTGGCCGCCGGCTGGCACGACTTCATGCTGACCACCACCGCCCAGGAGGTGAAGGTGTCATGACAGACGTCAGACCCGTCGACCGGACCGACGCCGTCCGGACGGCCGTCGCCGTCGCCCCGGTCACCCAGAACGGCCAGGCGCGCGCGGTCGAGGCGCCGAAGGACATCCGGCCGCCGAGGATCGACAAGCGGGACCCCCGGTACCTGGCGTTGCGGAACTTCGCGATGTCGATGAGCGTGTTCAACATCCTCGGGTACACCGTGTTCGGGTTCGAGCAGCCGTGGCTGTGGCCGATCTTCGGACTCATGATCGGGTACTCCGCCGAGATGCTCTTCGAACGGGTCGCCGCCTGGGCGCAGAAGCGGCCGCCGGGGTACTCCGGCCACGGCGTGTGGGGGATGTACACGTTCCTGCTGCCCGCGCACATCACGGCCCTGGCGGCGAACATGCTGCTGTACGCGAACACCCTGTACTGGCCGATCGCGTTCGCCATCGTGGTGTCGATCGGGGCCAAGTTCGTCCTCCAGGCCCCGATCAAGGGCCGGATGCGGCACTTCATGAACCCGTCGAACTTCGGCATCACGATCACCCTGCTGGCCTTCTCCTGGGTGAACATCGCGCCGCCGTACCAGTTCACCGAGCACGTGCCCGACGTGATCCGGATCGTGATCCCGCTGGTCATCATCACCGCCGGGACCGTGCTGAACACGATGCTCACCAAGAAGGTCCCGCTGATCGTCGGCTGGGTCGGCGGGTTCGTGATCCAGGCCCTGCTGCGGCACTGGATCTGGGACGTGCAGCTGTGGGCGGCGATCATCCCGATGACCGGGGTCGCGTTCGTGCTGTTCACCAACTACATGATCACCGACCCGGGTACGACGCCGTCCAGCGGCAAGATGCAGTTCATGTTCGGCTCCAGCGTGGCCATGGTCTACGGCATACTCATGGTGTTCAATATCGTGTACACCCTGTTCTTCGCCGTCTGCATCGTGTGCGCCATCCGGGGCGCCTTCTGGTGGATCAAGTCCTTCCGGGAGCGGGGGCGCGCGCCCGCGCCGTTACCCGTCACCTGACCGGCAGCCACCACCGGCTGGACGGGCCCCGCGTCGCCTCCTGGCGCGCGGGGCCCGTCCAGCCGTCCTCCCGTTTCCGTCCGACGTCCGCCCCGGGCTCCGCTCAGTGTCCACAAGGGAGATACCGCTCCCTTCCCTCGACCGAAGGAGACCCGCGTGACCGCGTCCCCCAGCACCGCGATCCCGCCCGCCACCACCGAACGGCCGCCCCGCACCGGCCGGATCCTGCTGTTCAGCGTCGCCGCCGGCATCCTGCTCGCGGTGCTCTGGTCCTACGAGTTCGTCGACTCCGTGATCGGCGACAACGTCGCCAACACCCTGCTCGGCCACGACGCCAAGGGCACCGCCATCGGGGGTACCTTCGCGGGACTGCTCTTCGCGTTCGTCTCCGGCCTCGCCGGCACGTTCACCGCCTGCAACATCGCGATGGCCGCCGCCGTCGGTCCGATGAGCCAGGTGAGCGCCGCCGACCGGACCGCCGGGGTCCGTACCCTGCTGCGGCCCGTCGGGTTCCTCACCCTCGGCATGGTGACCGTGTCGGCCGTCTACGGCTTCGTCGGCGTCCTGCTCGGCGACCGGCTGCCGCAGCTGTCCACGGAGAAGGTCGGCGCCGTCCCGGTGCGGATCATCCAGTCCGAGGTCGTGTTCGTCGTGATCGGCCTCGCGCTGGTCTACCTGGGCCTGGCCGCGCTCCGGGTGCTCCCGGACCCGTTCCGCGACCGGCCCGTCGCCCGGGTGATCACGCTCGGCGCGCTGATCGGCGGCTTCCTGATCGGCCGGCCGTACCCGCTGTTCAACAAGCTCTTCCACTGGGCCGCCGACACCGGCAACCCCCTCTACGGCGCGGCGGCCTTCGTCCTGCAGTCCCTCGGCAACATCGCGATCGTCGTGGCGATCTTCGCGCTGCTCGTGGTCGCCAGCCGGGGTGGGTTCCTCCGCTGGCTGGCCGCGAGCCCGCGCCGCACCATGGTGGTCACCGCGTCGCTGCTGATCGCGCTGGGCGTGTTCACCGTCGTGTACTGGGGCGTGCGGGTGCCGGCGATCTTCGGGTTCGGGTGGTTCCCGACGATGCCGTACAACGGCTAGTCGGGGTGCCCCGCCCGCCGTGGTGGTGGGCGGGGCACCACGATCAGACCGCTTCTCCGGGTACGGGGGCCGGCGTGGCCTCGTACACGTAGCCCCGCTCGATGATCCGGTGACCGGCCTGCAGGTACCGGTCCGGGTCGTCGACGTACAGGGTGCCGAGCCCGTCGACGTACCGGTTGTACATGCAGAACGCCGCCGCGATCAGGACCGTGTCGTGGATCTCGATGTCCGTCGCGCCCTCCGACCGGGCCGCCTCGACCAGCGCCGTGGTCACCTTCCGACCCGACTCCTGCACCGCGCCGGCGATCCGCAGCAGCGCCCGCATCTTCTCCGTCACCTTCGCCGAGTCCAGGTCGGCGCGCACCTGGTCGACCAGCGGCATGCCCTCGGGCAGTTGGACGGCCGCGAACGCCGAGTGCGACGCGCAACAGAACCGGCACTCGTTGAGCCCGGACACGTAGGCGGCGATCAGCTCCCGCTCGCCCGGGGTCATGGAGTGCGGGCCGCGCAGCAGCGCCTCCGCGAGATCGTTGAGGGGCCTGGCCGTCTCGGGCCGGAACCGCATCGGACCGTTGATGCCGGGGAACTGGGTCTCGTCGAGGCCGAGGTCGATGTGCGCCACGCTGTCACGCTCCACAGTAGATGGACGGCAGGGTGACATTTTCCCGGATCCGGGGCGGCCGGCGCCACCTCCGCGGCGCGCGGCCCGCTCGGGGCGGCGTGTCGGGTCCGCCGGGGTGCGGGGTCGGTCCGGGTGCGGGGTCAGTCCGGGGTGACCCGGACGACGACGTCCGCGCGGACGCGGGTCGCGGCGACCACGGCCGCGTTGCGCCCGTCGCTGCCGTGCGCCCAGTCCCGGGCCGCCGCCCGGCTCTTCCCGAACGCGACGTGCCGGCCCACCAGCCGGTCCAGCCGGACCCCCTCGTCGACGTCGAGGTACCAGACCTCGTCGAGCAGGCCCCGGACCGCCGACCAGGGATCCTCGTCCACCAGCAGGTAGTTGCCCTCGGTGACCACCAGGGCAGTGCCCGGCCGCACCGGGATCGAACCGGCCACCGGCTCCTCGAGCGTCCGGTCGAACGCCGGGGCGTACACGACGTCCCCGGTGTCGGCGCGGACCCGCCGGAGCAGCGCGACGAACCCCGCGCCGTCGAACGTGTCCGGGGCGCCCTTGCGGTCCCGGCGGCCCAGCCGGGCCAGTTCGATGTCGGCCAGGTGGAAGCCGTCCATGGGAACGAGCACTGCCCCGGGCGGGGCCTCGCCGGTTCCCGGGCCCTCGGGGTGGTCGGGGCCCGGGGCGGGGGTCAGGGCCGTGACCAGGGCTTCGGCGAGCGTGGACTTGCCGGCACCCGGCGGGCCGGTGACGCCGAGCAGTCGACGCCCGCCGGTCGCGGCCAGGCGCCGGGCCCGGTCGACCAGTTCCCCGACGGTGGCGTGCGTCGTCTCGGTCATCGCACCACCGTAACGGCGGGGGCCGTCCAGCCCTGTCACCTAGCAACCTAGGACGCGAAACGCGGCGTGCCGCGTGACACCCCACAGTCCCGCCTCACCCGCGCGCCGCCTGTCCGCCGCGCCTCGGACCCCGGCCCGGCCGCGTCCCGCCCGGCCCGCTCCGATACCTTGTGACCTCGATGAACCGTTTGCTGACCCCGCCCGGCGAGCTCGACCTCGTCCGCTTCCCGGTCGACCCGCGCGCGGACCTGCGCGCCTGGGACGCCGCCGACGAGTACGTGCTGCGGGAGCTCGGCGGGGTGGACCTGTCCGGGGCCGTGGTGGTGCTGGGGGACCGGTGGGGCGCGCTGACCACGGCGCTGGCCGCGTACCGCCCGACCCTGGTCACCGACTCGCACCTGGCCATGGAGGCGACCCGGGAGAACCTGCGCCGCGCGGGGGTCGCCCCGGAGGACGTGCGCCTCCTGACCACTCAGGACGTGCCGCCGGACGTGATCGACGTGCTGGTGGTGCGGGTACCCAAGAGTCTGGCCCTGTTGGAGGACCAGCTGCACCGGCTCGCGCCCGCCACGCACGCGGGCACGGTCGTCGTCGGCACGGGCATGGTCAAGGAGATCCACACCTCGACGCTGGAGCTGTTCGAGCGGATCCTCGGGCCGACCCGCACGTCCCTGGCCGAGCGCAAGGCGCGGCTGATCCACTGCGTGCCGGACCCCGCCCTGGTCCGGCCGGCCAACCCGTGGCCCCGGACCCACGCGCTGCCCGCCGACGTGGGCGCCGTCTCGGGGCTGACGGTGACGAACCACGCGGGGGTGTTCTCGGCGGAGCGGCTCGACATCGGGACCCGGTTCCTCCTCCAGCACCTGCCGGTCAGGTCCGGGGCGGAGCACGTCGTGGACCTGGGCTGCGGCAACGGGGTCGTCGGGCTGGCCGCAGCGCTCGGCAACCCGGCCGCCGAGGTGACGTTCGTCGACGAGTCCTTCCAGGCGGTCGCGTCGGCGGAGGCCACGGTCCGGGCCAACGCACCCCAGGTCAAGACCCATTTTCTGGTACGCGACGGGCTCGTCGGCCAGCCGCCCGCCAGTGTCGACCTGGTCCTGAACAACCCGCCGTTCCACGTGCACCAGGCCACCGGCGACGCGACCGCGTGGCGGATGTTCACGGCGGCGCGCGCGGCCCTGCGCCCCGGGGGCGAGCTGTGGGTGGTGGGCAACCGGCACCTCGGGTACCACGTGAAGCTCCGCAAGCTCTTCGGCAGCTGCGACCTGGTCGCCAGCAACCCGAAGTTCGTGATCCTGCGCGCCGTTCGTACGGGTGTACTAAGATAGCGGCGTGACCTCGTACTCCTTCCAGCCCTCGATCCTCGACCTGGCCCCCGACGGCCCCGGGCTCGGCGGGCTCGCGGCCGTCCGGCGGCACCCGCTGACCCTGGGCGCCTGGGTGGACCACCTGCCCGGCTGGGCGCGCGGCTCCGACGAGGTCCTGACCACCCTGCTGCACGGGGTCGCCTGGCGGGAGGAGCGCCGGACGATGTACGACCGCGAGGTCGACGTCCCGCGTCTCCAGCGCTGGTTCGGCGGCGACGAGCCCCTGCCGCACCCGCTGCTCACCGAAGCCCGTGACGCCCTGTCCGGGCACTACGCCCCCGAGCTGGGCGAGCCGTTCGTATCCGCCGGCATGTGCCTGTACCGGACGGGTAACGACTCCGTCGCCTGGCACGGCGACCTCAACGGCCGGGCGTCGACCAGCGACACCATGGTCGCGATCGTGTCGTTCGGCTCGCCGCGCGCGCTGCTGCTCCGGCCGCGCGGCGGCGGGGAGAGCCTCCGGTTCGCGCTCGGGCACGGCGACCTGGTCGTGATGGGCGGCTCGTGCCAGCGGACGTGGGAGCACGCGGTGCCGAAGACGCACCGGCCGGTCGGGCCACGGGTGAGCGTCCAGTTCCGCACGGCCGGGGTCTCCTGACCCGCGGATCGGCCAGCGATCCGGAAGCGGCCGCCGGGGCGGTCGCAGGAAACAGCCGCATGGCCTCCTGGTCGGTCCGGTTGGTCCGGTCGGGTCAGGCCACCCCGCGCGGATCGGCCTTGCCCGACGGGGCGGGCGCGGCTCGGGAGTGCCGGGGTGGTCGTACCCGTCGAAAGTTTTTCGGGGTCGGGGTGAACCGAAGCGGGGTGCGGTGCGTAGTGGCGGGGGACAGGCCCCTCGTCGATCGGGGTGGACAATGACAACCCTGGACATGACCCCGGCGCTGTGCCGGCGCGCGGTGCTGGTCGGGGCGGGTGCCGTCGGCGCGACCGCCGTGCTCGCGGCCTGCGGCGGCTCGGCCTCCGACGCGCCGACCGACCCGGAGCCGAGCAGGTCGGCGAACGCCCAGCCGGGCGGCTCGGCCGCGCCGACCTCGGCGGCCCCGGACGCGGGTGTGCTGGCCAAGGTCGCGGACGTGCCGGTCGGCGGCGGCAAGCTCGTCGGTTCGGTGCTGCTGGTCCAGCCGCAGGCCGGCGTCGTGAAGGCGTTCAACGCGCGGTGCACCCACCAGGGCACCATCGTGGACGCCCCCGAGCAGGGTGTGATCACCTGCCCGAACCACGGTTCGCAGTTCAAGGCGGAGGACGGGTCGCTGGTGAAGGGGCCGGCCGCGCGGGGACTGTCGGCGATCGCGGTGAAGGTGGTGGGGGGCGACGTGGTCAGGGCCTGACCGGGGATCCGTGGCTACCATGGGACCCCGCGCCCGGTCGGCGCCGGACGGGGGAGCGGACGATGACGGGGACCGACGGCACGGCACCCCGGCGGTGGTCGCTGTCCCGGGGCCGGGTCGCGGCGGCCCTCGCCGTGCTGGTCGCGGCCCTGCTCGTCTTCCACGGGGCCGTGCCCAACCGGGTCGGCCGGCTGGGCAGCCTGCTGGAGACGTACCTGCCGTGGTGCGGGTCGGCCGTCCTTCCGCTGCTGGTCGTGGCGCTGGTGCGCCGGTCCGGCGTCGCCCTGCTGGCGCTGGTCCTGCCGGTCACCGCCTGGCTCGCCCTCTTCGGCGGCGCGCTGCTGCCCGACGGCTCCGGGGCGCACGACCTCACGGCGGTCCAGCACAACGTCGACGACGAGAACCCCGATCCGACGGGTACCGCGGGAGCCCTGCTCGCCGCCCGGGCCGACCTGGTCGCGCTGGAGGAACTGGTGCCCCCGGCCCTGTCGGCGTACGCGGCGGTCCTCGACCCGGCGTACCCGCACCGCGCGCTGGTCGGCACCGTCGGCCTGTGGTCGAAGTACCCGCTGACGGACGTGCGGCCCGTGGACATCCGGCCGGCGGGTCTCGGCGCGGACTGGAACCGTGGCCTGCGGGCGACCGCCGCCACCCCGAAGGGCGACCTCGCGGTGTACGTGGCCCACCTGCCCTCCGTCCGCCTCGGCGCCGACGGTCTGCGGTCCGCCCGGCGGGACGAGAGCGCGGCGCTCCTCGGCGCGGCGCTCGCGGCCGAGCCGGTGCGCCGGGTGGTCCTCCTCGGCGACCTCAACGCCACTGTGCACGACCGGGGGCTCGGGCCGGTCAGCGCGCGGCTGGGCGCGCCGGTTCCGGCGTTCCCGTTCAGTTGGCCCGCGGCCCTGCCGGTGACCCGGATCGACCACATCCTGGCCCGGACGGCGACCGTCACGTCCCTGTGGACCCTGCCGTCCACCGCCAGCGACCATGTTCCGGTCGCGGCCCGCATCAGGCTCTGACCCCGGCCACGCCGGGCGCTCAGTGTGGTGTGTCGAGGTCCGTGGCCAGGGCGCGCAGGGCCTCGCGCACCGCCCAGTCCCGGAGCGCGTCGCGGCCCGTCGCCGTCCCGCGCAGCGCCACCGCCCGGTCGCCGGTGGGCCCCGAGACCCCCACGAACAGGGTGCCGACCGGGTGTCCGTCCTGCTCGGCCGGGCCGGCGACCCCGGTGGTGGACAGCCCGTAGTCGGCGGCGAACCGCTGGCGGGCGGCCACGGCCATCGCCACGGCCGTCGGGTGGCTGACCGGGCCGTGCGCGGCGAGCAGGCCGCCGTCCACGCCGAGGACGTGCTCCTTGGCCTCGGTGGCGTACGCGACGATGCCGCCCCGGTAGAACCGCGACGCCCCCGGGGCGGCGGTGATCCGGCCGCCGAGCAGGCCGCCGGTGAGCGACTCGGCGGTGGCGAGGGTGAGCCCGCGCGCGGTCAGCACGGCGGCGACGACGTCCTGGGGATCCACGGTCCCACTCTAGGTCGCCGGGCGACCAAGGGCGGGGCGGTCGGGCCGTGCCGGGTGCCTACGGTGCGCCGGGGAGGCTGGTCAGCGGGGGGAGCGGGCAGTGCAGGAGCGCGCAGACGGTCCGGAGGAGTTCGATCTCCGTCACCTGGGCCACCGCGTCGTCGCTGATCACGGCGACGGCGGCCCGGACCAGGGTCTCCTTGGCCCCGGGGTCGAGCCGGTCGAGCACCGCCCAGCCCTCCTCCAGGTCCAGGACGCCGGCGGTCAGTTCCGGCCGGGTGGCGGGGGCGTCGGGGAGGGCCAGGGCCATGCCGGCCCGGTACGCCCGGTCGGCCGCCGCGCCGGACTGCCCGGACTGGGCCAGCACCGCGAGGAGCACGGAGACCTCGTGCCGGGCGCGGGTCAGCGGGAGCCGGGTCGTCCACCTCGGCTGGGGGTGCAGGGCCTCATAGAGGTGGCGGTGCAGCATGCGCGACAGGCAGTACTCGAAGGGGCTGGTGCGTCCGTCGGCGTTGACGAGGGCGTACACCGCGCCGAGCACCGCGTTCTGGTCCTCGGTGGTCCGGTGCCGCAGCGCGGGGAACGCGAGCTCGGCCAGGGGCAGCCGGAGCACCGCCGGCAGGCCGGACAGCTCCTCGGCCTCGGCCCACGCGGCGTCGGCGACGGCCCGGCCGTACCCCGCGACGAGGTCGGCGTGCTGGCGGGCGCGGACGTCCGGATCGGCGGACAGCAGCAGGCCCAGCACCAGGGGCACGACCCGGTCGACGCTGCGGGCCCGGGCCGCGAAGGTCTCCGGGATCCGGGACAGGAACGCCTCGGCGTGCCGGTAGGAGTTCGCGTCGGGGGAGGCGACCCGGGCCACGACCTCGTCCCCGGCCGTCGCCCGCGTCGGGGTGTCCGCACCGGCGGGGCCCGGCCCGGTGACGTCTGACCCGGCCGGGTCCCCGGATCCCGTGCCCCTTTCCGGCCGGGGGGCCGCGTGCCCCGTCAGCCCCAGGGTCAGGTCCTCGCGCATCCCGTCGGGCGGCGACTGCGCCCACCCCTCGGCGAGCGCCGCCAGCTGCGCCGGATCGAACGACGGGTCCAGCGCCCGGATCCGTTCGGCCAGCGGCGGGTGGGTGGCGAACCACGACGCCCGGGCCTTCGATCCGGTGCCGAACAGCATGTGCCCGACCTCCTCGGCCTTCGGCGCGCCGAGCCGGGACCCGGCGGGCAGTCCGCCGATCTTCTTCAGCGCGCCGGCGATGCCGCTGGTCTGCCGGGTGAACTGCACGGCGGCGGCGTCGGCCAGGTACTCGCGCTGCCGGGACACCGACGCCTTGATCAGCCGGCCGGCGAGGACCCCGACGTAGCCGGCGACGACGAGGGCGATCCCGATCAGGGGCAGCGGGTTGCCGCCGGACTTCTCGTCCCGGGACCGGCCGAACGCGCCGGCCCGCAGCATGGTCTCCCCGGCCAGGGCGAGGAACATGATGCCGAACAGCAGCCCGATCAGGCGGATGTTGAGCCGCATGTCCCCGTTGACGACGTGGCTGAACTCGTGGGCGATGACGCCCTGGAGCTCGTCGCGGTTCAGGGTCTCCAGCGCGCCCCGGGTGACGGCGACGGCGGCGTCCGAGGTGGACCAGCCGGCGGCGAAGGCGTTGATCGCGGACTCGTTCTGGAGCACGTACACCTCGGGCACGGCGACCCCGGAGGCGATGGCGATCTCCTCGACGACGTTGCGGAGCCGGCGCAGCTGCGGGTCGGTGGTGTCGTGCGGGACGTAGTCGCCGCCGAGTTCGCGGGCCACCTTGCCGCCGCCGCCGCGCAGGGTGGCCATCCGGTACAGGGTGGCGAGCCCGATCCCGGCGGCCGTGACCACGGTGCTGACGACGACCAGGCCCGTGATCTGCGACAGCGGCTGGTCGAACGCGCCCATCGCGAGCACGACGGCGAGGTCCACGACGACGACGATGCCGACGACGGCGAGGGCGAACAGCAGCACCAGCCGGACGGACATCCGGCGCAGGTGCCGCTGGCGCTCGAAGAAGTTCATGCTCTAGAACTGGACCTTGGGCGCTTCGCGCTCGCCCGGTTCGTCGACCTCGAACAGCGCGGCCGGGGCGAAGTTGAACATGCCGGCGAGCACGCTGGAGGGGAACACCTCGCGCTTGTTGTTGTAGGTCATCACGGCGTCGTTGTAGGCCTGCCGGGCGAAGGCGACCCGGTTCTCCGTGGAGGCGAGCTCCTCGGACAGCTGCATCATGTTCTGGTTGGCCTTGAGGTCCGGGTAGGCCTCCGCCAGGGCGAACAGCCTGCCGAGGGTCTGGCTGAGGATGTTCTCCTGGCCGGCGAGTTCGGCCATCGCGGCCGGGTCGCCGGGGTTGGCGGCGGCCCGGGTCTGCGCGCTCATCGCCCCGGAGCGGGCAGCGATCACGGCCTCCAGGGTCTCGCGTTCGTGTTTCATGTAGCCCTTGGCGACCTCGACCAGGTTGGGTATCAGGTCGTGGCGCCGCTTGAGCTGGACGTCGATCTGCGCGAACGCGTTCTTGTAGGCGTTGCGCGCCCGGACCAGGCCGTTGTAGACGCCCACGGCGTAGCCGGCGACGACGAGGACGACGACGAGCAGGCAGATGACAGTGATGAGCAGCCCCATGCCCTCATGATGCATCCCATATGGGACCTTTTATCGAGTTTCTGACACAGTGACAACCATCATTGTGTACCGGGGCGCGCCGGTGTTGGCTCCGCGCATGCTGCTCCGTCGGGTCCTCGCCACCCTCGCGCTCCCGCTGCTCCTCGCCGCGTGCGTGGGCGCCCCGAAGGCCGCCCCGGTCGCGTCCCCGGCCCCGTCCCCGACGATGTCCGCGTGCGACGACATCGCCGCCGCGTACACCCGGTGGGGCATCGGGCTGCCGGCGGACGTGGCGGCCGTGAAGGCCCTGGCCGCCCCGGCGGTGCGGGCGCTGGCCTCGGGCGGCAAGGGGCTCGCGGGCGCGGTCCGCGCCCACGGTGCCGAGGGGTCGGTGAAGGCGCTCGCCGACGCGGTGGACGAGTACAACAAGAAGGTGTCGGCCCTCAGCGCGGACACCGCCCTCGCGGGGAGCGTGGGCGAGGCGAACGCGAACGACCTGGTCACGGCGCTGGGCGGGGTGCGCGCGGCCTACACGGCGTACCGGACGGCGGCCTGCTAGGTCCCGGCGGCCGGGGTGAGCGGCCCCGCGTCGCGTCCGTGTCGGCAGCGCGGCCCGGCGCGCTCGCCCGGTCGGCGTGGACCTGTCAGGGTGCCGGCCGGCCCGCGACCGCCGCGTCCACCGCCGACGCCGACAGCACCCGGCTGAGTACCTGCACCGTGCACCCGACCAGCCCGGCCCGCTCGTCGAGCAGGCTCGGCACGATCTCCAGCCGCCGGGTCGCGTACGCCGCCGCGCGCTGGTAGACCGCCTCGCGCACCCCGGCCACGAGGGGCTCGTACGCCCGGGCCAGGTCGCCGCCGAGGACGACGACGGCCGGGTTGAGGATGTTCACGGCCGCCGCGAGGACCTCGCCGAGCCGGCGCCCCGCGTCGCGCACCGCGTGCACGACCCGGGGGTTGCCGTCGCCGACCATGGAGACCAGGTCCGCGACGGAGCGCACGGGCAACCCGTCGTCCGCCAGCCGCCGCACCAGGGTCGAGCCGCCGGCCACCGCCTCCAGGCAGTCCGTGTTGCCGCAACGGCACGGCACGCCGCCGCCGTTCTCGACCCGGATGTGGCCGAGTTCGCCGGCCGCGCCGATCGCGCCGCGTTGCAGGATTCCGCCGGCCACCACGCCCGCGCCGATCCCGGCGGACACCTTCACGGCGAGCAGGTCGGTGATGCCGTCGGCGCGCCGGGCCCAGTGCTCGCCGACGGCCATCGCGTTCACGTCGTTGTCCACCACGACGGGCACCCCGAACGCGGCCACGAACGGCGCCGCCAGGTCCACGTCGTCCCAGCCCGCGAAGGTCGGCGGGGTACCGGTCCGGCCGGTGGCCACGTTCACCGGCGCCGGTACGGCCAGGCCCACGCCGCGCACGTCGGCGGCGGTCCGGCCCAGTTCGGCGAGCATCCGGCGCCACCGGTCCAGGAGCCAGTCGAAGACCACGTCGGGGCCCCTCGTGGCGTCCAGCGGGCCGGAGTCCTCGGCGCAGGGGTCGCCGGCCAGGTCGTACACCCCGAACTGGGTGCGGGTGACGCCGACGGCGGCGGCCAGGACCACCCCGGCGGCGGCGTTGAAGGACAGCCGGACGGGCGGCCGGCCCCCGGTGGACGGGCCGACCGTGGTCTCGACGAGCAGGCCCCGGGTGAGCAGTTCGGTGACCCGGGCGGTGACGGCCGTGCGGGACAGCCCGGTGAGCCGGCCGATGTCGCCACGGGTGTCGGCGTCGCCGGCGAGGACGAGGCGCAGGACGTCTCCCGCGCTCGCGGGGGCGGGGGCGATCGGAGACCGGGCCATGAGACGAGAGTTAACCATTCGGACTTGCGTACGTCAAAGTGTCGATACTGCGGAGGCTTCTGCATTTCACGATACGAAACTACGCTTGCTTTGAGACCGAACTTCTGCCTAGGGTTGCTTGAACCTGCTTGGGAAAGGCTCCTTTCATGCATCAGAGCGCACCGGTCGCCGCCTGTGACTTCGTGGTCTTCGGCGGCACGGGGGACCTCGCGTTCCGCAAGCTGCTGCCCGCCCTCTACCTCCGCGACCGCGACGGCCAGCTGACCCCCGACACCCGGATCGTCTCGGTGTCCCGCGCGGGGCTGACTGACGAGGACTACCGGGACAAGGTGCACGCCGAGGTGCGCGCCTTCCTGCCGCCGGGCACGTTCGACGCCGACGCCTGGGCCGCGTTCCGCGAGCGCCTGCACCACCGCGAGCTCGACGTCACCGACCTCGACGCGTACCAGGTGCTCACCGACATCCTGGCCGGCTCCGACGACAAGGTCCGGGCCTTCTACCTGTCCTGCGCGCCGAAGCTGTTCGGCCCGGTCAGCCGCAACCTGCACGAGGCCGGCCTGATCACGGAGAAGTCCCGGGTCGTGCTGGAGAAGCCGATCGGCACGGACCTGGCCAGCGCCCGGCGGATCAACGACGAGGTCGGCGCGGTGTTCGCCGAGCACCAGATCTACCGGATCGACCACTACCTGGGCAAGGAGACCGTCCAGAACCTCCTGGTGCTGCGGTTCGCCAACATGCTGTTCGAGCCGCTGTGGCGGTCGGGCTCCATCGACCACGTGCAGATCACCGTCGCCGAGGACCTGGGCGTCGGCGGCCGGGGCGGCTACTACGACGACGCCGGCGCGCTGCGGGACATGGTGCAGAACCACCTGCTCCAGCTCCTGTGCCTGGTCGCGATGGAGCCGCCCGCGAGCGTGGACGCCGACGCGGTCCGCGACGAGAAGCTCAAGGTGCTCCAGGCCCTGCGGCACACCGCGCCGGGCGACGTGGTGCGCGGGCAGTACCGGTCCGGGGCGGTGGACGGGGCGGCCGTGGCCGGCTACACCGAGGAGCTGGGCGCGCCCAGTACCACGGAGACGTTCGTCGCCCTCCGGGTCGGGATCGACAACTGGCGCTGGGCGGGGGTGCCGTTCTACCTGCGCACCGGCAAGCGGCTCGACCGGCGCAGCTCCGAGATCGTGGTCCAGTTCCGGCCCGTCCCGCACTCCATCTTCGGCGCCGACGGCCCGCCGCTGTCCCCGAACCGGCTGGTCCTGCGGTTGCAGCCCGACGAGGGCGTCCGGCTGCACCTGATGACCAAGGAGCCCGGCCCGGGCGGGTACCGCACCCACGACGCCAGCCTGAACCTCCAGTTCTCCGAGCGGTTCAAGACCCGCACCCCCGACGCGTACGAGCGCCTGCTGATGGACATCGTGCGCGGCAACCCGACCCTGTTCATGCGCCGCGACGAGGTCGAGGCCGCGTGGACGTGGACGGAGCCGATCCTGGCCGCCTGGGCCGCCGACGCTGTCGGCCCGAAGCCCTACGCCGCCGGTTCTTCCGGCCCCGCCGCCGCGATCGCCCTCATCGAGAGGGACGGTCGCACCTGGCACGAGGAGGAATCCACGTGAACCCCGTCCTGGAAGCCGTGACCCGCCGGATCACCGCCCGCTCCGCGCCCCGCCGCGAGGCCTACCTCGCCCGGATCCGGGCCGCCGCCCTGACCGGCCCCGCCCGGGGCGACCTGGGCTGCGCCAACCTCGCGCACGGCTTCGCGGCCTGCGGACCCGAGGACAAGCTGATCCTGCGCTCCACCCCGCGCGCGAACATCGGCATCGTCACCGCGTACAACGACATGTTGTCGGCGCACCAGCCGTACGAGTCCTACCCGCCCCGGCTCAAGGCCGCGCTGCGGTCCGTCGGGGCCACCGGGCAGGTCGCCGGGGCCGTGCCCGCTATGTGCGACGGGGTGACCCAGGGCCGGGCCGGCATGCAGCTGTCCCTGTTCAGCCGGGACGTGATCGCGATGGCCACGGCCGTGGCGCTGTCGCACGACATGTTCGACGGCGCGCTGTACCTGGGCGTGTGCGACAAGATCGTGCCCGGTCTCGTGATCGGCGCGCTGAGCTTCGGGCACCTGCCGGCCGTGTTCGTGCCCGCCGGGCCGATGGTCTCCGGGCTGCCGAACAAGGCGAAGGCGCGGATCCGGCAGCAGTACGCCGAGGGGCTGGTCGGCCGGGAGGAGCTGCTGGAGGCCGAGGCCCAGTCGTACCACTCGGCCGGCACCTGCACCTTCTACGGCACGGCCAACTCCAACCAGCTCGTCATGGAGGTCATGGGCCTGCACCTGCCGGGGTCGAGCTTCGTCAACCCGGGCACCCCGCTGCGCGACGCGCTCACCGACGAGGCCGCCCGCCGGGTGGTGTCGCTGACGGCGCTGGGGGACGACTACACCCCGATCGGTGAGGTCGTCGACGAGAAGGCCGTCGTCAACGGGGTGGTCGCGCTGCTGGCCACCGGCGGCTCGACCAACCACACGATGCACCTGGTCGCGATGGCCGCCGCCGCCGGGATCGAGCTGACCTGGGACGACATGGCCGAACTGTCGGCGGTCGTGCCGCTGCTCAGCCGGATGTACCCCAACGGCGCGGCGGACGTGAACCACTTCCACGCGGCCGGCGGCATCGGCCTGCTGATCCGCGAACTCCTGTCGGCCGGCCTGCTGCACCGCGACGTGCGCACGGTCGCCGGCCACGGCCTGGACAACTACCTGGCCGAGCCGTTCCTCGCCGAGGAGACCCTCGTCTGGCGGGACGGGGTCGCCGAGTCCGGCGACAAGGACGTGCTGCGCGGCGTCGGTGACCCGTTCGCCCCCGACGGCGGGATGCGGATGCTCGCCGGCAACCTCGGCCGGGCCGTGATGAAGGTGTCCGCGGTGAAGGCCGAGCACCGGATCGTCGAGGCCCCCGCGCGGATCTTCGACGACCAGGCGGACTTCCTCGCAGCCTTCGACCGCGGCGAGTTCACCGCCGACGCCGTGATCGTGGTCCGCTACCAGGGCCCGAAGGCCAACGGCATGCCCGAGCTGCACAAACTCACCCCGCCGGTCGCCGTGCTCCTCGACCGGGGCCTGAAGGTCGCGCTCGTCACCGACGGCCGGATGTCCGGCGCCTCGGGCAAGGTGCCGGCCGCGATCCACGTGACCCCGGAGGCGGCCGACGGCGGGGCGCTGGCCCTGCTCCGCGACGGGGACCTGGTCCGGCTCGACGCCGACGCCGGGACCGTCGAGGTGCTGGCCGACCTCACCGGCCGTGCCCCGGAGGGTTCCCCCAAGGAGACCGATTCCTGGGGTACGGGACGGGAGCTGTTCGCCGGCTTCCGTGCCCTCGTGGGACCCGCCGACCGGGGCGCGACGATCTTCTGATCCCGACCACCCGGGCCGGGCAGTCGGGATCGACCGCCCGGCCCGGGCGCGACCGTGGTCCGACCCGGGCCGCGATCACCGGCCGGACCGGGTGGCCACCGGCCCGGCCCGTCGGTCCCGGACGGCCGGCCGGCCCGCCGCCGGGTGCCCGGTCCGCGCGCCGGAGCCGCCCGGCCCCGTCGCCGGCCTAGCCTGACCACCGGAAACACCCGGCACCACCCGAACGCACACCGAGCCCGACAGGGGAACCATGACCTCGATTCTCGACCTCGCGCCCGTCATCCCGGTCGTGGTGATCCACGACGCCGCGCACGCCGTGCCGCTCGCCCGGGCCCTCGTCGCCGGGGGCCTGCCGGCCATCGAGATCACCCTGCGCACCCCGGCCGCCCTGGACGCGGTGCGCGCCATCGCGGCGGAGGTGCCGGAGGCGTTCATCGGCGTCGGGACCGTCACCACCCCCGCCCACGTGGCCGCGTCGGTGGCGGCCGGGGCGAGGTTCCTGGTCAGCCCCGGGGCCACCCCGGACCTGCACGCGGCGCTGGCGGACTCCGGGCTGCCGTACCTGCCCGGGGTCGCCACCGTGTCCGAGGTCCTCGCGGCCGTCGAGCGCGGGCTCACCGAGCTGAAGTTCTTCCCGGCGGAGGCGGCCGGCGGGGCGCCGTACCTGAAGGCGCTGTCCGGGCCGCTGCCCGGCGTGCGGTTCTGCCCGACCGGCGGCATCACGGTCGACTCGGCCGCCGGGTACCTCGCGCTGCCGAACGTGGGCTGCGTGGGCGGCTCGTGGCTGACCCCGGCCGATCTGCTGGCGGCCGGCGACTGGGACGCGGTGCGCGACCTCGCGGCCGGGGCGGCGAAGCTGCGGCCCTGATCTGAGCGGGTCGCGCGGGGCGTGACCGGGGCGGGGCGGCACAGTCCACAAAAGACTGTGAGACTGTCGTGAGACTCACGGCCGCCGTTGGGTGGATAGGTTCCCTACTCAAGGAACCCCCACTTCGATGGAGGACACATGACCCGTTCCCTGCCCCGCGCCCGCAGGCTCCTCGCCGCTGCCGCCGTCTCCGCCCTCGCGACCGCCGGCCTCGCGGGCCTCGCGGCCCCCGCCCAGGCCGCCGCCAACTGTACCGGCCCCTACTACGCGATCTACCACTCCGGTGGCCAGGTCGTCGCCGAGGCGGACAAGGTCTGCAACGGCGAGGTCGTCAACGCCTACGCCTCCGTGCAGCGGCTGAACCCGGCCACCGGCACGTGGACCATCCTCGCCGGCCACATGGGCCAGGCCGTCTACACCTGTGTCGGCACGGCCAGCAACACCTACCGGGTCGGCGGCACCAGCGCCGGTGCGGGCTGGTACCCGTTCACCGCCGCCTGCGGCTGAGCCCTCCCGCCCCACCTCGACCGACGCTCCCGGCGTCGCGGGCACGGCCACCGCGCAGTGGTCGTGCCCCCGGCCGCCCGGTACCGCACGGCAGCGGGCTCCGGCCACCCCACACGGCAGTGGCCGGAGCCCGTCCCCCGATGTACCCGTCAGCAGTGGGTGTAGGAACCCCCACCGGACAGGTACGTGTCCCGGATCCACCCGGTGAGCCAGGTGCGCTCGTCGGTGACGTACGTCCACGTCGAGCCGTCGGCCGCCGCCGCGTAGCACCGGTAGTGCAGGCTGTCCTGCGGTTCCGCGCCGCCGCGCCGGTCGCAGTGCGCGCCCGGGCCGCTGCGGACGTTCGCGTGGCCGTAGGCGTGCCCGTAGGTGCCCCCGTCGGTTCCGGGGTCCCAGCCGCAGAACCCGGCGACGGTGAACGGCTTCTCGTCGTTGGCCGACGCGGGGAGGGCGATGCCGACGATCCCGACCACCGCGATCCCGGCGACGGCCAACCCGTTCCTGAGCTTCGTGTTCATCTCGGTCTCCTTCGTGGCTCCCGGATCCGCACCCTGCGTCCCGGCCTCGACACCCACCGTCACCCCGGGCCCTGCCGCGTGTCCAAGACAGGCATGCATGCGCAACGGTTATGGATCGCGCGCGGCTACACCACCTCGTAGCCCGGTGACGTCTCCGTCTCGGCCGAGCCCGGCGGCACCTGCCGCCCGTCGAACACCAGCGCGATCTGCTGCCCCGCCCCCGGCCCCAGCACGGTCGACGCCCGCCGGGCCGCGTTGAGCCGGACCGCGATGTTCCACTCGTCGTGGCTGCCCAGGCTGTAGGCGGCCCCGGCCCGGATCGCGTAGTACCGCACGAACGCGGTGCGCCTGGCCTCCCACTGCGGGTCCGTGGGCGGCACGGCCTCGAAGTCGGCGCGGAAGTCCGGGTCGAGGGCGTAGCGGCGGGCGAAGTACTCCTCGATGGCGCCGATCAGCGGGCCGGGCGCGCCGCGCAGGAAGAAGTCCCGCACGTCGGACGGCCCGAGCAGGTGCATCGCGTCGAACCGGGCCCCGAGCTGCTCGCCGTCGTCCTCGACCAGCACCCGGGTCCACATCCGCATGTAGTCCCCGCCCTTCGGGCTCGTCGCGGCGAGAAGCTCGGCCAGGTCGAGGCCCAGGTCGGCGGCGTGCCGGGCGAGGGTGGTGCGGCCCTCGGCGGACTCCAGCTGGTACGCCGCCGGGTTGAGCACGTGGAACCGTTCGCCGAGGTCGGCGGCCAACCGGCGCGCGGTGTGCCCGGCGACGGCCACGTTGGTGCCGGGGTGCCCGCCGCCCCGGGGGCTGACCGGGCAGCTCAGGTACGCCACGAGCCGGTCGCCCGCACGGGCCCGGGCCAGGTCGTCCTGGATGAGCAGCACCTGGCGTTGGAAGACGTCGAACCAGGGGCCGGTCTGCCAGCTGAACCGGATGATCTTCCGGGCGGGCACCGGGAAGTCGGTCACGGTCTCCAGGGTCGCGGTCATTCTCATCGCCCCCATCCGGTAGGGCCGAGCAGGTTGTTGTTGCGGACCTTGAGCCGCTCGGGCACGGTCGCGTTGTAGTGCGCGACGAAGTCGATGCCGTCGGCGGCGACACTGGTCTCGTCGTGCACCCGCAGCAGGGTGAACCAGCCGTTGAGCAGCCCGTCGAAGTGCAGGACGAGCCAGGTCAGCTCCACAAGGGCCCCGTTGACCCACGTGTCGAGGTACTCCTCGGTCGACGTGCCCGGCTCCCCGCCGAGCGGCCCGCCCGCGATCCGGCCCTTGGCCTCGTCGCGCAGCACGGCGCGCAGGGCGGCGAACTGTTCGTCGGTGACCGCGTGCGGGTCGGTGTGCGCGGCGAGCGCGAACCGCAGCGCGTGCAGGTGCGGGTCCCGGTAGTGCTCCGGGTGCGCCTCGAAGTCGGGCTTCCCGGTGGAGTCGACGAGGTGCAGCAGCATCTCCTCGGCGGGTTCGCCGGCCGCCGTCAGGGTCGCGTACCCGATGACGGTGTGGTGGGTGATCGAGTACCGGCTGCGGTTGAGCAGGCTGACCAGGTTGATCAGCAGCTCCTTGGTGACCCGGTCCACGAACCCCGCGTACGGCAGCAGCGTCCGCGCGGACGGGTCGGCGGGCGACGGCCACCGGGCCAGCGGGCCGTCGTCGAAGATGAAGGAGTTGGCGTAGGGCACCTCCGTGGTGGCCAGCGCGGGCAGCCAACCCATGGTGCGGATCAGGTTGTTCGGGATGCCCCAGGTGTGGGCGGCCAGGTCGTAGGCGGCGCGGACGTACCCGTCGGCGTGCGCGGCGGCGAGCGGCGGAACCCTTGGGTCGCCCTGCGGCGGTTTCAGGTCTGCGGTGGACACGGGGACTCTCCTCACACCTCGGTCAGCCGGCCCTCGCGGTCGGCCCAGTACAACGGCAGGTCGGGGTAGCGGTGGCGCATCGCGTCCACCAGGGGCCCGGCCGACCCCTTGGCCCGCTCCGGCAGGCACACGTGCCCGTCCTGCTCCGGGGGCACGTACCCGCGGACCAGGTCGCGTTTGATCACGTTGGCCAGCCGGGAGTCCTCGCCGCCCCCGGTGGGCGCGGCCGGGTCGACCTGCACGGCCGAGGCCCCGCCCCGGGTGGACACGTGGTCGGCGTGCGGGACGAGCCGCCAGAGCTGCTGGGCCTGGTAGCTGGTGATCGAGCCGGCGAGGTTGGCCTCCAGCCCCCGGTGGTGGCAGTAGTCCACGAAGAACCGGATGTCGGCCACGGACAGCACGCCCCGCCGGTCCAGCCCGGCCGCGTCCACGTCGAGCGGTTCGAAGGCGACGAGTTCGGGGCTGTCGGCGGCGGAGACGAGTCCGACCCGGGCGACCTTGAGCAGCACGCTGGTGTCGAGCATCATCGCGTCGGCCCCGGCCCGGGCGGTCGCGTCGACCATCCGGCGGATCGCCTCCCGGTCGGTGCGCCGCCCGGAGCCGAGCCCGAACCGGGCGTGCGGGAACAGTTCGGTGAGCGCGACCCGGGTGTGGGTGGCGTCCTCGGGGAGTACCCCCCTGTCCTTGAGGGAGTCGAGGTCCACCTGCCCCGGGTCGGTGAACAGCACCCTCCCGTCGGCGTCGCGGAGCGTGCCCACCGCGTACTCGCGCAGGTCGAACACCCCCGGGCCGGCGTCGGCGGGGTGGAACTCGCGGAGCGCGACGAGCCCCCGGCGGACCCCGGGCAGGGTCCGGCGCGCCGCCCACAGGTCGAGGTCCTGGGCGAACAGCACGGACATCACCTGGGTGTGGCAGTGCGCCTCGGTCCGGTCGAGGGTCGCGACGACCTCGGTGAGCACGTCGGTGAGGACGCCGACGTCCATGCCGTCGAGGCCGACCTTGACGATCGGGCACGGGTGCACCCGGTGTCCCATGGCGACCGTGACGCCGAGGGCGGCCTGCGCGGCCTTGCCGGCGATCTCGTACGGGGACTTCTGCAGCGCCCGGCCGTCCGGCGACCGCTTGAACAGCAGCTGGTCCTCGCCGATGTTGGTGGACAGCTGGACGTCGAGGCTCCGGGCGTGGTTCAGCACGGAGTCGCTGATCGCCATGATCTGGCGGGGTTTGATGGTGCCGAGCGCGCTGCGCGGATCCTCGCTGTCGACGATCCGCGCGCCGCCGAGGACGGCCTCGCGGGCCTCCTGCGGACTGAACACGCTGACGAGCACCTTGCGGTTGGGCATGTCGGCTCCCCGGTCGGACACGGACGAGTGGAACCTATTCATAATCGGTATAAATTTGGACGATTACCAAGAATTACTGCTATAACTTGTGGTTATGGACGTGGATCTGCGTCTCCTCCGGTACTTCGTCTCCGTCGCCGAGGAGCTGCACTTCACCCGGGCCGCCGAGCGCCTGCACATCTCCCAGCCGGCGCTGTCCAAGCAGGTCAGGATGCTGGAGAGCCAGCTGCGCCTGACCCTGCTCCGCCGTTCCAGCCGGCACGTCGAGCTCACCGACGCCGGCCGCGCGCTGCTGCCCCAGGCCCGCCGGCTGCTCGACCAGTGGTCGGAGTCGCTGACCGCGACCCGGGCGGCCGCCGCCGAGGAGAACCGCACCCTGCGGGTCGGGTTCATCGCCAACGCGTGCGGGGAGCTGACGCCCCGGATCTTCCAGGAGTTCGCCCGCCGCCGGCCGGACTGGAAGGTCACCATGTCCCAGGCGCAGTGGGGTGACCCGACCTGCGGGCTGCGCGACGGGCGGGTGGACGTCGCCTTCCTGCGGGTACCGGTGCCGGCCGACGAGTGCTTCCACCAGAAGGTGCTGCTCAGCGAGCCCCGCTGGGTGGTACTGCCGGCCGGGCACCGGCTCGCCGCCCACGACGTGGTGCCGTTCGCGGCGCTGCTCGACGAGCCGTTCGTGGCCACCCCGGCCGAGTCGGGGGTGTGGCGCGACTTCTGGCTGGCCGTCGAGGAGCGCGAGGGGCACCCGGTCCGGATCGGCGCCGAGGTGCACTCGTCCGACGAGTGGATGGAGGCCATCGCCAACGGCTTCGGGGTGTGCTTCACGGCCGAGTCGACGGCCCGGTTCTACACCCGGCCGGGGGTGGTCTACCGCCCGGTGGACCGGATCTCGCCGACCCGGGTGGCGCTGGCGTGGCACCGCGACGACCGGCGCCGGATCATCGCGGACTTCGTGGCCGTGTGCGCGGCCGTCGCCGAGAAGTAGGAGGAATCCGATGGGTGTCGACCTGGGCGGCGTCGAGTTCTACACCGGTCCGCCGGTGCTCGGCGGGCCGGACGACCTGGAGGCGGTCGTGCTGGACTTCATCAACGGCGCCAAGGAGGTGCTGCTCATCGCCGTGCAGGCCCTGGACTCGCGCGCGATCGCCGAGGCGGTGATCGCCGCGAAGGCCCACGGGGTGCGGATCCAGCTGATCCTGGAGGGCAACTACCTCACCGAGGACAAGCCGCTGCTCACGCCGTGGGAGGCGGGCGGGGACAACGAGATCCACCGGACCATCCACGCCGCCCTGCTGCGGGCCAGGATCGACGTGGTCACCGACCTGAACCCGGACCTGTTCCACCAGAAGTTCGTGGTCCGCGACCCGGGGCTGGCGTCGGCGGCGGTCCTGACCGGCTCGGCCAACTTCACCCTCACCGACACCGGCACCAACCCGCCGGCCGGCGTCGGGGGCAAGAAGGGCAACAACCTCAACCACATGGTGGTACTGCGCGGCAAGCGCGTCGCCAGCCTGTACGTCACCGAGTTCGCGAGCCTGCGCTCCGGCACGTTCGGCCCGCTCAACGAGCGGCACGAGCCCCGCCCGGCCGAGCTGCGGCTCGGCGGGATCCGGGTCAAGCCCCTGTTCGCGCCGCAGCAGGGCCCCGAGATGGAGATCATGAAGCAGATGCTCAAGTCGACGTCGAGCGTGGACTTCGCGATGTTCACCTTCTCCCGGTCCTCCGGCATCGACGACACCATGATCCGGCTGGTGGACTCGCTGACCCGGGTGCGCGGGATCCTCGACCGCAACCAGGGCGCGATGACCTGGGCGGCCACCCCGGACCTGAAGGCCGCCGGGGTGCGGCTGTTCGAGAACAAGCCCGGCACGGGGGTGCGCAAGGTGCACCACAAGCTGATGGTGGTCGACGAGCGGCTCACCATCGCCGGCAGCTTCAACTACACCGCCCCGGGCGCGACCCTCAACGACGAGAACCTCCTCGTCCTCGGCGACCTGGACGAGACCGACCCGGTCGCCGAGGCCCGCCAGCGCCAGATCGCGGCGTTCGCGCTGGCCGAGATCGACCGGATCACCGCCGACCTGGCCCGGCCGGTGTGACGCCCGGCGGCCCCCCGTCCGGAACCGCCGGGCGCCCCGTACCCGGGGAATGGTCCTAGCAGTTGGTCCTGGTCCACAGGTCGGTGTGCGCGACGGCCGCCTCCACGTCGGGGCTGTCCAACCGGATCTCCGCGCCCGGCTTGCCGTCGAGCAGGTCCAGGTCCACGGCGACGATCACCTGCATGTCGGTCCGCAGGTCGGCCGGCGCGGCGTTGAGGATGGCCTGGAAGTTCTTCTTCGCCCGGACCTTGTCGACGCCCGCGATCGCGGAGCTGCCCGTCTTGGCGATGCCCATCAGCAGCGCCTGGTCCTTCTCGAACAGTGAGCAGAAGTCGCCCACCGTGGTGGTGCCGGCGCTGGCACTGGCCTTCGGGGCGGCCGACCCGGTCGGTTCCGGGGCCGCCGAGCCCGACTGGCCGGTGGACGGGGCGGGCGCCGCGATCGGCAGCTCACAGGCCGTGAGCGTCCAGGCCACGGCGAGGAGCCCGGTCGTGGCCGCCAGCATCCTCCGACGAGTTCCTACAGACATCGCTCTCCTCCGATGGGGTGTCGTCAACCGGTCACGGGACCGGCCTCGCCCGGGCTGCCGCCGTACGCTTCCCGCATTGCGGCAAATGGCATTTAAGTTGCCCATGGCTGGGTCGATGCGGTTTGATGCGCATCGGGCCCTGGGGGAGAGCGTCGCCGCAACCGCTCAACGTTCGCTCAAGGTGGTGAGGCTGTGGGGGGAACCACGACCATGGAGTTCCGGGTACTCGGGCCGATCGAGGTCCGCGCCGACGGGGAACCGGTGCGGCTCGGCGGTCCCCGGCCGCGTTCCGTCCTCGGTGTCCTGTTGGTGCACGCCGGCCAGGCGGTGCCCGTCGAGCACCTGATCGACCAGCTGTGGGGCGAGGACCCGCCGGCCAGCGTCCTGCACGCGCTGCACGTGCACATCTCCGCCCTGCGCAAGGGGCTCGGCGGGCGGCTGGTGACCGTCGCCAACGGCTACGTGCTGGACGCCGCGCCCGACGAGGTCGACGCCGGCCGGTTCGAGAGCCTGGTGGCCGCCGCGCGGGCCCGGCTGGACACCCACCCCGCCCGGGCCGCCGAGGACCTCGCCACGGCGCTGGCCCTGTGGAAGGGCGAACCGTACGCGGGCATCCCCGCCGGCCCCGACGTCGAGGCCGCCCGGCTCCGGCTCGCCGAACTGCGCCTGTCCGCCTGGGAGGACCGGTTGCACGCCGACCTGGCCCTCGGCCGGCACCACCGGGTCGCCGCCGAACTCGCCGGCGCCGTCCTCGCCCACCCCACCCGGGACCGGCTGGCCCGCGCCCACCTCCTCGCCCTGTACCGGTGCGGCCGGATCGCCGACGCCCAGGCCGGCTACGCCGCGCTCACCGAGGTCCTCGACGCCGAACTCGGCGTGGAACCCGGCGAGGACGTCACCGCGCTCGCCCGGGCCATCGACCGCCGCGACCCGACCCTCGACCCGCCGTCGGCGATCCCGGTGCCGCCGAGCCGGTTCATCGGCCGCCGCCGCGAACTCGACCAGCTCGCCGCGCAGCTCGGCGCGTCCCGGCTGCTGACCGTGACCGGCCCGGGCGGCGCCGGCAAGACCCGCCTCGCCCTCGAACTGGCCCGCGACACCGCCGCCGACTACCCCGACGGCGCGTACGTGGTGGAACTCGCCTCCGTGCCCGCCGGCACGGTCGTCACCTGCAAGGTGGCCGCCGCCGCCAACGTCTTCGAACGCGCCTCCGAACCGATCCTGCGCAGCCTCGTCACCCGCCTGCACAACGCCCGCGCGCTCCTCGTCCTCGACAACTGCGAGCACGTGGTCGACAGCTGCGCCGAGATCGTCGACACCCTGCTCCGCGAGTGCGCCGGGGTCCGGGTCGTCGCCACCAGCCGCGAACCGCTCGGTGTGCCCGGCGAGCTGGTCCGGCCGCTGGCGGGGCTGGCCGTGCCCGCCGAGGACGACACCGACGCCGTGGCCGCCCGGGTCGAGTCCGTCCGGCTGCTCGCCGACCGGGGCGCCGCCGCCCGGCCCGGGTTCGCGCTCACCGCCGCCACCATCGGCACCGCCCGGCAGCTCACCCGCCGGCTCGACGGCCTGCCGCTGGCCATCGAACTCGCCGCCGCCCAGCTGCGCACCCTGTCCCTCGACGAGGTCGCCGAACGCCTCGGCCGCCGGCTCGACCTGGCCGACCGCCGGTCGCGGACCACCCCCGACCGGCACCGCACGATGCGCGCCGCCATCGACTGGAGCTACCAGCTGCTCGCCCCTGACGAACAGGCCCTGTTCCGGGGGCTCGCCGTGTTCGTGGACGGCTGCCGGGCCGATGCCGTGGAGGCCGTCACCGGCGCGGGGCACGACGTGCTCGCCCGGCTCGTGGACCAGTCCGTGGTCGTCGCCGAGGAGAGCGCCGAGGGCACCCGGTACCGGATGCTGGAGCTCGTCCGGGAGTACGCGGCCGGGCAGCTCGCGGAGTCCGGCGAGGCCCCGGAGCTGCGCCGCCGGCACGCGCGGTGGTACGCGGAGTTCGCCGAACAGTCCTACCAGGCCGAGACCGCCGGCCCCCGGCTGCGACTGGTCCGGGCCGAGGTGCCGAACTTCCGGGCCGCCGTGCGGTGGTGCTTCGAGGACGGCGGCGACCCGGAAACGGCCGTCGGGATCGGCGCCTCGATGTGGTGGTACTGGAGCGACCACGGCATGAGCGTCGAGGCCCTCGGCTGGGTCCGCCGCGCCCTGGAGGACCCGGCCGTCGAGCTGTCCCCGGCGGCGTTCGTCCGCGCCACCCGGGCGGCGTCGGCGCTGGTCCGGGGCTCCGGGGACCTGGACCTGGCCCGCAGGTGGGGCGAGCAGTCCCTGGCCGCGTGCCGGGAACTGGGCGACCTGCGGGCGTTGCAGAGCGCGCTGAACGGGCTGTCGTTCACCGCCCTGGCCCAGTGCGACTACGTCGCGGCCGAGGAGTTCGCCGTGGAGTGCCGGCGGGCGTGCGAGGAGGGCGGGGACAAGTACCGGGCGATCGTCGCCGGCACCCCGCTCGGCCTGGCGCTGTGCGGGCAGGGCCGGTTGGCCGAGGCCGGCGAGCTGTTCGCCGACATCCGCGACGCGTGCCGGGACGCCGGCAGCCAGCCGGTCGGGATGGCCGCCGCGACCAGCAACCTGGCCATGGTGCGCCGCCGGCTGGGCGACCTGGCCGGCGCGCGCGCCCTCTACCGCGAGAGCCTCGCCGAGTACTACGACCTGGGCCTGCCCACCGGCCAGATGGAGGTCCTCGACGGACTGGCCGGCATCGAGTACGCGGAGGGCCGGCCCGCGCGCGCGTTGAAGCTGCTCACCGTCACCGACCGGGAGTGGGACCGGCTGGGCGTGATGGGGATGACGAACCAGTTCCGGCTGGCCGAGCGGGCCGGGACCCGGGCGGGGGCGAGCGCGGCGCTGGGGGAGCGGGTCGGGAAGGTCGTGGAGTCGGTGCGGGGGAGCAGCCTTTCGGCCGTGGTGGCGGAGGTGCTGGCGGAGCGGTGAGGGAGGGGCGCCCCCCTCCGTACCCATCGGAAGGTTCCTAGGCTGTTGACCGGCCGAACAGGACCAGCGCCCAGGTCAGGCACCCGAACGCCGCCGTCGACGCGACCGCACGCACGATGTTCCACCCCACCCAGGTCGCCTCGAACTTCGCCCGCACCGCCGCCAGATCCGTGATCGCGCCCGGCTTGCCGGCCGCGTCGAGCGCGTTGTTCAGCGGCACGTTCACGGCGGCGGTGACGATGAACATCACCAGGTACAGCGCGAACGCCGCGATCAGCCACGGCAGCGCAGCCCGGGTCGCCGCGCGCAGGTGCAGCAGGGCCGCCGCCGCCGTCAACGCCAGCGCGCCCAGGAAGCACAGCATGAACCAGCCGTTGAGGATGGCCACGTTGATCCGCTGCATCGTGTCGACGAAGCTGCGGTCCTCGGCCGCGCGCAGGCCCGGCATGACGGCGACGGAGAAGGCGTAGAACAGGCCCGCGATCAGGCCCGTGGTGAGGGTGGCCGCGATCAGGACGGCGCCTCGGAGCAGGTTTCCGGTCATGCCCACAGTCAACATGATCTTGGGCATCGACACCACGATCTTTTCCGGGTACCTATCCCGTCCAGCCCGGCCGCACCAGCCCCGACTCGTAGGCGAACACCACCAGCTGTGCGCGGTCGCGGGCGCCCAGCTTCACCATCGCCCGCGACACGTGCGTCTTCGCCGTCGCCGGGGACAGGAACAGCCGCTCCGCGATCTGCTCGTTCGTCAGCCCGCCGGCCGCCAGCGCCATCACCTCGCGTTCGCGGTCCGTCAGCGCGTCGAGCCCCGGCGTGGCCACCGGCCCCCGCGACCGGGTCGCGAACTCCGCGATCAGCCGCCGGGTCACCCCCGGGGACAGCAGCGCGTCGCCCCGGGCCACCACCCGCACCGCCTGGATCAGGTCCGCCGGTTCGGTGTCCTTGACCAGGAACCCGCTCGCCCCGACCCGCAGCGCCTCGAACACGTACTCGTCGTGCTCGAACGTCGTCAGGATCACCACCCGCACCTCGGCCAGCGCCGCGTCGGCCGCGATCTCCCTGGTCGCCTCGATCCCGTCCAGCCGGGGCATCCGGATGTCCATCAGCACCACGTCGGGCCGGTGCTCCCGGGTCAACCGGACCGCCTCCACCCCGTCGGGGGCCTCGGCGACCACCTCCATGCCGTCCTGCGCGGCCAGCAGCGCGCGGAAGCCGCCCCGGACGAGGGCCTGGTCGTCGGCGAGCAGTACGCGGATCATGTCGGCAGCCTGCCGTACACCCGGAAGCCGCCCTCCGGCCGGGGGCCCGCGACGAGCGTCCCGCCGAGCGCGTCGGCCCGCTCCCGCATCCCCGTCAGCCCGTTGCCCGCCGTCGAGCCGCCGCCCACCCCGTCGTCGAGGATCTCCACGGTCACCGCGTCCGGCTCGTAGCCGACCAGCACCCGGGCGGTGTCCACGTGCGCGTGCCGGTACACATTGGTCAGGGCCTCCTGCACGATCCTGAACGCCGCCAGATCGGCGTTGGCGGGCAGCTCCCGGGCGGTGCCGGTGACCGTGAGCCGCACGTCCAGCCCGGACACGGCGAGGCGGCCCAGCAGCTCGTCGAGGCGCTCCAGGCTCGGGGCGGGCGCGCGCGGCGCCTCCTCGTCCACCTGGCGCAGCACGCCCAGCGTGGACCGCAGCTCCTGCAACGTCTCCTTGCTCGCCGCCTTGATCACCGTCAGCGCCTCGCGGGCCTGGCCCGGGTCGTCGTCGAGCAGGTGCAGCGCCACGCCCGCCTGCACGTTGATCAGGGAGATGTTGTGCGCGATCACGTCGTGCAGCTCCCGGGCGATCCGGAGCCGCTCGTCGCTGGACTGCCGCTTGTGCTCCTCCATCCGGGTCCGGGCCACCTCGGTGAAGTGCAGCCGGCGGACCCGGACGAACTCGGCCACCATCATCGTGCCGACCAGCCAGGCGGCCACCCCGAACATCCGGCCCACCGTCGGCGCCGGATCGCGCTCCACCAGCAGCCCGATCGCCAGGAACCCCGCCAGCCCCGTCGCCGCGGCCGCCTTCGCCCACCTGCGGTGTCCGGTCAGGATCGTCAGGAAGAGCGCGATCAGGAACCCGAGACCGATCGGCCCCCACGGGTACCCGAGGGCCAGGTAGCCGCCCGTCGCCGCCAGGGTGCCGGCCAGCGGCAGGCCCACGTGCACCCGGCCCAGGTAGAGGACCAGGCCCGACGCCGCCAGCAGCGCGTACCCGCGCGCGTCGAGCACCGAGTCGTCCTCGGTCACCGCGCGCGTGCCGACGATCTGCACGGCCGCCACCACCAGGGGCAGCACCCGCACCCGCCACGTCAGCGGGGGCACCACCCGCAACGGGCGCGGACGAACTCGACGCATGCCCGCAGGGTAGTGCACTCCGGATCCCGGGGGCGTCCGCTCGGGGGAGGCGGCCCGACTACTCCCCGGGGAGTACCCGGCGCGTCCCGATCGACTCCGCCGGGCCGATGCCGCGCGGTGCCCCGCCGCCCACACTTGAGCCATCACCTCAGGAGGTCACAATGTCACACGAACCGGGCCAGGTCCGCGCCTCCGACAAGGAACGCGAACAGACCGTCGCCTTCCTGCGCGCCGCGCTCGCCGAGGGAATGCTCACCCTGGAGGAAACCGACGAGCGGCAGGCGGCGGCCTACGCGGCGAAGTACCGCCACGAGCTCGACGTCCTGCTCACCGACCTGCCGCGCCAGTTGCGCTGGCGCACCCCCGAGGCCGTGACCGAGTTCCGGCGGTGGGGGCGGCGCAAGGCGGCCGTCCTGGGCACCGCGCTCGCCGTCGTACTCACGTTCGCCCTGTTCACCGGGCACTTCTTCTGGCCCATCCTGCCGATCCTGTTCGTCGCCTTCCTCGTGCTGCGCCGGGGGGCGTACCACCGGATGGGCGGCGGGCGGGGCTGCGGGTCGCGGCGCGGCTTCGGACCGGCCTCGGCCTGAGCGGGGCCGGGACGGGGGAACGGGCGGGGTCTACCGGGCGGCACGGCCCGGTAGCCTCCGCCCCGCGAGTGCGGGAGTTCGCCGCCGCGTGCGGAGCCCGGGGAGCCGAGGGGCGTGGCGGTGCTCTGCTCGGGGCACCTCGCGCCCCGGTCGGGTCTCGGGCTCCGGGGCCGTGCGGTGGTCAGTAGCCGGAGAAGGAGCGGACCGGCATCCGGGGGCCCCGGCGGGGTGCGCCCAGGCCGGCGGCGGCCAGGAGTACGCACACCCGGCCGCGGTGCCCGGCGAACGGGGCCAGCAGGTCCAGCATCCGGGCGTCGTCCGCGCGCGGCTCGCCGGCCAGGGCCCACGCGACGATGTTCGGCAGGTGGTAGTCGCCGACGCTGACGGCGTCCGGGTCCCCGTACACGACCCGGACCACCTCGGCGGCCGTCCACGGGCCGATCCCGGGCAGCGCCGTCAACCGCGCGGTGGCCTCGGCGGCGTCCGCGCACCGTTCCAGGCGCGCCGCGACGGCCGCCGCCCGGCGCAGTGTGTCGGCCCGGCGCTGCTCGACCCCCAGCGGGTGGAACACCCAGTACGGGGCCGCCGCGAGGTCCGCCGGGTCCGGGGGCACCCACAGCTCGGGGACCGGGCCGGGCGCGGGGGTGCCGAACTTCCGGACGATCGCCGAGTACGCCCCGTAGGCCTCCTTGCCGGTCACCTTCTGCTCGCAGATCGCGCGGAGCAGCCGGGCGAAGACCTGGCCGGTGGCGGGCAGCCGTACCCCCCGATGGGTCTTCGCCAGTCGGGCCACCAGGGGATGGGTGTCGGCGAGCTCCGCGAAACCGGTCAGGTCGTCGCGCAGGCCGGCGACCGCGTCGGCGTGGTCCAGCGCGTGGGCCGCCCCCGGGCCGTGGGCGGTCGCGTGCAGGTCCGGGCCGACCCTGGTCAGGGACAGCGCGGCGGGGCCGTCCGGGGTGCGGGCCGTCCACCAGAACGTGCCGGCGACGAAGCGGGCGCACGGGTCGTGGCGGCCCATCGAGAGCGGGGCGACGGAGCCGGCGAGGTGGTAGCCGGCCGGGGGAGTGAGTACCCGGAGCACGCCCCCACTGTCCCACGTGCGGCCGGGTGCCGTGGGGGCCACCATCGGCTCGAGCTCCGGCCGCCGCCCCAGGCCTTCGCCGTCCGCGTCACGACGACCGCGCCGACCCTCCGACGGAGCATCGGAGAGTCGGCGCGGCGTCGCTGTCGTGCCTAGCAGTGCGCCTTCGCGCGGCTGATCGTCGTCGCCAGGGCCGGCGGGCCGTCCAGCGGGGCCGGGTCCTCCGGGGTGGGCTGCACGCCGCCGGCCGCGATCGCGTCCAGCGCCCGCATGCCGCGCTCGTCCACGTGGCCGAAGACCGTGTAGTTCGGGCGGAGGATCGAGTCGGCGTACACCAGGAAGAACTGGCTGCCGTTGGTGTCCGGGCCGGCGTTGGCCATGGCCAGGGTGCCGCGCGGGTAGATCCGGCGCTGGCCGGTCGGGTCGTTCGGCGCGGGCGGCAGGTTCGTGGGCAGCTCGTCCTTGTACTTGTACCCCGGCCCGCCCTCGCCCGTCCCCGACGGATCGCCGCACTGCAGCACCTTGAGCGTGCCGTACGTGGTCAGCCGGTGGCACGGGGACCGGTCGTAGAACCTGCGCTCGACGAGGTGCAGGAAGCTCTGCACGGTGCAGGGCGCCTGGGCCCGGTCCAGGACGACGGTGATGTCGCCGTGGTTGGTGCGCAGCTCGGCGTCCACGGTGCCCCGGGCCGGCGTGCGGCGCGGGTCGGGCGGCAGCCCCACCCGGCGGACGGGCGGCTCGTCGGGCGTCTCCGTGTACGCGCACGGGCCGTGGGTCGTCTTCGGCGGCTTCGGGTCTCCGGCGGCGAGCGCGGGACCGGCGCCGACGGCGACCAGCGCCCCGGTGGCCAGCGCGACCGTCGCGAGGTGCGCGACCGCCCGGCTCGGACGGCGGACTGGGGATTGGGGCACGGGGGTCCTCCCGGGGACAGGGTGCCGGAATTCGGACACGAGTATCGGTTGTAGTCGATACGCCACCCGCAGTCAAGGGCGGCCGGCCGCCCTACAGGTCCCGGTCGAGCCTTCGGGACAGGCGGTCGAGGGCCTGCTCCGCGCGCCGGCGTACCTCCGGGTCGGGGTCGTCGAGGAGTTCCCGCAGCCCCTCGGCGTGCTCGGCCTCCCCGACCGCGCCGAGCGCCCGGCACGCGGCGGCGCGGACCCGGGGCACCGGATCGCCCAGCGCGACCGCGAGCGGTTCGGCCGCCTCGCCGAGTTCGCGGAGCGCGCACACCTTGGCCGCCATCTCCCGGACCCGCCAGGCCTCGTGCCCGAGCGCGCCCACGACGGCCGGGCCGGCGGTCGGCCGCCACGCGTAGAGCAGGGCCCGGGCGGCCCACACGGCGGGCCAGTAGACGAGCGCGTCCAAGGCGAGGAGGTTGTCGGCGCCGCGTCCGCCCAGGTGCAGGATCAGGTCCACGTCGTCGGCGGGTACGCCCCGCAGCAGGTCCGCGCACCGGTCGACGACCTCGGGCTCGCCCCACCGGGCGCAGGCGGCCCGGACCCGCTCGGCGGGGCTGGCGGACACCGGGACGGGCGCGGTCACCGCTCCATCATGCCCGACACCCACCCGACAGCGGGCCTGTCTGCAAGTCGCCGCGCACCGGACCGCAGGCCGCCGCGCACCCGCCCGCGGGCCGTCGCGGGCCCGCCGCGCGCCGCCACCGTCCCACCCGTGATCAGGCGCCGTCGCGGTCGAGCAGCGCGCGCACCCGACCGGCGAGCTCGATCGACGCCTCGATCTCCACCTTCCGGATCGACACGCTCTCCACGTTGAACCCGAACGGCATCCCCAGGCGCCGGCAGAACGCGCTCAGTTCCGCCGCCGCCGTGACGCAGTAGTCGTAGGACTCGGTGAGCGGGTCGGGCGCGTGCGTGAGCGCGTTCTCCAGCCAGCTCGGGATCCTGACGCCGAGCCACTGCAGGAACGCCAGCGTCTTCAACGACCCGCAGACCGACAGGGTGAACAGGATCGGGCGCGGCGGCACCCCGCGCTCCAGGCAGGCGTAGTAGTAGTCCGAGACCAGGCTCTTGGTCGCGTCGACGTCGTAGATCACCTGCGAGATGAAGAAGGCGCACCCCTGCTCCTGCTTGCCCATGATGCGCAGGTGCTCCTCCCCGCCCCGGACGTGCCGCTCGGTGATGGCCACGCCGCCGAGCAGCATGTCCGGCCGGATCTCCCGGCGCACCTCCTGGGCGCGCCGCAGGCCCGTGCGCACCGTCTTCTGGCTCGACGACGCGCCGACGAAGACACTCAGTACCCGGTCGGTGTCGGCGTCGCGCAGCCAGGACCGCAGGTCGTCCTCGGGATACTTGCTCACGCACCGGTAGACCACGACCGGCCGTTCCCAGCCGGTCAGGTACTCGGCGTGGAACTCCGCCGGGTCGAGGGTCGGCAGGTAGGGGAACGGCCTCTCGTCGGGGTTGCGGTCCCGCTCGTCGTCGATGTCGTAGAGCACCAGGCCGTCGACGCGCAGCGGGGCCAGCCGGGCGATCGTCCGGGCGGCGACCTCGCGGACCTGGTCCGGCGGGGCGCTCCGGCGCGGCGGCGTGATGCCGAACAACAGGACGCCGCTGTGCGCGCCGGTCAGCAGGGTCGCGAGCGGTGGTCGCCCGTCCGTGGTGTCGGCCACCGGCGATGTCCCGTTCTCCTCCAGCATGCACGGACTATAGCCAAGCGCCGGCCCGGCCCGGTCCCGGTCGTGGGCCGCACCCGCGGCTAGTCCCCGCCGCGCAGGTACGCCAGCACCGCCAGCACCCGCCGGTGCCCGTCCGCCGCCGGCGGCAGGGTCAACTTCGCGAAGATGTTCCCCACGTGCTTGCCCACGGTCACCTCGGACACCACCAGTAGCCGGGCGATGGCCCCGTTGGAGTGCCCCTCGGCGATCAGCGCCAGCACCTCGCGTTCCCGGTCCGACAGCGTGGACAGCGGATCGCGCCGCCGCCGGACCAGCTGCCGCACGACCTGCGGGTCCACCACGGTCCCGCCGTCCACGACCTGGCGCAGCGACCCGATGAACTCCTCGACGTCGACGACCCGGTCCTTCAGCAGGTACCCGATCCGCCGCCCGTCGCCGGAGTCCAGCAGGTCGGCGGCGTAACTGCGCTCCACGTACTGGCTGAGCGCGACGACGGCCAGCTCCGGGTACCGCCGCCGCAGTTCGACGGCCGCCCGCAGCCCCTCGTCGGTGAATCCGGGCGGCATCCGGATGTCGGTGACGACCAGGTCGGGGGCGTGCTCGGCGACGGCGGCGACCAGGGCGTCCCCGTCGCCCACGGCGGCCACCACGGTGAAGCCGTACGCGGTGAGCAGGCCGGCGAGCCCCTCGCGGAGCAGGACACCGTCCTCGGCGAGGACTACGCGGACGGGCACGGCAGCTCCACGCGGACGAGGGTCGGACCGCCGACCGGGCTGGACACGTACAGTCTGCCGCCCACCGCCGCGGCCCGGTCGGCCAGGCCCGTGAGTCCGGAGCCGCGCGCCGGGTCGGCCCCGCCCCGGCCGTCGTCGTGGATCTCGACGGCGAGCCGGTCGGCGCCCCGGGCGGCGTACACCCGGGCGCCGGTCGCGCCGCTGTGCCGGGCCACGTTGGCCAGGGCCTCGGCGACCACGAAGTACGCGGTGCCCTCGACGGCGGCGGGCAGCCGGTCGGGGAGGGTGGCGTCGACCTCGACGGGCATCGGGGAGGAGTCGGCCAGTTCGCCGAGCGCGGCGGGCAGGCCCCGGTCGGTCAGTACCCGGGGATGGATGCCCCGGATCAGGTCGCGCAGCTCGTCCATCAGCTGTTTGGCCTGGTCGTGAGCCTGGGTGACGTGCGGGTACGCGGGGGAGTCGGCGGGGGTGCGGACCCGGGCGATGCCGAGGTGCAGGGTGAGGCCGACGAGCCGCTGCTGGGCGCCGTCGTGCAGGTCGCGCTCGATCCGGCGGCGCTCGGCCTCGAACGCGTCGACGAGCCGGGCCCGGGACCGGGACACCTCGACGAGTTCGGCGTGCAGGCCGGTGTCGGCGGGGCCGGCGAGCAGGGCGCGGGCGAGTGCGCCGTGCGCCCCGGCGAGCAGGCCGATCAGGTAGGGGACCGCCACCAGGAGCAGGAGGCCGACGGCGCAGTACGGCAGGGTCTCCGGCACGGTGTCGGCCTGGCCGAACCCGAGGGAGATCGAACCCGAGCCGATCAGGAGCGGGCTGGCGGCCAGGGCCACGATCAGGAACGTCACGAGCCCGACGGCCCCGTAGACCAGCGGGGCGACGGTCACGAGGAGCACCGCGTAGGCGACGGCGCGCCAGGTGCCCGGCTCGGTGTAGCGGGTGACCAGCCAGGACCAGGGGCCCACGGCCGGCGGCCGGCGGTGCGGGGTCGGCACCGGGCGCAGGTCGACCAGGGCGAGCCTGCGGCGTTCCAGGGCGGCCAGCGGGAGCGCGACGAGCGGGCCGAACGCCCCCATCAGGACCGTGCCGGTCACGATCAGGACCGCCAGGGTCGGGAGGGTGGCGTGCGGGCTGTCGGAGGCCACCCCGCCGGCGGCGAGCATCCAGGGCATGCCGAGCACGGTGAGCGGCACCGCGACCACGGCGGCCGGCAGCGGGGTGCTGGCCACGTAGCCGAGCGACCGCCACGGCCAGCCGGTGCGGAGGAAGGACAGTCGGGTCAGCGCGGACAGCGCCGTGGAGATCGTCACCCGACCCACGCTAGTCAGCCCCGGCGGCCCGTCCCACCGGTCCGCCCATAGTCCCCGGGTATGGCCCGCCATACCCGCGTGACGGTGGCTGGTGGTCGGGTCTTCGCAGCTCACCGATGATTTCCTGGCCTCTCCGACGTGAGAGGGGACCGTGCTGTGACACCCAAGGTCAAGGGCGTCCTGATTTTCCTGGTACTCGCCTTCGGGCTCGCCTGGGCGTCCATGTTCGCCGCCCGCCTGCTGTGGGGGCTGTCCCTGGCCGACCCGCGCGTCCAGCTCCCGATGGCCTTCGCCCCGGCGGTCGCGGCCGTGGTGGTGCGCCGGTGGGTGACCCGGGAGGGCTTCGCCGACGCGGGGCTGGGCCTGCGGATCCGGCCGGCGTGGACCTCGTACCTGATGGCGTGGTTCGGGCCGTTGTTCTTCGTCCTGTGCACCGTGGCGGTCGCGGGCGCCTCCGGGGTGCGGATCCCGGACTGGTCGGCGCTGGACCGGCTCGTGGACGGGGTACCCGGCTGGGCCGTCGTCCTCGTCCTGCTGGCGGTCCTGCCCCTGCTGGCCCCGGTCTACTGGGGCGAGGAGTTCGGCTGGACCAGCTACCTGCGCCTGCGGCTGTTCCCCGCCCGGCCGGTCGCCTCGGTGGTGGTCACCGGGCTGATCTGGGCGGTATGGCACTACCCGCTGGCGTTCCTCGGCTACGTGCACTTCCCGAACGTGGTCGTGGGCCTGACCAGTTGGACGGTGTCGTTCGTCCTCCAGGAGATCATCCTGGCCTGGCTCCGGCAACGCGGCGCCAGCGTGTGGGTGCCGAGCCTGGCGCACGCCGGGAACAACATGGTGCTGTTCCTGCTGTCCGGCGCGCTGCTCACCCGCGACGGGGTCGAACTGGACCCGACGCTGGTCAACGTGTTCGCGTCGGTGCCGATGGCCGTGCTCTGCATCTGGATCCTCGGCACCGGCCGCCTGCGCCCGCTCCCGCCGGCGCACGCCGCGATCGCCCCGGAGCCGGCGTCGGACCCGGGGCCGGCCCGCGCGCCGGTCGCCGCCCGGCGGGAGACGCGGTGACCACCGGACCACGGCCACCCGGCGGGATCTGACACACTCCGCTGATGACGACCAGCGACCCCGCCCCGCCCGCCGTCCCGACCGCGCGCCGCAGGGTGGGGCTGCTGGCCGGGGTGGCCCTCGTGGCCGCCGCCGCGGACATCCTGTCCAAGGTGCTGGTGGTGGCCAACCTCGCGCCGGGCGACGAGCCCCGGTTCCTCGGCGGCCTGGTGTACTTCACGCTGATCCGCAACCCCGGTGCCGCGTTCGGGATGGCCAGCGGCATGACCTACGTGTTCGCGCTGGTCGCGGCGGTGGCCGTCGTGGTGATCGTGCGGATGGCGTCCCGGCTGCGGTCGGTGTCCTGGGCGGTCGGGCTCGGCCTGCTGCTGGGCGGCACGATCGGCAACCTCGGCGACCGGCTGTTCCGCGCGCCCGGGTTCCTGCGCGGGCACGTGGTCGACTTCGTGTCGGTGTTCGGGCCGAACGCGCAGTACTTCCCGGCGTTCAACGTGGCCGACGCGGCGATCACGCTCGGGGTGGCCACCCTGATCGTCGCGACCCTGCTGGGCATCGACCTGGACGGCACCCGGCGGAGCATCACGAAGCGGTAGCGCCCCCGGTCCGGCCCGGCGGGCCGTTACGGTCGCCGCACCGGAGCCCGGTCCGGCGCGCCGGTTCCGGTCACACCCACCCGCGCCGCACCGCCTGCACCCCCGCCTGGAACCGGTTCTCCGCCCCCAGCGCGTCGAGCAGCACCCGCATCCGGCGCCGCAGACTCCGGGTACTGGTCCCGAGCTGGCGCGCGATCGCCTCGTCCTTGAGCCCGGACAGCAGCAGGAGCAGGATCCGCCGGTCCTCGGCGTCCAGCGGATCGGTGTCCGCCGGCCCGGACGCGGTGAGCGGCACCGCCTGGTCCCAGAGCCGTTCGAACAGGCTGACCAGGGCCGCGACCAGGGTGGTGCCCCGGATGACGACGCTGCGGGTGATCGGCGGGTCCAGGTGCAGCGGCAGCAGGGCCAGCTTGCGGTCGGCGACGGCCATCTTCACCGGGATGCCGGCGAGCACCCGGGCCTCCTCGCCCGCGCGGGCCAGCCCGGTCACGTCGTCGAGGATGCCGGGGATCTCGAACGCCGACGGGTCGTAGATGGCCCGGTACCGCACGCCGCGCCCGAGCAGCATGTGTTCGAGGGGATTGGAGTGGTCCAGCACGTACGGCGGCCGGTCCAGGCTCATGATCTCCTCGGTGGCCTCCTGCTGGAGCCGGACGAACCAGCGGCCCAGCTCGTCGGCGCTGGTCAGGAGTTCGACGCCCTCGCCGGGGCGGGCGGCCTGGCCGATGGCCCGGTACACCGCCTCGAGTTCGGCGGCGGTGTCCGTGACCCGGCTGAGGTCCTCGTGCGCGTTGCGGACCAGGGCCGCCACTGCCGTGGTCGGGCTGACGGCGGTCCACCGGGGCGGGCGGCCGGACAGCCGGCTGACCAGCCCGTACCCCCGGAGGCGCGCGAGGGCCGCCTGAAGCTTGTCGATCCCCGACCCGGTCCGGGTCGCCAGGTCACGCACCGTCACCGGCGGACCCGCCAGGACGGTGCGGTAGACCCGCTCGTCGAAGGGTGCGACGCCCACGGCGCCGAAGACGAGCTCGTCCCCGCTGCTGGTTCCCATTGTGTTTGATCATGGCCGGTTCCGGCGCGGGCCGCAACCGGACAGGGGTCACACCTGGCCGATCGTCCGGGGCGCGGCTAGAAAGAGCACACGACCGACCCCCCTTTGGAGACGGAATGCTCAACGAACCGCATCCACGGCCAGCCTCCCAGGCCCCGTCCCCGCAGTCCCGACGCCGGTTACTCCTCGTGGCCGGGGTGGCACTCGGCACCGCGCTCAGCACGTTCGGCGCCCTCCCCGCCGTCGCCGAGCCCGCCGCCCCCGCCCCCGCCGGCGCGCCGCAGGCCTACCAGCCGCCGAAGCAGGTCACCCTCGTGACCGGCGACCGCGTCACCATGCGGTCCGGCAAGGACGGGTTCGCGCCCGCCGAGATCGTGCCCGGCCCCGGTCGGGAGAAGGTCACCTTCCTCCGGCAGCGCGGCCCCAAGGGCTGGACGGTGCTGCCCACGGACGCGATGCCGATGCTCGCCCAGGGCCGGCTCGACCCCCGGCTGTTCGACGTGACGACCCTCGTCGCGACCGGCTACGACGACGCGGCGCGCGCGGAGCTGCCGCTGCTGGTGCAGTACCAGAAGAACGGGGTGCGGGCCAACGGCTTCGCCGCGACCGGCGCGACCGGCGTGCGCGACCTCGGCGCCATGGACCTGGTCGCGATGTCCCAGCCGCGGGCGAAGGCCGCCGACGTGTGGCGGAGCCTGACGCCCGGCAAGGGCACCCTGCGCGCCCTCGACGCGCCGATCGCCAAGGTGTGGCTCGACGGGAAGTCCAAGCTCCAGCTCGACCGGAGCGTGGCCCGGATCGGCGCGCCGGCCGCGTGGGCCGCCGGCTGGACCGGCGACGGCGTCAAGGTCGCGGTCCTGGACTCCGGCTACGACCCGACCCACCCCGACCTCGCGGGCCGGGTCCTGGAGTCGGCGAACTTCACCCCGGACGCCGACGCCGTCGACCACAACGGGCACGGCACCCACGTCGCGTCCACGATCGCCGGTTCGGGTTCGGCGTCCGCCGGCCGGTTCACCGGCGTCGCCCCCGGGGCGAAGCTGCTGGTCGGCAAGGTGTGCACCACCGACGGCGAGTGCACCGACTCCAGCGTGATCGCCGGCCTGTCCTGGGCCGCGACCCACGGGGCGAAGGTCATCAACCTGAGCCTGGGCAACCCCGATGCCCCCGACAACGATGTCGTCGAGCAGTTCGTCGACGCGATCACGGCGCAGTACGGCACCCTGGTCGTCGCCGCCGCCGGCAACTACGGCCGCGACTCGGTCATCTCGCCGGCCACGGCCGACAGCGCCCTTGCCGTCGGCGCTACCCTGCCCACCGCCAACGACGTGGTGTGGGGCTACAGCAGCACCGGCCCGCGCCGCCGGGACGGGGCCATCAAGCCCGACCTGGTCGCCCCGGGCGTCGGCATCGTCGCGGCCCGCGCGGCCGGCACCGGCGAGCCGTTCGAGGACCAGGAAAACTACACCGAGATGTCCGGTACGTCCATGGCGACGCCGCACGTGACCGGGTCGGCCGCGATCCTGGCCCAGCAGCACCCGACCTGGACCCCCGCGCAGCTCAAGGCCCAGCTGATGGGCTCGACCAACCCCGCCGCCGAGCTCGGGGCGTTCATCCAGGGCGCCGGCCGGGTCGACGTGGCCCGCGCGGTCAGCCAGCAGGTCGTCCAGGAGCCGGCGGCGCTGAGCTTCGGGATGGTGCGCTGGCCGTACAAGACGAACGCGCCGATGGTGAAGAACCTGACGTACCGCAACGACAGCGACAAGCCGGTCACGCTCCAGCTCAGCCAGGTCGAGCTCGACGGCAAGGGCAAGCCGGCCCCGGCCGGTCTGTTCGTCCTCGGCGCGACCCAGCTGACGGTCCCGGCCGGCGGCACCGCGAAGACCACGGTCAAGGTCGACTCGAAGGTCGGCTCGCCGAACATCTACAGCGGCACGGTCATCGCCCGCTCCGCCGACGGCAAGACGGTCGTCCGCACCGCCGTGGGCGTGCAGTTGGAGGAGGAGAGCTACGACCTCGCCGTCACCCTGACCAGCCGCACCGGGGGCGTCCCCGACGCGGTGGACCTGCGGGTGTACGACATCGAGCGGCAGCGCACCTACTTCGGCCGCCTCGACGGGCACACCTACCGGGTCCGGCTGCACGCCGGCAAGTTCACCGCCTCGGCCGTGATGGGTTCGCCGCGCGCCGGTGACCCCGACCTCCAGGACCTCACGCTGGGCGCGGAGCCGGAGTTCGACCTGAAGGCCGACCGGATGCTGCTGTTCGACGCGCGCAAGGGCAAGGCCATCGTGAACAGCGCGCCGGACCGTTCCGCGCGGATCGCCAGCTTCACGGTCGGCACGGTGCAGCTCACCTCCGGCCAGGACTACGTGACGGCACTGGACCAGCGCTCCGCGATCGGCGGCACCACGATCGAGGGCCTCTACATCCTGCCCAGCGTGGGAACGGGCAGCAACCAGTTCGTCTACCAGAACTTCACCCAGTGGGCGAAGCCGAAGGGCGACGGCACGTTCGACGCCAGCCCGTACGTCTACCACCTGTCCCGGGTCGTCCCCGGCAAGGTGCCGGCCGACGGCGGCGGCTACCGGCCCAGCGCCTCGGACCTGGCCAAGGTGGACACCACCTTCGCGTCGGCCGCGGACAAGCACCTGGGCACGCACTCGGTGAACCCGCTGCTCTACGGCCGCGACGTGGGTCGGTTCAACGACACGGTCGGCGACTTCCCGCTGCCGTTCACCCGGACCGACTACTACTCGACGCACTCGGCCCTGAGCTGGGCGCCGACGTTCATGCAGCTGCACTCGCCGCCGGACTCGTGGAACAACTTCGACCGGCTGACGATCGGCAACCCGCGGGTGTTCAAGGCGGGGAGGAAGCAGTCCGAGGTGTGGAACGGGGCGGTGTTCGCCGTCGGGCTCGACCCCGAGATCGCCGGGAACCGCCGGGTGGGCGACACCCTCTGGCTGGGCATGCAGCTGGGCGCGAACGGCGTCCGGGAGCACCTGGTCGCCGAGCACGACAACTTCCTCACCAAGCTCGTGATCTACCGCAACGGCGAGCGGATCTACGCCGGGCGGTACACCCCCTGGGGCATCCAGCTGCCCCCGGACCCGACCGAGGCGAACTACCGGGTCGTCGTCGCGCACATGGCCGATCCGGGCGACTCGCGGCTGTCGACCTCGTACAAGGCGGAGTGGACCTTCAGGTCGAAGACCGGCAAGGGTGACACGGTCGCGCCGCTGGCGATGCAGGCCGTGCGGCTGACCCCGGAGCTGGACGCGGAGAACCGCGCGCCGGCCGGCTCCTTCACCATCCCGGTGGCGGTGGAGCGGGAGAAGGGCGCGGCGGCCTCGGCCGTGAAGAAGCTGACCGCCGAGGTGTCCTACGACGACGGCGCGACCTGGAAGCCGGCCAGGGTCGGCGGCCGGGGCACGGCGTGGACGGCCACCGTCGAGCACCCGAAGCGCGGCGGCGGGAAGTTCGTGTCGCTGCGGTTCACGGTGACCGACGCGGCGGGGAACACGTTCACGGAGCGGATCGAACGGGCCTACGGCCTGAAGTAACGCGCAGGTAGGGGGCCCGCGACCACGCCAGGTCGCGGGCCCTCGCGCGTCAGGGGCGGGGTGCGGAGCCCGGGCGGCGCGGCGGGTCCCGCCGGTTTCGGCGGGGTCATCGGGTCAGTCCAGTATGGAATGCTGGGCGGATGGCAACCGGCCGGCGGTCCACCGCCCCCCTGTGGGTCCTTCCCGACAACCGGGTGTACGTGGCCCGCCTGATCATCCTCGCCCCGTTCCTGCTGATCGGGATGGTGCTGTTCTTCTTCCGGATGCTCGCCGGCGGCCGGACCGACGAGGGCGCCGGCGTCAACGGCGCCCTGATCGGCACCGTGCTCGGCCTCGGTCTGCCCCTGCTGTGGGTCGGCGGCCTGCTCGTCCTGCGCCGGCTCAACGCGCGGATCATCCTCGACGGGGAGCGGATGACGGTCCGCAACGCCTGGCGGTGGCCGGTCCTCGTCGTGCCGATGGACGACGTCACGGGGCTGCACCCGGTGGAGGTGAAGGTGGGCACCGACGGGGTCCGCCCGGGCCGGCTGGTGCTGACGACCAGCCACGCGCGGCCGTTCGTGCTGGACACCCGGCTGTGGCGGGCGGAGGAGTTCGGGCGGCTGCTGCGCCGGCTCGCGGTGCCGGTGGCCGAGCCGGAGACCGTGCGCTGGGAGAACCTCCGAAAGACCTTTCCGGGGGTACGGATGCCGTGGCTCCAGGTCCATCCCGGGGTGGTGGTGGGCGTCGGCACGGTGGCGACCCTGGTGTACATCTTCGTGATCGTGAACCTGGCCTTCCGGGTCTGACCGGGCTCCGGCGCCGGGGCGGCCCGGGGCGTTCCCGGGGGCGCCGGCACGGTCACCCCCGGGAACGCGGTCTCAGCAGGCGGTCCCGTTCACGGTGCAGCGCGCCGGCACCCCGGTCCCGGCGACATTGAACCCGAAGCTGGCCGTCCCGCCGGGCTTGACGGTCGCGTTCCAGCCCAGGTTCGCGAACCGGTAGTGCTGCCCGGTCCGGGTCATCGTCGCGCTCCAGGAACTGGACACCGTCGACCCGGCCGGCAGGTCGAACTCGACCACCCACCCGGTGATGGCCGCCGTCCCGGGATTGCGCAGCGTGTACGTCGCGCCGTACCCGTTGCCCCACACCGACGTCTGGGCGAACGTGGCGGTCAGCCCGCCGGTCGGGGGAGTGCTCGGCGGCGCGGACGTGGGCGGCCGGCTGGTCGGCGGCGCGGACGAGGGCGGCGCCGAGCTGGGCGGCCCGGTGGTCGGGGGTGCCGAGGTCGTCGGCGTGCCGACCGTCCTCAGGAACAGCGAGGCCCCCGGATCGGTCCGGGTCGCGTCCACCCCGTGCCCGCCCGCGTAGTCGCGCTGCTCGTTGTGCGCCCAGTCCGCGATGGGCGTGCCGGCGACGTCGAGGTGCTGGTACCCGGTGCCGTTCCAGCCGAACTGGTACACCCTGTGCCGGTCGGCGTAGTAGTCGCCGTAGGGCGCGTTGTCGGAGCCGAGCTGCTTGGTCATCGCGTTGTTGAAGAACACGTTGCGCGGCCCGGACGCCCCGGACCACTTGACGGCCTTCTTCCCCGCGCCCCACCAGATCGGGAACCAGTTCGAGTCGTCGGGGGCCCCGCCGCCCTCCTCGCCGCAGTTGGCCGTACAGCTGCCGGACCGGTGGGCGTAGGGCACCCGGACGGTGTTCAGCTCGAAGAGGTTGTTGCGTTCCCAGCCGCCGTGCAGGTTGAGGTCGGAGTCGAAATCGTTGCCGATCACGACGTTGCCGGACGCGGACCACTGGAAGGTGAAGTGCCGCAGGTTGCGCGACGTGTTGCCCGCGTACAGGGAGTCCCAGACCCGGGAGCCCCGGAAGTACCCGTTGCCGCCCTTGCCCTTGTTCCAGGCGCCGTCGAGGGAGTTGTCGACGATCTGGAGGTTCCTGGCCTCCTCGGTGACGATGGGGTGCGAGCCGGTCATCTCGGCGCGCACGCCCCGTACCCACGAGTTGGCGGCCCATTTGAAGACGATGCCGTGCATCTCGCCGGCGGGGGCCATGTTGCCGTAGTTGTGCACGGCGTCGGCCCGGCTGAGCCCGGGCTCCTCCTGGGTCATCGTGAGGTTCTCGAAGCCGACGCCGAGCACCGGGTCCACGATGGGCGCGGCCTTGGACTCGTACGTCGCGCCCTCGATCGGGGCGGAGCCGTCGGACACGGAGGTCACCGGGACGTCGTACTCGAGCGGCTTGTCCAGGGTGAGCGTCCGGCCGGTGGCGTCGACGGCGGCGATCGTGAACAGCTGCTGGCGCATGTGCAGGTTCTGCAACGGCCGGTCGGTGGGCAGGGCCTGCTGCTGCTCGTAGAACTTCGTCGAGTTCGCGGCCCGGATGTTGACCAGCCCGCCCGGGACCAGCGCGGCGAGGGAGCCGCTGCTGGCCAGGTGCACGACGGTGTCGCCGGTGCGGCCCGCGTACCCGGGGTCGCCGGGCTTGTCGCGCAGTTTCACGCCGACCTTCCAGTGCACGTTGACGGTGCCCTCGAAGATGTCCCTGCGGTTGGCGGGCGCGGCGGCGTAGTCGGCCGCGTAGGCGGTGTGCACGCCCCGGGACTGGACCCGGAACAGGCCCCGGCCGGGCCACAGCCAGCCGCCCTTGCCCTGCCCGGACACCATGGTGTCCTCGTCCCAGTCGGAGCCGTCCGGGGTGAGGGTGTCGTACCGGGTGTTCGCGTCGGGCCGGTAGACGATCCGGGTGTCGGCCCCGGCGCCCCGGATCACCAGGTAGTCGGCGTCGACGTGCAGCTCGCGGGACACGTCGAGCACCCCGGCGGGCAACGAGATCAGACTCAGCTTCGTGTACGAGGCGCTCGGCGAGCAGTTCGCCTTCACCGCGTCGATGGCGGCCTGGATGCCGGCCGTGTCGTCCACCCCGTCGCCGGGGGTGGCCCCGAGCTGGGCCAGTTCGGCGGGGGTGATCTGGCAGGCGGCGGCCGGATTGATGTCGCCTGCGCCGGGCAGGTCCGCGCCGCCCCGGTAGCCGGCGTGGCTCCAGTCGTACAGGCCGGCGATCGGGGCGCGGCGGTTGGCGGCGGACAGGTTCAGGCCGGGGGCGGCGCCCGGGGCGGTGGGGGCGGACAGCGCGATGGGGGCCGCTGCGAGGACCGCGACGGACGCGACCGCCGCCGTCGCGAGCCAGGGCGCACGGATTCGGGGCACGGGTACCTCCGGGATAGGCAAGGTTTCTTACAGTCAAGGGTCTCGATGCCAACTGGTCAACTACCGTTCAGAATCTGGCACGGCGTACACGTACATGAACGCGCGTTGTCCGGGTGCCGGCGCCTCTGTCCCGCTATGGTCGAGGCCATGACGGTGTACCCGACCAGCCGCGCGTGGCAGCGCATCGAGCCGCCCGGCACCGAGCTGGCACTGTTCCGCGAGCACGGCGGCCTCACCGCCGAGGGGGTGGCCGTCGTCGGCGGCGCGACCCCGTACACGGTGCGGTACTCGCTGGCCACCGACGAGCTGTGGCGCACCCGGCGGCTCGACGTCGACGTCACCGGGGTCGGCTGGCGGCGCACCGCCCGCCTCGAACACGCGGCCGGCCGGTGGCGGGTGGCCACCGGCGAGGAGGGCCGGCTCGACGGCTCGCTGCCTGGGATCGAGGACGCCGACCGGCTGGAGGAGGCGGTGGACGTCGACCTCGGCCTGTGCCCGCTGACGAACACGCTGCCGATCCGCCGGCTCGACCTGCTGTCCGCGCAGGTCGGCACGAAACACAAGCTGACCATGGCGTTCGTCCGGGTGCCGACCCTGGAGATCTACCCGCACGAGCAGACGTACACGGTGCTCGGCGCGGGCCGGATCGGCTACACCTCGCTCGGCTTCACCGCCGAACTCGCCATCGACGACCACGGCTACGTCACCCACTACCCGGGTCTGGCCAACCAGATCTAGACCGGCGGTTCCAGCCCGAGGACGACCGCCGCGACCCGCACCTGTGCCCGGAACAGCTCGTCGCGCAGCACCGGCTCCATCCAGCCGAACTGCCCGTTGGCCTCCAGTGACACGAACCCGTGCAGCGCGGACCAGGCCAGCAGCATCGCCTGGTAGGTGGCCGGGCCGATCGCGTCGGCGTACTCCTCCAGCTTGTGGGTCGCGAACGCGGTGAACGCGGCGCTCACGTCGCCGACCAGGGGCGCGCCGAGCCGCCCGCCCTGCTGGTTCGCCAGCACCAGGCCGGCCAGGTTGGCCATGGCGCGCTGGGCGGCGTCGGTGGTGGGGCCGTCGACCGGGGCCGAGTACCCCGGCACGGGCACGCCGAAGATCAGGGAGAAGCGCTGGGGGCTGGCCGCCGCCCAGGTCCGGTACGCCGCGCAGGTGGCCACGAACCGGCCGCCCAGGTCCTCGGGGGCCATGGACTCCCGCGCCTCGGCGAGGGTGGTGCCGAGGTCCACGAAGGAGTCGGTGACCATCGCGGTGAGCAGCTCGTCGCGGTCGGCGAAGTACCGGTACAGCGCGGGCGGGGTCAGGCCCATCGCCCGGGCGATGTCGGTGAACCGGACGTCGACCGTGCCCTGTTCGCGCATCAGGTCCAGGGCGGTCTGCTTGATCTCGTCGAGGGTCGCGGCGCGGGCGCGTTGCCGCCGGTTGGGTGGCTCGGCCAGGCCGGCGGCCCGCTCGGCGGCGGTGCTGTGGGCGGACATGTGGCCTCCGTTCCGATTCGGTAGTGGTGCGGGCCACATCGTCGGGCGGCCGCTTGACAAGGTTACGGCACATCGTAACAGTTATGAGGCGTAACTGAATTGACGTGGCCTCACCTACCCCCGGAGGATTCCATGGCCCAGCCCCTGCTCGACGACCGGGCGGCCCCAGAAGGGGCCTCCGCGCCCCCGCCCCCGCCCGGCCCCCTCGGCCGGCTCGCGGGCTGGAGCTACCGGCGCCGGGGCACCACGGTGCTGCTGTGGCTGCTCACCCTGGCGGTCGTGTTCGGCCTGTCCACGGCGTTCGGCGGCAAGTACAGCGCCGACTACACCGCGCCGGGCTCGGACTCCCGGGCCGCCCAGGAACTGTTCGCGAAGAACTTCCCGGCCCAGTCCGGCGACACGATCAGCGTGGTCCTGACGTCCGAGGCCGGCGTGCTGACCCCGGCCGGCAAGGCCCAGGTCGACGCGCTCCTCGCCGAGATGGCCAAGGTGCCGCATGTCCGGAGTGCGGAGGCCCCGGACCCGGCGCGCGGCGCGGTGGCCCTCCCCGAGGGGAAGACGGCCATCGCCCGGCTGGTCCTCGACGTGGACAACCCCACCGACATGCCCAAGGCCGACACCCGCCGGCTCCTGGACCTGGCCGACGGGGCCGGCGGCGGGCTCACCGCCAGCCTGGGCGGCGAGGCCGTCCAGATGGCCGAGCAGGGCGCGATCGGCTCCGAGGGGATCGGCATGGTCGCCGCCGCGCTGATCCTGCTGCTCACCTTCGGCTCGATCGTCGCCGCCGGCCTGCCCCTGCTCACCGCGCTCGCCGGCCTGGCGGTCAGCAGCCTGCTCATCCCGATCGTCGCCGCCGTCATGCCGGTACCCGACTGGTCCACGTCGCTCGCGGCCATGATGGGCATCGGCGTCGGCATCGACTACGTCCTGCTCCTGGTCACCCGGTTCCGCGAGTGGCGCGCCGAGGGGCTGGAACCGGAGGCCGCGACCGTCGCCACCCTGGACACCGCCGGCCGGTCGGTGCTCGTCGCCGGCATCACGGTCATCGTCAGCATGCTGGGTCTGTTCGCGATGGGGCTGTCGTTCATGCGGGGCGCGGCGTTCGCGGCGATCCTGTCCGTCCTCGTCGTGCTGGCCGCCTCGGCGACCCTGTTCCCCGCGCTGCTCGGCTACCTCGGGAAGAACGTCGACAAGCTGCGGATCCCGCTGCCCCGCCGGAAGGCCGCCCGCGCCGCCAACGTGATCAGCCCCGGCTGGCTGCGCTGGAGCCGGTACGTCGAACGGCACCGGGTGCTCGCCGCGCTCGCCGGGGTGGCCGTGCTGCTCGCCCTGGCCGCGCCGTTCCTCGACGTCCGGTTCGGCTTCCCCGACGCGGGCAACGACCCCGAGGGCAACTCCAACCGCCGCGCGTACGACACCGTGTCCGCCAGCTTCGGCCCCGGCGCCAACGGCCCGCTGCTCCTCGTGGCCGAACTGCCCGCGTCCCGCGACACCGCCGCGCTCGACGCCCTGGTCACCCGGCTCGGCACCACCCCCGGCGTCGCGGCCGTCAGCCCGGTGCAGACCAACGGCGGCTCGGCCGTGTTCACCGTCATCCCGAAGACCGGCCCGCAGGACACGGCCACCGAGGACCTGGTCCGGGTCCTGCGCGAGGACGTGATCCCCGCGACCACGGCGGCCGGTACCCCCGTGCATGTCGGCGGGTTGACCGCGACGGCCATCGACAGCTCGGCCAACATCGTCAAACGGCTCCCGCTGCTGGTCGGCGGTGTCGTGATCGTGTCGATGCTCCTGCTCCTGCTGGCCTTCCGCAGCGTGGCCGTCGCCCTCAAGGCCGCCGTGATGAACCTGCTGTCGGTCGCCGCCGCCTACGGGGTCGTCGCCCTGGTGCTGCGCGGCGGCTGGGCCGGGCAGCTGATCGGGATCGACAACCCGACCCCGCTGCCGGCGTTCGTGCCCGTGCTCACCTTCGCCGTCCTGTTCGGACTGTCGATGGACTACGAGGTGTTCCTGGTCAGCCGGATGCGCGAGGCCTGGCTGCGGACCCGGAGCAACAGCGAGTCCATCGTGATCGGCCTCGCCGGCACCGCCCGGGTGATCACTGCGGCGGCGGCCATCATGGTCGCGGTGTTCGCCGCGTTCGTCCCCGCCCCCGAGGTGCCCATCAAGGTGATCGGCGTGGGCATGGCCTCGGCCATCCTGATCGACGCCACCCTGGTCCGGATGCTGCTCGTCCCGGCCGTGATGCACCTGCTGGGCGACCGCAACTGGTGGCTGCCGGCCTGGCTGGACCGCCGGGTGCCGCAGCTGCACATCGAGGGCCCGCCGCCGGCCTGACCCGCACCCGGTGACCGCCCCGCGCGGCCACCGACCCTCCGCCGCGCCCGGACCCCGCGTCCCGGCGCGGCGGAGCGCTGTCCGTCCTACCCACCGGAGTGGAACCGTCGGACTGTTGCCCGCGTCGGATGGACCATCTACCGTCGGGGCGAGCGTCCGTTCAGGTGCACCCCACCGGGCACGCGCGTCGCGTCGCGCCGACAGAGGGGGGTACCGGATGGCCGACCCCACAGCCGTCGACCAGCTCCGGCTCGGCGACCACGTGTGCTGGACGTTCGACGACGACGCCCGGTGCGCGGCCGCCGTTGCCCGGTACGTGGCCGCCGGCACCCGCGACGGCCACCGGGTCATCTACTCCGCGCCCGGCGCCCCCCGCGCCGACATCGCCGACCGGCTGACCGCGCACGGCGTGCACGTCCCCGCGCTGGTGGCCACCGGGCAGCTCCAGATCGTGACGGTGCCCGACACGTACCTCAGCGGGGGCGAGTTCCGGCCGGCCGCCGTCCTGGAAGGCTGGACGCACCGGCTGGACGTGGCCCGCGCCGCCGGCTACCGGGGCGTGCGGCTGGTCGCGGACCGGTCCTGGCTGGCCGGTTCGGTGGCCGGCGCGCACCGGGTCGCCTGGTACGAGGCCCGGGCCAACCGGGTCTTCGCCGACGGCTACGCGATGGGCCTGTGCCTGTACGACCGCCGGCTGTTCCCGCCGGTCGCCCTGAGCCGGATCGCGTCCGCGCACCCGGCGACCTGCCGGGCCGGGGACGGGCTCGACGGCCCGTGGACGCCGCTGCTGCGGATGGCGCGCACGGAGCACCCGGCGGGGCTGCGGCTGGTCGGCGAGGCGGACATGTCCAACCGGCCGGCGCTCGCGGCGCTGCTCAGCGCCCTGTTCGACGAGCCCGGGGTGGGGGAGGGGCCGCTGGTGGTGGACGTGTCGGCGTTGAGCTTCGCGGACGCGCCGACGGCGACGCTGTTCGTCCGGGCGGCGCGGGCGTCCCCGGCGGGGCTGGTGCTGTGGGGGTGTTCGGCGGCGCTGGCCCAGCTGGTCGGGATGGTGCCGGGCGCCGGGGACGGCCGGCTCCAGGTGGTCCCGGCCCTCTGAGCCGGGGCACGGCGACGGCGGTGCCCCGGAGCGCGTGCCCGACCTCGGCTGGCGGGACCGACACTCCCGTCACACGGGGGTGTCGGGTTCCGCCGGGCGCCTCAGGACCGCAGGGTGCGCAGGTCCAGGAAGTGCCACACCATGCCCTCGTTGTCCCCCGTGGACCACAGCAGGAAGTCGCCGCGCGCCCCGACGGCCCCGGCCACCGCCGACACCAGCACGGAGCGGTGGCCCGCGATGTCGTACACGATGAGGGGTCTGACCGGGCCCGCCATCGTGTTCGAGATCGCGCCCGTGAAGATGTCCAGGTCCCGCACGCGACCGATCGGGTATCCGATGAGCCCGACCTCGCGTCCCCCGATCGGCCGCACGTCGGTGCCGTCCACCCGGCGCAGCTCCAGCGTCGCGTCGTCCGTGGACCGGCACCACACGGGGCCGCAGTTGACGTTGCGGCCCTTCGCCGCGGGCACCTTCAGCTTCGCCCGGGTCTCGAAGTTGAGCAGTTCGACGGACGAGCCGGACGTGCTCACGGCCGGCGAGCCCCAGGGCCACTGCGACAGGACGAACTTTCCCGGGTACCGCGCCACGGCCACCGCCCCGCCGGTCACCGGCACCGACCGCACCTCCGTGTCCCCGCCCGGCCCCTCGGCGACCCAGCGGACCACGCCGTCGACCACCTGGAGGTCCAGGGAGCCGCCGCGCAGCCGGGGCGTCCCCGTGTCGGCGGCCAGCACCCGGGACTCGCCACCGGCCACGTCGGCGGTCCACAGCGTCTGGTGCGCCCCGCCGGAGATGTCCTTGACGTTGAGGAACCAGAACAGCTGCCCGCCCCCGGACGTGTACGCGTCCAGCGACCGGGCCATGCCCGTCACGTTCGGGGACAGTTCCCGGATCCCGGCGGGCGACCGCAGCACGTACGCCGGGGCCCGGCCCGCGCCGCTGCTCATCCCGGTCGAGAGGTCCGGCCCGAGGACCAGCAGTGGCAGGAACGTGCTGCCGTCCGGCTGCGCGCCGGGGATCGTGCCGGGCACGGCGGCCGGCCAGGCCGTCTCCAGGGGCACCGGTGGGCCGGTGGTCTGCGGGGCGGAGGCGGCCGGCGGGGTGAGCGGCGGCGGGGCCGGCAGCGCGAACAGCGTGCCGACGGCCGCCACCGCCACGCCGGTGGCCACCCGGAGTCGTAGGTCCATCAGTGCGGAGCGTAGAGGCGCGGCAGGTGCCTCGCATACCGCGAAAACCCTATAAAACCTGACGTTAGATGCCTCGAAAGTGGACGAACCTACGGATTGTCGCCGGCTTTCCCCCGTTTCCGCGTGCCGGAAACGCCGACCGGTGGCGCACCCTCGGTGGATCCGGGGAGGGTCAGCGGCGCACCCGGGGCCGGGGGATCCGGCCCAGGGGGTCGGCGGTGCGGGGCAGCGAGCCGTAGACCCGGCCGGCGTGCGCCTCGGCGGGCGCCAGATCCAGCACCCGGTCGCCGCGCCGCGCCCCGGAACTCATCCGGTACAGGCCGGGGGCCTCGGGGACGATCCGGCGGGCGGCCGGCATCCCCGCCACCGGACCCGTGGGCGTCGAAGATCCGGCACCGACGGGTACGGGAGCCCCGGCACCCGGTCGGCGGCGCGGCGGGGCGACCGCCTTCTCCGCGTAGTCGAGCAGGGCGCGCCCCACCAGGTCCGCGCTGGCGGCCGTCGCGACCGTCCGGTAGCCGGCGGCCGGCGCCGGGGCCGTGCGGGCCGGACCGTCGCCGACGAGGTCCTCCCAGGCCCGGCCGTCGTCCGGGTCGGACACCACGACCGGCGCACGCAGCACGTCCCCGGCGACGGTGCGCACCCCGGTGACCTTGCCGGCCTCGATCGTGACCCCGACGACGGGGGTCCGGGTCCGCACCTCGCCCCCGTACGCCTCGATGGCCTCCACCAGCGTCGACGTCAGGATCTGTCCGGTGTCGCCGAGCAGTTCGTCGCCGAGCATCGCGGCGTGCGACACGGCCGGCACCTGCTCCGGGGCGAGCCCGTGGTCCCCGTTGCGCGTCCCGAGCACGGTCCGGGCCCGCGCGGACAGCCCGCAGTCGCCCATCACCTGGTCGAGGGTCCGCCGCGCGCACGTGACGAACAGGGTGCTGGGCGCGGCCGGGCCGTCGGGGTCCATGCCCCGGATCTCGGCGTGCAGCGCGGAGCACATGTCCACGTACCGGCAGACCTGCGCGGCCTCGTCGGGGAGCGCGGCGACCATCCGGGCCCGGTACCCGTCCCAGCCGCCGGTCCGCAACGCCGGGATCCCGGGCAGCGCGTCGAGCCCGTCGGGCTCCCAGAACCGGAACCGGTCGTCGAGCCCGAGGCCCTGGTAGACCGGGGGCACCGCCGCGGCCTCCTCCCCACCCACGGTGGCCTGGCGCTCCACCACGAGGACCCGGAGGCCCCCGGCGACGGCCAGGTACGCCGCGCACGTCAGTCCGCTGTGACCCGCGCCGACCACGACGGCGTCCCAGCCGTCGGTTCCGAACTTCGCGTTTGTCATACCCCGCAGCTTGGCCCGTCCGGGCAAGCCCGGCGTCGGGCAGCGGGCCGCGTCGGGCGGCCGACCGGAGGAGGGGCCCTCCTCCCACGGCAGGAGCCGCGGACACAGTAGACAGCTAATCTCTAGCCATGGGCCTGCTCGGTGACCGCTTCGGCTGGATACGACTCGCGGCGTTTCCCGCCGTGGTCAGTGACGTCCTCGCCCTGCGCGGGGACGGGCCGACCGCGGCGGACTGGCTGTTCGCCCTGCTCGCGGCCCTGTTCAGCCTGGGGGCGGGGTTCGCGCCGCTGGCGGTGACGATCGGCCAGGCGATCCTGCTGATCGGCACGGACCTCTACGGGCACGCCACCGCCGTGTCGGTCATCCTGATGGCCGCGTGCGCCCTGCTGGAGCTGATCGTCCGCCGCCGGGGCTGGCCGGTCGCCGTCGGGTGCGCCGCGATGAGCGTGCCGTTCGTGGTCCAGATGCTCCGGTTCCACGCCGTCCTGCCCCCGTTCTACCACTGGGCGTGGGTCGTCGGCCCCCCGATGCTCGCCGGCGTCTACGTCCGGTCCCTCCAGGAGAACACCCGCCGGTCCCGCGAACGGATGCTCGAGGGCGAACAGCGCCGGGAGCTGGGCATGCTCAACGCCCGGCTCGGCGAGCGCACCGCCATCGCCCGCGAACTGCACGACGTCGTCGCCCACCACGTGGCCTCGATCGTGCTCCGGGTCGCCGTGGCCCGGCACGTGCTCCCGGAGACCGATCCCCGGGTCTCCCAGGTCCTCGACGACGTGCACGCCGCCGCGACCACGGCGCTGACCGACATGCGCCAGCTCGTCGGGGTGCTGCGCGACCCGTCGGCCGTCAACGTCGAGCTGGGTTCGCTGCTGGTGGACCCGGCGGAGCTGCCCCAGGTGCTGCGCGAGGTCGTGGAGCGCGCCGCGAACGCCGGCCTGCGGGTCGAGGCGGCGATCGACCCCGCGCTGGCCGGGATGGACGCGGTCCGGGGCCTGGTGGTGCTGCGCCTCGTCCAGGAGGGCCTGACCAACGTGTTCAAGCACGGCGGCCCCGCCGGCCGGGCCCGGCTCACGGTCGCGATGTCGGCCGACGGCACCGCCCGGGTCGAGGTGCACAACGAGGGCCTCCCGCTGCGGTCCTCCCCGCCCGGCCACGGCCTCGTCGGCCTGTCCGAGCGGGTCACCCTGATCGGCGGGCAGCTCCAGGCCGGCCCGGCCCGCGACGGCTGGGTGCTGTCCGCGCTGCTGCCGGCCGGTGCCGCGTGATCCGGGTGCTGCTCGTCGACGACCAGCAGCTGGTCCGGGCGGGCCTGCGGATGCTGTGCGAGTCCGCCGGGGACATCACCGTGGTCGGCGAGGTCGGCAACGGCCTGGAGGCGGTCCGGCACGCCGAGCGGCTGCACCCGGACGTGATCCTGATGGACCTGCGGATGCCGGTGATGGACGGCACGACCGCTACCGAACGGATCCTGCGCGCCCGCCCGACGACCCGGATCGTGGTGCTGACCACCTTCGACGACGACGAGCACCTGTACCCGGCGCTGCTGGCCGGGGCCTGCGGGTTCCTGGTCAAGGACACCGCCCCGGCGAACCTGCTGGACGCGGTCCGGCGCGCGGCGGCCGGCGAGAGCGCGTTCAGCCCCGGGGTGCTGGGCCGGCTGGTGGACCGGGCGGTGACCGCGCGGTCGGACACGGCGCCGAGCGCGGACCTGTCGGGCATCACCGAACGCGAACGCGAGGTCCTCGCCCTGGTCGGGGAGGGGCTGTCCAACGGGGAGATCGCCGAGCGGCTGTCGTTGGGCGTGACCACGGTGAAGACGCACGTGGCGAACCTGATGACCAAGACCGACACCTCCAACCGGGTACGCCTGGCGGTGCTCGCCGCCCGCAACGGCCTGGCCACCTGACCACGCCGGCGACGGTTCCGGGCCTGCCCACGGCCGGCGCGCAGGCCGTCCCCGGAAAGGCCACCTTCGCGGATGCCGCCCGCAGTGACCGTCAGGCGGTGGTCGGCCGGGCCTGGTGCGCCTCCAGGGTCGCCACGCCCGCGCACACCACGCCCCAACCGGCCGCCGCCCACAGGAACGCCGCCGTCGGCACGTGCCCGCCCAGCCAGCCGAGCTGCACGGTGGCCGCCGCGAGCGCGATCCGGGCGATCCGGCCCAGGGGGCCCATGCCCATGCCGAACGCCCGGGTGACGGCCAGGTAGCCGGACATGCCGCCGGACACCAGCCAGTACGCGGCGGTCGGGGGGTGGCCGGCCAGGAGGAGGCGCACGCCGGCGGCGACGGTGATCACCGCGAACGCCGGGAACATGTGCCCGCTGACGAACACCACCCGGGCGACGAGCTGCGAGCCGCCGGACACCTCCAGCATCCGGCGGTTCATGTCGGCGGCCGCGTCGAAGTACTGCCACCACATGGCGCCGGCCAGCACGATCGCGGCGGTCAGGGGCAGCCAGGGCAGATGGCCGTGCCCGCCGTCGATCGCGCCGAGCCCGGCGGAGGCGACCACCTCGCCGAGCAGGATGATCACGAACAGGCCGAACCGTTCGGAGAAGTGGTGCGCGTCGATCGCCTGGCCGGGCGCCGTCGGTTGCAGGGCGCTGAGGTCGAGGTCCTCGCGCCGGGTCCGGTGCCGCTCCGGCGGCCGCTCGGTGTACGAGTACCGCGCCTCGACGCTGATCATGACTCCGCACAGGACGTACGACCACGGCGAGGGCAGGAACGCGGCGGCGGCGAAGCCGGCGGCCGACACCAGGTAGCCCACGGCCGGGCGCGCGGCGGGCCGGCCCGCGATCACGGCGTGCGCGACGCCCAGGATCAGCCGGGCCCCGGCGAGGCTGAGCAAGAACGCGGCGGGGTGCCCGTCGGCGGCCTCGTGGAAGGACACGGCGGCCAGCCCGCACGGCACCGTACCGGCCAGGACCACCAGCCGGCTGGACAGCGCCGTCTCCGCCCCGTGCCGGTTGTAGAGCAGCGCGAAGCCGGTCCACGTCCACCACAGGAACACGAACAGCCCGAAGGAGCCGCCCAGGCCGCCCCAGTCGGGTTCCGCGCCGATCGCGTGCGCCACCTGGGCGACGGCCAGGACGAAGATCAGGTCGAAGTACAGCTCGACCCAGGAGACCCGCTTGCTCTCACCCGTACCCACGGAAGTGATCTTGCCATGGGTTTCCCGCGCCGGGGAGCGGCTACACGCTCGGGCTGAGGAACGCGCCGCCGGACGCGTCGAGCAGGTGGCCGGTGACCCAGCCGGACTCGGCCGAGGCGAGGAAGCCGACGATGTTCGCCACGTCGGTCCGGCCGACCCGGGGGACCGCGAGCTGGCCCGGGGCGACGGTGTTCAGCGTGATGCCGCGCGCGCCGAGCACGTCGGCCAGGCCCGGCACCGCGAGCCGGTCGGCGGAGACGTCGATGACCCGGCCGCCGTCCCGGAGCAGCGGTACGGCCCGCTGGATGATCCGGTACGCCTCCCGCGCGCCGCCCCCGGCCGCCGCGTTCACGAGGATGTCCAGCCGCGCGTCCCCGGTGCGGGCCCGCAGCCCGGCCTCCAGCGGGGCGAACAGCGCCTCCACCCCGCCGGACGCGTCGACCGCGAACGCCGACCCGCCGGACTCCGCGACCAGCGCGACCGTCTCCAGCGCCGCCGCCGCGTCCCCGCCGTGGTGCACCGCGACCAGCGCGCCGTCGGACGCCAACCGGCGCGCGACGGCCCGGCCCACGCCCCGCCCACCGCCGGTGACCAGGGCCGTGCGGCCCGCCAGTTCCCTCATGCCGTCTCCTCGTCCGTGCGCGTCCCGGCACGCCGCCGGGGCTGGCCGTCACCGGGAGGCCGTGCGAGCACGGTACGTGCCGCCGCTTGCCGTTTTCTTGCAACGCCCTACTCGCCCGCAGGGCCGGGGCCCGCGCGGCAGGGGACGCCCGATCGGGACCTCCGGCCTCAGGTCACGCGCCGTCCGCCTGGCCCCGGGCCGCCGGGCCTCAGGGGCGGCGGGTGATGTGGATGGCCTGCTCCTCGTTGGGGCGGCCGTCGTTCGGCGGCTCCCAGGGCGTCTCCGGCTCCTCCCGGGCCAGCCGCCGGTCCAGGGACTCGCCGCGCCGGGACTCGCGCACCGTGGTGCCGTACTCGTCCAGGCCGATCGGGGAGTCGCCCGCCACGGCGGGGCGCCCGGGCTCGTCGGGTACCGGCCGGGGATCGTCGTCGTCGGCGTACTCGGGGATGCCGGCGCTCGCCGGGGACGCGCCGGGATCCTGGCCGGGGACGCCCGCCCGGTACAGGCCGCGCCGCCGTGCCTCGTCGGCCAGCTCGGCGGTGCGCCGCTGGTGGGTGGCCACGGCCGCGTCGGGACGGTTGCCGAGGGCGTCGTGCCGGGTCCGGTCGAGGCTCGCGAGCTCCCGCTCCACGGCGTCGTCGGGTAGGGACGCGGCGGGTACGCCCTGGGCCGGGTCCTCGAGATGGTCTGCCATGTCCTGCGACTACCCCCGCGCGCCCGGGGTCAAACGCGCGGGGAGCCACACCGCGCACGACTCCCGGCCCGGGAGGCCGGGCCCGACGGACGGGCGGGCGCCGGACCTGACCTGGGCGGTCGCGGGGCGCCAGCGGGACGGGCGGGGCGCGCGTGGTCAGTGCCGGGTGTCCGCCGCGCTCCCGCAGGTGACGCAGTGCGTGGCGGCGGGGAACGCCACCAGCCGGTCGGGCGGGATCGGCGCGCCGCAGTGCTCGCACAGCCCGTACCCGCCCGCGTCGAGCCGGTCGAGGGCCTCGTTGACCTGCGCCATCCGCTGCCGGGCGGTGTCCACCAGCGCCAGGTCCTGCTCGCGTTCCTGGGCCTTGAGACCCCGGTCGCCCTCGTCGTCGCCGGACCCGTCGGCCAGCCGGTGGCGTTGCCGTTCGGCCGCCTCGCGCACGGCGGTGCGGTACGCCGCCGACAGTTCGCCGTGCCGGGCCAGCAGGTCAGCCCTCAGCTCGGCGGTTCCGGTGTTCCGCAGCTTCGTCCGGTCCATCCTCGTCTCCCCCTGTCCGGTTCGCTGCCACATACCCGTCGACCGCCGGCCCAAACGGCCGGCGGTCGACAACTCTCCGTCAAGTACCCATCAAAAGGTTCCGGGGTCTGTCATGGGCGGCTCCCCGTCCGGCCGCCGCCCGGGATCGTGCCCAGGGCGGGCGTGCCCGCCCCGAGCGCGAGGTGCGGCCAGGTGTCCGCGGTGTTCACCGGGATGACATGGGCGGCGCTGTCGTGGCCTACCACGGCATTCCATGACTCACGGTGATCTCTTCCTAGCTCTCCGGCGGCCTCGGGTCGCCCGCCGTCTCGCGGTCGTCCCCCTGCCGGGCGGCGTACCGGCGCGCCTCCTCGCCCAGCGGCCCCGGCTGTTCCGTGGCGACCCGCTCCTCGCGTTGCCGCGCCGCGTCGCTTTCCTGTGTGGTTGCCCGCTTCCGGTGCGCACTCTCTGCCATGCGCGTGACCTACCCGCGTGACGGGCGCCCGCAAACATGACCCCGCCCCGAGCTGCGAACATGAAGCCGGCCAGAGGTGAACGGGGACCGAAGGCCCGGAGGAGGTAATGTTTGGCGTAGGGAACCGTCCACCGCACAACGCCCCGCCGTCGCGCGGGCGGGATCGGCGATCCACACCACCTCCGGTACGGGAAAGGGTCCGCGTTGAGCGGCGAGAACACCATGACTGAGCAGCCCGTACTTCGGATCGTCTCCAGCCCCGCCGGCCTCAACCTCCGGGTGCCCGCGTGGGCGATCCCCAGCCACGGAAGTCACGCGGCCGCGCTGAGGCTCCTCGCGATGGGCAACACCAAGGTCGACGACGCCGAGGAGAGCCCCGACCTCCTCGCCCGGTGCGCCGAGCGGGTCTCCGCCGTGGGCCGCACGGCCGGCGCGGTCGAGCCCGACGACGCCGAGTTCTGCGGCGCGCCGCTGTTCGCCGCGCACCTGGCCGCCAAGGTCGTCGCCGCGACCTGGAAGGACGACACGGACGCCGCGCAGGACGGCCGGCTGCACGAGCTGATCGACGGCCTGATCTACCAGCTGTGGCCCACCAACGGCGAGGCCGAGCCGCCGAGCCAGGCCAGCCTGCACGCGGCGAGCCTGCTCCGCCGGCACCTGGCGGCCTTCCACACCCAGGGGATGTACACCCACCCCGGGCTGACGGACCTGGCCCGGGCGGCGTCGGCGCAGCGCCAGACCTACCCCGTCGCGGTGTACCACCTGGTGCGCACCGTCATCGGGCACACCGCCGGCGCCGAGTACCGGCTGCCGGTCGTCGTCGACTGCCTCGCCGACCTCACCTCCTGACACCCGCCCCGGGCCGGCCGGGCCCGGGGACCTCAGGGGCCGGCCGGCTCGCTGGCCTTCCAGCCGCCGCGCCGGCCTGTCGTCCTCAAACCCCGTTCTCCGGGGTACGCGGTGGGCGCCCGCGGGCGTCGGCACCCGCTGTGACCTGCCGCGCCGGGCGGTGATTTCGGCGAAACCGGGTCGTTCCGGGCCGTCGGCGGGAATGATCGGGGTATGTCGCCGCAGGGCCGGCGGGGCGGCGGCCGTGGCCGCCAGGCCCGCGCCGTCGCCGGGTGGGCGCTGAGCCCCGGGAGAGATTCGTGCGCAGGTTAGCGGTGGTGTTCACGGCGGTGGTCCTGCTGACCGCCGGCTTCAGCTTCGGCCCGCCCGCCCGGCCGGCCGAGGCCCGCCCCTCGCCGGAGCGCACGGCGGCGGTCACCACGATCCGGATCGTCCTGTTCGCCCGCGCGGTGCTCCGCGACCTGGGCCGGGCCGTCGCGACCACGACCCCGGCGGCCGGGGGCTGGACGCGGGTCGTCTAGCGGCCCCGGGCCGTGGGTCACGCCGGCTGGGGGACCTCTTCCGCGACGGGCTCCGGCACGGGGCGCAGGGTGTGCCGGAGGAGGGGCACGGCGGCCAGGGTGAGGACGAGGCCCACGATGCCGATCGCCGCGAACCCCCACGTCGCCCCGTGCTGGTCGCTGACCCAGCCCGCGAGCGGCGCGCCGCCGGCCATCCCCACGGTCATCGCCGAGCCCTGGATCCCCATCGCCTCCCCGCGCGCGGCGGCCGGGACCAGCGCGGACAGGGCGGTCGTGTTCGTCGACAGCGAGGGCGCGCACAGGATGCCCGCCGGCAGCAGGGCCAGCGCGAGGGTCCACCACTGGCCGCCGGCCAACCCGATGGGGAGCGTCAGGACCGACATGGCCCCGCAGAGCAGCAGGGACGGCAGGCCGCGCCGCATCGCGCCGTACAGGAAGGCGCCCAGCAGCGAGTAGACGCACCACAGGGCGATCACGACGCTCGTGGCGTTCGTCTGGCCGGACGTGCGGAGTGCGGCGACCAGGGCCATCTCGCTGCCGGCCAGGGTCGCGGTGGTCGCGGTGGCCACGAGGAGCAGGCCGACGAAGCCGCCGCGCAGCCAGGTCCGGCGGGGCGGGACCGGGGCGTGCGCCAGCCCGGGATCCTCGGCCTCGCGGGTGGGCGGGTTGAGCACGTACAACGCGATGCCGGAGACCACGATGCCCGCGCCGACCACGATCATCGAGACCCGGGCCGAGACCTGGGTGGCCAGCACGATCGCCAGCGCCGGGCCGACCATGTACGACAGCTCGGTGGACATCGAGTCGATCGAGAACGCGGTGCGCCGCTGGTCCTCGGGCACCAGGGCGGCCAGGGACTGCCGGGTCACCGAGAACACGGGCACGCTGGCCAGGCCGCCGAGGAACGCGGCGACGAGCAGCGCCGGGTACGGCAGGAACGGGGCGGTCGTCCAGAACCCGATCGCGATGACGGTGCCCAGGACCGTGGTGGTCCGCAGCCCGCGCCGGTCGGTCAGCCGGCCCGTGAACGGCGCGCCGATCGCGGTCGCCACGGTGGCGGCCGTGCCGACGAGGCCCGCCTTCGCGTACCCCCCGTCGAGGTCGTTGAGGACGTGGAACGTGAGCGCCATGCCCGCCGCGGTGACCGGCACCCGGGCGAGGAGCGCCAGGATCATCAGCGTCCGGACGCCCGGAAGTGCGAGAACGTTGCGGTAGGTGTGCAGGCGCATGTCGCCATCGTGCCTCCGGGGTGCGACATCCGACAGCGATTAACCCCCTCCTGGTGACAGCCGTCACCCCGGCGTCGCCCGGCTGTCCGCGATCCGTCCCGGTTCGCGGACATGGGGCCTCCGGTGGAGGTGGGGCGGGTGACGCTGCCGGGGCGGGAGAGGTCGTGGCGCCGAGTGGGGGCGGTGGGGCGGCGGGTCTGCGAGAGTAGAGGGGTGCCATTCAGGAGCCCGGCGACGCACGCGCTCGCCGAGACGGTCGCCCGTCTCCGCGCCGAGAACGAGACCCTCCGGGCCGAGGCCGCGCGGCACGCCCTGCTCGACCGGGCCACCGGCCTGATCGCGGGGAGGCTCGGCTGCGACGTGAACCGGGCGCTGGCCCACCTGCGCCAGCTCGCCGCCGAGGACGGCCGCGACCCGGTGGAGACGGCGGCGGCGCTGCTCGACGGGGCGGGGCTGCGCGCGGTGCCGTTGGCGGAGAACCCGTCGCTGCTGGAGTCCGCCCGGTATGTCCGGCGGGACGGTGCGACCGCCGTGGCGCCCCTGGCCGGCCCCGACGTGGGTTCGGCGGCGGCCGGGGCGTTCGCGGCGAGCACGGACGCGGACGTCCTCGCGGGGGAGGTGCTCGAACACCTGGCGGGTCCGGCGGCGGCCGACGCCGTCATGATCATGGCGGTGCAGCCCGACGGGTCACTGCAGTCGGTGGGTACGGCCGGGGTGCCCGCCCGGGTCGTCGGCGCCTGGCAACGGCTGCCCCCGCACCTGAGTACGGCCCCCACGGCGTGCGTGCGCCTCGGCCGGGAGATCTGGCTGCCCGACCTGGCGGCGGCGCGCCGGCGGTACACCCTGATCGGTGATCCGGAGAATCTGTGGCACTCACGGGTGTGGATCCCGGTCCGTGCGGCCGGGCCGGACAGCCGGATCGTCGCCGCGATCGGGGTGCTGTGGGGCGCCGCGCACCGGTGCGACATCGCGACCCGCCGGGCGGTGCGGGCGCACGCCGAGGCGGCCGGCGCGCGGCTGGTGGACCTGCTCGCCGCACGGCAGGACGCCCCCGGCAGTTGGACGCTCGCCGCGCAGGTGGTGCTGGACATGGTGCCCGGGGCGTGCGCGGTGCTCACCCCGGTCCGCGACTCCGGGGACCGGATCACCGACTACCGGATTGAGGCGGCCAGCGGCGAGGCGGCGGACCTGTCCGGGCGCCAGGGCCGCGACCTGGTCGGGCTGCGGGTGCTGGAGGCGTATCCGACCATCGTGGACGGACCGCTGTGGGCGACGTACGAGCAGGTGTTGCAGGACGGGCAGCCCCGGGAGGTGGGGCCGTTCCCGTACACGGAGATGGTCCGGGGGTTGCCCGTCGACACCACGCTCAGTGTGCACGTGCACCGGTGGGCGTCGGCGCTGCTGATCCGCTGGGTCCGGCACGACGAACGCGACCGGCACGCGGCGCGCCTGGCCTACACCGAGCGGCTCGGCGCGCTCGGCTGGGGCGAGTGGGACCTGACCAACGGCACGATCGACTGGTCGCCGAACCTGTACCGGATCTTCGAACGCGCCACGGCCGACGGCCCCGCGAGCCTGGAGGAGGTCGCCGGCATGGTGGTGCCCGACGACCTGCCCGTGGTCGAGCAGGGCCTGGCGGAGGTGGCGGCCCGGCGCCGGACCGACATGACGTTCCGGATCCGGCTGCCCGGCGGGGTGCGGTGCCTGCGGGTGGTCGGCGAGGCGGTACCCGACATCACCGGCGCCCCGGTGAAGATCTACGGCATCATGCAGGACGTCACGGCCGCCGAACGGACCACCCGGGAACTGTCGGCCCTGCGCGACGGGGCCTCGGAGAGCCAACGCCTCGTCGCCGCCGAGCGCCGGATCCTCCGCCGGCTGCACGCGCTCGTGCTGCCCCCGACCGGGGACCCGGTGCCGCTGCCCGGTCTCGCGGTCACGGTGCGGTCCGGGCCGGAGGGCGCCGACAGCGGCTGGTACGACCTGCGGACGCTCCCCGACGGCCGGTCCGTCGTGGCCGTGGGGGAGGTGGCCGACGAGGGGCTGGCCGCCGCCGCCGCGATCGCCGCGCTCCGGGGGGTCGTCGCGGCCGACTCGGACCCGACCGGCGACCCCGCCGAACTGCTGGACCGGCTCAACCGGTGGACCCGGCGCAACCCGACCGCCGGGCACGGCTCGGCGCTCGTCGGGCTGTACGACCCCGCCGACGGCGGCTTCACCTGGGCCCAGGCCGGCCAGCCCGCCCCCGTGCTGCGGGGCCCCGACGGCGAGGGGCGCCCCGTCCGCCGGCCGACCGGGCCGCTGCTCGGGGTGCGCGACGACCCGCGGTACCCGGTGGAACGGCTGGTCCTCGGACCCGAGGACTCCCTGCTGCTCCCGGCGGACTCGGTCGCCCTGAGCCTGGCCCGGGAACCCGACCCCAGAACCCCACAGCCAGGACGCGACGGGTACGAGACGGCGCGCTAGAGCGGCTCGTCGAGGACGCCCGGGTCCTCGTCGGGCGCGACGTCGTCGACCGGGGTGCCGTGCAGTTCCCGCTCGTGCACCTCGTCCTGTTCCACGTCCCGGGGCTGGCCCGTGGCCTGCCGGGTGTTGGACTCCTGTTCGTCGTGCAGCGCGTTGGCCAGCAGTTCGTCCCGTTCCGCGTTCGTCGTCATGCCCGCTCCCGTTCCGTTGTCGCGTCGCCTTCCCGTGTCGCTCCGTGGCACCTACCCAGGCGGAATGATGCGTAACCCACACAAGGGGTGGGTAGGGGACCGGGAGACGGCGAGCCGAGGAGGAGACATGAGCCAGCATCCCCTGCCGGACGACGCTGACCGCGACGCACGGCTTCAGCGGCAGCTCGACGAACAACGCACCGGGACCGGGTCCAAGCCGGGGAATCCGCCGGCACCGGCCGGGGAGACTCCCGAGGGGCCGCCGGCACCGGGGCCGACGCCGGATCCGCCCGGGCCTGGAGCGGGGCCCACGCCGGATCCGGCCGCGCCGGGACCGGGGCCCACGCCGGGACCGGGGCCGACGCCAGGACCGGGGCCGACGCCGGGACCGCCCGCGCCGGGACCCGGTGGCACGCCCGCGCCCGGGCCGGGTGGGATCGACCAGGTCGAGAAGATCGACCAGGTCGAGAAGGAGGACCGCGACGTGCGGCCGGTCGACCCCGACGATCCCGACCTGCTGGGCAGGCCCGGGGGAGCCGAGGACCTCTCCCGCGAGGACCTGCGCTGCGGCTTCTGAAGGGGGACGGCCATGGAGGGCCAGTGGCACATCCGCCCCGGGGCCGAGCTGTGCGACGTGTGCGGGCGGGTGATCACCGACGGGAGTCAGCAGTACGCGTTGGTGCCCGATTCGTCCGCCGTGCACGAGTCGGCGTCCCGGTTCGACGGCAGCAGACTGCTCACCGGGTGCGACAGTGTGCACCTGGCGAGCCTCGTCCGGGAGTACGACGAGCGGCCGTACGTCGCCGCCGAGTTGTGGGCCGGGCAGATCACCCGGGCGTTGCACGCCGTGTCGCCGGCGTCGTTGACGGTCGCGCAGCTGTGCGAGGCGACCGGGTTGTCGGCGGTGCAGATCGAGGCGGCGGTGGCCTGGACCAACGCCTGAGATCGGCGGTGGCCTGGACCAGCGCCTGAGGTCACGGGGCTCGCGGGCCGCCCTGACCCGGGAGCGACGTGTCCCGCCGGCCCGGGCTGTGCGGTCGTATCCCGTCGGCCCGGCGGGTGCGGGCTGTTTCTCGTCGGCCCGGGGCGGGTGGTCAGGTCGACAGCCACCGGACGGCACGGCGGCGCGTTTCGCACGGCCACGGCTGGGCGCACGTCCGGCACCGGCCCGCCAGCACCTCGCACGGCACGTGGCACGCCTTCCGGGACCGGGCCAGCTCGGTGAGGGCGGACAGCGTCCCCGGCGAGAGCTCCTCGTCGGCGGTTCCTCGGTCGTACCCCAGCATCCGGGCCTCCTTTCCCTATGACAGCGCGTCGGGAGACTCAGGCGTTACGTCGTAAACAACCCTTACGGCTCGGGTTGCCGGGCGGATGTCGTACCCCCGGTGCAGGATGGGACTCGTGACTACGGGATGGGACGGGTTCGGGCCGGCGACCAGTGCGTGGTTCGACGCGGCCTTCGCGGCGCCCACGGCCGCCCAGGTCGGGGCGTGGCGCTCGATCAGCGCCGGCCGCAACGCCCTCGTGGTGGCACCCACCGGCTCCGGCAAGACCCTGGCGGCGTTCCTCTGGTCGCTCGACAGGCTGGCCAGCGAGCCGCCGCCCACGGAGCCCCTGCGCCGCTGCCGGGTGCTCTACGTCAGCCCGCTCAAGGCCCTCGCCGTCGACGTCGAGCGCAACCTGCGCGCACCCTTGGCGGGGATCCGGCAGGCCGCCGCGCGGCTCGGGTCCGCGCCCCCGGACATCACGGTCGCGATGCGCTCCGGGGACACCCCGGCCGACCAGCGCCGGGCGTTCAACCGCACCCCGCCGGACATCCTGATCACCACCCCCGAATCGCTGTTCCTGCTGCTCACCTCCGCCGCCCGGGAGTCGCTGCGCGGGGTCGAGACGGTGATCGTCGACGAGGTGCACGCCGTCGCCGCGTCCAAGCGCGGCGCGCACCTCGCGCTGTCCCTCGAACGGCTCGACGCCCTGCTGCCCACCCCTGCGCAGCGGATCGGGCTGTCGGCGACCGTGCGCCCCGTCGAGGAGGTCGCCCGGTTCCTCGGCGGCTCCCGGCCGGTCGACGTCGTGCAGCCCCCGGCCGCCAAGATGTTCGAGGTCACCGTCGAGGTCCCGGTCGAGGACATGACCCGGCTCGACGAGGCGACCGGGGACGACGACGATCCGCGCCGGTCCTCGATCTGGCCCGCCGTCGAGGAGCGGGTCCTGGAGCTTATCCGCGCCCACCGGTCCACGATCGTGTTCGCCAATTCGCGGCGGGGGGCGGAGCGGCTGTGCGCGCGGCTCAACGAGCTGGCCGCCGAGACCGCCCCGGGCACCGGGACACCCGCCCCCACCACCCGGATGCCCGCCGAGGTGATGGCCCAGTCGGGCCTGGCCACCGGCGCGCCCGTCGTGATCGCCCGCGCGCACCACGGCAGCGTGTCCCGCGAGGAGCGCCTGCACATCGAGGAACAGCTCAAGTCGGGCCTGCTGCCGGCCGTCGTCGCCACCTCCAGCCTGGAGCTGGGCATCGACATGGGCGCCGTCGACCTGGTCGTGCAGATCGAGGCCCCGCCCAGCGTCGCGTCCGGCCTGCAACGGATCGGCCGGGCCGGGCACCAGGTCGGGGCCGCCTCCAAGGGCGTCGTGATCCCCAAGCACCGGGGCGACCTGCTGTCCTGCGCGGTCGTCGCCCAGCGGATGGTCGCCGGCACCATCGAGGAGATGCACTGCCCGCGCAACCCGCTCGACGTGCTGGCCCAGCAGATCGTCGCCATGGTCGCCCTCGACGACTGGCCGGTGGCCGAGCTGGCGGCCCTCGTCCGGCGGGCCGCGCCGTTCGACCAGTTGCCCGACTCGGCCCTCGGCGCGGTGCTGGACATGCTGTCCGGGCGGTATCCGTCCACCGCGTTCGCCGAGCTGCGGCCCCGGGTGCTGTGGGACCGGGGGACCGACGTGCTCTCCGGCCGCCCGGGCGCGCAGCGGCTCGCCGTGACCAGCGGCGGCACCATCCCCGACCGGGGCCTGTTCGGCGTCTTCCTCGCCGGGGCAGACCGGCCGGTCCGGGTCGGCGAGCTGGACGAGGAGATGGTCTACGAGTCCCGGGTCGGCGACGTATTCCTGCTCGGTTCCTCCTCCTGGCGGATCGAGGACATCACCCCCGACCGGGTCCTCGTCACGCCCGCGCCCGGCGCGCCGGCCCGGATGCCGTTCTGGAAGGGCGACGCGCTCGGCCGCCCCGTCGAGCTGGGCCGGGCCATCGGCGCCAGCCTGCGTTCGCTGCTCAAGCAGGACGACGCGGCGGCGACCGTGGACCTGCGCGCGGCCGGGCTGGACGCGTGGGCGGCGAGCAACCTCCTGGCGTACCTGCGGGAACAGGCCGAGGCCACCCGCGCCGTCCCCGACGACCGCACCGTGGTCCTGGAACGGTTCCGCGACGAGCTCGGCGACTGGCGGCTCGTCCTGCACTGCGTGCTCGGCGCCCGCGTCACGGGCCCGTGGGCGCTGGCGATCGGCCGCCGGCTCTCCGAGCGCTACGGCGTGGACGCCCAGGTGGTGGCCTCCGACGACGGCATCGTGATCCGGCTGCCCGACATGGTCGACGAGCCGCCCGGCGCGGACCTGGTCTCCTTCGACCCTGACGAGATCGTCCAGATCGTGGAGGAGTCCGTCGGCGCGTCCGCGCTGTTCGCGTCCCGGTTCCGCGAGTGTGCCGCCCGCGCCCTGCTGCTGCCCCGCCGCGACCCGCGCCGCCGCCAGCCGCTCTGGCAGCAGCGCCAACGCTCCGCGCAGCTCCTCGACGTCGCCCGGGACTTCCCCGAGTTCCCGGTGACCCTGGAGGCGGCCCGCGAGTGCCTCCAGGACGTCTACGACGTGCCGGGCCTCACCCAGCTCATGCGCGAACTGGCCGGCCGCAAGGTCCGCCTCGTCGAGGTCGAGACGGCCCGCCCGTCGCCGTTCGCCCGCTCCATGCTCTTCGGGTACGTGGGCGCGTTCCTCTACGAGGGCGACGCCCCGCTCGCCGAACGCCGCGCCGCCGCACTCACCCTCGACTCCGCCCTGCTCGGCGAACTCCTCGGCCGCGTCGAACTCCGCGAACTGCTCGACCCCGACGTGGTCGCCGAGACCGAACGCCAGCTGCGGTGGCTCACCCCAGAGCGCCGGCCCCGCGACGCCGAGGACGTCGTGGAACTGCTGCGGCTGCTCGGCGACCTGTCCGACACCGAACTGGCCGACCGGGGAGCGGAGCCCGACTGGCCGGTCGCCCTGGAGGCCGCCCGGCGCGCCATCCGGGTCCGGGTCGCCGGCGAGGAACGGTGGATCGGGGTCGAGGACGCCGGCCGGTACCGGGACGCGCTCGGCGTGGCCCTGCCCGTCGGGGTGGCCGTCGCGCACACCGAACCGGTGGCCGACCCCCTGGGAGACCTCCTCTCGCGGTACGCGCGCACCCACGGCCCCTTCACCGCCGAGGCCTGCGCGCGCCGGTTCGGCCTGGGCGTGTCCGTCGTCGACCACGCGCTCCGCCGGCTCGCCACCACCGGGAAGCTCGTCGCGGGCGAGTTCTCCCCGGGCGGCACCGGCGCGGAGTGGTGCGACGCCGAGGTGCTCCGCCTGCTCCGCCGCCGCTCCCTGGCCGCGCTGCGCAAGGAGATCGAGCCCGTCGACCCGCGCGCGCTCGCCACGTTCCTGCCCCAGTGGCAGCAGGTCGGCTCCGCCGCCCGGGGCGTGGACGGGCTCGCCGCCGTCGTCGAACAGCTCCAGGGCGTGCCGGTGCCCGCGTCCGCCCTGGAGAGCCTCGTGCTGCCCGCCCGGGTCGCCGACTACTCACCCACCCAGCTCGACGAACTGTGCGCCAGCGGCGAGGTGCTGTGGGCCGGCGCCGGGAGCCTGGCGAAGGCCGATGGCTGGGTCACCCTGGCCTACGCGGACAGCGCGCTCCTCCTGCTGCCCGCCCCCGACGAGGCCGCCGCCGCCACCCCCCTGCACACGGCCGTCCTCGACGCGCTCGACGGCGGCCAGGCCCTGTTCTTCCGCGCGCTGTCCGACCGGGTCGGCTCCACCGACGACGAGGAGCTGCTCGCCGCCCTCTGGGACCTGGTCTGGGGCGGCTGGCTCACCAACGACACCCTCGCGCCGCTGCGGGCCCTCCTCGGCGGCGGCGGAACCCACAAGGCCAAACCCGCGACCCCCCGCAGCAGGTACCGGCGCCCGGGCCGCCCCGCCCTGCCCGCCCGCTCCGGTCCGCCGGCCGCCGCCGGGCGCTGGTCCCGGCTCCCCGACCGCGACCTCGACCCGACCCGGCGCGCCGCCGCCCTCGCCGACACCCTCCTCGAACGGCACGGCGTGCTCACCCGGGGCGCGGTGATGGCCGAGAACGCCCCCGGCGGGTTCGCCGGCGTGTATCCGGTGCTCGCCGGCCTGGAGGAGCGCGGCGCGGCCCGCCGGGGGTACTTCGTCGAGGGCCTCGGGGCGGCGCAGTTCGCCGTGCCGGGGGCCGTGGACCGGCTGCGCGCCCAGGGCGGGGGCGGGGGCGCCGTGGTGCTGGCGGCGACCGACCCGGCCAACCCGTACGGGGCGGCGCTGCCCTGGCCGGAACGGGTCGTGGAGTCGGGCGCGGACGATCCGACGTCGGAGGGGGCCGCCGGGGCCGGGTCGCGGGGAACGGGGCCGCTCGGGTCCGGGCCGCTGGGGTCCGCGACGCTGGCGTCCGGGACGCTCGGGTCGGCGACGTTCGGGGCCGGGACGTCAGGGTCCGGGCCGCCCGGATCCGCCGGACTCGGATCTGTCGCACGGGGGACCGGATCGCCGGGGTCTGGCGCGCCCGGGGTGGGGCCGGTGCTGGCCGCCCGGGTCGGACCTGTCGCCACCGGACCTGTCGCCACCGGACCGGCTCGCGGCCCGGGGAGTTCCGCCGCGACCGGGCACCGGGCCGGGCGCAAGGCGGGAGCCCTGGTCGTGCTGGTCGACGGCGCCCTCGTGCTGTACGTCGAACGCGGCGGGAAGACGCTGTTGTCCTTCGACCGCGAGCCCGAGACCGTCACGGCGGCGGCGAAGGCCCTCGGCCGGATCGTGAGCTCCGGTGCACTCGGCGCGCTGTCGGTGGAGCGGGCGGACGGCGGGGCGGTGCACTCGTCCACGCTGGTCGAGGCCCTGACGGCGGCCGGCTTCCGCGCCACCCCCCGGGGCCTGCGCCTCCGGGCCTGACCGGACGGTGTCCGGGAGGCTACGAATGATGCGGAAGGGGGAGGCGTGCCCGAGGGCGACAGTGTGTGGCAGGCGGCGCGGATGCTGGAGCGCCGGCTCGCTGGCCGGGTGCTGACCGGCTCCGACTTCCGGGTGCCCCGGCTGGCCACGGTCGACCTGACCGGCTGGACGATCCTGGAGTCCGCCTGTCGCGGCAAACACCTCCTCCTCCGCCTGCAAGCGCCTCCGATGGAGCCCACCCCGTCGGACCCTCCTGCCGCACCCGACGGGACCACACCGCCAGGAGTTCCCGCCACTCCCGACGGGACTGGTCCACGGTCCGAGGAATCCGCCGGCGGACGCCCTGAACCGGAGGGCCCCGCCTGGGCGGGGGAGTCCACGCCGTTCCGGCTGTTCGGAGGCGGAGAAGGCGGCAGTCCTGAACGGGGAGGCCCCGCCGGGGCGGGGGAGTTCACGCCGTTCGGGCCGCTCGGAAGCGGAGAAGGCGGTCGTCCTGAATCGGGAGGCCCCGCCGGGGCGGGGGAGCCCATGCCGTTCCGGCTGTCCGGAGGCGGAGAAGGCGGTCGTCCTGAACCGGAAGGCCCCGCCGGGGCGGGGGAGTTCACGCCGTTCGGGCCGCTCGGAAGCGGAGACGACGGCGGTGGGCCACCCGACGGGTCTCCCGCCGAACACCGCGGGACCGGCCGGCTGCTGACCCTACACTCCCATCTCCGCATGGACGGCGTCTGGCGGGTGCACGCGCCGGGCGAGCGGTGGAACGCCCGACCCGCGCACCAGATCCGGGTGGCGCTGAGCACGGCGGACGGTGTGGCCGTCGGGTACCACCTGCATGATCTGGATCTGGTGCCCACGGCCGACGAGCACCTCCTCGTCGGGCACCTCGGGCCGGACACCCTGGGCCCCGACTGGGACGAGACCGAGGCGGTCCGTCGGCTCGCCGCGCACCCGGACGTGCCGGTCGCCGGGGCGCTCCTCGACCAGCGCAACCTGGCCGGGATCGGCAACGTGTACAAGGCCGAGGTGCTGTTCCTGCGCGGCGTGTGGCCGTGGACGCCGGTCGGCGCGGTGACCGACCTGCCCGCCCTGGTCCGGCTGGCCCGCCGGCTGCTGCTCGCCAACCGGGACCGGTCGACCCGGAGCACGACGGGTTCCCTCCGCCGGGGCGAGACGAGCCACGTCTACGGCCGGGCGGGCGCGCCGTGCCGCCGGTGCGGCACCCGGATCCGGTCCGACACCGACGGCGACCGGATCACCTACTGGTGCCCGCACTGCCAGCCGGAACCCTGACGCCGACCGACAACTGCCCTGATCCGCCGGCAGCGCTGGTCCTGGTGCCCGCACGTTGTCCGGCCAGTCGCCGCGAGAGCGGCCGGCATCCGGTGCGCGCCGGTCCGGCCAGGGCCCGCCCGTCCGACGGGTGCCCGCCGAAACAGCAACGGGATGCTCGGCCACCCGATAGGTGCCTGTCGTGTCAGCAGCGGGATGCTCGGCACCCGGTAGGTGCCTGTCATATCGGCGGCGGGTTGGGCGGCCATCCGGCGGGTGTGCGCCGCGTCAGCTACGGGATGCTTGGCCTTCCGATAGGTGCCTGTCGTGTCAGCAGCGGGATGCTCGGCACCCGGTAGGTGCCTGTCATATCGGCGGCGGGTTGGGCGGCCGTGCGGCGGGTGCTGCCGAACCAGCAACAGGATGCCTGCCCGTCCAGCGGGCGGCCGCCGCGTAGGCCACCCGCTGCCCGCCCTTTCGCCGGATGCCTGCCGCGCCGGCAAGGCGACGCCGGCCCGTCCGTCGCGCCGGCACCATGACGCCCGCGTGTCCGCCGCGTCGCGTCGCCCGCTCGTCGGCCATGCAGGCAACGTGACGCCCGCGTGTCCGCCATGCCGGCGACGCGACGCTCGCCTGGCTGCCCTCCGGCAACGCGATGCCGGCCCCGGCGGCACAAAAGCGAAGCCCGCCCCGTCCGGCGAACCGGAGAGGCGGGCGAGCGTGCGTCGGTCGGGTCAGCGCTGGCGGAGGCGGCGGGCGATCTCGTGGTCCCAACGCCGGGACCGCTCCCGCCGGATCGCCAGCAACCAGCCGGCGACGAGCCCGGCGGCACTGGCGGTCGCCGCCAGCACCCGGGGATCGGTGACGGCCTTGCGGGCGACGGGGCTGGCCTTGTCCAGGTACTTCCTGGCCGTGATCGTCGCGTTGTCCGCCGCCTGGCGGGCGCGGGCCGGCAGGTCGAGCTTGTCGGCGAGCGCCCCCACGGTGTCGGCGAGTTCGGCGCGGGTCGCGGCGATGTCCGCCTCGACGGCCGGCCGGGTCGCGTTGGCCTGGCTGTGGCTCTTCTGCTGGGTCATCGGTGAGCACTCTCCTTGATCGTCGCGACGTCCCGCTGGACGCTGGCGAGCGTGTCGGTCGGTACAGGCGGCGCCCCGTCGCGGACCCGGCGCGTGCCGAGCAGGACGGCGACCCCGGCGAGGACGGCCAGCAGTACCCCGACCAGGAGGACCGCCAGCCACGTCGGCAGGACGGTGGCGAGGCCGAGGGCTGCCGCCGCGAGCAGGAACCCGAGTCCGTACAGGGCGAGCAGCGCGCCGCCGGCGAGCAGTCCGACGCCGGTACCGAGCTGTCGGGCCCGGGCGACCGTCTCCAGCTTCGCGAGCGCGATCTCGTCGCGGACGAGCCGGGACATCTGGGCGCCGAGGTCGCCGACCAGTTGGGCGGTCGAGCGGTGGTCGTCGGTGGACATGGTGGGTTCCTCCTTCTCCGTGACGGATACCCCGTCGGGGCCGTTCCCACTCGCGGAACCGAGGACCTTCCCGGCCGCGAGCACGCCGACCGTCCGGCCCCGCCCCGAGCCGACCTCCTCGGCCCGCCCCGGACCGACCTCCTCGGCCTGCCCGGAGCCGATGGCCCCGGCCCGCTCCGGATCGACCGCCCTGGCCCGTCCTGGATCAACCGCCCAGGCCCGCCCCGGACCGACCGTTCCGCCGTCACCGGCGGCCGCCGTCACACGTGAGTCCCCCGTGCGCCCCGCGACGTCTCCGTCCCGCAGGGCGCCATCTGCCGCCACAACGGCCGTCCCGTCGTCGCGCCCCGCCCCGCCCGGTTCCCCGCCCGGCTCCCCGAGCAGGCTCCGGGGCCACTCCCCGAGCACCAGCACCGCGTTCAGCTCCGCGGCCAGGAGCGTCACCTGCGCCTGGAGGAAGAACCACCCGAGCAGCCCGATCACGATCGCGAACGTGCCGTACGTGTTGCCCGCGCCCCGCACGGTGTGCGCCACGTACAGGCCGCCGACGAGTTGCAGGACCTGCCAGCAGGTGCCGGCGAGCACGGCCCCGGGCAGTACGTCCCGGGTGCTGAGCTTCCGGTCGGTGAGCGCGCGGAACGCGAGGACGAAGGTGCCGATGTTCACGGCGAGCGTGCCGAGGATCGCCAGCAGCCGGGCGCCGGGGCCGAGGGAGTCCAGGGCGGCGGACAGTCCGTTGACGACGATGGTGGCCAGCACGGTCGTGCCGAGGACGGCGAGGAGGAGCAGGCTGCGCACGGTGCGGGGGACGAGGCCGGGGCGGTCGGCGACCGGTACCCGCCAGAGGGTGTTCATCGCGGTCTGGGCGGCGTTGGCCACCGCCAGACCCGCCCACACGGCGGTGCCGATCCCGATGACCAGCGCGAGGGTACTGCCCCGCAGCCCCTGCACGTTGCCCCCCAGCTGGGGGCCGATCACCGGGAACTGTTCGAGTACGGAGCCCACGGCGCGTTCCCGGAGCGTGGGGGAGAAGCCGAGCAGGGTCACCAGGACGAGCATCAGCGGGAAGAAGGAGAAGAAGGCGTAGTACGCGATCAGGGCCGCCAGGTTGCCGGCCTGGTCCCCGGTGAACCGGTGGACGACGGCCACGGGCAGGCCGAGCCACGGGTGGCGGAGCTGGTAGCCGTCCAGTCGGGCCAGGAGTCGTCCCATTGCCGGGGAGTACCCCGTGTGGCCAGGGAATACACACCCGGCCCGGGTCGGCCCGCCGGAGCCCCGGATGCCGAGGCCAGCCGGGCGGGTCGGCCCGGACGCGGGTGGCGACGCGCGGGGCGGCGCCGGTCCACCCGGAGTGCCGCGCCGGAGCCGTGCCCCGATGCGCCCGGGTGGTAGGACCAGGTGTACCCGCGTCGGGCCCCGGTGCGCGGGCCGTCCGGTCGGGCTACCCGTCCAGATGCAGCCGGATCGTCGTCCCCCCGGGTCCGGTATGGATCCGGACCAGGTCGCACAGCTGGTGCGCGAGGATCAACCCCCGCCCCCCGGTCGCGTCGGACGACGGCGGCACCCGCCCGGCGAGCGGATCGGCGAGGTACCCGCTGTCGGTGACCTGGCAGACCAGCCGCCCCGGCTCGGTCCACACGGCGACCCGGCCGGGGCCGGTGGTGTGCTCGCAGGTGTTGGTGGCCAGTTCGTTGACCGCGATGAGCAGGCTGCCGGTCTGGTCGCGGGACAGGCCGGCGTGTTCGGCCTCGTCGGTGAGGAAGGTCCGCAGGGCGGTGAGGCTGCCGGGGCCGTCGATCGGGAACGACCGGGCGTCGGGCGGCTCGGGTGGCAGGGGCTGGTTGAAGACCGCCGCGGTGGCGAGCGGGTCGCCGTAGGCGGTGCTGGGCCAGGTCGTCGTCGCCGTGCGGAGCACCGGATGGGTACGCGCGGCGTCGGCCACCTGCCCCGGATCCAGGTGGACGATGTCGTACGGGCACAGGATGGTCGCGTCCCGCCCCGCGAACGCCACGTTGATCATGGCCTCGTGCTGCGCGCACGCCGGGTACTCGACGGGGGTGCGTTCCGGCCAGATCGGTTCGCCGATGATCCGGACCCGCTTGCCGGCGTGCTCCCCGGCGAACCGCAGCAGCACGTCGGGGATGATCCGCCCGGGGTTGCGCCCGGCGACGGCCATGTCGGCCCAGCGCACGGCGGGGGCGTCGGTGCCGAGGGCGTCGCGGATCAGGGCGAGCCGGGGTCCGGGCACGGCGACGAGCACCGGTTCGCCCGCGTCGAGGCCGGCCCCGATGAACTCGGTGGTCGCGGCCACGTACTCGGCGGTCGACGCGTACAGCAGGCCGGGGTGTTCGAAGGCCCCGCGACTCTGGGTCATGCACCGCCCTCCTGTCCGTGACGCCAGAGTACTCGGGCGTCCGGTCCCCGCGGGCGGTGCAGGCCGCCTTCCCACCCGGGCGGCCGGGAGCGGTCACTCCCGGGGGCGGTTGATCTCCTCGACGAGCGCGTCGACGCGCGCGACGGTCACGACCATCCGGGCGTGGGTGAGCCCGCCGAACGGCAGGTTCCCGGCGGCCGGGTTGACGAACCGGATCAGCGCCCCGCGCGCGGCCCCGGTCCCGAACAGCGCCGTGTCCCCGTCGGCGGCCCGGGCCCCGATCCCGGCCCAGCCGGCCGGGACGGCGACGGGCGCGGCGTCGAGCACGTTGTCGATCGGGGTCTCCAGCCACCACGGGCCGAACCGGACGCTCAGCAGCGGGCCGACGGTCACGGCGCAGGTGCCGGGCCGGATGCCGGCGAGCGCCAGGCCGAGCCGCCAGCGGGGGTCGAACGCGAACGCGAAGCCGTCGGCCACCGGGTGCCGGTCGGCACGCGCTGTGACGGGCGCCAGGTGGGTGAGGTGGAGAACGGAGGCGAATGAGCGGTGCATAACCGGACTCCTGCCGCAAGTACGAAACGGATAGTCGCAGCGTATCGAGGGCAAACCATGATCATGAGGCCTGGAGGGGATATCGCGCCGGACGGCGACCGATCCTGACTGAACGTGCCGTGACGGTCACCGAGTGACCCATCGAAAGGTAACTGTTCGGTGGGAGAGTGAAACCGGGCGCGGCGGGGTACCGGTACCGCATCGAAGGAGGTGCGTTGTGACGCCCAGAACCCTGCTGAGCCGCTTCCGCCGCGAGGACGCGACCGAAGCCGGTACCACCACTCCCGTGGTGACCCGCGAACCCGAGGCCCGGGACCGCGACGTGGTGGACCACGAGCGGACCGTGCCCGTGGTCGACCGGACGAGGCCCGAACGGGTGGTCCCCGACCCGGTGCCCGGGCGCACCGACACGGTCGCCGTCCCCCGGGGCCGGACCAGCGTGCTGGCCGTGGCCGCCCTGCTCGTCGGCCTCACCGCCCTGTACGCCGCCCTGACCGGCGTCCTGGCCCGCCCCGCCCTGCTCATCGGCCTGCTGGGCCTGATCCTCGCCGTGGCCGCCGTGTTCCGGCCGACCGGGCGCCGGGTGGCCGGCAACGGCCTGGCGGTGACCGGGCTGCTGTTCTCGGTCGCGGCGCTCGCGATCGGGATCGCGGTGGCGACGGGTTCGCTGCCTGGCCTCGACGGGGGTACCGACCAGGTCGTCCGGGTCCGGGACTGGTTCGCCGGCTGGTGGCCGTGGATGGGGGCCTGACCCGGCCTGAACCGGGGGCGGGACGGCCGACCCGGGGGTAGCCTGGGACGGGAGGAGGCGATCATGGCCGACGAACGTGAGCCGCCCGCCGGCGGGGAGACCGTAGAGCAGAAGCCGGCCGAGGAGAACTCCGAGGAGGAGGACACCCTCGAGTCTCCCGACGACGAGCACGACGACCCGGGCTTCACAGGTCGGACCACCGAGACGTCGTACCGGCCATAGCCGGAGCCCAGCTCACACCCAGCCGCTTGGTGCTGGCGAGAGTTGGGCTCCTTTTTCGTGCCCGGCCGGGCCGGCACGCGCGGCCCGGGCCCTGGCCGATGGCACCGCCTTAGCGCAGCAGGCAGAACTCGTTGCCCTCCGGGTCGGCCAGCACCACGTGCCCCGCCCCGTCGACCACCACCCGCCCGCCGAGCTCGACGATCCGGCGCGCCTCCGCGTCCGGGTCCTCGGCCCGCAGGTCCAGGTGCACCCGGTTCTTGACCACCTTGGACTCGGGCACGAGCTGGAAGAACAGCCGGGGCCGACCGCCGTCGACGGGCTCGACCAGCACCGTCGGGTCGTCCTCGGGGTCGTGGATCCCGTTGGCCCGCAGCCGCTCCAGCTCCGCCTCGTCGTAGGGCGCGACGGCGTACCCGTCCAGCACCGCCGCCCAGAACCGGGCGGTCGAGGCCGGGTGTCGACAGTCGACCACGATGTCATGAAGGTGGGCCATCGCCCCATCATCCCCGACTCCGCCAACCCCCGCCGCCCCAGCGGAGCGGCACCCCATCAAGACCAACCCCTCGACGGGTACCGCACCCCGCGCCGAAAGTCCCGGCCCACGGACCGGCGCGGTCGACGGGAGAGGGCGGCGCGGACCCGGGCGGTGAACTTCCGGGTGGGCGGTCAGGACCGGCCGGGGCGGTCGCCGTGCTTCTTCCCGCCCGGCTGGCCGTCGTCCCGGCCCTTGTCGTCCTTGTCCTTGCGTCGGTCGGTTTCCTTCTTCCGCTGCTCCGCCGACGGCCGCACGACGGGCACCACGACGGGGGCGGCCGGGGACGCGGTGGTCGGGGCCGGCGCGGGCGCGTTGCCGGCCGGCACGGTCGCGGGCAGCCCGCTGTCGGGCGTGTGTGCCCCGGTGCCGAGGACACCGAGGATTCCGAGGGCGACCACCGCGATCGTGGCCGCGCCGACGACCTGCAGCCGGGACGGCCGCCACCACTCCGGCACGGACGCCCGCAGCCGGGAGAGCCGCGACCGGGCGGGCGGCCCGAGGGCGGACGGCCGGGACGGGAACGGGGTGAGCGCCGCGAGGTGGGCGAGTCGCCACCGGGTGGGCGCGAGGGGCCCGCGCGGGGCCGGCCGGGACCGGGGCGGTTCGAGGTCCGCGAGCCAGGAGCCCCGCCAGTGGTCGTGGACGAGCGCCGCCAACTGGGCCGTCACGGCACGGGTCGCGGACTCCCACATGACGACGGCATGGTCCGCGAGCGCGCCCCGCCGGCCACCGCCGCTCCCTGCCGCACCGCCGCCGACGGGACCACTGGCCTTGTCGCCCGCACCGACCCGGCTGGCCGCGCCGACCAGACCGGGGCCACCAGCCGCGCCGACCGGGCCGGCGCCGCCAGCCCTGCCGACCACACCGGCGCCGCCGGCCGTGTCGACCGCTCCGGGTATGCCTCGGGCGGAGCCCGCGCCGACCCGCGCCGGCGTACCCAGCGTTGTCTCCGGTCGGGGGAGGGCCGTCAGGATGCCCGCCAGGGCGTCGCGGACCCGCCCGGCGTCGCGGGGCCGGTGGTCGGGTTCCTTGGCCAGCAGGGCGGCCACCAGTGCCGTCAGCGCGGGCGGTACGTCGTCGCGGTGTCCGGCCAGGGGCGCGGGCGGGTCCCCGGCGTGCTGGCGCAGGATGTCGAGGGCCTCGCCCCGGACGAACGGCGGCTCGCCGGTGAGCATGGCGTACAGGACGCAGCCGACGGCGTACAGGTCGGACCGGCCGTCGACGTCCAGCCCGAACGCCTGCTCGGGGGACATGTACGTGACCGTGCCGACGACGACCCCGGCGGCGGTCAGCGGCGAGCGGGCGCCGGACGGGGCGACGTGCGCGATGCCGAAGTCGCAGATCTTGACCGTGCCGTCGTCGGTGACCAGCAGGTTGGCGGGTTTGACGTCGCGGTGCACGATCCCGGCCGCGTGCGCGGCGGCGAGCCCGGCGCAGGTCTGCCGGGCGAGGTCCACGCACCGGGCGACGGTCAGCGGGCCGTCGGCGAGCAGGTCGGCGAGGCTGCGGCCCTCGACGAGTTCGAGGACCAGGTACGGGTCGGCGTCGTCGGTGCCGGTGGCGTACCCGGCGACGATGTTGGGGTGCCGCAGCCGTTCGACGGTGCGCGCCTCGCGGGCGAACCGGAGCACCGCCGCGGGGTCGGTGAACCCGGACCTGCGAAGCACCTTGACCGCCACCGGCCGGTCCAGCCGCAGGTCGCGGCCCCGCCACACCGAGGCCGTGCCGCCGTAGCCGAGCTCGCCCTCCAGCCGGAACCGTCCAGCCAGGATCCTGCCGGGCCCGAGTCTGCCGGGGGTCCTGCCGGAGAAGGTCATCCGCCCCCCGTACCCACCCTCACCCACCGTGAAACCACATTTCCGGATACCGCCCCGCGCCGCCACGCGACCCACCGCCGGCACCGGCGTCCTGCGCTCCCGCCGCACCGCGCGCGGGAGCCGCCTGTCCCTGCCCGTCGGGCCACCCACCAATGGGCCGGGCGGGGCGGCGCCCGTCCGTGCCCGCCCAGCCACCCACGGAGGGGACGGACGGGTCGGTCCGGTCCGGCTACCCGGCCGGCCGGTACACGATGAGGGCCTTGTCGCTCTTGCCGATCGTGACGGCGGCGTCCGTGCGGGTGACCTCGCCGTCCAGGGACAGCCCGAGCGGGCGCGGCGAGCGCAGCCGCACGGAGCGGGCGGTCCGGGCCTCGTACACCCGGCAGGTGGCCAGGGTGCCGGTGAGCACGGCCAGCACCAGCCGCAGCCGGCCGAACGGCTGTCCGCCGTCGACGATCCGGATGTCGAGGGAGCCGTCGTCGAGCCGGGGGCGGTGCGAGGGCACCATGCCGGGCGGGGCGTAGTGGCAGTTGCCGGCGAACAGCAGCCACACCTTCCGGCGGCGGCCGTCGACCTCGACCTGGGTCGGGGAGCTGTGCCGGAGCACCTGGACGAGGCCGACCAGCGCGGCCGGCCACTTGCCGATCTTGCCCTCGAGCTTCTCGCGGGCGTGCACGAGGTCCACGTACACCCCGATGCTGGAGGTGTTGAGGAAGATCCCGCCGTCGCTGACGGTGCCGAGGTCGACGGCCACGGCCTCGCCGGCCCGGAGCGCGGCGGCGGCCTCGGGCACCCCGGCGACGCCGATGTCCCCGGCGAAGTGGTTGAGCGTGCCGCCGGGGACCACGAACAGCGGCAGCCGGGCCTCGGACGCGGCCCGCGCGGCCAGGTTGACCGTGCCGTCCCCGCCGGCGACGCCGAGCACCGTGGCGCGGCTGGCGGCGGCCGTGAACAGGGCCTCCAGGTCGTCGTCGGGGCCGGCGAGGGTGACGTCGGCGTCGGGGAGTTCGGCCCGGACGGCCGTGACGACGTCCTCGCCGGAGCTGCCGGCGGAGGAGTTCACGACCATGATCAGGCCGTCGCCGGTGGGCAGGGCGGGGGCCTCGTGCCGGGGCTGGGCGGCCTCGGCGGCGACCGGGGGCCGCAGGGGCCACCAGCGGCGGGTCGCCAGGCCCACGCCGACGCCGATCGCGACCCCGGCGACCACGTCGGACGGGTGGTGCGCGCCGGTGAAGACCCGGGAGGCGGCCACGGCGGCGGCGGCGACCGCGACCGGCGCGGCGACGCCGGGCAGTTCGAGGGCGACCCCGGTGGCGAACGCGGCCGCCGAGGCGGAGTGCCCCGACGGGAACGAGGTCGTGATGGGCGCGCGGCGCAGCCGGCGGCTGAGCGGCACGGCCTCCGGGCTCGGCCGGCGTCGCCCGGTGAGGCCCTTGCCGAACAGGTTCACCGAGGCGCTGGTGATCGCGACGGCGGCCAGTCCGCGCATCGCGGCGCGCCGGGCCCGGGGGTTGCCGGTCAGGGCGAGCGCGCCGGCCACCCCCATCCACAGCAGGCTGTTGTTGGCGGCCCTGCCCAGCGTGGGCAGCACCTTGTCCAGGACGGGGGAGTGCGCCGAGGCTACCTGGCGCATGAGCCGTTCGTCGGCGTCGGCGACCTGCCGGAGGAATCCTCGCATCGCCCCACCCTAGGCGAAGGGTGACGAACGCGTCGGATGGTGCGACCACATCGCCGACTGCAACGGGTTGCACTGCAACTAGTTGCATACGATACTGGGTGGCATGGCCCTGGAACACGCGATCGTCGTCTCGCTGCTGGAGAAGCCCGGCACGGGCTACGAGCTGGCGCGCCGCTTCGACCGCTCCATCGGCTTCTTCTGGGCGGCCTCCCACCAGCAGATCTACCGCACCCTGCACCGGATGGCCGCCGACGGCTGGGTCGACCTCACCGAGGTGCCCGACGAGGCGCACCGGGTCACGAAGGTCTACACCGTGACCGACGCCGGCCGCGCGGCCCTCGGCGCGTGGATGCGCGAGCCCAGCGAGCCCGAGCAGCACCGCTCCGACCTGGGTGTGAAGCTGCGCGGCGCGGCGTTCGACGACCCGGCGGCCCTGCTCGCCGACGTGACCGGGCACCGCGACGCGCACGCCGCCCGCCTCGCGCTGTACCGGGAGTTCGAGGAGCGCGACTTCCCCGCCGGGGAGACCCTCGACACCCCCCGCCGGCTCCAGCACCTGGTGCTGCGCGCCGGCATCCGCTACGAACAGGGCTGGCTCGCCTGGTGCGAAGAGGTCCTCACCGAACTGGGAGAGTTGCCATGACCGAGCCTCAGCGCCCGAACGCCGCGAGCCCCTACCCCCGGCTGCTGGCCCCTCTCGACCTGGGCCCGGTCACCCTCCCCAACCGGGTCGTGATGGGCTCCATGCACACCGGCCTGGAGGACCGCGCCCGTGACCTGCCCAAACTCGCCGCGTACTTCGGCGAGCGCGCGGCCGGCGGCGTGGGCCTGATCGTCACGGGCGGGTACGCGCCGAACTGGGAGGGCTGGCTGCTGCCCTTCGCCGGCACGATGGCCAGCGGCCGGGCGGCCGACCGGCACCGGACGGTCACCGACGCCGTGCACGCCGGGGGCGGCCGGATCCTGCTCCAGATCCTGCACGCGGGCCGGTACGCGTACCACCCGTTGAGCGTGTCGGCGTCGGCCGTGAAGTCCCCGATCACCCCGTTCAAGCCCCGCGCCCTCAGCGGCAGGGGCGTGGAGCGCCAGATCGACGCGTTCGTCCGGGCCGCGAAGCTCGCCCGGCGGGCCGGCTACGACGGCGTGGAGATCATGGGCTCGGAGGGCTACCTGATCAACCAGTTCCTCGCCCCCCGGACGAACCGGCGCACCGACAAGTGGGGCGGGTCCGCCGAGAACCGCCGCCGCCTGCCCGTGGAGATCGTCCGTCGCACCCGGGAGGCCGTCGGCCCCGACTTCGTCCTCATGTACCGGCTGAGCCTGCTCGACCTCGTCGCCCACGGCCAGGACTGGTCCGAGGTCGTCGACCTGGCCGTGGAGCTGGAGGCCGCCGGGGCGACCCTGCTCAACACCGGGATCGGCTGGCACGAGGCCCGGGTGCCGACCATCGTGACCTCGGTGCCCCGGGCGGCGTTCGCCTGGACCACCGGCCGGCTGAAGCCGCACGTCGGCATCCCGCTGGTCGCGTCGAACCGGATCAACATGCCCGACGTCGCCGAGGGCATCCTCGAACGCGGCGAGGCCGACCTGGTGTCGATGGCCCGTCCGCTGCTCGCCGACCCCGACTGGGTCGACAAGGCGGCCGGCGACCGGGCCGACGAGATCAACACGTGCATCGCCTGCAACCAGGCGTGCCTGGACCACACGTTCGCGCGGAAGACCGTGACGTGCCTGGTCAACCCCCGGGCCGGGCGGGAGACCGAGACGGCGTACCTGCCGGTGCCGACCGTGCGGAAGAAGAAGTTCGCCGTGGTCGGCGCGGGGCCGGCCGGGCTGGCGGCCGCGAGCACCCTCGCCGAACGCGGGCACGCCGTGGACCTGATCGAGGCGGCCGGCGAGATCGGCGGCCAGTTCAACCTGGCCAAGCGGATCCCGGGCAAGGAGGAGTTCCACGAGACCCTGCGGTACTTCGCCCGCCGGATCGAGCTGGCCGGCGTCCGCACGAAACTCGGCACTCGGGCGACGACCGAGGACCTCGTCTCCGAGGGGTACGACGCGGTCCTGCTCGCCACCGGCGTCTCCCCGCGCACCCCGGCCATCCCGGGCGTGGACCACCCGTCCGTGCTGTCCTACGTCGACGTCATCCAGGGCGCGCCCGTCGGGCCCCGGGTCGCGGTGATCGGCGCGGGCGGGATCGGCTTCGACGTGAGCAGCTTCCTCGTCCATCCCGCGTCGGTGACCCTGGACCCGGCCGCCTGGCGCGCCGAGTGGGGCGTCAGCACCGACGAGGGCCCCCGGGGCGGGCTCGCCGAGCGGGTGGACACCCCGTCCCCGCGCCAGGTGTACCTGGTGCAGCGCAAGACCACCCGGGTCGGCGCCGGCCTGGGCAAGACCTCCGGCTGGGTGCACCGGGCGGCGCTCACGCACAAGGGCGTCGAGATGATCAGCGGGGCGAGCTACGACCGGATCGACGACGAGGGGCTGCACGTCACGGTCGACGGCACCAGCCGGGTACTGGCCGTGGACACCGTCGTGGTCTGCGCCGGCCAGGAACCGCGCCGGGAGCTGCACGCCGGGCTGGTCGCGGCCGGCGTGCCCGTGCACCTCGTCGGCGGGGCGGACGTCGCGGCCGAGCTGGACGCCAAGCGGGCCATCGACCAGGCGACCCGGCTGGCGGTCGCGCTGTAGGCGTACCCGTCGAAGGAGTTTTCGTCTTTTGCGCTTTTGTGGTGTAAAGCCGATTTACGCTTCAGGGTGTGGTAACGACGGCGATCGAAGGCCGCTCGCTGGGACAGATCGCCTGGACCCGGCTGAGGCGTGACCGCCTCGCGCTCGGCGGGGCGGTCGTGATCGTGGTCCTGGTCCTCGCGGCCGTCCTCGCCCCGCTGCTCACGAAGATCACCGGCGGGTCGCCGACGGACTTCCACCAGGACCTGGTGGACCCGACCTTCAGCAAGCCCAAGGGCGACGGGGTGTTCGCCGGGTTCAGCTGGGACCACCCGCTGGGCGTGGAACCGCGCAGCGGGCGCGACGTGTTCAGCCGGATCCTCTACGGCGCGCAGATCTCGCTGCTGATCGGCTTCCTCGCCACCCTGCTGTCCGTCACCCTCGGCACGGTGCTCGGCGTCGTCGCCGGCTACATGGGCGGCTGGGTCGACACCCTGATCAGCCGGACCATGGACGTGTTCCTCGCCTTCCCCCTGCTGCTGTTCGCCCTCGCGCTCGCCGGGGTCATCCCCGACAAGGCCTTCGGGTTGAGCGGCAACGCCCTGCGGATCGCGGTCCTCGTCTTCATCATCGGCTTCTTCAACTGGCCCTACGTCGGCCGGATCATCCGGGGCCAGACCCTGTCGCTGCGGGAACGCGAGTTCGTGGACGCTTCCCGCAGCCTCGGCGCGCGCGGCTTCCACGTCGTGTTCCGCGAGCTGCTGCCGAACCTCGTCGCCCCCGTCCTGGTCTACGCGACCCTGATGATCCCCACCAACATCCTGTTCGAGGCGGCGCTGTCCTTCCTCGGCGTCGGCATCCGGCCCCCGACCCCCTCCTGGGGCAAGATGCTCGCCGACGCCGTGCCCTTCTACTCCGTGGCACCCATGTACATGGTGGTGCCCGGCCTGGCCATCTTCCTCACGGTGATGGCCTTCAACCTGCTCGGCGACGGGCTCAGGGACGCGCTCGACCCACGGGCGCGCTGACCACACCCGAGGGGGTGGCGAGAAGATGAGAAGAAAGACACTGGTCGTCGGGGTGGTACTGGCCCTCGGGATCTCGGCCTGTAGCAGCGGCGGCGACAAGGACACCAAGACGGGCACCGCGGAGTTCAACGCCGCGGACTCCAAGATTGTGAACGCGTCGGACAAGAAGGGTGGCACGCTCAACCTGGCCCTGTCCGACGACTGGGACTCCATCGACCCCGGCAACACCTACTACGCGTTCTCGTGGAACTTCGCCCGGCTCTACGGCCGGTCGCTCACCATGTTCAAGCCCGCGCCCGGCAAGGACGGCCTGGAACTGGTGCCCGACCTGGCCACCGGCCTCGGCACGGTCTCCGACGGAGGGAAGACCGTCACCTACAAACTCAGGCCCAACGTGAGGTACGAGGACGGCACGGTCGTCACCGCCAAGGACGTCAAGAACGCGGTCGCGCGCACCTACGCCCGCGACGTCCTGCCCAACGGGCCCTCCTACTTCGTCGAACTCCTCGACGCGCCCGGATACCAGGGCCCGTACAAGAACCCCGACCTCAACGCGTTCACCGGTGTCCAGACGCCCGACGACTCCACGGTCGTGTTCAAGCTCAAGGCCCCGTTCGGCGACTTCGACTTCCTGGTGTCCGCGCCGCAGACGATGCCGGTGCCGCAGGCGAAGGACACCGGGGCCAAGTACCAGGAGCACCCGCTGTCCACCGGCTCCTACAAGGTGGACTCCTACGAGCCGGGCAAGCAGTTCGTGCTGAGCAGGAACCCCAACTGGGACACCAGCGACCCGAACCGCAGGCAGCTCGTCGACAAGATCGACGTGAAGCTCAAGACCAGCGCCGAGGACATCGACAACCGGCTGCTCGCCGGCTCGCTCGACGCCGACGTCGCCGGCTCCGGCGTGCAGGCCGCCGCCCAGTCGAAGATCCTGTCCGACCCGAAGCTCAAGGCCAACGCGGACAACACGTTCACCGGCCGGCTGTGGTTCTTCGTGATGGACGAGAAGGTCGCGCCGTTCGACAACATCGAGTGCCGCAAGGCCGTGCAGTACGCCACCGACAAGGTGTCCCTGCAGACCGCGTACGGCGGCCCGATCGCCGGCGGCGACATCGCGACCACGATGCTCCCGCCGACCATCGTCGGCTACCAGAAGTTCGACCTGTACGCCACGCCCGACAACAAGGGCGACGTCACCAAGGCCAAGGCGGCCCTGACGGCGTGCGGCAAGCCGGACGGCTTCTCCACCTCGATCCTGCTCCGCGCCGACCGGCCCAAGGAGGTCGCCGCCGGCGAGGCGCTGCAACAGGCCCTCAGCAAGGTCAACATCAAGGCCGAGATCAAGTCCGTGCCGGCCGGGCAGTACTTCACCCGGTTCGCGGGCGCGCCCGAGTACATGAAGACCAACAACATCGGGATCGCCTTCCACGGCTGGCAGGCCGACTGGCCGACCGGCTTCGGGTTCCTCCAGCAGCTCGTCGACGGCCGCACCATCAAGGCCCAGGGCAACACCAACGTCCAGGAGATGGACGACCCGGCGATCAACGCCCTGTTCGACAAGGCCGCCGGCAGCACCGACGCCAAGGAACGCGAGGCCATCTACGGCCAGATCGACAAGGCCGCGATGGAACGCGCCTCCGTGGTGCCGTTCCTCTACGGCAAGGGCCTGCTCTACCGCAACCCGGCGATGACGAACGTGTTCATCGACTACTCCTACGGCATGTACAACTACACCCTGCTCGGCAAGCAGTAGACGGGGAGGTGAACGCCCGGGGCGAGAGCCCCGGGTGGATCCTATGGGCGGTTTCCTGGTCCGGCGGTTCCTCGGCGCGATCATGCTGCTGGTGATCACCAGCATCGTCACGTTCGCGATCTTCTTCGTCGTGCCCCGGATGGCCGGGCAGACCGTGGACCAGTTGGCCGCCCAGTACGTCGGCAAGGACCCGAGCCCCGCCGAGATCGAGGCCACCAAGGAGAAGCTGGGGCTCGACAGGCCGCTGGTGGTCCAGTACGGACAGTTCGTCAAGGGGGTCGTCGCCGGCCGGGAGTTCACGTTCGGGGCGACCAGGGAGTACTGCCCGCCGCCCTGCTTCGGCTACTCCTTCAAGACCCAGCGCCCGGTGTGGCCCGACCTGGTGGACCGGATCGGCGTGACCGCGTCCCTGGCGCTCGGCGCCTCGGTCCTGTGGCTGGTCGCCGGGGTCGCCATCGGGGTGCTGTCCGCCCTGCGCAAGGGCACCTTCTTCGACCGGGCGGCCATGTTCACCGCCCTGGCCGGGGTGTCGCTGCCCATCTTCTTCACCGGCCTGTTGTCCCTGGCCCTGTTCCGGCCCAGCGGGGTGAACTACGTCCCGTTCACGGACAACCCCCTGGAATGGGCCGACAACCTCCTGCTGCCCTGGGTGACCCTGGCCTTCCTGTACGCCGCCCTCTACGCCCGGCTGACCCGCGCCGGCATGCTGGAGACGATGGGCGAGGACTTCATCCGCACCGCCCGGGCCAAGGGCCTCACCGAACCGGTCGTCGTCACCCGGCACGCGCTGCGGGCCACCCTCACCCCGATCCTGACCGTGTTCGGCCTCGACATCGGCCTGCTGCTCGGCGGGGCGGTCCTCACCGAGAGCACCTACTCGCTGCCCGGCATCGGCCGGTACGCGATCGACGCGATCAACAACAACGACCTGCCCCAGGTACTCGGCGTGACCATGATCGCGGCCCTCTTCATCGTGCTGGCCAACCTGACGGTCGACATCCTGTACGCCGTCGCGGACCCCAGAGTGAGGCTGTGATGGCGTTCCTCGAGGTCGACGACCTGCACGTGACCTTCCCGACCGACGACGGGATGGTGCGGTCCGTCGGCGGGCTGACCTTCGCCCTCGAACGCGGCCGGACCCTCGGGATCGTGGGGGAGTCCGGCTCCGGCAAGAGCGTGACCAGCATGGCCATCATGGGCCTGCTGAAGACGGGGCGGCCGGTCATCACCGGGGCGATCCGGCTCGACGGCCTCGACCTCGTCACGTCCACCCCGGACCGGGTCCGCCGGCTGCGCGGCAAGAAGATGGCCATGATCTTCCAGGACCCGCTGTCGGCCATGCACCCGTTCTACACGGTGGGCCGCCAGATCGTGGAGGCGTACCAGGTGCACAACGACGTGTCCCGCGCCGTCGCCCGCAAGCACGCCGTCGACATGCTCGGCCGGATCGGCATCCCGCGCCCCGACCGACGGGTCGACGACTACCCGCACCAGTTCTCCGGCGGCATGCGGCAACGGGCCATGATCGCGATGGCGCTGAGCTGCGACCCCGACCTGCTGATCGCCGACGAGCCGACCACCGCCCTCGACGTCACCGTGCAGGCCCAGATCCTCGACCTGATCCGCGACCTGCAACGCGACTTCGACACCGCCGTCATCGTCATCACCCACGACCTGGGCGTCGTCGCCGAACTGGCCGACGACATCCTCGTGATGTACGCCGGCCGGGCCGTCGAGCACGCCTCCTCCGAGGACCTGTTCGAGAAGGCCGAGCACCCCTACACCTGGGGCCTGCTCGGTTCCGTGCCCCGCCTCGACGTGGAGCCCACCGCCCGGCTCGCCCAGATCCCCGGCACCCCGCCCAGCATGATCAACCTGCCGACGGGGTGCGCGTTCCATCCCCGCTGCCGGTACGCGGTCGCCAACGAGGGGCTGAGCGAGACCGAGACCCCCGAACTGGAGAACGTGGGCGAGGGCCACCAGGTCGCCTGCCACCTGCCGCCCGGGGTCCGGCGCGGCATCTTCGCCGACGACATCCGACCGAGGCTGGAGGGGCGATGACCGCGTTGCTGGAGGTCACCGGCCTGACCAAACACTTCCCCGTCACCCACGGGGCACTGTGGCGGCGCAAGGTCGGCGCCGTCCGGGCCGTCGACGGGCTCGACTTCACCGTCCACACCGGCGAGACCCTCGGACTGGTCGGCGAGTCCGGCTGCGGCAAGACCACCACCGGCCGGCTCCTCGTCCGGCTGCTCGAACCCAGCGCCGGACGGATCGTGTTCGACGGCCACGACATCACCCACCTGTCGGCCGCGGCGATGCGGCCCCGGCGGCGCGACATCCAGATGATCTTCCAGGACCCGTACTCCTCGCTGAACCCCCGGCACACCGTCGGCACCATCGTCGGCGCGCCGTTCCGGATCCAGGGCATCGCCACCGAACACGGCACCAAACGCGCCGTCCAGGAGATCCTCGAACTCGTCGGCCTCAGTCCCGAGCACTACAACCGCTACCCGCACGAGTTCTCCGGCGGCCAGCGCCAACGGATCGGCATCGCCCGCACCCTCGCCCTGCGGCCCAAGCTCATCGTCGCCGACGAGCCGGTGTCCGCGCTCGACGTGTCCATCCAGGCCCAGGTCGTCAACCTGCTGGAGGACCTCCAGGACGAACTGGGCCTGACCTACCTGGTCATCGCGCACGACCTGTCCGTGGTCCGGCACATCAGCGACCGGGTGGCCGTCATGTACCTCGGCAAGATCGTGGAACTCGGGCCGCGCCAGGGCCTGTACGACGCGCCGATGCACCCCTACACCGTCGCCCTGATGTCGGCCGTGCCCGTCGCCACCGCCAAGCACCGGCAGCGCCGCGAACGCATCCTGCTCGGGGGCGACCCGCCGTCCCCGCTGGACCCGCCGCCGGCCTGCCGGTTCCACACCCGGTGCTGGAAGGTCCAGGACGTCTGCCGCACCGTCGAACCGCCGCTGCTCGAACTCGCCCCCGGGCACCGGGTCGCCTGCCACTTCCCGGAGAACGCCCCGACGACCTGAACCCCGAACCGGGGCCGCCCCCGCCAGTCGGGCATGTCCGGATACGGCGGACGGGTCTTGACCGGCTGTTCCGCCCGCTCCTACAGTGCACTCCCGGTCGCGCCCGCCCATGGGCCGCCGGCCCCCGAAGGAGCTCAGTGAACTGGTACGTGGCGGTGCTCAAGAACTACGTCGGCTTCAGCGGACGCGCGCGGCGCAAGGAATACTGGATGTTCACCCTCGTCAACGTGATCGTCGCCGTGGCCCTCGCGGTGGTCGGCGCGCTCGTCGAGACCAACATCCCGTACTACCTGTACCTGGCGGCGATCCTGCTCCCGAGCCTCGCGGTGGGGGTCCGGCGGCTGCACGACACCAACCGCAGCGGCTGGTGGACGCTGATCGCGCTGGTCCCGTTCGGCAGCCTGGTGCTGTTCGTCTTCTTCGTGACGGCGGGTGACCTCGGCCCCAACGCGTACGGCGAGGACCCGAAGGACGCCCCGGTCACGGTGTAGCGACCCACGCGTGGCGGGTCGCGGTCCCTCAGGGGCGGCGGCCCGCCACGGTCGGCCCCGTCGCCGCGCGCGGCCCGGCGTCCGCGGGTCCGCAACCGCTACCGCGCGCGGCCCGGTGCCGTCCGGACCGGGTCCCGCTGGTCGTCCCGCCCGCCGCTCACAGCCCCTCGGGCCAGGTCAGCGTCGTGGACGCCCACGTCAGCCCCGCCCCGAACGACGTGATCAGCACCTTGTCCCCGGCCCGGGCCCGCCGGCTCGTCGCGAGGTCCGCCAGCGCCAGCGGCACCGACGCGCCCGAGGTGTTGCCCACCCGGTCCACGTTGACGAACCGCCGCGCCGGCGGGATGTCCAGCCGGTCGGCGACCGCGTCGAGGATCCGGGCGTTGGCCTGGTGCGCGACGAACCAGTCCACGTCGGCCACGGACCAGTCGGCGGCCTTGGCGGCCAGCTGCGCGGAGTCGGTCATCTTCTCCACGGCGCTCCGGTAGACCGAGGGCCCCTCCATCCGGATGCACCGGTCCTCGCCGTCCGGGTCGGACGAACCGCCCGCCGGGATCGCCACCAGCCCGGGCCGCGTGCCGTCCGAGCCCAGGTCGAACGGGCCGAAGCTGGGCGCGTCCCCGGGCCGGCCGGCCTCCAGGAGCGCCGCGCCCGCGCCGTCGCCGAAGATCATGGCCGTGCCCCGGTCGGAGCGGTCCAGGACGGCGGACATGGTCTCCGCGCCGATCAGGAGCACCCGGTTCAGGACGCCGGCCGAGATCATCGCGGTGACGGTGGCCAGCCCGTACACGAAGCCGGTGCAGGCGTTGGCCACGTCCCAGGCCGCCGCGCCGGTCAGGCCGAGCCCGGTGGCGACCACCGGGGCGGTGGCGGGGCACTGCCGGTCCGGGGTCATGGTGGCGACCACGACCGCGTCGATCGGGCCGCGCGCGGCGGCGACCAGGGGAGCGGCGGCCCGGATCGCCAGGTCGGAGGTCGCGGTGCCCGGCTCGGCGCGGTGCCGGCGGTGGATCCCCGTCCGCTGGGTGATCCACTGCTCGGTGCTGTCGAGGTGTCGCAGGATCTCGGCGTTGTCCACCACGATCGGCGGTAGCCAGCCGGACAGGCCGGCGAGGAGTGCGGGGCGCGACACTACGTACCTCAATTTTCGGGTATGAAAAGGTATGTCCGATTCTATGGGGCCTGGCAAGCTGGACCCATGAGCACGCTGTTTCTCGCACAGGATCCCGCAGCCGACGAACTGCTCCGCACGGACCCCCTCTCATTACTGGTCGGTATGCTGCTAGACCAGCAGATTCCACTCGAAAAGGCGTTCATCGGCCCGTATGTGCTGGCCGGGCGCCTCGGCACCTCCCGGCTCGACGTCGCGGCGATCGCCGAGCACGACCCGGAGGACTTCGCCCGGATCTTCTCGACCGTGCCCGCGATCCACCGGTTCCCCGCCGCGATGGCCGAACGCACCCAGAAGCTGTGCCGGGTGCTCCTCGACGACTTCGACGGCGACCCGGCCTCCGTGTGGACGGGCGCCGCCAACGGTGCCGACCTGGTGAAACGGATCGGTACCCTGCCCGGCTTCGGCAAGGCCAAGGCGCAGATCTTCACGGCGCTGCTCGGCAAGCAGTTCGGGGTGCGTCCGACGGGGTGGCGGGCGGCGGCCGGGGACTTCGGGCCGGCCGGCAGCTACCGGTCGGTGGCCGACATCGTCGACGCGCGGAGTCTCGGCAAGGTGCGCGACCACAAGAAGAAGATGAAGGCGGCGGCGAAGGCGGCCACCACCTGACCGGCTCACCGCGGCGGGGCCGCGCGGGCCGCGTACCCGTCGAGTGGGTTTGATCATTCGCCGTCCTTGACCGGGCGTGGCACGCTGGACAGCTCACCCCGAGGATGAGCGAGGCCGGTTGCCGTGTTGTCTGCCCTGTGGTCCCGTCTGGTCGAAGCCCAGCCCTCGCCGACCCTGGTGCTGATCATGGCCGCCGCGTTCGTGGCCGCCATCGCCGTGGTCCCCGCGCAGACCTGGCGGCTGACCCGGGGGTTCGTCACGATCGCGCACGAGGGCGGCCACGCGCTGGTCGCGGTGCTGTCCGGTCGGCGGCTTTCGGGCATCCGGCTGCACTCGGACAGCTCCGGCCTGACCCTGACCAGGGGAAAGCCCACCGGTCTGGGCATGATTCTCACCGCCCTCGCCGGCTATGTGACACCCTCGCTGCTCGGCCTGGGCGGCGCGGCCCTGCTGGCGGGCGGCCGGTCCACGGCGGTGCTGTGGACGAGCCTGCTGCTGCTCCCGTGCATCCTGATCATGATCCGGAACTTCTACGGCATCCTGTCCGTCCTGGTCACGATGGGCATCGTGTTCGCGGTGTCGTGGTTCGGCTCGCCGGACGTGCGCGCCGTCTTCTGCTACCTGCTGGTGTGGTTTCTCCTCCTCGGCGGCGTGCGCCCGGTGTTCGAGCTCCAGGCGATGCGCCGCCGGGGCCGCGCGCCCGATTCCGACGCCGACCAGCTGGCCCGCCTCACCCGGGTCCCGGGGCTGGTCTGGGTCGGGTTCTTCCTGGTCGGCACGGTCGGGGCGCTGGTGCTGGGCGGCAGCTGGCTTATCGCCTGACGGAATCGGACCACAATGGACTGACAAGTACCGGACATCGGGCGGACGCGACAAAAGATCCACTGTTATGGATGTACGGGTGGTGTAACCGCCACATTCCTCAGTGAGAGTGAGTCGCTATGAGCAGACGCTTCGCCGCGGGCGGCACTGTCGCACTCGTCGCCGGCCTCCTGGCCGCCGTGTCCACGAGCGCGCAGGCCGCCCCGCCGTCTCTCCAGGACCAGGCCGTCGCCTCGGCCGAGTCCTCGATCAGATCTCATCCCGCCGCGATCAACGCCGCGCCCGGGGACGCCTACACGGTGGCCCGCACGGTCACCGAGCCCGGCGGCGCCTCGCACGTCCGCTACAACCGCACCCACAACGGCCTGCCGGTGCTCGGCGGCGACTTCGTCGTGCACAACGCGCCCGGCGGGGGCCTGGCCGGCGTCACCAACGGCCTGGCCGCGCCGCTCGCGGTCCCGGCGAAGGCCGCCGTCCCGGCCGACCGCGCCGCCACGGCCGCCCGGTCACACTTCAAGGGCGACATCAGCGGGGTACGGACGCCCCGGCTCGTCGTGGACGCCACCTCCGGTACGGGCCGGCTCGCCTGGGAGACCGTGGTCACGGGCACCAACGCGCAGACCCCGAGCGTGCTGCACGTCCTGACCGACGCGCGCACCGGAGCGGTGACCAACTCCTTCGACGAGGTCAAGACCATGGCGCCGGGTACCGTCGGCACCGGTGACGGTGGCCTCGCCCCGGCCCTCAACGTCGCGGGCACCGGCAACAGCATCTACTCGGGCACGGTGACGGTCGACACGACCCCGTCGTACTCGCTGGTCGACCCGTCGCACGGCAACGGCACCACGTGCGACCTGAACCAGGGCACCGGCGCGTGTACGACCTTCACCGACGCCGACAACGTCTGGGGCAACGGCACCCAGTCCAACCGGCAGTCGGCGGGCGTGGACGCGCACTACGGCGCGGCGCTGACCTACGACTACTTCAAGAACGTGCACGGCCGCAACGGCATCTTCGGCAACGGTGCCGGCGTGCCGAGCCGGGTGCACTACGGCAGCAACTACATCAACGCGTTCTGGAACGGCTCGACCATGACCTACGGGGACGGCCAGAGCAACCAGCGTCCCCTGGTCGCCATCGACGTCGCGGGCCACGAGATGGGCCACGGCATCACGGAGAACATCATCCCCGGCGGTCTGACGTACTCGGGTGAGTCCGGTGGGCTCAACGAGTCGGCGAGCGACATCTGGGGCTCGATGGTCGAGTACTCGGCGAACAACGCGAGCGACCCGGGCGACTACCTGATCGGCGAGAAGATCAACATCTTCGGCAACGGGAACCCGCTGCGGTGGATGTACGACCCGAAGCTCGACGGCTCCTCGAAGAACTGCTGGTACGACGGCATCGGCAACATCGACGTGCACTACTCCTCCGGCGTCGGCAACCTCGCGTACTACTTCCTCGCCGAGGGCAGCAGCGCCACGGCGCCCCTGTGCGCGGGCGCGTCCCCGGTGACCGGTCTGGGCCGGGCGAAGGCCGAGAAGATCTGGTACCGGGCCATGGACCTCTACTTCACCAGCTCCACGAAGTACGTGGCGGCCGGCACCAACGACTCGCGGGCGGCGACCCTGTCCGCCGCCACGGACCTGTACGGGCTGTGCTCGACCGAGTACAAGACGGTGCAGGCGGCGTGGGCCGGCGTGAACGTGGCCGGCGAGGACGCCCCGTGCAGCACGCCCGGCGGCACCGTCGCGCGCGACTACAACGGCGACGGCCGCTCCGACCTGGCCCTGACCGGCGGCGCGGGCTGGGCGAGCGTGCCGGTGGCCTTCGGCAACGGCGCGGGCTCGTTCAGCGTCACCAACAACGGCGTGGCGAACTTCCCGGCATGGGCCGCCACGGCCGGCGTGCAGGCGGTCTCCGGCGACTTCAACGGTGACGGCCGGGCGGACATCGCCCTCGCCGGTGGTGCCGGCTGGGCGTCGGTGCCGGTGGCGTTCTCCAACGGCAACGGCACGTTCAACGTCAGCAACGCCGGCGTGGCCAGCTTCCCCGGCTGGGCGACCACCGCCGGGGCCAAGCTCGTCGCGGGCGACTTCAACGGCGACGGCCGCGCCGACCTAGCCCTGACCGGTGGTGCCGGCTGGGCCTCGCTGCCCGTGGCGTTCTCCAACGGCAACGGCACGTTCAACGTCAGCAACGCCGGCCTGGCGAACTTCCCCGGCTGGGCGGCGACCGCCAACGTGAAGGCCGTGGCGGGCGACTTCAACGGCGACGGCCGGGCGGACATCGCCCTGACCGGCGGCAACGGCTGGGCGTCGGTGCCGGTGGCGTTCTCCAACGGCAACGGCACGTTCAACGTCACCAACAGCGGGGTGGCGAACATCCCGGCGTGGGCGGCCACGCCCGGCGTGAAGGTGGCGGCCGGCGACATCAACGGCGACGGTCGGGCGGACTTCCTGCTCACCGGTGCCAACGGCTGGGCCTCGGTGCCGGTGGCGTTCTCCAACGGCAACGGCACGTTCAACGTCACCAACAACGGCGTGCCGAACATCCCGGCGTGGGCGGCCACGGCGGGCGTGCAGGTCGCAGCGGGTGACTTCAACGGCGACGGCCGGACCGACTTCGCCCTCGCGGGCGGCAGCGGCTGGGCGTCGGTGCCGGTGGCCTTCTCCACGGGCAACGGCTCGTTCACGGTCACGAACAACGGCGTGGCCAACTTCCCGGCGTGGGCGGCCACGGCGGGCGTGAAGCTGGTCTGACCCGGTTCTTCCCAGGGGCGTCCCCCGCGCGGCACTCGCGCGGGGGACGCCTCCGTCGTGCCCGGACCCGCCGCCGGGCCGGGTAGGGCCAGGTCACCGGCCGCCGGGTGCCGTGCGTGCAGGGGGCACCGGGCACCGGCCCGGCGGGAGGGCGCGGGAGCCGGGTGACCCGGCCCCGGCCGGTCCGCCCCGAACGGCCGGGCGGGACCCGTACCCGTCGTGAACTGGTCTGTTGGCCGAACGGGTGAGGTGGATATAGGCGGCGTATAGCGGAAGGTCGCATCGTGCTCGGTGGACCCCGCCGAGTCGAGAGCAGGAGCGAGCATGTCTGACGACCGCACGTACCGCGTGGTGCGTAACGACGAGGAGCAGTACTCGCTGTGGTGGGCCGACCGCCAGCCGCCCGCGGGCTGGGTGTACGACGGCCCGGAGGGCTCCCGCGAGGAGTGCCTGGCCCGGATCGGCGAGATCTGGACCGACCTGCGCCCGTTGAGCCTGCGCGAGCGGATGGCGAGCGCATGAGCCTCCTCCTGCACGAGCTCGTCGCCGAGCAGGCCGCCCGGACCCCCGACGGGGTCGCGGTCATCGACGAGCACCGCACGGTCGCCTACCGCGAACTCGACCGGCGCGCCAACCGGCTCGCCCACCACCTGCACGGCCTCGGCGTCGGCCCCGAGTCCCTGGTCGGGGTCCGGATGCGCCGGGGCGCCGACCTGGTCGTGGCCCTGCTCGCCGTGTGGAAGGCGGGGGCGGCCTACGTCCCGCTGGACCCCGAGCACCCCCGCGACCGGCTGCACTGGGTCCTGGAGGACACCGCCGCGCGGATCGTCCTCACCGAGGAGTCCCTGGCCGACGCGCTGCACGGCACCGCCGCGCGCCCGGTGTGCCTGACCCCCGGCTGGGGCGAGGTCCAGGCGCTGCCCGACGCGCCGCCGGCCGTCGACGTGACCGGCGACAACGCCGCGTACGCGATCTACACCTCCGGCTCCACCGGCCGGCCCAAGGGCGTCGTCGTCGGGCACGCCGCGATCCGCAACCGGGTGCTGTGGGCCGCCGAGCGGCACCAGCTGTCGCCGGCCGACCGGGTCCTGCAGAAGACCGCGCTGACCTTCGACGCCGCCTGCTGGGAGTTCTTCGCCCCGCTGATCAGCGGCGGCACGGTCGTGCTCGCCCCGGTGGGCGCGGAGCGCGACCCCGCGACCATGGTCGCCGCGATCGTCCGGCACGGCGTCACCGTCCTCCAGGGCGTGCCCTCGGTGTACCGGCTGCTCGCCGACGAGCCCGCCTGGCGGGACTGCCTGTCGCTGCGCCTGCTGTTCTCGGCCGGCGAGCCGCTGCACGCCGAACTGGGCCGGCGGCTCACCGACGGGCTCAAGGCCGAGCTGTGGAACACGTACGGGCCGACGGAGTGCGCCATCGACGTCACCGCGCACCCGTTCGACCCAGTGCAGGAGACCGGCCCCGTCCCGATCGGCAAGCCGCTGCCCAACAACCGGGTGCTCGTCCTCGACCCCGACGGCGAGCCGGTCCCGGTCGGGATGCCCGGCGAGCTGCACGCCGGCGGGGTGGGTGTCGGCCGGGGTTACCTGGGCCGCCCCGACCAGACGGCCGCCACGTTCGTCCCCGACCCGTACGGCGAGCCCGGCGCGCGGCTGTACCGCACCGGTGACCAGGTGCGCTGGCGCGCCGACGGGACGCTGGAGTACCTGGGCCGGATCGACCAGCAGGTCAAGATCAACGGGGTCCGGATCGAGCCGGGCGAGCTCGAGGCCGCGCTGGCCGCGCACCCCGAGGTCAAGGGTGCCGTGGTGGTCGCGTTCGCCGACCCCGAGGGCGTCAAGCGCCTCGCCGGGTACGTCGTCGGGACCCGCGCCCTGCCCGGTACCGAGCTGCGCGAGTTCCTCCGCGACCGGCTGCCCGAGGCCCTGATCCCGGCGGTGTTCGTCCAGCTGGACGAGTTCCCGCTCACCACCAGCGGCAAGGTGGACCGGGCCGCGCTGCCCGCGCCGGAGCCGGAGGGCACCGACTACGTGGCCCCGCGTACCCCGGCCGAGGAGCTCGTCGCCCGGGTCTGGGCGGACCTGCTCAAGGTCGACCGGGTCGGCGTGCACGACGACTTCTTCAGCCTCGGCGGCTCCTCGCTGGTGCTGACCCGGCTCGCGAAGGCGCTGCGGGTCGCGTCCGGCGGCGAGGTGCAGCTGCGCGGCCTGTTCACCGCGACCACGGTCGAGCAGCAGGCCCTCCTGCTGACCCTGCCCGCCGAGGTCGTGCCCCCGGTCGTGCCGGTGCCCCGCGACGGCGTCCTGCCGTTGTCGTTCGCCCAGCACCGGTTGTGGTTCCTCGACCGGATGCAGCCGGCCAGCCCCGAGTGGGTCGCGCCGGTCCTGCTCCGCCTCGACCCGGCCCTCGAACCGGCCGCCGTCCGCCGGGCGCTGGACGGCCTGTCCGCCCGGCACGAGATCCTCCGCACCCGCTACGTCACGGAGGCCGGCGAACCCGTGCAGGTCATCGACCCGCCCGGCTCCGTCGAGCTCCGGGTCGCCGACGCGGCGGCCGGGGACCTCACCGAGGTGCTCGCCCAGCAGCTCGCGCGCGGCTTCGACCTGGCCACCGGCCCGGTCTGGCGCGCCCTGCTGGTCCGGGTGCCCGGCGAGGAGCACGTCCTGCTGCTCACCCTGCACCACATCGCCTCCGACGGCGGGTCCACCGTGGTCATCGAGCGCGAGCTCGCCGCCCTGCTGGCCGGCACGGAGCTGCCGCCGCTGGCCGTGCAGTACGCCGACTTCGCCGCCTGGCAGCGCTCCTGGCTCACCGACGAGCGCCTCGGCCGCGACCTGGACTACTGGCGGGCCACCCTCGACGGCCTGCGCCCCCTGGAGCTGCCCACCGACCGGCCCCGGCCCGCCGAGCGCGACCCGCGCGGCGCCGGCGTCCGGATCGCGGTGCCGGCGGACCTGGCGGCGGCCGTGGAGAAGCTCGGCAAGCAGCACGGGGCGACCCCGTTCATGACGCTGCTCACCGCGTTCGGGGCGGTGCTGGCCCGGTACACCGGACAGTGGGACACCGTGGTCGGCGTACCCGTCTCCGGTCGGGACCGCCCCGAGGCGGAGAACCTGGTCGGCTGCTTCCTCAACTCCCTCGTGCTCCGCGCGGACCTCGAAGGCGCCACGTTCGCCGAGGCGCTCGACCGGGTGCGCAAGGTGTGCACGGCCGCGTTCGCGCACCAGGAGTTGCCGTTCGAGCGGCTGGTCGAGGACCTGCAGCCCGACCGCGACCTGTCGCGCACCCCGCTCTACCAGGTCGGCTTCGACCTGCTCGACGAGGGCCAGACCGCCAACTCCGGCGGGGAGGCCTTCCAGGACGCGTGGCGGATCTCCAAGACCGACGTCACGCTGTTCATGTGGCGGGGCGAGGACGGCTCGCTGTCCGGCGCGCTGGAGTACGCCACGGCCCTGTTCGACGAGGCCACCATGGCCCGGCTCGGCGACCACCTGGTCGGCCTGCTGGAGGCGGTCACCGCCGCCCCGGACGTCCCGCTGAACCGGGTGGACTTCCTCGACCCGGCCGAGAAGGGGCTGCTCGCGGCCCCGGCCCGGTCCAGCCACCCCGTCGCCAAGTGTGTGCACGAGGTTTTCGAGGAGCAGGTCGCCGAGACCCCCGACGCGATCGCGGTGGCGTTCGGCGAGCACGAGCTGACGTACGCGCAGCTCAACGCCAAGGCCAACCGGCTCGCCCACCACCTGCGCGGCCTCGGGGCCGGTCCGGAGTCCCTGGTCGGCGTGTGCCTGGAGCGCGGCCCGGACCTGGTACCCACCCTGCTCGGGGTCCTCAAGTCCGGCGCCGGCTACCTGCCGCTCGACCCGGTGCAGCCGGCCGACCGGCTCGGCTTCATGCTCGCCGACGCGGGGGCTTCCGTCGTGGTCACCCGCTCGGAGCACGCGGGCCTGGTGAACGGCACCCTCGTGCTGCTGGACGAGGAACTCGAAGGCCCGGAGCACAACCCCGAGCCGCTCGGTACCCCCGACAACCTGATCTACGTCATCTACACCTCCGGCTCCACCGGCAAGCCCAAGGGCGTGTGCCTCACCCACGAGAACGTGCTGCGCCTGCTCACCTCCGCGTGGGAGCACTACGAGTTCGGGCCGACCGACGTGTGGCCGCTGTTCCACTCGTACGCGTTCGACGTGTCCGTCTGGGAGCTGTGGGGCGCGCTGTTGCACGGCGGCAAGCTCGTGGTCGTCCCGCGCGAGGTGACCCGCGCGCCCGACGAGTTCCTCGACCTGCTCGTGGAGCACCAGGTCACGGTGCTCAACCAGACGCCGAGCGCGTTCCGGAGCCTGGTGGCGCTGGCCGGCGAGGGCGACCCCCGGATCGACCGGCTGAACCTGCGGGCGGTCGTGTTCGCGGGCGAGAAGCTCGACGTGCCCGACCTGGCGCCGTGGACGGACCGGTTCAGCGTCGGGCACCCCGCGCTGATCAACATGTACGGCATCACCGAGACCACCGTGCACTCCACCTTCTACCAGGTCCAGGCGTGCGACCTCGAACCGCTCGCCGGCAACCCGGTCGGCCACCCCCTCGGTGACCTGCGGATCCACCTGCTCGACCCGGACGGCAACCTCGTCCCGGTCGGCGTCCCCGGCGAGATCTACGTCGGAGGGCCCGGTGTGGCGCGCGGCTACCTCAACCGGCCGGAGCTGACCGCCGAGCGGTTCGTCCCGGACCCGTGGGGGACCGGCCGGCTGTACAAGAGCGGGGACCTGGCCAAGCGCCGGGTCGACGGCAGCCTGGAGTTCCTGGGCCGCGCCGACGACCAGGTCAAGATCCGCGGCTACCGGATCGAGCTCGGCGAGGTGCAGGCCGTCCTCGCCGGTCACCCGTCGGTGCGCGACGCGGTCGTGATCGCCGACGAGCCGACCCCGGGGGACAAGCGCCTCGTCGCCTACTACGTGCCGACCGCCTCCGTGGGCGGCGCGGAGCTGGCGGAACACTGCGGGGTGGGGCTGCCGGAGTACATGGTGCCCTCGGCGTTCGTGCCGCTCGACAAGATCCCGCTCACCGCCAACGGGAAGCTCGACAAGCGCGCCCTACCCGCCCCGGACCGCGACGCGCTGCGCTCGACCGTCGAGTTCGTCGCCCCCCGCGACGTGGTCGAGGAGCGGATCAGCGAGATCTGGGTCGAACTGCTCGGCGTCGAGCCCGGCGTGCACGCCAGCTTCTTCGCCCTCGGCGGGCACTCGCTGCTCGCGGTGCGGCTCGCGTCCCGGCTCCAGGAGGAGTTCGACGTGGAGATCCCGGTCCGCGACATCTTCGAACGCAACACGGTCGCGCACCTCGCGCTCCTGGTCGAGGACCGGATCCGGGCCGAGATCGCCGCACTGTCCGACGACGAACTCCCGGAGGCCGGCCGATGAGGCACCTGATCTCGCTGAACGACCTGACCGACGACGACCTGTACTCCATCGTGGAACGGGGCGCGTGGTTCGCCGCGCACCCCGACTCCCGGGAGCGCACCCTCGACGGCCTGGTCGCCGGCATCTACTTCCGGCGCACCTCCACCCGGACCCGGACCGCGTTCTCGGCCGGCGCGCTGCGGCTCGGCGCGCAGATCCTCACCTACGGCCCCCTGGACCTCCAGACGAACACGGGCGAAACGACGGAGGACACCGGACGGGTACTGGCCCGCATGGTCGACCTCCTCGTCGCGCGCACCTCCGACGCCGAGGCCGAGATGCGGTCCTGGGCCGCCCAGGACCGGATGGCCGTCGTCAACGCGATGAGCGCCGAGGAGCACCCCACCCAGGGGCTGACCGACCTGACCACGCTGCACCGCCAGTTCGGCAAGGTCGAGAACCTGCGCGTCCTGTACGTCGGCGAGGGCAACAACTCCGCCGTCGCGCTGGCCCTGGCCCTGAGCCGCTTCCCCGGTACCACCCTGGAACTGCGCACCCCGCCCGGCTACGGCCTGCCGGCCGGCGTCCTGGCCCGCGCCGCCGACCAGGCCGCCCGGACCGGGGCGCAGGTCGCCGAACGGCACGACATGGCCGACCTGCCCGGCGGCTTCGACGTCATCTACACCACCCGCTGGCAGACCACCGGCACCGTCAAGCCCGACCCGGACTGGCGGAAGATCTTCGACCCGTTCCAGGTCAACGGGGCACTGTGGACGAACAGCCCCCGGGCGGTGTTCTTCCACGACCTGCCCGCGCACCGGGGCGAGGAGGTCACGGCCGACATCCTGGACGGGCCGCGCAGCGTCGCGTTCGACCAGGCGGAGAACAAGATGCACAGCGCGATGGCCGTGCTCGAATGGTGCGCGGCGTGACGCAGACGAAGGCGGGCGGCCCGGACTCCGTGGCCGCCCCCGGCACCCCGGGTCAGCCGCCCGTGGGTCCCGGCACTCCCGGCCAGCCGCCCACCGGTCCCGGCGTCCCTTCCGGGGCGGACAAGCCCGTCCCGCTGGGCCGCAACCGGCCGTTCCTGCTGCTGTGGACCGGCTCCGGCATGGCGGTGCTGGCCGAGCGGTTCAGCGCCCTGCCGTTCACCCTGGTCGTGGTCTTCGCCGGCTACTCCAAGACCGTCGCCGGTTTCGTCGCGTTCGCCGCGCTGCTGCCGATGCTGCTGGTCCAGCTGCCGGCCGGCGTCCTCGTCGACCGCTGGGACCGCCGCAAGATCATGATCTGGGCGGACGTGATCCGGCTGTGCGGGGTCACCAGCATCGCCGTACCGCTGTTCTTCGGCCGGCTGTTCCTCTGGCACCTGTTCACCGTCGCGTTCCTCCAGGGCACGCTGACCATCTTCTACCAGCTCGCCGAGCGGGCGGCCGTCCCGAACGTGGTGACCCGCGACCAGCTGCCCACCGCCCTGGCCCGCAACGAGGCCCGGGGCCGGGCCGCCGCGCTCGCCGGGCACCCGGCCGGCGGGTTCCTGTTCGAACTGGCCCGGTGGGCGCCGTTCGCGTCCAGCGCCGTGCTCTACCTGTTCTCGTTCTTCACCCTGCTCGGCCTCAAGGGCCCGATGCGCGCGGACCCGTCGAAGGTCCGCAGCTCGCCGGTGTCCGGCGCGATCGAGGGCCTGGCCTGGGTGTGGCAGAAGAAGTACTTCCGGGTCGCCCTGCTCCTCGTCGCCGGCAGCAACCTGCTCTTCCAGGGCCTGATCCTCGGTGTGCAGTTCATCATCAAGGAGGACGGCCGGTCGGCGGTCACGGTGAGCCTCATCCTGGCGGCAGGCGGGATCGGCGGCATGTGCGGGGCGCTGCTCGGCGGCTGGTGGATCCGGCGGCAGAGCATCCGGTACATCATGATCATCACGCATGTGGGCTGGGCGTTCACCATGCCGGCGGCGGCGCTCACCCGGCAGCCGCTGGCCCTGGGCACCCTGTTCTTCCTGCTGTCGCTCATCGGCGGCGCGGTCACCGTGGCCGGCATCGTGCACCAGTCCCGGATGACGCCCAACCACCTCCAGGGCCGGGTCGGCAGCGTCGTGCTGCTCCTGGTGTCCGGGACCAGCGCGCTCGGCGCGATCTCCGCCGGCTGGCTGATGCAGGACTACGGCATCCAGCCGGTCCTGCTCGGCTTCGGCGCCGTGATGGTCGTCCTGGCGCTGATCGCGATCGTGACGTTCGCCGGGGCGGGGGCCGACCGGGAGGCGGCGGAGAAGGAACCCGCCGCCACGCCCCGCACCGGCTAGAGAGCCAGACGGGCCCGGTGCGGGCGGGGGAAGGGTCGCGCCGGCCGTGGGGGACGCCTCCCGGCTCCTTGCCGGGGACGGAGCCATGCCCGGCCCGTGCCGGGGACGGAGCCACGCCCGGCCCGTGCCGGAGGCGGCGCCCCGCCCGGCCCGCGTCGGAAAAGAAGAAAAAGTATAGATCTCAGACCGACCATGCACCGTAAAAGCTCGCGCTCAGTGACCGAGGGAGAAAGTGATGAACGACCGCCAGTGGGGTCCGTTGGAGATCCATCCCAGTGACATCGGGGCCGAGGCGACTCCCGAGGCCCTGGTCGCACACCTGCGTTCCGCCCCGGTCGACGAGCAGCTCGTCGCCAACAAGGCGCTGGTCTTCCGCGGGTTCAACGTCACCGAGGACGCCCTCGACGGCGTGATGGACCTGCTGCTGCCCAACCGGCTGGCCTACGTGCACGGCAACTCGCCGCGTACCAAGGTCGGCAAGAACGTGTACACCTCGACGGAGTACCCGCCGGAGTTCACGATCTCGATGCACAACGAGCTGTCCTACGCCTCCGCGTGGCCGACCCGGCTGATGTTCTTCTGCCACACCGCCGCCGCGACCGGCGGGGCGACCCCGGTCGTCGACGCCGAGCTGTGGCTGAACCTGCTCGACGACGAGGTCCGCGAGGCCTACTCGAAGGGTGTCCGCTACACCCAGAACCTGCACGACGGCCTCGGCCTGGGTAAGAGCTGGCAGGACACGTTCGAGACGGACAAGCGCGACGAGGTCGAGGCGTTCCTGGACACCTCCGGCGCGACCTGGAAGTGGACCGGCGACGGCCTGCGGGTCAGCCAGGTCCGGCCGTCCACCCTGGAGCACCCGGTCACGGGCACCGAGGTGTGGTTCAACCAGTCCGACCAGTTCCACCCGGCCTCGCTCGGCGACGACACCGCCAAGGCGCTCGCCGCGATCATGCCGATCGAGGAGATGCCGCAGTCCGTGGCGTTCGCCGACGGCACCCCGATCCCGGACGACTACGTCATCCAGGTCCGCGACCGGGCCCTGGAGGCCGCAGTCGACGTGGACTGGCGCACCGGCGACGTGCTGCTCATCGACAACGTGCTGGTCGGCCACGGCCGCCGGCCCTACACCGGCGCGCGGCGCATCCTCGTCGCCATGTCGGACTGAGAGGACCCACGTGCTTCCCTTCCTGGTAGAGGGCACCGACGAGATCTCGGCCGCCATCACCGCCGACCGCCCCCGGCTCCGCAAGCTGCTCGCCGAGCACGGCGCGGTCCTGCTCCGGGGCTTCGGGGTCGACGGCGTGGACGGCTTCGACGGCTCGGTCCGGGCGCTGTCCGGCGCGCCGCTGACCTACGCGGAGCGGTCCTCGCCCCGCAGCACGATCAAGGGCCAGGTCTACACGTCCACGGACTACCCGCCGGACGAGGAGATCTTCCTGCACACGGAGAACTCCTACCAGGCCACCTGGCCTCTGGTGCTGTACTTCTACTGCGTCGAGCCGCCGACCACCCTCGGCGCGACCCCGCTCGCCGACATCGCCAAGATCCACGACCGGGTCGACCCGGCCGTGCGCGCCGAGTTCGCGGCCCGCAAGTGGATGGTGGTGCGCAACTTCCACGCCGAGTTCGGGGTGACCTGGCAGCACGTGTTCAACACGGAGGACCGGTCCGTGGTGGAGGCGTACGCGGTCGAGAAGGGCATCGAGCTGGAGTGGCGGGGCGACGACAGCCTGCGGACCCGGGCCGTGCGTGACGCGATTCACACCCACCCGGTGACCGGCCAGGCGTCCTGGTTCAACCACGCGACGTTCTTCCACGTGTCCACCCAGGCCCCGGAGGTCCGCGAGGGCCTGCTGGAGATCTTCGAGGAGGACGACCTGCCCAGCAACACCTACTACGGTGACGGCGGCCGGATCCCCGACGACGTGATGGACCACCTGCGGGCCTGCTACCGGGCGGAGAGCACCCGGTTCGACTGGCAGCGCGACGATGTTCTCGTCGTGGACAACATGCGGGCGGCCCACGGTCGCGAGCCGTTCACCGGGCCGAGGAAGATCGCGGTAGCGATGGCGGAGCCGTCGAAGTCCTGAATTGCTACCCATCAGTAGCGATTTGTGTTGATCTTTCTAGATCGTTTGGATGTACGACATGGACGACGGCGTGCGGCTTGAGTCGCTGAGCAGGACCTACGGCACCGGATCCACTGTGGTGACCGCTCTGGACGGTGTGACCCTCGACTTCGCGGCGGGCACCTTCACGGCGATCATGGGGCCCTCGGGCTCCGGCAAGTCCACCCTGCTGCACTGCGCGGCGGGGTTGGACCGGCCCACGGGCGGACGGGTGCTCGTGGCGGGGAAGGACCTCACCGGCCTCGACGAGACGGAACTGACCCTGCTGCGGCGGGATCGGATCGGCTTCGTCTTCCAGTCGTTCAACCTGCTCCCCGCCCTGACGGCGGAGCAGAACGTCGGCCTGCCGATCCGGCTGGCCGGCCGCAAACCCGACAAGGCGGCCGTGCTCGGGGTCCTCAAGGACCTCGGCCTGGCCGACCGGGCCCGCCACCGGCCCAGCGAACTGTCCGGCGGCCAGCAGCAGCGGGTCGCCATCGCCCGGGCCCTGGTCACGAGGCCGGCGGTGCTGTTCGCCGACGAGCCGACCGGCGCCCTCGACGCGAAGACCGGGCGCGACCTGCTCGCGCTCCTGCGCCGGCTCGTGGACGAGCAGGGCCAGACGATCATCATGGTCACCCACGACCCGGTGGTCGCCGCGCACGCGCACCGGGTCGTGTTCCTCGCCGACGGCAGGCTCGCCGGCGAACTGGTCGACCCGACCGCCGAGCAGGTCGCGGCCAGGATGACCGGACTGGAAGTGACCGGGTGACCCCCATCGCCTGGGCGACGCTGCGGGCCCGCTGGGTCACGTTCGTCAGCACCTTCGTGGCGCTCACGCTCAGCGTCGCCCTGGTGTCGGCCATGGGCCTGATGCTGGGCGCGACGCTGAACCTGCCCGACCGGGGCGCCGAGCGGTTCGGCACCGCCCCGGCCGTGGTGTACGCCACCGACCCGACCTGGGACCCGGCCCTGCACGACCCGGGTACCCGCTCGCTCGCCGCCGCCAAGGGTGTCGACAAGGACCTGGTGGCCACGCTCCAGGGCCAGGGCCGCACGGTCCTGGACCGCTCGTTCTACGCCCAGGTGTCCGGCCAGCGGATGCGCCCCGGGCTCGCGCCGCTGGGTCACGCCTGGCCGGTGGCGGAGTTCGGCGGCTACACCCTGGCCGCCGGGCGCGCGCCCGACGCGGCCGACGAGATCGCCACCGCCAGCGGGACCGTCGGCGAGAAGGTGACCGTGCTGACGGCCGAGGAGTCGAAGACCTACACCGTGGTCGGGGTGACGAAGGCCGTCGGGTTCGAGCAGGCGGTGTTCTTCTCCGAGTCCGAGGCGGCCCGGCTGTCGCCCCGGGTCGAGGCCGTGGTGTCCTTCGCGCCGGTCGACACCCTGCGCTCCACGGTCGGGGAGCGGGCCCTGGTCCTGACCGGGGACGACCGGCACAAGGCCGACCCGAGCGTCGCCGGGGACCGCGACGCCATGGACAACACCGAGACCCTGCTGCCGATCACCGCGTCGGTCGCGGGGTTCGTCTCCATCTTCGTGGTCGCGTCCACCTTCGCGTTCGCGGTGGTGCAGCGCCGGCGCGAGGTCGCGCTGCTGCGGACCGTGGGGGCCACGCCGAAGCAGGTCCGCCGGATGCTGCTGTCCGAGGCCGGCCTGCTCGGTACTGTCGCCTCCCTGCTGGGCTGTGTGCTCGGCTACCTGGCGGCCCCGCTGATGACGAACTGGTGGATCCGGCTGGGCATCTCGCCCGAGTGGTTCGCCGTGGACTCCTCGTTCTCCTTCTACGTGTGGGGCCCGCTGGTCGGCGCGTTCCTCGTCGGCCTGGCCGTCGCCCTCGTCGGGGTCTGGTCCGCCTCGCTGCGCGCCGCCCGGGTCCGCCCGGTGGACGCGCTGCGCGAGGCGTCGGCGGACACCGGCGGCATGACCCGGGGCCGGCTCGTGTTCGGCCTGACCGGGCTCGGGATCGGCCTGCTGGCGGTCGCGCTGATCGGCTTCGTGGCCCCGGACCTGGTGCTGATCCCCAACGCGTACGTGCCGATCCTGCTCGTGCCGATCCTGGCGCTCGCGCTGCTGGCGCCGATCGCGGTGGGGCCGATCGTCAAGCTGCTCACCTGGCCGTTCGGCGGGCTGAAGGGGGCCGGCGCGATGCTGGTCCGCGAGGGCACCCTGACGGCCACCCGGCGCACCGCCGCCACGGCCGCCCCGGTGCTGCTCACCCTCGGGTTGTCGCTGTCGCTGCTCGGGGCCACCGAGACCGTCAACGAGGCCCGCGACACCGCGCTGCGCTCCGAGGTCAAGGCCGACTACGTGGTCTACCCGGACGGCACCCCCGGCGTGAGCCGCGCGGTCGTGGACCGGTTGACCGCAGTGCCGGGGGTGGACGTGATCGCCCCCATCATGACGATGCTGTACGTCGTGGAGCCCGACGGCGGGCTCGACGAGAACGACGGCCAGGCCGTGGACCCCGCGCAGCTGGCCAAGACCGTCGAGCTGCCGGTGGCCGAGGGCTCGCTGTCCGACCTGCGCGACGACACCATCGTGGTGCCCGACCTGTGGGGCAAGGACATGGGGGAGTCGCTCGACATCCAGATGGGCGACGGCACCCGGGTGTCCCTGAAGGTCGTCGCGATCGTGAAGGCTACGCCGGGCAACGACATCGCGTACCTGTCGATGAAGTACGCGGACACGGCCAAGTACGCCCGGACGGGGCTCGCCCGGCGCGCCCAGATCAAGATCCACCCGGATGCCGACCGGTCCGCCGTGGACGCCGCGCTGCAGCAGGCCATCACGGGTTCCGGCACCAAGCTGTGGGCGGCGTCGGCCTGGGTCGGCAACGAGACCGCCGAGGCCCGGAAGATCAACTCCCTGCGTCAGCAGGTGGTACTGGGCATCGTCGTCCTCTTCTGCTTCATCGCCATCGTCAACACCCTGATGATGGCCACCGCGGACCGGCGGCGCGATCTCGCGGTGCTCCGGCTGACCGGGGCCACCCCGAAGCAGGCGCTGCGGGTGTTCGCCACCGAGTCGCTGCTGGTCTGCGCGGTCGGCTTCACCCTGGCGGCGCTGGCCGCGCTGGTGAACCTGATCGGGCTGCGGTTCGCGCTGACCTCGCTGTTCGGGTCGACGCCGATCGTGGTGCCGTGGGGGCCGGTGGTGCTGATCGGCGGGATCAGTGTGGTGCTGGCGCTGCTGGGGACCGTGCTGCCGGCCGCCCTGGCGCTGCGTACCCCCTCTGTGGAGTTGGCGGGCGTTCGGGAGTAGCTCCGCGTAGTACCCGTCGGGGAGGGTGTCGCTATTCGCCAAGGGATAGCGGCACCCTCCCCGTTTTCGTGCCCCGGCCCGACGCGGCCTGTCCCGGCCCGGCGCGGCCCAGCTCGCCGGACCCGCCACCGCCGAAGCCGCGCCCGGCCTTTCCCGGCCCGTGTCCCGCGTTCCCCCACCCGTGCCCCGCCCGTGACCTCGCCCCGATATAGGCGTCGTATAGCCGCAGACGGGACTCTCTCACCATCTGCTGACGTCTAGGTGGTTTGAAGGAGCGCGGCGCATGAGCACAGGCGGAACCGAAGCGATCCGTGAGGAGCTGCTCCGCAGCCGGCTCGCCGGGCGGGCCAGCCGGCGCACGACCATCGAGCAGGTGGACCGCGACGGTCCCCTGCGGTTGGCGTTCGGCCAGCAGCAGATGTGGTTCCTCAGCCGGCTGGAGCCGGACAGCTGGGAGTACCTGGTCCCCGTCGCCCTGCGGCTGCGCGGCCCGGTGGACGCCGACGCGCTCGGCCGCGCCTGGGACGCCCTGGTGGACCGGCACGAGATCCTCCGCACCCGCTACGAGCTGGACGGCACCGAGCCCGTCCAGGTCGTCGACGCGCCCCGCGCGGGCGGCCTGACCGTCGTGCCGGTGCGCTCGGAGGCCGAGGCGCTGCACCTGGCCGAGACGGAGCCGGGCAACCCGTTCGACCTGGAACGCCAGTGGCCGGCCCGCGCGAAGCTGCTCAGCATCGACGCCGAGCACCACCTGCTCGTGGTCGTGTTCCACCACATCGCGTGCGACCAGTGGTCGGTGCGGATCTTCGCGGAGGAGCTCAGCGCCCTGTACGGCGCGTACCTCAAGGGCGCCGAGCCGGCCCTGACCCCGCTGCCGATCCAGTACGCGGACTTCGCCGCCTTCGAGCGCGGCCAGGCCACCCAGCCGAAGCACCTCGACTACTGGCGGCACCAGCTCTCCGGCATCGAGCCCCTGGAGCTGCCCACCGACCGGGCGCGCCCGGCGACCCGCAGCTCCGTCGGCTCGGCCGTGCCGTTCGCGTTCCCGGCGGGCCTCGCCGAGAAGCTGCGCGCCGTGGGCCGTGACAACGAGTCGACCCTGTTCATGGTGCTGCTCACCGCGTACCAGGCGCTGCTGGCCCGCTACACCGGCCGCACCGACATCCCGGTCGGCACCGTGGTCTCCGGCCGGGTCCGGCCCGAGACCCAGCGCCTGATCGGCTACGGCATCAACAGCCTGGTCATGCGCGCCATGTGGGACGACGACCCGACGTTCGCGGAGCTGCTCGCCCGGGGCCGCAACACCGTGCTGGAGGCGTTCGACCACCAGGAGGTGCCGTTCGCCAAGCTCGTCGACGAGCTGCAGCCCGAGCGCGACATGTCCCGCACGCCGCTGTTCCAGGCCGCGTTCACGATGCACGACGAGCGGGTCGGCGGCTTCGACCTGCCGGGCGTCGTCGTGGAGAACCTCGAACCGCCGGCCCGGATCGCGAAGTTCGACCTGACGTTGCAGGTGGAGGAGGCGGCCGACGGAGGGCTGCGCGGGCACCTCGAGTACGTGTCCGCCCTGTTCGACGAGACCACGGTCGAGCGGATCGCCGGGCACTTCGTCCGGCTGCTGGACCAGGTCGCCGCCGAGCCCGGCAAGCGGCTGTCCACCGTGGAGCTGCTGGACGAGACCGAGCGGGCCGTCGTGCTCGCCGAGCCGCGCCGCCAGCCCGGCCTGCCGCCGACCCAGTGCGTGCACGAGGTGTTCGAGGAGTGGGCGGCGTCGTTCCCGGACGCGCCGGCCGTCGTCTTCGAGGGCCAGGAGCTGACCTACGGCGAGCTGAACGCGAAGGCCAACCGGCTCGCCCACCACCTGCGCGCCCTCGGCGCCGGCCCGGAGACCCTGGTCGGGGTGTCCCTGGAACGGGGCGCGGACCTGGTCCCGACCCTGCTCGGCGTCCTCAAGTCCGGCGCCGCCTACCTGCCGCTCGACCCGGCCCAGCCCGCCGACCGGCTCGTCTACATGCTGGACGACGCGCAGGCCCCGATCCTGGTCACCGACACCGCCCAGGCCGAGCGCCTCGCCGCGGCCCAGGTCACCACGGTCCTGGTCGACACGCACGCCGACTCCATCGCCGCGAACCCGGCGCACAACCCGGACCAGCTCGGCGGCCCGGACAACCTGATCTACGTCATCTACACCTCCGGCTCCACCGGCCAGCCCAAGGGCGTGTGCCTGACCCACGGCAACGTGCTCCGGCTGCTGACCGTGACCGGCGCGGACTACTCGTTCGACGAGACCGACGTGTGGCCGCTGTTCCACTCCTACGCGTTCGACGTGTCGGTGTGGGAGCTGTGGGGCGCGCTGATGCACGGCGGCAAGCTGGTCGTGGTCCCCAAGGACGTGACCCGCTCCCCGGACGACTTCCTCGACCTGCTCGTCGACCACGGGGTGACGGTCCTCAACCAGACCCCGACCGCGTTCCGGGGCCTGGTCAGCCTGGCGGGGGAGGGCGACCCGCGGATCGACCAGCTCAAGCTGCGCGCCGTCGTGTTCGCCGGCGAGAAGCTGATCTTCGGCGATCTCGCCCCGTGGACGAACCGGGTGGGCCTCGACGCCCCCCAGCTGCTCAACATGTACGGCATCACCGAGACCACCGTGCACACCACGTACTACCGGGTCCGCCCCTCCGACATCGACCCGCAGGCCGGCAGCCCGGTCGGCCGGTCCCTCGACGACCTGCGGGTGTACCTGCTCGACGCGCACGGCAACCTGGTCCCGATCGGTGCCCCCGGCGAGATCTACGTCGCCGGCCTGGGCGTGGCCCGCGGCTACCTGAACCGTCCCGAGCTGACCGCCGAGCGGTTCGTGCCCAACCCGTTCGGTCCGGGCCGGCTCTACAAGTCCGGTGACCTGGCCCGGCGCAAGCCCGACGGCAGCCTGGAGTTCATGGGCCGCGCCGACGACCAGGTCAAGGTGCGCGGCTACCGGATCGAGCTGGGCGAGATCCAGGCGGCCCTGGCGGCGCACCCGAGCGTGCGGGACGCCGTGGTCGTGGTCCGCGACGAGCAGATCCTCGCCTACATCGTGTCCGCCGGCGGTTCGGTGCCCGCGCCGAGCGAGCTGCGCGCGCTGCTGCTGAAGACCCTGCCGGAGTACATGGTGCCGGCCGCCTTCATCCCGGTCGGCAAGATCCCGCTGACCGTGAACGGCAAGCTCGACCGTCGGGCGCTGCCGGTGCCGGGCCGCGCGGAGCTGGGCTCCGACCGCGAGTTCGTCGCCCCGCGCACCCCGGTCGAGGAGCAGGTCGCGGCCGTGTGGCGCGAGGTGCTCGGTGTCGAGCGGGTCGGCGTGGACGACAACTTCTTCGACCTGGGCGGCGACTCGATCCGGGCCGTGGGCCTGGTCGGCGCGCTGCGGCCGGCCGGCTTCGACGTGGCGGTCCGCGACATCTTCGCGCACCGGACCGTCGCGGCGCTGTGCGAGTTCCTGACCGGCCGGCCCGCGCTGGTCGAGCTGGACCGGGTGGTGGCCCCGTTCGACCTGGTCTCCGCCGAGGACCGGGCCAAGCTGCCCGCGACCGTGGTCGACGCGTACCCGTTGTCGCAGATCCAGCTCGGCATGGTCGTGGAGATGCTCAACGACACCGGCCGGAACAACTACCACAACGTGACCTCGTTCCGGATCCTCGACGACGGGCCGTTCGACCTCGCCGCGCTGCGCGAGGCCGGCCAGATCGTGATGGCCCGGCACGAGATCCTCCGCACGTCCTTCGACCTGGACACCTACGCGGTGCCGCTCCAGCTGGTGCACGCCACCGCCGAGCTGCCGATCGGGCACCAGGACCTCACCGCGCTGTCGGGTGACGCCCTGGAGCAGGCGATCCGGGCGCACATCGCCGCCGAGCGGGCCGACCTGTTCGACCTGGCCGTCCCGCCGCTGCTGCGGTTCACCGCGCACGAGTGCGGCGACAAGAGCTGGTGGCTGACGTTCACCGAGTGCCACCCGATCCTGGAGGGCTGGAGCCACCACTCGCTGCTGATGGAGCTGGTCGGCCTCTACCGGACCATCCGCGACGGCCAGACGCCCGTGGACCCGGAGCCCGCCAACGTCCGGTACGCGGACTTCATCGCCGCCGAGCTCGACACCCTGGCCGGTGACGAGGACCGGGCCTACTGGAAGACCATCGTCGACGGGTACGCGAAGGTGGAGCTCCCGGCCGTCTGGGCCGACCCGGAGGACACCCCCAAGGAGTCGTACCGGATCTGGATCCCCTTCCACGACCTGGAGTCCGACCTGCGCCGCCTGGCCAGCAGGGCCCAGGGCTCGCTGAAGAGCGTCCTGCACGCCGCGCACCTGAAGGTGATGAGCCAGCTCACCGACGAGGAGAAGTTCTTCAGCGGCCTGGTCTGCAACGCCCGCCCCGAGGCGCTCGGCGCCGACCGGGTCTACGGCCTCTACCTCAACCCGCTGCCGTTCGCGTTCGACCGGGGCGCCGCCACCTGGCGCGAGCTGGTCGAGGGCGTGTTCGCCCGCGAGGTCGAGCTGTGGCCGCACCGCCGGTTCCCGATGCCGGCCATCCAGCGCGAACTCGGCGACGGGCAGAAGCTGCTCGACATCCGGTTCAGCTACCTGGACTTCCGCCAGGTCGACACGTCCCTCGTGGACTACGCGGCCACCATCGACGACAGCCCCACCGAGTTCCCGCTCGCGGTGTCCACCCAGGCCGGGTTCTGCATCCTGACCGGGCACACCCACGCCATGAGCAGGGTCAACGCGGACCGGCTCGCGGCCATGTACCGCGCGGTGCTGGAGTCCATGGCCGCCGACCCCGAGGGCGACGCCCGGGTCACGTACCTGCCCGAGGGCGAGCGCCGGCAGATCCTCACCGGGTGGAACGACGTCACCCAGCCGGCCCCGGAGCACACGGTCCGCGAGCTGGTGGAGCGCGCCGCCGCCCTGTACCCGGAGCGCCCGGCCGTCCTCGGCGGACCCGACCCGCTCACGTTCGCCGAGCTGGAGGCGCGGGCCAACCAGTACGCGCACCACCTGCTCGCGGCCGGCGTCGGCGCCGAGTCCGTGGTCGGCGTGCTCCTCGACCGGGGACCGGACCTGATGGCCGCGCTCCTCGGCGTGTGGAAGGCCGGCGCGGCGTACGTGCCGCTGGACCCGTCCTACCCGGCGGACCGGATCGGCTACATGCTCCAGGACGCGCAGTCGATCGTCGCGATCACCCAGGACGCCTACGCGGACCGGTTCGCGGTGCCCGTGGTCCGGCCCGCCGACATCGCGGGCCGCCCCACGGGGAGCCCGGAGATCCCGGTCGACCTCGACCAGCTCGCCTACGTCATCTACACCTCCGGCTCCACCGGCCGGCCGAAGGGCGTGCAGGTCCCGCACCGGGGCCTGGCCAACCACATCGCCTGGGCCGCCGCCGAGCTGGCCGGCGGGGAGTCCCCGGACCTCACCCCGGTCGGCGGCGCGGGCCGGCACGCCGGCGCCCCCGGCAACGGCGCGCCCGTCTTCTCCTCGGTGTCCTTCGACCTGGTGGTCCCCAACCTGTGGGCCCCGCTGGTCGCGGGCCAGCCCACCCACCTCCTCCCGCAGGACGTGGACATGGCCGACCTGGGCCGCTGGCTGGTGCAGTCCGGGCCGTTCAGCTTCATGAAGCTCACCCCGGGCCACCTGGACGTCCTGACCCACCAGATGACCGCCGCCCAGGCGCACGGCCTCACCGAGGTCATGGTCGTCGCGGGCGAGGCGTTCACCAGCCGGACCCTGGACCGGTGGCGGCAGCTGGACCCGACGACCCGCCTGGTCAACGAGTACGGCCCGACCGAGGCGTCCGTCGGCACCTGCGTGTTCCCGATCGCGGACGGCTACACGGCCGACGTGGTCCCGATCGGCCGCCCGCTGCCGAACATGACGATGTACGTCCTCGACGCCGACCTCAACCCGGTGCCCGTGGGCGTGACCGGCGAGCTGTACGTCGGCGGCACCGGGGTGGCCCGCGGCTACGCCAACCGCCCCGACCTGACCGCCGAGAAGTTCGTCCCCGATCCGTTCGGCGCGCCCGGCACCCGGCTGTACCGCACCGGCGACCTGGTCCGCCAGCTCGCCGGCGGGGAGATCGACTTCCTCGGCCGGGTCGACAACCAGGTCAAGATCCACGGCTACCGGATCGAACTGGGCGAGATCCAGACGGTGCTCCTGGAGCACGCCGGGGTCCGCGAGGCGGCCGTCGTCGTGCACGAGGACGAGGCGGGCGAGAAGCGCCTCGTCGGGTACGTGGTCCCCGAGGCGGGTCCGGTCACCGGCCTGGCCGAGCACTGCGCGACCCGGCTGCCGGAGTACATGGTCCCGCCGGTGTTCATGAGCCTGGACAAGCTGCCGCTCAACGCCAACGGCAAGGTGGACCGCAAGGCCCTGCCGGTGCCGGACGCGGTGGAGACCGAGCGCGCCTTCATCGGCCCGCGCACCCCCACCGAGGAGCACGTCGCCGCCGTGTGGCGCAAGGTCCTCGACCTGGACAAGGTGGGCGTCACCGACAGCTTCTTCGACCTCGGCGGGCACTCGATCCGGGCCGTGGCCCTGGTCGGCGCGCTGCGGGCCGCGAAGTTCGACGTGTCCGTCCGGGACGTGTTCGCCTACCGGACCGTCGCCGAGCTGGCCGAGTTCCTCACCGGCCGGCCCGCCAGCCCCGAGATCGACGCGCCGGTCGAGCCGTTCGCGCTGGTCTCGGCCGCCGACCGGGCGAAGCTGCCGGCGGACGTGACCGACGCGTACCCGCTGTCGCAGGTGCAGCTCGGCATGATCGTGGAGATGCTCGCGGACGGGCGGAACGCGTACCACAACGTGTCGTCCTTCCGGGTCTCCGACGGTCACCGCTTCTCGCTGGCGGCGATGCGTCAGGCCACCGGCCTCATCACCCAGCGGCACGAGCTGCTGCGTACGTCCTTCCAGCTCGACGCGTTCGACACCCCGCTCCAGCTGGTGCACGCCACGGCCGAGATCCCGGTCAGCGTGCGCGACCTGTCGGGGCTGGACGAGCCGGCCCTGCGCGCCTCGATCGCGGATTTCACCCGCGAGCAGCGCTCGGAGCTGTTTGACCTCGCGGTGGCCCCGCTGTTCCGGCTCACCGCGCACGTCGAGGGCGACCAGGCCTTCTGGCTGACCGTGACCGTCTCGCACCCGATCACCGAGGGCTGGAGCCAGCGTGCCCTGCTCCGCGAGCTGATCGACCTCTACGAGCGGATCCACGCGGGTGAGGAGATCAACCCCGCCGAACCCACTCCCATCCGGTACGCGGACTTCATTGCCGCCGAGCTCGACGTCCTCGACGGCGACGAGGACCGGGGCTACTGGCAGTCCATCGTGGAGGGCTATCCGAAGCTCACCCTGCCGGCCGGCTGGGCCGGGGACACCACCGCCCCGGCGACCTCCTACTCCACGGTCGTGGACGTCCGCGACCTGGAGGCGTCCCTGCGGTCCCTGGCCAGCCGGGCCCGGGGCTCGCTGAAGAGCGTGCTGCACGCCGCGCACCTGAAGGTGATGAGCCAGCTCACCGACGAGCAGTCCTTCTGCTCGGGCCTGGTCGCCAGCGCCCGGCCCGAGGCGCTCGGCGCCGACCGGGTGTACGGCATGTACCTCAACACCCTGCCGTTCGCCCACGACCGGGGCGCCGCCACCTGGAAGGAACTGGTGGAGGGCGTGTTCGCCCGCGAGGTCGAGGTGTGGCCGCACCGCCGGTTCCCGATGCCGGTGATCCAGCGCGAACTGGCCGGCGGCGAGCGCCTGCTCGACGTGCGGTTCAGCTTCCTGGACTTCCAGGAGGACTCCGAGCTGGTCGACGTCGCCGACGGCGTGATCGGCGAGGGGGCCACCGAGTTCGGGCTGGCCGTGGCCGCGCTGACCAACCAGCTGATCCTGACCGTGGACACCCACACCCTCAGCCGGCACCACGCCGACCGGCTCGGCGCGATGTACCGCGCCGTGCTGGAGGCGATGGCCGCCGACTTCGAGGGCGACGCCCGGGGCGTGCACCTGCCGGCCGGCGAGCGGGAGATCCTGCTCGACGAGTGGGCGCACACCGCCGGCCCCGAGATCACGCACTCGGTCCTCGACCTGTTCGAGGCCCAGGTCGCGGCCACCCCGGAGGCCGTGGCGCTCGCCGTGCCCGGCGGCACCGAGGTGACCTACGCCGACCTGGACGCGAAGGCCAACCGGTTCGCGCACTACCTGCGCGGCCGGGGCGTCGGCCGGGAGTCCGTGGTCGGGGTGCTCCTCGACCGGGGACCGGACCTGATGGCGGCCCTGCTGGGCGTCTGGAAGGCCGGCGGGGCGTACGCGCCCCTGGACCCGTCCTTCCCGGCCGACCGGCTCGGCCACATGCTCGGCGACTCGGGCGCGCGGGTCGTCGTGACCCACTCCCGGTACGCCGACCGGTTCGACCCGCAGTGGTCCGACTGCGTCCTGGTGGACGTGGAGCGCTACGAGCTCGCCGGCCAGCCGACCTCGGCGGTGGCGGAGACCCGCGACCTCGACGGCGCCGCGTACGTCATCTTCACCTCCGGCTCCACCGGCCGGCCGAAGGGCGTCCAGGTTACCCACCGGGGCCTGGCCAACCACGTGGTCTGGGCCCGCGACATCCTCGCCACCCAGGGCACTGCGCCTTCTGGGCCGCTCAGGTCCTCGGCGCACGACCAGGCCGGATCGGCCGTCCCGACCGATGCCTCCGGCCTTCGCGGCGGCGGCGCGCCGCTGTTCTCCTCGGTCGCCTTCGACCTGGTCGTCCCGAACCTGTGGGGACCGCTGGTCGCCGGCCAGCGGGTGCTGCTGCTCCCGCAGGACGTGGACCTGGCCGACCTGGGCCGGATCCTCGACGCGCACGGGCCGTTCAGCTTCATCAAGCTGACCCCGGGCCACCTGGAGCTCCTCGGCCACCAGCTCGACGCCGCGCAGCTCGACGCCCTGGCCAAGGTGATCGTGGTCGCCGGCGAGGCCCTGCCCGGCCCGCTGGCCGAGCGCTGGCGCGAACTCCTCGGCGACGGCCGCCTGATCAACGAGTACGGGCCGACCGAGGCGTCCGTGGGCACCTGCATCCACCCGGTGGTGACCCCGCAGCTCGTGGAGGTCGTCCCGATCGGCCGGCCGCTGCCCAACATGGCCATGTACGTGCTGGACCCCGAGCTCCAGCTCGTCCCGGTCGGCGTCACCGGCGAGCTGTACGTCGGCGGCACCGGCGTCACCCGGGGCTACCTGAACCGCCCCGAGCTGACCGCCGAGAAGTTCGTCCCGCACCCGTACGGCGCGGGCCGGCTCTACCGCAGCGGCGACCTGGCCCGGTGGAACGCCCACGGCGAGGTCGAGTTCCTGGGCCGCATCGACGACCAGGTGAAGATCCGCGGCTACCGGATCGAGCTGGGGGAGATCCAGGCGGTGCTCACCGCGCACCCGGCCGTCCGGGAGGCCACGGTCGTGGTCCGCGAGGACACCCCCGGCGACCGCCGGCTCGTCGCGTACTACGTGGCCGACCCCGAGGTCGACCTCGTGGAGCACTGCGCGCTCCAGCTGCCCGACTACATGGTGCCGGCCGCGTTCGTACCCCTCGAGAAGTTGCCCCTCAACGCCAACGGCAAGGTGGACCGCAAGGCCCTGCCCGCGCCGGAGCAGGAGGACGAGGGCGAGTTCACCGGGCCGCGCAACGCGGTCGAGGAGCAGGTCGCGGCCGTGTGGCGCGACGTGCTGGGCCTGGAGCGGGTCGGGGTGCACGACAGCTTCTTCGACCTCGGCGGGCACTCGATCCGGGCCATCGCCCTGGTCGGCGCGCTGCGGCAGGCCGGCTACCCGGCGGTGTCGGTGCGCGACGTGTTCACCCACCGCACGGTCGCGGACCTGGCGCACGCGCTGACCGGGACCGGCGCGGAACCGGCGGCCGACGCCGGGCACACGGCGCCGTTCGCGCTGCTGACGGCCGAGGACAAGGGCCGGCTGCCCGCCGGTCTGGTCGACGCCTACCCGCTGTCGCGGGTGCAGCTCGGCATGGTCGTGGAGATGTTCGCCGACGCCGACGTCAACCGGTACCACAACACGTCGGCCTTCAAGGTCGTCGAGCCGGAGCCGTTCGACGCCGACGCGCTGCGGAAGGCGGCGGCCCTGGTCGTGGAGCGGCACGAGATGCTGCGCACCTCCTTCGACCTCGACGGGTACTCCACGCCCATGCAGCTCGTGCACCCGACCGCGACGATGGCGGTGGCGGTGCACGACCTGCGCGACCTCGACGACGCGGCGCGGGACACGGCGGTCCGGGAGTTCGTCACCCGCGAGCGGTCCGAGCTGTTCGACCTGGGGAACGCCCCGCTGCTGCGGCTCGCCGCGCTGGTGGAGAACGACGGCTCCTGGCGGCTGGCGTTCACCCTCTGCCACGCGATCACGGAGGGCTGGAGCCAGCAGGCGCTGCTCGCCGAGCTGCTCGACGCCTACCGGGCGTTCCGGGACGGCGGCACCCCGAAGGCGCTGGACCTGCAGGGTGCCCGGTACGCCGACTTCATCGCCGGCGAGCTGGAGTCCCTGGCCTCCGAGGTCGACCGGGACTACTGGCGCACCATCGTCACCTCGCACGCGCCGCTGGCCCTCCCCGAGGGCTGGGGCGGCGAGGAGACGGGCCACTTCCGGTCCTTCGTGCCCTACGTGGACCTGGAGCCGCAACTGCGCGCCCTGGCGGCGAGCGAGAAGGCGTCGCTGAAGAGCGTGCTCCTCGGCGCGCACCTGAAGGTGATGAGCCAGCTCACCGACGCCAAGGCGTTCTACGTCGGCCTGGTGCAGAGCGCGCGCCCCGAGAACCAGGGCGCCGAGAAGGTGTACGGCATGCACCTCAACACGCTGCCGTTCCCCTACGACCGCACCGCCGGCACCTGGGCGGAACTGGTCGGCCAGGTCTACGCCCGGGAGACCGAGCTGTGGCCGCACCGCCGGTACCCGCTGCCGGCGATCCAGAAGGAGCAGGGCGCCGAGCGGCTGATCTCGGTCATGTTCAGCTACCAGGACTTCCGGCAGACCGACACCGAGCAGTCCGACGTGCGCGCCGACGTGGGCGACGCGGCGAACGAGTTCGGTCTGCAGGTGTCCACGGTGCCCGGCCACCTGGTCCTCAAGGCCCCGGCGGACCTGCTCAGCCGGGCCAACGCCGAGCGCCTGGTCGGCATGTACCGGGCCGTGCTGGAGGCCATGGCGGCCGACCCGGCGGGCGACGCGGGCGCGTCCTACATCTCCGAGCCCGAGCGCGACCAGCTGCTGGTCGAGTGGAACGACACCGCGATGGAGTGGTGAGCGTGGCCGTCCACCGGAGTATGGCCTTCCTGGCACGGGCAGAGCTGAACGGAGCGGGTTCATGAGCGAGCGTCAGCGAGCGGATCAGGTACACAGCATCTCGGGATCTCGTGGGCCCGGCGAGCGAAGCGAGGCGGGTTCATGAGATCTGTGCACCACGTGTTCGAGGACCGGGCGGCATCGACGCCGCACGCGGTGGCCGTCGTGTCCGGCGACGAGCGGGTGACGTACGCGCAGCTCGACGCGCGGGCCAACCAGTTCGCGCACCGTCTCCGCGAGCGGGGCGTCAGCCCGGACGACCGGGTCGGCGTGCTGCTCGGCCGGGGGCCGGACCTGGTCGCCGCGCTGCTCGGGGTGTGGAAGGCCGGGGCGGCGTACGTGCCGCTGGACCCGGAGCTGCCCGCCGAGCGGCTCGGCTACTACCTGGCCACGGCCGGTGTCCAGCTCGTCATCACGGAGAGCCCGTACGCGGGCGCGCTCCGGGAGTACGACGGGCGCGCACTGTGGACGGACCGCGAGGCGTGGCGCGACCCGACGACGGCGGTGGAGCGCTGGGACGACCAGTACAACCTGGCGTATGTGATCTTCACCTCGGGTTCGACGGGCAAGCCGAAGGGCGTGCAGATCGCGCACCGGGCGCTGCTGAACCTGCTGTTCTCGCTCCGGGTGCACCTCGGTGCCGCCGAGGGTGACGGCTGGCTGGCGTCCACGTCGCTGTCCTTCGACATCTCCGGCCTGGAGCTGTGGCTGCCGCTGATCACCGGCGGCCGGGTCGTCCTGGCCCGCGACGGCGAGACCAAGGACGCCACGGCGCTGATCCGGCTCGTGGACACCCAGCAGGTCAGCCACGTGCAGGCCACCCCGTCGGGCTGGAAGCTGCTGCAGGCGGCCGGGTTCGGCGAGCGGCCGGTGACCGCGCTGGTCGGCGGGGAGGCCCTGCCGCCCGTGCTGGCCCGGACCCTCGCCGGCCAGGTCAAACGCCTCGTCAACGTGTACGGCCCGACGGAGACCACCATCTGGTCCACGTTCTGGGACGTGCCCGCCGACGCGGAGACGGTCCTGATCGGCCGGCCCCTGCACAACACCCGCACCTACGTCCTCGACCAGGACCTGAGCCCGGTGGCCGTCTCGGTGGTCGGCGAGCTCTACCTGGGCGGCGACGGCGTGGCCCGCGGCTACGTCGGCCGCCCCGACCTGACCGCCGAACGGTTCCTGCCCGAGCCGTTCGGCGGCCCCCCGGGCGCCCGGATGTACCGCACCGGCGACCTGGCCCGCTACCGCGCCGACGGCACGATCGAGTTCCTCGGCCGGGTCGACCACCAGGTGAAGGTCCGGGGGCACCGGATCGAACTCGGCGAGATCGAGGAGCGGCTGATCACCCACCCGCAGGTCCGCGACGCGTGCGTGCTGGCCCGCGAGGACGCCCAGGGCGAGAAGTGGCTCGTGGGGTACATCGTGGGCGACGCCGAGGGCGGGGAGTTGCGCGGCCACCTCGCCGAGGCCCTGCCCGGGTACATGATCCCGGCAGCGTTCGTGCACCTGGACGTCATGCCGCTCAACGCCGCGGGCAAGGTGGACCGCCAGGCGCTGCCGGCGCCGGACCGGGCGGCCCTGAGCCCCGACCGGGCGTACGTGGCCCCGGCCACCGAGACCGAGGCCCTGATCGCCCGGGTGTGCGCCCAGGTGCTCGGCATCGACCAGGTGGGCATGGGGGACAGGCTGATGGACCTCGGCGTGGACTCGATGCGGATCGTGCACCTGCTCACCGGGCTCCGGGAGGGCGGGAAGCCGGCCTCGCTGCGCCAGCTCTACCAGTACGACACCCTCGCGGACCTGGCGCTGGGCCTCGACGGCGGTCGGCCCCGGCCGCTGCCCCGGGCCACGGTGCCCACCCAGCGGGGTCCGGTCCGGCTGCCGTCCCCGTTGGGCGTGATGGCCGACCACCGGGTACCCGGCGTGAGTGTGGCGGTGCTGCGCGACGGCGAGGTGGCGCTGGTCGAGAGCCACGGCGTGCTCCGCGCGGGCGGCGCCGAGCCGGTCACGTCCCGCACGCCGTTCCAGGTGGCCTCGATGAGCAAGCACGTCACGGCCGTGGCGGCGCTCCGGCTGGCCGAACGGGGCATGCTGGACCTCGACGCGGACGTGAACGACTACCTGACCGACTGGCGGGTGCCGGCCGGCGGGGTCGTCACGGCCCGCCAGTTGCTCTCCAACACCTCCGGTCTGTCGCTGTCGCCGAGCACGCTCTACGAGCCCGGCCAGCCCGTCCCGGCCCTGCTGGACGTGCTGCGCGGCGAGGGGGTCCGCCCGGAGCTCGCGCCCGGGACGGTGTTCCGCAAGACCAACAGCCATTTCGCGGTACTGCAGCAGGTACTCACCGACATCGTCGGCCGGCCGTTCCCCGAGCTGATGGCCGACCTGGTGTTCACCCCGCTGGGCATGGTGGACAGCAGCTTCGACCCGGCGTTCCCCCAGTGGGCGGACAGCACGGTCGCCACCGGCCACGACGCGGAGGGCCTCCCGATTCCGGGCGGTCACCGGCTCCGGTCGGCGCTGGCGGCCGGCGGCCTGTGGTCCACGGCGGCGGACCTGGCGAAGGTGGCGTGCGAGATCCGCGCCGCCGCGCTCGCTGATTCATCTCCGCTGCTGTCGCGCATCTCGGCCGAACAGTTGTTGACGACCGTGCTGCCCGGGAGTTTCTATGGTCTGGGCACAATCGTCGACGATTCCGGGACCGATACGGAGTTCGGCCACGGAGGGGAGTCCACGGGCTTCCGGTGCGTGACCATGACCCGCCTGAAAGACGGTTCCGGATTGGTCGTACTCACTAATAGTGAGTCCGGACGCGAGGTGCACGGCTTCCTGGCGGACGTTCTCCGTGGCCAGGACGTAAAGACGTCTACAGTGGACTGAGATATGTTACTGATGGGTTCTAGAAAACTGAAAGGAATTCGCGTATTGGAGAATGGCCTGGAGCTTGCCGGCAATAGTCGACTTGTTGACTAGTGGGTACAAGCTTGATTAGTGCGGTCGACACCTCTGATTTACATCTTGTAACGTGGGTCCGAAAGTGCTGGACCGCAAGAAAAAATCAGGGGAGCGCGATGCTCGAGGCCTTCGATGTCGATCCCGTGGCGGAGTCCATCTACCTCGCGATGCTCAAGAGCCCCCTCGCGGGGATCGCCGAGCTGGCCGAACGGCTCGGCTGGGAGGAGGATCGCATCCGGTCCGGACTGGACGAACTCGCCAGGCTCTCCCTGCTCAGGCCGTCGTGGGAGAACCCGCTCGCCATGCGGCCGGTCTCCCCGGAGGCCGGCCTGGAGATCCTGTTGGCCCGTCAGCGGGTGGACCTGTTGCGCCGTCAGCACCAGATCGAGGAGGGCCAGGCCGCCCTCCAGGTGCTGATCGCGGAGTACGCCCACCCGAGCCGGGGCACCGGGTCCACCGGCGTCGAGGAGCTGATCGGGCTCGACGCCGTCCGTGAACGCCTCGAACGCCTGGCGTACCAGACCCAGCACCAGGTGCTGGCCTTCGCCCCCGACGGGGCGCAGACGGAGGAGGCGCTGGCGGCGAGCCGGCCACTGAACGCGCTACTGCTCGAACGGGGGGTCGAGATGCGTACCTTGTACCTCAACAGTGTCCGCAACGACGCCCCGACGAGCGCGCACGCCGACTGGCTCGTGGAGATGGGCGCCCTCGTCCGCACCGTGCCCGTGCTGCCGATCCGGATGCTCATCGTGGACCGGATGTTCGCCGTGGTGCCGCTCGACATGGACAACACCGCCGCCGGGGCCGTCGTGGTCCGCGGTGCCGCCCCGGTGGCCGTCATGTGCGCGCTCTTCGAGCAGATCTGGCAGACGGGTACGCCGTTCGGCGACGAGCAGGACGACCGGTGCCCCGAGCTGACCGACCAGGAGCGCGCCCTGCTGAACCTGTTGCTCCAGGGCGATACCGACGAGCAGGCCGCGCGCAAGCTCGGTGTGTCGCCGCGTACCGTCGGTCGGATGGGTGCGGAGATCATGGCGCGACTCGGGGCGCGCAGCCGGTTCCAGGCCGGCGCGCTGGCGGCCGAGCGCGGTTGGTTGACGCAGTCATGACTCTCCGATGTCCCGCCGGGCAATTTTCCATCAGCCCGGAACCCTGGATTCTTAAGTCCGATTCTGTGATGGTTGGTCGGTGCATTTAGTAACGGTCCGCATGAGCGCCACTATGTCCTGTTCTGCGGAGCAGGCAGAGTGGCTTCGTCGCGTTATCTGGCAAGTGGCCAGACCGGCTGACGGACTCGAGCACGTGTACGTCGAGCCAACAGTGGAAGGCGCCGACGCGGTGGTCTTCGTGGTGGCCAGTAACCTTTCCGACGCCGAGCGCGCCGCGGCGGATCTGATTGAGCGCGCCGTGCTGCGCGGCGGTTACGCGGGGTGGCGGGTGCTGCTCTGCGAGGTCTCTCTGATCATTCCCATTGCGCGCCAGTCAGTGCTTCCCGACGAGTAACGCTGACCGACTTCGGTCATGCAGGATTCAGACACTGAACTGGCTTGACCGGCCCTTGTGGACCCGACAGGATTTCAGACGAAAGACAGATTCGGCAATCTCCGCCGACATCCGGGCGGGGCATCCTCGAACGCGAAGTCCTTTCTTCTGATCGAATCCTGTGAGGAGTCGTTGTGGCACGTGTTCTGCGCAGCGTTGTCATCGGCGCGGCAGTTCTCATTGCTGTGGCCGCCGTCACCACGATCGTCACCTCCCAGCTGCAGGTGACGTCCATCCGACAGGTCGCCGCGGGTGACGCGGTGGCGGGCGACTTCACCTGGCAGTGAAGCCATATGCAATCGCGGGTAAACAGCAAAAGAATCTCGATGTGACGATGTCTGAGGTGGGGTCGACGGCACAGTCGGCTCCACCCCTCTCTTCTTATTCCGCGAACTCTCATATATCGACGGGTGGATCCATGGAGTTCCGTGTCCTCGGACCGGTGGAAGTATGGAAGGACGGCGCCGAGATCCCGCTGGACGGGTCGAAGCAACGAACGGTGCTGGCGGCGCTCCTGTTGGCCGACGGCCGGATCGTCTCCGACGAGCGGCTCAGCACCCTGCTGTGGGGCGAGAATCCCCCGGCGACCCTCAACGCCCAGATCTGTACCTATGTCTCCCGGCTGCGCAAGAGCGCGGACCCGGGCATGGAGATCCTCCGCCAGCGCCCCGGCTACCTGATCCGGCTCGACGGCGCCCGCTACGACCACGGGGACTTCGAACGCCTCGCCCAGACCGGCCGGGCCGCCCTGCGGGAGGGCCGGCACACCGAAGCCGCCGAGAAGCTCCGCGCCGCCCTGGCGCTGTGGCGGGGCCCCGCGCTGGCCAACGTGACCGAGTTCCTGCTCGGCGCGGAGCAGCTCCGGCTGGAGGAGGCCCGGATCGCGGTCCTGGAGAGCCGGATCGACGCCGACCTCGCCCTCGGCCGGCACGCGCCGCTGGTGCCCGAGCTGACCGGCCTGGTCGCCGAGCACCCGCTGCGCGAGGGACTGCGCGCCCAGCTGATGACCGCCCTGTACCGCTGCGACCGGCAGGCCGACGCCCTGGCCGTCTACCACGACGGCCGCCGGGTCCTCGTCGACGAACTGGGCGTGGACCCCGGCCCCACCCTGACCCGCGCGCACCACGACATCCTGATCGCCGCCCCCGCCCTCGACGCGCCCACGGGCCGGATCGAGATCGCCCCCCGCCCGGCCATGCTGCCGGCCGACCTCGGCGACTTCACCGGCCGGACCGCCGAGCTCGCCCAGGTCGCCGGCGTCCTCGACTCCGACCACGCCACCGCCGCGCCGCTCCTGGTGACCGGCATGCCCGGCGTCGGCAAGTCCGTGCTCGCCGTCCGCGCCGCGCACCTGACCCGCGACGACTTCCCCGACGGCCAGCTGTACGTGGACCTCGCCGGCGCGGGGGACGTCCCCGTCGACCCCGCCGACGCGCTGGCCTGGTTCCTCCGCGCGCTCGGCGTCGAGGAGGACGCGCTGCCCGCCGGCCTCGACGAGCGGATCCAGGTGTACCGGACCCTGCTCGCCACCCGCCGGGTCCTCGTCGTCCTCGACAACGCGCACAGCGAGGCCCAGGTCGCCCCGCTGCTGCCCGGCGGCCCGACCTGCCGGGTCATCGTCACCAGCCGGGCGCACCTGCCGGCGCTGGCCGCCGCGCACGTGGTCGCGCTCGAACCGTTCGGCACCGACGACGCCCTGGTGCTGTTCGCCGCCGTAATCGGGGTCGCCCGCTACGACATGGAGCGCGACGCCGCCGAGCGGATCGTGGCCCGGTGCGCCGGCCTGCCGCTGGCGCTGCGGGTCGCGGGTACCCGGCTGGTCGCCCGGCCGCACTGGCCCGTGTCCCGGCTCCTGGACCGGCTGGAGACCAGCGGCCGGCTCCTCGACGAGTTCCGGCTCGGGGCGCTCGACGTCCGGGGCAGCCTGCACCGGGCGTACCGTTCGCTGCCCCCGGTGGCCCGTACCGGCCTGCGGCGGCTCGCCCTGCTCGACGTGCCCGACTTCCCCGCCTGGGCCCTGGCGGCCCTCCTGGAGGTGCCGGAGGAGCCCGCCGAGGAGCTGGCCGAGGCGCTGCTCGACGCGCGGCTGCTCGAACTGCGGCTGGACCGCAGCGGCCGGCAGCGCTACGCCTTCCACGACCTGGTCCGCCCGTTCGCCCGCGAGCGCGCCGAGGACGAGGAACCGCCCCGCGCGGCCCGCGCCGCCCTCGACCGCGCGTACGGCGCGTGGCTGTCCCTGGCCACCGAGTGCTCCCGCCGGCTCGACGGCGTCGGCGCCCGGCCCGCCCGGGGCGGCGCGCCCCGCTGGCGGCTGGCCGGCGGCCTGGTCAACGACCTCGCCGAGACCCCGGTCGCCTGGTTCGAGGCCGAACACGGCGCGCTGGTGGCCCTCGTGGCCCAGGCGGCCGCGTCCGGCCAGGCCGCCGCCGCGTGGGAACTCGCCGGCGCCTGCGAGGACTACTTCGAACTGCGCGGCCACCAGCACGACTGGCGGCGCACCTACCAGCGGGCACACACCGCCGCCCGCACCTCGGGCGACGCCCGGGGCGAGGCCGCCATGCAGCTCGGCCTGGCCCGGCTCGCCGGCTACCGGGGCGACGCCAACGCCAGCCTCACCTACGCCGACCGGGCCGCCAGCCTGCACGCCGCGCTCGGCGACCCGGTGGGGGAGGCCGAGGCCCTGCGCCGGTGCGCCGACGCCTACCGGCACCTCGGCCACCCGGGGTCCGCCGAGGACGGGGCCCGCCGCGCGCTGGCCATCGCCCTCTCCGGCGGGGACCGGTCCGGCACGGCGGGGGCGCGGACCGCGCTCGGCGACGTGCTCGGCGACCTGGGGCGGTCGGGGGAGGCCCGACTGGAGTACCAGGCGGCCGTCGACCTGTCCCGGCAGCTCCCCGACGCCCGGCGCACCGCCGCCGCGCTCGACGGCCTGGCCCGGCTCGACCTCGACGCGGGCCGGTACGCCGAGGCGGAGGCCGGCTTCGCCCAGTGCCTGGCCGTCTACACCCTGGCCGGGGACCAGGCGGGCCGGGCGACCACGCTCACCCACCTCGGGCACCTGCGGTTCGCGGAGGGCCGGCACGACGCGGCCCGCTCCCTGTACCGCGACGCCCTGGCCCTGCTCAACGGCCTCGGCCTGCAACGCCGGTACGCGCACGCGTGCGCCGTCACGGGGCTCGGCCGGATCGCCGCCGCGCAGGGCGAGTCGGGGCGGGCGGTGCACCTGCTGACCACGGCCGCCGAGCTGTGGACGGGGCTGGGGCTGGTGACCCGGGCGACCGGGGTGCTCACCGAGCTCGACGGGGTCCTGGGCCGGCCCCGGGCCGCCGCGCTGCCGGCCATCGCGGGGGCCTGAGGCGCAGGCCACCACCGGCGCAGGCCGGGCGTCCTCGCCATCCGAGGCCGCTCGACGGGTGCCGAGTAGACGGCCCGGGCTGACTCCGGTCGGCCCGGGCCTCTTCGTCGGCTGCCTGCCTGGACCGCCGAATCGCCGGCGCCAACTCGTGCACCACGACCGCCGAGGACATTGCCACGCAACGGGTCCGGGCCGACAGGAAGAGCCGCCGGCCCCGTGCGACGGGACAGCGGGAGCGGCGCGGATCTGGGACAGTCGACGTGTGGACATGGAACTGGAGATCACGAACTTCGATCCGAAGCAGGCCACGGAGGCCGACCTAGACGGGTACCACGAGCTGGTGGTCGCCGTCCGCGCGACAGACTGGCCGGACGACCCCGCGCCGTCCTACGAGTCGACCGTGCGGGGCCTCGGCGCCACCACCACGAGCGGCGGCACGCCCAGCTACCTCGTCGCCCGCCGGGCCGGCCAGCTCCTCGGGGTCGTCCGCGTCGGCCTGCTGACCGGCGACAACGACCACATCGCGATGGTGCACGTCCAGGTGCGCCCCGATCTGCGCCGGGCCGGCACGGGCACCCGGCTGCTGCGCGCGGCGCTTCCGACGGTGCGGGCGGGGGCGCGGCAGACTGTCTTCGGGGTCGCGATGGAGGGTGGCTCCGGTGCGGCCTGGGCGGCCGGTCTCGGTTTCCGGGTCACGCAGCGCCTCGTGCTGATGCGCCTCAAACTGACCACAGTGGACCCGGAGGGTTGGCCGGTCACCGCCCCCGACGGGTACCGGATGGTGACGTGGCTGAACCACGCCCCGGAGGAACTGGTCGACTCCTACGCGCGGGCCCGCAACGCGATCCACGACGCGCCCAGGGGTGAGTCCTCGGCGCTCCGGGACCGGGAGTGGACCCCGGAGCTGGTGCGGGAGGCCGAGCGCGACCTGGTCGGGCGGAAAGTCGAGCAGCGGGTCGCCGTCGCCGTGCACGAGGCCACGGGCGAGGTGGCCGGTCTCACGGAGCTCGAGTTCTACCCGCACCAGCCCGACTTCGGCACCCAGCAGGACACCGCAGTCCTCGCCGCCCACCGGGGCCACGGCCTCGGCGCACACGTCAAGGCGGCCAACCTGCGCCGCCTGGTCGCCGAACACCCGGGCCGCCAGCGGATCGACACGTCCACCGACTACGCGAACACCCACATGATCGAGGTGAACCGTCGGCTCGGCTTCACCGTCTACGGGGTGCCGACCACCGTCGAGCAGGGCACCGCGGACCTGGAACGCCGGCTCGCCTCCTGACCCGGCCCGCCTCCTCGGGGGTCCGGCCCTGTCCCGGCCCGGCCTTCCCGAGCGGGGTGAGCGAAAGCCGTGGCATCATCATTTAGCCGGGAGCCGGGAGCCGGGAGCCGGGAGCCGGGAGCCGGGAGCCGGGAGCCGGGAGCCGGGAGCCGGGAGCCGGGAGCCGGGAGCCGGGAGCCGGGAGCCGG
>NZ_JBFAZP010000001.1:0-632819 GCF_040681875.1 Longispora sp. NPDC051575 | reverse complement strand
GGCCCAGGCGGCCGGACAGGGGCCGGTGACCGCGCCCGGAGCCATCTGGTGCCGAAGGCCCTGACGTACGCACCGCGACGACGACACCGGGAGGGTACGTGCCGCTCGCTGACCCGATCGGCTTCCTCGCCGCGCAGCGCGCCGAGTACGACTGGGACGGTCGATCCGCCCTGGCCTTCGACGACGGCTACCGGGCCCGCCAACTGCCCCTGCTCGGCGGCCGGTCCCGCTCCGACCTCCGGAACGAGGACCTGCGCGACGGCGAGTTTTGGCCGCCCGTACGGTCGGTCACGGTGCCGATCGACTCGGGCAGGCTGCTCGCGGATCCGGCTTTCACCGAGTTCCTCGACGCGCTGCGCGACAGCGACCTGGCCGGCGACCTCTGGTGGGACGGGCTCGCGGCCCGCGCTGACCGGGTGCACGCCACACTGGCCCCGGACATCGGCGCGGCCGTCGTCGACCCGCAGGAGGAGGGGCCGATCGTCGTCACGGTGCGCGGCCCGTGGGTCGGCCGGCACAACACCGGCCGGATCTACCTCCCCGTCGAGGTACCGTCACCCGCCGACCGGCGGACCCTGGCGGCCGTCCGCGACCGGCTCGGCGCGGAGCACCGTCCGCTGCTCGCCGGCTATCTGCAATTGCGCTCGGAACTCGACTGCCGGCGCTACGAACGCCTGCGGTCCGTGGTCCGCGAGCACCAGCACCGGGTGGCGGTGCCGATGGCGGTGGACCACCTGGCCGTACGGGCCACGATGGACAACCTGGTACTGCGCTCCCAGATCACGGACCGCATCCGCCTCGGAAGCTAGTGCTTCCCCGGCGTCCCTCCGAACGGCTGACGGCATCAGAAGCGGCCTACAGTGCCAGCAGTCCCGCCCGGGTCGGCCGGAAGCTGCACCCGTCCAGGTAGAACTCCTCCAGGTCGGGTTCGAAGTCGACGTGCAGCCAACGGCAGCCCGCAGCCCTGGCGTCGTCCGCCGCGGCCAGCACGAGACGTCGACCCACCCCACGGTGCTGCCACCTCGGATCCACGGCGGTGTCCAACAGGAACGCGTGCGCGCCGCCGTCCCAGCACACCTGGACGAACCCCACGAGCCGGCCGTCGTCGAAGGCACCCACCCAGGTGAGCGCGTGCCCCGCCAGGCGTACCCGCCAAGGGGTCTCCACGGCGTCGCCACCAAAGGCCCTCGCGTGCAGTGCGCTCAGAACCTCGTCGTCGACGGGAAACCGCGACACCACCTCGACCGCCATGCCGCCACGCTACCGCCCACGATCAAAAAACACGGTCCAGATGGGTACCGCGCCCAGCAGCTCCGAGCATCCGCGAGTCCGCAGCCGCTGACAGGGCAGGAAAACGAACCGGAAGCGACTGATCACGGCCGGGGACAACGACCCGCGCTGTCCGCCCCGGCACCCTGGCACCGCGTCCCCTCAGCGCCGGGCGCTGGAGCTGCCCGGCACCCCGATCCGGCTATCCGATCAGCCAGCTGCCGACGAGAGCCGCAGCGGTCAGCACGAAGCCGGCGATCAGCGCCCGCGCGCGGACGGGGCGGCCGACGGCGAGGCCGGTAAGGGCGACGAGCAGGCCCGACAGTGTCACGTAGTCAGGTATGGGTCGAGCCCAGTCGGGGCCCTTGATCGGGCAGACGATCTGACCGTCAGGGCCGAAACAGTGGTTCGACATCAGATGGCTCGAGTCGATGGCGAAGTACGCGGCGAAGAGGAGCAGGCCGACGAACGCGCCGACCGTCCGGGCGATGCCCGCGAAGCCGCCGTACCGCCTGGCGAAGACCCCGCCGGCCCTCGCTGTCGGAGGTTCGGGCGTGGTCCACTCTGCGATTTCGTCCCCCATGCTCACCACTTGATCTTGGTCGTCACCGCCACCGGGGTCACTCCGCCGAACGTCCTGTCCTGCCGCGATCCGGGCATGGTCCGGACATGACCGCATCCTCGGCGTGAGGGCCCCGAAGCGCACCGCCAGGTCGGCGCACCACCACCGGACCCACGCCGTTGGGGGTGCCGGACCCAGACACGGCCGCCCGCGCCCGGAACAGCACCTGGGCCCCGAACCGAACCCGGGCCGAACGGGACCGGGCCGTGAACCGAACCCGGGCCGTGAACGGGACCGGGCCGTGAACCGAACCCGGGCCGTGAACGGGACCGGGCCGTGAACCGAACCCGGGCCGTGAACGGGACCGGGCGGCCCGGTGGGTGCGAGACCCACCCGGCCGCCCGGGTCACACTGGAGTGCGGTCGAACTACCCGACGTGCACCATCGTCGGCGCGTCGGTCGAGTCGCCGGCCGCCGCGTTCTTCGGGGTGTTCTGGATCATCAGGAAGATGATCACGGCCGAGGCGCCGAGCAGCACGGCGCTCACCGTGAAGGCCACGTTGTAGCCGTGTACGGCGCCGAGCGCCGTCGCCTCCTGGAGCTTCTCGGGGCCGTTGGTCTTGACGTAGTCCGTGATGAAGTTCGCCACGGCGGTGGTGAACACCGTGTTGAGCAGGGCGACGCCGAGCGAGCCGCCGATCTGCTGCGAGGTGTTCAGCAGGGCGCTGGCGACACCCGCGTCGTGCGGGTCGACGCCGCTGAGGGCGGTGTTGCCCAGCGGCACGAACACCAGGGCCATGCCGACCGCCATGATGATCAGGGCGGGCATGATGAAGGCCACGTAGGACGAGTCGACCTTCAGCTGGGTCAGCCAGACCATCGAGCCGGCGGCGAGCACGCCGCCGACCGTCATCATGGCCCGGGGGCCGACCTTCGGCAGCAGGCCGCTGCCGACGATCGCGGTGACGATCAGGGCGCCGGAGAACGGCAGGTACGCGACGCCGCTCTGGAGCGGGGACCAGTGCAGGGTGCCCTGGAAGTAGTAGGTCATGAACAGGAACATGCCCATCATGCCCGCGCCCAGGGTGATCGAGACCAGCGTCGAACCGCCCCGGTTGCGGTGCAGGATCACCCGCATCGGCAGCAGCGGGTGGGCCGTGCGCAGCTCGACGACGACGAAGCCGACCAGCAGGATCACCGAGACCACGAACCAGGCCAGGGTGGAGGTCGCGGTCCAGCCGTCCTCGGCGGCCTTGGTGAAGCCGTAGACGAGGGCGACGAGGCCCGCGGTGGACAGCACGGCTCCCGGGATGTCGTACTTCGTGTTGCCCTCGGCGCGGCTCTCCTTGACGATCGGGATGGCCAGCGCGAACGCGATCAGCGCGATCGGGATGTTCACGAGGAGGCACCAGCGCCACGTCGTGTACTCGGTGAGCAGGCCACCCATGATCAGGCCGATCGCGGCGCCGACCCCGGAGATGGCGCCGAAGACGCCGAACGCCTTGGCGCGGTCCTTGACGTCGGTGAACGTGACCGTGATCAGGGAGAGCGCGGCCGGGGCGAGGAGCGCGCCGAACAGGCCCTGGAGGCCGCGGGCGGCGAACAGCATCGCGGCGTTCTGCGCGACGCCGCCGAGCGCGGAGGCGAGGGCGAAGCCGATCAGGCCGATCAGGAGGATCTTCTTGCGGCCGACGTAGTCGGCGATCCGGCCGCCGAGCAGCAGGAAGCCACCGAAGGCGAGGGTGTAGGCGGTGAGGATCCACTGCCGGTTGGCGTCGTTGATGTCGAGCGCGTGCTGCGCCGACGGCATCGCGATGTTGACGATCGTCGCGTCGAGCACGACCATGAGCTGGGCGATCGCGATGACCGCGAGCGCGAGCCAGCGCTTCGGGTCGACCGCGGGCACGCCACCGGGCGCCGTGGCGGCTGTGGCGATTTTCTCGGACATGTTCGGTGTGCCTCTCGGGGACTTCGGTGCGACGCGGTGTCCGGTCACTTTTCGGCCAGTCTTGCCCGATTGCAATCCGTCACGCCACAGGTTTTCACTGCCTGACGACGACCCTAGAGTCAGCCACTGACAAAAAACTGACGCCGGCGTTCGCCCTGAGCTGATCTTGGGGCGCGGGGGAGTCGTACCCCGCGAAGGTTGGGTCTTGATTGGGGTTTTTGTCACTATTCATCGATCATGAAAAAGACAGAAAAAGGCGGTGGTCACCCGGCCCGGTGACCACCGCCTTCGTCCTGTGAGCCTCGTCTCAGGCTGCCATCCGCTCCCGGAGGCTGAGCGGGCGCATGTCGGTCCACACCTCGCTGATCCGGGTCAGGCACTCCTCCTTGGAGCCCTTCGTGCCCTCGGCCGTCCACCCCGGGGGCAGCTCCCGGTCGGCGGCCCAGATCGAGTACTGCTCTTCGGCGTTACGGACGACGAGAAACATGTCATGGAACCTTTCAGCTGGTGGGGAGGAAGTTGTCGACGGTCACACCGACACCGGCGCTCACGGCGGCGTCCCGGACGAACTGGGCGACCGCGATGTCGAGGACGCCGAGCCCGAACGGGGAGTACACGATGGTCTTCTTGGGGTCCGGCTGGAAGTCCACGACCCCCCGCACGAGCTGCCCGACCGAGGCGTCGATGAACGCGCGCCCCCCGGTCTGCCGCTCGGCCAGGAACAGCGACGTGCCCTCCCGGCAGGCGTGGTCGGCGTCGTCGACGATGTTGTGGCTGTCCAGGATGGAGTCGGTCACAAGGTCGCGCAGCGAGATGTGCAGCACGACGGTGCCGGGCGCGGCGGCCGCCAGGTCCATGTGCGGCGCGAGCGCGGTGCTCGCGATCGACACCACCGGGCTGGCCGCCACGGCCTGGGCCAGGTCGGTGGCCACCCGCGCCGTGACACCCGGCACGATCTCGCCGGCCCGCTCGGCGAACGCGGCGGCCCGGGCCGGGTCGAGGTCGTAGACCGTGACCTCGTTCAGCTTCGGGAACCGCGCGCCCAGGAACCGGAGGATCTCCCGGTTGATCAGGCCGGTCGCGATCAGCGAGACGGCGGTCACGTCCTGGTCGGCGACCAGCAGGCCCGCGCCGAGCGCGGCACTGGCGGCCGTGCGCTTCGCCGAGATCAGCGAGCCCTCGATGAACGCCTCGGGGCGGCCGGTCTCCAGCGAGTTCAGCACCATCGCGGCGCTGGCCCGGGGCAGGCCGAGGTCCAGGTTGCCGGGGAAGGAGGAGATCCACTTCATGCCGGCGACCGGCTTCGGCCCGCCGAGGTACGCGATCAGCGAGATGATCCGGTCCCGGGTGTTGTCCGGGAAGCGCAGGAAGGTGGAGTGCGGAAGCGAGGACTGGCCCTCGTCGTGCAGCGCGTACGCCGCGCCGACGAGGTCGATCAGCTCGGTCTCCCGGCCGGTGAGGATGTCGTGCACGCCCTCGTGCCCGATGATCAGCATGGTGCCACCTTCGTTGAGGAGTTTTCCTTCCACAGGTGCGACACCTCGCCGAAGTGCCGGTTCACCCATGTGTCCGAGTAGATCGTGTCCAGGTAGCGGTCGCCGCCGTCCGGGAAGATCATGACGACGTTGGACCCCTCGGGGATCGAGTCGCGCATCTTGCCCAGCGCCGCCACGGTCGCGCCGGAGGAGCCGCCGCCGAGGATCGCCTCGCGGATGGTCAGCGTGCGGCAGGCGACGACGCACTCCAGGTCGGTCACGTGCACCACGTCGTCGGCGGCGGCCGGGTCGAGCAGGGCCGGGCGGATCGACGCGCCGTGGCCGGGGATCAGCCGCTGGCCCGGTACGGTGCCGAACAGCAGGGAACCCACGGCGTCCACGGCCACGATCCGGGTGGACAGGCCGCTGCGCCGGACGAACCGCGACGCGCCCAGCGCCGTGCCGAACGTGCTCGCCGCGCTGAACAGGTAGTCCACCGGGCCGTCGAGCGCCTCGACGATCTCGCGCATCGTGCCCTCGTGGGCCAGCGGGTTCAGCGGGTTCGCGTACTGGTTCGGGCAGTACGAGTTCGGGGTCGCGGCCACCAGCTCGGCGACCCGGCGCAGCCGGGCGGGCAGGTACTCGCCGGTCTCCGCGTCGCGCTCCGTCACCAGCTCGATGGTCGCCCCGAACGCGCGCAGGATCGCCATGTTCTGCTCGGTGGTCTTGGCGTCGACGACACAGACGAAGTCCACGCCGTAGTACCCGCAGATCTGCGCGATGCCGATCGCCAGGTTCCCGGAGCTGGACTCGATCACCACGGAGCGGCCCGGCACCAGCTCGCCACTGTGGATCCGTTCGAGGAGCATGCTCAGCGCGGACCGGTCCTTGATGCTGCCGCCCGGGTTGAACCGCTCGAGCTTCGCGAAGACCCGCGCCGGAAAATCGGGGAACAGGTGCACCAGCTCCACGAGGGGCGTGTTCCCGATGGTCGAGAGTACGCCTTTGAGCGCTTGTTTCGCCACAGCTCTCCCCTTAGAACGAAAAATCGACAGTTATGCGGAACCGGTGGCCATCGCGAGCAGCCGTTGCCGCTCGGCGTCGTCCACCAGGGAGGCGCGGGAGACCCGCACGTCGGGCGTCGAGACGGCGACCTCGGTCAGCCGGAGGAAATGTCCGACGAACCGCTCGATCGTCGCCCGGTCGAACAGGTCGGTGTCGTATCGGAAGGCGGCGATCAGCGAGTCGGTGCTCTGCGTGATCTCCACCGTCAGGTCGAACTGGCCCTCGAGGTGCGGGACGTCGAGCGAACGCAGCCGGTACCCCTCGTGCTCCACGGTCTCGCCGGCCGCGATCCGGTCCAGGTAGCCGGTCATCTTGCCCGCGCTGACCTGGGTGAAGCACATGTTGAACCGCTGACCGCCGAGCAGCGACGTCGGGTAGCTCGCGTGCGCCATCCCGCCGCTCACCGTCGCCCCGGCCGCCGCGATCGCCTCGGCGAAGGTCGTGGTGGAACCGAACCGGGACCGCAGCAGCAACGGGTTGACGAAGTAGCCGATCACCTCGCGCATGCCGCCCCGGCGGCGGGTGCTCGCGGGGCAGCCGATCACGAAGTCCGTCTGCCCCGAATAGCGGAAGACCAGGGACTGGAACACCCCCAGCAGGTACGCGAACGGGGTGACCCCCGCCGCGGTCGCCGCCGCCTTGATCCGGGGCACCAGCTCGTCCGGTACCCGCCGGGTGTAGGCGTCGCCCACGAAGGAGCGCTTCGCCGGACGGGGCCGGTCGGTGGGCAGCTCGGCGGCCGTCGCGTCGGCGACGGCCGTGCGCCAGTACCCCTCGAGGATCTCCCGGCGCGGGGAGTCCAACATCGTCCGCTCGTGCGCCACGTGGTCGGCGTAGGACACGGTGAGCGGGGTCCAGCCCGGCTCGCGGCCCGCCGAGAAGGCCCAGTAGGCCTCCAGCAGGTCCCGCCACAGCAGCCAGTTGGACTGGGCGTCCGTGGCGATGTGGTGGCTGCCGATCATCAGGACCGCGTCCTCGGCGCGCCGCCACATCACGAACCGGAACGGGCCGGTCTCCTCGAGCCGGTAGGGCACCTTGATGGTGGCCCTGACCAGGTCGAGGAGCGCCTCGTCGTCGATGTCACCCACGTCGCGGACCTCGAACCGCAGGGAGTCGGGGTCGCCGACCTCCCTGCGCGGCTCGCCGTCCACCTCGATGAACCGGGAACACAGCAGGTCGTGCCGTTCCGCCAGGGCGCGTACGGCGCGCTGGAGAATGGCCAGGTCAGGGGCCGGGCTCATCTGGGCCGCACCCGCGTCGTTGTACGCGACGCCGTCGGGCGCGAGCCCGTAGAGCAACCACAGACCTTCCTGACCTGCCGACAGCGGCTGGATCCCGGTCATCGACTACACGCCCCGGGAGGCGGCGACGAGGTCCGTGAGGTCCTGGACCCGGACGAGGTTGGCGACCTGCTCGTCGAGCACCTCGATGTCGAAGGCGCTCTCGGCGCCCGACAGCAGGTCGACCCGGTTGAGGGAGTCCATGCCGAGGTCCTCGAACGTCGAGGCCGGGGTGATCTCCTCGCCCTCGAGCTCCGGCATGAGCTCGCGGATGATGCGGGCGATCTCGTCGGAGATCTCGTCGCGCGTGGTGGTCGTCATCTCAGGTGTCCTTCTTCTAGGGGTGGTGGTGTGCGGGACGTTTAGGGCATCGTGACGATCTGGCCGGCGTAGGTGAGACCCGCGCCGAAGCCCAGGGTCAGCACCAGGTCGCCGGGGGAGGTGCGGCCGCTCTCGTACAGGCGGGTCAGCGCCAGCGGCACGGAGGCGGCGGAGGTGTTGCCGGCCTCGACGACGTCCCGGGCGACGTGCTCGTCGTCCCAACGCAGCGCGCGGGCGACGGTGTCGAGGATGCGCTTGTTGGCCTGGTGCATGACGAGCCACTTCACGTCGGACAGCTCGACGCCGGCCCGGGCCGCGGCGCGCTTGGCGGCCTTCGGCATGTTGCTGGTGGCCCACTTGTAGACGAGCGGCCCGTCCATGGTCACGTACTCGCGGCCCAGCTCCGGGAACTCCGAGAGCTCCAGGACGGGGGCGCGCTTGCCGTCGCTGCCCCAGACCGCCGGGAAGATCCCGGGCTTGTCGGAGCGGGAGACGATCGCCGCGCCGGCGCCGTCGCCGAAGATCGCGTACGTGTCCGGGGTCTCGGGGTTGATCCAGTCGCTGGTGCGCTCGGCGCCGACGACGAGGGCGTGCTTCGCGTCGCCGCACCGCACCGCGTTGGAGGCCAGCGCGAGGGAGTAGGTGAAACCGGCGCACACGGCGTTGACGTCGAACGCGCCCGCGTTCGGCAGGCCGATGGTGCTGGCGACCTGCGGGGCCGCGCCGGGCATCCGCTGGTACCGGCTCGCCGTGGCCAGGATGACCAGGTCGATGTCGGTGTAGTCGATGCCGGCCATCGTGATGGCCTTCCGGCCGGCCTCGGCGGCCATCGCGACGATGGTCTCCTCGGGGCCCGCGTGGTGCCGGCTCCGGATGCCGGTCCGGTCCTCGATCCACTCCGGGGTGACCGTCGTGGACTTCGACAGCTCCTCGTTCGTGACCAGATTGGTCGGCCGGTAGTCCGCCAGTCCGGTGATCACCGATCCATAGCTCTCCATTGTGTTCCCACGTCCTTCGATGCGGCCTACTGGCTCCAATGTCGAGACCGAGACTGCTTTCGAGCGCTATATCTTCTCTATAGGGGGCAGGCAAAATAGCGAAAATATAGAAACGTCCACCTTGATGTGCACCGGGCGAATCAGCCCGTACAGATCAAGAAGGGGTACTCATAGCCATGAGGAAGACCATCGCGATCAGCCTGGCCACGGCGGGTGTCGCCGCGGCTCTGGGCGTTTTTCTGCCGGCGACGGCGCAGGCGGCCGGCGGCTCGTGCACCGAGGTGCACGTCGCGACCGCCACGGGCAAGTTCGACGGCTGGAACTGTAGTGACAACACCGGGACGGTCGTCTACGGCCGGCTCGCCGACCTCAAGCGCGACGGAAAGTGCACCGCCCTCGCGGTGAACTTCACCGTTGACGGCCTCAAGACCACCTACCCGGTGTGCGACGGGCTGCCGGCCCGCTTCGCCTCCGTGGCCAGCGACTACCAGGGTGTGCTGTCGATCTCCGTGATCGCGGTGCCGACGCCGGCCGACGACTAGACCTGAAAAAGCGCTGGCCGGGATGCGTGGGCATCCCGGCCAGCGCCGCAGGGGGGAGATCAGATGGCGGTGCCGCCGTCGACCTGCAGGACCTGGCCCGTCATGTACGAGGCGCGGTCGGACAGCAGGAACGACACCAGGTCGGCCACCTCCTCGACCTTCCCGAACCGGCCGAGCGCGACCCGGCCCAGCATCTCCTTCGTGAACGCCTCGCTCAGCTCCGAGATCATGTCGGTCTCGATGAAGCCGGGGGCGACGGCGTTGACCCGGATGTTGTACCGGCCGACCTCCTTGGCCAGGGCCTTGGTGAAGCCCAGGATGCCGGCCTTGGACGCGGCGTAGTTCGTCTGCATCGGGGTGCCGACCACCCCGGCGACGGAGGACATGGTGACGATCGAGCCGCCCTTGTTCTTCATCAGCCGGCGGATCGCGGCCCGGCACACGTTGTACGTGCCGTCCAGGTTGACGCGCATCACGTCGCGCCAGTCGTCGTCGGTCATCAGGGCCAGCGGCTTGTCCCGGATGATGCCGGCGACCGTGACCACGTTCGTGACCGGCCCCAGCTCGGCCTCGGTGACCTTGAGGTAGTCCTTGACCTCGGTACTGTCCGACACGTCCACCTTGTGCGCCAGCACCCGGCCGCCGTGCTCGCGCGCCGCGTCGGCCACCCGCTCGGCGGCCTCGTGGTTGGACTGGAAGCAGAAGCTGACGTCGTAGCCGTCCTGGGCGAGGCGGGTGACGATGCCCGCACCGATGCCGCGAGAGCCACCGGTGACGAGGACGACGGGCCGGGCGGGTGGGGACACAGACACGGTGCGCTCCTCCTGTGATAGGTGGAGCACACCATGTAGCCGTGAGCTATATCTTCTCTACACCCCGACGGGAACCCTCTCCTCCGACTCGCTGATCCCGACCCGGTCGTGCAGCCGGCGCAGCGGGCCCGGTGCCCACCAGGCGGCCCGGCCGAGCAGGGTCATCACGGCCGGCACGAGCAGGCAGCGCACCACGGTCGCGTCGATCAGCACGGCCACGAACAGGCCCAGCCCGATCTGCTCGATGTCGCCGACCCGGGCCGCCGCGAAGCAGCCGAAGACGATCAGCATCAGGACGGCGGCCGAGGTGATGATCCCGCCGCTGCGTTGCAGGCCGTGCCGGACGGCGCTGTCGTCGTCCTCCCCGGCGTCGCGGTACTCCTTGATCCGGCCCAGCAGGAACAGCTCGTAGTCCATGGACAGCCCGAACCCGAACGCCGCGACGATCGCGATCACGAACGGGCTCAACCCGCCCACGGTCAGGGTGTCCAGCGGCCCGGACAGGTGACCGTCCTGGAAGACCAGGAGCAGCACCCCGAACGTGGCGGCCAGCGACAGCCCGTTCAGCACGATCGCCTTGACCGGGATCACCACCGAACCGGTCATCAGGAACAGCAGGACGAACATGGTCGCCAGCATCACCCCGACCGCCCACGGCAGGCCGTCGACCAGCCGGCCGAGCGTGTCCAGCAGGATCGCGGCGTCCCCGCCGACCCAGGACTCGATCCCGGCCGGCCGGTCCGCGCGGATCCGTCGTACCAGGTCCTGGGCCGCGTCGCCCTGGGAGTCGCCGCGCACCGCGATCGCCACCGTGGACAGGTTCGGGCCGGCGGCGCGGGCCGGCTCGACCCGGACGACCTCGCGGTCCTGCTGCCACCGGCCGGCCCACGCGTTCAGGGTCGCCTGGTCGGCGCGCGCGACGACCCGGACGGCCGGCGCGGCGCTGAGCCCGTACCTCTCGCCCATCGCGTCGGCCACCCGCACCGACGGCAGGGTGCGCGGCAGGCCCTCCATGCCGGGCAGCTTCACGGTCATCGACAGCAGCGGCAGGGCCACGACCAGCAAACCGATGGTGGTACCGGCGGCGATCAGCAGCGGGCGGCGCTGGGTGAACCGGGCGAGCCCCGCGAAGAACCCGGCCTCCGTGGTGGCCGCGGCCTTCCGTCGGCGGCTCGGCTTGACCCACCGGCCGAGCGGCCCGAGGAGCGCCGGGGTCAGGGTCAGCGCCGCGACCATGCCCATCAGGGCGGTGGAGATCCCGGCCGCGCCGAGCGCCTGGAGCCGGGGCACGTCGAACACCAGCAGGCCGGTGAGCGCGCCGGCCACGGTCAGGGCGCTGAACAGGATCGTCCGACCGGCGGTGCCCCAGGTCCGGGCGACGGCCGTTTCCCGGTCGTGCCCGGCGGCGAGCTCCTCGCGGTACCGGGCCACCAGCAGCAGGCCGTAGTCGATGGCCAGGGCCAGGCCGAGCAGGGTCACGACGGTGACCACGTTGTTGTCGAGGTCCACGAACTTCGAGAAGCCGAGGAGCAAGGCGAACGCGCCCGCGATCGTGGCCAGGGAGGCCAGGACCGGCAGGCCGGCGGCGAGTACCCCGCCGAAGACGAAGACCAGCACCACCAGGGTGACCGGCAGCGAGAGGATCTCCGCGCGGGCCAGGTCCTCCTGGACGGCGTCGTTGGCCTCGCCGTTGACCAGGTCCCCGCCGGCCTCGACGGTGGAGCCGGGCAGCTCGGTCGCCAGCCGCGCGAGCCGGGCCCGGACCAGATTCGTCGCCGTCGAGCGGTCCTTCATCTGCATCTTCGTGAGCGTGACGGGCAGGGCGAGGCCGCGGGAGTCCTTCGCGACGATCGGCCTGCCCACCTCCAGGACCCCGGTGGTGCCGCGCAGGTCCGCGCTGGCCCGGTCGACCGCGCCGGTGACCGTCGCCGACGCCGGGTCGACGCCCTCGACGAGCCCGATGATCTGGATGCCCCGGTCGCCGCCCTCCTTGACGACCTGGGAGGCGGTCACGGACTCCAGGCCCACGGGCGGCTTCGTGTCGCCGATGCTGTCGAACACCGGCCCGATGGCCGCGCCGCCGCCGACGAGGAGCGCCAGCCAGCCGAGCATGACCCATCGCCAGTTGCGGTGGCAGAAACTTCCGACCTTGGTAACCATGCCGCAGAGTCTTCGCCCCGGGGGCGGCCCGCGTCGGTAGTGCGGCCGCCCCGAACCGGGTGGTGCCAGATACAGGGTGGTGCCAGGTACAGGGTGAAGTGTGGTCCAGACGCCATGTCCGGTTCGCGATGGACTGTCTACGGTGGTGACATGACGACGCCCGGAGCACTGATGAGGGCCACCTGGTCGGCCCGGACCTGGCTGGGCACGGCACACCTGCTGGTCGGGCTGCCGGTCGGCGTGGCCACCACCGTCGCGGTAGCGACCCTGGTCCCGCTGATCCTCGGTTTCGCGATCACGGTCGTGCCGGCGATTGCCCTGTGCACAGTGCTCCTCACCAGCCTCCGGGTGTTCACGAGCTGGCAACGTTCCCGGTTCTCGGCGTTCTGCGGGGTCGACCTCGCGGAGGTGCCGGTCGACGAGCCGGGGCTCCTCGCGGCGGTCCGCAGACCGTCCACGTGGCGCCAGTTCGGGTACCACACCCTGGCCGGGGTCACCGGCATCCTGATGGCCGCGGTCGTGGCCGGGGTGTGGTCCGTCGGTTTCGTGTTCTCCACGGCCCTGGCGCACGGGTGGTTGCTGCCGGACCGGCCGATCGCGGGCCTCGACCCGCACGACCCGCTGGTTCTGCTCGGCGCCACGGTGGTCGGGCTGCTCGCGCTGCTGGCCGCCCCGTGGGTGGTCCGCGCCCTGGTCATCGTGGACGTGGGCATCGCCCGGGGCCTGTTGCAGCCCAGTCACGCCGAGGAGCTCGCCGAACGGGTCGCGGCCCTGTCGGAGAGCCGGGCGGACCTGGTCGACGCGGCCGACGCCGAGCGACGCCGGATCGAGCGGGACCTGCACGACGGTACCCAGCAGCGGTTGGTTTCCCTCGCCATGAACCTGGGCATCACCCGGGCGACCCTAGGAGCGGACGTGCCCGAGAGCGCGCGAGTCTCGATCGCGGCCGCGCACGACGAGGCCAAACAGGCCCTCGTGGAGCTGCGCGACTTCATCCGGGGCCTGCACCCGGCCGTGCTCGACGACCGGGGGCTCGACGCGGCCCTGTCCGGGATCGCCGCCCGGTCGCCGGTGCCGGTCAGGCTCAAGGTGGGCCTGGACACCCGACCCTCGCGGGTCGTGGAGGCCGTCGCCTACTTCGTGGTGTCCGAGGCACTCACGAACGTGGCGAAACACGCGAACGCGACCCGGATCGACGTCAGCGCCGAGACGATCGGAGACCGACTGTGGCTTGTGATCGCAGACGACGGCGTGGGCGGAGCCCGGCAGGAGCTCGGCAGCGGGCTGCGTGGGCTGGCCCAGCGGGTCGGATCGGTGGATGGCAGGCTGAAGATCGACAGCCCGCTCGGCGGGCCCACCCTCATCGTCGTGGAGCTGCCATGCGCATCGTGATCGCCGAGGACTCCGTCCTGCTCCGCGAGGGGCTGGTCCGGCTGCTGTCCAGCATGGGGATCGAGGTCGTGGAGGCCGTCGGGGACGCCGAGTCCCTGCTGGAGGCCATCGACCGCAGTACCCCGGACCTCGCGCTGGTGGACGTGCGGATGCCGCCCTCGCACACCGACGAGGGGCTGCGCGCCGCGCTGGTGATCCGCCGGCAGTGGCCGAAGGTCGCGGTGCTGGTCCTGTCGCAGTACGTGGAGGAGCGGTACGCCACCGAGCTGCTGTCGGGGGAGACCAGCGGCGTCGGGTACCTGCTGAAGGACCGGATCGCCGATGTCACCGACTTCGCCGACACGGTGCGCCGGGTCGCCGGCGGCGGTACGGCCCTGGACCCCGAGGTGGTGTCCCAGTTGCTCGTCCGGCACCGCCGCGACCCGCTGGAGCGGCTCAGCCCCCGGGAGCGCGACGTGCTGTCCCTGATGGCCGAGGGCCGGTCGAACTCCGCGATCGCCGCGTCCCTCGTGGTCAGCGACAGCGCGGTCGCCAAGCACGTCAACAGCATCTTCACCAAGCTCGACCTGGCCACCGCGGACACCGACCACCGTCGGGTCCTGGCCGTCCTGAAGTATCTCCGAGCCTGAGAAGAGGAAGCATGTCCACCACCAGTCGCAGCGGTTGGCTGATCGGCGGCGCGGTGTTCACCGTCGCGGCCCTCGTGATCGGCGGCGTGACCCTGTGGTCGACCCTGTCGGGCGCGTCCGAGCCCGGGGAGGCCACCGAGAAGCAGGTGTACCAGCAGGCCGTGACCCGGATCGAGCTGGACGTGGACCGGGGCGCGGTCACCCTCTCCGTCGGGGAGGCCGGCCAGGTGTCCGTCGAGCGCCGGTTCCGGTGGTCCTCGGAGAAGCCGAAGGTCACCGAGCGGTGGGACGGCGGGATCCTGCGGATCAGCACCGAGTGCACCGCCGACGAGATCAACATCGTGGGTTCGGCGAAGTGCGACGTGGACTACACCCTGGCCGTGCCCGAGGGTGTGGAGATCGAGGCGCACACCAACTCCGGGGCGGTCGTCAGCCGCAACCTGACCGGGCCGCTCAAGCTGGGCGCCACTTCTGGTGACATCACGGTGACGAAGGGTGGCGGTCCGCTGCGGATCGAGGCCACCTCCGGCAAGGTCAGGGCCACCGAGCTCGCCGCCGCCGAGGTGGACGTGCAGTCCAGCTCCGGCGGGGTGGAACTCGCCTTCGTCAGCGCGCCGCGGAAGGTGCGCGCCGAGGCGAACTCGGGGGACGTGCGGGTCACGGTGCCGAAGCCGGACACGTACCGGGTGGAGGCGCAGACCAACTCCGGGCAGGAGTCGGTGACCGTCGCCCAGGACGGTGGCTCGACCCGGACGATCAGCGCGCAGACCAACACCGGGGATGTGGACGTGCGGTACCTGTGACGGTCTGACCGGGCCTTGCGGCCGACCCGCCGGGTGCGGTGACCCGACCGCGGGCTACCGGGCCGGCTGGACCGCCCCGCGCAGCGCGGACGAGAGGTCGGCGAGCAGAGCCTTCTCCTCCGGTACCAGATAGAAGTGGTCCCCCGGCAGCACCCGCAGCCGGAACGTGCCCGTCGTCGCGCCCTCCCAGGCCGCGGCGTCGGGCACCGCGCAGCCCGGGTCGGCGTCCCCGGTGTAGGCCACGACCGGCGCGTCCACGGTGGCCACGGACGCCACGTAGGTCTCGATCAGCCGGTAGTCGGCCCGCAGCGGCGGCATCACGATGTCCAGCAGCTCCGGGATCTCGAACACGGCCGCGTCGATCTCGCCCTGGCCGCGCACGTGCGCGATCAGCTCGGCGTCGGACCGGGTGTGGAACGAGGTCGGCGGCACCTTCCCCGGGGCCTCCCGGCCGGACAGGGCGAGGAGCACGGGGCGCACGCCGTGGTCGCGTTCCAGCCGGGCGGTCACCTCGAACGCCACGGACGCGCCCATGCTGTGCCCGAACAGCGCGACCGGCACCCCGCCGCGCACCAGGGGCAGCAGCGCCTCGGTGATCCGGTCGGCCAGCTCGGGCATCTCGGCGATCGGCGGCTCGGCCATCCGGTCCTGCCGGCCCGGGTAGCGCACCGCGAGGGTCTCGACGTCGTCGGGCAGCCCGTCGGGCCAGTTGTGGAAGAACGTCGCGGCGCCGCCGGCGTGCGGCAGGCAGACGAGGCGCAGCCCGAGGGGCGCCGTGGCGGGATACCGCCTGAACCAGAGCTCGGAACCAGCCATGCCACACACCCTAGACGGCGGAATCCGGGTCGCCGACCGCCGGGTCGGGGTCCATGATCCGGCGCGCGGACACCGCCGGGCCGACGTCGAGGACACCGGGCCCGGAGCCCGGGCAGACCTCCCGGGCCGCAGGCCCCGCGCCTCGGTGGACGCCCCGGCCCCCGGGGCGGACCCGCCCAGGCCCGCCCCGGAGCTCAACCCAACAGGGCCAGCATCTGACTGATCTGGGCGGTTCGGGACTGGTCGATCCGCCCGGCCAGGTCCTTGGCCTGCTTGTCCGACCCGGATCCGGTCTCCATCCGGGCCAACTGCACGGCGTCGTCCTGGTGCGCGATCAGCATGTTCAGCAACCCGCGCTCGAACTCGGCCCCCGACTTCTTCGCCAGCGTGGACATCTCGCCCTCGGTGGTGCCGGGCATGCCGCCGTGCGCCGCGTGCCCGCCGGGGTCGCCGACGAGGGGCTGGCCCCAGCCGGTCAGCCAGCCGGTCATGGTCTCGCGTTCGGCGGCCTGGGTGAGTTCGATCGCGGCGGCCAGGTTCTTCAGGTCCTGGCTGACCGGCCGGTCCTTCGCCAGCCGGGCGATCTCGATGCCCTGGTGGTGGTGCGGCAGCATCATCTGCAGGAACATCACGTCGGTGTCGTTGTACGGGCCGTCGGACGAGCGGTGCACCGTGCCCACGGTCGGGCTCGGCGCGGCGACCGGGGCGCTCTGGCAGCCGGTGAGCAGGGTGAGGCCCACCGCGCAGAGGAGTACGAGGGCTCGCAAGGGCGCACCTCCATCGGTGGCGGGTCGCGGGACCGGGCGGCCCCGCGACCCGGTGGTCAGACCGCCTGCCAGAGGGCGGGTACGTTGGGCGGCTCCCAACCGGCGGTCGCGGTGTGCGGCTGCCGGCACTGGTAGTTGACGCCGTTGTAGGTGACCCGGTCACCGGTCTTGTACGCCGTGCCGGCCTTCCACGTCCCGCCCGGCTGGGCGGTCGGCGAGGCGGTCGGGGTGGGGGTCGGCCTCGGGGTGGGCGAGACCGTCGGGCTCGGGGTCGGCTTCGGGCTGACCGTCGGGCTCGGTGACGGGTTGGGGCCGCCGCCGAAGTCCACGTCGGAGCAGGTGTAGAACGCCTCCTGGCTGTACTGGACCCGCTGCCAGATCGAGTAGATCAGCGCCCGCCCGGACCGCTGCGGGATCGGCAGGGTCCAGCTGGTGAAGGTGGTCGGGTTGACGTTGGTGAAGCTCTTGATCAGCACCAGGTCGGACCACTTCAGGGGCATGGTGGGGTTCCAGCCCTCGCGGGTGATGTAGAACTCGAAGTTGCTGCCGGCGTGCGGCGCGGTCGCGTGGTACGTGACCGTCAGGTTGCCGGCGGAGATCTGCTTGGCGGGCCAGTCGTTGCGGGGCAGGTCCAGGCCCCGGTACTTCTCGCGGCCGGCGCTGCACAGCTTGCCGTCCGGGATCAGTTCGCGGTGCCGGCCACCGGCTTCGATCAGCGACACCTCGTTCCAGTCGTAGAACGCCTGGGTGCCGCCGGCCGCGACCGCCGCCTTGCAGGCCGCCGAGGTCGGGCTCTCGGGGCCCTCGTTCTTACACGTGTAGACCCGGCTGGCCGGGTCGGACATGGTGCCGTGCGCCTCGGCGACTCCTCCGGGCAACAGGGTGGCCGCCACCAGGGCGGCGGCGAGGGACAGGGTGATCGCGTGTCGTCGTCTCATGGAGTTGTCTCCTCGGGTGAGGGGATGAGCGCCGTTTCCGGGCTCCCCGAGCGCTATTAGGAAGGAGTCCTAATAGTTACATCGTGGGGTGACGATAACTCCTCAACCCGCGGTTCGGGAATAGTTGACACATCTGGATGTCGCAATGGGTAGTTGTGCCCCGATCGGGAGGCGGCGGGTACGCGGAAGCGCCCGGCCCCCGTCGGTGGGGGTCGGGCGCTTGCCTCCCGGCTACCCGCAGTACACCGGGGTGGCGCGGGACGGGTCGAGCGCGTTGGTCACGTGGTGCAGCGCCGTCGGGCTGAACGCCATCGCCACGTGCTCCGGGACCGCGACCAGGCAGCTGTCCTGCACGACCCGGTTGGCCACGTCCGGCCCCGACAGGAACTGCGACCGGTACGGCGTGACGACCTGGTCGTACCAGGTGGAGATGATCGTGTACCGCACTCCGGGCACCGTGTCCCCGCCCGCGTTCAGCTTCGTCAGCGTCGCCGAGCCGACCACCTGGTCCTGACAGGACGGACACGCGGAGTAGACGAGCCGGGCGATGCCGGGGAAGTGGTCGGCCAGGTTCGCGATGCCCGACAGGGTGGTGCCGTGGTTGCTGGGCGCCAGGGCCACGAGCTTGTCGACCTTGGCGGCCCCGCCGAGGAACCTCAGGTAGTACCGGGGCATCATGCCGCCCTGGGAGTGCCCGACGATGTCCACCTTTGCCGCCCCGGTGCTCGCGCGCACCCGGTCGACGAACGCGGCGAGCTGCCCGGCGGAGGTGGCCACCGGCTGGAGCCCGCCGATCGGCAGCACGATGCCGTTGCCGGTGGAGGTCCAGCTGTCGGGGGTCAGGCCGTAGGTGAGGGCGTAGACGCAGTACCCCTTGCTCTTGAGCAGCGGGGCCAGTACCAGCCAGTTCTCGAACTGGTTCGCGAAGGTGCCGTGCACGAGCACGACCGGGTTGGGGTGCGCGGTGCTGGGTCGGCACGACCAGTCGTTGGCCCCGGGCGGGTCGGCGACCTGGGCCACGGGGTCGGCCGTGCCCGCGGCGGCGGCCGGGTTGGCGGCCGTGACCAGCAGGCCGGTGGCGAGGACGAGGGCGGCGAGGAGGGTGCGAAGGCGGGTGAGGGGCACTGTTACCTCCGGGAATTCAGATGTTTACTGGTGGGTAACGTTGTGTCTCCCAGGATGGGGTCCGGACCCGGGGCGGGAGGCTGGGAGACTCACCAGACCTGAGCGAGGGTTGTTGTGACCGATGACAACGCGCCGCCGACCACCGGCCGGGCACCCGCCAGCGCGCGGCCGCCTGGCGAGCCTCCGCAGGTCATCGTGCCGGGCGGCCCGCCCCCCGGCGCGCTCCGGATCGCGGGCCGGCCCCTCGTCGAGCGGTTCCTGGCCGCCGTGCCCGCGATGACCCGGGCCGTCGTGACCGAACTCGTCGACGAGGTCCCCGTCTACGGCCTGCTGCCCCGCGAGGAGCTCGACGGCGATATCCCCCGGATCGTGGAGCGCACCCTGCGCACCTTCGGCGAGGTGCTGCGCAGCCGGGGCGTGCCGAGCGCGGAGACCCTGGCCGGGATCCGCGAGTCGGCGGCCCGGCGCGCGGAGGAGGGGGTGCCGATCGACGCGGTGCTCACGGCGTACCACCTGGGCGCGCGGATCTGCCTGGACCACGTGGCCGGCGACGCGGGACCGGCCGACGTCGGGGACCTGCTCGCCACCCAGCGGCTGCTCCTGGAGTTCCTGCAACGCGTCACCTCGGCCGTCGCCGCCGGCTACGTCGCGGACCGCCGCACCGACGACCACGCGGCCCGCCAGGCGCTGCTCGCGGCGCTCCTCGACGGGCTGCTGGTCGAGCCGGCGGCGGCCAGGGCCGGGGTCCGGTTGCCCGCGTCCTACCTGGTCCTGAGCCTGCACTTCGCCCCGCACCCCGACGAGGAACCGGATCCGCGGGCCACCGGTTCCCGACCCCCGCCGGCCACGGTCGGCCCGGTCGCCGCCCGCCGGAAGGTCCGCCGGGTCCGGGTCGAGCTCGACCACCAGTCCGCCGAGCCGGTGCTGTCCATGCTCACCGCCGACGGGGGAGTGGCCCTGCTGCCGTGCGCGAAACCACCAGAGGCATTGACGGGTACGGACTGGGCCCGGTTCGCCGAGCTGGCCGCCCGGCTCGGCAGGGCCGCCGGTACGGAGGTGCTGGCCGGGGCCGTCGCCGCCGACCCGCGTCAGGTGGCCGACGCGGCCGTGCTCGCCCGGGAGATCCTGGGCGTGGCGCGCACCTTCGGCCGCCGGTCGGGACTGTTCCAGCTCGCGGACCTGCTCGTCGAGTACCAGCTGACCCGGCCGTCCGCCGCCCGCGACCAGCTGGCCGGCCTCCTGGGCCCGCTGGACGCGGAACTGCTGGCCACGCTGCGCGCGTACGTCGAGAGCGGGTTGAGCCGGCAGCGGGCCGCCCGGCACCTGCACGTGCACCCGAACACCGTGGACTACCGGCTGCGCAAGGTCGCCGCGCTGACCGGGCTCGACGCGAGCCAACCGGGGGAGCTGCCGAGGATCGCCGCCGCGCTGGCGGCCCGGGACGCGGCGGACGGGCGCTAGCCTGGTACCCAAAAAGGAGTGTCGATGGCCATTCTCACTCGGACCCGAACTCTCCCCCTTCTCGACTGGGTCGCCGCGGCCCTGGCCGCCTGGCTGGTCGGCGGCGCGTGCATCGACGCCTGGGCGCACTGGCACATCCCGGAGCTGGAGTCGTTCTTCACGCCCTGGCACGCGATCCTCTACTCCGGCATGTTCGTCAACATCGTGTTCGTGGGCGTGCTGTTCCTGCGCGGACGGGCCGCCGGCGGTCCACTGCGGTCCGCGCTGCCGGCCGGCTACGGGCTGACCGCCGTCGGCTGCCTGGTGTTCCTGCTCGCCGGGCAGGGCGACATGGCCTGGCACATCGCCTTCGGCGTCGAGCAGAACACCGAGGCCCTGCTCAGCCCCACCCACCTGGGCCTGATGGTCGGCGCCACCCTCGTCGCGGCCGGCCCGTGGCGAGCGGCCCGGCTCCGGGGCGACGGCCGGGGCGACCACCCGGCCGCGCTGTCCGCCGGACTGGTGCTGACGATGCTGTGGTTCTTCCTCCAGTTCGACCTGCCCTACACCGCGCGCTGGGCGTCGACCCTGATGCGCGGCACCGAGCACGGCGTGCAGTTGGGGGTGGCCGGCATCCTGGTCGCCACGGTCACGATGGTCGGGGTCGTGCTGCTGTTCCTGCGTGACCTCACGCCCCCGGTCGGCCTGGTCACGATCGTGACGGGGGTTCCGACGCTGCTCGTGGTCGGCTTCTCCGGGCAGGCCGATCCCCTGGCCACGGACCTCGGGGCGCTGCTCGCGGCCGTCCTCGCCGACGTGCTGCTCGTGGTCGGCCCGCGCCGGCTGTTCGCGGTGGCGTTCCCGGTACTCGTCTGGGTGGCGTATTTCGGGGGTGTCGCGTTGACCGAGGGCGTCGCGTGGTCCGTGCACGTGTGGGCGGGGTGTGTGGTGGTCGCGGGGCTGATCGGCTGGGGGATGAGCCAACTGGTCACACCGGCACCCGCCTCCCGGGCGGTCAGGGACTAGCGGCCCGGGACGCCACCGGGACCATCGCGCCCGGACGCGGGGTCCACTGTGTGCCCGGGACCCATGGACAACCCCCGGATTGTGTAGGCCGGACATATGGCCCATACCTGTGACGGATCGATAGTGTTCGCCGTCACAGGAGGTGCGAACACATATGCCGCCAGTCATCGCGACCAGGGGACTGTCCAAGGAGTTCCGCGGCTTCCGGGCCGTCCACAACGTCACCCTCGACATCGCCGAGGGCTCCGTGCACGCCCTCGTCGGCCCGAACGGCGCGGGCAAGACCACACTGTTCAACCTGCTCACCGGGTACTTCCGGCCGTCCGGTGGCCGGATCGAACTCGACGGCCGCGACGTCACCGGCTACGCCCCCGAGCGGGTCGCCCGGCTCGGCATGGCCCGGTCGTTCCAGATCTCCAGCCTGTTCGACCGGCTGACCGTGATCGGGCACGTCGAACTGGCGTTGCAGGCCACCACCGGGCTCGGCTGGCGGTTCTGGCGCTCCGACCGGGTGCTGGACACCTTCCGGCCCCGCGCGCTGGAACTGCTCGACCAGGTGGGCCTGGCCGACGACGCGGAGACGGTCGCCGGTGAGCTGTCCTACGGCCGCAAGCGCGCCCTGGAACTCGCGGTCGCCCTGGCCTCGGACCCCAGGGTGCTGCTCCTGGACGAGCCGACCGCCGGGATGGGCGTCGAGGACGTCGACCGCACCGTCGAACTGATCGGCCGGGTCCGCGCCGGGCGCACCGTCGTCCTGGTCGAGCACAACATGTCCGTGGTCGCCAGCCTCGCCGAGCGGGTCACGGTCCTCCAGCACGGGGAGGTGCTGGTCGAGGGCGGGTACGCCGAGGTCCGCACCGACCCGCGGGTCATCACCGCGTACCTGGGGGAGCCCGATGCTGACCGTTCGTGACCTCGACGCCTCCTACGGCCAGGCCCGGGTGCTGCGCGGGGTGTCCCTCGACGTGGCCGCGGGCGAGATCGTGACCCTGGTCGGCCGCAACGGGGCCGGCAAGACGACCCTGCTGCGCTGCGTGATGGGCCTGCACCCGGAGCAGTCGGGCGAGATCGCGCTCGGATCGACGTCCCTCACCGGGCTCCCGCCGCACCGCCGGGCCAGGGCTGGCCTCGGCTACGTGCCCGACGACCGGGGCGTCTACGCCGGCCTCACCGTGGAGGAGAACCTGCTGCTGCCGCCGAGGGTCGGCGACGCCTGGTCCCTGGACCGGATCTACGCGACGTTCCCCGTGCTGCGCGAGCGGCGCCGGTTCCCGGGGACCAAGCTGTCCGGCGGCGAGCAGCAGATGCTGGCCCTGGCCCGGGTGCTGCGGACGGGCGCCCGCCTGCTGCTGTGCGACGAACCCACCGAGGGCCTGTCGCCGCTGCTGGTCCGGCGGATCGGCGACATCCTCCGCGAGGTCAAGGCGCACGGCGTGACCGTGCTGCTCATCGAACAGAACCTGCACTTCGCCACGACGGTCGCCGACCGGCACTACCTGCTGGCCGAGGGCCGGGTCGTCGAGAGCCTCGACAACTCCGAGGTGCTGGCCCGCGAACACGAACTCCTCACCTACCTAGGGATCTGACATGCGGAAGACAGCTGTTCTCGTCGCCGGCGCCCTCCTGCTCTCGGGGTGTGTCGGCGGACCACCGAAGGCCGGGGGCAAAGTCAGCGGCGACAAGATCGTGCTGGGGGTCCTCAACGACCAGTCCGGCATCTACGCCGACCTGTCCGGGAAGAACTCCGTGGAAGCCGTCCGGATGGCCGTGGAGGACTTCAAGGCGAAATATGGAGCTAAGGCGGTCACGAGGAACATCGAGGTGGTGACCGCCGACCACCAGAACAAGTCCGACGTGGCCGGTTCCAAGGCCCAGGAGCTCTACGACCGCAACGGCGCCGACGTGATCCTCGACGTGCCGCAGTCGGCCTCGGCGCTGGCGGTGGCGAAGGTGGCCAAGGACAAGAAGAAGCTGTACTTCAACATCACGGCGGCCACCACCGAGCTGACCGGCAAGCAGTGCAACAGGTACACGTTCCACTACGCCTACGACACGTACATGCTGGCCAACGGCACCGGGACCGCCGTCACCCGGCAGGGCGCGAAGAACTGGTACGTCGTCTACCCCGACTACGCGTTCGGGCAGGACATGCAGAAGAGCTTCACCACCGCCGTGGAGAAGGCCGGCGGGAAGGTGGGCGTGAAGGACCCGACGCCGTTCCCCAACGACAACTTCTCCACATTCCTGCTCAAGGCCCAGAACATGGACCCCAGACCCGATGTCCTGGGTACGATGCAGGCCGGCGGCGACCTGGTCAACCTGGTGAAGCAGTACAACGAGTTCGGGCTGCGGGACAAGGGCATCAAGCTCTCCGTGGGCCTGATGTTCCTCACCGACATCCACTCCCTCGGCCCGGACGCGTTCGCCGGCACCACGTTCACCGACGCCTGGTACTGGAACTTCGACGCGAGGAACCGCGAGTTCGCCGACCGGTTCCTGAAGCGCACCGACACCCGGCCCACCTTCGCGCACGCCGCGAACTACTCGGCCGCGCTCCAGTACCTGGAGGCCGCCCAGCGGGCCGGCACCGACGCCTCCGACGACGTCGTGAAGACCCTCGAAGGGCACAGCTTCGAGGACGTGTTCGCCCGGGGCGGCAAGGTGCGGGCGGAGGACCACCGGGTGATCCACGACGCGTACCTCGCCGAGGTCAAGCCGAAGAGCGCCGTCACCGAGGCCTGGGACTACGAGAGGATCCTCCGCACCATCCCGGCCGCCGAGGCCTTCCGGCCGGTCAACGAGAGCGGCTGCACCTTCTCATGACCAACTTCCTCCAACAGTGCTTCAACGGCCTGGTCAGCGGCTCGTTCTACGGGCTGCTGGCCCTCGGCCTGGCCGTCATCTTCGGGATGCTCGGCGTCGTGAACTTCGCGCACGGCGCGTTCTACATGCTCGGCGCGTTCGGGGCGTACGTGCTGCTCACCGAGGCGGGGATCAACTTCTGGCTCGCCCTGGTGCTCGTACCCGTCGCGTTGGCGCTCCTCGGCACGCTCGTCGAACGCTTCGGCGTCCGGTGGCTCACCGGACTCGACCCGCTCTACAACTTCCTGCTCACCTTCGGCATCACCCTGGTGCTCCAGGACCTGGTCAAGCGCGAGTACGGCGTCGCCTCGCAGCCCTACCCCCGGCCCGACGCGCTGAAGGGCACCGTGGACCTGGGCCTGTTCGAGTACCCCACCTATCAGGTCTTCGCCTTCGCCGTGTCCGTGGGGCTCTGCCTCGCCGTGTGGCTGCTGCTCACGAGGACCCGGATCGGCCTCATCGTGCGGGCGGCCACCGAACGGCCCGAGCTGACCGGCGCGCTCGGCGTCGACGTCCGGCGCTGGGTCACCCCGGTGTTCGCGTTCGGCGTCGCCCTCGCCGGACTCGCCGGGGTGCTCGCGGCCCCGATGCGGGCCGTCAACCCGCTGATGGGCGCCGACATGGTGATCGCCGTCTTCGCGGTCGTGGTCATCGGCGGCCTGGGCTCGATCTTCGGCTCCGTCCTCGCCGGGTACGCCGTCGGCCTGCTCCAGGCCCTCGGCCAGCTCTACGTCCCCGAACTGGCCCAGATCCTCACGTTCGTCCTGATGGCCGTGGTGCTGCTGTGGCGGCCGTCCGGGCTGTTCGGCCGAGAGGAGGCCCGGGCATGATCCTCCGCCTCGTCGCCCGCCGGCCCGTGCTGCTCGTCGTCGGACTTCTGATCGGGCTCGCCCTGCCCTGGTTCGTCTATCCGCCGATCGCGATGGACATCGCCACCTGGGCGCTGCTCGCCGTGGCCGTGGACCTGCTCCTCGGGTACACCGGACTGCTGTCCTTCGGGCACGCCGCCTTCTGGGGTTCCGCCGCCTACGCCACCGGACTGCTCGGCGTGCACACCGGGGTGCCGTTCCCGCTCGCGGTGCTCGGCGGGGCCGTGTTCGCGGCGGCCCTGGCGGTCCCGATCGGCTACCTGTCGGTCAAGCGCACCGGGATCTACTTCGCCATGGTCACCCTCGCGTTCGCCCAGATGGTGTACTTCGTCGCCAACCAGTGGCGGTCCGTCACCGAGGGCGAGAACGGCCTTCAGGGCATTCCCCGGCCCCTGTTCGGTGCGGACCTGTCCGAACCGTTCCACTTCTACTACGCCGGGCTGCCGATCGTCCTGTTCGGACTGTTCTGCGCCTGGCGGGTGGTGCGGTCACCGTTCGGCCGGGTACTCGTCGCGATCCGGGACAACCCGGCGCGGGCCAGGGCGCTGGGGTACCCGGTGGACCGGTACAAACTCGTGGTCTTCATGATCTCCGCCGCCCTCGCCGGGCTGGCCGGCGGGCTGTCGGCCGTCAGCCACGGGTCGGCCTCGTTGCAGGGCGTGCACTGGACCACCTCGGGGCAGGCCGTGATGATGGTCGTCCTCGGCGGGATCGGCACGCTGTGGGGCGGCGTACTCGGAGCCGGGCTGGTCGTCCAGTTGGAGGACTACCTGTCCACGGCCCAGTTCAACGGGCCGGGGATCGTCACCGGGTCGGTGTTCGTGCTGGTGGTGCTGCTGTTCCGCAAGGGACTGTGGGGGACCGTGGCCGGGTGGAGGAGGGGCCGTGTCGAGTGATCCGGCCGGTCCCGGGCGCGGGGCGCCGCGCGGCTTCGACCGGGCCGTCCCCGGGACGGGCGCCACCGGAGGCGGTGCGCCGGTCGCCGGCGGATCCGGACGCGGGACGCCGGCACCCGGCGGAGTGGACCTCACCGGCCGCACCGCCCTCGTCACCGGCGGGGCCAGCGGCATCGGCCGGGCCTGCGCGGAACGCCTCGCCGCCGCCGGGGCCACCGTCGTGGTCGCCGACCGCGACGGCCCGGCCGCCGAGCAGGTCGCCGAGCAGGTCGGCGGCCGGGCCTGGGTGGTCGACCTGAGCGACCTCGACGCCGTCGACGCGGGCCTCGGGCGGATCGACGTCCTCGTCAACAACGCCGGGCTCCAGCACGTGGCACCCCTGGAGGACTTCCCCCCGGAGCGGTTCTCGATGATCATGCGTCTCATGGTGGAGTCCCCGTTCCGGCTCGTCCGGCGCGCGCTGCCGCACATGTACGCCCAGGGCTGGGGGCGGGTCGTCAACATCTCCTCCGTGCACGGGCTGCGCGCGTCGCCGTTCAAGTCCGGCTACGTGGCGGCCAAGCACGCCCTCGAAGGGCTGTCCAAGGTGATCGCACTCGAAGGGGCCCCGCACGGGGTGACCTCCAACTGCGTGAACCCCGCGTACGTGCGGACCCCGCTCGTGGCCGGCCAGATCGCCGGGCAGGCCCTCGCGCACGGGCTGCCCGAGTCCGAGGTGCTCGAACGGATCATGCTCGCGCCCTCGGCCATCAAACGGCTCATCGAACCGGGCGAGGTCGCCGAACTCGTCGCGTACCTGTGCGCGCCGCCCGCCTCGTACATCACGGGGGCCTCGATCACGATGGACGGCGGATGGACAGCCCACTGACGCACTTCCTCGACCTGCTGGCCCGCGAGGCCCCCGCCGTCGAGTTCGAACGCCCCGGACTCGACGCGCGGCTCGCCGGCGCGTCCGGGGCCGCGTTGGCGGCCCTCGACCGGGACAAGGCCGTCGCGCTGCGGGTCCGGGCCCTGCTGGAACGCCGCCGGGCCCGCGAGGCCGAACTGTCCGCCCTGTTCGACACCGTCGCCGACCTGGCCACCCTCCGCGACACCGACGCCGTCCTGGAGGCCATCGTCCGGCGGGCGCGCAAACTCCTCGGCACGGACGTGGCGTACCTGACCCTGACCGACCCGGAACGCGGCGACACCTACATGCGGGTCACCGACGGGTCGGTGTCGGCGCGGTTCCAGCGGCTCCGGCTCTCGATGGGCGCGGGGCTCGGCGGCCTCGTCGCCCAGCTCGCCGCCCCCTACGAGACCGCCAACTACCCCGAGGACCAGCGGTTCCGGCACACCGGGGAGATCGACGCCAGCGTCGGGGAGGAGGGCATCGTGGCCATCCTCGGCGTGCCGTTGAAACTGGGCCCGCAGGTGATCGGCGTGCTGTACGCGGCCAACCGCACCGCCGGCCCTTCGCCCGCGAGGAGGTCACGCTGCTCAGCTCCCTCGCCGCGCACGCCGCCGTCGCGATCGACAACGCCCGGCTGCTCGCCGAGACCCGCGACGCGCTGCGCGAACTGAGCACCGCCAACACGGCCGTCCGGGAGCACAGCGACGCCGTGGAGCGCGCCGCCGAGGCCCACGACCGGCTCGCGGACCTGATCCTGCGCGGCGGGGACGTGGAGGAGCTGGCCCGGACCGTGGCGGGGATCCTGCGCGGACCCCTCGCGGTGCTCGACGCCGACGGCCGGCCCCTCGTCGCGATCGGCGACTTCCACCCCTACCCGGTGGAGCCACCCGGGCCGACGTGGCCGGACCCCGCCGACGCCACCCGGCGCACCCGGGCCGGTGGGGACGCGGCTCGCGGTATGGCGGAACGCGGGGACGCGGATCCGTCCCGACCGTCCCCGCACCCCGAGGGATCGGGCTCCCACGACCCGCACCGGGGGCCGACCGGCACGGCCGGCGACCGGGACCGCGGGCGGGACACCACGTCGGAGGCTGCCGCCGTCCGCGCCCGGCCGGGGACCGCCGACGGGGAGCCGCCGGGCCTCCTCGACGACCTCGGGGACGTCGTGGCCCGCTCCCGGTCCCTCGGCCGCGCCGTCCGCGACGGCGACCTGTGGGTGTCCGCCGTCGGCACCGGCACCGAGGGCCTGTGCGCCCTCGCCCTGCGCTCCGCCGCCGACCTGACGGAGGCCGACCAGCGGATCTTCGAACGCGCCGCCGTCGTCACCGCGCTGCTCCTGCTGTCCCGGCGCAACGCCGCCGACGCGGAGAGCCGGGTCCGGGGCGAACTCCTCGACGAGCTGATCAGCCGGCCCGACCCCGGCACCGCCCGGGACCGGGCCCGCCGCCTCGGCCTGGACCTCGACCGGCCGCACGTCGTCCTCGTCCTCGCCGGCACCGCCGAGGCCCGGCCCCGCGCCGCGTCCTGGGCCGCCGCCGAGGCCGCCGCGCACGGCGGACTGTCCGGCCACCGGGACGGGCGGGAGGTGCTCCTGCTGCCCGGCGAGGATCCCGGTACGGCGGCCCGCCGCGCGGCCCACGACCTCGGCGCGGTCCTGCGCACCCCGGTCACGGCGGGCGCGGCCGGCCCGGTGACGGGCCCGGCGGCGGTCCGGGGCGGGTACGCCGAGGCCCACCGGTGCGTGTCGGCACTCCTGGCACTGGGCCGGGCGGGGGAGGGCGCGGGCCCGGCGGACCTCGGGTTCGTCGGACTGCTGCTCGGCGGGGGCCGCGACGTGAGCTCGTTCGTGGCCGACACGATCGGCCCCGTGCTCGACTACGACCGGCGGCGGTCGACGCTGCTGGGGGCGACGCTGGCGGCGTACTTCGCGGCCGGGGCGAGTCCGGCGCGCGCGGCCGGCGTGCTGCACGTGCACGTCAACACCGTGAACCAGCGCCTGGACCGGATCGGCCAACTGCTCGGCGCGGACTGGCAGCAGCCGGCGCGGGTGCTCCAGATCCAACTCGCGTGGCAGCTGCACGAGCTGCGGGGGAGCCTGGAATAGCCGTCGTGTCGAGTCTGTGCGCTGCCGGGGACGCCCCCACTCGTAATAATCCGATGGTTCCCGGATCTTGATTGGATAGCGTCAGAGGGGTGAGGGATCCACAGACGCTGCCCAAGGCCCACCTGCACGTCCACCTGGAGAGCACGGTCCGCTGGACGACGCTCGCCGAGATCGGCGCCGCCAACGGGGTGCCGGTGCCCCCGCGCGAGCACGCCTTCGCCGGGTTCGCGGACTTCTTCGACCAGAACGACCTGGTCAGGGCCTGCCTGCGCCGGCCGGCCGACTTCCACCGGATCGCCGTCGAGTTCTGCGAGGACGAGGCCGCCCAGGGCGTGCGCTACGCGGAGGTGTCCTTCACCGCCGCCGGCCACGGCGACCGGCTCGGCGACCCGACCATGCCGCTGGCAGCCGTGCTCGACGGGCTCGCCGAGGGCGGGGAACGCTTCGGGATCGACACCCGCGTCCTGATCGACCACTCCCGGCGCCGCTCCGTCGACCGCGCCTGGCGCAGCCTCGACCTGGCCGAACGCTACGACGGCGTGGTCGCCATCGGCCTGGCCGGCGACGAGGCGTTCCCCGGCGACCCGTTCGCGGACGTGTTCGCCGCCGCCCGGGACCGGGGCGTGCACGTCGTGCACCACGCGGGCGAGGCGTGCGGGCCCGACAGCATCCGGCAGGCGGTCACGACCGGCCGCACCGAGCGGATCGGGCACGGCATCACCATCCTCGACGACCCCGACCTGGTCGCCGAGGTGCGCGAACGCGGGCTGGCGCTGGAGGTGTGCCCGTCGTCCAACGTGGCGCTCGGGTTCGCGCCGTCCCTGGCGGAGCACCCGCTGCCCCGGCTCCGCGAGGCCGGTCTGGTGGTCACGATCAACACCGACATACCCTCCTTGATCGGTACGCCGCTGGCCGTGGAGTACGCCCGGGTGCGCGACGCGTTCGGGTACGACGACGCGGTGCTCGCCGAGCTGGCGCGGAACGGGATCGGGGCGTCGTTCGCGCCGGACCGGGTGAAGGAGCGGATCCGGGCGGGGATCGACGCCTGGCTGGCCTGACGGGTCGGGGCGTTGGTCACGGACATGGCGCGCCCGAGGCTCGCCACCAGCCTCAGTGGTCCGGCTCCGGGCCCGTGTACGTGCCCTGGTAGCGGAACCGCAGCCCCGGCTCCGCGTACTCCTCCAGGGCGTGCGCGATCCACCCCGCCGTCCGGGCCAGCGCGAACACGGCCTCCCCGGCCCCGGGTGTCATCCCGCAGACGTGCGCCAGCACCGCGAGCGCGAACTCGATGTTCGGCAGCCGGGGCGAGCGCCCCCCGGCGGCGGCGAGCAGCCCGTCCACGGCGGCCCGTACCTCCGGCGTGGTCGGCACGTCCTCGAGGAGCCCCAGGAGCACCCGGGCGCGGATGTCCCCGTCGGGGTAGAGCGGGTGCGCGCCGTGGAAGAAGCCCTCGACGCGGCCCTCGGTGCGCAGACGCTCGGAGTACACCGTCAGCGGGTCGCCCGTGGCGATCGCGTCCGCGAGCAACCGGTAAGCCTGGGTGGCGGCGGCACCGTGCAGGGGGCCGTCGAACGCGCTGAGCCCGGCGGCGACGACGGCGTACGGGTGCGCGCGGGCGGAGGCGGCGACCCGGGCGGCGAAGGTGGAGGCGGCCAGGTCGTGGTCGGCGAGCAGGACCAGGGCGGCGTTGAGGGCGTGCACGGTGGCCGGTGTCGGGGGCGCGGCGGTGAGGCGGGGCCAGAGGCGGGCGGCGAGGTCCAGGTCCGTCGTCGCGCGGGGTCGGCCGTCCGGCGGCGATACCCGTCGGCTGTCGTTCTTCGTCTGGTTGTCGGTGCTGCCTGCGGGGTCGGGGGGCGGGGTGCCGCCCAGAACGGGGAGGGCGTCGACCATCGTGGCCAGCAACGCCGCCCCCGTCCCGGCGACCGCGTCGGGCTGGATGTTGAACCGCACCGGGTCGGACGACGCCGCCACGGCCACGATCACCCGCAGCCGGTCGGTCAGCCGCACGCCCCCCGGCAGCGGCGCGGTGGCCGCGCGCGCCAGCTCCACGGACCCGGCCGGAGCGGCGAACCGGGCCCGCGGATCCAGTGTTCCCGACCACAGCAGCGTCGCCACGGCCTCGAACGACCGCTGTGCCGCCAGCGCCGCGACATCGTGCCCCCGGTAGTGCAGCCGGCCGTCCCGGATGAGCGTCAGGGCCGTCCGGACCACCGGCCCGGTCTCCTTCACCGGCCGGTTGCGCGAACCCCGCGCGGCGAGTTGTTCCACCTCGGCGGGGTCGAACAGGCTGCCCCGGCCGTCCCGGGCCCGGGTGCTGTGCAGCAGCCCCCGGCTCACGTACGCGTACACCGTCTCGGGTTTGACGCCCAGTCGCGCGGCGGCCTGGTCGGTCGTGAGTTGATCCACGCCGTCATCCTCTCACATTGACTAGTCAACATTGACAACTCATGTCGGCGTGCGTGACAGTCGGGGCATGGCACACACCATTGACGTCCCCCGGGGGCTGGCCGGCGTGATCGTGACCGACACGACGATCGGCGACGTCCGGGGCCTGGAAGGCTTCTACCACTACCGGCAGTACTCGGCGATCGACCTCGCGCGGACCCGCAGCCTGGAGGACGTCTGGCACCTCCTCCTCGACGGCGACCTGCCCGACCCGGCACAACGGGCCGCCTTCGCCGCCGAGATCGCCCCGCTCCGCCGGATCCCCGACCACCTGCGCCCGCTCCTCGGCCCGATCGCCCGGGTGTCCAGCCCCCTGGAGGGCCTGCGCACCGCCCTGTCGCTCGCCGGCTCCCTGCGCGGCGTCCGCCCCCTGATGGACATCGGCCCCGAGGCCCGCCGGGCCGACGCGCTGTTCGCCTGCGCCCTGACCCCGACCCTGCTCACCGCCCTGCACCGGGTCCGCAACGGCCAGCTGCCGATCGAACCCCGCGAGGACCTGTCCTACGCGGCGAACTACCTCTACATGCTGACCGGGACCGTGCCCGGGGCGGCGCACGCGCGGGCCGTCGAGCAGTACCTGATCTCCACCATCGACCACGGCTTCAACGCCTCCACGTTCACCGCCCGGGTGATCGCCTCCACCGGCGCGGACCTCGTGGCGTGCCTGGTCGGCGCGATCGGCTCCCTGTCCGGCCCCCTGCATGGCGGCGCGCCCAGCCGGGCCCTGGACACCCTCGACGCGATCGGCACCCCGGACCGGATCGACCCGTGGATCCGGGAACGCGTCCTGGCGGGGGAACGGATCATGGGCTTCGGCCATCCCGTGTACCGCACCGAGGACCCCCGGTCCCTCATGCTGCGCGACATCGCCCTGGGGATCGGCGGGCCGGTGGTGGACTTCGCGGTGCAGGTGGAGGCCCGGGTGCTGGAGCTGCTCGCCGAGTTGAAGCCCGGGCGGGAGCTGTACACCAACGTGGAGTTCTACGCCGGGGTGGTGATGGAGCTGTGCGGGCTGCCCCGGGAGATGTTCACGCCGACGTTCGCGTCGAGCCGGGTGATCGGGTGGTGCGCGAACATCCTGGAGCAGGCTCGGGATAGCAAGATCATTCGGCCGGCGGCGCGGTATGTGGGGGTGGGGGCGCCGGTGGCTGTGCCGGTGGGGTAGGAGGGGTGGGTGGGGTGGCGATGGCGATCGGGGTGGGTCTCGATAGTGGAGGCGCTGGCTTGGTGGGGTCTTCTCCCTGCTGGGGTGGGGCCGTGCGTGGCGCCGGGGAGGGTTGTCGTATGTCCGAGAGCGCTATCGCCGCCGGGCGCGTCATCGGGGCGTGGTGACCGTGACCCGTGAGCGGGTGGGCGGTGAATTGGTGAGGCGTTCTGGGCTATTCGCCGGTCGCGCCGTCGATGCGCTGCCGCAGCAGGTCGGCGTGGCCGTTGTGGCGGGCGTACTCCTCGATCAGGTGGGCCAGCACGTACCGCAACGACACCACATCGCCGTCGGCGTAGTGCAGGACCGCGTCGAGTTCGTGGGCAGCGACTATGCGCCGCGACTCGTCGACCTGGGCCTGCCAGGCCGCCAGCCCGGCCGCGACGTCCGCCGAGTCGACCCCGTCGAAGTCGGCGCCGTCGTAGCCGTCCTCGGGGCTGTACGTCCCGTACGCGAGCGCCGACTCCCGGCCACCCCACTCCGCCAGCCAGCCGTCTTCCACGTTGGTCAGGTGCCGGACCAGACCGAGGAGTGAGAGCGTCGCCGGCTCGACCGCCCGCAGCCGGAGCTGGTCGGCCGCGAGCCCGGCGCACTTCCACGCCAGAGTGGCCCGGTGGTTGTCCAGCATGGTGGTGAGCAGGTCGCGCTCGCCGAGCAGGAACATGTCGGCGGGGGCCACCCGGTCGGAGTTCATCGCGCGACCGTAGCGGGGGCGACCTGACTGGACAACCGTATTACCAGCGGCTCCGGTGCTGTAGGTGTCGCACGGTCGGTGGTTCCGGCACTGCCAGTGGCTCCCGGTTGGCAGTGGCTCCGGCGCTCCCAGCGCTCCGGCACGGTCAGTGGTTTCGGTGCTACTAGTGCCGGCACTGTCGGTGGTTCGGGTGCTGCCGGTGGTGCCCCGCTACCAGCGGCTCCGGCCAACTCCTCGCCGACGCACTCCGTCCGGGCTCGGTTAGGACGGGCGGGCCTGTTGCTCCGGTCCCGGGGCGCCGGGTTCTTCGAGGCTTCCGAACCGGGCCAGTGCCAGGCACCCCGCCAGTGCGAGGGCGAACCCGACGACGGCCACCGGCACGAACCCGGCCCGGGTACCGTCCCCGAACACCACGACGCCGAGCACCGACGGCAGCACGGTCTCCCCGATGACCAGCCCGGCGGTGACGGTGGTGACCGCGCCGCGTTGCAGCCCGGTCGTCAGGTACAGGAAGGCGACCGCCCCGCCGAGCGCCATCGCGTACACCGCCGGCTCCCGGACCAGCCGCCCCGGCGCGAACGAGGTCACCGACCGCGCGGCCAGCGCCACCACCCCGAACGCGAGCCCGGCGACCAGCCCGAGCGCCGCGGACCGCAGCCGGACGGGAAGCCGCAGCGCCGCCAAGCCGAGGACGCCCAGGAGCACGGCGGCGGGCAGCAGCGCGAACCGGAACCCGAACCCCGCCGGTCGGGCACTCTCGGCCCCGGCGGACAGCCCCAGCAGCGCCAACCCTCCGCACACGGCCGCGACAGCCCCCCACTGCGGAACAGACAGCCGCAGACGCAGTGCCACGGTCGCCACCATCGCGGTGACGGCCAGGCTCGCGGCGAGTGCCGCCTGCACCACGAAGACGGGTTGTGACCGCAGCGCCCAGAACTGGAGCCCGAACCCGGCCGCGTCCAACCCCAGGCCGAGCAGGAACGGGGTCTGCCGCATCACCCGGACCACGAGCCTCGGGTCGACACCGTCCCCCGCAGGGGTGTCGCGGGCTGCGATCGTCTGGAGCACGGAGGCCGCGCCGTAGCAGATCGCGGCCAGCAAGGCGGCGGCCAAGCCCAGGTCATCGCCCGATCCTACGGCGAGTGACCTGGCCACGGACAGGTTTCGAGTCGACCGTCGTCTGTCTTGTACGGGGTCAGTCCGTGGTTTCGAGTCGACCGTCGCCTGTCCAGTGCGGGGTCAGTCCGTGGTTCCGGGCGTTCGGAGTGTGAGCCCGGCGGATCCCGGTCCCACCTCCTCCCGGTGCGGGACCCCTGCCCCGCAGTGTCGGCACCCGCCGCGCCGTCGCAGGTGGTACGCGAGCGCCGCCGCGCCCAGCGCCACTCCCCACACCGGCCACACCGTCTCCGGCAGAGTCGTCGCCCAGCTGTCGGCGGTCACGCCCTGGAGCGCGACCATCCGGACGTACATCAGGCCGGCCTCGGTGACCAGGATCGCGACCAGGGCGGCAGGGACAGTCGCCAGGCTGATCGGCACCCTTCTGCCGCGCAGACCTGGCATCCAGCGCGGGAACACCTCGCCCCAGCCCTGGATCAGACCCAGTGTGAGGACCGCGCCACCCGCGCCCATCGTGGCCAGGGTCGCGCCGGCGATCCACATGCCGTTCTCCTCCCCCTCGCGGAGGAACTCGTCCGTGATGCCCAGCGGAATGCCGAGGGCCCAGGCCCAGCGGGTCGCCGCGTACACGAACGGGGTCGCGAACGCGATCCACGTCGCCCACCGGCCCCACCGGGCAGCCGAGGCCGCCGTGGTCCAAGTGGCCGTCCCGTCGGAGCCCCGCCCACAGTTGCCGCACGTCCCGGATGTCCGTCTCCGGTACGCCACCGTCGTCGCCGCCCATGCGATCCCGAGCGCCACCAGGAGGATGAGGTTGATCCGGGGCCACGAGACCAGGTCCAGATACGACTGGCCTGCGGGGAATCCGAACGGCAACGTGACCGCCAGGATCGGCGTGTACGCGACAACCACCAACACGCGGTAGTCGGGAATGAGCACAGCCAGCACCACTGCGGTCACCAATCCGAACCCGGTCAGCAGACGCCGCCAGGTCTGGCCCCGGTCGCGACCCCAGCCCCGGGCCATGGCGAGCGCGGCGCATGCCCCCAGCACACCGGTCAGCGCGATCACCGGCCCGCCGACCCGGGCGGTCGCCGCCCCGAGCAGCGACGCGGCCAGCCCGTTCTCCCCGGCCGCCACCAGCTCGGCGTCACCCCGGCCGAACGGGAAGCCGGGCCCGCCGAGGGCCCAGACGACCCCGAGCGCCCCGTAGCCCAGGGAGGCCGCGGCGGTGGCGTGTCCGATCCACCGTGGCCACGTTTCTCTGATCTTCATGCCGTCCAGCGTCGCGGTCGCGGGGCGGGGAAACCATGTGCCGTTCGGCAGGTTTTCGAGAGGGGCGAGGGGTGCCGTTCGGCACAGGCGCGCCTCGCGGACAGGCCCTAGGCTGGACGCATGATCAGGTGGGTGCGGGTGGTCGCCGCCCTGGGCACCGTCGCCCTGGGCGCAGCGCTGTACGGGTGGCACGGCACCGCGACGTTGAACATCGTGCCGGCCATGGGCGCGGGTCTCGCGGTCCTCGTCGCGATCGCGGGCTGGCCGGGTAACCGGGCGTGGCTCGTGTGGCCGGCTGCGGTCGCCGCGGTGGTCTCGCTGGCCGTCACCCTTAGCTACGACGTGCCCCCGGGCTACCAGGAGTCCCGGTGGACCCTGGTGGAGCAGGCGGCGATGCTCGCCCTCGTCTTCGCGGTGGTCCGTTGGGTGCGCCCGCGCGGGGCATGGCTCGGCGGAGGCCTGCTGTGTGTCGTGGGCGCTGCGGCGTTCCTGCGCTACGACGTCAGCCAGTCCGTTCACGACACGGCCGGCGGCGTCGCGCTGTGGGGGTTGCTGGCTCTGGTCCCGGCGACGGCGGCCGCCTACCTGCGGCACCAGGAGGACCGGCGGGTGCGGGCGGTCGCCGAGGCGCGCCGCGAGCAGCGGTTGGATCTCGCCCATGACCTGCACGACTTCGTCGCCCACGACGTGAGCGAGATCGTCGCCCAGGCCCAGGCGGCCCGGTTCGCGGCGACCGGCGACGCACAGGTTCTCGCGGTGCTGGAGAGGATCGAGGCGGCCGGGCTGCGCGCCCTGGCCTCCATGGACCGCACCGTGCACATGCTGCACGCCGGCCCGGCGGCCCGGGTGCCACAGCCCGGACTCGCGGACCTCCACGACCTGGTAGGGCGGTTCCCCGGCGCCGAGCTACGCCTGGATCCGGAGTTGCGGGTGCCCCGGGAGCTCGCGGCGACCGCCTTCCGCGTGGTGTCCGAGGCCCTGACCAACGTCCGCAGACACGCCCCCACGGCGTCGCGAGTCGCCGTGACAGTCGCCACCGACGACACCGCGCTGCGGGTGACCGTCACCGACGACGGCACCCCGGGCCCGCCCGGATCCCGCCACAGCGGCCTGGGACTGCCCGGCCTCACCGAGCGGGTCCAGGCGCTGGGCGGCACCTTCACCGCCGGACCGTTCCGTCGTGCCGACTCCCCGAACCCCACCGGCCGTCCCCACCCTCGGAGCCACCACGAGCCTTCCAACCAGCGCGAGCCCGCCGGTCAAGGCCGGAGCTCCGCCCACGACCAGCCTTCGAACCGGGACGAGACCTCCAGCGACAGCGGGTCTTCGAACCGGCTTGAGTCCGTCGGTCCGGGCAGGATCTCAGCCCAGGGCGAACCCTTGAGTCAGCACGAGACGTCCAAGAAAGGCGAGCCTCGCAGCTGGGACAAGGCCTCCAACAGTGGCGAGCCCCCTAACGATGGCGCGTCGTTCAGCCAAGGCGGGAATTCCAACGACCGCGAGCACGGACGCACCCAGCTCCCCGGCAGCCGCCAGCAGAACAGTCCCGACCCCGGCCCCGACCCCGCCCCAGGGACCGGGACCGGTCACGCAAGGCAGCCGCACAATGCCGGCAACCCCCACCCCGCCACCTCGTTCGCCCGCACCGGCTGGCAGGTCGCCGCCATCCTGCCCTGGGAAGGAAGACCCCTGTGATCCGGATCCTCCTCGCCGACGACCAGGAGGGTATCCGCAGCGCCTTCCGCATGATCCTCGGCTCCCAACCCGACATGGAGGTGGTGGCCGAGGCGCCCGACGGCGTGACCGCGGTCGCCCTGGCCCGTGAGCTGCGCCCGGACGTCGTGCTCGCCGACATCCGGATGCCCGGCCTCGATGGACTGGAGGTCACCAGACTCCTCGCCGGCCCAGGGGTCGCCGATCCGCTGCGCGTGGTGGTGGTGACGACCTTCGACCTCGACGAGTACGTGCACGCGGCCCTCAGGGACGGCGCCTGCGGCTTTCTTCTCAAACGGTCCGGCCCGGCGCTGCTCGTGGAGGCCGTCCGGGCCGCCGTGGCAGGAGACACCCTCATCAGCCCGCAGATCACCGTCCGACTGCTTAGCCAGCTCGGCGCGACCGGCCTCCGACTCCTCGGCGGCACCGGTGCGCGCGAGGCCGACCTCGGAGGTGCCGGTGCCCGACCGGCCGACCCAAGAGGCGCCGACGCCTGCAGGGCCCACCCCGGAGGTGCTGATACCCGACCGGCCTACCCCGGAGTTGTCAATGCCCGATCGGTCGACCCCGGAGTCGCCGCGTCGCCGCCGAGGCAACTCCGGGTCCGTCCCCCGAACCCGGACCCGTCCGAACCGCTCACGATCCGCGAACTCGACGTCACCCGCCTCGTGGCCCACGGCGGCACCAACGCGGAGATCGCCGCGGACCTCTATCTCAGCCCGGGGACGGTGAAGAACCACATCGCGAGCGTCCAGCGCAAACTCGGCGTGGCCAACCGGGTGGGGATCGCGGCATGGGCCTGGGCGGCCGGACACGCGACCCTCTGAGTCCCTTGTGGATTTCCTTCGGTGGCCACCTCTGGTCCATAGTTGCGGTGGTCTATCGAGAGGAAATTCCGTCGTGACGACGAGTGCGGACATCGGTACCCCCATGGTGCTCATGGGTCTGATGCAGGGCGTCTGGGCAGCCAAGACCGTCGCTGTGGCCCACGAGATCGGCGTGTTCGAGCATCTGTCGGACGGCCAGCCCATGGCACTGGCCGAGCTGGCCCGACTCTGTGACATCGCCCATCGGCCGGCCGAGGCGGTGGTGACGACCTGCACCGCCCTGGGCCTGCTGGAGTTCGCCGGCGGAGAGTGCCGGCTGACCCCGTTCTCCGCCGAGTACCTGGTCGAGGGCAAGCCCTACTACTTCGGGCCCGCCGTGGCCCTGTTCGACCACCACTACGCCGGCTGGATGCGGCTCGGCGGGGCGATCCGGAACAACCGCCCGTCCACCTGGGACGACGAGGCCACCGACACCATCTTCGACCAGGAGGACTCGACGTTCAAACAGCGGTTCTGGGAGGGGATGTACGCGATGTCGGCGTACACCACCCGGGAGATGGCCCGGGCCTACGACTTCTCGGGCGTGCGCCGGATCCTCGACGTCGGCGGCGGGGTGGGCGCCCACGACATCGAACTCTGCCGGCACTACCCGGACCTGCGCGCCACCGTGTACGACCTGGCTCCCGTGTGCGAGATGACCCAGAAGCGCATCGCGCAGGAGGGGCTCGCGCACCGGGTGTCCGTACACCCCGGCGACTTCTTCAAGGACGAGGCCCTGCCCGGCGGGCACGACGCCGTGCTGTTCTCGATGATCCTGCACGACTGGTCGGTCCAGGAGAACCGGACGCTCCTCGGCAAGGCCTTCGCGGCGCTGCCCTCCGGCGGCACGGTCATGGTGGCGGAGCTGCTCGTGGACGACGACCGCACCGGGCCGCTGCCGGCCGCCCTGATGGACGTGGCCATGGTCGCCAACACCCGGGAAGGGCGCAACTACACGGCGGGGGAATACGGCGACTGGCTGCGGGAGGCCGGGTTCACCGACGTGCGCACCGTGCGGTTCGAGGCCCCGGCGGCCAACGGGCTGGTCGTCGGCACGAAGCCCTGAACCCCGCCCCGCATTGAGGTGGCCGGGGCCCCAACCTCGGCCACCTCCGACACACCCAGGCCCACCTCTGAGCCCCAAGGGCACGGTCCCGGCCACGGCTTACCCAGGTCACAGCCCTGGCCCATCTTTGAGTACCTGATGCATGGCCCGGGCCACCTCTGACATGCCCAGGGCCCCGGCCCACAGCCCCCTGACGCGCCCGGGACCACGGCGCCACCGCAGCCCAGCGGGCCCAACGGACGCCCTGGCCTGAAGCCGCACGCCGCCGTCCGCACGCCGCCATCCACCCAGCGCCCAGGCGTCCCGTCGCCCCAGCGGCCAGCGGCCCAGCGCCCCAGCGCCCAATACGACCCCGGGACCGCCCCGGCGGCCAGCACCCGCGCGCCAAGGCACCCGCCCACACCCCGCAACCCCCAACACCCCACCCCCACCCCGCCCGATTCCACCCGATCAAGCACGATGAAGGATGGCAACACCCCCCACCCGGCGAGACCCTGAAACGGTGACAAGACTCGAAGCGATCCGGCTCGCCGCACAGGAGCGGGCCGCACTCATGGTGGACCGACTGCGGGAGCTGGTGGCGCGCGAATCGCCCCCGGAGAGCCCGGTTGAGCTGGCCGCATGCGCGGATCTGCTCGAAGAGTGGGGCACGGCCGTCCTCGGCCGGCCCGCCCAACGCATCCTCCTCGACGGCCTTCCCCACCTGCTCTGGGAGGCGGAGGATCAAGCCGTCCTCCTCCTGGGTCACTACGACACGGTCTGGCCGGCCGGTACCCACGACGACTGGCCCTTCACCCTGAACAGCAACCGCGCGACCGGCCCCGGGGTCGCGGACATGAAGGCGGGCATCGTCCAGATGCTCACCGCCCTGGAGCTGCTCGGGGACACGTCCCGGGTGGGCCTGCTGCTCACCTGTGACGAGGAGACCGGCTCCCCGGCGTCGCGTCCGCTGATCGAGGAGCAGGCGGCCCGGTCGGGGGCGGTGCTGGTGGGCGAGCCCAGTACCGAGGAAGGGGCTCTGAAGGTCGCCCGCAAGGGCGGTTCCATGTACCGGATCACCGTGCACGGCCGGGCGGCGCACGCGGGGGTCGAACCGCACCGGGGGGTCAACGCCTCGGTGGAGGCCGCCTATCACGTGCTGGCGGTGCGGGAGTTCGCGGCGGAGGGCACGAGCGTGACCCCGACCCTGTTCACGTCGGGCACGATGACGAACGTGGTGCCCGAGACGGCCGTGTTCTGCGTGGACGTCCGCGCGTGGACCCGCGAGGAGCTCGACCGGGTGGACGGGCTGATCCGGGGGCTGACGACGCGGCTGCCGGGGGCGACGTTGTCGTTCGGGGGCGGCATCAACCGGTACCCGTTGCAGCATTCCGTGTCGGGGCACCTGTTCGAGTTGGCGCAGCACGCGGCGAAGGAGATGGGGCTGACCCCGGTCGACGGGGTGTCCGCTCCGGGGGCGTCGGACGCCAATTTCACCGGCGGTCTGGGCGTGCCGACACTGTGCGGGCTGGGCGGGGTCGGCGGGGGTTCGCACGCGCGCGACGAGTGGGTGGACGTCTCCCAGATGCCGGACCGCGCGGCGCTCCTGGCGGGTCTGGTCGAGAGCGTCCTCGACCCTCCACAGAGGAATTGAGCGCCGCCGGGCGTGTCGGGGGAGGGCCGGGCGACCGGGGACAGTAACCTGTCGCCGGGCCGGGCCTCCACCGGCGGAACGCCGACGCGAAGGTGGCTGGCAGGATGGACGAGCCTCTGCGGGGTCCCCGGTTCGGGGTCGAGGAGGAGTTCCTGGTCGTCGACCCGGTGACCCGGATCGTGCTGCCGCGGGCCGAGGCGGTCATCCGCCGGGCCCGGGAGCGGCTCGGCGCGCGGGTGTCCGGTGAGCTGACGAAGATGCAGCTGGAGACCAGGACCGATCCGTGCGGGTCGGTCAAGGAGCTGCACGCGCAGCTCACCGAGGCCCGCGCCGTGCTGGGCGTCAGCGCCGCGGCGGAGGGCGTGCGGGTGGTGGCGACGGGGTCGTCGGTGCTGGCGGGTACGGTGCCGCCGCCGATCACCGAGGGCGCGCGCCAGGACCGGGGCATCGCGAAGTACCGGGGGCTGCACGACGAGCAGGTCATCTGCGCGGTGCACGTGCACGTGGAGCTGCCGGACCGGGAGCGCGCGGTGCGGGTCAGCAACCACCTGCGCCCGTACCTGCCGACCCTGATCACGCTGACCGCGAACTCGCCGTTCTGGGAGGGCCGCGACAGCGGGTACGCGAGCTGGCGCACCATGGTCTGGCCCCGCTGGCCGGTCGCGGGCCCGCCGCCGTTCTTCACGTCCGCCGCGCACTTCGACGGCATGGTGGAGACGTTCCTGGCCGCCGGCACGCTGGTCGACATCGGCACCCTGTTCTGGGACATCCGGCCGTCGGCGAACCATCCGACCCTGGAGATCCGGGTGGCCGACGTGCCGATCACGGCGGAGGAGTCCGCGCTGTACGCGGCACTGGTCCGCGCGCTCGTCGTGCACGTCGGCGACGCCGTGGACCGGGGCGACGACGGGCCGGAGATCCGGGCGGAGCTGCTGCGGGTGGCCTACTGGCAGGCGGCCCGCGACGGGCTGGCCGGCCACGGGCTGGACGTGCGCACGGGGCTGCTGGTGCCGGCGGTCGAGCAGGTGGAGCGGCTGTTCGAGACGGTGCGCCCGGTGCTGGAGGCCAACGGCGACCTGGACCTGGTATCCGGCTGGCTGCGGCGGCTGCTCGACGGCGGCACGGGCGCGGCCCGGCAACGCGCGGCCGTCGAGGCCTCGGGCGACCTGAATGCCGCCGTCGACCACCTGGTCACCCACACCGCCCCAACCCCTTCCTAGACGGGTACGCGTCCCCGCGCGCCCTCTGGCGCCGCGGGGCGCTTCGCAGCGCGCCGGCCCCGCCACGCCCGGGTCCGGCTCGGCGATCCGGTGCCCATGGCACACCCCGCCCCGACCTCCACCGTGCGCCCTTCCCCGACTGAGCATTCTGGAGGATCCGGACAGGCCGACCGTGCGCGACGCTGGATTTCGAGTCCCACCTCGACGGGAGGCGTCCCATGCACAGCGTCGTCGCCACAGCCCACTACGAGATCCCGCGCCAGACCCCACCGGACATGATCGCCACGGCCCGCGCGTTCGCCGACCGGATGGCGGCCCGCCGGTCGGTCCGGGAGTTCTCCTCCGCACCGGTGCCCCTGGAGGTCATCGACCAGGCCGTCCGGGCGGCGTCCACCGCGCCGAGCGGGGCGAACCTGCAGCCCTGGCGGTTCGTCGTGATGACCGACCGGGACCGCAAGCGCGAACTCCGGCTGGCGGCGGAGGCGGAGGAGCGCGAGTTCTACGGCCGGCGGGCGAGCCCGGACTGGCTGGACGCGGTGGCCCCGATGGGTACGGACTGGCAGAAGCCGTTCCTGGAGGTCGCCCCGGTCGTGATCGTCGTGTTCGAGGTGCACCAGGGCCCCACCTCCCCGAAGCCGTACTACGCGAAGGAGTCCGTCGGCATCGCCGTCGGACTCCTGATCTCCGCGCTGCACCACGCCGGCCTGGCGACACTGACCCACACCCCGGTGCCGATGCGGTTCCTCAACGAGGTGTGCGGCCGGCCGCCGGAGGAGCGGGCGTTCGCCGTGATGCCGGTCGGCTATCCGGCCGAGGACGCCACGGTCCCCGACCTGCACCGCAAGGCCCTCAGCGAGGTACTGGTCCGCCGGTGACGACCCCTACCGCCGGCCGGCGCCGGACGACCCCGGGCCCGGCCGCCCCGGCCGCGGTCGCCCCACCCCGACCGGCCCCGGCGCCCCAGCTCAGCCCCTACCCGCCAACTGTTCCGCGAAGAACGCCCGCAGCGGATCCACATGCCGGTCCTGCCGCCGCCACTCCGCCAGCAGATCCTCCAGCAGGTGCTTCTCGGTGACGAGCTTCCCGTGCGAGTACCGGCGGATCACCGGGTGGATGAACGCGCTCTCCTTGGCCCGGTCCGGTTCGGGGTGCCGTTCGATGGCGAACACGTCCCCGTACTCGTCGCGGCCCCAGCGCAGCGAGAACGCGTAGACGTGCGGCTCGTCGGCGAACCGGGCGGCGACGTAGTCCTCGGGCAGGTCGACGTAGTGCCGGACCTCACCGGTGGCCTCGTCGACCACGAGCGCGTCGCAGAGGAACTCGAACTGGGTCCACAGCGCCGAGCTCCAGTTGACCCGGTCGAGCACGAGCGTGGTGAGCGCGTCCGGGTCGGCGGCCAGCGTGTCCGGGGCGAGGGGCACGTCCTCGTACCGTTCCCGGAGCAGCCGGGTCAAGGTCCGCAGGTTGTACCGAAACCCGTCGATGAACGCCGAGGACGCCTTCTTGAAGTCGCGCGCCTGGGCGAGGGTACCGGCGAAGTACAGCCCGTCGACGTTCGTGGACTGCCAGTCGGGGCCGGTGGTGGGCATCCGCCCGCTGGCCACCAGTTCCGGCTGGCACCCGGCGTCGAACACGGAGGTGTCCATGGCGAACCCGGTACACCGCAGCACCGACTCGTACTCCAGGGTCGCCGTCTCGCCGTCGGCGTGCGTGTAGGTGATGTCGACCTCGAAGTGGTCGCCGACGGGCCGGATCTCGTCGATGACGCAGTCCAGCACCGAGTGCAGGGTCTTGAACTGGTAGCTGTCCAGCACCGCCCCGAACTGGCCGCGCACGTCGCCGGGGTGCTTGGTGTTCCACGCCAGCCGCAGGGGCCGGGGGCTGGCCAGGTGCACCATCGCGGCGTGCCCGAGGATCGCCGACGCGGTCTCGAACGCCGAGTTGCCCTTGCCGATGATCATGACCCGCTGGTCGTCGTACTTCGCCGCGTCGGTCTCCATGACCTCGTACCCGACGGCGTGTTCGATGCCCTTGATCTGCGGGATGTTGGGCCGACCCCAGCCGCTGGCCATGACCAGGCACTCGCAGCGCAGCACCCGGTCGGCGGTGTGCACGAGGAACCCGCCGCCGTCGAGCCGCTCGACCCGGGTGACGTCCACCCCGAACCGGACGTTGAGCTGGTGGTACTTCTGGAAGTCGGCCAGGTACCGCACGATGTCGTCGGCGTGCGGGAAGTACTCGTCGCTGTACTTGGTGGGGAACAACAGGTCGGCGGGCTCGTGCAGCAGCGAGTTCCAGTCCCAGCGCAGCCGGATCTCCGGGTCGGAACTGTGGGTGTGCACCTTGTTGAGGGAGATCAGCTTGCGGTGCCGGGGGTAGACCCGGAAGAACTCCGCCGGGGCGTCGGTCCGCTCCAGGGTGACGTAGTCGCTGCCGGCCTGGTGAAGGTAGTAGCTCAGCTGCACACCCGCCGGGCCCGCGCCGACAATGATGTACTGGTGGAATTCGTGGTCCGTGTTTCCGTCATCGCGTGACATGACAGCGACGATCGCGGATGTTTCCGCACGTGTCAACGTGCCGCACGGCGTGTGCGACGACCACCCGGCCGGCAGGCCCCCTCGCCGCCGGGCCGGATGGTCGTTCGAGACAGGGACGGGACTCGAACCCGCGATCTCCAGTTTTGCAGACTGGTGCCTTAGCCGCTCGGCCACCCTGTCGGGGAATTGTTTTGTCGCACGCTGGATAGCGCATTGTCGAACACATGAAAAAACCGCCTCGGAACAATTCCGGGGCGGTGGTCGGCACAGGTCTCCCTATGTCGTCGACGGCTCCCGGAGGGGCAGACAACAGCGACAACCGTGCAGCTCAGCGACCAGTGCGAGCGCGTCGTGCGCCTCACCGGTCATGCGGGCCTTCCGGTCCATCGTGGTCACCATTCTCTACTCGTCCTGCGGATAGCCAGAACAATACCTTCACGATTATGGGTACGCAATGGTGTTCGGCGAGCAATATCTAAAAGTCGCGCGTACGCGGGATGGCGCACGATGGGAGACGAATTAGGGTCGGGCGGGAGTGCACAGTGGACGCGGAGGAGGTCAGGTCATGCGGCACATCACCACCGACGCGCAACTCGACCGGCTGCTGCCCGTCGACGAGGCGGTCCGGCTCCTGCGACACGCGTTCCTGGCCCCCGGGCCGACGGAACGGCTGGCCGCGGCGGCCCTGCACCACGGCAGCACCCCGGCCGGCCGGTTCCTCGCCGCCGGCCTGTCCGGGGACGGCCCGCTGGCCAGGATCGTGTTCGACGACCTCACCGGCGCGGTCACCGGGCTGGTCGTCGGCGCGGGGCTCGGCGACCTGCGGGCCGCCGCGACCGCCGTGCTCGGGGCCGAACACCTGACGGCGGCCCACCCGCACCGCCTGACCGTCCTGGGCACCGGCCGCCGGGCGTTCGCGCAGCTGCGTTTCCTGGCCGCCCGGCTCCGGCCGACGGAGCTCCTGGCGCACGGGCCCGACGCCGACGCCTTCGCCACCCGGGCGCGGCAGGAGCTGGGCCTGGCCGTCGTCCGGGCGCGGGATCCGGAGGAGGCGGTCCGGGGCGCGCGGCTCGTCGTCGCGGCGGCGGACGGGCCGGCACTCGACCCGGCGTGGCTGTCCCCGGGCACCCACGTCAGCCTCAGCCCGGTGCCCCGCAGCGGCGCGGCCTGGATCCCGGCGCTCCTCGCCCGCGCGGACCGCACCGTCACCGACGCGCCCGCGCTGGCCCGGGCCCACCTGCGGGCCCTCGGCTCGGCCGTGGAACCGGAGGACCTCGCCGACCTCGTCGCCGGCCGTACCCCCGTCGGCTCCCGGGCCGACGCGGTCACCGTCCTGCTGTCCTGCGGCCTGCCGGGGGGAGACGTCGCCTTGGCCGAGGGCACCCTGCGCCGGGCGGCCGGCCCGGTGGGGCACACCGCGCCCCGGCGGGCGCACCGGCGGACCAACTACCGCAGACGGGCCTAGTCGCAGTACAGGCGAGCCTTGAGGGTCTTCGGGACCTGCGCCATCTCGGGTACCTCGCACAGCGAACCGCTGCCGAGCACCACGCCCTTCCACGCCCCGTCGACCAGGCGCACCAGGATCTGCACCGGCCCGACCTCGGAGTCCAGCGCCCCGACCGCCCAGCCGGCCTCGCACACCAGGCTGCCGGCCCGGACCTCCGCGCCGCCGGGCAAGCCGCCGTTGACCGCCTTCGCCGCCGCGAGCACCTCCGGGTCGCTCGGGCAGGGCACGGCGCTCGGACCGGGGCTCGTGGTCACCGGCGGGGTGGGTCGGGCGGCCGGCCCGGCGGGACCGCACCCGGCGACGCCGGCCAGGACGAGCGGGACAAGGAGCGACAAGCTGGGCGTACGCATGCCCCGCACCCTAGTGCCCGCCGTTCGGGGCGCAACCCGGACGGCCCTCGCTCGTTGGACGCTACGGGCTCCCCGCGAGTCCGAAGACCGCGGGTCCACAGTGTCGAGGCTGTGGGCCCGTGGTCGTCCATCCCAGCTGTCCGCCGCGTCAGCCCCTAGCTGGCCGTGTCGTGGCGCGGGAGTATGTCGTGTCGGCCGCGACCAGACCGACGTCCCGGCCGCCCAGTCCCCTGATGCCGCCGGGACGCCGTCCCCCGTTGGGAGGCACCGTCCAATAGGTACTGCGGTACCTCCCAAAGGCACTTTAGGGGTGATCGTCAGAGCCTGGCAAGGCCGGTCGGGTTACCTCCACACGCGATTTGGTGGTAGGAACAACTGACTTCGGACCGCGAGGAGGACAAGGCGATGCCCGTGGACCGGCGGACGATCGGACTGCGCATCAAGGAACGCCGCGTCGGCCTCGGCATGCTCCAACAGGACGTCGCCGACGCGGCGGGGGTGCACCTACGGGCCTTCGGCAAGATCGAACGCGGCGAGGTGACCCCGCACCTGCAGACCTGCGGCCTGTTGGAGGGCGCGCTCCGCCTGGTGCCGGGCTCCCTCGCGGCGGCCTACCAGACCGGCACGGAGCTCACGCCCCTGTCGACCCCCCGGCAGGCCCTCCCGGACGTGCTCCCGGCGGACTGGAAGGACGGCGCCCCCGACCTCACGGCGGTCGTCCGGGACCCGGCGGCGGCGGCGGAGCTGCAGGAGTGGTTCGAGAACGCGATGCGCCAGATGTACGAGCGCGGCCGTCAGGCCCAGGAGGCGCTCCAGCACGAGCGGCTGATCCCCGGCACCGAGCGGGGCCCGCGCGCGTGACGGTCCACGGTGCCACGTCGGACGGCACCAGCTGGCAGGTCGTCCGCGGAGTCACGGGCTTCCTGTCCGTGGCCGGCTTCGTCGGACTGGTTTACGCGGCGGTGTTCGCGCCCGACCTCGTCCCGTGGTACCTGCGGCAGTACGCCGTCGGGGTCGCGACCGTGCTGTCGCTGACCGCCATGGTGTGCCACCTCCAGCTCAGGCTCGCGGCCGGCGCGCGCGGGGACATCGAGTCCGCCGCCACCGCCGTCGTCAGGACAGCCGCCCGGTGGGCCGGCGTCGGCATCCTCTTCTACGCGGCCGTCATGGTCTACATGTGCTGGTCGGGCGGCGCCATGCCGATCCGGTACCACGAGCTGCTGATCGGCCCGGGAATCGCGGTGGTCATCGCGGGAGTGGTCGTCGCCTACGGGCTGTCGAAGGCGGTCCGGGTGCTCCGGACGCCGCTCAACAGGATCCCGGACCTGGACCAGACGGAGACCGCCCGTCGCCGGCTGGTCCTGCTCAGCCGGTGGGCCGGCCTCGTCGCGGCGGGGGTCCAGGGCTCGGTGGCCTACATCGACGTGCAGGCGCCCGGACTGGTGCCCCACTACCTCCACCAGTACATGGTCGGACTGGGGGCCATGCCGTTCATCGTGGCGCTGATCAGCCACGAGGAGGCCCGCGGTCCGGACATCGACCGGGCCCGCACCTACCTGCGGGTCGGCGCCCTGGGCAGCGGGGGACTGCTGGTGGTGCAGTGGCTGACCCACGGGGCCGTCGTACCCCGCTGGCACGAGTTCGTCCTGTGCGTCAGCGACTCCCTGGTCGTCGCGGGATTCCTCCTGCGCTACGGCATCTACCAGATGTCCAGGATGGTCACCGCGTTGCAGGAGATGCAACGACGGGTCGCCGAACACATGGCGAAATCCGGGGGACACCCGTGAGTCAGGTCAACCTCACCGGCAGCGTGGCCAGGGACCGCAGCGAGAGGTTCGGCACGATGCGCAGGTCCTCGGCGGGTACGGCCAACCGCAGTCGGGGGAACCGGTCGAACAGCGACCGCAGCGCCGTCTCCGCCTCGATCCGGGCCAGCGGCGCGCCCAGGCAGTGGTGCACGCCGTGCCCGAACGCCAGGTGCGGCCCCGGCCGGCGACGGACATCCAGCAGGTCGGCGTCGGGTACGAGCGCCGGGTCGTGGTTCGCCGCGCCGAGGACCACCAGCACCTCGCCGCCCGCCGGCACCGGCACGCCGCCCAGGTCCAGGTCCTCGACCGCCCAGCGGGCCACCGCCATCTCGGTGGGACCGTCGTAGCGCAGCACCTCCTCGACGGCCTGCGGCCACAGGGCCGGATCGGCCCGCACCGCCGCCAGCTGTTCGGGGTGCCGCACGAGCGCCACGGTGGCCGACCCGATCAGGTTGACGGTGGTCTCCAGCCCCGCGACGAGCAGCAGGGTGACGGTGGACAGCAGTTCGGCGTCGGTGAGCCGCTGCCGCTCGTCGCGGACCGTGGTCAGCGCCGAGATCAGCCCCTGGTCGGGGGAGGCGCGCTTCGCGGCGACGAGGTCGGCCAGGTAGCCCGACAGCGCCCGGCCGGCGGCGCGCACGGCGGCCCGGGGGCCGGCGTGGTCGAACAGGTCCCGGATCCAGCCCAGGAACAGGTCACGGTCCGAGACGGGTACCCCGAGGAGTTCGCAGATCACGATCGCGGGCAGCGGCCGGGCGTACGCCTCGTTGAGGTCTACCGTGTCCCGGCCGGCCATCGCGTCCAGCAGCCGGTCGGCGATCTCCTGGACCCTGGGCCGCAGCAGGCCGACCCGGCGGGCCGTGAACGCGGCCGACACCAGCCCGCGCAGCCGGGTGTGGTCGGGCGGGTCGACCCCGAGCATGGACCGGTCCAGGCCCAGGGCGGCCAGCGGCTCGACGGGCCGGCCCTCCTCGGGCAGCCGGGTGACGTCCCGGACGAGGCGCTGGTCGGTCAGCGCCCGGCGCGCCTCGGCGTGGCCCACGACGTACCAGACCGGGGCGGCGTCGGGCCGGTCCACCCGGTGCACCGGGGCCACCGCCCGCAGGGCCGCGTAGGCCGGGTACGGGCACGCCCGCAGCGCCGGGTTGGCCGTGTCCCACACCCCGAGCGCGGCCGTCGCTTCCACGGTCATGCCCCGGCCATGGTCAGCGCGGCCAGCCGGGCGGCGCGGATCACGGTGACCGGGGCGTAGAGGTCCTTGGCGTGCCACAGCGCCGGGTACGCGTCCGGGTCGTCGTGGTCGACGAGGAACGCCCGACCCCGGGCGACCGCCGGGGCGTGCGCGGGGTCGCCGGCGCGGAGCAGCACCTGCACCGCGTAGGAGGTCTCCTCCACGGTGCCCGTCCAGCGGCCCCAGGAGCCGTCCGCGCGCTGGTTCCCGGCGACCCAGCGGGCGGCGGCGGCCACCGAGGCCGTGGCGGTCGGGCCGCCGTGCGCGGCGAGGGCGAGGGCGCAGCAGGCGGTGGCGTAGTACGGGGAGGCGTGCCACTTGTCCAGCCAGCTGCCGTCGGCGTTCTGGGTGTCCAGCAGCCAGTCCACCACCATCGCCCTCGGCCCGCCGAATCGGGACTCTTCCCCGGGCCGGGCGGCGAGGTACACGCCCAGCGCCTCCAGGATGTGCGCGTTCGTGCTGGTGGAGGGGTTGCGTTCGTCGGGGAAGCAGGTGAAGTAGCCGTCGGTGCGGTAGTCGAGCAGGACGTCGGGTCGGCGCACCCGACCGTGCACGGCCAGTGCGTGCAGGACGGCGGCGGTGTCGTCCGCGTCGGCGGGCAGGCCGGGGGCGGCGGGCGCGCCGTACTCCCCGAGGGCGATGTCGAGGCTGTCGAGGATCTCCTCGGGCACCCGGTAGGGGACGGACACCAGTGCCAGGCTGTTGAGCACCCACGCGCGCTCGAAGAAGGTGATCGGGGTGACGCCCGGCACGGGCCCGCCGGACGCGTCCTGGATCGCGTGCAGGTAGCGGGCGGACGCCCCGTCGGGGTCGCCGCGCTCGCCCAGCCAGGCGGCCGTCGCGGCCGGGGAGCCGGCCACCGCGCCGCCGGACGGTTCGGCGCCGCTGCGTCGGGCCGCCGTGCCGAGGACCTCGATGGACGCCCACAGCTTCACCGGCACCCGGTGGCCCTGGTCGACGCGGTCCCGCAGGCGCAGCAGGGGTTTCTCGTCGTAGCCACGCGGCAGGCCGAGGCGCTCGGACGCGGGCAGCCGCGCGTTGACCTGGGCGGTCAGCGCCGGCACGACCAGCTCGACGGCGATCGTGTCGGCCGGGGTCAGCTCGACCTTCAGCCAGGACCGCAGCCGGGCCAGGCCGCGCTCGGCGGCCACGCGCTGACCGGCGGCGAGCAGGCTCTCGGTGGCACTGAGCGTGGGGACGTAGCCGTAGCCGTCCACGCCGCCCCAGGAGCCGTCCGGTGCCTGGTGACGGAGCAGGAAGTCCACTCTGGCCTGGTGCCCGGCGAGTTGGGGGACGAGGGAGACGAGCCGGGAGGTGTCATAGACCGAGGTGGACACCCGACTACCGTCGGTCATCATGGAGGCCAGCAGAGTGTCGACGTTGGGCATGGTGGACGCCTCTCGGGGGAGCAGGGGCCATCAATGTCACGCACTGTAATCATCTGTTGTGGACTCCGTGAGTTTGGCACACGCAGCTTGTGCCCAACAAGGTGTGAGTATGGATTCGGTGCACGTGGGTATAGGAGTGGCCGGGAGTCGCTAGTGACCTAAGTCTCATTCTGACTTTTGTATGTCAGCGACCTGCTGATTTACTCAAGTCGATCACGCCTTTGACCCAGCTCTGATCTCGATGTTCCAGCAGTCCATAATGGATCCCGACCGTCGCGCCTTGGCTGGGACTTGTCCCGCTGATATCGTCTCCCCGGCTGATAAGCGCAATAATGTCGACTTCGTCGGGATGGTGGGATGAAGTTCCGCAGTACTCGGGTGCGGACCAAGGTCGTTGCCCTACTCCTCTCCCTTTTCGCACTGTGGGCGTTCGCGGCCGGAGTGACGTTGCGCGAGGGGCTCGGTCTCCTCGACGTCAGCACCCTGAGCGAGGACCTGGGCAAGCCGACGGAATCGCTGGTAGTGGCCCTGCAGCAGGAACGTCGACTGTCCGTCGTGTACCTCGGCAACAGCGCCGCCGACCAGCGGACCGCCCTGACCGCCCAGCGCGCGAAGACCAACGAGGCGCGGGACACCTTCAAGCGGCTCGGCGGCGGCGCGGATGTGCGCAGCGCGGCCAGCGACGCCCTCCAGGGCCGCATCGACGACGTGTTCAAGCAGCTCGACGGTCTCACGGCCACGCGTGACGCGGTCGACGCCGGCAGTGTCGACCGGGCGAAGGCGGCGAGGGCGTACACCGCCCTGATCGCCGCCGGGTTCCGGATCTACGGCTCCATGTCGAGCCTCGACGACCAGGACATCACCCGGCAGTCGCAGAACCTGATCGCGTTCAGCCACGCCCGGGAGGTGCTCGCCCAGGAGGACGCGCTGCTCGCCGGCGTGATCGCGGCCGGCAAGTTCGGTGCGGGGGAGTACGAGCAGTTCGTGGCCCTCGTCGGCACCCAGCGCTTCCTGTACTCGGCCGCCGTCGCCGAACTCACCGCCGAGGACCGCGCCCGGTACGAGGAGATCGCCGCCGCCCAGGGCCTCAGCGGCATGCGGGCGTTCGAGGACCGGGCCGTGGAGAAGGGCCGCCTCGGCGTCGCCGCGCCGGTCGACGGCGCGGCCTGGAAGTCCACCGTGGAGCAGGCGTTCTCCGACCTGCGCGGCCTCGAACTCAGCGCCGCCGACGGCCTGGTGGAACGCGCCAAGCCCGCCGCCATGGGCGTCATCGTCCGGCTGCTCCTCGCCGGCGGCCTCGGCCTGATCGCCGTCATCGCCTCCATCGTCATCTCCATCACCACGGCCCGCACCCTGGCCGCCCAGCTCACCCGGCTCCGCGAGGCCGCCTGGGAGCTGTCCACCACCCGCCTGCCGGGCGTGGTCGAGCGGCTCCGGCGCGGCGAGGAGGTGGACGTCTCGGTCGAGGCCCCGCCGCTGCCCACCGGCGACGACGAGATCGGGGCGCTCAGCCGCGCGTTCAACTCCGTGCAGCAGACCGCCGTCGAGACCGCCGTCGAACAGGCCGCGCTCCGCCAGGGTGTCCGCGACGTGTTCCTCAGCCTCGCCCGGCGGACCCAGGCACTGGTGCACCGCCAGCTCAAGCTCCTCGACGTGATGGAGCGGCGCGAGAAGAACAGTCCGGAGGAGCTGGCCGACCTGTTCCGGGTCGACCACCTCGCCACCCGGATGCGCCGCAACGCCGAGAACCTGATCGTCCTGTCGGGCGCCACCGCCGGCCGTGGCTGGCGCAACCCCGTCCCGTTGATGGACGTCGTCCGCGGCGCGCTCGCCGAGGTCGAGGACTACGAGCGGGTCCGGGTCCTGCCGATCGGCCCGGTGGCCCTGGCCGGCCGCGCCGTCGGCGACGTGATCCACCTGCTCGCCGAGCTGATCGAGAACGCCACCGCCTACTCCCCGCCCGACACCCCGGTGCAGGTCACCGGCCAACGGGTCGCGAACGGCTTCGTGATCGAGGTCGAGGACCGTGGCCTGGGGGTCAGCCCCGAGGACATGGAAGCGGCCAACGAGCGGATGAAGAACCCGCCGGAGTTCAAGCTGACCGGCAGCGCGCACCTCGGCCTGTACGTGGTCGGCAAGCTCGCCGGCCGGCACGACATCCAGGTCAGGCTCCGCGACTCGCCGTACGGCGGCACGACCGCGATCGTCCTCGTCCCCACATCCCTCGTCGTGGACGGCCCGGACGAGCCGGCCGCGACCCCGTCCGTGGTCGAACCCGTGCGGATCGTGCCCGGGCCGCGCCCGGTCCGGACCCCGCACCGGACCCTGGAGGTCGTCCCCGCCCCGCGCGGGCCGATCCTGCCCGACCGGGGTCCCGAACCGGACATCGACGTCCACCAGCAGACCGACACCCCCGAGTCCCAGGGAGGCGAGCCGGAGGTGCCAGAGTCCACACCGTCGGGGCTGCCCCGCCGGGTCCGCCAGGCCAGCCTGGCCGCCCCGTTGCGGGAGCAACCCGCCCCTGTCGTCGCTCCGGTCGCGGAGCCGACGGGTCGAGCACCCGAAGAGATCCGTTCGATGATCGGCTCCTACCAGCGGGCCACCCGCCGGGGCCGTCGCGAGGCGGAGAAGACACCGGAGACCCCGGCCCCGCCCGCCGAGGTCGACCAGCCCACCAGTTAGAACCGCACCCCGGGACCACCGGGGCCTCCTGGGGAGAACAATGGCACAGAAGACGAGTACGGTGCGGGATCTCGCCTGGCTGCTCGACGACCTGGTCGAACGGGTGGCACACGCCCGGCAGGCGGCGGTCCTGTCGGCGGACGGGCTGCTGATCGCCGCGTCCAGCGGACTCGACCGCGAGGACGCCGACCACCTGGCGGCCGTCGCGGCCGGGTTCCAGAGTCTCGCGCGGGGCGCGGGGCGGCACTTCGGCGGCGGCTCGGTCCGCCAGACCATCATCGAGATGGACTCGGCCTTCCTGTTCGTGATCGCCGCCGGGCACGGGGCCTGCCTGGCCGTCCTCGGCAGCGAGGACGCCGACATCGGTCTCATCGCCTACGAGATGGCCATGCTGGTCGCCCGGGTCGGTCAGTACCTGGCCACCCCGTCGCGGACCACCGTCGTGGCTGAGGTCTGACCATGAACGAATGGCTGGACGAGGACGCGGGGCCGGTCGTCCGACCGTACGCGATGACCCGGGGTCGCACCCGGTCCTCGGGGGAGTTCGACCTGATCGCGATCGTCGTCGCCACCGGCGCGGCCGCCGCCGGCCTGGAGCCGGAGCACGTGTCGATCCTGGAGCTGTGCGGGTCGCCGTTGTCGGTGGCCGAGATCTCGGCGCACCTGGACCTGCCGGTCGGCATCGTCCGGGTGTTCCTGGGCGACCTGCTCACCGCCGGGCTGATCCAGACCCGGGCGCCGCAGCCGGTCGCGGAGATGCCGACCCGGCGGACCCTGCTGGCGGTGATCGATGGCCTCCGTGCCCTCTGACGTCGAGCCGCTGCCCACCGCGATCAAGATCCTGGTCGCGGGCGGGTTCGGCGCGGGGAAGACGACGCTCGTCGGCGCGGTCAGCGAGATCCGGCCGCTGCGGACCGAGGAGACCATCACGGAGGAGAGCGTCGGGATCGACGACCTGTCCGGGGTGGAGCGCAAGGAGACCACGACGGTCGCGATGGACTTCGGCCGGATCACGATCAACTCCGAGCTGGTGCTGTACCTGTTCGGCACGCCCGGCCAGGACCGGTTCTGGTTCGTGTGGGACGAGCTGGCCCTCGGCGCGGTCGGCGCGGTCGTGCTGGCCGACACCCGCCGGCTGCCGGGCTGCTTCCCGTCGATCGACTACTTCGAGCGCCGGGGCACGCCGTTCATCGTCGCGGTGAACTGCTTCGACGGCGCGGACCGGCACGACCCGGACGAGGTGCGGGCGGCGCTGGACCTGGACCCGGTGGTGCCGGTGGTGCTGTGCGACGCCCGGGTGCGCGAGTCCAGCAAAGAGGTTCTGATCACCCTGGTCGAGCACGTGGTCAACTCGACGCCCGCCTACGCCTGAGCAACCGTTCGAGCGCCCGGCGGACGCCGGAGCGCGTGTGGCTGGGACCCCCGGCCCCGGCCACACGCGCGGCAGCACCTAGATCAGGTGCGTGTTCGGCTCGAGTCCGCACAGGATCCGGCCGTAGGTCTCCGACACCGTGTTCGGGTGCAGGACACCGTTGAGGTTGAGCGCCTGGATGTCGCGCTCGATCCGCTGCATCGGCTGGTCGGAGTAGATGGACGACCCGCCGCTGGCGGTGTTGAGCACGTCCACGGACTCCTTGGCCCGCAGGCAGGCCATGGCCGCGTCCATCTTGCCGGTGGCACGCTCCTCCAGCGTCCACTGCTCCCCGGACAGCGCCTTGCTGTCGAGCCGCTCCGCCGCGCGGCGCACGTGGAACTCGGCCTCGTCGAGCTTCACCGCGGCCTCGGCCACCTGGAGGTGGGTGATCGGCGCCTGGGCCTGCTGCTCGTACCCCGTGTAGGCGATCTTGCGGCTCGGCAGTTTCTCGAAGAACGCCTCACGGGCCGCCTTCGCCATGCCCACGGCCGATGAACTGGTCACGGCGGTGGCGTGCGCCACGAACGGGAGCTTCCAGGTCCGGGAGTCCGCGTTCGCCTTCGACAGGTGCTGACCGTGCATCATCAGCGGCATCATCGGCAGGACGCGCGCCGTGGGGACGAAGACGTCCTGCGCGATCGTCGTGACGCTGCCCGTGGCCCGCAGGCCCGCGGTGTGCCAGTCGTCGACGATCGTCAGGTCCGACATCGGTACCACGATGGTGGCCGGCTCCATGCTGCCGTCCGGGTGCTCCAGCATCACCGACAGTGTGTCCCACTGGCTGTGCGGGGCGCCGGAGACGAAGTGCCAGCGGCCGTTGAGGATCACGCCACCGTCGGTCTCCTTGGCGATCCCCGACGCGGTGACGCCGCCGCAGAGCCGGACGCTCGGGTCGGAGAAGATCTCGTCCTGCACCTCGTCCGGGAACAGGCCGGCGAGCCAGGAGCCCATCGTCCACGTGCTGACGGTCCATCCGACCGCGCCGTCGCCCCGGGCGAGTTCGGAGATCACGGAGGTGATGGTCCGCACGTCGCTCTCGTAGCCGCCGTAGCGGAGCGGGACCCGCATCTTCATGATCCCGGCGTCGGTGATCCCCTGGAGGACCTCGTCGTGCAGGATCCGGTTCTCCTCCTGCCAAGTGGCATGCTTCCGGATCACCTCGACCAGGCCCGTCGCCCGGGCGACGAGGTCAGTCTGCGGTGGTGCCTCACTGATCGTCATGTGTGCTCCTCGAAACGAAGGCAGAGAAAGGAAAGTGGAATCAGACGTCCGCCGGATCCGGCGGTATACGCATTACTCTGGCACGGTGCGGCGGGCGCGGATTCTCCGAAGTTGCCGAGTTCCCACAAGGCGGTTTCCGCTGCTGGAAGGGCATCGCGACGCAGTTCGGGGGGCGTGCACAAAGGACCACGACCTGTGTGGGGTACCTGTGTCCGCCGGCTTTTTCGTCGCACCGGAACGCCGCCGGCGGGAGCTCCGACGGCGTTCTACCGGGTCGGTGAATATGCGCCGCACGGGAAAGGTCGCGGGCGTCGTCGGAGCCGGCGGTTGGATCAGCCTCGCCGGTGGGGCCTAGAGGCCGGACAGGAACTTCAGCAGCTCCGCGTTGACCTCCTCGGGCCGCTCCTGCTGCGTCCAGTGCCCGACCCCGGGCAGTACGACGGTGCGCGTCAGGTTGGGCACGAGGTATTGCAGGTTGCCGATCAACTGGTCCAGGCCCGGGAGCTGGACGCTGCCGTCCCGCTCGCCGTACAGGTACAGGGCCGGGGTGTTCATCGGCGCGTTCTGCCAGGGGGCGGTCAGTTCCCAGCTCAGGTCCATGGTCCGCCACAGGTTGAGGCCGCCGGAGAAGCCGGTGCGCGCGTAGTCCTCCGCGTAGACGTCGAGGTCGGCCTCCGTGAGCCAGCCGGGCAGCGCGCCGCCGGGCGCCGGCAGCAGGTCGGCGAGGCCGCCGCCCTCGGGCACCATCGGCAGGGTCGGCCCGTCGGCCTGCGGCGAGTCGCCGAAGCCCCACTGGAAGAGCCGGAGCAGGCTGGTCCGCGGGTCGCCGGCCAGTTCGGCCTCGGGGACGCCGGGCTGCTGGACGTAGTTCATGTAGAAGCCGGGGCCGAGCGCCTGGGTCATCCCGGTCACCGCGCTCACCGGGCCGCGCGGGAAGTACGGCAGGCCGAGCGCGACGACGCCACGGACCAGGTCGGGCCGCAGCAGCGCGGTGTTCCAGGCGATCTGGGAGCCCCAGTCGTGGCCGACCAGCACGGCCCGCTCCTCGCCGAGCGCGTCGAGCAGGCCGACGATGTCGCCGACCAGGTGGAGCTGCGAGTACTGCTCGACGGCCTCGGGGGCGTCGGTCCGGCCGAAGCCGCGCAGGTCGGGGGCGACGACGTGGTAGCCGGCCGCCGCGAGCGCGCCGAACTGGTGCCGCCACGAGTACCACGTCTCGGGGAAGCCGTGCAGCAGCACGACCAGCGGCCCCTCGCCCTGCTCGGCGATGTGGGTCCGGATGCCGTTGGCCTGCACGAACCGGTGACTGACCTCGGCTGTCACGCCTTGGCTAGGTGCCGACTGTGGGTTGTTCATGGCACACCTTTCCTGGCTGTGTGAAGTGGGGTTTCACCAAACCATCCCACCGCCGTCGCGCCCGCCACATCTCCTTCCTTGCCCACATCGTCCGGCCTTGTCCGGCACGCGGCAGGGGGCCGTCCCGGGGCCCGGAGCGCACGAAAAGCACGGTGGTGACGGGACTGGGGCCGTCACCACCGTGCTGCGTGGGAGGTGCTGCTACGCGGGTTCCGGGACGGACTGGGCGGCTGCCGGCGAGTCCGCGACCACCGGGGGCTTCAGGTAGCTGGTGCCCCAGGCGACCAGGATCGTGATCACGGCGAGGACCAGGCCGGTGATCACCGGCGCGTTGGCGGTGTAGTTCTTGATCGCGATACCGCCGGCGAACGCGCCGAACGCGATGCCGATGTTGGCCGCGGAGACGGGCAGCGACTGCGCCAGCTGGCCACCGGGGCCGGCCAGGGTGATCACCCGGACCTGGAGCGAGGCCACGATGCCGTAGTGCGACAGGCCCAACGCGATCAGCACGAGCGCCACGAGGAACGCGACCGAGCCGACGAAGTAGAGCAGGGCGAGCGAGATCGCCAGGCCGATGGAGCCGATGATCAGGGCGCGCCCGGCGTTCCAGTCGGCGAACTTGCCGCCGCCGAACGAGCCGACCGCCGTGGCCACACCGTAGGCCAGGAGGAACACGCTCAGCACGGATCCGTTGATGCCGGTGATCTCCTGGAGGAACGGCACGATGTAGGTCCACGCGGCGAACGCCGTGGCGAACACGATGAAGTTCAGGAACAGCACGGCGAGCACCCGGGGGGCGAACGCGTACTTGGCCTGGTGGCCGAGGCCGCCGCCCATGGACGGGACGGACGGGATCAGGGCCGCGGCGCCGACCAGTACCACCACGGCGACGATCGCGATGGCGAGGAAGGAGCCCTTCCAGCCGATGGCCGGGGCGACCAGGGTGCCCAGCGGCACGCCGAGCGCGCCCGCCATCGCGACGCCGGAGATGACGATGCCGATGGCCTTGCCCATCCGCTCCGGCGGGACGACGGAGACGGCGGCGGTGAAGCCGACCGCGATGAACAGGCCGGCGAGCGCGCCGATGAAGAAGCGCACCCCGAGGAACACGCCGTAGTTGGTGGTCAGCAGCATGGCCACGTTGGACGCGGCGAACAGCGCGAGCGTACCGAGGAGGACGAACTTCTTCTCGAGTTTGATCGTCAACGCGGTCAGGATCGGGCCGCCCAGGGCGAGGCCCAGCGCGTACGCGGTCACCAGGGTGCCGGCAGCGGGGATGGTGATGTGGAGGTCGGCGGCGATCCGGTCCAGGACGCCGACCACGAGCAGTTCGCCGCTGACCATGACGAACATCGCTAGGAACAACGTGTACAGGGCCAGGTTGGCTTTGCCTGGACTCAGCGCCGGTTGCTGGGTGCTCATGTGCACTCTTCCTTCGGGTCGTGGGGGATGGTGTCGTCGCGACGAACGGGTCGACGGATCTATGTGCCTGGCAGGACCGGGGACGGCCACGGTCCTGCCACCTGGCTGGGGACCTCCGGTGTGAGGCGCCCTACTTCCACTTGATGATCTGGACGTAGTTCCCGTCGGGGTCGGCGAAGGTGCCGAACTTGCCCTTCTCCCGGTCCGCGATCGAGATCCACTGCACGCCGGCGGCGTTGAGCTGGGCCTCCATCGCGTCGAAGTCCTCGACGTCGAAGTTGACGATGTGGCGACCCGGCTCGGCGTTCTTCTCCTCGACGTCGTCGCGCCCGTCGATGACCAGCAGGAAGCCGCCCAGGTCGATCGCGCCGTCGCCGGTGAACTCCGGTGCGAGCGCCTTGATGTAGAAGTCCCGCATCTCGGCGGGGCGGGTCGTGCCGAGGAGCATGCTCGTGGGCTTCAGGGTCGTCATGGCGTTTCTCCTTGTGTGTTCACAGGTCGCGGTGCGGGCTGTCGCCCGCGCCGCGGGTCCAGGTGCTAGGTGAGATCCCGGTCCGCTGCCTCGGCGGCGCGTTTGATGGCCGCCAGGCGGAGGTCCCAGTCGGCCGCGAGGGAGGACATCCACCGGGTGGTGGTGTTCAGGCCCGCGGGCCGCAGCGAGTACCTCACCTCGCGTCCGACCCGGCTGCCGACGACGAGGCCGGCGGCGTCCAGGACGGCGAGGTGCTTGACGATCGCCTGCCGGGAGACGGGGAGCCGCCCGGACAGCGTCGTCGCGGTGGCCGCGCCCTGCGCGGCGAGGAGGTCGAGCAGCCGGCGACGGGTGGGGTCAGCGAGCGCGACGAGCACGCTGCCGACCTCCTCGACGGCGCCGTCGGGTTCTGCTCTCACCGCTCACACAGTCGAGTCTTCGACGCGCTTCTTGGTCGCGTCGAGGACCTCCGGCCAGCCGGCGGTGAGGTTGCTGATCGTCTGGGCGCGCACTTCCTCCGACACGTCCAGCGCGGCGAAGCCGCTCTCGACGACGGTGAGCCGGGTCTTGTCGCCCTCGGGGGACAGCGTGAACTCCACGAGGGTGCTGTTGCCCTCGGTCAGCTCCTGGCCGGGGGTGGCGGGGGCCCAGCGGTACGCCACGTAGGACTGGGGCTGGACCTTCACCACGCGGACCGGGAACTCGCCGAACGCCGGGTTCTTGGCGACCATCGACTCGCCCTCCACGGCGGTGGTGCCCTGGATGCTCTCCGGCTCCGCGACCCAGAAGCCGGGTGCCGACACCAGTGACCAGACGCGCTCGACCGAGGCGTCGATCAGGGTGTCGCGTTCGATCATGTCGTTGCTCATGGGGAAACTCCTCCAAATGCCGGCATTAAGTGCAACCAGATTATTGCACGTCAGCGGATCGTCGTGCAACCAACTCATTGCACGAGGAGGGAGATGGCCGGCCGATCGGGGGCGCCGGGCGGCCCGGTTCCGGGGTGAAACAACCCCTCCGACGGGTACGAGGTGTCGCGGGGTGCGCTCAGGAGCGCCGGGTGCGGGCCTTCATCTGGTACATCGCCCGGTCGGCGCGGTCGATCGCGCACGCCAGTCCGGTGTCGGTGAGGTGCGACCAGCCGATCGCCAGGTTGAGGGCGCTGTCGGGCACCAGGGAGTTCCAGTCCTCGGCGGCGACCGCCGCGTGGATCCGGTGGGCGGTGTCCCGGGCGCCGGACAGGTCGACGTGCGGCAGGACGAGGACGAACTCGTCGCCGCCGTACCGGGCCGCGAAGCCCTGGCCGACCGCGCGGGTCAGTACCCCGGCGAGGCGTTGCAGGACGAGGTCGCCGGCCAGGTGGCCGTACCGGTCGTTGACGGTCTTGAAGCCGTTGAGGTCGGCCACCCCGACCGCGGCGGGGGTGCGCGCGGCGAGCAGCGCGGTGGCGTACTCGTGCAGGCGCCGGCGGTTGGGCAGCCCGGTCAGCGGGTCGGTGAGCGCCGCGTCGGCGTACCGGTCGGCGACCCGGCGCAGGTTCTCGTGGTCGATCCGGGCGGCCACCCCGTCCACGAACAGCGCGGACAGCGGGTCGAGGGTCAGGTGCACGGCGCGGCTGGCGGCCCGTTCGGCGGCGATGGCCAGGGGCAGCCGGCCGGCGAGGGCGTGGGCGAGCGCGCACAGCCGGTGGCTCTCGGCGACCCCGAACGTCGCGTGGTGCACGGGGCCGGCCTCCAGTAGTGCGAGCGCGGCGTCGCCGTCCCCGGCGGCGAGTTCGGCGCACACCGGGGTCAGGGTCCGGATGGTGCGCTCGTCGACGTCGTGCCCGACGCCGTCGAGGAGCCCGCGCAGGTCGGGTACCCCGGGGCAGCCGAGCGCGGACAGCCGGGCGGCGGCGTACGCGATGTGCGCGCGGTCCACCGACCAGGCGGGGACGGCCCCGCGCTGGAAGTCGTTGACCACCTTGCGCAACAGCCGGACGGCGGTTGCCGTGTCGCCCCGGTGGTCCACGGAGACGGCGTGCCGGACCCGGATCTGGGCCCCGGTCTCCTCGTCGCTGAGCCCCAGCACCGTGTACAGCGCGTTGGCGCGTTCCACGGCGTCGAGGGCCTGGTCGTGCAGGCCGGCCTGGGAGCAGCCGAGGGCCAGGTCGTACCAGGCGTCGGCGGCGCCCACCCAGGCCGGCGCGGTGGCCAGCTGGCGCCGGCTGTACTCGAAGTGCCGCACGCAGCGTTCGAGCGCCCCGTGCAGGCAGGCGACGGAGCCGGCGATGGCGTGCAGTTCGCCGGCGACCGTGGCGTCGTCCACCTCGTCGAGCAGGGCGAACGCGCGGTCGAGCACGGGCGCGTACCCGGTGAGGTCGTCGACGTTGATCATCGCGCCGAGTTCGAAGGCGAGGGCCTGGGCGACGATGACGGGCGCGGTGGCCTGCGCGGCGATCCGGCGGGCCTCCGCGATGGCGGCCTCGGACCGGCCCTGTTGCATCAGGGCGCGCAGGTGGCCGTAGACCGCGTGGTGATCGTGCGGTCCGTCGGCGGCTCGGTCCTCGTCCACCGCATCCATATACCACAGGTGATCGATCCGGGAACGTCCTACTGGAGGGTGTTCTCCGAGGTGTGTCCCTATCGGACCGGGTGCGGGGTCCGGACGCGGGCCCGGGTGCCGGCGGTCGCCGGGGTCGGGGCGGACCCGGTCTCCGGCAGGGCGGTGAGGTCGGCGAGGACCCGTTCGGTGTCGCGGTCGGCGACGGCGGGGCCGCTGCCGGCGAGTGCGCCGGACCGGCCGGTGCGGAGGCTGTAGACGACGAGGGCCAGGACTGCGAGGGTCAGGAGCGTTGCGTTCATGGCACTAAGTATTCGCTCATCGAATTTCCGCCAACAGTGGCAGGATTGCCGTTGTGCAACAAAATCCTGCCAGGTAGGCTGGGGGCATGTTGAGGACCGTCGCCGCCGTGGTCATGGACAGTGTCGCGCCGTTCGAGCTGGGCGTGTTGTGCGAGGTCTTCGGGGTCGACCGCACCGACGACGGCGTGCCCGAGTTCGACTTCCGGGTCTGCGGGGAGCACGCCGGCCGGCCGGTCCGCTCCGGCGTCGGCATGCTGATCACCCCGGAACACGGCCTCGACGCGCTCGCCGACGCCGACTTGGTGGCGGTCCCCGCGCACGGCGTCACCGACTCCTACCCGCCGGCTGTGCTCGACGCCCTGCGCGTCGCCGCCGCCCGGGGCGCCACCGTGGTGTCCGTGTGCAGCGGGGTGTTCGTGCTCGGCGAGGCCGGCCTGCTCGACGGCCGGCGGTGCACCACGCACTGGCGGCACGCCGAGGAGCTGACCCGCCGGTTCCCCGCCGCCCACGTCGACCCCGACGTCCTGTTCGTCGACGACGGCAGCCTGGTCACCAGCGCCGGCACCGCCTCCGGCATCGACGCCTGCCTGCACGTGGTCCGCCGCGAGCTCGGCGCGGGCGTCGCCACGGCCATCGCCCGCCGGATGGTGGTGGCCCCGCAGCGCGAGGGCGGCCAGCGCCAGTTCGTCGAGCTGGCCATGCCCGAGTGCACCGGCGACAGCCTGCAGCCCCTGCTCGGCTGGATGCTGGAGAACCTGGACACCGAGCACTCCGTGGCCGACCTCGCCCACCGGGCCGTGATGTCCGAGCGCACCTTCGCCCGCCGGTTCGCCGCCGAGACCGGCACCACGCCCGGGCGGTGGGTCGCGCTCCAGCGGGTGCTGCACGCCCGCCGGCTCCTGGAGGACACCCAGCTGTCCGTCGAGGAGGTCGCGCACGCCTGCGGGTTCGGCACCGCCGCCCTGCTCCGGCACCACTTCCACAAGCTCGTCGGGGTGGCCCCGAAGGACTACCGGCGGTCGTTCGCCTGCCCGTAGCCCACGAGACAGTGCCAGAGCTGTTTGAGGTACTGGGGGAGCTCCGGCCCCCACTCCGCCCACCGGTCCGGCGCGGTCACCGCCGAGCGGGTCGCCCGGCCGAGCACCTCGGCGTCCAGTAGCCCGGCGGGGGAGTGCTCCGCCAGTACCCGGGCGGCCAGCGGGGGCATCGCCGGGCCCCGGAAGTCGGCCGGGACCGCGTCGGCGGTGAGCGTGAAGCCGCCGTGCCACTCGACGGCGATCCCGGACCGGGCGGCCAGGTCGACCAGGAGCGCGCCGGTGTCCGTGCCGGCGAAGGACGGGTCCAGGACGAGCGCCTCGGCGTCCGTGGCCAGGTCGACCGGTCCGTGCACCTGGGCCTCGACGTAGTCGTCCAGCGCCCGGCCCGGGGCGCGGGTCGCGGCTGACCCGGGACCGCCGGCGGGTCGGGTCCGCTCGGGTCCACCGGCGCCCAGGGCCAGCAGGTGGGCGACCGGGTCGACGCCGGGGACGCCCAGCAGGGCCGCCGTCGCGCCCGTGACCAGCCCCGCGAGGACGTCCTCGAACGCGTCGAGCGTGCCGACGTCGGTCGGGCCCAGGTGGCTGTCGCCGTGGCAGTACGTCGCGCGGGCCGACACCTCCGGGCGGAGCCGGACGTGACAGGAGCCGAACCGGGGCGCGGCCCCGTCGGGGTGGCCCATCAGGTCGAGCGCGCCGTACACGGGCCGTTCGGTCGGTGGCGCGGGGGGCAAGTGGTACGCGCGGCCGAACAGGCGTTCCTCCCAGCCGTCCCGCTCGCCGCCCGGGAACGCCGTCCGGCTCCCGCTGGTCACGCCCGTCTCGAACTGGCTCCGGTACCGGCCGTCGGCGGCCAGCCCCTCGGCCACGGTCCGACCGTCGGCGAGGAGCCGGTCGGGGTGGAAGTTGAGCGTGATCCGGCCGTGCGCGCGGACGGCGGCGAGGAGCGCGGGCCCGTCGGGGAGCGGCCGGTCGCCCCGGACCTGGGCGCGGACGTGGTCGAGGGCGGCGCGCTGGGCGGCGGTCAGGCGATCGTGCGGCACCCGGGCAGTATCGGTCGACCGCCCGGACCCCGGCAAACCACTTCCGTCAGCCGCAGCCCTCCCGTGGGCTGCGGATTCCCGGGCCGCCCGGTCCACCGCGCCGAGCGGCCCGACCAATGCTCGCCGCGCCCCGATCCCGCAGCCCCGGACCTGACCCGGCCCCGGAACCCCGGCGTCGACCCGGCCCGGGGCGCCCGGGGACGCGCCTGCGGGACCCGGTTCCCGCCCGCCGGCTCCCGGTGCGGCTAGGTTTCTCCGGGGAAACGGACAACTGGAGGTCGTCGTGCGTGCTGTCGCCGTATCGGAGTTCGGGGCGACCCCCGAGGTCATGGAGCTGCCCGTACCGGAGGCGGGCCCGGGCCAGGTCCTGGTGCGGATCCACGCCGCCGGGCTCAACCCGTTCGACTGGCAGGTCGGCGACGGCGCGCTGCGTGACGCCCTGCCGCACCGGTTCCCGCTGGTCCTGGGCATGGAGGGCGCGGGCGAGGTCGCGGCCCTGGGGGCGGACGTGATCGGGTTCGCGGTCGGCGACCGGGTGTTCGGCGAGTTCCTCAGGGTGAAGTCCGGCGGCGGTTCCTACGGCGAGTACGCGGTCGCCGACGCCGGAGCGCTGGCCCGGATCCCCGACGCCGTGTCCTACACCGACGCGGCGGTGCTGGCGGTCGCGGGCACCACGGCGCTGAACCTGGTCGAGGGCACGCACGTCGCGCCCGGCCAGACGGTACTCATCGTCGGGGCGACCGGCGGGGTGGGCACGTTCGCGACCCAGCTGGCCGCCGCGCGCGGGGCGCACGTGATCGCCACCGCCCGGCCCGACGCGGCGGAGTCGATGCGCGCGCTCGGGGCCGAGGAGACCGTGGACCACACGGCGGGGCCGGTGGCGGAGCGGGTGCTGGCCCGGTACCCGCATGGTGTGGACGTCCTGATCGACGTGGCCAGTGACAAGGCGGCCCTGGTGGCGGTCGCGGCGGCGGTCCGGTGGGGCGGCGCGGTCGGGGTGAGCACGTGGGCGGCCGATCCGGAGGCGCTGGCGGCCCGCGACATCCGGGCGTTCAACCTGGACAACCGCCCGACCGCGGAGGTGCTGGCCCGGGTGGCCGACGACGTGGCCGCCGGCCGGCTGCGGGTCACGGTGGACGGCACGGTCCCGTTGGCGGAGGCCCCGGCGGCGCTGGCCCGCAGCAGGGCAGGCCGGGCCCGGGGCAAGACGGTCATCGCGGTGGCGTGACGTACCTGTCGAGGAAGCGCCCCAGGGCGTGCCGGGTGATCTGGGTGCCCCAGCCGCCCCACTGGAAGTCGTAGCCGTGGTCGGTCATCGGGAGGGTGACCAGCTCGTGCGGCACGTTGGACTCGTCCAGCTTGATCGACAGCGGCACGGACTGGGTCTCGGGGTCCACCAGGGCGTCGTGCTCGCCGTGCACCAGCAGGGTCGGGGGCAGCTTCCCCCGGACGTAGCTGAGCGGCGAGGCGATCCGGTAGGCGTCGGGGGCGCTGGCCGGGGTGCCGCCGGTGTACTTCTGCACCGCGTCGCGGGTGTACCCGCCCAGCGTGTTGTCGTGCCAGCCCGCGACCAGGTCGGTGGCCGGGTAGAGCCCGACGACGGCCGTCACCGAGGTGTCGGGCGCGGGGCAGCTCGGCGGCAGCGCGGCGTCGCCCTGGCTGTAGGCGGCCAGCAGCGCCAGGGTGCCGCCCGCCGACTCGCCCATCAGCACGATCCGGGTCGGGTCGACGCCGTACCGCTCGGCGTTCGCGCGGACCCAGCCGACCGCGCACATGACGTCGCCGGCCGCCTGGTTCCACCGGGGCGGCGGGGCCAGCCGGTACTGGATGTCGAACACCGCGTACCCGCGCTCGTTGAGCCAGGCGTTCCACTTCGGGTACTGGCCCTGCTGGCCGCCGACGAACGCCCCGCCGTGCACGGCGACCACCACCGGCGCGGGCCGGGCGGCCGACGCGGGCGGCAGCCACACGTCCAGCGGCAGGGCGCGGCCCTCCACGGTGGCGTAGGTGACGGTGCGGGCCGGGTCGGGCTTGCCGAGGTTGATCCCGCCGGTGAAGTACTGCCCCAGGGACAGGTGCGTGCCCGTCGAGCGCGCGGTGAGCCACAGGTTGACGGTCGGCAGCAGCCCGGCCAGGATCGCGAGCACCGCGACCAGGGTGACGACCCACGCGAGCCGGTAGCGCTGCCAGGCCCGCAGCGCGAGGGTCAGGCCCAGACCGAGGAGGCCGAGGAGGGTGACGAAGAGCGCGTACTCGCTGGTGACCAGGTAGGTCTTCCACGCCCAGTCGGCCGGGGGCAGCGGGGCCCACAGGGCGACCACGGCCGCGAGGAGCAGGAGGGTGAGCAGGACACTCAGGACGACCACGGCCCGGCCGCCGTGCGTCAGCCGAGGGGTGGCCAGGTCGGAGGGGGCTTCCAGCTGCTGCATGTCGTCCTCCCCGGGACGTGCCAGGTTGGCCTCCCCAGCATGCCACCGGCGCGGGCACGGGGCGGACCTTTTCCGCGGCGGAGGACCATTCGACGGGTACGGCTCAGAGCGGCAGTCCGCCCCGGTCCTTGAGCCGCTTCATCGTGATCTGCGAGTTGATCTTCGTGACGCCGGGCAGCGAGGTCAGCCGCTCGATGCACAGCACCTCGTACGCGCTGATGTCGGCGACGGCCACCCGGAGCAGGTAGTCGGGCACCCCGAACAGCCGGTAGGCCTCCACCACGTCCGGGATGCCGTCGAGCCCCTCCTCGAACGCCGTGATCGTGTCGCGGTCCTTGGCCTGCAGTTCGATGGTGGCGAACACCTCGAAGCCCCGGCCGACGGCGGCGGGGGCGATCACGGCCCGGTACCCGGCGATGATCCGGTCCTCCTCCAGTTGCCGCACCCGGCGCAGGCACGGCGAGGCGCTCAGGCCGACCCGGTGCGCGAGGTCGGCGTTGGTGAGCCGGCCGTTGTCCTGGAGTTCGCGCAAGATTCTGCGGTCGATGCTGTCCACAGCCCTAGTTTCTACCACTGCGACACGCCAGATGGGGCAAGAACGATCACAAATTGCGCACACTACCCGGTAGTCTGTCCGCATCACGGTCCTGGGGTTCGTGGAGCGCACCCCGGGACCTTGACCTCTTGAAGAGTGCACCCACTCACTCGCGGGCGGGCCTGTCGGCGTCACGAGCGTCCCAGGCCCGACTCCGTCACAGAATGTGAAACGCTGTCAGCCAGGCGTAGAGAAGAGTGGGGTTCGCGCGTGGACATCGAGGTTCTGAACGAGGTCTCCCGTCGGGTGCTGTGGCTCGCGGTGCGGATGGTCGACGCGGCCAACCGGGAGCGCGAGACCGGCGACGGGGTCAAGGTCGGCGGCCACCAGGCGTCCTCGGCGTCCCTGACCAGCGTCCTGACCGCGTTGTACCTGCACCACCTCGACGCCGCCGACAAGGTCAGCGTCAAGCCGCACGCCTCCCCGGTGTTCCACGCGATCCAGTACCTGCTGGGCAACCTCGACCGGAGGTACCTGACGACGCTGCGGTCGCGGGGCGGGCTCCAGTCCTACCCGTCGCGGACCAAGGACCCCGACGAGGTGGACTTCTCCACCGGCTCCGTCGGCCTCGGCGCCGCCGCCCCGCTGTTCGCCGCCGTCACCCGCCGTTACGTCGACGCGCACTTCGGCGCCCGGCCCGGCTCCCGGTTCGTGGCCCTGATCGGCGACGCCGAACTCGACGAGGGCAACATCTGGGAAGCCGTCGTCGACCCCGCCACCACCGGGCTCGGCAACGTGCTGTGGGTCGTCGACTTCAACCGGCAGTCCCTCGACCGGGTCGTGCCCGGCATCCAGATCGACAAGTGGCGCGGCCAGTTCGACGCGGCCGGCTGGCACGTCGCCGAGGTCAAGTACGGGCGGCGGTTGCAGGCGGCGTTCGCGCGGCCCGGCGGCGAGGTGCTGCGCACCTGGCTCGACGCGATGCCCAACGAGCAGTACCAGTCGCTGTTCGCCCTGGCCGGCGAGGAACTGCGGATCCGGTTCCTCGACGGGGCGCCGGACGGGGTCGCCGAGTTCGTCGCCGGCGTCGAGGACCTGCACACCCTGGTCACCGACCTCGGCGGGCACGACATCGGCGCGCTGGTCGACGCGTTCGAGGCCGCCGACGCGGAGAAGGACCGGCCGAGCGTCGTGTTCGCGTACACCGTGAAGGGGTGGGGTCTGCCGCTCGCCGGCAACCCGCGCAACCACTCCGGCCTGCTCACCGGGGACCAGATCGCCGACCTGCGGGCCGGGACGGGCCTGGACGAGGCGACCGAGTGGGACCGGTTCGACGCCGCCAGCCCCGCCGGCATCCTGTGCAACGCGCGCCGCGACGCCCTCACCAAGCCGCCGCGCTCGCCGGCGCTCGGCGTGACCGTGCCGACCGCCACCGGGCTGCGCTCGACCAAGCCGATGTCCACCCAGGAGGCGTTCGGCCGGATCCTGGTGGACCTGTCCCGCGACCCGGCCGTGGCCCCCTACCTGGTCACCACCGCCCCGGACGTGGCCACCTCCACCAACCTCGCCGGCTTCATCAACCGCACCGGCGTGTTCGCCCCCGAGCCGCGCCGGGCCTGGTCGGCCGACCCGCTCGTCAAGTGGTCCGAGGGCCCCACCGGCCAGCACCTGGAACTCGGCATCTCCGAGATGAACCTGTTCCTGCTGCTCGGCCAGCTCGGCCTGTCCTGGGACCTGTCCGGCCAGCCCCTCCTGGCGGTCGGCACCGTGTACGACCCGTTCGTGTGCCGGGGCCTGGACGCGTTCATCTACTCGGTGTACTCCGGCTCCCGGTTCGTCGTCGCCGGCACCCCCTCGGGCGTCACCCTGGCCCCCGAGGGCGGCGCGCACCAGTCCACGATCACCCCGTCCATCGGCCTCGAACTGCCGAACACGACCCTGATCGAGCCCGCGTACGCCGGGGCCCTGGACTGGCTGCTGTGCGACGCGTTCGGCCGGATCGCCGCCGGCCCGTCGACCAATCCGACCGCCGGGCCCACCGAGGACGGGGCCTACTACTTCCGGCTCACCACCCGGCCGATCGACCAGGCGCCGTTCGCCGCCGCCCGGGAACGGCTCGGCGAGGCGGTGCTGCGCCGACAGGTGCTCGCGGGCGCGTACCCGCTGGTCACCGCCACGGTCTCCGGCCCGGCCGTGTACCTGGCCGCCTCCGGCGCGGTGCTGCCGGAGACCCTGGCCGCCGCCGCCGAACTCGCCGAGGAGGGCATCGCCGCGCACGTCGTGGACGTCACCTCCCTCGACCGGCTGTACTCCGCCTGGCAGCGGACCCTGCGCCAGGGCGTGCGCACCGCGACCACCCCGTCGGTGGCCGGCGCGCTGCGGGCCGCGTTCCCGACCCGCGCGCCGGTCGTCACCGTGCACGACGGGGCCTCGCACGCGATGGCGTGGCTCGGGTCGGCGCTGGGTGTGCCGTGCGTGCCGCTGGGCGTGGACACGTTCGGCCAGTCGGGCACCGTGGCCGAGCTCTACGAGCTGCACGACCTGACGCCGGGGTCGATCGTGAACGCGGCGCTGGCGGCGCTGTCGCTGGGCTGAGTCCCCGGGACATTCCCCGAATGGGCAAAGTGGTCATAGCTGGGCAATTACCATCCTGGAGGTATGCCCGCCGTGATCCACCCGAGAGGGGAATTCTGTGCGACTACCCACCCGCCTGACTACCGGAGGCGTCCTCCTCCTGCTGTCGACGGTGCTGTCGGCGGCGGCCTCGTCCGCCGCCCCCGCCGTGGAACCCGAGTTCGCGGAGTCCGACGGCCTGATCGTGCAGTTCCAGCCCGGCGCGCCCGGGACCGACGGCGACGTGTCCCGGGCCGCACTGCCCGAGATCGAGGGCATCAGGCTCGACCCGGCGGTGCCGATGGCCAACGACCGGATCCTGTACCGCACCCAGCCGGCCGAGCTGTCCCGCGCCACGATGGACGACGTGATGCGCCGGATCGCCGCCGACCAGCGGGTCGTGTCCGTCGAGCCCAACCTGCGGATCGCCGCCCCGACCGCCGCCACCGACGACCCGTACCTGTCCTACCAGTGGGACCTGCACGAGGAGCGGGCCGGCATGCGGGTCCCGGAGGCCTGGGACCGGGGCGCCACCGGGGACGGCGTGACCGTCGCCGTCCTCGACACCGGCATCACGAAGCACCCGGACCTCGACGCCAACGTCGTCGCCGGCTACGACTTCCTCAGCAGCGCCGCCGCGGCCCGCGACGGGAACGGCCGGGACGCAGACGCCGCCGACCAGGGCGACTGGACGTCCTCCGGCCAGTGCGAGAAGAACCGGCCCGGGCGGCCGAGCAGCTGGCACGGCACGCACGTCGCCGGTACGGTCGCGGCCGTCGCGGACAACAACGTCGGCGTGGCCGGGGTCGCCCCGCGCGCCCGGCTCGTCCCGGTCCGGGTGCTCGGCGTGTGCGGGGGCACCGTGGCCGACATCTCCGACGCGATCGTCTGGGCCTCCGGGGGTACCGTGCCCGGGGTCCCCAGGAACCAGAACCCCGCCCAGGTGCTCAACCTGAGCCTCGGCGGGCGGAGCGCGTGCCCGAAGGCGTACTCGGCCGCGCTGCGGTCGGCGACCGGCCGGGGCGCGACCGTGGTGATCGCCGCCGGCAACGAGAACCTGCCGGCCAGCGGCTCCACCCCGGCCAACTGCGGCGGGGACACGATCGTCGTCGGCGCCCTGAACCGGGCCGGCGGCCGGTCGGACTACTCCAACTACGGCGCCACGGTCGACGTGGCCGCCCCGGGCGGGGAGACGCACGTGACCCCCAACGACGGCATCCTGTCCACCTGGAACCAGGGCCAGGCCGCGACCGGGGACCCCGGCTACGGCCAGATGGAGGGTACGAGCATGGCCGCCCCGCACGTCGCGGGCCTGGCGGCGCTGCTCCTGGGCCTGAACCCGACCCTGACGCCGGCCGACGTCAAGCTGATCGTCCAGCACACGGCGCGTGAGCTGCCGGGGGACTGTCCCGACGGGTGCGGGGCGGGGCTGGCGGACGCGGGTGCGGCGGTGGACCTGCTGTCCCGGCGGTAGCCGCCGGGGCCGACCGCCGGGCGTTCCCCGCCAGGGACCGGGCCGGCGGTCCGCCCACCGCGTTCTGCCGCCCGTGGCCGGTGCGCCCGCCCGAGGGTTCAGGCCGCCGCCTCCACCGTCACGACCACCCCGCTGAACGCGGCCGTGCCGACGACCCCGTCCACCTCGGCGTCGTCGGTCAGGTCGTTCAGGCTGACCCCGGGCCGGGCCGCCGCCACCGTCAGCCGGGTACCGGACCGGTCGTGGCCCCAGCCGTGCGGCAGGCTCACCACCCCCGGCATCATGTCCGCCGTGGCCGCCACCTCGGTCTCCACGGCCCCCACCCGGGACCGGATCCGGACCCGCTGGCCGTCGGCGAGGCCCCGGGCGGCCAGGTCGTCGGGGTGCATGAGCAGCTGGTGGCGGGGGCGGCCCTTCGCCAGGCGGGGCGCGTTGTGCATCCACGAGTTGTTGCTGCGCAGGTGCCGGCGCCCGACGAGGCGCAACTCGCCGGCCGCCAGCGGGGTGAGGAGCTCGGGCCGCGCGGCGTCCAGGGCGGCGAGGAGTTCCGGGGGCGCGCCGTGCGCCCGGTGGTCGCGGGTCCGCAACGCGCCGGGCAGCGAGGGCTTCAGCGGACCGAGGTCCACGCCGTGCGGGGCGCGGCGCAGGGCGCGCATCGACAGCCGGTACGGGCCGGTGCGCAGCAGCAGCGCCACCAGCTGGTCGGGCCGCAGCCGGGACTGCACGGCCAGCCGCAGGTCCCGCCAGGTGCGCCTGCCACCCCACTTCTTCCGGTACCGGCGGCCCAGTTCCCCGAAGATCTGCCAGTCGTGCCGCGCGTCGGCCGGGGGCGCGAACACGGCGGGGGAGTAGCGGGCCGTGTCGCGGACGGCGAGCGCGTGGAACACGATGTCGTAGTTGTCGTGCTCCAGGGCCACGGTCGGCGGCAGGATGATGTCGGCGTGCCGGGTGGTCTCGTTGAGGTAGAAGTCGACGGACACCATGAAGTCCAGCCCGGCGAGGGCCCGGTCGAGCTGGCCGCCGTTCGGGGTGGACAGCACCGGGTTGCCGGCGGAGGTGACCAGCGCGCGGACCTGGCCGTCGCCCGGGGTGAGGATCTCCTCCGCGAGGACGGCCACCGGCAGTTCGCCGCCGAACTCGGGCAGGCCCCGCACCCGGCTGCGCCACTTCGCGTAGTGCCCGCGCCCGATCAGGTTCCGGCCGACGAGGTCCACGGCCGGCCGGGTGAGCAGGGTGCCGCCGGGCCGGTCGAGGTTCCCGGTGACCAGGTTCAGCAGTTGTACGCCCCACTGGCTGAGCACGCCGTGTTTCTGGGTGGACAAGCCGACCCGGCCGTAGCAGGCGGCCCCGTCGGCGGTCGCGAAGTCCCGCGCGATCCGCCGGATGTGCCCGGCCGGCACGCCGGTGACCGGCGCGACCCGTTCCGGCGTGAACTCCGCGACCGCCGCGCGCACCGCGTCGAGCCCGTCCACATAGGCCGCCGGGCTCGCCAGCCCCGCCTCGAAGACCTCACGGACCAGAGCGAAGAGCAACGCCGCGTCGGTACCGGGGCGGATGAAGTGGTGCTCGTCGGCGACCCGGGCGGTCTCGGTGCGCCGGGGGTCGACCACGACCATCCGGCCGCCGCGCCCCTGGAGGTCGGTGAGCCTGCGCCGGAAGTCGGGGACCGTCATCAGGCTGCCGTTGGAGGCCACCGGGTTCGCGCCGAGTACCAGGAAGAAGCTCGTTCTGTCGATGTCGGGCACCGGCAGCAGGAACTGGTGGCCGTACAGCCAGTGGGACACGAGGTGGTGCGGCAGCTGGTCGACGGACGTCGCCGAGTACCGGTTGCGGGTCCGCAGCTGCCCGAGGAACAGCGGCCCGTGCGTGAGCGAGCCGTAGTTGTGCACATTGGGATTGCCCAGGTAGACGGCCACCGCGTCGCTCCCGTGCGCGCGGCGGACCTCGACCAGCCGCCGGGCGACCTCGTCGAGCGCGGCCTCCCAGGAGATCTCCTCCCAGCCGTCGGCGGTCCGGCGCACCGGGCGCCGCAGCCGGTCGGGGTCGTCGCGGACGTCGGGCAGCGCGAGCGCCTTGGGGCAGAGGTGGCCCCTCGACAGCGGGTCGTCCTCGTCGCCCCGGATGTCGACGATCGCGCCGTCGCGCAGGGTGAACCGCAGCCCGCAGATGGCCTCGCACAGGTTGCAGGCCCCGAACCGGACCACGTCCTCGGTCATCTCCCGATCCTCCCATTACCGCCGGGTAACAGGAAGGGTCGCGATCGCGTGGCGCTACCGGCCGAGCCGCATCGCGCCGACGACGGCGCGCCCCGTGGCCCGGGCGGCCCACTCCGCGCGTTCCTCGCTCCGCCCGCACACCCAGACCGAGTGCGTGTCGGACCACTCCTCGCTGAACAGGCCCGTCTCGTGGATCACCAGCTCGACACCGTCGTACTTCGGGTTCGACCACAGTTCCTCCGCCGCGCACTCCGGCCAGATCACCGACCAGCCCAGCTCGCCGATGTCGCGCCCCACGGTCGCGATGAACCGCTCCTCGACCCTGCCCGGCGCGATGCCGTCGATGTCGATGTCCACCACGAGATCCGGCACCGCCTCGACGAGTCCCGCTTCGGCGGGCGTGAGTCCCGAGACCTCCCCGGGGCCTCGGGGCGACCGGTAGAACCGGTCCTCGGGTACGTCCTTGAGCAGGTGCGACACCACCTCGTCCCGTTCCCGTGGGACGCGCAGGTCGGTGCTCATGGGCCGCCCGGCCAGTTCCGGCAGCGGCAGGTAGCGCGGCAACCCCCGGGGAGTGGTCATCGCCGAGACGCAGACCTCTTGCACCCGATCGGCGAGCGCGACCAGCTGCCGGGCCAGGCCGAAGGCCTCGTCCAGATCGGTGGTGTGCAGCAGCGGATACATGTGCGCGTTTCCCATGACGACCATTCTCACCGCGGGTCCACCCGCCCGGCCACGCCGACGGGTGGAACGGCCGGCCCCGAAGGCCCGGCCGTCTCCCGACCACCTACTCCGCGTGCTCCGCCGGGATCGACCCCAGCCGCCCGGCCTTGAAGTCCTCGAAGGCCTGCACCAGCTCGGCGCGGGTGTTCATCACGAACGGCCCGTACGCGGCGACCGGCTCCCGGATCGGCTTGCCGCCCAGGACGAACACGTCCAGCGGGGCGCCGCCCGGGTCGGCGGCGACGGTGAGCGCGCCGCCCGGCCCGTACACCGCGAGCTGGCCCGAGGCGAGGGGGCGCTTCTCCGCGCCGACCGTGCCGGAGCCGCCCAGGGCGTAGGCGAGCGCGTTGAAGTCGGCCCGCCAGGGCAGGGTGACCGAGGCGCCGGGCGCGACCGTGGCGTGCACGAGCGTGATCGGCGTGTACGTCGAGCCCGGCCCGGCGTGCCCGGCCAGTTCCCCGGCGATCACCCGGATCAGCGCCCCGCCGTCGGGCGAGGTGAGCAGGGCGACCTTGTTGCCGGTGATGTCCTGGTACCGGGGCGCGGCGAGCTTGTTGGACTTGGGCAGGTTGACCCACAGCTGCACGCCGTGGAACAGCCCGCCGCTCATCACGAGGTGCTCGGGCGGGGTCTCGATGTGCAGGATCCCGGCCCCGGCGGTCATCCACTGGGTGTCGCCGCCGCCGATCAGGCCGCCGCCGCCGTTGGAGTCGGAGTGCGCCATCTCGCCGTCGATCATGTAGGTCACGGTCTCGAAGCCCCGGTGCGGGTGCCACGGGGTGCCCTTGGGCTCGCCCGGCCCGTAGTCGACCTCGCCCATCTGGTCCATGTGGATGAAAGGGTCGAGGTCGGCGAGGTCCACGCCCGCGAAGGCGCGCCGGACGGGGAAGCCCTCGCCCTCGAAGCCCCGGGGGGCGGTGGTCACGGACAGGACGGGGCGGTCACGGTCGGTGAGGGGGTTGGGCTGCGGAACGCGCGGCAGGGCCAGCAGGTTCTCGACGGTCACAGCGGGCATCGTGCCCCTCCAGATCACTTAGTTGCTCAGTCAACTACTTGCACTGTACTCAAGATATTTGCTCAGTCAACTATTCCCGTGCCGGTCGCGTGCTTTCAGCCGGACTGTCGGCATCGCCGGGGCCGGAATGGGATCCCCGTCATACCCGCGCACGACGCCGAACCGCCGGCCGGCCATCCAGTCCTCGCGGGCCTCGACGATCTCCTCGTGCGAGCGGGCCACGAAGTTCCACCACATCACCAGCGGGTCGTCGAACGGCGCGCCGCCGATCAGGAACAGCCGCGCGTCCCCGTCGGCCTCCAGGGGCAGCTCACGGCGCCCGGTGCCCAGGTAGAGCAGACCTCCCGGGACGAGAGGGGTACCGCCCACCCGGGCGGCCCCGTTCAGCACGATCGCCCCGTACTCGAAGTCCGGCTCCACCGCGACGGTCGTCCGCGCCCCGGCCGCGAGCACGAACTCGGCCCCCACCAGCGGGGTGTGCGCCCGGGCCGGCGAGGTCACCCCGCCGAGGGAACCCATCACCACGGTGGCCGTCACCCCGTCCCCGGAGAGCACGGGCAGGTCGGCGTGGTGGTCGAAGGCGGGCTCCCCGTGCCGGGCGTCCTCCGGCAGCGCCACCCACAACTGGAGCCCCTGCATCACCGGCGGGTGCGCGGCGGGGGACTCCTCGGAGTGCGCGATGCCCCGCCCGGACGTCATCAGGTTCAGCTGGCCCGGCCGGATGCTCACCAGACTGCCCAGGCTGTCGCGGTGCAGCACCTCGCCCTCGACCAGCCAGGTCACGGTCTGCAGGCCGGTGTGCGGGTGCGGCCCGACCTGCATGCCGGGCCGGTCGGCCACGTCGTCCGGGCCGAACGCGTCGGCGAAGCACCACGCGCCGACCATCCGGCGGGGGCGCTGCGGCAGGAGCCGGCGCACCACGGTGTACCGGCCGAGGGCCACGTCGTGCCCGGGGAGCAGAAGGTTGTCCACCCCCTGAGCGTAGTGAGCCCCCGGCCGGGCCGGTTCACTTCCCGCGCCGGGCGATCTTCCCCTTCGTCAGGGTCAGCACCTGGTCGGACTGCCGGGCCACCTCCTGGGAGTGGGTGACCACGATGACGCAGGTGCCCTGCTCGTGCGCCAGCTCCCGGAACACCTCGACCATCTCCTGCGCGGTGTCGCCGTCGAGGTTGCCGGTCGGCTCGTCGGCGAACAGGATGTCCACGTCGCAGGCGAGGGCGCGGGCGATGGCGACCCGCTGCTGCTGGCCGCCGCTGAGTTCGAGGACCGGGGCCTTCGCCTCCTCCTCGTCGAGCCCGAGCCGTTCGAGCAGCTCCATGGCGCGCTTCCGGCCGCCCTTGACCCCGGTGATCTCCATGGCGGTGGTCACGTTGCGCACGGCGCTCATGTACGTCAGCAGGTTGTACGACTGGAAGATCGTCGCCACGTGCCGGTTGCGGTACTTCGCCAGGCCCATGCCGCGCACGTCCTCGCCCCGGTAGAGCACCCGGCCGTCGACGGGGGAGTCCAGCCCGCTGGCCAGGCTGAGCATCGTGGTCTTGCCGCTGCCGGACGGCCCCAGGATCGTGTAGAAGGTGCCCGGCTCGAAGGCGAAGCTCACGTTCTTGAGCACCCAGACCTTCTTCCGGGGTCCCTGGAAGGCGTGGCTGACGCCGTCGAGTTCGAGAATCGGTGCCACGGTCACTCGCCCTTCATCAGGATCGTGCGGGGGTTGAGCTTCAGGATCGCCAGGCCGGGCAGGAGCGTGGCCAGCAGCGCGATGCCGACCCCCACCCCGGCCACCCGGCCCACCTCGGCCGCCTCCAGCGACACCGAGATCTTGTCGATCGGCTTCACCGGCCCGGGGTCGGCCGACCCGATCGAGCGGGCCATCATCACCTTCCCGCCACCGGCCACCGTCCCCTGGTCGGCCTCCTTGTCCTTCGCGGCGGCCACCTCCCGGCCGAGCAGCGCGTCCCCCGCGTACTGGGACAGGGCCGTGCCGACCAGCACCGAGAAGCCCAGCGCCAGGACGGCGACGGCGGTCACCTCCACCAGGTGCTGGCCGACGAGCTTCCACTTGCGTTCGCCGAGGGACAGCAGGATGCCCAGTTCCTGGCGGCGTTCCTTGATGGCCATCGCGACGATCAGCCCGAGGATCGCGGCCCCGGCGATCGAGACCAGCCAGACGGCCACCCCGGCGAAGGAGGCGATGGACTGGATCGGGCCGACCAGGTCGCGGTACAGCCGGTCGTTGTTGTCGAGCTTGAACACCCCCAGGTCCACGCCCGCGGCCCCGGCGGCCTTCTTGAACTGCTCGAACTTCCCCGGATCCTTCAGGGTGTACTTCGCCACCTGCACCTTGGTCCGCCCGCCGACCTGCTCCGATGGGTTGAGCCGCGCGACCGCGCCGACCGGGGCGTAGACCTTGTTGCCGGGGACCATGCCCGGCGGCATCCACATGTCGGCCTGCGGGGCGGTCGGGTCCCGGTACACGCCGACGATCTCGAACTCGATCGGGTTCTTGCCGTCCGGGGACTTCAGGGTGAGCTTGCCGCCCACCGTGAGCTTGTTCTTCGCGGCCAGCCGCTCCTCGACCATCACGACGTTCTTCCCGTCGTCGGCGGGGCCGATCGCCCGGCCGTCGATCACCGCGTGCCGGCCCTTGGCGAACTCGTCGGTGAGCCGGACGTCGCGCTGCCCGCTGACCGACAGGGTGTTCATGTCGGCGGGTCCGGCGGTCGTCGCGGCGCCCCCGACGGTGGTGGCCATCGACAGGCCCTCCGGCGGCTTGGCGGCGCTCTCCAGCAGGGTCACCCCGGCCGGCGGCGGGCTCGCGCTCTCCAGGCTGTAGTTGTAGTCCCGGACCAGGGGCGACCTGCCGAGCGCGTCCGCCCTGTCCGTGGTCAGCGCGTCCGCGTCGGACATCTTCGGGAAGCCGCCGTTGCTCTTGGCCATCGCCTTCTCGACGTCCCAGTCGAGGGTGACGTCCGCGCCGACCCGGGCCTTCGTGTGGGCCGCCGACTGGCCCGTGGCGCTCTGGAGCAGGAACCCGGCCAGCACCAGCGTGAAGATGACCAGGAACAGCCCCAGCATGATCAGGGACTTCACCCTCCTGGCCGCCAGGCTCAGGCCCGCCCGTTTGACAAAGTTCACATTCACCCTCGGTTCGCCTCCGTCGTCAGTCGCGTTCGTTGCCAGGGACCTTCCAGGCGGGGTCATTAGAGTCCGGGCCGCGTCTCGTGGGCGTCTGGCGATCGCCATACGTCCGCGATAGGCGCGGCCTGCTGTGCTGGCGTGCTGACCGAGAGGAGGAGCCGATGCGGGTACTGGTCGTCGAGGACGAACCCTTCCTGGCGGGCGCGCTGCAGTCGGGGTTGCGCCGGGAGGCGATGGCCGCCGACGTGGCGCACGACGGGGACGACGCCCTGGAACGCCTGGCCGTGCACGCCTACGACGTGGTGGTGCTCGACCGGGACGTGCCCGGGGTGCACGGCGACGACGTGTGCCGGTACATCGCGAGCACGTTGCCGGCGTGCCGGATCCTGATGCTCACCGCCGCCGGGGGACTGCGGGACAAGGTCGCCGGCCTGGAACTGGGCGCCGACGACTACCTGGTCAAGCCGTTCGACTTCCCCGAACTCGTCGCCCGGCTGCGCGCCCTGGGCCGGCGGACCGCCCCCGCCCAGCCGCCCGTCCTGCACCGGGCCGGGATCCGGGTCGACCCGCACCGGATGCAGGCGTACCGCGACGACCGGTTCCTGCCGCTGACCCGCAAGGAGTTCGCCGTGCTGACCCTGCTGATGCGCGCCGAGGGCGGGGTGGTCAGCGCCGAGTACCTGCTGGAGAAGGCGTGGGACGAGCACGCCGACCCGTTCACCAACGCCGTGCGGATCACGATCTCCACGCTGCGCCGCAAGCTGGGCGACCCGCCGGTCCTGCACACGGTCACCGGCGCCGGCTACTACCTGGAGGCCGACCGGGCCGCTCCGACCACGCCCGGCACGCACCGGCCCGGGGCGGCCCGGTGACCGCCCGGCTCAGCGTCCGGGCCCAGCTGACCCTCGCCTACGGCGCCCTGATGCTCGTCGTCGAGGCGATCCTGCTCGCCGTCGTCTACATCCTGATGACCTACGTGCCCAGCTACCGGATCACCGCCGTCGACGGCCCGCTGCCCACCTGGGAGCCGGCCCGGACCGTGCCGTTGGACGCCCGACCGGCGGCCGGGATCGTCGTGGAGTCCAAGGCCGACGTGCTCGCCTCGCTGCTCTGGTCGTTCGGCGTCGGGTTGGCGCTGGTCACGGGCCTGGGACTGTTCGTGTGCTGGGTGGTCGCCGGCCGGGTGCTCAGCCCGCTGGCCCGGATCACGGCCGCCGCGCACACCGCCACCACCGGCACCCTGCACGAGCGGATCGCGCTGTCCGGCCGCGACGACGAGCTCAAGCGGCTCGCGGACACGTTCGACGGCATGCTGGCCCGGCTGGAGCGCGAGTTCGGGGCGCACCAGCGGTTCGCGGCCAACGCGGCCCACGAGCTGCGCACCCCGCTCGCGGTGACCCGCACGATGCTCCAGGTGGCGCTGGCCCACCCCGAGGACCACGATTTCCGGGTACTGGGCCCCAAGCTCCTCGCCACCAACGAACGCAGCATCGCCACCACCGAGGCGCTCCTGGTCCTGGCCGGCGCCGAACACGCGCGGGTCCGCACGGAGAGCGTGGACCTCGCCGCGCTCGCCGGGGAGGTGCTCGGCCAGGTCGCCGCCGAGGCCGCCCAACGGGAGGTGGCCGTCCTGCACCGGCTGCCCGCGACCTGGGTGGCGGGGGACCCGGAGCTGCTCCGCCAGCTGCTGGTGAACCTCGTGCACAACGCGGTCCGGCACAACCACGCCGGGGGACAGGTGGCGGTGGGCGTCGTGCCGGGCCATTCCGGCGGGGCGACGCTGACCGTGTCGAACTCGGGCCCGGTGGTGCCCCAGGACGAACTGGCGTACCTGTTCGAGCCGTTCTACCGGCGCCAGGGCCGGTCGGCGGTCGGTCGCGACCAGGGCCGGGCGCCGGGCGGCCGGGGCACCGGCGGCCCGGGGCACGCCGTGGGCCACGGGCTCGGGCTGACGATCGCCCGGGCCATCGCGGAGGCGCACGACGGCCGGATCTCGGTGGTCGCGCACCACGCGGGCGGCCTGTCGGTGACGGTGACGCTGTAGCCACGCCCGGGGCCTATTTCGGTGGCAGGCCCCGGCGTACCGCACCCCCCGGTCCACCCACGCGGTCAGGTCCGCGTCGAACGTTTCTCACTGTCGCCGGCGGGCGGCCGCCTCGAACGGCGCGCGGTCGAACAGGAACCGGTTGTGCACGATCCGGCCGTCGCGGACCGTGACACACTCCGCCGCCGGCGCGCTGGCCACCGGGACGGTCTCCGTGTCGTACATGATCACGGCGGTGGTCTCATCGCCGAACGCGGCGATCATCTCCGCCCTGATCAGCAGCCGTTCGGCGAACGGCGCGAGGAACGCCCGGTAGGCCTCGACGCCCTCGATCCTGCCGGCCGGCGCCTCGCAGACCACGTCGTCGGCGAGGTAGCTCATCGCCAGGTCGAGGTCCTTGTCAATCCAGGCGCGGTGGTGGGCGAGGGCGATCTGCAATGCTGAGCTGATCATCGTCATTCCTTCCGGTGTCGGTACAGGTACGGACACCGGGAGCGCGCGGATCGGAACGGTAGTGGCCGAGATCGTTTTCGAGGACCTCGTCCGGGCCCACCGGCGTGAGCTGCTCGTGCACTGCTATCGGCTGTTGGGTTCGGTCACCGACGCCGAGGACGTCGTCCAGGAGGTCCTGCTGGCCGCCTGGCGTGGCCTGGACGACTTCGGACACCGGGCCTCGGTCCGCACCTGGCTGTACCGGATCGCGACCAACCGCTGCCTCAACGCTCTCCGTGACCGTGCCCGGCGGCCGCCACCGGCACCCGTCCCGCCGTTCACGCCCCCGACGCCGAGCCGGTTCGGCGAGCTGACCTGGCTGCAGCCCTACCCCGACACGCTCCTGGAGGGCATGCCGGCCACCGACCCGGGACCGGAGGCCCGCTACGGCGCCCGCGAGGCCATCGAACTGGTCTTCGTCACCGCCCTGCAACGCGTCCCACCCCGCCAGGCCGCCGCCCTGGTGCTCTGCGACGTGCTCGGGTACCCGGCCGCCGAGACCGCGACCATGCTCGACCTGACCCCCACCGCGGTGAAGGGGCTGCTCCAGCGGGCCCGCGCGTCCGTGGACCGGGACCGCGACGGCGTCTCCCGCCAGCCCGCACCGGGTGACACCGACCTTGTCCGCCGGTTCGCCGACGCCTACAGCGCCGACGACATCGACACCGTCGTCGCGCTGCTCACCGACGACGTCTGGCTGTCCATGCCACCCGCCCCGCACGAGTACCACGGCCTGGCGGCGGTCACCGGTTTCCTCCGGGCGGGCGCCGACTGGCGGGCCGGCCACCGGTTCCGGCTCCACCACGTCGGCGCGAACGGCCAACCGGCCCTCGCCTGCGCCTTCGACGACGGCAGGCCCGCCGGACTGTTCGTCCTCACCCTCGCCGAAGGCCGCATCCGTGGCCTGACCCGTTTCCTCGACGAACGGCTCCTCCGCTACCTGTGACCCACGCCCCGCGTCGGGCCGACCGTGGCGAAGGTTTGATCTGGGGTCTGAGCTGCCCGTTTGGTCGGTCGCCGTCCCGGGTAGGTCCAGGGCGACCCAACAGAGGGGGGCGGCGATGACGGAGACCGAGTACGACGGGCCGCTGCGCGAGTTGATCGGCTTCGAGGTGAGCGGCCGCGACGGCCCTCTCGGGAGCGTGGACGAGGCGACCGGCGACTTCGGGCCGTACCTGCTGGTGGTGCGCGCCGAGGGGCAACAGAGGGTGATCCCCTCGGACGCGATCACCGGGGTCGACCCCGAGAACCGCCAGGTCAGGGTGGATCAGGTGACTCCGGCAGAGAAATATATGACATAGTACTGAGCATGAGCGTGCGTACCGTCGACTACCACACCGCCGGCGAACCCTTCCGGATCGTCACCGGCCAGCGGATCCCGGGCGGCACCGTCCCGGCCCGCCGCGCGGCCCTCCTGCTCGCCCAGGCCGATCCCGGCGCGCCCGGCCGCGACGTCGAGGACCTGCGCCAACTCCTGTGCCGCGAACCGAGGGGCCACGCCGACATGTACGGCGGCTTCGTCGTGCCCGCCGACGACGAGGGCGCGCACTTCGGCGTCCTGTTCTGGCACAACGACGGCTACTCCACCGCCTGCGGGCACGGCACCATCGCCCTCGGCGCGTGGGCCGTGGAGTCCGGGCGGGTCCCCGCGCCCGACACCGGCACCGTGGAGGTCCGGATCGACGTCCCCTCCGGCCGGGTCGCCGCGCTGGTCGACACCGAGGCCGGCCGGGTCACCGCCGTCACCTTCCGCAACGTGCCGTCCCGCCCGGTCGAACTCGGGGTGCCCGCCGGGGGCGCCACCGTGGACCTCGCCTACTCCGGCGCGCTGTACGCCGTCCTCGACGCCGGCGCGCTCGGCCTCGCCGTCGAACCCGCCGCGCTGCCGGAACTGATCCGGGCCGGCCGGCGGATCAAGGCCGACCTGCCGGGCCGCGACCTGTACGGCGTCATCTTCCACGACCGCCGGGCCGCCGACCCCGCGACCGGCGACCTGCGGCAACGCAACGTCACCGTCTTCGCCGACGGCCAGGTGGACCGCTCCCCGTGCGGCTCCGGCACCTCGGCCTGCCTGGCGCTGCTGCACGCCGACGGCACCCTGTCGGCCGGCGCGACCCTGCGGCACGGCTCGATCGTGGGCACCGAGTTCCTCGGCCGGGTCGTCGCCGACGGGCCGGACGGGGCGGTCACGGAGATCACCGGCATGGCGTACCGGACCGGGGAGTCGGTGTTCGACCTCGACCCGGCCGACCCGCTCGGCACCGGGTTCGTCCTCCGGTGAGCGCCCTGGAACACCTCGGCCTGTCCGCCGCGATCGCCGCCGTCGAGGACGCGCTGCGCGCCGGGCTGGACCCCGAGGCCGACCCGCCCCGGAGCATCGTCGACCTGCCGGCCGGCCAGGTGCTCCTGATGCCCGGCGCCCACGACGGGTACGCCGGGGTCAAGGTCGCCACCGTCGCCCCCGGCAACCCGGCCCTCGGCCTGCCCCGGATCCAGGCCCGCTACCTGCTGTTCGACGCGGCCACCCTGAGCCCGCTGGCCACACTCGACGGCACGGAACTCACCAGCCTGCGCACCCCGGCCACCTCCGCCGTCGCCCTCACGCGCCTCGCCGCCCCCGACGCCGCGCACCTGCTCGTCTTCGGCACCGGACCGCAGGCCGCCGGGCACATCGCGGCGGTCCGGGCGGTGCGGCCGATCACCCGGGTCACCGTCGTCGGGCGCGATCCGGGGCGCACGGAACGGTTCGCGGCGGAATGGGGCGCGCGGGTCGGCGTACCCGACGACGTCGCCGACGCCGACGTGATCTGCTGCTGCACGACCGCCGCGACCCCGCTGTTCCCCGGCGCCCTGGTGCGGCCCACGGCGACGGTCGTGGCCGTCGGCTCGCACGAACCGGCCGTCCGGGAGACCGACGACGACCTGGTGCTCCGGTCCGACGTGTGGGTCGAGGCGCGGTCGGCGGCGCTGCGCGAGGCCGGCGACCTGCTCGGGCCGATCGGGCGGGGCGTGATCGGGCCGGAGCACATCCGGGGGAACCTCGCCGACCTGGTCACCGGGCGGGTGGCGCCGCGCACGGACCGGCCCCGGTTCTTCAAGGGGGTCGGGATGGCCTGGCAGGACCTGGTGGTGGCCGCGGCGGCGCACCGGGCGGGGACCTGAGCCCGGCCCCCCGGGATTGAAAACCGTCCCACCGGGTACCAGTCATCGGGGTGCACCGAGGGGCGAGGGGGAACAGTGGGCGAGATCCGGATCGGTACCGCCTCGTGGTCCAACCGGACCCTCCTGGAGTCCGGTTGGTACCCACGGGCCGCCGACACCCCCGCCAAACGCCTCGCGCACTACGCCGACCAGTTCCCGATCGTCGAGGTCGACACCACCTACCACGGGCCGCCGGCCGCCCGGACCGCCGCGCTGTGGGCCGAGCGCACCCCGCCAGGGTTCACGTTCGACGTGAAGGCGTTCAGCCTGCTCACCGGGCACCCGACCCAGCCCGACGCGCTGTCCCCGGACATGCGGCCCACCACCGGCCGGCGGTTCGTCTACCCGAAGGACCTGTCGCCCCGGGACTACCAGGAGGTGTGGGACCGGTTCCTGGAGGGGCTCGACCCGCTGGTCGACGCGGACAAGCTCGGGGTGGTGCTGTTCCAGTACCCGCCGTGGTTCACCTACGGGGACGTCAACGCCTGGCAGCTCCTGGAGGCCGCCGAACGGTGCGCGCCGCGCCGGATCGCCGTGGAGTTCCGGCACGCGTCCTGGTTCGAGGGCGACCGGCGGGCCGAGACGCTCGCGTTCCTGCGCCGGCACGACCTGCCGCTGGTGTGCGTGGACATGCCGCAGGGGCACCGCAACTCGGTGCCGCCGGTCGTCGAGGCCACCGCCGACATCGCCGTGGTGCGCTTCCACGGCCACAGTCGGCAGTGGGCGAACCGCGACGTGGACGAGCGGTACCGCTACCTCTACAACGACCGCCAGCTGTCGCAGTGGGCCCGGCACCTGCGCGCCCTCGCCGAGCGGACCGAGGAGGTACACGTGCTGCTCAACAACTGTTGCGCGGACAACGCCCAACGCAACGCGGCCCGACTGCGCGAACTCCTCGGGGTGGTGACTATCCTGTAGTCATGGCAGTACTGAGGGTGGAACACCCGGGGGCCGCACGGCACGTCCGGCTCGTGGTCGAAGGCGACCTCGACATGACCACCTCACCCGCGTTGTCGACCGCGATCCGCACCGCGCTCGGCGACGGGGCCACGGAGATCACAGTGGACCTGGGCGCCGTCGCGTTCCTCGACTCCACCGGCATCAGAGCCCTCTTCGACGGGTACCTGGACGCGACCCGGCTCGGCGGCTCGCTCGACGTGCGCGGCGCCGGGGACTGGGTCCGCCGGGTGCTGGAGATCAGCGGCGTCGCCGAGGTGCTCCTCGCGCCCGTCACAGCAGGTGCCCGAGCCCGGTGAGTTCGAGCACCTGACGCGCCGGCCCGCCGACCGGGGCCAGCAGCCGCATCCCGTCGGAGTCCGCCGCCAGTCGGTGCAGCAGGAACACCCCCGCGCTGGCCAGCAGGGTCACCCCCGACAGGTCCACCACCACCGGCAGCGCGCCGCCCCGGCTGGCCGCCATCACCGCCTCCCGCAACCGCTCGGCGGTGTCCTGGTCCACCGGCCCGAAGACCCGCAGCACCGGCCGCTCGAAGTCCGTGGTCAGCTCCCCGGTGTCGCGGTCCGGGGTCGGGGCCGAGCCGAGCGGCACCGCCCGGCGCAGCGGCTGGTGGAACGTCACCGCCGTGCCCGACGGGGTCGCCGACACCTCCACCCGGTCCACCAGCGCGCGCATCAGCCGCAGCCCCCAGCCCCGGCCCAGGGGCTCCGGGGTGGGCTGCCGCCACCGGCCGCCGTCGGACAGGGTCAGGTGCGCCACGCCGTCCTCGCCGAGCCGGCACTCCACCCGCATCCGGTGCCGGCCGCCGGCCGGGTACGCGTGCTCGATCGCGTTCGCCGCCGCCTCGCCGACGACCAGTTGCAGCCCGGCGGCGTCCATCCCGGTGATGTCCAGCGCCGCCAGCCAGGTCGCCACCGACGTGCGCAGCCCGCTGAGGGCGCCGCTCCACGCGGGGAAGTCGACACTCAGGTCCGCGCGGCGGGGTACGGGTTCGGCGGCCAGCAGGGTGACGTCGTCGGAGTACCCGGACAGGGCCAGGCGCTCCACGACCAGCGCGCACACCCGGTCCACCATCAGCGCGGGGACGGTCGTGTCCTCGCCCACCGCGTCGCGGACCACGGCGGAGACCACTTTGGACAGCCGGGCCATGCCGTCGGCGAGGGTCCGCCCGGGGCGCTCGACGAGGCCGTCGGAGTAGAGCAGCACCAGCTCGCCGGGGGCCAGCTTCTCCCGGTGCACCTCGGCCTTCCCCTGGCCCGCCCCGAGCGGGCCGCCGGGCGCGCCGGGCAGGAACCGGATCCCGCCGTCCGGGTCGACCACCAGCGGGGCGGGGTGCGCGCGGCTCGTGTAGCGGACCTCCCCTGCGACCGGGTCGAGCACCGCCAGGCACACCGTCGCGCCCCGTGCCGTCGGCACCTGGGCGGCCAGCCCGTCCAGGCGGGCCAGGGTCTCGGCGATGTCCGCGCCGGAGGTCAGGGCCTGCAACGCGACCGCGCGCAGCTGGCCCATCGCCGCCACCGCCGGCGCGCCGTGCCCGACGACGTCCCCGACGAGCAGGGCCGCCCGGCCGTCGCCCAGCGGGACCACGTCGAACCAGTCCCCACCGGCGGCGGTGTCGGCCCCGGCGGCCAGGTACCGCGCGGACGTCCGCACCCTCGGCAGCACCGGCATGCCCTGGGGGAGCAGGTTGCGTTGCAGGCCGAGGACGACGTCGCGCGCCTCCTGGTACCGGTGCTCGGAGACGGCCGCCCGGTCCTCCGCGGCCCTGCGCAGCCGGACGAGTTCCGTGGTCTCCACCGTGTACACCAGCAGGCCCCGGACCGTGCCGTCGGCGTGCAGGGCGGGCTGCGCGGAGTACGTGAAGAAGCCCTCCTCCAGCTCGCCGTCGCCGTCGCGGTCGATCAGCACCCGCAGTTCGGGCTGGGAGCGGCCCTGCCCGGTGGCGTAGATCTCGTCGAACATCGCGAAGATCTGCTGGCCCTCCAGCTCGGGCAGCACCTCGCGGACCGGTCGGCCGATGATGTCCGCGCGGTGGCCGGTGGAGGCGCGGGCCGCGCGGTTGGCGGCGACGACCCGGTGTTCGGGGCCCTCGAAGGCCCACAGGATGGCGGGCACGTCCTCGAAGGCCCGCACCACATCGGCCGGTTCGCCGGGAAAAGCCGCGCTTGGCTCCATAACCGGCATCCTAGCCAGTGCGGCCCGGACCCGCCGGCAGGCGCCGTCCCGTGTCAGGCCGGGCCGGCGCGTCGGGGCTCCCACGCCGGGGTGTCGCGCCCGGGACCCGGGCGGGCGCTCCGTCCCGCCCGGGACCTGCGGCGCCGTCCACGTCGGATCCGGCTCAGCGGGTCGGTGCCAGTTCGTAGAGCGCGTACGCCTGGCGGATCACCGGGTGCGCGACGTTGCGGACGCGTACCCCGCCGGGGGTCCGGCCCCGCTCGGTGCCGGCGTGCGCGTGCCCGTGCACGGCCAGGTCGGTACCCGTGGCGTCGACGGCCTCGGCCAGCAGGTACGAGCCGAGGAACGGGAAGATCTCCGGCGGCTCCCCGGCCAGGGTGTCCGCGACGGGGGAGTAGTGGGTGAGCGCGACCTTCACGTCGCAGTCCAGCGCGCCGAGCGCGGCGGCGAGTCCGGTGGCGATGGCCTGGGTGTGCCGGACGAACGCCTTGGTCTCCGGCTCGCCGAACTCGGTCACGCACTTCCCGGCGAACCCGCCGCCGAAGCCCTTGGCGCCGGCCACCCCGAGCCGGACCCCGCGCACGTCCAGCACGGTGCCGGTCTGTTCGAGCACGTCGATCCCCGCGTCGAGCAGGATCCCGGTGACCTCCTTCTCGGCGTCGCAGTGGTAGTCGTGGTTGCCGAGCACCGCGATGACGGGTACGGCGAGGCCGCCGAACTCGGCCGCGACGCAGTACGCCTCCTCGGCGGTGCCGTGCCGGGTCAGGTCGCCGGCGAGCAGCAGCACGTCGGCGCGGTCGCCCAGCTCGTCGAGCGCGGGCCGGTACCGGCCGACCACGCCCGCGTCGAGGTGCACGTCCCCGACGGCGGCGACCCGGACCCCGGTCACGACAGCACCTCCGTACCGTGCGGCGGGTGGGTGCCGGGGACGCCGATGTCGCAGTGCACCCGGACGTCGGGGAAGGCGCGCAGCACGGCCGCCTCGATCTGCTCGCGGCGTTCTGCGCTCTCCACCTCCCCGCACAGCAGCAGCTCCTCGCCGTGCTGTTCGACCCGGATGGCCTGCTCGGTGATCCGGTGGTCCTCGGCGAGCAGCCGGCGGACGGCGGCGACCGTGTACCCGTCGGTCATGCCAGGATCTCCAACCGTTCGAGGAGGAACAGGAACGCCCGCGCGTACGGCGAGTGCGCGGTCTCCCGGGTGACCCGGTCCCAGTCGATCTGTTCGCGCAGCGAGCGCGCGGTCGGCAGGGCCCGGCTGAAGTCGCAGTAGTTCTCGCAGAACGTCGACATCGTGTGGATCATCAGTTCGGTGGCCGACAGCACCGGGATCCGGATGCCCTGGACGGGCAGCAGGTCGGTGTCGGCCAGGGTCTCCGCCGTCACCGGGCGCTCCACGGGACGGAAGATCAGGTCCACGAGCCGGTCGTCCTCGTAGGCCTTGACGAGCCAGTCCTCGGGCGGGTCCTCGGCGCGGAACCCGCAGTCCACCAGGGCCTGCACCGCGCGGGTCGCGTCCGTCTCGAGGATGACGAAGTCCACGTCGTGTTCGGACAGCGGACCGCCCCGGGCGTGCACGGCGAACTTGCCGGCCAGCGCGAACGGCACTCCCGCCTGTTGCAACCCGGCGGCGGCCCGCTTGAGGGTTCCGAGCAGTTGCTGGTTCTCCTTGACTGACATATGTCACGAATACCCGGGGTCGACCGCCCACAAACGGCTCAGAGCAGGTTCGTGGCCACCGGCGGTTCGGAGTGCTGCGGCCACGGGGTCGGGTCGGCGGCGCAGATCGCGGCCAGGGCGGACGCGGGCGCCCGGTCCTCCGCGAGGTCCCCGAGGGTCAGGATGCCCACCGGCCGGCCGCCCTCCGCGCACACCGGCAGCCGGCGGACGGCGTGCCGGCGCATCAGCCGGAGGGCGAAGTCGACCGGGTCCTCGGGGCCGAGCACCAGGGGGTGACCGGTGGCCAGTTCCCCGACGGTGGTGGAGTCCGGGTCCCGGCCGGCGGCGACGCCGCGCACCACGAGGTCGCGGTCGGTGAGGATGCCGCGCAGCGTGGCGCCGTCGAGGACGAGGATGTCGCCGATGTCGTGGTCGGCCATGTGCTCGGCGGCCTCGGTCAGGGTGGCGTCCGCCGGCAGGCAGATCGGGCCACGGGTCATCAGGTTGCGCACGAGTCTGCTCACGGTGGGGTCCTCTCAGACGGTGGGGGGCGAGGCGCTGATGTCGGCGAGGGCGGACTCCGGGTCGCGTTCCACGGCCAGGTCGCCGAGGGTCAGGATGCCGATCGGCGCGCCGCTGGCGTCGCACACCGGGAGCCGGCGGACGCCCAGGTCGCGCATCATCTCCACGGCGATCTCGACGGGCTGGTCGGGTTCCAGGACGGCCGGCCGGGTGGTGCACAGGCTGCCCACGGTGGTGACCAGCGGGTCGGCGTGCAGGGCGAGGCCCCGGACCACGAGGTCGCGGTCCGTGATGATGCCTTCGAGGATCCTGCCGGAGACGACGAGTACGTCGCCGATGTTGTGGTCGCGCATCTGCTCGGCGGCGTGCGCGAGCGTGGCGTCGGTCGGGACGCACACCGGGTTCGGCGTCATCAGGAAGCTCACTGTGTCGGACATCGGGTGTCCTCCTCTGGTTGGCTTTCGCCTCGGGTTACCCGCCCAGAGGTGACCGCAAACGGCGGGACCAGCGCAGCAGCCGGTCCACCGGCCACGTGTTGACGATCCGGTCGACGGGTACGCCCGCGCGTTCGGCCCGCGCGCAGCCGTTGTCGAGCCAGTCGAGCTGGCCGGGGGCGTGCGCGTCGGAGTCGATGGCGAACAGGCAGCCGGCGTCGAGGGCGACCTTGAGCAGCCGCGACGGCGGGTCGAGCCGCTCCGGCCGGGAGTTGATCTCCACGGCGACCTGGTGCTCGGCGCACGCGGCGAACACGGCCGCCGCGTCGAACGTGCTCTCCGGCCGGTTCTTGCGTTCCGAGCGCAGCCGGCCGGTGCAGTGCCCGAGGATGTTCACCCGGGGGTCGCGGACGGCCCGCAGCAGCCGCCGGGTCATCCGGGGCGAGGCCTCACGCAGGCCGCTGTGCGCGCTGGCCACCACCACGTCGAGCCGGTCGAGCAGTTCGTCGGTCTGGTCCAGGGTGCCGTCGGCCAGGATGTCCACCTCGATCCCGGCGAGGACCCGCAGCCGGCGGCAGAGGACGGAGTTCACGGCGGCGATCACGGCGAGCTGCTCGGCGAGGCGTTCGGCGGACAGGCCCCGGGCGATGGTCAGGCGCGGCGAGTGGTCGGTGACCACCAAGTACTCGTGGCCCAGTTCCATCGCCGCCAGGGCCATCTCCTCGACCGAGTGGCTGCCGTCGGACCAGTTCGTGTGGCTGTGGCAGTCGCCGCGCAGGTCCGCCCGCAGGGCCGTGGGCTCCGGGGCACCGATCTTCTTCAGATACGACGGTTCCTGGCCGGCCACCGACTCCGCGACGCAGGCGGCGGTGACCGCCCCGATCCCGGGCACGTGGGTCAGGGTGCCGGCCGCCAGGTGCGCGGCCAGCGCGGTGCCGCCCAGCCCGGCCACCGCGTCGGCCGCCTGCCGGAACGCCTGCACCCGGTAGGCGCCCTCGCCCGCGCGCTCCAGGGCGAACGCGATGGCCCGCAGGTCCTCGGCAGGGTCGCGCCCGGACGCCCGACGGACCTTCGGCGGCCGGCGGGTCGCGCGCGCCAGCAGCGGCGCGTACAGGTCCCCGTCGGCGGCCACCCGGTCGAGCACCTCCGGCGCGGTCCACAGCCGGGGCGCCTCGTCCCAGCCGAACGGCGCCGACACGGTCGGGTGCGCCGTGGCCCGCAGCGAGTACGGGGCCACGGTCGTCTTCGCCGCGTTGTTCTGGCTCCAGTCGATGAACACCTTGCCGGGCCGCAGCGCCTTCGCCATCCGGGACACGACCGCGCCGGGCGTGGCGCGTTCGAGCTCCTGGGCGATGTCGCGCACGTACCCGGACACCTCGTCGGCCGTCCGGTCGCCGGGCAGCGCGGCCATCAGCTGCATGCCCTTGCGCCCGCTGGTCTTCGGGAGCGCGTCGAGGCCGTCGGCGGCGAGCCGGTCGCGGAGCCGCAGGGCCACCGCGAAACACTCGGCCAGCCCGGCCGGCGGTCCGGGGTCGAGGTCGATGACGAGCCGGTCGGGATGCTCCGGGTCACCCGTCCGCCACTGGGGGACGTGCAGTTCCAGCGCGTTGAGGTTCGCCAGCCACACCAGGGTCGCCAGGTCCTGCACCAGCGGATACTCGACGTCGCCCACCGTCACCGTCGGCACCCAGTCGGGCCGGCCGGCGGGGGAGTTCTTCTCGAAGAAGCTCTCCGAGGCGGCGCCGTGCGGGAACCGGATCCGGGTCACCGGCCGGCCCGACAGGTGCGGCAGCAGCACCGGGGCGATCCGGGTGTAGTAGTCGAGGACCTCGGCCTTGGTGAACCCGTCCGGGTACATCACCTTGTCCAGACTGGACAGCCGCAGCACCCGGCCCTCGACGTCCACGGCGACCCGGTCAGGCATTCCGGACCCACTCCTCAGGCATCGTCGACCACCTTGCGCAGCCGGGGGAACCGCAGCCGGCCCGCCAGGGTCTCCTCCCCGTAGGCCACCTCCACCGTGACCAGCGGGGCCACCCAGTGCGCCCCGCGCCGGTCCTCGGCCGGCAACAGCTCGGCGAACGGCGACGTCGGCTGTTCCAGGGGTTCCAGCAGGTCCAGGAGGTGCCGTTCGGTGGCCGCCGAGATGCCGCCGCCCACCCGGCCCCGGTAGACCAGGCCGCCGTCGGTGGGGCTGCCGACGAGGAGCGCGCCGATCCGCCGGGCGCCGGGCCGCCAACCCCCGACCACACAGTCCATCGTGTACTCGTGCTTGTGCTTCACCCAGTCGGTGCTGCGCGCCCCCGGCTGGTACCCGGAGGAGAGTCTCTTCGCTATCACGCCCTCCAGCCCCAGCTCCCGGGACGCGACGAACGTGGCCGCCCCGTCGTCGAAGCTCGGCGGCACCAGGACACGCGGATGGTCCACTGCGAGGGCCTCCAGGCGGGCCCGGCGGGCCTCGTAGGGCAGCGCGCACAGGTCCTCGCCGGCCAGCCGGGGCGCGTCGAACACCATGTACGTCACCGGCAGCTTCGCGACCAGCGCCGCCGGGGGCCGGTCGGTGTGCATCCGCGAGGCCAGCAGCTCGAAACGCGGCACCCCGTTGTCGAGGACGACGATCTCGCCGTCGAGCAGGGTGCCGGCCGGCAGGACCAGGTCGGCCAGCTCCGGGTACCGCAGAGTGATCTCCGTGCCGGACCGGGCCCACAGCCGCAGCCGGGCCTCGAACGCCGCCAGGCACCGCACTCCGTCCCATTTGGCTTCGAACGCCCAGTTCCCGCCCGTGGGCAGCGGGCCGTTCGTGGCCAGCATCGGAGCCATCGGCGCGGGCATCCCCCCATTTTCCCAGCTCAACAGGTCGATGAGGGCCAATCGTGCGATGCTGGCCTGGTGAGGGCGATCTGGAAGGGCGCCGTGTCCTTCGGCCTCGTGGCGATCAGCGTCAAGCTGTACTCGGCCACCGAGGAGAAGGACGTGCGGTTCCATCAGGTGCACCGCGCCGACGGCGGACGCATCCGCTACAAGAAGACGTGCGAGGTGTGCGGCACCGAGGTCACGACCGCCGACATCGTCAAGGGCTTCGACATCGGCGGCGGCGAACTCGTGCTGCTCGACGACGAGGACATGGCGCACCTGCCGCTGAGCTCCTCGCGCGCCGTGGACGTGCTGGAGTTCGTGCCCGCCGACCAGATCGACCCGATCTTCTACAACAAGGCGTACTACCTGGAGCCCGAGAAGATCGCCGTCAAGCCGTACGTGCTGCTCCGCGACGCGCTGCGCACCGGCGAACGGGTCGCGATCGTCAAGGTCGCCCTCCGCCAGCGCGAACAGCTCGCCACCCTGCGGGTCCGCGACGACGTGCTGGTCCTCAACACCATGCTCTGGCCCGACGAGGTGCGCACCCCCGACTTCGGGTTCCTGGAGGACGACGTGCACGTCCGGCCGCAGGAGCTGGCCATGGCCGCCTCGCTGATCGAGTCGATGAGCGGGGACTTCGCGCCGGCGGACTTCTCCGACCAGTACCGGGCCGCCGTGCAGGAGGTCATCGACGCGAAGATCGCTGGCCGGGAGACCGTCGCGCCGCCCACCGTGGAGGCCCCCGAGGGCAAGGTGATCGACCTGATGGCCGCGCTGAAGGCGAGCGTCGCGCAGGCCCGCGCCGGGCACGCGGAGGCCGTCGAGCCCCGGGCCTCCGCCCCGCGCGCCTCCGCCCGGGCCGAGACCGCGCCGCCGAAGAAGACGGCGGCCAAGCGGGCGCTGAAGGCCGTGCCGGAACCGGAGAAGAAGGCCACGTCGAAGAAGGCCGCCGCGCCCGCCCCGGCCGCGAAGAAGGCCCCGGCCCGGCGCCGCAAGACAGCCTGAACCCCTCCGACGGGTACGACCACCCGGCGCGCCGCCCGGCTCCGCCGTTGCCGTTTCCCGGGCCGTGCGTCAACCGGGTTGGTGGTTCAGGCCTTCTTCGCGGCGGACACGTCGACGCATACGATTCCCGTGTTGCCGTCCTGGTCGGCGATCACGGTGAGCGAGGGCGCGTTGCTGTCATCGACGATGGTCCCACCCGCGGCGAGGGCGGCGGCGATCCGTTGGTCGGCCACCTCGGGTGCCACATAGACCTCGATGTGGAATTTCTGACGTGGGGTCTGGTGCTCGTCGGTGTCGGCGAACCACAGGTTCGGGACCCGTCCCGTGGCGTCGCGGATCTCGTCGCTGGGGGATCCGTGGCCCTGGGCCCCGGGGTTCCCGGTCAGCAGCGCGGCCCACACCGGGGCGATGGTCGCGGAGTTCGCCGTGTCGAGGCCGAGCTCGATCACGCTGACGGAGGCCGGGTCGGCGTCGACCCTGTGGTCGGCGGCGATCTCGGTGATCCGTCGGGCGAGGTCGACGTCTCGCTGGGTCACCCATTCGATGACGTGTTCGGTGCCCTCGTCGTCGCGGTAGATGGCGTCGTCGGTGATCAGCTTGAGGTCGACGTACCCGTCGCCGATCGACACGCGCGGGTAGTGGCCGAGCGCGTCGGCGGCCTCGCCCACCGCGGCGACGAACCGTACGCCGGTGCCGAAATCGCCGACCACGTAGCGGGCATGCAGCCCCTGGGCCAGCTTGCGCCAGTCGGCCAGATCGGCCTCGGCGATCTGTTCGCCCTTCATCATGTCCATAGCCGCGGACCCTATCCCTATTCAGCCCAGGTGGTCGGCGCTACGGCCATCGCGCGGATCCTGTCCAGTGCCGTGGCGCGGACCCCGTCCTCCAGTTCGAGGTCGCCTACCGGTCCCAGGGCCCAGCTCAGCACCGATACCGCGTGGCGGCGGATCAGGGCGTGCGGTGCGTCGAGCCCGGCGACCGCGCCGGGGAGGTCGGCGGCGTCGAGGGTGCACTCCCCGCGGCCGGGTGCCAGCTCCTCGGCGAGCAGCGGCGCCAGGTCGGCGCGGGCGAGGGCGGCACCGAGCAGGCCGTAGTCCAGCGGCAGGTGCCCGACGGCATGGTCCCGGAACGACCGGTACGGCCCGGCGATCCCACAGGCCACCGTGCTCGCGGGCAGATCCCCCCGGTCGAGGAGCGTGTGGCCCGCGCCGAGGCGGGCGAGTGCGACGGCCACCCAGTTGCGGTTGGGCTCCTCGTCGTCGCCGCGCAGGTGGGCGTGGAGCGCGGTGAGCACCTCGGGGGTGGGCAGGTGCAGGTCCGCGAGCAGCTTGGCGGCCTTCCACCGGGTGCCGGGGTGGGCCAGGCCGTCGATCACGGCCGGCACGGCGTCCGCGCCCAGTTCCAGGAGGAGCTGGGTCGCCCGTTCGGAGCCCAGTGGGCCCGGTGCCCGCGCGGGCCCGGGGACCAGGCCGGCGGCCGCCGCCAGCCGGGTCGCCCGCGCGGCGGCCGGCAGCGCGACGAGCTCGGCCTCTGCTGTCGCGGCGTCGGCGTAGTACGGGAAGTGCTCGACCAGCTCGGCGTCGGTGACCGAACGCCGGAGCAGGCGGCCCTCCTCGTCGTCGAGGTAGCACACCACCGAGGGGGCCAGCAGGCCGTCGGCGACCAGGGACCTCTTCGCCCGCGCCATGGCGTCGAGCATCGTCCGCTCGTAGCGTCCGTGGCACTCCTGCCAGCGGGCCCGGGGCAGTCCGTCGACGGCCTCGATCAGTCGGCGGGCCCAGTCGTCCACGGGCGGGGCGGCGGCCCACTCGTCGGCGACGTGTACCCAGTCGGGCGGGCTGAACCGGCAGTCGCGATCGGGCACGGACTCCTCGGTGGCCAGTGCCAGCAGGGGAAGGTAGATGACTCCGGCGGTCTCGGCGTAGAACTCCGACAGCGCGAGGGCGTACGGCGTCTGGCCGGCCGCTCCGGTCAGCAGGTCCCGGGCGGCGCCGATGATCCGTTCGGTCACGGCATCCTCGAAGCCGCCCCAGTCGAAAGCCGTCACGGCCGACACGGTACCCCGCCCCCGGTACCCGTGAAAGGTGGTCGGGGGGTTCAGGTGCTCGGTGGGGCCGTGCAGATCGCGGCCAGCGTCGAGGTCGGCGTGCGGTCGGTGACCACGTCCCCCAGGGACAGGATCCCCACCGGATGCCCCTCCTCCCCGCACACCGGCAACCGGCGCACGGCGTTCTCCCGCATCAACCGCACCGCGTAGTCCAGGGGATCCTCCGGCCGCAGCACCTGCGGGTGCGGGCTGGCCAGGTCGCCGATCGGCGCGCCCGCCCCCGCGTGGGCCGCGATGCCGCGCACCACGAGATCCCGGTCGGTCACGATGCCGCAGAGCTTGCCCCCGTCGGTGACGAGGACGTTGCCGATCTGGTGGTCGAGCATCTTCCGCGCCGCCTCCGCCACGGAGGCGGTCGGCGGCAGGCATACCGGGAACCGGGTCATCAGGCTCCGGACGAGTTCGGTCATGTGGGGCCGCCTCCTTTGTCCGTAGCACCGGACTACCCGGACGGCCCCGGTTTCATGCGTAGCCCCCGGTCGCCATCCAGGTCCGGAGCTGGTCGAGCGCCCCGCGCAGCAGCCGGGACACGTGCATCTGGGACAGGGCGACCCGGTCGGCGATCTCCGACTGGGTGAGGTCCTCGCCGAACCGGAGCGCGAGGATCCGGCGTTCGCGCCCCGACAGCCGGGCCAGGAGGGGGCGCAGGCTCTCCCGGGTCTCCACCACCTCCAGCTCGCGGTCCTCGGCCCCGAGCAGGTCGCCCAGTTCCGCACCGGAGTCGACCGGGGACTGCAACGACACCGCCGTGTACGCCGCCGCGCAGTCCCGCCCGGCGCGCACGTCGTCCTCGCTGAGCCCGAGGTACCCGGCCAGGTCGGTCACCGTGGGCGTGCGGCCCAGGCGCTGGCCGAGCAGCCCGACGGCCTGGTTGAGTTCGAGCCGGGTCTCCTGTAACCGGCGCGGTACCCGCACGCTCCACGCCCGGTCCCGGAAGTGGCGTTTGAGCTCGCCGGCGATGCAGGGCACGGCGTAGGCGGTGAAGCCGGGGCCGCGGGTCGCGTCGTACCCGTCGACGCACCGGACCAGGGCGACCCGGGCGACCTGCACCAGGTCCTCCAGGGCCTCGCCCCGGTGTGCGAACCGGCGGGCGAGCCGGTCGGCCATGGGCAGCGCGGCGGAGATGACGTCCGCGCGGAGCGCCTCCCGGCGGGGGTGGCCGGCGGGGAGGTCCGCGAGGTGGTCCAGGAGGCCGGCGATCCGGTCCTCGACGGGTCGGTTCCGGTCGTCGGAGGGCCGGGTGACCCTGTCCCCGACCGGTCGGGTGGGAAGGGCGGTAGTCGACACGACGTCCACCTCCAGCGATCTCCGCGGGGCGTGCGGCACCGCGGTCACAGAGTGGGATTACGGTGTCGGTGCCCGTTGCTGGAGCGCCGCTGGAGGGCCTTCGCGCCGGGGCCTGTCCTGGACTCCGGAGCGTGCGCGCCTGCCGGTTCTCACACTACGCTTACGAGGCGTCACGCGCGGTGTGCTCGGCTGGACAAAAGTTCGGACGGCTGATCGGATGGGGCCATGACGGAGGAAGTACCGGCGAGTACGGACCCGGTGGAAGCGCTTTCGGGCATGGTGGCCCGCCTCCGCAGCGAGCGGGACGGACTGCGCCGTGCGATGCGCAACCGGGCCGTCATCGAACAGGCGAAGGGCGTCCTGGTCGAACGGATGGCCATCGACCCGCAGGCGGCGTTCGACCAGCTCGTGCAGCTGTCCACCCACAGCAACGTCAAGCTCGTGGAACTGGCGGCCGCGCTGGTCGCCACCCGGGCCCCGGCCCCCGCGGCCCTCGACGACGGCTGTCTGCCCGGCCTGGAGGCCCTCGACCAGCTCGCGGCGCCCGACGTGCCCCGGCCGGCCCCGGTGCCCGTGTCGGCCGACCTGGAGGCGCTGCGGGCCCAGCACCAGCTGCTGTCGGCCCGGGTCGCCACCGCCAGCTCCTACGACGAGCTGGCCGAGACCCTGAAGGACAGCTCCGCCGGCTGGCCGCCGCCCGCCACCGTCATCGTGATGGAGAGCGAGGCCGACGGCGCGCTGCTGCTCGTCGGCGCCTCCGGCCTGTCGGCCGAGTCCCGCAGCCAGTGGGAGCGGGTGCCGCCCATCCAGGACCTGCCGATGGTCGCCGCCACCCAGACCCGTTCGCCGGTACTGGTGACCGACGCCTCCGAGGACTGGTGGGTGTCCCGGGCCGTCCTCGCCCTGCCCCTGCTGCACGACGACCGGGTCGTCGGCGTCATCTCCCTGGGCTGGGACGCCCCGTTGGAGGTCGACGACGAGATCTGCGCCTACCTCTACGCCCTGGCCGACCCGTGCGCCCGCCGGTTCGCCGAGCTGGCCGCCCCCGGACCCGGTTCCCCGCACGAGGGGGTCGCCGAGGGTCGCAGCGACGCCAGCGTGCTGCCGTTGCTGGTCGAGTCGCTGCGCCGGCCGGCCGTCGTCCTGGTGCCCGAGTACGAGGACGACCGGATCGTGGACTTCCACGCCGAGTGCGGCAGCCCGGCCGCCTGGGAACTGGTCGCCGCCGAGGGCCTCGACGCGTCCGACGGCAGCGTCCTGACCGTCCTGCCGCAGCTCGGCAGCCAGGTACTGCTGCCGGCGCTCGCCGAGGTGGTCCGCACCGGGGAGTCCCTGGAACTCGCCGACGTGTGGGTCACCCCGGAGCGCGAGGGCGTGCGCGGCTCGTACCTGGTGGACCTGCACGCCGCCCGGCTGTGGGACCGGGTGCTGGTCACCTGGCGGGCGCACTCCGAGTCGGACCTGCTGCACGAGCAGCTGCTGTTCTCCGAGGAGGTCGTCGACGCGGGCTCCTTCTGGTGGAACCTGCGCACCGGCGAGACCCGCTGGTCCCCGGGCCTGTACCGCCTCGCCGGCCGCCGTCCCGCCGACGGCCCGCTGGCCCTCGACGACGTCGACCGGTTCGTGGACCCCGACGACCTGGCCGGCGTGCCCAAGGCCGTCGACGACACGCTGCGCGGCGGCCGGACCCTGCGCACCGAGGTGCGCGGCGCGGGCCCCCTCGCCGGCCGGCGGCTGCGGCTGACCGCCGAACCGAAGACCGACCCCGACGGCACCCTGTGGGGAGTGCTCGGCACGGTGCAGGACATCACGGACACCCGGCCGACGGGTACCCGCGACCCGCAGTCCGGGATGGCCGCCGCCGCCCGCCGGCACCGGCTCCTCGACGAACTCCTCGCCCCGCCGCCCGTCCGGCACGACGGCGCCGGGCTGTCCGTGGCGGGCCGGCCCGGCGGCCTGGGCACCTGGTACGACGTCGTGCCGGCCCCCGACGGCGGCACCGTGCTCCTCGTCGGCGAGGTGGCCGGGGACGGGGCGGTCGCGGCGGCCCAACGGCTCCGGCACGCGGCGGCGGCGTACGCGGTCGCCGGCCTCGCGCCCGGTGGCCTGCTGGCCGGCCTCAACGCCTACCTGCGCCAACGCGAGCCGGGCCGGATGGCCACCATGGTCGCCGCCCGGGTCGCCGCCGGTGGCCGGTCGGTCCGCTGGGCCGTCGCCGGCCAGGTCATCCCGCTGCTCTACCCGGCGGCGGACGCCCCCCGGGTGCTCGCCGGCCCGCTCGGCCTGCCCCTCGGGGTCGCCGAGGGCGTCGGGTACGACGAGTCCGAGGGCGTCCTGGACCCCGGCGACCGGCTGCTGCTCTACCCCGAGGGACTGGTCGCGGGCGGGCTGGCCGGGGGACTGGCGACCCTGCTCTCCGCGCGCGAACCGGACCTGGAGGCCCTGGCGGGCGGCCGGGACCTGTCCCTGCTGCTGGCCCGCGCCGCCGACTAGCGGCCGATCCGGGCGGCACCGTCCGAGCCGCGCCCGACACCGCGCCGATCCACCGGCCCGGTGTCGGGCGCCGCCGTCGTCGACAAACCGCTCGCCCGCCCGGCGGTCCGCCGCTACCGTCCCCCGCATGCCCGAGAACCCCGAACGCACCGCCGCAGGCACGGAGGAACACGGCCGGTACGTGAACGTCGTCGACGTCGAAGCCACCTGCTGGCCCGGCCAACCGCCCCCCGGCCAGGTGAACGAGATCATCGAGATCGGCCTGTGCGTCGTCGACCTGGCCACCCGTGACCGGATCTCCTCCCGGGGCATCCTCGTCCGGCCGGCCCGCTCCACCGTCAGCGCGTTCTGCACCGAACTCACCAGCCTCACCCCGGCCCAGGTCGCCACCGGCGTGGACTTCGCGACCGCCTGCGCGACCCTCCGCGCCGAGGAGCGCTCCGACAGCCGGACCTGGCTGAGCTGGGGCGACTACGACCGCAGGCAGTTCGAGCGCCAGTGCGGTCCCGGCGGGGTCCGGTACCCGTTCGGGGCGCGGCACGTCAACCTGAAGGCCGTGTTCACCGAGGCGCACGGCCTGCGCCGCCGGCCCGGCATGGCCGCCGCGCTCGACATCGCGGGCCTGCGGCTGGAGGGCCGGCACCACCGGGGGGTCGACGACGCCCGCAACATCGCCGCGCTGCTCCTGCACCTGCTCGCCGCCGGCCACGACCCGTTCGCCGACCCCACCCGGTAGAAGCCGCCGGGACCAGCGTCGCGGTCCGCACGGTCACGCGTGGCCACCTCTCCGGTCGGCAACAGGTGCACGGTGCCGCGCGGCCCGGCCGGTACCCCCGGAAAGATGGATCTTGACAGACTGTCGGGGATCCTCAACACTTCAGCCCATGGACGACACGGAACGGCTGGTGGCGGGGCCGGCCCAGTTCAAGGCGCTCGGGCACCCGCTGCGCCAGCGGATCCTGTCGACCCTGGACGGACGCGAGTCCACCCTGCGCGACCTGTCGGTGGCGCTGGACGCGGTGCGCGGCACGATCGCCTACCACCTGCGGGTCCTGCGGGAGGCCGGGCTGGTCGAGGTCGTCCGGACCCGCCGGGTGCAGGGCGGGGTCGAGCAGTACTACGGCAAGACCGCCAGCCGGACCCACGTGCCCCTGGCCGTCGCGGAGGCGGCCCCGCAACTCGCCTCGAACGTGATCGCGGGCGTGGCCGCCGAGATGGCGGCCAGCGGGGCCGCGCCCCGGATGCTCGCCCTGCGGCACGCCCGGCTGACGGTCGAGCAGGTCGAGGCCATCGCGAAGATCCTGCACGACGCCACCACCCCGGAGGCGCTGCCCGACTCCGGTGACGAGGGCCGGCGCTACGGCATCGCCGTCACCGTCTACCCCGCCCCCTGACCCCCGATCCGCCCGGCGAGGAAGCGCCGTGGCCGAAGTGCCGAGGATCCACGACAGTTCAACCCCTCTACCTCGGGAGTACGACATCAAAAGGCTGTCCATGCTCGCCGCCGTCGGCGCGGCGACCCTTGCCGTGGCCCTGCCCGGCGCCGCCCACGCGGATCCACTGCCCGCCGCGCCCACCGGCCACAAGGTCCTCCGGCTCGTCGAACTCGACGCGCCCGCCCCGCCCCCCGCGGGCGCCCAGGCCGCACCCCAGCAGCGCGCCGCCCGGGCCCGGGCCGACCGGGCCCGCCAGGACGGGCTGCTCGCCGCGGCCCGCGCCCACCGGGTGCCGCTCACCGAGAAGCGCCGGCTCGCCGGCCTGCTCACCGCCGTCACGGTCGAGGTCGACACCGCGCACGTCGGCGCGCTGTCCGGCCTGCCCGGGGTCCGGGCCGTACACCGGCTCAACACCTACGCCCCGCCGAAACCGGTGACCGGCGCGAAGCCGCCCGCCGACACCAAGCGGGCCAACGTCACCGTCACCGAGCTGACCGGGGTGCCGAAGGCGCACAAGAAGGGCGCCACCGGTGCGGGCACCACCATCGGCATCATCGACAGCGGCATCGACTACACGCACCCCGACCTGGGCGGCGGCGGCTTCCCGAACGACAAGGTCGTCGGCGGGTACGACGTCGTCGACGGCGACGCCGACCCGAGGGAGGAGAACTACGCCCCCGGCTTCGGGCACGGCACCCACGTCGCCGGCATCGCGGCCGGCAACGGGAAGACCCTGGTCGGCGTGGCCCCCGACGCGAAGATCCGGTCCTACCGGGTGTTCGGCGACCAGCGGCCCACCACCGACGACGTGGTGATCGAGGCCCTCGCCCGGGCCGTCGCCGACGGCGTGGACGTCGTCAACCTCAGCCTCGGCCAGGCCCAGGAAGAGGTCCGGCAGGACGCGCTCGTGCCCCGGGCGCTGGACCTGGTCGCGGCGGCCGGCGTGGTGCCGGTCGTGTCGATCGGCAACGGCTACGCCGGGCCGTTCAGCGCGGGCACCCCCGGGATCGCGAAGCGGGCCATCGGCGTCGGCAGCGCCTTCACCACCGCCGCGACCCACCTGGCGCTCGGCCTGTCCGACGGCACCCGGATCCCGTACAACGTGGTCATCACCGGGCCGGTCAGCCCGACCGCCGGCCGGATCGAGATCGTGCACGCCGGAGCGGTCTGCGAGCCCGCCGCGCCCGGTACCTACGCCCGCAAGGCCGTGCTGGTCACCAGCGACTGGTACCCGTGCACCCCCACCGAGGCGATCCACAACGTGACCCTCGGTGGCGCGGTCGCCGCGCTGTACTACGAGGACAACGAGTGGACCGACCCCGACAGCGTCCCGCAGGGCAGCTTCTGGGGCAGGGCCGGCACCATCCCGGCGGTCACGGTCAGCACGAACACCGCGAAGCTCCTCCGCGCCCGGGGCACCGTCAGCGCGACGTGGGGCCACTACTGGTCCAACCCGCTGCTGCCCGAGTGGGCCGGCCTGCCCGACCCCGGCAGCTCCTGGGGCCCGAGCCACGAGCTCGATTTCAAACCCGACGTGCTCGCACCCGGCGGGTACGTGTTCTCCAGCGTCCCCAAGATCTCCGGCACCTACGCGGTGATGTCCGGCACCTCGATGGCGGCCCCGCACGTCGCCGGCTCGGTCGCCGTACTGCTCGCCGGGCGCGGCCCCATGTCCGTCGAACAGGTCCGCGACCTGCTGCAGGCCACGGCGGTCTCGGCCAAGCTGTCCGGCGACCCGGCCAGGGGTCTGCACCAGGTCGCCCAGCAGGGCGCCGGCATGATCGACCTGCCCGCCGCGCTGGCCGCCCCGGTCACGCTCAGCCCCGGCAAGCTGCCCCTCGGCGAGTTGGAGGGCCGGGAGGTCACCCGCCAGATCACCCTGACCAACACGCGCGCCAAGGCGATGGTCTACGACCTCGGCCACGAGGCCGGGCTGGGCGCGGCGCCGCCGTACACCGGCGACTACGGCACCGTCGCCGCCGACGGCCAGGTCACCCTCGACCGGAGCGTGTCCGTACCGGCCCGCGGCTCGCTGACGGTCACCGTGCGGATCAAGGCCCCGGCGGCCGTGCCCGACGGCACCGTGTTCGGCGGCTGGGTCACGTTCACGCCCCGGCACGGCGGGCAGACGCTGCGCACCGCCTACATGGGGATCGCGGGGGACTGGCACAAGGTCTCGGCGGTCAACCCCACGTTCTCCCAGTACAACGATGGCATCGACAACCCGTCGCTGCGGCCCGCCGACTTCGACTTCGGGCGCAACGAGCCGGTCACCCTCGACGGGCCCGACAAGCAGGCCTGGGTGATGATCTCGCACGGCTTCCCGACGCTGCGGGAGCTGCGGCTGGAGGTGCTCGACGCGGCCGGCGCGGTCGTCGCCGTGCCGTTGCGGGAGGAGTACGTGGTCCGGGTCTCGGGGGTGGGGACCGGCATGCGGTTCTACTCGTGGGACGGCACGCTGGCCGACGGCTCGGTGGCCCCGAACGGGGAGTACCGGCTGCGGCTGGTGTTCGACAAGTACCTCGGCCGGCCCGAGGACGTGGAGCGCTGGACGTCGCCGGTCGTGACGGTGCGGCGGTGAGCGGGGGCTGGTCCCGCCGCGCCGGCCGGGGCGGGACCAGCCTGCCCGGATAGCAATTCCACATTCTCCATCGCTCTAGAACCCGCTGTGCTCCGGTGCGTGTCCCCGGCAACAGATTCCTTTCGGAAATGTCTCTTGCGGAATGGTTCGACGGAGTGCCGGTCTCCCACAGACTCCTCGTATCGGCGACTGTCGAACATTCCATCGAGAAAGGGAGTCCGATGCGTGTGAAGATCCTCATCGGGGCCGTGGTCCTGGCCGCGGTCACCGTGTTCGGTGCCGCGGGAACCGCCCAGGCCGCGCCCGGAGCCAACACCGCCGGCGTCACCGGCACGTCCGTCGGCGCGCCCCAGGGTCAGCCGGTCGCGGAGGCCGCCGCGACCAGGGTGACGTCGGGCGCGCCGGCCGGCGCGCAGCCGGGCGGCACGTCGGCGCAGTTCGTGACCTGCTGGAACGCCTACCTCGGCTGGGAGTACTTCGCCGGCTGGCGCGGCTACTACCACGTGACCTGCAACAGCGACCAGGTCTACCGGCCGTGGGTGCACTGCACGAACGGCGTCTGGTACTACGGCTCCTGGTACGTGGGCGGCTGGGACCTCAAGCTGTACTGCCCGGTCGGCGTCACCGCCGACGCGGGCTTCGTGGAGTACTAGGCCACGCCTCGCGAGCGCACGCCTCCGGCCGTCCGGGGGCGTGCGCCCATTGGTCGTCGTAAAATCGATATGGCGACAGCGGGTATCTGACAATTGTTCACCCGACCGCCTCCGTAAGCCTTTCTTACAGTCGGTCGACGCGTTTATCAAGTCGGCGATAAATTCGACGTAAATGGCTGTCACGCGGTTCGGAAATTGCGGCGCTGGCGATAAAAGTCGCCGACCTCCTTGTACGGCCAGCCGTGGTCGCCCTAGGGTCGCAGGCACGCGCCGGATAGATGGGCGCGGATCTTCTTCGCATCGGGTGGGCCGATCACCGCACGGGTGGATCACGAGTGAGGCGGTAGCTGTGGGCAACGACTGGAGCGGACTCGACGTCGCGATCATCCGGTGGCCGACCGAGGCGGCCAAGCGCGACCTGTGCCGGGCGGCGGGAACACCCCGCCTGCTGGTTCTCGAGGGGTTCGTCGCGGCCCCGGTCAGCGGCGACGTCCTCGAGGACTGGGTACGCCCCCCGTTGACCCCCGAGGACTTCCGCGCCCGCGCCGGGGCGCTGCGGGCGCGGGCCGGCGCGCCGGACCGGCCCGTGATCGACCGCGACAACGTGCTGTGGCACCGGGGCCGTCGGCTCCAGCTGTCGCCGACCGAGTCGCGGCTGATGGGCACGCTCGCCGCGTCGATCGGCGAGGTCGTCGACCGCCGGTCCCTGGTGCGGGCGTGCTGGCCCACCTCGCCCGCCGTGCGGCGCAACGCACTCGACCTGCACATCCTGCGGCTACGTCGCCGGATCACCGCCCTGCACCTGATGATCGGCACGCTGTGGGGGCGCGGCTACGTCCTGGAACAGGTCCCCCCGCGCGGCTGACCCGGTCGCCGGCGCCGTCAGTCCGGGAGCACGACCCGCACCACCAGGCCGCCTCCGGGCATCGGTGCGGCGGTCACCGTCCCGCCGTGGGCATGGCTGACCGCGCGCACGATGGACAGTCCCAGACCGGCGCCGTGCGTACCGTGCCGGTCCCTGTTGAGCCGCTCGAACGGTTCGAACAACCGCTCCAGTTCCGCCTCCGGGACCGTGCCCCCGGTGTTGGACACCTCCAGCACGCTGGACCCGGCGGCGCACCGGGTCCGCACGACGGCCATGCCGCCCGCGACGTTGTGCCGGGCCGCGTTCTGCAGCAGGTTCGTGACGAGCCGTTCGAGCAGCACCACGGAACCGGCCGTGGTCGCCGGGCCGAGGTCCTGGGCCAACCGCACGCCCCGGTCGGCGAACTCGCCGGCGAGGGTGTCGGCGACATGTTCACACACCGCCACGAGGTCGACCGGTGCCCGGCGGTCGACGTCGCGCTCGCTGGACGCCAGCTGGAGCAGCCCCTCGATGAGCCGTTCGCTGCGCGCGATCACCTCCAGCAACGACGCGCCGGCGCGGCGCAGATCCACCGACGCGCCGGGTTCGGCCATGGCGACCTCGGTGATCGCCCGGGTCACGGCCAGCGGGGTCCGCAGCTCGTGGGACGCGTGGCCGATGAAGCTGCGCTGATGGGCGAACGAGCGGTCCAACCGGGCGAGCATGCCGTTGAACGTGACCGCGAGCTCGGCGATCTCGTCGTGCGGCCCGCTCACCACGATGCGTTCGGACAACTTCCCACCGGCGACCTGCCGGGCCGTCGCCGTGATGGCGTGCACCGGACGCAGGGCCCGGCCGGCGACCGCGTAGCCGAGCACCGCGGCCACCACGCCGACCACCAGCAGTGCCGTGGCGGACTGGCGCAGCAGGGAATCCAGCGCCGCGTCCTGGAACTGGCGCTGGAGCGCGGCCAGCTGGTCTGCCCCCATGTGCGCCGTGGTGCCGGGCGCGGCGATCTCACCGGCGATCTGGTCGACCGCGGGGGAGTTGCGGGTGAGGCTCTCGCGCATGAGCACGTACACCACCGCGAGGAGTACCGCGCCGCTGGTGAAGAACGTGACCCCGTACAACGCCGTGAGCCGGGCCCGCAACGTGAGCCGGGTCCGCCGTCCGGGGCGGCCCGCCGGGCTACCGGATCTGGTAGCCGACACCGGACACCGTCTCGATCAGGGGCGGGTCGCCCAGCTTGCGGCGCAGGTTCATCACCGTCATCCGCACCACGTTGGTGAACGGATCCGTGTGCTCGTCCCACACCTTCTCCAACAGGTGCTCGGAACTCACGACTCCGCCGTCGGCGCGCAGGAGCTGCTCCAGCACCGCGAACTCCTTCCGGCGCAACGCCAGGTACTCGCCGTCCCGGACGACCTCGCGACGGATGGGGTCCAGCCGGACCCCGTGCCGGGTCAGCACCGGCGGGACGACCGTGCCCGTCCGCCGGCACAACGCGTGCAGGCGCGCGGTGAGTTCGGCGAAACTGAACGGTTTGACCAGGTAGTCGTCCGCCCCGAGCGCCAGGCCCGAGACCCGGTCGCGCACGTCGCTGGCGGCGGTCAGCATCAGGACCCGGGCCTGGCTGCTGATCGAGACCAGGGTCCGACACACGTCGTCGCCGTGGACCCGGGGCAGGTCCCGGTCCAGGACGATCACGTCGTAGGCGTTGACGGTCGCCAGTTCCAGGGCCGCCTCCCCGTCGTAGCAGACGTCGACGGCGATGCCCTCGCGACGCAGGCCCGCCGCGAGCGTGTCGGCCAGGAGCCGTTCGTCCTCCACGACCAGTACCCGCACCACGACCTCCCCGTCCGCTGTCAGTGTGTGCCGATCCTGCCACAGTCCGTGTAGGCCCCGGATAAATCATGCGTTGACGCCCGCGATACCGGCCCCCCGGTGCACTGAGGACCGACCGTCGAGAGCGGCGGCACGACGAGAGGGGCGCGGACTCATGAGGAAACGGTGGACATGGGCGGCCGTCGCCGCGGCGGTGGTCGTCGCGGCGGCGGGTTGCGGCAGCTCACCCGGTCCCGGATCCAAGGTCGCCACCGGAGGCGGAACCCCGACCGTGGCGGCCAGCGCCGGCGCGGGGGACATGATGGCGTTCGCCAGGTGCATGCGCGAGCACGGCGTACCCATGGTCGACCCGCAGCCCGGCAGGGTCGGCGAGGTCGGGGCCGGCACCGACCGGGCGACGACGGAGAAGGCGCAGAAGGCGTGCGAGGCGTTCCTGCCCCCGGTCGACGCGCGCGGCACGAAGCCCGACCCGAAGTTGCAGGGACAGATGCTCGCCTACGCCAAGTGCATGCGGGACAACGGGGTGGACTATCCGGACCCGGTGTTCGACCCGAACGGTGGGATGTCCATGGCCCAGGCGCCCGGGGTCTCGGCGGACGACCCGAAGGTGCGGGCCGCGATGAAACAGTGCGACAAGATCATGCTGGGTACGTCCGCCGGGGGCACGCCGTGACCGTCGACGTCGGCGACCTGCGCGAACCGGACCGGCGCCGGTCGAGAAGATGGTGGTGGTCCGCCGGTGTCGCCGTGGCCACCGTGGGCCTGGCCGCCGCCGGACTGCCGCTCGCCGGCCGGGGACACGGCGAGGCGGCGGACGACGGCCCGCCCGTGACCACCGCGCCGGTGACCCTCCGCGACCAGCAGGAGACCGCCCAGGCCACCGGCAGCCTCGGCTACGGCGAGGTCACCCCGCTGCCCAACCACGTCCAGGGCACCCTCACGTGGGCGGCCCCCACCGGCACGACGGTGCGCCCCGGCGGCGTGCTCTACCGGGTGGACGACAAACCGGTCCTGCTCCTGACCGGCTCCACGCCGACGTACCGGTCCCTGGCCGTCGACACCCGGGGACCCGACGTCCGGCAACTCGAGACCAGCCTCGCCGCCCTCGGATACACCGGCTTCACCGTCGACGACGCCTACACCGACGCCACCGCCGCCGCGGTGAGGAAGTGGCGCAAGGCGGTGGGACTGTCCGCCGCGGGCACCGTCGCCGCCGGCGAGATCACCTTCGCTCCCGGGCCCGTGCGGGTCGCCGAACACAAGGTCCAGCCGGGCGGCCTCGCCCAGTCCGGCCAACCCGTCCTGGCCACGACCGGCACCGCCCACGTGGTCACCGTCGACCTCAAGGTGAGCCTGCAGGCGCTGGCCCGCACGGGCACGGCCGTCACCGTGCAACTGCCCACCGGGCCCGCGCCGGGCACGGTCACCACGGTCGGCACCGTCGCGCACAAGGTCGAAGGGGGCTCGGGGGACCTCGCGATCCCCGTCACGATCACGCTGACCGACGACAAGCCCGACGCCACCATCGACCAGACCCCCGTCCAGGTGCGGTTCGTCAGCGACACCCACAAGGGCGTCCTCACCGTCCCCGTCGCGGCCCTCCTGGCCCTCAGCGAGGGCGGATACGGCGTCGCCGTCGTCGACAACGGCCGGCGGACCATCGTCGCCGTGCGCACCGGCATCTACGCCGCCGGCCACGTCGAGATCACCGGCGACGGCGTGCGCGAAGGCGCCCTGGTGGAGGTGCCGGCACCGTGACCGCCCACAGCACCCCACGTCCGGTGGCCGAGCTGCGCGCCGTCACCCGCAGCTACCCCGGCCACCCGCCCGTGCGCGCCCTCCAGGGCGTGGACCTCGCGATCGGGCCCGGCGAACTCGTGTCGATCGTCGGCGCGTCCGGCTCCGGCAAGTCCACCATGCTGCACCTGCTCGGCACCCTAGACCGGCCGACCACCGGAGAGGTCGTCATCGCCGGCCATCCCGTCAGCCAGCTCACCGACCGCCAACTGTCCGTCGTCCGCGCCCGGTGGATCGGATTCGTCTTCCAGCAGTTCTTCCTCGCCCCGGGGGTCCGTGCCCTGGACAACGTCGCCGACGGACTCCTCTACTCCGGCACCCCCCGACGGCAGCGACGCGACCGGGCGGCCGAGGCCCTCGACCGGGTCGGACTCGGCCACCGGACCACCCACCGACCACACGAACTCTCCGGCGGCGAACGGCAACGCGTCGCCGTCGCCCGGGCCGTCGTCGGCGCGCCCGCGATGCTGCTGGCCGACGAACCCACCGGCAACCTCGACAGCGCGGCGGGCGCCGACGTGCTCGCGGCGCTCCTGGACCTGCACGCCCACGGCACCACCGTCGTGCTCGTCACCCACAACGCGGACATCGCCGCCAGGGCCCCGCGCCGGATCACGATGCGCGACGGCCTGATCCACACCATGACGGGAGCCGACGATGGACGACACTGACGCCACGACCCGCACCCTGCGCCCCGCCCGGCTGTCACCGGGCGACGTGGCCAGGGTCGCCAGCGGCGGCCTGCGGACCCGGCCGCTGCGGGTCGTCCTGTCCGCGCTCGGCATCGCGATCGGCATCGGGGCCATGGTTTCCGTGATCGGCGTGTCCGCGTCCAGCCGGGCGGAACTGACCGCGCGGCTCGACAGACTCGGAACCAACCTGCTCACCGTCACCCCCGGCAAGTCCCTGTTCGGGGAGACCTCCCGGCTGCCCAAGGAATCCGTCGCCATGGTCCGACGCATCGGACCCGTCACCACCGTCAGCGCCACCGGCTCCGTGGCCGCCACCGTGCGGCGTACCGATCGGATCCCCGACGGCGAGACCGGCGGCCTGTCGGTCAGGGCCGCCCGGACCGACCTCCTCGACACCGTCGGCGGCAGCACCGCGCGCGGCGTCTGGCTCAACGCGGCCACCGCCCACTACCCCGCGACCGTCCTGGGCGCCACGGCGGCACGACGCCTCGGCGTCACCACCCCCGACGCGCGGACCCAGGTCTGGCTGGGCAACCGCTGGTTCGCCGTCATCGGCGTCCTCAGTCCCGTCGACCTGGCCCCCGAGCTCGACACCGCGGCGCTCGTCGGGTTCGACGTCGCGGAGCGGTACCTCGCCTTCGACGGGCACCCCAGCGTCCTCTACGAACGGTCGGCGGACACGGAGGTCGAACAGGTCCGCGCCGTCCTGCCCCGCACCGTCAACCCGCAGCACCCCGAGGAGGTCGCGGTCAGCCGGCCCTCCGACGCGTTGAGCGCCAGGGCGGCGGCGGACACGACCTTCACCGGACTGATCCTCGGACTCGGCGCCGTGGCGCTGCTGGTCGGTGGCGTCGGCATCGCCAACACCATGGTGATCTCGGTACTCGAACGGCGCGGGGAGGTCGGGCTGCGCCGCGCGCTCGGAGCCACCCGGGCCCAGATCGCGGTGCAGTTCCTCGCGGAGTCACTGTTGCTCTCGCTTCTCGGCGGAGCCGCCGGGGCGGCGCTGGGCGCGGCCGTCACCATCGGGTACGCCGCCCTGCGGGACTGGCCGACGGATGTTCCCGCGTGGTCCCTCGCCGGCGGGGTCGCCGCGACCCTCGCGATCGGCACCCTGGCCGGCCTGTATCCGGCGGTCCGGGCGGCCAGGCTGGCGCCGACCGAGGCACTGGGATCGGGCTGATCGCCACGGTCCCGGCGACGGCGCCCGCCGTCCGGGCGCGTTCTGGCCGCTCCGCCGCCCGTGGCCGCTCCGCCCGTGGCGCGGGGCCGGGACGCGCCGGACCCGCGCGAGAGTCTGGACACTCTGGATCACGGCGGAGCCTCCGAAGGGACGCCTATAGTTCGACGCACCGGTGGTGACGCCGGTGTGCGAGGGGCGGCTGTCGTCGGCATGCCCAACCTCTCGTCAGGAGAAGTCCTTGTTCAACCACATCTCCGCAGTGCTGCTCGGTGTGGCCCTGATCGTTCCCCCGCCGTCCCCGGAGTCACCCGCCGAGGGCTATCTCGTCGCGCTGCGGCCGTCGCCGACCCTGGCGGCAGCGGACGTCGGCCCCCTCGCCGCGGATCTCGTCGGCCGGCACGGCGGCAGGATCAAGAGCACCTTCCGCCTGGTACTGAAGGGTTTCGCCGCCCGGATGACACCGGCGCAGGCGCACCGGATGGCCGCCGACCCCCGCGTCGCCCGGATCGAGCCGGACACGATGGTGAGCGTCGCCGGGACCCAGACGAACGCGCCCTGGCACCTCGACCGGATCGACCAGCGCGCCCTGCCGCTGTCGACGACCTACACCTATCCGAACACCGGTGCCGGGGTCAACGTGTACGTGCTCGACACGGGGATCCGGACGACGCACCAGGAGTTCGGTGGCCGGGCCCGGCACGGGAGGGACACCGTGGACGACGACGGCGACGCCACCGACTGCCACGGACACGGCACGCACGTCGCCGGGATCGCCGGCGGCTCGACGTACGGGGTCGCCAAGGGCGTGACCCTGCACGCCGTGCGGGTGATCCCGTGCACCGGCACCGGACCCAAGTCCGACGTCATCGAGGGCATCGAATGGGTCACCGCCAACGCGGTCAGACCGGCCGTGGTGAACATGAGCCTGCGCGGGGAAGCCTCCGACATCGAGGACGCCGCGATCCGTGCCTCGATCGCCGCCGGCCTGACGTACGTCGCGGGGGCGGGCAACGACACCGCCAACGCGTGCGGCTACTCGCCCGGCCGGATGCCGGAGGTGCTGACCGTCGGCAACACCACCAGCTCCGACGCCCGGTACAGCTCCTCGAACACCGGCTCGTGCCTGGATGTCTTCGCGCCCGGTACCAATGTGAAGTCCGCCTGGCACGACAACGACACGGCGACCTTCACCGCCACCGGCACCTCGATGGCCACGCCGATGGTGACGGGGGCGGTGGCGCTGGAACTGGCCGCCGATCCGGGCGCGACACCCGCCCAGCTGCACGCCGCGATCGTCGGCTGTGCCACGCCCGGTCTGGTCTCCGGTGCCGGAACCGGATCACCGAACCGGCTGCTGCACGTGAACTGCGGAGCCCTGGAGAACCCCACGGACGTCCCGATCCCGGACTGGGGCACCGCGACCAGCCCGATCACGGTCAGTCGTGGCGGCAACGCCCCGGTGGTGCTGACGGTGTCGGTCAAGGTGGTCCACCCGTACCGGGGGGACCTGGCGCTGGACCTGGTCGCGCCGGACGGCACGGTCTATCCGCTCAAGCCCGCCCAGATCGCCGACCTGGCCGACAACGTCGACGCCAGCTACACCGTGGACGCCTCGGCCGAGCTGGCGGCGGGGGAGTGGCGGCTCCGGGCCCGGGACACCGTCGGCTTCGACACCGGTCACGTCGACTGGTGGCGGCTGGGACTCTAGGTACCGGTCGGGAGCCGGGGCGAGGGTGATCTGAACGCTGTGGGTGGCGCCGCTGGAGGTGGCGTCACCCACAGCGGCCTGTCACGGGGCGGCCCGGATACATCCCCGAGCTCACGCTGCCCCAGCCCCAGCCCCAGCCCCAGCCCCAGCCCAGCCCCGACCGGGCCGGGCAGGTCCGGTCCGGTCCGGTCCGGGTCGGGCAGGGCAGGGCAGGGGCGGGGCGGGGCCGGATCGAGGCGGGTCGGACCAGCCCCCACGATCCGGGTCAGGGTGAGGTCGTGAGGCGGTCGGCCGTGGCGTCGAGCGCGTGGCGGACGGCGCCGAGTGCGACCGCGTCCTCGCCGAGGCTGGAGGCGCGCAGGCTGGTGGCGGACAGGGTGCGGCCGGCGAGGTGCCGTCGGATGGGTTCGAGGAGGGTCTCGCCGGCGAGGGACAGCCCGCCGCCGATCACGACCTGTTCGGGGTCGAGGAGCAGGATGAGGGCGCTGAGCCCCTGGGCGAACCGGGCGGCGACGCGGTCGATGACGGCGGCGGCGGTGGGGTTGCCCGCGGCGGCGGCCGTGAACAGGCCGGTGATGTCGCGGTCGCCGGGGCGGGTGAGTTGGGCGTGCAGGCCGGGGTCGCGGCCGCCGGCGGTCATGGCGACGGCGAGTTCGTGGATGGCTGCGGCTCCGACGAGGCGTTCGAAGGGGCCGGTGCCTTCGTTGGCGGCGGGCCTGCCGGTGGGGTCGTTGGGGGGTAGTCCGAGGTCGAGGAAGCCGAGTTCGCCGGCGGCGGCGTGTGCTCCCCGGTAGGGTGCGCCGTCGATGATGAGGCCGGTGCCGATGCGTTCGCCCCATTGGACGAAGACGAGGGATTCGACGCCGATGGCGGTGCCGCGCCAGCGTTCGGCGAGGACGGCGAGGTTGACGTCGTTGTCGATGAGGACGGGGCAGTGCAGTTGGTCGCGGAGCTGTGGCACGACGGGCAGGCCGGCCCAGCCGGGGATGCTGGGGGCGAGCAGGACCTCGCCGTGGTCGCGGTCGACGATGCCGGGCGTGCCGACGCACACGGCCCACAGGTCGGCGTGGGTGAGGTCGGAGGCGGTCACGGCCTGGTCGAGGGCGGTGGAGACGAGGTCGAACACGTCCGGCCCGGTGGCTCCCGGTGGGGTGGCGATCCGGTGGGTGGTGAGGATCTTGCCGGCGAGGTCGGCGATCTTGATGAGGATCTTGTGCGGGCCGACGTCGACGCCGGCGACGTGGCCGAGTTCGGCGCGGAACCGGGCGCGTTGGGCGGGCCGGCCGATGCGGGTGGTTTCGTCGGCGACGAGTTCGACGAGGTCGGCGTCGCGGAGGTCGGCCAGGGCGCGGGTGACGGCGGGCCGGGACAGGCCGGTGCTGGTCACCAGGTCGGTCAGTCGCGCGGTGGCGCCGTCGGCCTGGCGGAGCGCGGTGAGCACGGCGGTGACGTTGATCTGCCGGAGCACGTGCGGCCCGGTGGCGGCCGGCGCTGAGGTGGTCACGGGGCTCCTTCGCCGGATCGAGTATTGACAGTGCATTGCCTCGAGCGCATAGTAACGTACATTACGTTAATAATTCAAGGTTGGGGCGGACCCGGGTCCGCGTCGACCTCCGGAGTGCTGGGCGTCGCCGACGACCGGAGCACCGCCCCCGCATGCCGTTCCCTTCGGATCCCGAAAGGTCGAACCGCCATGAGAGCGAACCTCACCACCGTCGACCCGACCGCCGGGTACCTCGCGGGCGGCGAACCCGTGCGTCGTCCCCAGGACGAACCGGCACCCGCCCAGGGCCTGCTCGACGAGATCGCCACAGCGGTGTCCCTCAACCAACCGGCCAGGCTGGCATTCCTGCTCGACCGGTTCGTCTCCGGGGTGCGCCGGGTCTGCCCGCCGCGTCCCGGTACCCGGCGCCCGGAGCGCGGTTCGCTCGGTCAGGTCCTGGGTCAGCTGCTCCAGGTCGAGCGGGCGCTGCGCGAGGAGGAGTCCACCGTCGCGAGCGCGGGCGCCTGGCGCGACGTGTCGGGTGCCTACTCCGCGCTGGGCATGCACGCCAAGGCGATGGGCGCCGCGCACCACGCCTCCCGGGTCGGTCTGGCGGCCGGACAGCCGGAGGAGGCGGGCGCGTGCCTCGTCGGCAGGGTGCGTTCGGCTGTGGCCGCCGACCAGCGCGGTGACGCCGACGGGGCGGTCCGCGACCTGCGCAACCTCCTCGTCCACGCCCGCAGGCTCGAGGACCTGACCGCACCCCGCGACCTGGCCTACCTGCGGTACGCGGTGCACCGCCTCGCGGCCCTGGGCCATCCCGTCACGGTCGACGTGACACCCGTCGCGGATCCCGGCGATCCGACGATCCGTCCACTGAACACGCTCATCGAGGTCTGCGACGCCATCGCGGCGGACCGTCCCGGCCGCGCGGTCGGTCTCCTCGACGCCCTCGCCCCGGCGCCGGAGGTCCTCGGGGAGGCCGAGGTGCCACGGCTGCGTTCGCTCGCCCTGCGCGCCGCCGGGGACCAGTCCGGTGCCCTCGCGGCCGAGCGGGCGGCGCACCGCGCGACGAGGGCGCACGACCAGCGGCTCGTGGACTGGCTCACGGCCGCCGTCAGCGCGACCATGGAGCGCGACTGGCTCCGCGACTCGGCGGACCACTACCGGCTCCAGGCCAGGTCCGCGGTGCAGTTGGGGCCGACCCCGGCCGGCTGGGCGGTCACGCCGGATGTGCGCCACCGGCCGGTGCCGGCCCCGTGACCGGTCCGGGCGACCAGGCGGACCAGGTCGACTGACGGCCACGCCACCCCTCGAAAGCTGACCGGCCCGGGTGACCGGGAGGGACCTGGGTCTGTCCACAGTGGGCGCCGCCGAGCCGCGACCCTCCCGCCCAGGACGCCGCGATCGGAACGGGCCTTCGGCGTGCCCTGGAACGTGCGGGCCCGTCCGCACCGCCGCCGGGCGAGGTCCGGGCGTGCCGTCGCACTCGTTCTCGAATGGGGCCCGATGTGCTGTTTGCGCAGGCGGGCGGCGTGCCACTCCCACGGAAAGGGTTGACACTCACCAATGCGGTACCCATATTAAAGAACGATGCATTACTAAAGCGAGAGAGGCTGTTGAGCCGATGAGAACGCTTCGAGCACGGGCCGCCGCGGGTGTGGCCCTGGCACTGACAACACTGGTCGCGACGCTGGCGACCCCCTCCTCCGCCGACGCCGCCGGAGCGTTCGACACCGCCCCGGCCGCCGCCTCCCTCGGGCGGCTCCTGCCCCAGCACGCGGCCCAGTTCACCTTCGACGCGGTCGCCCGCCCGGCCACGGGGGACTACTTCGCGGTCTCCGGGACCGCCGGCGCGGTGAAGGTCCAGGGCACCAGCCCGGCCGTGCTGCTGACCGGCGTGAACTGGTACCTGAAGTACGTCGCCAAGGTCGATCTCGGCTGGCCCGGCGACAGCCTGTCCCGGCTGCCCGCCACCCTGCCGGCCCCCACCGGCACCCTGCGCCAGGACGCGGTCGTGCCGCACCGGTTCGCCCTCAACGACACCGACGACGGGTACTCCGGCGCCTACCGCGACTGGGCCGCCCTCGAGCGCCAGATCGACCTGCTCGCCCTGCACGGCGCCAACGAGGTGCTCGTCCAGACAGGCACCGACGCCGCCTACTACGCGACCCTGCAGGAATTCGGCTACACCAAGGCCGAGCTCCAGGAATGGATCCCGGGCCCCGCGCACCAGCCGTGGTGGTTGCTGCAGAACATGTCCGGCATCGCCGGCCCGATCACCGAGGCCCAGCTCACCGCCCGCGCGGCCCTGGGCAAGAAGATCGTCAACCGGGTCAAGGAACTGGGCATGACCCCCGTGCTCCCCGGCTACTTCGGCACCGTGCCCACCGACTTCTCCACCCGCAACGGTGGCGTCAACGTCGTCGCGCAGGGCGACTGGCAGAAGGTCACCCGCCCGTCCTGGCTCGACCCGCGCAGCTCCGTGTACGCGCAGGTCGCGGCCCGCTTCTACGCGCACCAGCGCACGCTGCTGGGTGACTCCACGATGTACAAGATGGAGCTGCTGCACGAGGGCGGCAAACCCGGCAACGTGCCCGTCGGCGACGCGGCCCGTGGCGTGTTCACCGCACTGGACACCGCGCGGCCCGGCGCGACCTGGGTTCTCCTCGGCTGGCTGTCCAACCCGCAGGCCGCGATCCTGGACAACGTCGACCACAACCGGCTGTTCATCGTCGACGGACTCTCCGACCGCAAACTCGACACGAACCGTGAGGTCAGCTTCAAGGGCGTGCCGTACGCGTTCGGCACGATCCCCAACTTCGGCGGGCACACCACCATCGGCGCGAACACCGGCGTGTGGGCCACCCGGTTCAACGAATGGCGCACGAAGCCCGGCAGCGCCCTGAAGGGCATCGCCTACATGCCGGAGGGCACGGGCACCGACCCGGCCACGTTCGAGCTGTTCATGGAACTGGCCTGGCGCACCGGCCCCCTCGACCAGACAGCCTGGTTCACCGCCTACGCCGCCCGCCGCTACGGCACCACCGACCCGCACGCGGCGGCGGCGTGGGACCTGCTGCGCCAAGGCCCGTACAGCATGCCGGCCGGCGACTCCAGCGAATCGCAGGACAGCCTGTTCGCGGCCCGCCCCAGCCTGACCGTGTTCTCGGCCGCCGCGTTCAGCCCGACCGGGATGCGCTACAACTCGGCCACGGTGCAGCGGGCGCTCACCGAACTCCTCGCCGTGCCAGCGGCCCAACGCACCACCGACGCGTACCGCTACGACGCGGTCCACCTGGCCCGCCAGGCCCTGGCCAACCGCAGCCGGGTCCTGCTCCCGCAGCTCAGGGCCGCCTACGACGCGAGGGACCTGGCGAAGTTCCGCCAGCTGCGCACCGAGTGGTCCGGCGACCTCGCCCTCCTCGACCAGCTCCTCGGCTCCGACAAGCGGTTCCTCCTCGGCACCTGGCTCGCCGGCTCGACCGCGACCGCCGCCGCCGAGTACGACGCCCGCTCGATCATCACCACCTGGGGCCCCCGGATCGCCAGCACCGACGGCTACCTGCGGGACTACGCCAACCGGGAGCTGTCCGGCCTGGTCGCGGACTTCTACGCCATGCGGTGGGACAGGTACCTCGACAGCGTCGACGCCGCCCTCGTAGCCGGCGGGAGCCCGGCCGCGATCGACTGGTTCGCCGTCGAGGACACCTGGAACAGGGAACGCAAGACCTACACCACCACCCCGACCGGCGACCCCTACACCCTGGCGGCCCAGGTCCGCGACAACCTGCCCGCCGTGGCCCCCGCCGGACCCGTGATCGGCGCGTCCGGCAGGTGCGCGGACGTCACCGGCGGCAGCTCCGCCGACCGCACGGCCCTGCAGATCTACGACTGCACCGGCGCGGCGGCCGAGACGTGGACCGCGCCCGGCGACAAGACGCTGCGCGCCTTCGGCAAGTGCATGGACGCCCGCGACGGGGCCACCGTCCCCGGCACCGTCGTACAGCTCTACCGCTGCAACAGCACCCCCGCCCAGGGCTGGACCTGGCAGGCCGACAAGACCCTGAGGAACACCAAGTCGGGCCTGTGCCTCGATACGGAAGGCGCCGGCACAGTCAACCAGACCCGCCTGCTGCTGCAAACCTGCACCGCCAGCGCCAGTCAACGCTGGAACGTGCCGGCCTGACAGGTGGATGGCGGCCGAGCCCACCGGCCGCCACCCACCGAACGCGAACCGCGCTGCCACGGATGCCCCGGAACGGGGGCGCGTGGCAGCGCGGTGGCCGTGCGGAGGTGAGTAGGCGTACTCAGGACGCGCGGAGGGTGCCCGCGTAGGTTGGCCGTTGTGACCTCAACACGTACCCGTATTCAGGTAGTGGGCATCGTCCTCGTCGCCGTGCTGGCCGCGCTGGTGTGGTTCGGCTGGCTCGGCTGGGACACCGAGTACCAGGTGGACCCCGCGACGAACGAGACGACCGGCCCCTACGAACCGTGGCAGGTGATCGGCTGCGCGGCCTCGCTGCTGGTGCTGCTGGTGGGCGCCGTACTGGCGGGAGTACGTCCGCTGCTGGCCTCCGCCGCGCTGACCCTGGCCTTCACGGCGGCCTGGACGTTCCAGGCGGCCGCCACCGACGACACCGGTCTGTTCGCCGTCGGCGCGCTGTTGGTCCTGGTCGGATTGGCGGTGTCCAGCACCGTCGTGTCCCTCGTGACGGCGGGACTCCGCCGCACCACGCACCGGCCCTGAGAGGGCGTGGGCGGGAGCAGGGTCCGACCCGGCGGGCCACCCGACGGCGGGCGGCCCGGCCGTCAGGGGCGATCCTGACGGTGCCATGGTCTGCGCTTTTCATGCCGCCGTGGCGGAACCCTCGCCGTGCAGCAGGTCGTGGAGGGTGGTGCTGTCGAGCAGCTGGTGGGTCGTGTGCCGCAGCGCCGCCCAGAGTCCGGGCAGGCTGGTGGCGGCGCCGTCGTAGGTGACGGTGTCCGGGGGCATCCGGCGGATGCTGCTCAGGGGGCCGCTGACCGCGCGCATGATGTCGCCGACCGTGATGTCGGTGGCGGGCCTGGCGAGGCTGTATCCGCCGTCGGAGCCCTGGCGGCTGGTGATGAGTTCCGCGTTGCGCAGGTCGGTGAGGATCGGCGGGAGGTAGGTGACGGGAATGTTCTGCCGGGTGGCCATCTCGATCGTCTTGACGGGTCCGCCGCCGTCCGCCGCGATCGCGAGCATGGCCTGGACGGCGTAGTCGTCTCTTACTGTGATGTGCACGGCATCGCGGTTTTCTGCGTGAGTTCGGCTCCGGGCGCGCGGCTGGGCGCCGGGCGGCCTCCCGGGCGTCGCGGGCCGGCGTGGTACCGGCGCGGACGCGGGGGAGGCCCGCCGCGGATCAGGTCGTGTGCAGGCTGTGCGACTTGCTCGGGTGGATCTGGGGGGCGTGCTGGACGTGGACGGTCGAGCCGGTCTCCACGCCGAGGGACAGGAACTCGTTGCGGGTCAGGGTCGCGGTGATGACCTGCTCGGCGGCGGTGGTGATCTCGGCGCGGATCTCGAAGCCGACCCGGGTGACCCGGCTGACGCGCCCGGTGACGGCGTCCGGACCGGGGTCGCCGGTGTGCAGTTGCAGGTCGTGCGGGCGGACGAGCAGCTCGCCGAGCTGGGTGACAGGGCCGAGGAAGCTCATCACGAAGTCGTTGGCGGGCTGGTCGTAGAGCTCGTCGGGGGAGCCGATCTGCTCGATGCGGCCCTCGTTGATGACCACGATCTTGTCGGCGACCTCCAGGGCCTCCTCCTGGTCGTGGGTGACGAAGACGGTGGTCACGTTGACCTCGTCGTGCAGGCGGCGCAGCCAGTCCCGGAGCTCCTTGCGCACCTTCGCGTCCAGCGCCCCGAACGGCTCGTCCAGCAGCAGCACGGTGGGCTCGATCGCCAGGGCGCGGGCGAGGGCCATCCGCTGGCGCTGCCCGCCGGACAGCTGCGACGGCAGCCGGTCGGCGAACTGGAGCAGGTGCACGAGGGAGAGCAGTTCGTCGACCCGGGCCCGGATCTCGTCCTTGGGCCGCTTGCGGATCTCCAGCCCGAAGGCGACGTTGCGCCGCACCGACAGGTGCTTGAACGCCGCGTAGTGCTGGAACACGAAGCCGACGTTGCGCTTCTGCGGCGGCAGGTCGGTGGCGTCGAGACCCTCGATGTCGACCTTGCCGCTGTCGGCCTGCTCCAGGCCGGCGATGATGCGCAACAGGGTCGACTTGCCGCCGCCAGAGGGCCCGAGGAGGGCCGTGAGCTGCCCGGACGGGATGCTCACCGATACGTTGTCCAGAGCGGTGAAGCTCCCGAAACGCTTGCTGACGTTTGCGATCTCGATGCTCAACGGTCTTCCTTAGGCCGGAGGACGGATACGGCGATGATGGCGGCCACGGCCACGAGGGCGAGCAGGAACGCGGTGGCGTACGCGCCGCCCTTGTCGAAGTTGAGGTACTTCTCCTCCACCACGAGGGTCGCGGTACGGGTCTCGCCGAGGACGTTGCCGGACACGACCTTGACCGCGCCGAACTCGCCGAGCGACCGCGCCAGGCTGAGCACGACCCCGTAGGTGACGCCCCACTTGATGGCGGGCAGGGTGATCCGCCGGAACGTCTGGATGGCGTTGGCGCCCAGGCTGCGCGCCGCCTGTTCCTGGTCGTCGCCGATCTCCTCCAGCACCGGCACCACCTCGCGGATCACCAGCGGGAGGGCGACGAAGACGGTGGCCAGCACGATCCCCGGGGTGGCGAAGATGATCTGGAAGCCGGCGCTCTCCAGGCTGGGGCCGAACCAACCGTTGCGGCCGCCGTACACGAGCACGAGGGCCAGGCCGACGACGATCGGCGAGACCGACAACGGCATGTCCAGCATGGCGCTCAGCAGCCGCTTGCCCGGGAACTGGTAGCGCACCAGCAGGAGCGAGATCCCCACCCCGAACACGGTGTTGATGACGACGGCGATGATCGCGACCCGCACGGTGAGCGCCAGCGCGTGCACGCTGTCGGGGTCGTCGAGGATGCCGGTGATGTTGTCCAGGCCCCCGCTGAGGGCGTTCTTGCCGACCAGGAACACCGGCCACGCCACCAACAGGACCAGGTACGTCACGACCACGGCCCGCAGGACGAACCGGGAGGGGCCCCGGCGGGTGTGCTGACTGCTGCTAGCCACGGCGGACCATCCTTCGCTGGAGCACGTCGAGGACGACGATGACGGCGAAGGAGATCACCAACAGGATCGTGGCGACCGCGGCGGCGCTGTCCAGGTTGTCGTTCTCGATACTGCTGAGAATCCGCACCGAGGTGACCTCCGTCTTCATCGGCAGGTTGCCCGACAGCAGGACGAGGGAGCCGTACTCGCTGACGCCCCGGGCGAACGACAGGGCGGCCCCGGCCGCGATGGCGGGCGTCAACGCCGGCAGGATGATCCGCCGGAAGACGGTGAAGCGGCTGGCGCCCAGGGACGCCGCGGCCTCCTCCGCCTCCTTGTCGAGCTCGGCCAGGACCGGCTGCACGGTGCGGACCACGAACGGCAGGGTGACGAACAGGAAGGCGAGGAACACCGCGGCCCGGGTGTTGGCGATGTTGACGCCCAGGGGGCTGTTGTTGCCGTACAGGGACAGCAGCACGAGCCCGGCGACGATGGTGGGCAGGGCGAACGGGAGGTCGATGAGGACCTCCAGGACCCGCTTGCCGAAGAACCGGTCGCGGACCAGTACCCACGCGATCAGGGTGCCCATGATCACGTTGACGACGGTCACGGCGGCGGCGGCGCCGACGGTGAGTCCGATCGCGGCGACGGTCTGCTCGTTGGTCACCGCCTGCCAGAACTGGTCCCAGCCGCCCGTCGTCGCGGTCACGACGACCGCGGCGAGGGGGATGAGGACCAGCAGGCTGAACCACATCATGGCCACCCCGAGACCCAGGCCGGACACCCGGGTCAGGCGGCGACCGCCCCGGCCCAGTCGGCGCTCACGCGCGGACTGGGCCGGGGCGACGGTGGCCGCCGAGGTCATTTCGCCTTGCCAGATGCGGCGATGATCTTCACGATCAGGCCGTTCTTCTCGTCGAAGTACTTCTTCGACAGGGCCGACCAGCTCTCGAAGTCCTTCGACACCGTCAGCAGCTTCTTGGGCGTCGGGAACGGGTTCTTCGGGTCCGGCACGCCCTGGATGCCCTCGGTGCTGACGCCCTGGGTGATCGGCCGGAAGCCCTTGAGCGCGAACTGCCGCTGGCCGTCCTTGCTCAGCACGTAGTCCAGCCACGGCTTGGCCTTGGGGTTGGCGTTCGTCGTGATCGCGCCCGGGTTCTCGATCAGCAGCGTGGTGTCCGGGATGATCCAGTCCAGCTTCTCGCCGGCCTGGGTGGCCAGGATCGCCTCGTTCTCGTACGCCAGCAGCACGTCGCCGGTGCCACCGACGAAGCTGGTCGTGGCGTCGCGGCCGCTGCCGGGCAGGGAGACCACGTTGGCGAACAGCTTCGTCAGGAACTCGGCGGCCTGCGCGTCGGTGCCGCCGTTGGCGGTGACGTGGCCCCAGGCGGCCAGCGCGTTCCACCGGGCCGCGCCGGACGAGGCCGGGTTCGGGGTGACGATCCCGATGCCGGGCTTGATCAGGTCGTCCCAGCCCTTGATGTTCTTCGGGTTGCCCTTACGCACGGCCAGGACCACGACCGAGGAGGACACGATGCCCTTGTTGGGGCCGCTGTTCCAGCTGGGGTCCACGAGCTTCGCGTCCACCAGCCGGGTCACGTCGCTGGACACCGAGAAGTGCACGTAGTCGGCCTTCAGGCCGTTGACCACCGCGCGGCTCTGGTCGCCGGAGGCGCCGTAGGAGGTCTGGAACTTGACGTTCTTGCCCTCCGCGGTCTTGTTCCACTGGGCGGCGATCGCCTTGTTGGCCGCCTCCGGCACCGCGTAGCCCACAATGGACAGGGTGGTGGTCTCCGCCGCGGCCTCGTTGCCCCCGCCGCAGCCGGCCAGTGCCAGGCTGGCGGCTATCGCGGCAGCGGCCGTCACTCTGATGCGGTACTTCATGTAGAACATTTCCTCCTCAGCGCGTTCCCGCGCACCGAACGATCCCGGGCCACTGTGCGAGGCAACCGCGGCTACAGACGTCTCATGAATGTCGTGTTGGTTGCCGCGCTCGGGCTGGAATGTCCTGCCCCGACGATCCTGTGAGGGGCGGTGGACCACGCCGGCCGAGCGGGCACTGAGAATATCCCACTAAACCACTAGGTTTTCAAGGGAAGGTGCGGCCGCATCCCAGGTGCCGGACATCACCCGGAGGTCCATCCGCATTCATCCGTTTGATGCCGAGGGTTAGGCCCGTAAATGGCCTGTTAAAGACCCCGGTTTGCGATTCGGGTACGACTGTCTGCGGTACCCGCACCGCATACGTGTTCGGGGCCAATGCCCGTCCGTCGATATCTGTCACGAGAATGCGTGGATTGATGGCTCGGCGGGAAAACTCCGCGGTTCGATGGGCCGTCACTCTTGCCACGCTATGGGCGAATCAGCCGTGGCCGGTGTCGCGGGCCGCCCGATTGTCAGGTGTCGGTACGGGTCGGGGACCCGAACGCGCGGCGGGACGTCACCCCGAGTTTGCGCATCGCCCGGGCGACGTGTTCCTCCACGGTGCGCTCGGACAGGAACAGGGTCGTGGCGATCTCCCGGTTGGTGTGCCCGAGCCCGGCGAGCCGCACCACGTCGCGTTCCCGGGGCGACAGTTCCGTGCCGTAGCCGCGCCGGCCCCGGCGACCGCATGAGGGGGCTCACACGACTGCCCGCCGCCGGTGTCACGAAAGTGTCATGAAGTGGTCGCCAGACTCGACGTCGTAACCCTGAGTACATCCCTACCCTGAAGGACCCTGCCATGAATGTGCCCCTGTCCGCCGTGTCCGTCCGTCGCCTCGCGGCCGTCTCCCTGGCCGGCCTGGTCGGGCTCGGCCTGCTGTCCGGGTGCGGAGGCTCGGACAGCAAGTCGGACAAGCCCGAGGTCAAGACCTCCACGACGGGTACGCCGGGCGCGGCGTCGACCACCGGCGCCCCGGCTGCCGGCTCGGCGGCCAAGCTCGGCTCCCCGGTGGAGGTCACGGTCGGCTCCACGAAGCTGAAGGTCACCGTCAGTGACGTCAAGCCGGAGAACCCGGCCACCGAGGAGCCGTTCAAGACCAGGGGCAAGAAGTACGCCACGGCCAAGGTCGAGATCGAGCACGTCGGCGGACCGGCGCTGGAGGTCGAGGCCAACACGCTGTTCCGGCTGGTGACCAAGGACGCCCGGCAGTTCAAGGCCGACCTGCTCGGCGGCCTGGCCTTCGCGGGCGCGCTGGAGGACGGCACCCTGGAGCCGGGCAAGAAGCTCGCCGGCCTCCTGGTGTTCGGCGCCGAACCGGCCCAGGTCACCGGTGCCCGGCTCCAGATCCTGGACAAGGAGAACGCGGTCGGCACCTGGGCGGTCTGACCCACCCGGCACCCGTACCACCGGCCGGGGTGGGTCCGCCCGGGCGTGGGTAGCATGATCCACGCGGATCGGCGCGGTACCAGGGGGATGTGCGGTCATGGGTGTGGCGTTCTTCGCCCTCGGCGGCACGATCTCGATGGCCGGTGCCGACGGCGGCTCCGTGACCCGCCTGGGTGCCGCCCAGTTGGCCGCCGCCGTGCCCGGTCTGGCGGAGCTGGGCGTGGCCCTCGACGTGCGCGACATCGACGCGGTGCCCAGCGGGAACCTGACGTTCGCCCAGGTCCTCGACGTGGTGGACCGCGCGGCGGACGCGGTCTCCCGGGGTGCCGCCGGCGTGGTGGTCTCCCAGGGCACCGACACCATGGAGGAGACCGCGTTCCTGGCGGACCTGGTGTGGGACCGCCCCGAGCCGCTCGTGTTCACCGGCGCGATGCGCAACCCGACCCTCGCCGGCCCGGACGGGCCGGCGAACCTGCTGGCCGCCGTCGCGGTCGCCGCCGACCCGGCCGCGCGGGACCTGGGCGTCCTGCTGGTGTTCGCCGACGAGGTGCACGCCGCGCGGTGGGCGCGCAAGACGCACAGCACCAGTACCGCGACGTTCGCGTCCCCGAACACCGGCCCGCTCGGCCACGTGGTGGAGCGCCGGGTACGGCTGCTGGGCGGCCTGCCCCGGCCCGCCGCCCTACCCCGGCCGGACCCCGGCGCGCTGGCCGCCGTCCGGGTCGGGCTGCACACGGTCACCCTCGACGACGACGCGGCGTGGCTGGCCGGGCTCGCGGACACCCACCAGGGCCTGGTCGTCGCGGGCTTCGGTGTCGGGCACGTCCCGGCCGCGCTGGCCCCGTGCTGGGCGCGCTCGCCGAGCGGATCCCGGTGGTGCTCACGTCGCGGACCGGCGCGGGCTCGGTGCTGGCGGGCACGTACAGAGCGGTCGGTTCGGAGTCGGACCTGGCGCGGCGGGGGCTGCTCAACGGCGGGTTCCTGCACCCGTACCAGGCTCGGGTGCTGCTGCGGGTGCTGCTGGCGGGCGGCGCCGACCGGGACCGGATCGCCGCGGTCCTCTCCGAACGGGGCTGAGCCGGCGAGGGCCCCGCCCGGGTCACCGCCGTTGACGGCATAGTCAGATCATCTTAATATGCTGGGTATGACGGCACGGATGCGCGAACCCACGTTCTGGATCCTCACCGCCCTGGCCACCGAGCCGCGCCACGGCTACGGCGTGATCCAGGAGGCCGCCCGGCTCTCCGACGACCAGGTCCGACTCCAGCCCGGCACCCTCTACGCGGCCCTCGACCGCCTCGACGCCGAGGGCCTCGTGGAGGTCGACCGCGACGAGACCGTCGACGGCCGCAACCGGCGCTACTACCGGCTGACCGACGACGGGGCCCGCGCGCTGGAAGCGGAGACCGAACGCCTGCGGCACAGCGCCGACGCGGCGCGGAGCCAGCTCGCGGCCCGCCGCCGGTTCGGCCTCGGGCCCACCGCCGCGCGGCAGGGGACATGACCGACACCCTGAGCCGGCGGTACCGGCTGCTGCTGCGCGCCTACCCGCCCGGCCCCCGCCGCGTCGAACTCCTCGACACGCTCCTGGACCTCGCGGCCCCCGGCCGGCGCGCACCCACCGCCCGCGAGACCGCCAACCTGCTCCGGCACGGGCTCCGGGCCCGGCTCGGCCGTCCCCGCAGCCGCGGTGTGGTCGTGTTCGCCGTCCTCGTCGCGGTGACCCTCGGCTTCCTCGGCGCGGCCGGCGCGCACCGGCTGGCCTGGGAGACCGCCCGGCCGTTGCCCACGGGCGCGGAGGCCGAAAGCCTCAAGGCGGCGGCGTTCCCGGGCCTGGCGGTCCGGGGCGACGACGGTGCCCCGCTGTTCGAGACCGAGATCGGCGAGTCCATGCCGGAGTACGGATCGGCGCGCTACCGGGTCGAGCCCACCGCCGCCACCCGCGACTTCCGGGCCTACGGCGAGGCCGCCCGGGACCGGCTGCGCGCGGCCGGTTGGCGGATCCGCGCCGAGGGCACGCCGTTCCTCTACCCGCGGGCGGACCCCGAGGCCCACGAGAGAGGGCAGCGGATCTGGGAGTTCTGGGCCACCCGCGACGGCCTGGCCCTCACGTTCACGGTCTCCCACGAGTCGGAGGTCGACCCGCGGCACGCCGACCGGGCGGAGCTGGTGGTGTCGCGCACCGCGCCGGCGTGGACCGGACCCGCCGGGGCCCTCGGCGCGATCCTCGGCGCCCTGGCGGGCTGGTTCCTCACCGGCTGGGTCAGCCGCCGCACCGAGGGCCGGACGGTGGCCAGCGTCGTGGTGAGCACCGCGACGGCCCTCGCCCTGCTCCAACTGGCGGTGCCGTGGCTCCTGCTGGCCTCGCTCCTGCTCCGGTTGGGCGCGCCCGACCAGCCGGAATTGCGGCCGACGGATCCCTTCTGGACGGCGATGTTCCTCTTCGGACGCGAGCTGCCGGAGAACGCCGCGAAACTCGGCGTCCTGGTCCTCGCCGTCGCGGCCTGGCCACTCCGCTGGACCCGCCGCCGGGACCCGGCCCGCCGCCGTTCCCCCCGACTGGTGCCGGCGGTGACGGTCGCGGCGGTCGGCACCCTGACGGTGGCCGGCCTGCTGGTCTACGGGATGGGGCTGGGCCGCTGAGGTCCGCGCGCACCGCCTGCCCCCGGCCGGGCCTTCGTCACCCGGGACTCCCACGGTAGGGACGGTCGACACACGGCCGGAAGCTCACAGACCCACGACGGCCTGGGCCGCGACGCACAGGCCGACGACGACCACGAGGCCGGAGGTCGCCAACGGGGCGACCCGGCGCACCAGCGTGCCGACGCGGCCGGTGAGGCGGGGCTCCAGCCGGTGCCGCCAGCGGGCGAGGAGGAAGCCGATCCCGACGAGGGTGGCGGCCATGCCGAGGCCGTAGCCGAGGACGAGGACGACGCCGAACCAGGTGCGGCCCAGCGCGATCGCGCCGAGGAGGACGACGACGGCCGACGGGCTGGGGACGAGACCGCCGGCGAAGCCCATCGCCGTGACGGTGAACAGGCTCAGCGCGGACCGGGAACCGGGGCCACGGCCGGGTGCCGGGTGGGCATGGGGCTCGTCGTGGCCGTGGTGTTGCTCCACTTCGGAGGCCTGGCCGGCCGTGTGGTGGTGGTCGTCCTGGTGCGCGTGGGAGTGGCTGTGCGGGGCCGCCTCGTCGTGGTGGACATGGTCGTGGCTGTGCTGGTGACCGGCCGCGACCTGCGCGGACGCCCCGACCAGTTCCGGCCGGTGCGGCGCGTGGTGGTGACCGTCCGCTTCATGGGTGTGACCGCCGGGCCCGTGGTGGTGGCTTCCCGGCCCGTGGGCGTGCCCACCCGCCCCGTGGTGGTGGCCGTCGTGGCTGTGGACGTGCCCACCGGGTCCGTGCGTGTGCCCGCCCGGTCCGTGCGTGTGGCCGCCGGGTCCGTGGTGGTGGCCGTGGGAGAACCCCTGGCCCCGCCAGGCCCGGTACAGCAGGACCGCGCCGACGGCGGCGAGGAGCACGCCGCTGGCCAGTCCGAGCCAGCCGTACACCCGCTGCGGTGCGAAGGCGAGGGTCGTGGACAGCAGGAGCCCCAGGATCATGACGCCGCCGGTGTGGGTGAGGGTGACCGTGGCGGCGATGACGCCCGCGTGCCGCAGGGATCCGCGTTCGGCGACGAGGTAGGCGGCCATCACGGTCTTGCCATGTCCTGGCGCGAGGGCGTGGGCCGCGCCGAGGACCAGGGCGATGAGCACGGCGAGTACCCCGATGGTCAGGGTGAGTTTCGGGCGGCCGATGAAGTCGGTGAACGCCTGCGTCAGCCGGTCGACGCCCCGGTTCCGGGCCCCGGTCGCCGCGTCGGCGGCGGGCGGGGCGGCGCCGCCGCCGGGGGTGGCGGTCAGGTGCGCGGCCCGGATGTCGGGGGGCGAGGTCAACTGCTGTTCCGGGTACGCGGTCAGCCGGCGGCTCGGGCTGGTCGCCGGCACGTCGCTCGCGGTGAGCGTGACGTTGTCGCCGACGGCGGTCACCTCCCGCCAGCCGATCCGCTCGGGATAGGCGTCGGCGGAGTAGTCGAGCGTCGTGCCCGGGCGCACGGGCGCGTCGCCGCGCAGCCGGCATTCGAGGCGCAGGGTGTCCAGGCCCGCGGTGCCGGCCGGGAACGTGACGGTCCGCGCCGTGACCGCGACCGGAACCCGCCGTCCGGCGACGGTGAGCCGGACGGCGTCGGCGATCCGGGCGCACTCGCGGGCGGCGAAGGCGTCGGCCTCCCCGGCCGTGGGCGCCGCGTCGCGCCACAGCTGCTGGCGGAGCTGGTAGGCGGGGAGTTCGGCCAGATCGAGGACATGGTCGATGGTGGTACCGGCGGCGTCGACGGTCAGCCCGGCGTACTGGTTGGTGGTGAAGTTCCCCAACGGGTGCGCCCCGGCGGGCGTGGCCCCGAGCAGCACGGACCCGACGAGTACGGCCCCGAGGACCCCGAACCACCGGATCCCGGACCGCCACCGGTCCCGCGCGGGTGGCCGTTCCCGGGAGCGCCACTGGCTTCCGGCCTGCCACCGGCCCAGGGTCCGCAGCCCGGTCCCCGGCCGCCTCATCGGTCCCCGCCGAGGTTCGCCAGAGCCGCCCGGGCCCGGGGCGCGTGCGCGACGGAGAAGTGTGGGTTGATAGTCAGGGCCGTCTCCAGGTGGGTGCGGGCGTGCTCGCGGTCGCCGGTGGCGGCCTCGATCACGCCGAGGTGGTAGGCGAGCAGGGCGCTGCGGGTGCCGAGCCGTTGGGCCTCCCGGGCGTACGGCAGGGCCTCGGCGGAGCGGCCGTTGACGTGCAGCGCCCAGCCGAGCGCGTCGGCGGCGAACACGCTCTTCCGCGCCGCGTACGCCGCCCGGGCCGCCTCCAGCGCGGCGGGGGCCGCGTCGTGGTCGGCGTCGAACAGCGCGAGTTCCAGGTCGGTGTTGACGCCCTGGGCTCCGAGCAGCCGCTGGCCGGCGCGCACCAGGTCGTACTGCGCGCGGGCCTTCCCGGGTTCGCCGTGCGCGGTGAGCAGGTCGCCGTACTCGGCGAGGTAGGCGGGGTTCGGCAGCCGGTTCACGACGGCCGCGTAGTCGGCGAGCGCCCGGGTGGTCTGGCCGCGCGCGGCGAGGACCCGGGCCCGGCCGATCTGCAGGGTCACGTCCTGCGGCGCGCGGGCCAGGCCCTCGTCGAACCGCCGGCCGGCGTGGTCGAGGTCGCCGGTGCCGAACGCGAGTTCCCCGAGCTGGTACAGCGCGAACGTGGTCGTCGCCGCGTCCGGGGCGGCGGCCAGGGCCCGTTCGAGGGCGGCGCGCGCCCGGCCGGGGTCGCCGCGCAGTTCCCAGGTGTAGGAGGCCCGGGCGAACGAGGACGCGTCGGGGCGCAGGTCCACCATGCGCTGCACGGCGGCGAAGCCCTCGTCGTAGCGGCCGAGTTCGATCAGCGCGTCGGCCCGGGCCCCGTGCGCGGCGGCCAGGTACCCGTCGGCGGCCAGGGCGCTGTCGGCGTGCCGGAGCGCGGTGGGGAAGTCGTGCCGGGCGGCGGCGAGCGCGGCGAGGCCCAGCTCGGCGGGGGCGTTGTCGGCGGCGCGTACGGCCACCGACCGTTCCAGCGCGGTCTGGGCCCGGGGGTAGTAGCCCGGGTCGCCGGTGGCGCGGGCCCGCTCGACATAGGCCAGTCCCAGGTCGGCGAGGGTGCGCCAGTCGCCGGGCGCCTCCCGGACGCGGCGCTCGGCGCGGGCCAGCGGGTCGGCGGCGACGGGTGCCGTCCGGCCGGCCGGGGCGGGCGGGTCGACGCTCATCAGCGCCCCGGTCGCGGAGCCCACCACGACCAGGCCGACGAGGGACAGTGCGGCCACGCGGGTGGAACGCCGGGCCATGCGAGCTCCTCGGGTCTCGGGGCGCACGGTTGCGGCCCGACGCTGCTTCGTACCCAGAAAGTGGATGTATGGGTTAAATCCCAAAATTTCTTCCATAGGCTACCCAGCTGGGGCATATTCCGCTCCGAATCGCTCTGCGAGGCGAACATCCTGTGTCGTCTCAGCACGGGGAGAAGAAGGAGAGCAATGTCGAAAACTCGTCATGTCCGTCGCCGGGCGGGGGCGGCCGTCGCCGTCGCGTCGGCACTCGTCGCGGGGCTCGCGGCGCTGCCGCAGGGCGCGAACGCGTCCAGCCACCGGGAGGCCCCGCTGATCGCGGGCGAACCCCGGCTGGACAACACCGACCTGTACGCGTTCGTCAGCCCCGAGATGCCCGACAAGGTCAACCTCGTCGCGAACTGGATCCCGTTCGAGGAGCCCAACGGGGGGCCGAACTTCTACAAGTTCGCCACCGACGCCGCCTATGACATCAACATCGACAACGACGGCGACGCCCGCCCGGACCTGGTGTACCGGTGGACGTTCACCGACCACTACCGCAACCCGAACACGTTCCTGTACAACACGGGCGTGGTCACGTCGCTGACCGACCCGGACCTGAACTTCTACCAGACGTACAAGCTGGAGCGGTTCGCCGGACACGAGCGCACGACCCTGATCCCGAACGGGAAGGTCGCGCCCTCCAACACCGGGCCCGCGTCCATGCCGAACTACGGCGCGCTGCGCCAGCAGGCCGTCACGCAGGTCCCCGGGGGCGGCAAGTCGTTCACCGGGCAGGCCGACGACCCGTTCTTCGCCGACCTGCGCGTGTTCGACCTGCTCTACGGCGGCAACCTGTCCGAGGTCGGCAAGGACACGCTGCGGGGGTACAACGTCAACGCGGTCGCGCTGCAGGTACCCAAGAAGGATCTGGCCCTGAAGAACAATGTCGCCCGCAACCCGGTGGTCGGCATCTGGACCACCACCTCGCGCAAGCGGATGGAGGTCACCGAGGCGGTCGGTGAGGAGTCCGACGCCGAGCACGGCATGGCCCAGGTCTCCCGCCTCGGGATGCCGCTGGTCAACGAGGTCGTCATCCCCGTGAGCCGGAAGAACGAGTTCAACGCCACCCGGCCGGTCGACGACGCGAAGTTCCTGAAGTTCGTCCAGGACCCCGAGGTGCCGAAGCTGGTCAACGCCATCTACAACATCCCGGCGCCGGCCGCCCCGCGCAAGGACCTTGTCGAGGTGTTCCTGACCGGGGTGTGCAAGGCGTGCGGGCCGGTGCAGGCCGACCTGAACTCCCAGCTCCTCAACAAGGACGTCGTCGCGTCCCGGTTCCGGCCCAGCGAGCAGCTGCGCCTGAACATGAACGTGCCGCCGTCGGCCAACCCGAGCCGGATGGGCGTCCTGGGCGGCGACCTCGCCGGCTTCCCCAACGGTCGCCGGCTCGCCGACGACACCATCGACATCACGCTGCAGGCCGCCGAGGGCATCCTGCTGCCCAACCCGGCGCCGGGGGTCTCCGGGCTCGGTGACGGGGTCGACGCGAACGAGAACGCCTTCGGAACGGCGTTCCCGTACCTGGCGCTGCCGAACGCGGTGTCCGTGAACGAGAGCTGACCGGACGTGGGGGCCGCAGCCGGCGGCCCCCACCCGGAGCCCGGTTCAGTCGCCCGCCGCGTCCTCCACCGGGCGGGCGGGTGCCGTCCAGCGCTGTTCGATCCGGCCGAACCGCCACACGGCGGCGGCCAGCAGCCAGATGCCGGCGAACAGGCCCACGACCGCGAACCCGATCGTGTCGAAGGACAGGCCGTCGACCCAGTCCCAGGTGCCGCCGGTCAGGCCGAGGGTGTCGCGGAGCAGCGCGAGGATCTGCACGGTGCCGACGAGCAGGGCCACGGCGACCGACAGGCCGGTGACGGTCATGTTGAAGTACACCCGCCGCACCGGCTGCGCGAGGGCCCAGGAGTAGGCGGCGTGCATGAAGGAGCCGTCGAGGGTGTCCAGGAGGGACATGCCGGCCGCGAACAGGATCGGCAGGCACATGATGGCGTACCAGGGCAGGCCGGCGGCCACGCTCGTGCCGGCGATGATCAGGAGCGACACCTCGGTGACGGTGTCGAAGCCCAGGCCGAACAGCACGCCGATCGGGTAGATGTGCCAGGGCCTGCGCACCGACCGCATCAGCCGACCGAGGAGCCGGTTGAGGAAGCCCCGGTTGTCCAGGTGGGTGTCCAACGCCGCCTCGTCGTAGTGCCCGCGCCGCATCCGGCGGAAGATCCGCACCACGCCGATCAGGACGACCAGGTTCATGGCCGCGATGAGGTACAGGAACAGGCCGGAGACGGTGGTGCCGATCAGGCCGCCGTAGACGCGCAGCGCGGAGGTGTCCTCGGACAGGTTCGTCCCCACGGTGCGGACCCCGAGCGCGATCAGCAGGGTCAGCGCCACCACGACCGTGGAGTGGCCGAGGGAGAACCAGAAGCCCACCGACAGCGGGCGCTGCCCGTCGCCGACGAGTTTGCGGGTGGTGTTGTCGATCGCGGCGATGTGGTCGACGTCGAAGGCGTGCCGCAGCCCGAGGGAGTACGCGGTCAGGCCGGTGCCGATCCCGAACAACCCGGCGCCGAGCTGGTAGTTGCCGGGGACCACGGCCAGCACGAGGACGCCCCAGCCGACGATGTGCAGTGCGGCGACGAATCCGAACATCCCCGCCAGCCGGTACCGGTCGGCACGGTTGAGGGCTGGGCGGAGCCGGGGGGTTCGCTGAGCTGTGGACATCGTCGGCCTCTCGTCAGGAGGAAACGGCGCGGTCGTGCGCGAAAACCCGGTAACGGGCGACCCACCCTGTCATCATTTACCGAAAGTGATCGCAAGGCAACAGGCTGCGGGGGCTGGGGTGCTGGGGGAACCACGACGACCAACGGGACATCGCAGTCGCGTGGAGATCGAACTTCTGTGGCTCGGCGTCCACCATGGTGCGTTGACCTACCGGGCACTCCGCGACGCCCTGGGCGCGGACGAGTCCCCGGATGCCGCCGCCCGCCGGCTCGCGGGATTGCCCTCCGGGTCGGCTCCACCGGCACTGTTGCACTCCACGTCCTGGCGCTATGACGACGGGCGGGTCGTGTTGACCTACGCCGGCGCCTGCGATCCCACGCCGCGACGGGGCCGGGCACTGCGGCCCGTGACGGCCGCGCGATCCGGCGATCCTCTCGCGCCCTGTCCGCCGGCCGTCTCGTTGGTCCAGGTGGCGTCGCACGCGTGCCGGCACCTCGCGATGCTACGGATCACCGACGGGTACGTCGCCGCTGCGGTCGGCCCGGAGTTCTGGGACCTGCTCGCCGCGTACGAAATCGCCCCGGCGGGCGAGCTGCTCCTCCAGCACGTCTGACGACGCCCATTGTCCACACAGGTAGTGACTCTGGTGAAGCGGACCGTTACCGTCGTGGGGGAGCGCTCGGACGCCCCGGACGGGAGGCACCGTGTCGGGTACGAAGCACGCCGGCGTGCTGGCGATCATGGGCTCGGGGGAGACCAGTCCCACGATGGTGACCGCCCACAGAACCCTGGCGGGCCGCCTCGGGGCCGGCCGTGCCCGCGCGGTCCTGCTCGACACTCCCTACGCGTTCCAGGAGAACGTCGCCGACATCTCGGCCAAGGCGATCGCCTACTTCCGCCGTAGCGTCGGGCTGACGGTCGAGGTGTGTCCCGCGCCCGACGGTGAGGACCTGGCGGCGTCCCTGGCCGCCATCGCCGCGATCCGCACGGCCGACTGGCTGTTCGCCGGCCCCGGCAGCCCCACCTACGCCCTGACGCGATGGACGAACGGGGCGACGGCCTCCGCGCTGCGTGAACGGATCCTGCACCGCCGGGGCCTGACGGTGTTCGCGTCCGCCGCCGCCGCGACCATGGGCCGCACGGCCCTGCCGGTCTACGAGATCTACAAGGCCGGCAGCCCCGCGCACTGGGTCGACGGCCTCAACCTGCTCGAACCCCTGGGTCTGGACGTCACCGTGATCCCGCACTACGACAACACCGAGGGCGGTACCCACGACACCCGGTACTGCTACCTGGGCGAACGCCGCCTCGCCCACCTCGAACGCCAACTCCCGCCGGACACGGCGCTACTCGGCGTCGACGAGCACACCGCCGTCATCTTCGACCAGCACACCGGCGCTGTCGAGATCATGGGACGCGGCGCGCTGACCGTCCGCCGGGTCGGGGTCAGTACCATCCTGCCGGCGGGTACGAGGCTCACCCTCGCCGAGTTGCGCGCGCTCACCCGTCACGGGTCCGGCATGGTCGAGCTCACCCGTGCCGTGCCCACCGAGGTGCCGGACTCCGGTCACGCGCCGGTCACCCTCGTGGAGATCACCCGGGCCAGCGAGGTGGCTTTCGACGCGGCCCACGGACGCCGCGACGCCGCCGGCATGGTGGAGGCGGTCCTGGCCCTGGAGTCGGCCATCGCCGACTGGGGCGCGGACACGGAAGAGGACGAAGGAACCGAACAGTCCCGCGCGATCCTGCGCGACCTCATCACCCGCCTGGGGGACACCGTCACCCCCGACGCCGTGCACCACCTGCGGCCCGCCGTCGAGCCGTTGCTCGCCCTGCGCCGCCACCTGCGGGATCAGGGTGCCTACCCGCACGCGGACGCCATCCGCGACGCACTCGCCGCCGCGGGTCTCACGGTCCGTGACATCCCCGGGGGCACCCGGTGGGGCATCGGGACGGTCCCGTCCGTCCCGCGTGACCGCGCGGCGGGCACCTGAGCGGTGCCGGTTGGATCCCCCACCCGGCTCAGTCGTGGTCGGGGAGGCCCTGCAGGTGGTGGGCGGCGGCGCCGAGGGCCTCGGCGAGGAGCCGGCGGACGTGCCCGCCGCGGGCCGCGTACACCGCGCGGCGGCCGTCCCGGCGCTGGGTGACCAGTCCGGCCAGGCGGAGCTTCGCCAGGTGCTGGGACACGGCAGGGCGGGGCGCGTCGAGGTGGCCGGCGAGGGTGGTGACGTCGTACTCGCCGCCGCACAGCAGCCACAGCAGTCGGAGCCGGGTCGCGTCGCCCAGCATCCGGAACGCCTCGGCGGCGGCGTCGACCCGCTCGGCGGGCGGCAGGCTGTCCCAGTCGACCGCGGACTCAGTATTGTCGTGTGCGTACATGTGCACATGTTCTCTCGGGTCGGCGGGTGCGCGTCGTAGGGGGGTAGCGGAGTGGCCGTGTGGGAGAGCCGGACGTACCGCCACCTGTTCACCGCCCAGGTCCTCGCCCTGACCGGCACCGGACTGGCCACGGTCGCCCTCGGCCTGACCGCGTACCGGCTCGCCGGCCCCGACGCCGGACTCGTCCTGAGCACGGCCCTGGCCATCAAGATGGTCGCGTACGTCGCCCTGGCCCCGCTGGTCACCGCCCTCGCCGACCGCGTACCCCGCCGGGCGCTGCTGGTCTCGATGGACCTGCTGCGGATGGCCGTCGCCGCCGCGCTGCCGTTCGTCGGCCACATCTGGCAGGTGTACGTCCTGATCGCCGTGCTCCAGTCGGCCTCCGCGGCGTTCACCCCCGCGTTCCAGGCCACCATCCCCGCGGTGCTGCCCGACGAGGCCGACTACACCCGCGCGCTGTCGCTGTCCCGGCTGGCCTACGACCTCGAATCCCTCGCCAGCCCGGTCCTCGCCGGGGTGCTGCTCGCCCTCGTGGACGCCCGCTGGCTCTTCACCGGTACCGCCCTGGGATTCGCCGCCTCCGCCACCCTGATCCTGGCCGTCGCCCTGCCCACCCGGCGCCCGCCGGCCCCGCGCGGCGGGCTGGCCGACCGCGCCACCCGGGGACTGCGGATGTTCACCGCCACCCCCCGGCTGCGGGCCGTGATCGGAGTCGACCTCGCCGTGGCCGCCGCCGGCGCGATGGTCCTGGTCAACACCGTGGTCATAGTGCGCGGCCACCTCGGCGGCTCCGACCCGGCGGTGGCCCTGGCCCTCGGGGTGTCCGGCGCCGGCTCCATCGCGGCCGCCCTGCTGCTGCCCCGGGTCCTGACCCGGGTACCGGACCGGACCGTGATGCTCGGCGCGTCCGCCGTGCTCGCCTCAGTCCTGGCGGCGGCGGCCACGCTGACCGCCGTGTTCCCCGGCCACTGGTGGCCGGTCGTCCTCGGCACCTGGGCGCTCGTCGGGGCGGCCGGCTGCCTGGCGCAGACCCCCGTGGGCCGGCTGATCCGCCGCTCCGGGCACCCGGACGACCTGCCGGCGCTGTTCGCCGCCCAGTTCACCCTGTCGCACCTCGGCTGGCTGGCCACCTACGTCCTCGCCGGGGTGCTCGGCGCCCTCAGCGTGCCCCTCGCGCTCGCGGCCCTCGCCACCGTCGCCCTGACCGGACTCGCCCAGGCGTGGCGGACGTGGCCGGCGGCCGACCCGGACGACGTCGAACACGTCCACACCGAACCCGACCCGCACCACCTCGCCGACGCCACCGGCGGACCCGGAGCCTGGCGGCACACCCACCGGCTCATCATGGACGACCGGCACCGGGCCTGGCCGAGACCACCCGCCACCCGCCCGGCGCGCACGTCGAACACGTAGCGCGTGGCCTCAGCCGGCCGTGTGGGCCCAGGGCGTGCCCCGCCAGGGGACGGGCCGGTAGCCGGTCGCCCGGCGGAGTTCCTCGACCCGCCCGGCGTGGTACCGGGCCTGCCCGGCGTCGCCCAGGTCCCCGTACACGTCCGCGAGGACCTGGTGGACCTGGCACTCCACGAGGCGGTGGCCGAGCGCCCCGCTGAGCTCCAGCGCGCGGACGGCGTCCCGCCGGGCGGTCTCCGGTTCCCCCAGCCGGAGCCGGGCCCGGGCGATCCCCAGCGACGCCTCGGCCTCGACACCCCGGTAGCCCCGGTCGCCGCCGAGCGCCGACGCCCGCCGGTGGTGCTCGAGCGCCTCGGCGGGCCGGTCGGCCCGGACGCACGCGTATCCCAGGGCGTTGAGGGACTCCGCCTCGACCCAGGTCCGGCCGGCCGCGCGACTCAGCCGCACCGCCTCGGTCCCGTGCGCGACGGCCGCCGCCGACTGGCCCTGGTCCGCGCGGGCCAGGGCGAGCGCGCGGTGCACGTGCGGCACCTGACGGGGGACCCCCGTGCGGAGGGCCTCGGCGAGTTCCCCGGCCGCCGCGTCCAGCGCGCCGGACAGGTGGTGGACCAGGCCCCGGTAGAGCCGCATCACCGGGTAGAGCGGGTCGGCCTCGGGTGGATCGGCCAGGGCCAGGGCCTCGGCGATGTCGCGGGCCCCGTCGCGCACGTCGCCCAGGGCGATCCGGCTCCCGCCCAGGGCGAGCAGCACCCGGGCCAGCGGTTCCGTCGAATCCAGGAGCCGGAGGATCCCGGCGCTCTGCGCGAGGAGGTCGCGCGCCGCCCGCGAGTCCCCCCACTCGATGTGGATGCCGGAGGTCGTCCCCAGGACACCGGCCTCGCCGGCCTGGTCACCGGCCTGCCGGAACAGGTCCAGCGCGACCTCGGCGCTGGTCAGCGCGGCACCGAGGTCCCCGACCTTCACGCAACAGGCACTGAGACTGTTGTACGCGGTCCCGGCGGCCGCCAGTTCCCCCGCCGTCCGCGCGGAGTCCCGGGCGGCGCTCGCCACCGCCAGCCACTCGGTGAGCCGCAGGTCGGCCGGGAGGTAGCTGTTGAGCCCGTCGAGAAGCTGCCAGGCGACCTGGGCGGGACCCTGCTCGGCGGCCCGGATCGCCAGCGCCACGAGGTTGACGCGCTCGGCGGCGAGCCACTCCCGGGCCCGGGCCGCACCGGCGTCGTCCGCCGGCGCGAAGCGCACCATCGCCCGGGCGACCGACAGGTACCAGGAGCACAGCCGGTGCCAGGCGGCGTCGTGGCCGGGGTCGGCGCGCGCGTGCTCGTACGCGTAGAGCCGGAGCAGGTCGTGCAGCGAGTACCGGTCGGCGGACCGGCGCTCGACGAGGTTCGCGCTGACGAGGACGCCGAGCGCGGTCCGGGTGTCCGCCGCCGGGCGCCCGAGGGCGACGGTGAGGCACTCCTCCGTGAAGTCCGGGCCGGGGACGAGGCCGGTGACCCGGAAGGCCGACCGGGCGGCGTCGTCCAGGGACGCGTAGGACAGGTCGAACGCCGCGCGGACGGCGGTGTCGGGGTCCCCGACCACGGCGAGCCTGGCCAGCCGGTCGTCGGCGCGCAGCTCCGCCACGTACCGGGAGATCCCGCCGGACGGCAGCGCCGCCGCGTTGGCCGCCGCGATCCGCAGCGCCAGCGGAAGGTTCCCGCACAGTGCGGACAGCTCCACGATCGCCCCGGGTTCGGCGCCGGCCGCGCGGGTCCCGATGATCCGGGCGACCAGCACCTCCGCCTCGCCCGGCTCCAGGCAGGCCACCTTGAGGATCCGGGCGGCGTGCCGCACCGCGAGGCCCGTCAGGTCCCGGCGGCTCGTGACGAGGACGGCGTTCCCCGAGGTGCCCGGCAACAACGGCACGACCTGCGCGGCGGCACCCGCGTCGTCAAGGACCAGGAGCACCCTGCGGTCGACCAACCGGGCGCGCAGCGCGGCCGAGCGCCGCTCCGTACCGGCGGGAATCGTGCTGGCCGCCGCGCCGGACGCTTCGAGGAGCTCCCCGAGCACGTCGGCGGGGTCCCGGGGCAGTGGCCCGGCGCCGGCCAGGTCCACGTGCCACACGCCGTCGGGGAACCGGGCCCGCAGGCCGTGCGCGGTGGAGACGGCCAGGGTGCTCTTTCCCACCCCGGGCGGGCCGGACAGGACGAGCACCGGCACCCCCGGGCCCCCGCCGGTCAGTCCCGCCTCCAGGGTGCGGCGCAGGTCGGCGCGGCCGACGAAGTCGGGGAGGTCCGGCGGCAGCTGGCAGGCCGTCACCCAGGCGGCCGCCGTCCCCTCCGCCCCGAGGTCGAGACGCGGGTCGGCCGCCACCATCGCCTGGTACAGGTTCCGCAGGTCGGGCCCCGGATCCACGCCCAGCTGGTCGGCGAGCAGGCTGGTGACCGACCAGTACACGTCCATGGCGTCGGCCTGGCGGCCCGACCGGTACAGCGCCAGGGCCAGTTGGGCCCAGAACCGCTCCCGCAGCGGGTGCTCCCCGGTCAGCCGGTGCAGCTCGGGCAGCACGTCGCCGTGTCGCCCGAGCTCCAGTTCCAGGTCGATCCACTGCTCCCGGGCCTGCAGGTGCCGTTCCGTGAGGGGCGCGACGTCGAGGGCGTGCAGGACCTCCGAGTCGACGTCCGCGCAGGCCGCGCCGCGCCACAGGGCGAGCGCCTCCCGCAGTACCCGTGTCCGCCGCTCCGGTTCTTCGGTCTGTTTCGCCTGGTCGAGCAGCCGCGACCACCGGGTGAGATCGAGCTGGTCGGCGTCCAGCACGAGCTCGTAGCCGGCACGGGCGGTGCGGATCAGGTCACCGCCGCCGGCCAGCGCCCGCCGCAGCCGCACCACGTAGACCTGGATCGTCCGCCTCGGGTCGACCGGCGGCGTGTCGCCCCACAGCCGCTCGGTGAGCTGCGGGATCGACACCGGACGGTTGGCCGACAGCAGCAGCGTCGCCAGCAGGGTCCGCAGCTTGGGCCCCTCGACGGGCACGTCGGCACCCCCGTGCGTCACGCGCACCGGACCCAGCACCGCGAACTCCACAGATGCAACGTATCTCACCCGCACCGGACCACATGCGACGTGCCCCGGGGAGGGGCCCGGGGCTACGGCTCCAGGTGCCAGGACATCGCCGGGCGGCGGCGGCCGTCGGCGCCCGCGACCAGGTGCCAGTGCGCGCGCGGCCGCGGGTCCGTGGCGAGGACGCGCAGGACCGGGCTGCGCGGCGGCACGTCGCCGAGGCGCGGGTGCGCGCGGACCAGCCACCGGCGGCACGCGGCGAGCAGGGCCGCGAGGCGTTCACGGCGCGGGGCCCTGTCGCCGACCCTGATCGTGCCCCTGATGTCGCCGAGGTGCGCTTCGTCCAGGACGGCGGTGCGCGGGCTGAGGTTCTTGTTCACAGTGGTCATGGGAGTTCCTCCCAACCCCGGATGCGGGGAATGGGCGACGCGAACGGGCGGCGGCACACGATCGGGCCCGGCGGGCACGGTCACACGCCCGTCCGGCAGTGGACGGGGCATGGGGGATCGGTGTCGCGGCTACCGTGCGCCGCTGGCGGATGGGACGAGATCGCGGGGTGATCGACTACTGGAGCCGTCCATGGGACCTCACCTCCTCCGACCCGGGCGCCGACACCGTCGACGCCACACATGACAGCAGGGGGTGACACATCCGCGAACCGGAGACCGCACCCCTGTCTCGTAAGAGTTTCAGCACTGCCCGGCGTATCCCCGTGCGGGAAGCCACTTGGGGTCACCCCTTAAGCCGGGGAGACCTGTCCTGAACCTGGGCGTCTCTCGACGTCGTAGGGTCAGTGGCCTGTATCCAGAGCAGACGCCTCACCTAACGAGGTGCCTTTCGAACCTCGACCAGCCTGGACCCCCGGGTCCGCCCCTGTCAACGGTGCCGCGTGACCTGTGACGAGATACACGAACTCGCGGCTTTTCGCCCCACGCGGCCGGTGCCGATCGCCGGGGTGGAGCGGGCGCGCGGAATGGCGTTGCGGTCCGTCGGCGGTCGTGGCAGGGTCACGGCCATGATCTACAGAATCGAGTCCTCCGCACGCCGATGAGCGTGCGTGACGAGCGCGGTGCGCTCACCGACAGTCCTGTCTCCCTGTTCGACCACGCGGCCCGGCTGCACGCCGCTGCCCCGGACCGGATGCTGCCCGACGGCGGCCGGCCCTACCCCGACCACGGGTCACCCCCGCGTCGCGTGGACCGGCGTGTCCCGCTGGCGAAACGCAAACAGGTCCTGCGCGACACGCTGGAACGGCACTTCCGCCAACAGCCGCTGGCACCCCGGGCGTTGCACGACGCCCTCCTGGTCATCGACGGCCGGGCGCACGTCGTGGCGTCGCTCGTGGAGATGGGCCTGGACCTCCCGCAGGACCGGGCGCGCGCCGACGGGGTGTGGCTGGCCCGGCACGGTGCGGACCGTGGCCCCGCGATGGTCGGCCTCGCGCTCCTGGTCGGCACCGCCCGCCCCGGGGACGTCGTGCTGATCCGCACCCTCGGGCTGCTCAGCCGCGAATTCGGCGCGCTCGCCATCGAGGTGCTGCGGCGGATCCCCGGGGCCGCCCGGGACCTGATCTGGCTCGCCGAACGCTCCGACCAGTACCGTCGGAGCCTGGCCGTGGAGGCCCTGTGCGACCTCGCCCAGCCGGACACGCTGCCCTGGCTGCTGCGCCACGCCCTGGACGACACCAAGGGCTGGAGCGGCAACCACGCCCGCCGGATCGCCGAGGTCACCGACCTGGCCACGGTGCTCGACGCCGAGGAGGTCGACCCCCAGATCCTGACGCACGCGGCCCGGTTGCTCATCGCGATGTCGGCGACGAAGTACGACCCCGCCGAGATCGGCCGCTACCAGCAGGCCACCGCCGCCTGTGCCGGGTTGACGCGGCACGCGCACACGATGCCGCCGACGCTGGACAACGTCACCCTGCTCGCCCGCCTCGCCGAGGACCTCCATACCGGGCATGCCGCACTCCTGCCGGGGTCCGCCGACCGACGTGCCTCGATCGCGGTGCGGCTCCAGGCATTCCTCGGGCAACCCCTGGCCGCCGCCGACGGGGACACCGGCTCGCGGAGGACCTGGCTGCGGCGGTCCGTCGAACGGAGTCGCAGCGTGACCCCGCCATCGGCCCGCCGCGACGGCCTGAGCCGGGTCTCCGTGCAGGTCGTCGTCGCCGATCCCGCCAGTGCCGACGAGGTCGAGGTGCGGGTCCTCATCGACGGTGCGCCGATCGTCGCCCGGGCCTTCGACCGGGGCTGCCCGCATGCCCCGGAGTTGCTGCTGTCCGCCGCCGGGCCGTTGCGCGCCACCGCTGAACCGCACGAGGTCCAGCTCGGTGAGGCGTACTGCAGCGAGGGCTGCTGCGGCGCCCTGTACGTCACGATCGAGCGCGACCCGACCGCTGGCACCGTCACCTGGCACCGGTGGCGGGCCCCCGCCGACGCCGCGGAGCAACTGCCCGCGTTCCGCTTCGACGCCGCCGAGTACGACGCCGAGATCGCCCGGGCCGAGGCCGACCGGGGCTGGGAATGGCCGGCCCGCGCCGTCGCCCGCCTCGTCCGTGCCCGGTTGGACGGCGAGCCGGACCTGCTCCGCCGCTGGGACTGCGAGGTCGAGTGGGTGGTCGCCCGCAACAGCGAACGCGACCAGCTCCGCGTCCATCTCATCCACCCCGGCACGCCGCTCGCCGCGGGCGCGCCCTGGTTGCAGTTCGAGAAGGTCGTCACCGTAGCCGACCACCCCGGTCCGCTGCCCGACGAGGTCCACCAGGTGGTCGCGGACACGGTCATCGCCTCGCTGACCAGTCACGACCCGAAGGCCACCGCGACGGTGACCGGTGGCTCCACCGGCTTCGCCGCGCGACTCGGCATTCCCTGGCCCACCAGCGGGTGCGACTGATCCGGCGGTGCCCGAGACTATATCGACCAACGTATTGCTTTGACGGTGAGGAGACTTTACGGTTTCCTCCACCGCGTCGTCCTCAGGTCGGGAGTGTCTACTGTGCAGGTTCCGGCCCTCGCCCTGGCGGTCGTCGTTCTCGCCGGCCTCACCCCCGTACCCCCGGCCCTCGCCGCCGCCCCGGCCCCGGCGACGGGCCCCGTAGCGGACCGGTACCAGGTCGCCCTGCTCACCGGCGACGCCGTGGACGTGACGGTGCTGAGCGACGGCCGGACGGCGACCATGGTGCGCCCCGGGCCCGGCCGGGAGCACGTCGGCTTCGTGACCCGGGCCCCGCGCGGCGGCCCGGTGACCGTCACCCCCGCCGACGCCGAGCAGCCGGTCGCCGCCGGGCTCGTGGACCGGCGACTGTTCGAGGTGGCGGCGCTGCGGGAGGCCGGGGCCGCCACCGCCGTGCCGGTGATCGTGACCGGGGTGCCGGGCCTGTCCGGGGCCGACCGGAGTCTGGCGGGCGGGACCGCCCAGTCCTTCAGGGCCGCGCCGGCCGGACTGTGGCCCCGGTTGCTGGCCGGTGGCCCCGGCCGGGTCTGGCTCGACGGCCGGTCCAGGATCGCCGACACGACGAGCAACACCCAGATCGGGGTACCCGTCGCCCGCGCGCGCGGCCTCACCGGCGCCGGGGTGCGGGTGGCCGTGCTGGACACCGGGCACGACGCGGGCCATCCGGACCTGGCGGGCAGGGTGGTCGCGGCGCGCGACTTCACCGGGGACCCGGCGGGGCCCGTCGACGGGCACGGGCACGGCACCCATGTGGCGGCCGTCGTCGCCGGTACCCATCAAGGGTTTCCCGGGGTGGCTCCGGGGGTGGATCTGCTGGTGGGCAAGGTGTGCGACAACGCCGGGTCGTGTCAGGACTCGGCGGTCGTCGCGGGCATGGAATGGGCCGCCGCCCAGGGTGCGCGGGTGGTGAACCTGAGCCTGACCGGACAGCCGACCGACGGCTCCGACCCGCTGTCGCAGGCGGTGAACCGGCTGTCGGGCGGCTCCGGGCCGCTGTTCGTCGCGGCGGCCGGCAACACGGGCGGCAGGTCGACGGTCGGCACGCCGGCGGTCGCGGACCGGGCCCTCGCGGTCGGCTCCGTCGGCCCCACGGACCAGCTCAGCTACTTCTCCAACCGGGGCCCCCGGCTGCCGGACGCGGCCGTCAAGCCGGAGCTGACCGCGCCGGGCGAGGGCATCGTCGCCGCCCGGGCTGCCGGCACGTCGATGGGCACGCCGGTCAGCGCGCTGCACACGGCCGCCTCGGGTACCTCGATGGCCGCCCCGCACGTCACCGGCTCCGCCGCGCTGCTGGCCCAGGCGCACCCCGGCTGGACCGCCGAGCAGCTCAAGGCGGCGCTGACCAGCTCGGCCGTCCCCAACGGCCTGGACGTCTACGGCCAGGGCGCCGGCCGGCTGGACGTGGGCCGCGCGGTGACCGCCACCGTGTCGGCCACGTCCGGCGCGGTGAGCTTCGGCTCCTTCGCGAGCCCGTACCCGTCCGGCCAGCGCACCGCCACCCTCACCTACCGCAACGACGGCCCGACCCCCGCGCCCCTGACGCTGAGCCTCGTCGGCAGCGGCGTTCCGGGCCTGTGGCGGCTCAGTGAGGGCGCGGTGTACGTGCCCGCCCACGGCCAGGCCAGCGTGCGGCTCCTCCTCGAACCCGGACTGCTCGGCCCGGCCGGCGACTACACGGCCCGGGTCACCGCGCACCTCGACGGCCAGCCGGTGGCCCGGACGGCGGCGGCCCTGACCGCGACCGCGCCGCAGCACCAGCTCACCGTGCGGCTCGTCGACCGCGACGGCCGGCCGGCGGCCAACAACCTCGGGCAGGTCGTCAGCCTGTACGAGGACGAGACGGGCGCGACACCGGCCATCACCGTCCGCGACGGGGTGGGCACGGTGACCCTGCCGGCGGGCCGGTACAGCGTGACGGCGTGGATCCGCACCCCGAAGGCCGGCGAGCCCGGCCGGGCCGGCTCCGGCACCGTCGTGCACCAGCTCCCTGTCCCGCTCGACGGGCCGCGCGAGGTGGTCCTCGACGCCAGGACCGGCAACCTGGCCGCCGTCGGCACGGACCGGCCCGGCACCGCCCAGCGCTACGCCAGCGTGGACCTGATGCTCACGTCGAGAGCCGGTTCCGCGCTGACCATGAGCCTCGGCCTCAACGGCGCGGAACCCGTCTACGCCGCCCCGGTCCGCGCCGCCCGGCCCGGCAGCCTCACCGCCGGCCTCAACGCGATCCTCACCGGACCCGGCGCGGCCTACCACGTGGCCACCCCCTACGGTGACGGCGTGCCCGCCGACCCCCGGGTCCGGGTCCGCGACGCCGACCTCGGCCGGGCGGACAGCCGCTACCGGGCCCAGGGCACCCCGGCCCTCGGCTCGCGCGGGGCGACCCCGTTCTACCTGCCCGGACAACAGGGCGCCAGCGGCGGGTACGCGACCCTGCCGCTGCCCGGCCGGCGCACCGAGTACTACACCACCGGCGTGACCTGGTACCGCACCCTCTACCAGCGCGCGGCCGACGTGCCGGAGCTGCGCGACCTCGACGGGGAGGTGTCGGCGGTCCCGGTCCGGTACGCGCCGGGCGACGCCGGGCCGGAGGAGTGGAACCGGGCCGCGTTCGGGCCGGAACTGCGCACGTCCGCGCTCAACAACGGGGTGCACCGGTACGGCGACACCCTCCAGGTGATGGCGAACATGGTCGCCCCGGCCGAGGCCGGACACAGCGCCAACAGCTACAACCAGTTCGGCTACCTGTCCGGCACCACCACGCTCACCGACGGCGGCGCCGTCCTCGGCACCAGCCCGCTCGCCGGGTTCGGCCAGTTCGCCCTGCCGGCGGAACGGCGCCGGTACACCCTGGACATCAGCACCCGGCGGGACAACGCCTGGTCGCGGCTGAGCACCCGCGTCGACAGCCGGTGGAGCTTCACCAGCCAGCGGGGCGAGCATCCCGCCCTGATGACGATCCGCCCCACGGGCGACCTCGACGACCTCAACACCGCATCCGGGTACTCCTGGTTCACGCTCGACCTGACCGTCCAGCACGCCCCGACCGCGCCGTCGGCCGCCGTACGGGAGGTCCGCGCGGAGATGTCCACCGACGACGGGGCCACCTGGCAGCAGGTCTGGGTACTCGGCGGCACCGGCTCGGCCTGGCGGGCTGTGCTGTTCCACCCGAACGCGAACACCGGGACCGGGTACGTGTCGTTGCGGTTGGGGGCGACCGACGCCAACGGGGACAGCGTCCAGACCACGACTATCCGGGCGTATCGGCTGGGGTGACCATCCGCCAGCCCAGGGCCCGGGCCTGGGTCTGGGCCTCCGCCCGGCCTTGGTCCCGGGCCTCCGCTCTGCCCGGCCGTCTCTCCCCGGGGCGCGTGTGTCGGGTAGCCGAACCTGGGTCTCCCCGCGCGCCGCACGTCTCCACAATGGAACGACGGGGCCACGGCACTCGGGAGGGTCGCGACATGAGTTCGACGACGAGATTCAACACGACCCTCACCGGCATGGCCATCGCCACCGTCGGCTACTTCCTGCCGGGCCTGTACGCCGTGCGGTTCAGCCCGCCGCCCCAGTCGCCGTACGAGACCGTCGTGCTGAGCGACCTCGAAGGGTTCCAGACCTTCGGCACCGCCCGCGAGGTCGGGTTCGGCGGCCTGGGCGCCCCGGTCAGCTTCCGGCTGTCGGTGATCGCGTTCCTCGTCGCCGGCGTCCTGAGCCTCGTCGCGGTCAACCGGACGGACAAGGGCACCGAGGCGGCCACCCGCTGGGCCCGGTACCTGCGGTTCGCCGCACTGGGCGGCCTGTGCGTCGTCGCGGCCCAGTTCCTCTGGATCTTCCAGCACGACGTGCCCGAGAGCACCCGGGCCCAGTTCGTCGCGGACCTGGGCGGCGGCCCCGGCCCGCTCGAAGCGGCCCGCCACCTGTCGCCGCAGCTCAACTTCGGCGCCTACATCCTGCTGTTCGGCCTCCTGGTGATCCTCGCCGGCATCTTCCCCCGGATCGGCTTCGTCCTGGTCGGGATCGGATTCCTCGCCGGCGTCACCGCCCTGAGCTTCGCCCTCCCCGTGGACGGCGACCCGTGGCGGATCGTCAAGGTGATCGGCTCGATCCTGGGCACGCTCCTGGCCGTCAGCATCGTGGGCTACGTCGTGACGTACAAGATGAACCTGCTCTTCAGGGTGCTCGGCGCCCTGGTCACCCTCCTGATCACGCTGTACGGGCTGCTCACCATCGCGCAGGGCAGCGGCACCGAGTTCGGCCGGCGCTTCGCCGGGCCGGACGGCGTCATGTCCATCACGATGGGCGGCCACGACGCTCCGTCGTGGGTCTACCTGGCGATCGGTGTCGTCGTGACGGCCTTCGGCCTCCTGCTGCTGGTCACGGCGGTGCGCTCGGTGATCCGCAACTGGTCGGAGACCGACCCGCCGGACGACGACTACACCGTCGAGCAGGCCGGCTACGACCAGTGGAAGCGGGACCACCCGAGCTGACGGGCTCGGGCCGGGCGTCCGGGCGGCGCGCCGATCCGGCCCCGCCGGTCGCCGGGCCCGCCGGCCGGACACCGCGCGCCCACCGCCGCCGGTCGGGCCTGACGCGCGACGTTCCGGCGGGTCACCGGGTCCTGGCCGGGTCGAGTACCAGCTTGCCGGTCGTCCGGCGGGCCAACAGGTCCTCGTGTGCCCGGCGGGCGTCGGCGAGCGGGTACTCGCCGCCGAGTACCGGGCGCAACCGGCCGGCGGCGGTCAACCGGAGGAGTTCGCCGAGCGGGCGGGTGTAGTGCTCCGGGTGGCCGAGCAGTGGGCGGAGCCAGAAGCCGGCCACCGTGGCGTTCAGTTCGGTCAGGACCGCCGGGTCGATCGACGGCCGGTCGGCGCGGGAGGCGTTCCCGAAGGTGACCAGCCGCCCGAAGTCGGCCAGGACCGCCAGCCCGGCGGTGAAACCCGGGCCGCCGGTGGCGTCGAGGACGATGTCGACCGGTCGGCCGTGGTTGGCGGCCCGGACCCGATCGGCGTAGCCGTCCGGCGCGCTGTCCACGGCGGCGTCGGCGCCCAGGTCCAACGCCAGTTCCCGTTTCGCCGGGCTGGACGCGGCCGCGATCACCCGGCCGGCCCCGAACTGCCGGGCCAGCTGGACCGCCAGGGAACCGACCCCGCCGGCGGCCGCGTTGACCACCACCGACTCGCCGTCGCGGAGCCGGGCGCTGTTGGTCAGCAGGTGCCAGGCGGTCAGCCCCTGGACGAGCAGGGCGAGGGCCGCCCCGTCGGTGACCGTGTCGGGTACCGGGACGGCCGTCTCCCCGGCGACCAGGGCGCGTTCGGCGTAGCCGCCTGCCCCGTCGACGGTCCAGCCGAGCAGCCGCCGGTCCCCGTCGAAGCCGACGACCTCGGTGCCGGGCACGTACGGGAACGTCTGATCGAGCAGGTACGTGCCCTCGGTGCGGTGGGTGTCGGCGAAGTTGACGCCGGCGGCGGTGACCTCGACGAGGAGCTGCCCGGGGCCGGCGACCGGCTCGGACACGTCGGCGGGGACGAGGACCTCGGGCCCGCCGGTGCGGGTGACCTGAATGGCACGCATGCCGCAACGCTAGGCCGCCGGACGCCGGCCGGGCAGCCGTCGGCGCTGCTGCCCCACAGGTCTTCCATGAGCCGGCTTCATGGTTACGCTGGTGCGATGTCCGATCTCACGCCCGCCGAGTTGCGGGTCCTGACGGCCGTGGACCGCGAGGGCAGCTTCTCGGCGGCGGCGGCCCGGCTGGGGCTGACCCAGTCCGCGGTGTCCTACGCGGTCCGCGGCATCGAACGCAAGATCGGCGTGGTGCTCTTCGACCGGGACCGCAACGGCGCCCGCCCGACCGCCGCCGGGGCCCGCGCCGTGCGGGGCGCCCACCGGGTGCTCCGGCTCCTCGACGTGCTGCCCGCCGACGCGCGGGCGGCCGCCGGCGGTGACCTGTCCGGCCGGGTCCGGATCGCCGCGTTCCGCAGCGCCGCGGCGGGCCTGCTCCCGGCGGCCCTCGCCGAACTCCGCGACCGCCACCCCGACCTGACCTACGAGGTGGCCGTGGTCCGCGACGTCGGGCCGGGCACCGCCGGCGAGGTGCTGGCCGGCAGGGCCGACCTGGCGGTCGTGAACCTCCCGCACCGGCTGCCGGCCAGCTCCGGCCTGGTCTCCGGCACCCTGTTCCGCGCCCCCTACGTCCTGGTCCACCCGGCCGGGCACCCCGATCCCCGCCAGCTACCCCTGCTCAACTGGGACGAGAACTGCGCCGCCGAAACCCGCCGCTGGTTCGCCGCCCAGGACTGGCTCCCGCCGGCCCACATCACGGTCGCCGACGACAGCGCTCTGCTGGCCATGGTCGGCCACGGCCTGGGCATGGCGATCGTCCCACGGCTGACGGCCGTCGACCTGCCCGCGTCGATCGCCAGCACCGACCTGGGACCGGGCGCCCCGACCGGGGCCGTCGGCCACGTCAGCACGCCGGAACTGGCCCGGGGCACCGCCGTCCGCGATCTCCTCCGGGCGCTGCGGAGAGTGGGCGCCGGCCTGCGGGCCCAGGAGCACTGACCCCTCCCACCCACCGGCGAACACGTCAGCGCCCGACGCCCGCTCGCCGGGGTCCCACTCTGGCTTCGCGCGGCGGTGGCAAGGGCCGCAGCGGAAAGCAGGGACCGACGCTGGATACCCCGGCCGAGACGGTTGGCACGACCCCGGCGGCCTCAGCCGGGAGGTTCGGGCGGTGGTTTCTGTCGGGTCTTTCCTGAGGTGTTCGGTCTCGGTGAGCCCTCGACCGCCACGCAGATCCCGAAGACCCGGTCGTGGCTGGTCCAGCCGTTGACCCGCCCCCGGTTGTTGCTGATCTGGACCCGCGCCCTGCTCCGGTCGATCGCGGAGACCAGATGCAGGTAGACCGTGCCCGAGACTCTCGCGAGGACGATGTCGCCGACCTCGACCTTCCCCGGATCCACTGCGACGACGGTCACGGACTGCCGGCTCCTGATCAGTGGAACCATCGACGACCCGCTCGGCCGGAACTCCACGCGGGCCCCGCCGGCCACCCGCGCCGCGACCGCGTCCAACATTCCCATCCCCGAGAGCATGCCCTCCGGTCCGCCCGCGCGCGACGCGGTTTCCGCCGGGACCGACGTAGCCACTCGTGCCGGTACGCCGCCCGGTCCGGCCCCGAGCGGTTCCGACGTCTAGCCGACCCGTCGTGCGCTACGTCCCGTCGTCACTGCGCGCGGGTCCGGAAGTTGGCGGTCGGTCGCGCGCCGGTGACGACGGCCACGCGCCCGTCGGGGTGCCAGGCGGTGAGGGTGCCGTCGTGTGCGCGCATCCCGATCTGCTCCGGGGCGGCGGCCGGGAAGGTGATCAGGGTCGTGGCGGTCGCGGACAGTCCGGTGCCGATGTGGAGGGTGGCGCCGTCGGAGTCGGCGTCGGCGAGCGCCAGCGCGTGGGCGTCGCCGTTGGCGAGCAGGGCGTAGGGCTGATCGCCCGGTTCCCGGATCTCGGCGGGTCGCTGGACGTCACCGTGGGCGATGTGGGGTGTGCCGTTCAGCGTGCCCAGGTGGAAGCCCGCGGCGTTGACGACGGTGTCGGGGGAGCGGTCGGGCAGGGTGGGGCGGATCCGCAGGTGCCAGCCGGGCATGTCCCAGCGCCAGTACCCGGTCTGGCCGTCGATCGCCAACGCGGCGGCGCAGGAGGTGGCGGTGCGGGCCAGGTGCAGGACCGGGATGTCGCGCTGGAGTTCCCGCCACACGACCCTGGGGCCGTCGGCGGTGGTGTCCAGGACGGCGATCCCGTCGGCGTCGGTGACGAGGAGATGCCCGCCGTCGTAGGAGTCGACGATCCTGCTGACCCGCAGGGTGGCCCAGTACCGGAGCCTGCGGGTCGCCAGGTCGAGTATCCGCACGTCGGCGACCGTGTCGCGGTGGGCGACGAGCAGGGCCGACGCGCCATGGTCGGCGAGCACGATCTGGTGGCAGGGTACGTCCCAGCGGGAGCGGACCCGGCCCTGCGGATCGACGAGGCGGGCGCCCGCCTCGCCGTGGGCGAGCAGGATCGTGCCGTCGGGCAGGGCCGCGGCGTCCCGCAGCGGCGACTGTCCCGGGTGCGCGGCCGCCGTGACGTGCGGCGGCCGGTCCGTCCGGGGCTGGCCCGGGTAGCTGGGTACGGGCAGGTCGGCGGCGGTGACGGGGTCGGCGCGGTCGCGCAGTACCCGGAACACCCGTTGTGCGGTTTTCACCGGCGGGCCGCCCGGCTGCCCGGCGTCGCGGGCCAGGGCGCGGACCGTCGCGGTGGCGATCCGGCGGTCGGCCACCGGGTCGTCGACGACGAGCGTGGCGAGCGTGGCGGCGAAGTGCTCGCGCGGCAGCTGTTCGGGGGCGGCCAGCAGCGCGTCGACCGCAGGCGCCGCCTCGGCGGGGGCGGTCGCCAGCTGGTACGCCAGCAACGCCGCACCGACCGGCCCGGCCAGGCCGACGCCCGCGCGGATGTCTTCGGCCACCAGGGGCCGCAGGTGCGGATCGGGCCAGGCCGCCTCGACCGCGCCGAGCGGATCGCCGCTCCGGCGCAGGCTGTGCACCCAGGCGGTACGCAGCTCGCGGGCCGCCTCCGGGTCGACGTCGTGCAGCCGGTGGACGGTGGTGGCGAAGGCGCCCCGGAGCCGGGCGACATCGACGGCCCGGTCCCGGTTTCCGGCCCGCCACCACAGCCGCACCACCAGGTCGGGGGCCAGCGCGTGCGCCTCGGCGAGTTCGGCGGCCAGTCGCGGCCGGTGGTGGAGTTCGAGCAGACCGACCGCGTGGAGGTGGTGGCCGAGGAGGTCCGCCAGCACGAACGCGGCCTCCTCGATCCGGCCCGCGGCTTCGAGCTGGGTGGCGGCCTGCCGGTAGAGGTCGCTCAGGTGGCTACGCACCGACGGCCCGTAGTCGACGATGCCCGTCGGGCCCGGCGCGCCGGTGGACGGGGTCACCGCGCCGGCCCGGCGGGTGGGTACGCGCAGGTCGAGGAATCCCTCGCCGGCGTGCGCGCCCACGCCGATCGCCTCGCGCAGCGCGTCGTCCCACCGGCGCTTCTCGAACGCCTCGGTCAGCCGGCGCAGGTAGCGGGCGTGCCGGCCGCGGACCAGGTGCGCGGCGGGGCTGCGCATCGCGATCCGGGCCAGCCAGCTCCGCCACGCGGCCGGCCGTGAAGGTCGCCCCTGTCCGGCAGGCGTCGGCGGGGCGTCGGCGGGTGCGCGGCGGCGGGACAGCAGGCTCCTGACGGCCGTCGCCACCAGCGCGGCGGGCCCGGTGCGCCCACGGCTCCGGTCGGCGCCCGGCCCGGTGGTCGGCGCGCCCACGCCGGCGACGGCGCGCAGGTCGGGGACGTCGGGGGTGTCGGGTCGGCCCAGCGTCGCCGGCGTGGGGGCGGGCCGGTCCAGCGGGGTGAGTTCCTCGACGGGTAGGCCGGTGAGGTCCAGCCAGTCGTACACCGCGACGCTCGGCAGGTCGGCGATCCGCAACCGCTGCCGCCCGCCGCCCGCCGGGTAGTCGACCCAGCCGGGTTCCCCGCCGCTGACGGGCAGCCCGGGCGCGTGCTCGGCGCGGACGTCCACCGTGGACGGCAGGAGCAGCAGCCATCGACCGTCGGGCAGCGCGGACAACTCGGCATGCTCCTGCCACCAGGTCAGCGCCCGGTCGGCGGCTTCGGTCGTACCCAGCAAAGGGGTGTCGAGAATGAAGCCGGCCGCGGCCACCCGCCCCCTGAACGCGGTCACAGCTCGGTCCTGAAGGTCGTGTGGACCTCGCCGGTGACCGCGTCGCCGACGCGGATCCGGTCCTCCTGCGCCGCCGCGATCAACGGCAGGGTGGGGTGCACCACGGGTGTGCTGCCGAAGTCCGACCACGCGGTCAGCGTGCGGGTCCCGTCCGGCCGGCAGACCCGGATCAGGAGCCCGGCGCCGGACCGGGTGAGCAGCGCGGGCCCGTCTGCCGTCACCAGGCCGAACGGCTCGCCGGTCACGGTGATGGTGTGCGCCTCCTCGCCGCCGGGGCCGTGCACCCGCCAGGTGGTGTCGGTCTCGCGCACCGCCAGGGCACCGCCGCCCAGCAGGTAGTCCCGGTCGGGCGGGATGTGCCAGCCGCCGAGCCGCAGACCGTCGTGCTGTTCGGTCAGCATCATCGGGTTGTCGATCTGGCGCCCCGGACGGGGGAACAGCGCCACCTCCCGGGCCGGGTGCACCACCCCGCCGGGCATCAGCCGCAACCACCTGCCGCCGGCCGGCACCAGCAGATCCCCGCCGACGTAGTGCAACGGCCGGAACGGGGCTTCGGTGGCGTCGGTGGCTTCGAGGTCGGTGGCGTCGTAGTGCCGGTCGCGGCCGATCCCGCCGAGTTCCTTGCCGACCACCTCGATGGTCGCGACTCCGTCCCGCACCGTGAGGGCGACCAGCCGCTTGCCGAGCCAGGCGGCGGCGATCACCGGCCCGCTGAACCGGTGCCGACGAGGCTTGCCCGCCGACTGTTTCTCCGGCAGGTACACCGAGAACACCTCGTCGGGACCCGGGCCCCGCAGCAGCAGCCGGCGGGTGGCGCTGGTGAACGCGGGCGACCGCAGGGGCACCGGGACGGTGCCGGCGGGCTCGGTCCGGCGGAACTCGCCGCCCCGCAACGCGGCGACCGCGAGCGCCCGGTCCGGTACCGCCAGCTCCAGGGACCGGCCGTCGAGGTGGACCCGGACGGTCCGGGCGCCCTCCGCGTCCCACGTGGACTCGGTGACGGTCAGGGTCCGCCGCCGGCCGGCGAGGGTCGGTGCCCCGACGACCCAGGCCTCGTCGGCCCGGTCGAGAACCGCCGACCGCGCGTCGACGTCGGCGGCGGACGCGTCCGCCGGGTGCCGTGTGCGGAGCCAGGACCGCAGCAGTGTCGGCAGGTCGCCCGCGAGCCAGGTGTCGGGCCCGGCGCCGAGTACGCCGACCGCCAGTTCCGCCCCGCACGAGGCGGCCCGGCGGTGCAACACGATCAGGGACGCCAGTTGGACCAGTCGTGCGGGGCCGGCCTGCCCCGGACCGGCGTCGACCAGCAGGACGACCCGGCCGCGCGGCCGGGGAGCCTGCGGCTCGGGCGCCAGGTACAGCAGTTGGCCCGTCGCGGCCCGGCGGTAGAACTCCTCCGGGGCCTCCTCGGCCAGCAGCCACTGTGAGGCCAGCAGCCGGTCGGGGCGCCCGCGGGGGGCCAGCCCTCCGTACCCGGCGAACTCGTCCTCCGCGCCGGTGACGGGTTCGGTGGCGGTGATCAGCTCGTCGATCCGGGCCACCATCGGACCGAGCCCGGCCGCCAGCCGCGGCGTCAGCGTGTCCAACGAGGCCGACCAGGGCGCGAGCCCGGAGGGCAGCGCGCTCACCGTGTCACCGTCGCCAACAGGCCCAGGTCGGCGATCTCGCGCGGCGTCGCGGTGACGAGGATCCGCTCGGGCAGGACGGCGACGAGATCGGCCGGGGACCGGTCGCCCGACACCGCGCCCCGCCACAGCGCCGCCGACGGCAGCGGGCGATGGGTCGTCGGCGTCAGGACCGGACCGTCCCAGCCGAGATACCGGGCACCGTCGACCCACGGCAGCTCCTCGGCCTCGCCGAGCACGAGCAGCGCGGAGCCGTGACCCGCCGCGCGCAACCGGACGCCGGCGGCCAGCGCCCGACCCGCCGCGTCCGCCAACGCCGACGCGACCGGGCCGAACCCGACGACGGCGGCCGGCGTCAACGGCGGCTCCCGGGGCGCCCAGGCCAGCCCGACGGTCACGGCTGGACGGCCGCGACCAGATCCGCCCGGACCTGGCGCAGCGGCTCGGGCAGATCGTCGAGGGCGAACCCGGCGTCGATCTCGCGCAGTGTCACCTCGAACCGGAGCCGCGTGTCCCGGTCGGTCAGTTCGTGCCCGTGCTGGTCGAGGAGTTCCCGCCCGGCCCGGGTCAGTCGGTGTGCCCTGGCGTGCCGACCACGGGACAGCTCCTCCGCCGCGTGCACGAGACTGGCGTTGGCGGAGTCGGCCAGAAGGTCGGCCAGCGCCTCCCGGGCGACCACCTGCGCGTCGGCCGTCGGCGCGATCAACGGCAGCACCCACAGGTCCGCCACGCCGGCCACGGACCGCCCGTCCAGCACGGCCGCGGCGGCGACGAGCCGCTGGGACCGCACCGCCCGACGGTCGCCGATCGAGATCCCGGCGGACCGCAGCCGCCGGATCGCCGCGGCCACCACCGGCCGCACCCCGGCCAGATCGCACGCGCGGGCGGCGACCGTCAACCGGTCCAGGCTCGCCACCGCCCCGGTCGGGCCGGCCGCCGGCTGCGGGCGCGCGCCCTCTTCGAGCAGCTCCTCCAGCCGGGCGTCGGGCACGGCCTCGACGAACATCCGGACCAGGAACCGGTCGGCGAACGCGGCCAGCGCCGGATCCTCCGGCAGCGCGTTCGCCGCACCCACACACACCCGCAGCGGCGCGTCCAGCACCGTGGAGCCCTGCCGGAACACCCGCTCGTTGAGCAGCCCGAGCAGGGTGTTCAGAATCGCGGTGGAGCCGAGGAACACCTCGTCCAGGAACGCGATCTCCGCCTCCGGCAGCATGCCCGCCGTCTCGACCGCGACGACGCCCTCGCGGAGCCGCCGCAGATCCACCGGCCCGAACAGCTCACCCGGCTCGGTGAACCGGCCCAGCAGGTACTCGAAGTAGCGTCCCCCCAGCTGGCTGGCGACCCGCCGGACAGCCTCGGACTTGCCGGTCCCCGGCGGCCCGACCACCAGCAGATGCTCGCCGGCCACCGCGCACAGCGCGACGACCTCGGCCACGACCTCGCGTTCGACCAGTCCGACCCGCGCGGCGGCGACCGCCTCCCGGACCAGAGCGGCGTCGTATGCCAGCGATTCCCGTTCCCCCATGACCGGCGATCCTACGGGCGGCGCCGCGCGCCAGCGAGGGAAAATTACCACCGCTTTGTGGCGGTCAGGTCGACAATGCGAAGGTGGAAATCCCGGAAATGCCCAGTGGAGACGAAAGTCACCGGCGGGCTGTGCCGCTCCGCCAGGCGTGAAAGCGAGACCCTTTTCCGGGTACTGGAGGCGCTAGGCCCGGTCCACCGCCCGCCGGCGGTAGCGCCGCAGCCCGGGGTCGAACACCGTCGCGCTGACGGCGACCCCGAGCAGCGCGATCGCCATGTCCTTCTGCGCGTCCCACAGGTCACCCTGCTGCCCGTTGTACGCCTCGGCCAGCTCCGGCGGCGCGAGCAGCGACACGCCCCATTCGAGGAGTTCGTACAGCGCCCCGGTGGCGGTGACGACCGTGACGGCGCCGAGCGCGGCCCAGACGGCGGGCCAGCGCAACGCCTCCCGGAGGTGCCGGCAGAGCACCGGCCCGAGGCACAGCCCGTAGGCGAGGTGCACGAGGCGGTCGAAGTGGTTGCGCCGCCAGCCGAGGGCGTCGGACAGCCGCACGCCGAACAGCGCGTCGGTCCAGTCGTCGTAGGGCACCGCGGAGTACAGCCAGCGGGCGGCGACCGTGTGCAGGGCGAGGAACGCGAGGACCAGCAGGAACGAGGACCGGGGCAGGGGCCGGCGGCGCTGTACCCAGAACAGCAGGCCGAGGCCGAGCACCGTGAGCGAGTGGTGCAGGGCCTGCTCGGCCGGCCACTGTGGCCGCCACCAGGTGGCCGCGAACAGCAGGGCGAACGCGATCAGTGCACCTCGACGCATGCCGTCCAGTGTGTCGTGCCGCCGCAAGGCGCCGGGGCCCCGCGACGGGTCACCCCGTCGCCGCCGGTGGCACTACTATCCGACCGGTGCGGATCCTGTTCACCTTCATCGGCGGTAGCGGCCACTTCCACCCGCTCGTCCCCGTCGCCCGCGCCGCCGAGGCGGCCGGACACACCGTGGCCGTGGCCGGCAGCGGGGTCATGGTCGCCGCGATCGGGGCGGCCGGGTTCACCGTGTTCCCCACCAGCCCGCCCCGGCCGAGGCTCGTGCCGGTCCACGGACCGCTGGAGGCCACGGATCCGGCGGAGGAGGAACGGAACCTGCGGGAAGGCTTCGCGGGCACCGGTGCCCGCCGGCACGCAGCGGTACTGCCCGGCATCGTCGAGCAGTGGCGCCCCGACCTGATGGTCCGCGACGAGGTCGACTTCGGCGCCGCGCTCGTCGCCGAGCTGCTCGACGTGCCCTGCGCGACCGTGCTGGTCCTGGCGGCCGGGACGTTCCTGCGCCCGGAGATCGTCGCCGAGCCGCTGCACGCGTTGCGGGCCGAACTCGGCCTGCCGCCCGATCCGGAACTGGCCGTGCTGGAGCGGGGGCTGGTGCTGTCGCCGTTCGCGCCGACCTTCCGCAGCCCGGCCGCGCCGCTGCCGCCGACGACGCTGTCCTACCGGACGTCGGCCACCGCCCCGGCCCGGGTGGCCGGGGCGCGGCCGACCGTCTACTTCACCCTCGGCACGATCTACACCAACCCGGACCTGCACACCCGGGTCCTCGCCGGGCTGCGGGAGCTGCCCGCCGACATCGTCATGACGGTCGGCGAGCACATCGATCCCGCGCGGTTCGGTCCGCAGCCCGCCCACGTGCGGATCGAACGGTTCATCCCGCAGGACGAGCTCCTGCCGCGCTGCGACGTCGTCGTCTCGCACGGCGGTTCGGGCAGCGTGACCGGTACTCTCGCCCACGGCCTGCCAGCGGTCCTGCTGCCGATGGGCGCCGACCAGCCGCACAACGCGGCGCGCTGCGTCGAACTCGGTGTCGGGCGGGTGGTCGACCCGGTCACCGCCACCCCGGAGGACGTGCGCGACGCGGTGTCGGCGGTGCTCGCCGAACCCGCCCACCGCCGGGCCGCGGCCCGGATCCAGGCGGAGATCGGCGACCTGCCACCGGTCGCCGCGACCGTCGCCGCGCTGGAGCGCCTGCGCGGCTGAACGGACCCGGACGCCGCCGCCCTCAGCCCCCGAACGCCGGGAACAGCCCCAACGCGGGCGCGTCCCACTCCTTCGTCAGCTCCAGCAGCGTCCCGACGGTCGCGGCCACCGCCGGCAGTTCCCCGGCGGCCGTCAGCTCGTCGGCCAGCAGCCCCCACCGGTGCGTCAGGAGCTGGCGGGCCGTCGGGGACGGGCGTCTCGGGTGCATCGGCCGGTCGGCGGCGAGGGCGGAGGGCAGCAGCCCCGCGGTCACCGCCAGGGTCCAGGCGGCCACGGCCCGACGCACCCCGGGACCCCACACGGAGTCGTCGGCCAGCTCCGGGTAGCCGAGCACGAGCGCGGCACGGTAGGTGTCCTCGGCGCGGCGGGCCAGGTCCGGGGGCAGCCGGAACACGCACCAGCAACTGGAGAACGGCATCCGGGCGTACGCGGCGGTCAGGAACGCCGACACGTACCCGGCCCCCTCGAAGTCCAGCAGCCGGAGCCCGTCCGGGGTGAGCACGTTGTTGTCGGCGCACGTGTCCCCGGGGGTGAAGACCGGGTATGCGTCGCCGGTCAGTGCCCCGATGTCGACCAGGTCGGCGTCGAGGCCCGGCGGCGGGGTCACACCGGCGGCGGTGAGGGTGCCGGGGAGCTTCCGGATGCTGGTCAGCAGCCACGGGTCGCTGTCCCAGCCGGGTTCGCCCCGGTCGTAGCGGGTCCGCAGTTCCGCCAGTTCCGCCCGCCGGCCGTGGGCGCGCGCCCCGAGGTCGCCGAGTCCGGCGGCCCAGGCGAGCACCCCGTCGCGCGCGGTCTCCGCGTCGTCGCCGAGGAGCACGTCGGCGAGGGTGGGCCACGGGCCGAGATCGGCGAGTACGACCAGCGGGAAGTCCCGGTCCACGGCCAACAGCTCCGGCCCGGCCAGCCCGAACGCCAGCGCGGAGGCCTCCGCCGTGAAGCCGCCGATCGAGTGCGCGGTGTCGCCGTATGCCTTCACGACCACGGTCGCCCCGTTCGGGGTCCGGCACCGCACGACGGTCGAGCGACTGCCGCCGCCCAGGTCGACGGGATCGGAGAGCGGGTGGCCGAGGGCCCGGGAGGCGGCGGCGAGAATGGTGTCCACCGAAGGATCCCAGCCGCTCCGCCGGCCGGGTGCAAATCGGTTTCCGTGGCGAGGCGGATGCCCGGTGCGGCAGGGTCCCGGGACCGGCCGATCCGGGACCGGCCGTCCCGGGTCCGGCCGGCACGCGGCCCAGGCCGGGGCCGGCGGGCCGCGAGGCGCGGCCCAGGCGGAATCGGTTGGCCACGCCGGCCGGGCGGTGCGATGATCGTCGGCGGGTCGTTAGCTCAATGGCAGAGCATCCGACTGAGTAGCGCGTCCGCTCTCCGCCCCGTGCGGCCATGGAGGCGCTTCCTTCTCCTTGTTGGATCGGAAGGTTCGGGGTTCGATTCCCCGGCGGCCCACCACACGACCATCGCCGGACGGGGGGACCACGTGCTCGAGAAGCTGATCATTCAGAAGACGCTGCGGGTACCGGCCGGCACGGGCCCGGCGGGCGACGGCACGCCGGTGGCCCGGCAGCTGGACGCGGCACTGTTGGAGGTCGGGTTCTCGGCGTCCCGCGCGCTGCTGGAGCACCTGGGCGCCCTGGCCCCCGGTCCGGCGACGGACCTGGCCGCCACGGTCGTCTCGGCGGTGCGCGAGCTGGTCGGCGACCACGTCCAGCACAACGCCTACTTCATCGGCTTCCCGAACGGAGTGCCCGACACCCTGGAATTCTGGACGGACCGGCTGCGCGCCGCCGTACTCGCCGGCTCGGGCACCGTGACGGAGGCGCGGCTGCGGGACCTCGGCGGGGTGAACCTGCTCGACCTGCCCGGCTACGGCACCTACCAGCACACCTACGCCGAACTGCTGGCCGCGCACGACGCCCTGGTCACCGGTGCCGGCGACCGGCTGACCCTGCTGCGGCTCGGCGACCCCGCCGACGTGGAGGCCGAGCGCCTCTACCTGGCCCTGGCTCAGAGCACGACCCCGCTCGGCGAGGCGGACCTCGCGATCCTCGGCGAGCTCGCCGTCGCCTGCCTCGACGGCGCGCAGCCGACGGAGATCCCGGTGCGGGAGAACCGCGCGGTGCTCAACGGGATCCGGCTCGTCCTCGGCCGCCCGCTCCTCGGCGTGGACACCACGACCGACGTACTGCGCCTGGCCTGCCAGGTCTCCGACGGGGACGCCGCGCTCCTCACCCCCACCCGGCTGCGCGCCTTCCGCCGCCCGGAACGGCGGATGCTGCTGGCCGCCCTCGACGAGGTCGTCCGGGCCGACCCGCGCAAGCTCGGCGACGTCTCGCGCCACGCCGAACCGTGGAAGCGGCTCGGCGAACGGCTGCACCCGCACGAGTACGCCCAGTGGCCGCACGCCCGGCGGGTGTTCGCCGTCGCACGGGGCGAGCGGCGCGCGCCGGGTCTCGCCGGCCGCGCGGAGACGGCGATCCGCGCCGGGGACGTCGCCACGGCCGCGACCGTGTTGTCGGCCGCGCCGGGACTGCTCCTGCGGTCCGCCGACCGGCTGCTGCGGCGGGCGTCGGACTCCGAGCGCGCCACGGTCACCGCCGCCGTCACCGGCGCGCTCGGCTCGGCGTCGGGGCGGGTGCTGCTCTCCCTGCGCGAGCACGTCGACAACCGGCTGACGCCCGAGCCCGCCCGGATGTACGCCAGCCGCTCGCGCACCGCGTGGGTCGGCCCCGACGAGCGTCCCCCGCTGCCGGTGGACCTGATCCTCGAACTGTCCGCCCTGCTCGACGAGCGGATCAGCGCCCGGCTGCCGGAGCTGGACCGGCCGCTGGTGGTGGACCCCGCCGTGCTCGACGTCGCGCTGCCGTTGTCCGGCCGGGCGTCCGAGGGCGGCTTCGCGGTGCTGCCGAGGGGCTCGCGGGCGGCCGTACCCGGCGAGGTGTTGCGCTTCTTCACGCACTGGCGCCAGTCGAGCCGCCGCACCGACTACGACCTGTCGGTGCTCCTGCTCGACGACGGGTTCCGCACCGCGGGCCAGGTGTCCTGGACGAACCTGCGCCACCACGGCCTGGTGCACTCCGGCGACGTCACCGACGCGAGGGACGGCGCGACGGAGTTCATCGACGTGCCACGGACCGTCGACGCGCGCTACGTGGTGCCGCAGGTCAACATCTACGCGGGCGAGTCGTTCGACGAGGTCGCCGAGTCGATGTTCGGGTACCAGGTCCGCGCGCCGGGCCAGGCGGGCGCCCCGTTCGACGCGCGGACCGTGCGGGCGCGCTCGCAGCTGCGCGGGCAGGGCCGGGTGGCGCTGCCGGTGGTGTTCGTCCGCGACGGGCACGGCTGGCAGGCGGTCTGGCTGCACCTCTACCTGGGCGGCACGCCGTCGTTCAACCGGGTGGAGAACAACACCTTCACCACCGCTGACCGGGTACGGGCGCTGATGGAGCGGCGGCATCTCACCGTGTCCTACCTCGTCGACCGGTGGCGCCCGCGCGCCGAGGTGACGATGTGGACCGGGGACCGGCCGGCCGGGCCGGTGGTGTTCGTCGGCCTCGACGCGCCCGAGGACCTGCCGGACGGCTCAGAGGTGTACACGCTGGACCGTCTCAGCGCGCTGATCCCCGCCTGAGACGGGCCGGGGTCGTCGTCCTCTGAGCGGGTTCTGAGTCGGCTCTCAGCGGCCTCTGCCAACCTCCTCTCGTCGGGAATGCCCGGCACCCGCACCGCCACCGGGTCGTCACCCGGTGGCGGCCCGTGGCATACCAGCAGCCGGCCTCCCGACACCTCCTTCAGACCTATCGGCATTCCGACCCGACTCCCTGGCCGCAGGTCGGGGCTACGAAGGGATTTTCAGTGATCGATGTACCCGTTTCCGGTGCGCCCCGGGGCCGCTACGGTCTGGGAATGAGACCCTTCTCCGCTCAGGTGACCCGCCGACTGCGCGCCGCGGTGCTCGGCACGTTCGTCGCTCTGGCGCTGACGGCCCCCACCCCGGCCCTGGCCGCCGAACCGGATGTCGTGGTCCCCGCCACCATCGACGGTCCGCAGGTCACCGCCGCGCGGGTGGCCGACGGGCAGCGCGCGGTCATTCCCTTCGCCACCGGCCAGCCCGACCGGGTGCTCTCCGTGCACGTCACCGTCGGCGGCACCGCCCTCACCTACCTGCACCTCCGGCACCCGGACGGCCAGGTCTTCGACCTGCGGTCCTGCGGGCAGCCGTGCGACCTCAACGGCATCGGCCTGCCCACGGTCGGCGACTACGAGCTGGTCCTGGACAACGCCCAGCAGGAGCCCTTCGTGGTGGGCCTCGTCGACATGTCGCCGGTCACCGGCACGCTGACCGTGGACGGCACCCCGTTCCCGGTCGACCTCGACAAGCCGAGCAAGGGCGCGCGGCTCACCGTACCCGGCGTCGCGGGGCACCTGCTCGGGCTCCGGCTGGAGAACGGCACCTTCGGTACCCAGCAGATGGGGCTCACCGTGCAGGCCCCCGACGGCAGCTTCGCGTACTCCACCGTCAACGCGCCGAACAACGCGGTGGTCGAGCCGTTCCTGCTGCCCGTCACCGGCGACTACACACTCTGGTACCACCGGGTGTTCAGCGGCGGCGCGAACGGTTCGATCACCATGACCGCCTACGACGTGACGCACACCGCGACCGGCGCGGCCGTCGGCGGCGCCCCGGTGCGGATCACCACGACCACCCCGGGCCAGAACACCACGGTCACGTTCGCCGGGGTCGCCGGGCAGAAGGTGAGCGTGTGGCTGTCGGGTGGCACGCTGGCCAGCGGCGCCGCCACCGTCCGCCGGCCCGACGGGGTCGCCGTGGCGAAGGCCAACCAGCAGTGCGGCCAGACCTGCTTCTACGACACCCTCACCCTGCCCGTGACGGGCGACTACACCCTGTTCTACGACCCGCTGGGCTGGTCCACCGGGAGCATCGACCTGGCTCTGGTCGACGCCGCGCCCCTGCTGGTGCCCACGGCTCCCGGCGGACCGGCGGTCGTCGCGGCCCTGCCCCAGCCGGGCCGCAACGCGAAGATCACTTTCACGGGTACTGCCGGCGACCGGGTGTCGGCAGCGCTGACCGGCGGCACGTTCGGCGTGGCCAAGAACGCGAAGGTCTCCGTCCTCGCGCCCGACGGCGCCGTGCTGGTCACCGCGATGAACTGCGGGGTGTCCTGCTTCGTCGAGCCGGTCGTCCTGACCGCGTCGGGCGAGCACACCCTGCTGCTCGACCCGCAGACCACCGGCACCGGTCAGATCACCGCCCAGGTCTACGCGGTGCCCGCCGACGTCGCCGTGCCGGCCACGGCGGGCGGCCCCGGGGTCGTGGTGACCCTGACCGGCCCGGGGCAGAACGGTGTGGTGTCGTTCGTCGGGACCGCCGGACAGCAGATCACCGTGGCGGTCACCGGGGCGGCGTTCGGGGTGTCCACCAGCTACATCCTCCGCGCGCCCGACGGAACGGTGCTGACGACCAAGAGCTCCGCCGGGGCGACGGTCACGCTGACCCGCGTCACCCTGGGCGTGACCGGTACGTACACGGTGCTCGTCGATCCCGGCACCACCGGGGTGGGCTCCGCGACGGTCCGGGTGTGACCCGGAGCCGGCCCGTCGGGGAGCTCCCCGACGGGCCGGCTCGGCCTTGCGTTCCCGCCAGGCCGTCTCGGCCCGGCGTCCACAGGATCGGCGCGCACCGGCCCGGGGTGCGCGCCGCGTGGGATGCCGGCGGGCGCGCCCCATCCCGCCCGTCGCGTTCGCGGTACGGCGCGACAGCGAACGGCAGGCTCCCCGCGCCGCCGCCGGTCAGTCCGCTCGGAGCTGCCGGCTCGGCGCACCGCCGCCGGTCAGACCGCCCTGAGCAGCAGGCTCGACGCGCCGCCCCCGGTCAGACCGCCCGGAGCAGCTCGGTGGTCGTCAGCTGCTGGGCGAGGACGTTGATCTTCCGCTGGAGGGCGATGAGGGTTTCCCGGATCTCGTCGTCGGCGAGGTCCGCGACACCGTCCGCGTCGATGGACTCGATCTGCTTCGCCGAGGTCGTGATCGCGCGCCGGAACCGGTGCCGGCGTTCCTGGAGCTGCGTTTCGGGATCGGCCTCGACGGCCTCGGCGATCAGCGTCTGCGCCGTCTCGTACGCCGTGGCGACCTCCTCCGCCGTGGCCTCCTCCGGAAGTTCGACCGGCAGGTGCTCGGCGATCCTCCTGACCGCCTCGTCGGTGAGCGAGATCTCTCCCGAGGAGATGCGGGCCTTGCCGCTCTGCGCGATCTTGCGGACATAGTCCGCCTGGTCGGTGCGTTTGGCCTCGTCGGACACGGCCCTGCGCATGGCGGGCATCGCGGCGATGTCCCGTGCGAGCAGGGACTGGAGTGCCGGATCGTCGCCGAGCCGGTCGACCAGTGCCTTCCTGGCCGCCTCCGCCGTCCTGGAATCGCCGAGGATCGCGGTGCGCAGGGCGGTGGGGTGTTCGGCGACGCGCACCGCGTCGCCGTAGCTGCTGCCCGCTGCCTCGGCCTGTTCGGCGATGCTCTCGCGGCGGTCGCTGCCGCGTTCGTACGAGGTGAAGTACTCCGACCACAGATGCGGCTCGGGCAGCTCGATGTCGACCCCCGGCGTCAGCGCCTCGAAGCCGGGGACCACACCCGCGAGCGCGGCGCGTTCCCACGCCCGGTAGAACCGCGTGACCCGGTCCTTGGAGCAGCCCGCCGTGATCGCGAAGGCGGCGGCGGAGACCTTGGGCGGCCGGGTGTCGACTGTCGGGGACTCCGACTGCTCCGCGCTCGCCGGGCGGACGTTCCGGGCGACCAGGAGACCGAACAGCCAACCACCCGCGCGCACGTACCTGCCGAAGTGCTGGGCGTCCTGTTCGACCACGTCGCCTGCGGCCCGGGACGGTGACGACGGCACCGGGTCGGCGTGCGGCGGTGATGACGGCACCGGGTCGGCGTGTGGCGGTGATGACGGCACCGGGTCGGCGTGTGGCGGCGGCGACGTCGGCGCCGCGTCGGCCGGCGGTAGTGGAGACGAGGGCACCAGGTCGGCGGGGTGCACCCCCAGCGCCGCCGCCAGCAGCCCGAGCGTCCCGGGATCGCCGGCCGCGAGCTGGACGAGGTCCGGAATCGACTGGCCCAGCCCCTCGGGCGGCGCGCCGGTGACGAAGGAGTCGAACCGCTCGTGGCTGACCTGTCCACCGCCCGGGGAGGTGAAGCTACGCCACGCGTCCTCCTCGAGGACCCGCCGGATCAGTTCGGGCGCCGTCTCGGCCCCGGTGAGGTCGGACCGGACCGCCGCACCCAATACATCGATGACGTCGTACTCGCTCACTCATGCTCCCTCAGCTCACAGTCGCGCAGCTCAAGGCGCATCTTAGGAGAGTGCTCCGACGCGGTACCCGACGTGCGGCCCCGAGCCCCTCCGTGTCGCCGCAGGGACCCGCCACGCGGGCTACGGCCGCAGTGTCGTGAGGTCGGCGGCGGCCCGGCGGGCGGTCCGGTCGTAGAAGGCCCCGGCCTGGTCGCCGAGCATCGGCAGGTGTCCGAGGATCTCCAGCATGACCAGCCCGTGCAGCTGCGCCCACAGCGCCAGGCCCCAGCCGAGGGCGCCCGCCGGCAGGCCGGTGCCGGTCAGGTCGCCCGCGCGGGCCAGGGCCGCGTCGAGGGCGGGGTCGGTCCCCGGGGGCGGGACGCGTTCGAGGTCGCCGGGTGACCAGCCGCCGTAGATCGCGGCGGTGAACGCCGCGCCGAGTCGGCGGGCCGCCCCGCTGGTCGGGCCCTGGGCGGGCGCGGCGTACCCGGGGACGGGCGTGCCGTAGATCAGGAGGAACCGGGACCGGTGGGCGAGGGCCCAACCCCGGTACGCGGCGGCGGCGGTGACCAGGTCGACCGGCCGGGCGGCTTCGACGGCGGTCGCGAGTTCGGCGTGCGCGTCGGTGACGAGGGCGGTGATCAGGTCCTCGCGGCTGGGGAAGTAGTGGCAGAGCGACTGCACGGTCATGCCGACCTCGCGGGCGATGCCGCGCAGGGTCATCGCGCTGGGGTCGGCGGCCAGGTGCCGGACGGCGACCGCCTTGATCTCGTCGATGGTCGCGGCGCGTTTGCGGTCGCGCAGCGAGGGCTGGGGGGCGGTCACAGCTCAATCTAACGCACTCCGGCTTGACTGACACTGTCAGGTAAATCTAACATTGCTCGAAACTGCTGCCAGGAAGGTCACCCCATGATCACCGTGAGGCGCTCAGCCGCCATCCTGTTCGCCTTCGAGGCCCTGATCATCGCCGTCCCGCTCGTCGTGCTCGGCCGGGCGGTCAACTGGCCGCAGGGCCTCGGCGACCCCGCCTCGGTGATCCTGCCGCTCGTCGCGGCGAACGAACCGGGCCTGCGGACCGGCTACCTCGTATACCTCGGGTACTCGCTGCTGTTCCTGCCCGTCATCGCGGTCGCCGTCACCGTCGGGGGCCGCGCGACCGGAACCGCCGCCCGGCTGGCCGTGCTGCTCGCCGGCCTGTCGAGCCTGGCCCGGGGGATCGGGATCCTCCGCTGGCTCACCGCCATGCCCACCCTCGCCGAGAGCTGGGCCGACCCGGCGCTGCGGCCCACGATCGCCCTGCAGTACCAGGTACTCAACGACTTCGGCGGCGGCATCGGCGAGCTACTCGGCGTCGCCGCGTTCGGGGCCGCCGCGGTGGGCTGCGCGACGGCGGCACTCCGGGCGACCGTGCCCACCTGGCTGACCTGGACCGGCGCGGGCGCCACGTTGCTCGCGGGCCTGCCGCTGGTCGAACTCGGCGGCGTCGACGCCGGACCCCTCACCTCCCTCGGCGTCACGGCGGTCGCGGTCTGGCTCCTCGGCCTCGCCGCCGTCACCGTGCGACGGACCCGCGCGGCTTGAGCCAGGGCCAGGAGCAGGCTGCGCGCGCTGGCGGCCAACGGCGACGACCAGGCCGCGAACCGGCTGGCCGACCTGCTGCACGGCCAGGGCCGGGAGGAGGCGTGCCGAGCCCTGCGGATGTTCGGACTCACCATCGACGGATCGACGGCCACTGCCCACGCCCGCGACAGTTGAGAAGCATTCCCCGCCGAAGGTCGACAACGCGGCACCCCAGCTGTCTCAGCGAGTACCGGCCCGCCGTCCGCCCCCACGGCGCGCCGGCGATCGGGGACACTGTCACGGTGCGAAACGATCTCGAACACATCGAAGCGGCGTTCGTCGGCACGCCACTGGCCGGCCTGCCGATCGGCCACGGGCCGGCGGGCACCATCCTCGTCGCAGGTATCGATCCTCGCCGCCTGCACGAGGCCTGGCGGGCCGCCGACGCCCTGGTGCCGGTCACCGGACGCCTGCCCCTCCTGGTCACCGACGACTTCACCGGCCCGCTCGCGATGCTGCCCGAGCCCGAGCCGGGCCCGTCGGAGTCGCGACTGCGGGAGTTCACCGAGGCGGCGGCGTCCTCCGAACCCTGGCTGACCTTCTACGACCCCGAGGCGGAGGAGGCGGTCGACGAGGACAACGTCGAGCACTACGCGCACGGCCTGGCCGGCGTCGACCTGGCGTCCCTGGCGTCGGATCTGGCCCTGCCGAGTTCGAGCGATGCATTCGAGCGGGCGCTGTACGACCGGCTGCTCGCCGACCCGGAACTCCACGACCAGGTGCTGGACAGCGTGCGGTTCCAGACGCGGACCGACAACTGGTACACACCGGAGAGCGTTCTGCTGATGTTGCTGCCGACCAGCGACGTCCGCAGTTCGGGATACTGGGTGGACTTCTTCGGTGCGCTCGGCACGGACGCCGAACTCTCGCTCGCCGAGGTGCTGGCGCAGTGGCACCACCGGTGGGACGCCCGCCTGGTCGCGGCGTGGGGCACCATGTTGCAGTTCCAGGTCGGTCGCGCCCCGGCCCCGGGTGACGAGGCGTGGAGCGCGGCCTGCCAGCTCAAGGGGCTCGGTCCGAACCTCGACCTGAGCCGGTGGGAGGTCGCCACCGCGCTGTCCGCGGGCGACGCGTGGTTCGTGCACAACCGGCCCTGACTTCCCGGCCCGAGCCTGACGCCGTCACGGGCGACGACCGTCGCCCGTGGACAGTGCGTCGTCGGGTCAGTCCGTCCCGTGGTCAGGACGGGCAGCCGGGACGGCCGCCGGCCGCCGTGAGGAGCCGCGCCGGGCCACGGCGACCCCGGCCAGGCACAGCAGGCCGCCCGCGACCGTCCACCAGCCCGGTACCTCCGACAGGAACAACCACGACATGAACACCACGATCGCGGGTACGACATAGGTCGTGGCGCCCATCTTCCCGGCCGTCGTGCGCGCCAACGCGTACGCCCAGGTGGTGAAGGCCAGCGCCGTGGGGACCAGCCCGAGGTAGACCATGTTCACGGTGGCCGACGCGGGCGCGCTGCCCAGGCCGTCGAGCAGCTGACCGGAGAAGGGCAGGCAGGCGATGGTGGCCACCAGGCAGCTGAACGCGGTGACCTGCGACGCCGACGCGTACCGCAGGGCGGGTTTCTGCACGACCACCCCGCACGCGTAGGTGACGGCGGCGACCACGCACAGCAGGACTCCGAGGACGGGGGCGTCACCGCCCCGCGACTGCGAGTACCCGACGACGACGGCGCCCGCGAAGGACACCGCCATGCCGATCATCAGCGGGCGGGGGAAACCCTCCCGGAGCAGCAGTCCGCTCATCAGGGCGATGATGATCGGGCCGATGTTGACCACCATCGCGGCGGTGCCGGCGTCGACCTTCTGCTCGGCCCAGTTGAGCGCGACCATGTACACGCCGAACCACAGCAGGCCGCCGGTGACGATGCCCGGCCACGCGCCCCGGGCGGGCCAGCCCTCGCGCCGGATCAGCAGCAACGCCATGACCGCCACCGTGGCGACCAGCATGCGGCCCAGGGCCAGCGCCCCGGGGGTGAAGTACTGCCCGGCGCTGCGGATCGAGATGAACGCCGATGCCCACGCCAGCACCGTCACCACCACCGCCGCCCCGGTGCGCCAGTCCGCCGTGGTCCTGGGCTCCGCCGCCGTGTACGCCATGTGATCCTCCCCGTTCGGTCGGCTCACGCTACCCCGTGGCGGCGACCGTTCCGCCTCATGGCTGCCGTGGTCAGGTTTGGGGCAGCTGGAACCCGGGAGGGAAGCTGGGCGGAGTGGGTGCCGACGGCCCGACCCAGTCCCAGGTGAGTGTGCCGTCGACCGGGACCGGCAGGTGGACCCGCATGAACGGTTCGCCGGTGGTCAGGGCGGTGGAGAGTGCGTCCGCCCAGTGGGTGAGGGTGGGCCAGGCCCGTTCGAGGTGGGGTCCGTCCTCGTCGCTGCGGTAGATGACCCTGCCGGTGTGTGGGCCCTGGGTTTCGACTACCACGTAGGCACCGCAGTCGTCGGCGGCGATCGGCAGCCAGTGTGCCCGCCAGGTGATGTAGTCGTCCTGGTTGATCGTGGCGTAGAGGTCGTTGAGCCACTGCCGGGCGGCGAGGGCCTCGTCGAGGGGTTGGAAGTACAGCGAGGGCTCGATGTCGAAGGGGGCGGAGGATCCGGCCAGGCCGACGGTCCCGTCGTGCCAGAGGTAGAGCTGGCGCAGCTCGTCGGGCAGCGGGTGGCCGAGTTCCCGCTCGGCCCGGTCTAGCTGCTCGACCGTGGCGGGTGGACGCAGGCTCGTGGCGGTGATGGGTGCGTGGGCCGTGAGCCACTGGTCGATGCTGTGCAGATGCGGCATGGGTCCTCCGTGACCGGGTGGGGGAGTGCGGACTCCTATGGACTGACGAGTGCGCCGTCGCGGAGCCGGACCAGGTGCTCGCACCGGCGGGCCACGGCGTCCTCGTGGGTGGCGATCACGAGGGTCATGCCGTGTTCGGCGCGCAGCTCCCAGAGGAGATCCATGATCGACGAACCCGTGTCGGAGTCGAGGGCGCCGGTGGGCTCGTCGGCGAGCAGGAGGGTGGGCCGCGCGATCAGGGCCCGCGCGATGGCCACCCGCTGCTGCTGGCCGCCGGACAACTGGGCGGGCAGCGCGTCGTGCCGGCCGGCGAGTCCGACCCGGTCCAGGAGTTCGCGGGCGCGGGCGGCGCGGTCGAAGTCGACCCGGAAGGGCAGTACCGGTGCGAGGACGTTGTCGAGGGCGGTGAGGGCCGGGAGCAGGTGGAAGCGCTGGAAGACGAACCCGATCCGTCGCCGGTAGGCCGTGAGGCCCCTGCGGTCCATGGCGGTGATGTCGTCCCCGTCGACGAGGATCCGTCCCGAGTCGGCCCGCTCGATGCCGCCGATCAGGTGCAGGAGCGTCGACTTGCCGGACCCGGAAGGGCCGGTCAACGCCGTGACGCTGGCCGACGGCAGCCGCAGGGTCACCCCGTCCACGGCCGCGAGGTCCGTTCCGCCGGCACGGAACCGTTTCACCACCGCGTCCACGTCGATCTCAGCTCCGGTGGAGACTGCCATGCTGTCGAAGTCCAATCCTTGACGGGTACTGTCATTCCTCGGCGATGAGCTGGGCCAGCGGCAGCCGACGCAGCACCAGCGGGGCCATCGCCGCCACCACACCGGTCAGGAGCACGCCCAGCCCCACGGTGCCGAGCGCCGCGCCCCAGACGTCCCCGGTCACCCCGGTGCCGAGGGCCGCCAGCAGTGCCAGGGCGAGGGCCGCGCCGGGCAGCGTGCCGAGTACGCCGAGGAGGAGCCCCTCGCCGAGTACCAGCCTGCCGACCTGCGCCTCCGACCAGCCGCACGCCCGGAGCACCGCGAACTGGCCCGCCCTCTCCCGGACACCCAGGTAGAGGACATCGGTGACCGACGCGACGGCGAGTACGGCGGTGACGGACATCGCGATCAGGTCCACGGCCCGGACCTGCACGGACACCACCTCGCCCAGCAGGCTGCCGACCACCCGCCCCTGGAAGGCCCCGTTGATCGCCGTGATCATGGTGAACCCGAACGTGGCCACCGTCAGGCCGCCGGCCGCCAGCGACGTCCGCCCGGGGGTCCGCGCCAGGTTGTTCACCGAGAGCCCGAACAGGCCGCGCACCCTGGCCCGGCCGCCCCTGGTGCTGGCGGCGGGGTGCACCGCCGAAGCGGGATGCGCGCGGGAGGCCCGCACCGCTGGCACCACCGCCGCGACCAGCGCCAGCAGGACGGCCACGGGCACCGCGAGCAGGGCGTGCCGGTAGTCGATGTCCACGCCGGTCAGTCGCGCCACGGGAAGGGCCGCGAGCGTGCTCAGCACCCCGCCGGCGCCGCCGAGCAGGCCGACCTCGACGAGGATGAGGCCGGCCAACCGGCGCCGGGGCCAGCCCAGGCACGACAGGATGGCCAGTTCCCGGCGGCGTTCGCGGACGGCGGCCGAGACCGCGTTGACCAGGAAGAGGGCGCACACGGCCAGGACCAGCGCGTACAGGGCGACGCTCCGCTGGTCCACGGCCTTGACGATGCTCATCGCCACGCCCTTGTGGGACCAGCCCTCGACCAGGCTGAGGTCCGGCCGGCCGAACCTGCCCCCGGGCAGGGCCACCGTCTGCGGCGCGGGCGAGGAACCGATGGTGATGTCGACGTCCGCGCCGGTCCGGCGGGCGATGTCCTCCGCCACCAGCCGGACGCGCTCCTGGGACAGCGCGTCGACGCCCGTGACCCCGTCGACCCGGACCCGGACGGCGGAGATCGGGGCGGCGGCGATCGGACTGTCGGGTTCCAGCAGGGCCGGCAACGCGCCGAGGGTCGCGAGCATCAGGGGCGGCGTCGCCAGGTACCCGGCTGGGTTGCTGTTGGGTTGGAGGGGTCTGTTTCCGAGCAGGTCACGGCTGCGCTGGTCCGCCCCGGTCGCGCGCGGCGGGTAGTAGGTCTCCAGGGGCACCGTCGCGAGCTCGGAGAACCCGACGAGGCGCTGCGGATCGAACGTGCCGACGGCGATGGCGGCGGGTTGCGCCGTCGACCCGGTCTGCTGGCGCCGCTGGGCGGACACGGAACGGGTCGCGTCGTCGGCGGCGAACCGGGGCACCGCTCCGTTCCGTTGCACCACGGGCGCCCAGATCCCGGCGTCGGCGCCCCGGGTCGTGGGCCGCAGACTCCCGTCCGGCGCGGTCCCGTACTCCGGAGGCCCGCCGCGCACGATGACGTAGGTGTTCGCGTGCAACCGGCTGCGCAACTGCCGCCCGTAGGCGTCCTCGGCGTTCTCGCTGTGCCGGAACAGCGTCCGTCCCGCGGCGGCCGACAGACGCGTGTCCAGGACCGTGGCCGGGGTGCCGCCGAGCGTGGCCGCCGCGTCGGGGCCGAGTCGTTCGACGTCCATGGTCAGCTGCTCGTCCAGGTAGGGCCGCGACGTGGCCAGGACCCCCACGGTGGGGATGTTCGGATGACCCGGCAGCGGCCGGACCGTGCCGTCGGCGGCCTCCAGGTTCCGGCCCGACACCAGCGCGCCGGCCACCCCGACGAGTTTGTCCTCCTCCACCGGGTCGATCGCCGCGAGCATCAGCGCCATCGGCCAGGGCTTCCACACCGTCAGCCGCTTCGTCGTCGGACCGCCCAGCTGAATGCCGCCGAGGTCGAAGTCCCCGTCGGCCCGCAGGTGCGCCACGACCAGCGCCGGACGGGTCCCCGCGCCCCCGACCTCGCGGCATACCGGGGTCGCCGATCCGTCGGCCCCGATCTCGACCGCGTGCCTGGCCAGGTCCGCACCGCAGGCGGCCAGAACCGCCGCGCTGTGGTCGCGGCCGTCGGTGTAGCGGCCGGGCTGATCCGTCGGCCAGGCCACCTCGTTGCGGGTGACGTACACGTGGACGGGGCTGTCGTCGGTCTGCGTGCTCAGCCCCCGGTCGGCCCGCCACGTCGGCCGGGCCCGCAGCACCTGGCGGGTCAGGGAACGGTCCACGGCGTCGGTCACGTCGACCTCGCCCTGCGACCAGGCCAGCACGTACCCCACCATCGCCACCGGGGCCGCCACCTGCACCCCGAGCGTAGCTTTGACCTGCTCGTACTGGTCCAGGGTCAGGCCGCCGTAGAGCCCCGACAGGTAGTTGGGCCGCACCAGCCCCCGCTGCCGTTCGAGCTCCGTGCGGGCACCCTGGGGGCGGACGAGGATGTCGTAGGCCGCGCGGTAGTTGCGGTCGACGGTGCCGGTCGTGCGGGCCCGCGCGGTCGTGGTGGTGCCGGTCAGCACCGTGAACCCGGTGGTGGCGAACACGATCGCGGCGAACAACGCCACCGCCCGCCACGGTCGCATCCGGATCTGTCCCATCGCGAGCCGCACCATGCGCCGTGTCTCCAGGATCCCCGTCGTGTCCCGCGCACCGCGACGGGACTCAGCACCGGATCCTACGGACGCCGCGGGTACGGCGCTGCCCCGCGCCGGCCCCTTCGCCGGCCCGTCCGGAACCCTCCTGGGCATACGATCGGCCGATGCGCATCCTCATCATCGGCGGGACCCGGTTCGTCGGCCGGCACCTCGCCGCGACCGCCCTGGCCGCCGGACACGAGGTCACCCTCCTGCACCGGGGCCGCACCGGCGCCGACCTGTTCGACGGCGCGGCCCGGCACCTGCTCGCCGACCGCGACGACCCCGACGCGCTCGCCGCCACCCTCGCCGACGGCCGGTGGGACGCGACGATCGACGTCTGCGCGTACCTCCCGGGCCAGGTCACCAGGCTCGCCGACGCGCTCGGCGGCCGGGGCGGCAGGTACGTGCTGATCTCCACGGTGTCCGTCTACGACCCCGAGGGCCCGGGATTCACCGAGGACAGCCGGCTCCGGGCGCTCGACGGCCCCACCCCGACCGAGGTGACCTACGCCAACTACGGCGGGCTGAAGGTCCTGTGCGAGCGGGTCGCGGCCGACCGGTACGGGGCCGACGTCCTCGTGCTGCGCCCGTCGTACGTGTTCGGGCCGTGGGACCACTTCGGCCACGTCGACTACTGGGCGCACCGGATCGCGCGCGGTGGCGAGATCCTCGCGCCGGCGACCCCGGACACGCCGTTGCAGGTCGTCGACGCGCGCGACATCGCGGACTTCACGCTCGCCGCCCTGGCCGAGGGCCGGTCCGGGACGCTGCACCTGGTCGGCGCGTCCGCGACGTACACCTATGCGGATTTCCTCGAGGAGGTGCGGGTGGGCATCGGCGTCGCGGAGAGCACCGTCACCTGGGTCGACGACGCGTTCCTCCTGGCCGAGGGGGAGACCGTCGCGGCCCTGCCGATGTGGGCGCAGGGCGACCGCGCCGAGGAGCTGATCAACACGGCGGACCCGGCGGCCTCGCTGCGGGCCGGGCTGCGGTCGCGCCCCGTCGGCGAGGCCGCGCGGGAGGCGCTCGCCGGCGGCGCCCCGTCGGAGAGGTCGCTGTCCGCCGAACGCGAGGCGGAGCTGCTGGCCCGGTGGCACGCGCGCTGACGGCCCCGCCGCGTCCACTGCCCGGCCGGACAGTGGACGCAGCGGCGGTCAGCTGCCCCAGATCGCGCCGGCCCATTCCGGATGGTCGATGAACGGGTTGCGGTTGCCCTGCCAGCTGTCGTAGATCACCTGGTTGCGGTTCTTCTCGAACGCCGACGGCGGGTCGGACAGGTTCCACCGCAACAGCACCGACAGTTTGCCGATGAACGGCGCGGACCCGTTGGTGACGGACTGGTTCATCTCCAGGTCGGGCCAGCCGTCCTCGCCCTCGTACCGGACGGCCATGTACATGATCATGCGGGCGACGTCGCCCTTGTCGGCGTCGCGGGGTTCCCACGAGTCGGCGTCGGTGTAGTTGCCGGGCGCCTCGCCGACCGGACTGCCGCCGGTGTCGAAGTCCTTGTTGCCCCGGGTGGAGTTGACCGAGACATCGCAGGGGCGCAGGTGGTGGACGTCGGTGCCGGGCCCGGTCGCGGTGCCGAAGTCGCCGTGCGACTTGGCCCAGACGTGCTCGCGGTTCCAGTCGTCGACGCCGCCGCCGCTCTGCGCCTTGCTCTTGCTCTGTCCGGTGTAGAGCAGGAGGACGTTGCCAGGGTTGGCCGGATCCTGGTCGGTCGACTTGAGCGCGTCCCAGACCTGGTCGTAGGTGAGCCTGGTCTGCACCTTTACGATGGCGTGCAGGGCGCCGCGCAGGGCGGGGCCCGTCTTGCCGGTGGCGTCGCGGTAGTAGGTCGCGTCGTAGGGCCCGCCGCTCGACGTCGGAGCGGGTGTGGGCGTCGACGTGGGCGGCTGGGTCGGCGGCGCGCCGGTGAGGACCATCGCCGTCGGGCTCTTGAGCCCGCCGTGGGAGAAGTACGCCGTGAGGGTGCCGGTGACCGTGACCGACCGTCCCATCAGGCCCGGATTCGTCCGCAGGCCGAAGGTGCCCCGGTAGGCCGCCGTCACCTGGACGTAGAGCATGCGCGGGGTACCGGTCTCCGAGGCCGCGTCGGCGATCGCGATGGCCGTGTCGCCGGTGAAGGCGGACCGCAGCACGGTGTTCGCGCCGGTCGGTTCCCCGGCGACGTAGCCGACGACCGTGGCCGTCTGGCCGTTCTGGGTGGCCAGCGCGGTCGTGACGGTCATGCTCGGCGCGGCCGAGGCCGTGCCCGTGGTCACCGCGAGTCCGATGGTGACCACGAGAGTCAGGAACGCCGCCGTCCACTGAGGGCCCGGCCGCCGCAAGTGATTGACTACCATAGATGCGCATGGTACTTGGGTCGATGCCCGCCCCGGGGCGACCGCCGCGCCACGGGCTGGCGAACATCAGCGCAATTCCCGCCGCTGGAGGCTCCCCGGGCCACGGATGGGACCCCGGCGTTCGGCGGGGCTCGGAGTCTTCAGGCCCGACGCGATTCTCGCCATTTCCCACGGTCGACAAGGTGATGTACCTACATGTGAGGTGTAATATCATACTCCACATGTAGGTACACGATGTGTCCGAGGCTCACCGGGCGACCTCCCTCTGTCGTCCACGGTCGTGGTGCCCGGGGCTCTGGGAGGTGGCGGTGCGGGCGGGTCAGGAGGAACTGGCGGTCGCGTTGCGGACCGGTCCGTTCGGTCGGGCGCTGCGGGCCGCGATCAGCGCCCGGGGTCTGGGGTTGCAGCGGATCCAGGCCCGGTTGGCAGAGCGCGGGGTGCCGGTCGGCGTCGCGACGTTGAGCTGCTGGCAGAGCGGGGCGCGCCGGCCCGAGCGGGACGCGTCCCTGCGGGCGGTCGAGGCGCTGGAGGACATCCTGGGGCTGCCGCGTGCGGCGCTGATGGTGCTCCTGGGGCCCCCGCGTCCGCGCGGCCCCCGACCGGACCCGCCGCCCGACGCGGACCGGTACTCGGAGCCGTTCACACCCGTCTCCGTCCTGGACCGGATCGTGTCCGAACTGGAGACTCCGGCGCTGGGCCGGCTGCGCACGGTCAGCGTGTTCGCGGGCCTGTACATCGGTCCGGACCGTTCGGTGACCCGGCGCCGCACCGTGCGGGTGGTGCGCGCGGTGGCGGAGGTGGACCGGCACGTCGACCTCGTGCAGGGCGACGCGGGCTGTGACACGGACCTGATGCGGGTGGTGCCGCTGGCCAACTGCCGGCTGGGCCGGGCCCGTCGGGACCGGGCCACGGGCATGGTCGCCACCGAGCTGCTCTTCGACCGGGTGCTGCGGGTGGGCGAGACCCACATCCTGGAGTACGAGCACCACAACGCCAGCGGAGTGCCCTGCCACGAGTTCTGCTACGGCATTCCGCTGCGCGGCACCTACGCGTCCCTGGAGGTCCGGTTCACGTCGGGCGTGGTGCCCGTCCGGTGCTACCGCTTCAGCAGGGAACGGGTCGACGGCCCGGACCTGGACTACTCCGAGATCCCGATGGCGGGCAGGGACACGGCCCACCTCCTGGCGACCGGGGCGGTACCCGGCCTGGTGGGCCTGCGCTGGGACTGGGAGTGACGGGGCAGACGGGCAGCTCGATCCCGGGATCGTGGTCGTTCAGCGCAGCGGTTCGAAGAAGGTCCGCAGCTGTGTCGCGAGGTAGTCGGGTTCCTCGTGGGACATGAAGTGGCCGCCGCTGTCGGGGCGGGCGAAGTGCCGCAGGTTCGGAAAGGCGCGTTCGGCCAGGCTCCGGGGGTAGCCCGCCATCAGGGGTTCGTGGCTCAGGGTGATCGCGGTCGGCACCGTGACCGGCGGCCGGGGGTCGGCGTGCGGGTGGTCGTAGTACGGGCGGAACGAGGAGCCGATGCTGCCGGTGACCCAGTAGAGGGTGGCCACGGTGAGGAGGTCGTCGGGGCTCCACCGGGTCGGGAGGTCGCCGGCGCAGTCGCTCCAGGCGCGGTACTTGTCGACGATCCAGGCCAGCAGCCCGGCCGGCGAGTCCGTGAGCGCCGCGGCGATCGTGTCCGGGCGGGTGCGCATGATCTCGGCGTACCCGCCGTCCCGGGCGTCGTAGGCCCGCTCGGCGTCCAGGTAGGCCCGTTCGTCCGGCTCCAGCGCCACCGGGTCGATGCCGGCGGTGAGGCTGCCGGAGGTCATCTGGATCCCGACCACACTCTCCGGGTACAGGGCGCCGAGCCACTGGGTGACGCTGCCCCCCACGTCCCCGCCGAACGCGCCGTACCGCCGGTACCCCAGAGTCGTGGTCATCAGGTGTTGCCAGGTCCCGGCGATCCGCCGTCCGGTGAAGGGTCCGCCCGGCGCCTCGGAGTACCCGAACCCGGGCAGTGAGGGGACGACCACGTCGAAGTCGGCGGCCAGCCGGTCGGCGACCGCCAGCATCTCCACGAAGCAGCTCGGCCACCCGTGCGTCAGCACCAGGGGCAGCGCGTCGCGCCGCGTCGACCGCACGTGCACGAAGTGCACCCGCCGGCCGTCGACATCGGCGAGGTACTGCGGGTACCCGTTCAGCCTGGCCTCGATCCGCCGCCAGTCGAAGCCGCCCGCCCAGTGTTCCACCAACGCGCGCAGGTCCGTCGGATCGGTCCCGGCGTTCCACGGCGTGCGGTCCGAGGCGGCGGTGAACCGGGTGCGCGACAGGCGCTCCCGCAGGTCGGCGAGCGTGTGCTCCGGCACGTCGATCCGAAAGGGCTCCATGATCGCCATGATCGCCGGTCCGGGACGGAAACGGGAGGCCCACGGCGGAACTCGGCCCCAAAACGCGATCTCGACAAGCCGTCGACGGGTACCGGCCGGCGGCCCCTCCCGGCCGGGTCGGCGAGGCGGAGGCCGGTTTGATGTTGAGAAAACTCAAATGTTGGTCCAGTATTAAATCCGCCACAGTGGACGATGGAGCACCGCGGTCGTCCGCACAGATCCCGGCCATGGCCGCCCCATGGGCTCCGGCGCCCGGTCACGGACCGACGCACCCGGGAGCCCGGTCCGGCGCGCCCCGGCCGGGTACCGCACGCCCCGACGAAGGGACAGCCCCCATGAACCTGCACCGCGCCCTCCACCGAACCGCCGTAGCTCTCGCGGCCCCTCTCGCGCTCGCCGGGGCGGTCGCGGCCCCGGCCAGCGCCCACGCCGTCAGCGGTCCGGCCTTCAGCGTGCAGTGCGGCAACGGGGGTAACCAGTACATCAGCTGCTTCCTGTACCATTCCGCAACCGGCGCGCGGACGATCCGCTGGAGCCAGAACGGGATGGCACTGCCCTGGCACAACGACGCCGAGGTCGTCGCCATCCCGTGCGAACTGGGCAGGCGCGGAGTCATCCAGGTCGAATTCACCACCAGTCAGGGGACGAGCGCCACGTCACAGAACTACATCTGCTCCGGTATAGCCGACGTCTGACGGCACCTGTAGGGGTTCCGATCCGCTGTCCGTCCACCGGCGGCGGATCGCCCCCATTTCACGTTCACCGCTTCCGCCGGGGCCGGATGTCGGGCCTGTCCGGGCGGCCGGACCGCGGGCCGTCGACTTCGCGAACGGTCCGGCGCGCGGCATGACGGATCAGGTGGGCCCGGCCGCGCCGGTATATTGGCCCGAACTCGCGGACCGGGGGAGAAGAGTGGCCAGTAGGCGCAGACGGTGGTTGATCGCGGGGATCGTGGTGGCCGTGCTGGTCACCGTGACCGGGGCCGTCGGCCTGTGGCCGGTCTCGGAACCGGCGACCGCCGAGGCGGGCCGGGTCGTCGACCTCGCCGAGCGGGAACTGGGCAACGGCGACCGTGACCACGAGGTCGACGGCTGCAACTTCTACTCCGGTCAGGCCCGGGGCGGCGGGTCCGGGTGCCGGGCCGGCTGGAGCCGTGGCGCGTGGTGCGCGGACTTCGCCAGGTACCTGTGGACGAATGCCGGGGTGTCGGGCGCGAAGGAACTCGACGAGTGGGCGCGCTCGGGCCGGCGGTACGGGGAACGCCACGGCACCTGGCACCCGGCCGACTCCGACTACACGCCACGCCCCGGCGACCTGGTGGTCTACCGGGACGGGGCGTTCGAGGCCCCGGACGGCAACTCCGACCACATCGGCGTGGTGACGGCGGCGCACGTCGGCTGGTTCAGCACGATCGAGGGCAACGTGACCGGCGGGGCGGCGGGCGGGGTCACGGCCCGAAGGCACATCCCGAGGGGCTGGGGGACGATCGAGGGTTTCGCGTCCCCGGCGGCCCTGCACTGACCTCGAAGAGCTGCTGAGGCGACCTGCGGCGGCCGCCGGGCACATCCGGCCCCGGGCCGCCCGACGGGCGGCGACCGCATCGCGAGTGGGCGACACAACGCGCCTGTGTTCGCCGTTCACTTGTCGTTTCCCGTGCCGCAGTTCACAGGCCCACGGTGGACGGCGAAAGGCTAACCTTGGCTGCGAGCCATGGGTCATTTGCCCGCAGTTCACGGATCCCCTCCTGATGTCCGGCTCCTGCCGTTCCCATGCCTAGGAGGGTACGAGGTGTCCAACCGAGAACAGGTCGAGGAGCGGTTCGAGGTCGCCCTGCGCGGGGCGATCGCCGACAGCGGGCTGACACTGCGGGAACTGCGCGACCGGCTGGGAATCCGTGGACTCGCGGTCAGCCTGGCGACCCTGAGCCACTGGCAGTCCGGGCGCAGCCGACCGGAGGGAACACGGTCTCTCGCCGTGGTCCGCGAACTCGAGCACATTCTCGACCTGCCCGGCAACGGGCTGGCGGCGCTGTTGGGAACGACCCGTTCCCGGGGGCGCAACGCCCGCGCCCCCCGCAGGCTCGGCCTGTCCAGGTTGTGGGAGAACAGCGAGGACGTGACCGAGCTCGCGGCACGGTTCCCACCGCTGGAGAGCGGGGGACTCCGGTCGCTCAGCCACCACGACCGCTTCACCATCGGGCCGGACCGTCGGGCACGTTCCCTGCGCACCTGGCAGGTACTGCAGGCGGAGTTCGACGGTGCGGACCGCACGACGCTGATCAACCACGTGAGTGACGGCGTCGCCCGGCCGCCGGTCGTCCGGGCGCTGAGCCAGTGCACGACGGGCCGGATCGAACGCAGGAGCGCCGCCGGTCTGGTCGCGGTGGAGCTGATCCTCGAACGGCCGCTCGCGCGCGGAGAGCTGGTCGTCATCGAGCACGAGGTGTGCTACCGGCGACCGTACCCGCAGGAGACGTTCTACGAACGCAAACTGCCGCTGCCCGTGCGCCACCACGTCATCGAGGTGGACTTCTCCGGCGGCGCGGCCCCCCGGCGCTGCGAGCACTACACGACACCGCACGTCGACATCAGCTCCCGGAAGAGCCGCGAGCTCGTGCCCAACGTCTTCCACAACGTGCACGCGGTCGTCATGGACGTCGCGGGCATCTCCGGCGTCCGCTGGACCTGGTGAGGTTCAGGCGTCCCAGGTCCATTGGAGCCCGAACACGCCGGGGAGCGCGTCCATGGTGACGGCGTGCACGCTGTGGGCGGCGTTCACCCGCAGCCGCCGCACGTGGTGTGGAGCCCCGCCGGTGCTGTCGCTGATCTGCTGGAAGCACCGCGAGGGAAGTGCCGCCGGGTGGAAACGCACCTCCTGGATGTACTCGCGCACGGGAAGGCGGAACTTCTGCTCGAAGAACGTCGCCACCGGAAAGGGCGGATGGAACTCCCACTCGTATTCGGTGACGGTCGACTCCCCACGGCGCAGTGGCCGGTCGAGGAGCAGTTCCGCGACCGTGTGACCGGAACCGGAATCGCTCACGATCCGCCCGGGATGACCGCCCCGCAGCACGCGGACCGTGGGAGGAGGACTGGACGGCGACTCGGACTGGTAGATCAACAGCAGTCTCGAGGCGTCGTTCCGCGCGGCGCGCATCACGTGCCTGCTCCACATCGTCCGCTCGCGACCGTCCGGCCCCACGGTCACCCGGTCGTGCTGCCGGAGCCGGACCAGCGCCGAGTCCGGAGGGCCGCCGAGGCGCGCGACGAGCCCCGTGACCACGTCGGGGTGCTCCCACAACGTCTCCCTGGCCGCCCCGGACGGTGTCGGTGACCGCTGCGGCGTACCCGTCGAAAGGAATGTGGTGTGGGGTAGGTCGAGCACGTCCGCTAGGGGGCCCAGCAGCTCCCGGGACCGGGACCGGGTGGGGTGGCTCCGGCCGCTCTGCCAGTAGCTGAGCGTCGCGGCGCTCACCTCGAATCCGCGCGATCGGAGTCCGTGCCGGATGCGTGCCAGGCTCAGACCGCTGGACCGGATCGCCGCCCGCAACGCGTCGGCGAAAGCGTCGGCTGGCCGATCGCCCGGTGCGTCCTGTCGATCGTCCACCGTCACCTCAGACTCTGGGCAGGAACAAAACAGTCAGACATTACCCGTCGGCCCGGTGCGCTACCCGCCAGAGCGGAAATTCACATTCAGCCGCGCTCAAGCCCATTGTGGATCGCGGTTCCTTATGTGCTCTGTAAGTGACTTCTATGGGGCCTTATGGCGCATTCGAAGTGTTGACAGGCGGTTTTACCGCACCTTTACTCATAGACGTCTTCGAATGGCCGCATGCGTCAGTCCGCTACCAGTCGCGGCTGTGTGCGTCCGGCATCCCCTCACAGAAGTAGGTTCACCATGCGCAGAAACAGGCTCAGTGCCCTGGCCCTCGCGGGGCTCGGGCTCGCCGTGGCCGGAGCGCTGGCTGCTGTCCCGGCCAGCGCGATCCCCGCACCCGACCCGCACACGAACATCGTCGGCGGCACCGAGGCGGCCGCGGGCGAGTTCCCCTGGATGGTCCACCTGTCCATGGGCTGCGGCGGCGCGTTGTACAGCCCGCAGGTCGTGCTGACGGCCGCGCACTGCTTCGACGCCGCCAGCGGGCCGCACACCGCCACCACCGTGACCCTCGGCGCGGTGGACCTGCAGAGCGGCAGCGCGATCAAGGTCAGGACAACCCAGCTGTACAAGTCGCCCACCTACGGCACGTCCACCGGCGGCGACTGGGCACTGCTGAAGCTCGAGCGGCCCGTCACGGGCATCGCGACCCTGCCGATCGCGCACACCACGGCCAACAACACCGGCACGTTCGACATCGCCGGCTGGGGCGACACCTCCTCGGGAGGCTCGGGGTCGCGGTACCTGCTCAAGGCCAAGGTTCCGTTCATCGACGACACCACGTGCAAGTCGGCCGGCGGCGACTACTCCGGGCTCATCTTCGCCGCCGAACTGTGCGCCGGAAACTGGGAACAGGGCGGCGTCGACACCTGTCAGGGCGACTCCGGCGGGCCGATGTTCCGCCGGGACGCCGGTAACGCCTGGATCCAGGTCGGCATCGTCAGCTGGGGCGACGGCTGTGCCGGGGCACGCAAGCCCGGCGTGTACACCGAGGTCAGCACGTTCGCCGCGGCCATCGCCGCGAAGGCGGCCGAGTTCGGGGGCACCACGCCGACCCCGACGCCGACTCCGACCCCCACGGCCACCTCGAACCCGGGTGCCTGCCCGGCCGCCACCAACGGCACGGACCTCGCCATCGCCGACCTCGGCCCCGTCGACAGCCCGGTGACCGTCACCGGCTGCGCGGGCAATGCCTCGGCGACCACCAAGGTCAAGGTGCTCGTCCGGCACACCTACCGTGGCGACCTCGTCATCGACCTGATCGCCCCCGACGGCACCGCGTACCGGCTGAAGAACTCCAGCTCCTCGGACAGCGCGGCGGACGTGAACACCACGTACACGGTGAACGCCTCCAGTGAGGCCCGCAACGGAACATGGAAGCTGCGGGTCCGCGACGGTGCCCAGGACGACACCGGCACCCTCGACACCTGGACCCTGACCCTGTAGCGATCCGGGCCCGGTACGGCAACCCTGTCGTACCGGGCTCGCCAGGACGCCGTGTGCCGACTCCACGAACCGGGTCCCGCGCTCCGGGTCCGCCGAGAGTCCCGCGACGCCCAGGAGCGCGGGACCCGGGGTCGCGCCGTCGGTAGCGAATGGCGGGCAGCCTGGAGGTTCCCCGCGCGCCGCCGACCCTCCCCACCCGGTCCCGGACGGGGTCCGACAGCGTCGGCTTCTTCGCCGATGGTGGCCGGCTTACCGGTAGACCGTGACGACCGGTGGGCGCAGCACGACACCATGGTCGGTGTACCCGGGCAGTTCGACCGCCGCGATCCGGCCGACCCTGCCCTGGTCGGGGGCCGGCGTGGACCCGCCGGCCTCGTGCCGGGCCGGGTCGAAACGTTCCCCCAGCGGACTGATAGTCGCCACGCCCGCGTCCGCCAAGGCCCGGCCGAGTCGTCCGGACAGCGCCTCGCTGGTGAGTCGGTCGCGCAGATACACCAACTCCTGAACCAAGGCGTGGCGCTCCCGCTCCTGAACCAAGGCGTGGCGCTCCCGCTCCTGGACCAGGACGTGGCCCTCCCGTTCCTGGACCAGGGGGCGGCGCTCCTGCTCCTGGACTAGGACGTGGCGCTCGCGCTCCCGGACCAGGGGGCGGCGCTCCCGCCCGATCCCGGCGTCGCCGCCGAGCGGGACGGGGCCGATCCGAGGGTGGGCGCCGGCGGCCGGGGCGCGACCGGTCCGGACCGCCCGCTGGGACCGGAGTGCGGACGTCACCCCCACGGCGAGCCCCCCAGCGACAGCCGCGCCGAGCAGACCGGCCACCGCTGGGAGGACCGCGAAGGCGGCGGGCTCGCAGGCCTCCGCGTCCGGGCCGGAGGCGTCGCCCGCCACGCAGGTCCCCCCGGCCCCGGTGACCCCGGTGGCGACTCCGGTCAGCACGGCGGCGAACAGGGCCGAGAGCATCGCGACGGCTGCCGCGCCGGCGCGGACTCCATTCGGGGACATCGACTCTCCAGAGGCTCGGGGGACTGCCGTTGCCCGGCGGCGGACAGGGGCCGGTGGCCGAGATCGTGGTGCGCCGGTCGATCGGCACCGTCGGCCCGCCCGGGAGCCTCCAGCATGGGCCGGACCCGCCGACCGTGTCAGTGCCGATCGGCCACTCCTGGGCGACGAAAGTGTCCGCCGAGGTGATCGCGAGACTTTCGTCCGACCCGTCGAGACGAAAGTTACTGTCGCGGACGCCGCGCTCTCCCGGATCCTCGTGCGGGAAGGTTGGCCGGCGAGAGGGTGAGTATGGGTTGGCGTGACAGTGCCAGGGACCTGCGGGTACCGGTGGTCCTCAAGGTCCTCGCCGCGACCCTGGGACTGGGGATCCTGGTCCTCGCGGTCCTGGCCTCCCCGACCCTGTCGCTGTCGCGGTCCCAGCACACCGTGGGCGAACGGGAGATGGTCCGGATCACCGGCCCGACCGGCCGGACCATCGAGGCGCTGGCGCTCATCGACACCGGGGCGTCCACCTCCTCGCTGGACACCGCCCTGGCCCGGGACCTCGGCTTCGACCTGGCCCGGGCGCCCAAGGTGACCGTCGCCTCCGCGCTCGGCCGGGAGGAACGCCCGGTCGTCGACGCCGCGGTGCAACTGGCGGGCCGGTCGTTCGTGACGAAGGTGAACGTGAACAGCCGCGCCAAGCGGGAGACCCCGGTCCTCCTGGGCCGCCAGGACGTCCAGGGCCTCCAGGTCGCCGTGGGCAAACGGCTCCTGACCCGCCCCGACGCGGCCGTCGCCCCGTCCGCGGTGCGGATCCTGTTCTCCAAGGCCCCGTCGATCGACGCCGTGTCCCTGATGGCGCTGCTACCCCTCGCCGCCCTGCTGATCGTCCTGCTCCGGGTCGTGGTCGGACTGAACACCCTGGGCACGTTCAGCCCGGTGCTGCTCGCCCTGGCCTACGCGCAGTCCGGGCTGCCACTGGGGCTCGTGCTCACGGCCGTGATGTTCGCGCTCGGGTTCGTCGTGCAGCCCCTGCTCCGCCGGCTGCACCTGCCCCGGGTCGCCCGGCTCGGCGTGCTGATCGGGGTGGTCACCACCGGGCTGATCGGGGCCCAACTCGCGCTCGGCTCGGCGGACCTCGCCGACGCGTGGGGCACGACGCTGCCGGTGGTGGTCACGGCGATCATCACCGAACGGCTGTGGGAGCAATGGGACCTCGACGGGGTACGCGCCGCGGCGGTCGGGGCCGCCCTCACCGTGGGCGCGGCGATCCTGGTGGCCCTGCTGATGCTCACCCCGCACGTGCGGCACATCGCCGAGACCGTACCGCTGCAACTGGCGATCGTGTGCGCGGTGTGGACGGCGATCGTGGGAACCTACCGGGGGCTGCGGCTGACCGAGCTGCTGCGGTTCACGCCCGCCGCCCGGTCCCAGGGCGCGACGTCATGATCCGGCTCCGCGGCTGGGACGCGATGCTGGGCATGAACCGCCGCAACGCGCGGATCTCCCAGGAGAACCCGGCCGAGGCCATCCGCTTGGTCAACAACAAGTACGCCACCAAACAGGCACTCACCGCCGCCGGCGCGCCGACGTCGCCCACCCTCGCTCTGCTGCGGTCCCGGCGGGAGATCGCCGCGCTGGACTGGGACGGGCTGCCGGACTGCTGGGCCCTCAAACCGAACCAGGGGCTCGGCGGCAGCGGCATCATGCTGTCCTTCGGCCACGGCCGTGGCGGGTGGCGGTCATCCTCGGGCAGGCCCGTCACCCGGCAGATGGTGGACGACCAACTGCGCCGCATCCTCGACGGCGAGTACTCGCCCCTGCCCAGCGACTGGGCCCTGTTCGAGCCCCTGATCCGGGCCCACCCGGACCTGGCCCGGCTGTCGCACCAGGGCCTGCCCGACATCCGGGTCATCTGCGTCGGCGACGAACCCCGGCTGGCGATGCTGCGGCTGCCCACCCGGTTCAGCGGCGGCAGGGCCAACCTGCACCAACGCGCGATCGGCGCGGCCGTGGACCTCGGGACCGGGCGGATCACCCACGCACTCGTCGGCAAGGAGGCGACCGGGACGCACCCCGACACCGGGGAACGGCTGATCGGCGCGGCCGTGCCGTACTGGCCGCGGGTGCTCGACGCCGCGAGCCGGTGCGCACCGGCGACAGGGCTGCGGTACCTGGGCGCGGACATCGTCGTCGACGCCGACCGGGGACCACTGATCCTGGAGGTCAACGCCCGACCCGGCCTGCAGATCCAGAACGTGACCGGCCACGGCCTGATGACCACCGGCACCCGAACCCGGAGACGCTGATGCGGCGATTCGTCCCCCAGGCCGTCAAGGTCGCCGTCGCGGTCGCCGCCGGCGGTTTCCTCGCCGCCAGCATCGCCACCGCCAAGCCACCCCGACCGGCGGCCGAGCCACCGGCGGTGAAGGAGGTGACGATCCCCGAGCAGCAGGCCAGGGAACTGACCCGGCTGATCGACCAGGCCCGTACGTCCCCGACACCCGCTCCGGTGCCCGCGCCGACCCGGTCCACCCCCGGTCCACGTCCCACGCCGCCGCCACCGGGCCCGACGGACGACCCGGATCTCCCCGTAGACGAGGACGAGGACCCGCTGCCCGAGTGAGCGGATCCGCGCGGTGGCCCGGACGCGTCCGCGCCCGGGCCACCGCGAGGTCTAGCTGACCCGCACGTCGTCGATCGCCCAGTACCAGTTGTTCACGCCGACCAACCGGAACCCGACCTGCACGTTCGTCGCCCCGGCCGGCGCGGTCAGCGTCAGGCTGTCGGGCCCGTTGACCGAGTCGGCGGAGTACGTCTTCACGGTCTGGGTCGCGCCGCCGTTCCACTTCACGACGACGTAGCCGCGCTGGTTGCCCTCCTGGCGGTACCAGTGCGTGAGGTTGACCTTCACCGTCGTGCCGGCGACCGCCTTCGACGGGGTCCACAGGGTCGAGTCGTAGGTCTTGCCGGTGGACGCGGTGGTGTCGGCCCACTCGTCGGAGTCGGCGACCGCGATGGTGCCCCGGCCCCGGACGAACGTCTCGCGGCCCTGGTCGCGCTGTGCGGAGGTCCAGAACGCGTCGGTGGTCAGCGACCAGCCGGCCCACTCGGTGACCCCGCCGGCGGGCAGGGCGGAGGTGTCGCGGCTCCAGCCGGCCGGCAGCACGGAGTTCCAGCCCAGGATCGACGCGGGGATCGACTCCATGACCGCCGGCTTCAGGGTGACCGACTCGAACGGGTCGGCGTCGACCTGGGTGACCGGGCGGCCGTCGAGTACCGCCGGGACCGCGACGCCGAGGTGGGTCAGCGCGGTCGCGGGCAGGTCCACGAGCCGGGTGGTCTTCGGCTTGGCCACGCCGACGCCGTCGCCCCAGGCGAGCACGAACGTGGTGCGCTCGTCGAGGGTGCTGCCGCCGTGCCCGCCGGACGGGGTGTGCCCGTGGTCAGTGCCGACCAGGACGAGCCACTTCTCGTTCGCGCGGTTCGGGCGGGCGGCGACGGCGGCGAGCAGCCGGCCCACGTAGCCGTCGATCCGGGCGATCTCGGTGAGGTAGGCCTGGCTCGACGCCCCCGAGTTGTGCCCGACGATGTCGACCTGGCCGAAGTAGGCGAACGTGGCGTCGGCGGCGTCGTCGCGCAGGTGCGTCTCGGCCTTCGTGGCGATGGTGGCGTCGTGGCCCACGTACCCGTCGGCGTCGCCGTTGTAGACGAGCTTCGTGTCCAGGCCGTTGCCGATGATGTTGTCCCCGATGGCCTTCCAGTCCATGGCGGCCCAGGTGTTGAGGGCGGGGTTGGCCGACTCGGCGCGCGACAGCCAGTCCGGGTACTGGTTCAGCTTGTTCCCGCTGAACGAGTTGTCCTTGACCAGGTGCTTGTCGGGCCACACGCCGGTCAGCATCGTCGACCAGCCGGGGCCGGAGGAGGTGGCCGCCATCGGGTTGGCGTACAGCAGGCTGCGGCCGTCGGTGCCCTCGGCGCGCAGCTTCTTCAGGTTCGGGGCGTTGGCGGCGTCGACCCGGGTGGCGAGCAGGCCGTCGATGCCGATGTGCAGGACGTGGGGGGTGGGGGCGGCGGCGTGCGCGGGGGTCGCGACGACGGCCGTGCCGAGGGCGAGGGTGGCGGCGAGCGCCAGGACGTGTCGGGGATGCACGAGTACCTCCGATAATTGGTCCAGACCAGTAATATAGACGTTCTCCTTGGTCCGAAACACCCCGGTGAGTCCGGGTGGAGCGCCAGATGAACATCAGGTGCCGGCCCGGGGCCGCGCCCCGCCGGCCCCGGAAACGCACCCGGGCATGGTTACTCTGGGCAACATGTTGGCGAGCAGGCCGGTCCGAGAGGGCGTCCCCGAGCACGGACGCGTGCCCAAGTACTTCACCGTGAAGGCCCGCCTGGTCAGCCGGCTCGCTGAGCTGGGGGAGGGCGCGCCGCTGCCCGCCGAACGCGAACTCGCCGCCGAGTACGCGGTCTCCCGCGCCACCCTGCGCCAGGCCATCTCCGAGTTGATCCTGGAGGGCCGGATCAGCTCCCAGCAGGGCCGGGGCACGTTCGTCGCCGCCCCGAAACTCATCCAGCCCCTGGGCCTGGTGTCCTACACCGAGGCGGTGCGCACGATGGGCCGCGAGCCCGGCCGCCGGATCGTCACCGCCGAGCGGGTCCCGGCCGGCCCGGTGCTCGCGGGGGTGCTCGGCCTGCCGGCGGACGCCGAGGTGCTGCACCTCGAACGGGTGCTGCTCGCCGACGGGGAGCCGATCGGCCTGGAGAGCACCCACCTGTCCGCCGCCCGGTTCCCGACCCTGCTGGAGGTGCTGGCCCCCGGTGCCTCGCTGTACCGGTGCATGCGCGAGGAGTTCGGCGTCGAGCTCGCCGAGGCGGAGGAGCAGATCGAGACGGTGCTGGCCAGCCCGCGCGAGGCGCTGCTGCTGGGCGCGAACCCGGCGCTGCCGATGCTGCTCGTGCACCGGGTGTCCCACGACGCGGCCGGGGCGCCGGTCGAGCAGGTCCGCTCGCTGTTCCGGGGCGACCGGATCGGGTTCGTGACCCGGCTGCGCGGGTAGCCGACGGCAACGCCGCTGCCCGACGAGCGGCGCGTGCGTCGGCTGAGGGTGCGTGCCCCGCCGACCGTTGGTCACCAGCCGCGCCTGACCGGCCGGCGTGACCGCCCCGCTAGGCCGGCAGGATCTGCCGCAACTCCAGAGGCACCCCGCGCCGGTACTGCCGTTCGCGCGGATACCCGATCGACACCTCCTCGAACCGCACCCCGTCCTCCACCGTGGTGCGCGGGATGTGCAGGTGCCCGTAGACCACCACCTCGGCGTTGAACCGCAGGTGCCAGTCCGCCGAGCGGGTGGTGCCGCACCACTGGGCGAACTCCTGGTACCGCAGCGTGCGGGTCGCCTCCCGGGTCAACGGGAAGTGGTTGACCAGCACCGTGCGGGCCCCTTCGAGATCGACAAGCCGCTTTTCGGTGTACTCCACGCGCGCCGCGCACCACGCCGCCCGGTCCGGATAGGGATCGGGGTGCAACAGCGCCTCGTCGGTGGCCACGATCCCCGCGTTGTACGCGATCTCCAGCCCCTCGGCCGGCGTACTCGCGCCCTCGGGCATGAACGAGTAGTCGTACAGCAGGAACAGGGGAGCCACGGTGACCGGGCCGCCCTCGCCCTCGTACACCGGAAAGGGGTCTTCCGGGGTGTGGATCCCCAGCCCCCGGCACAGCTCCACCAGGTGCCGGTAGCGGGCCTCGCCGCGCAGCGCCTGCGGGTCCTTCGGGTGCGTCCACAGCTCGTGGTTGCCCGGGGTCCACACCACCGTGCCGAACCGGGCCGCGAAGAACCGCAGGGTCCCCTCGACGTCGGCCATCGCCTCGCCGATGTCGCCGGCCACGAGCAGCCAGTCCTCCTCGGACTCCGGGCGCAGCCCCGCCACGACCTCGCGGTTCTCCGGATAGCGCACGTGCACGTCACTGATGGCGAACATCTTCACCCCCGAATCCTACGTGGGCCGCGCGTGCCGATTCTGTCGCCTGAATGCGGCATCCGGGCGACAATGGGCAGATGCCCCGACCTGGCCCGGACCTCAGGACAGTGTTCCGCTGGGGCGTGGCCGCCGCCGCCGGAGCGGGCGCCCTGCTCCTCGTCGGCTGGGCGGTGTACGGCGTCCGCGACCTCCTCGTCCAGGTCTTCATCGCGATGTTCGTCGCCATCAGCCTCGACCCGGCCGTGCGCTGGCTCGTCCGGCACAGGATCCGCCGGCCGTGGGCCGTCACCATTGTCATCCTGTCGGCCCTCGTCTTCGTCGCCGGCTTCCTGCTCGCCGTCGTCCCGCCCCTGGTCCAGCAGGCCCAGACCCTCGCCGACGACGCGCCGCACTACCTCGACCAGCTGCGCCGGCAGTCCGAACGGCTGCGCGGCTTGGAGGACCAGTTCCACTTCCGCGCCAAGCTCGACGCCTGGCTCCGCGACCTGCCGGCCACCCTGGGCACCCAGGCGCTCGGCTTCGGCCGCCGGTTCTTCGGCGCGCTCGCCTCGTTCCTGCTGATCTTCGTCCTGTCGCTGTACTTCATGCTCGACCTCCCGCGCCTCCTCGGCCTGCTGGTCGGGGCCGTCCCGGAGAGCCGGCGCGAACGGGTCAGCGACGGCGTCAACGTGCTGATCGACAAGATCGGGTCGTACATGATCGGCAACATCGTCATCTCGCTGATCGCCGGGGTGGCCGCGTTCGCCGCGCTGGAGATCCTCCGGGTGCCGTTCGCCCTGCCCCTGGCGTTCCTGGTCGCGTTCACCGACCTGATCCCGATGATCGGCGCCACCCTGGGCGCGGCGATCTGCGTCCTGGTCGCGCTGGCCTCCGTGCCGCTGTGGCCGCAGGCGATCGGGGTGGTGCTCTTCTTCGTGGTCTACCAGCAGTTGGAGAACTACCTGATCGCGCCGAGGGTGATGCGCAACGCGGTGGACATGCCGGCGATCGGGGTGCTGCTCGCGGCGCTGGTCGGCGGGCAGATCCTGGGGCTGGTGGGGGCGCTGATGGCGATCCCGGTGGCTGCCGCGATCAAGATCATTTATGTTCGGGGTCGGGAGGCTCGGCGGGAGCGGGCGGTGGAGGCGCCGGCGGGGGAGTGAGGGCCGGGCCGGCCGCGCTGGGCATGGTGGGCGGCTGGGGGTCCTCGGTCCGTGGAGGCAACCCCGAAGGCCCGCCCGACCGTTTCGGACACCCCGAACGAGCCCCGCTCGACCGCTTCGGACACCCGAACGAGCCCCGCGCGACCGCTTCGGACACCCCGAACGAGCGCCGCCCCGGCGCTCCGGACACCCCGGACGAGGCCGGCCCGGCCGCTCCGGACACCGTCCGTGAGCGGAGTTTGGTCGGAGTGGCGGGCATCGGGCACGATGGTCGCCGTGACGCGGCGATCCGTTTTCCTCCCCCTGACCCTCACCCTGGCCCTCGCGGCGGTCCTCACTGTGACCGCCTGCGGTTCCGGCGACAAGCCCGGCAAGTCCACCGCGACGACGGCCGCCCCCTCGCCGTCGGGCACCCCGGTGAAGAAGGAGCCGTTCACCTTCGCCCTCACCCCGGCCGCCGACGCCAAGAACCTGCCGATCTCCACCGAGCTCGGCACCGCGGTCACGGGCGGCAAGGTCACCACCGTCGAGCTGGTCACCGCAGGCAAGAAGGTCGAGGGCGCGCTCCGCCCCGACGGCACCGCCTGGGTGCCGGCCAAGCCGCTGGCCCCCGGGGCGTCGTACACGGCGACGGTCACCGCCACCGGGGACGACGGGAAGGCCGAGACCCGCACCACGGCCTTCAGCACCATGGCCCGCCCCGGCAGCCGGGTCGGCACCGGGATGTACCTGTTCACCGGCGGCACCTACGGCGTCGCCATGCCCGTCGTCGTCGAGTTCGTGGACTTCCAGGTCCCCGAGGCCGAGCGGGCCGCCGTCGCGCGCCGCCTGTTCGTCACGAGCGACCCGCCGCAGCTGGGCGCGTGGCACTGGTTCGGCGGCAACCAGGTCCTCTACCGCCCCAAGGAGTACTGGAAGCCGGGCACCAAGCTCACCGTCCGCACCGGGCTCGACGGCCATCCGCTCGGCAACGGGAAGTACGGCGACCAGGAGCGCTCCGCCACCGTCGGCATCGACGCGTCCAGCCGGATCCTCGAGGTCGACAACGCCACCAAGCAGATGGTCGCCAAGAAGGACGGCCAGGTCGTCAGGACCATGAAGGTCAGCCTGGGCAAGACGTCCACCCCGTCGTCCAGCGGCAGCCTCGTCGTGATGGACAAACTCGAGAAGACCATCTTCGACTCGTCCACCTACGGCGTCCCGGCGAACTCCCCCGACGGGTACCGGTCGGAGATCCGCTACGCCCAGCGCCTCACCTGGAGCGGCGAGTTCATCCATGCCGCCCCGTGGTCCGAGGGCGACCAGGGGGTGCGCAACGTGTCCCACGGCTGCGTCAACGTGTCCTGGGCGGACGCGGAGTGGGTCTTCGGCTTCACCATGATCGGCGACCCCGTGGTGATCAAGGGGACCGAGCGCCAGGTGAAGCCCGGCAACGGCTGGACGGCGTGGGACGTGCCCTGGGACGAGTACGCCAAGAGCCCCTGACGCCGGCCGCGCCGCGCTGGCCCCAGACGCCGGCCGCGCTGGCCACGGGCGCGGCGCCCGGGGAGCTACGGGCGACGGCTGGCGGGCCGCACGGTGAGCCTCCCGGCCTGCGGATGGGCGCTCCGGCCTGGCCCCCGGTCCGCGGCTCCGGGCCGATAAGCCTCAGCCCCGACGACCGCCCGGCAGGGCCACCGGCCGCCAACCGCGCTGGTCGCGGGGCTCGGCCGTGAAGTCGTACCGCACGGCCCCGTCCGCCCGCAGCCCCACCAGCGACCCGGACCCCGTCGCGTACCGCCGCCCGCCGAACGACCGGTCCACCAGCACCGCCCGCTCGTCGTCCCCGGGCAGCCCGCCGCCGAGGAGCATCTCCAGCCACCCGCCCCAGGCGTCGGCTGACGGGAGATTCGGCTCCGGCTCGGGCGGGGACACGGCGTCGAAGCCGGGCATGGCGTACCCGACCCGTGGGTGTGCCGGGCTGTCGACCCCGAGCGACGTGACGATGTGCCTGCCCTGGGTGAGCTCCACCCGGTCCAGGGTCACGCCGTCCCAGCTCAGCAGCACCGCCGAGTCCAGGGCGCACCGCAGCAGGTGGAACCCGGCGTACGGCTCCGGGTCGAGGTCCAGCGTGCGCAGCGCCGCCAGGGGCAGCGCGCCCCGGGAGGCCGTGACCGTCGCGTCCCGGTCCGTCGGGATCTGGTTGAGCACCACGGCGACGACGGGCCCGTCGGTGTCCACGGCGAGCCACGTCCCGCCGGCCACCAGGTCGACGCCGCCGAGCACGTGCGCCCCGAGGTCCGGCCAGTGCGCGGCGGGCGGCGACCAGGGCCGGTCCGCGAACTCGTCGCGGATCCCGGCGAGCAGCACCGGCCACGTCCGACGGCGGTCGAGTTCGACGAACACTGTGCACATCCCGCCACCCTAACCGCCACCCCACCCCTTCCGACGGGTACGCGGCCGCGCGCGCACGACTCGGCCCCGCGCTCCGATGCGCCTGTCCGGAGGCCCGACCCACACCATCGACCCGCGCCATCGACCCGCGCCATCGACCCGCACCATCGACCCGCGCTCCGATGTGCCCGCCCGGAGGCCCGACCCGCGCCATCGGCCCGCGCGCCGAGCGGACGCCCCGGAGTCGGTCGTCGAACTCACCAGGGCCGAGCCCCGGCGGGGCGCGGGTGGGCGGCGGGCATGATGGGGATGTGCGGATCAGAGCGGTCACCCCGGAGCTCCTCGTCACCGAACTGGCGGCCCGGATCGCCGCCGCCCCGCCCGACCGCTGGGTCCGGGTCGCCCTCGACGGCGCGCCGGCCGCGCACCCCGACCGGCTCGCCGCCGACCTGGTCGCCCCGCTGCGCGCCCTCGGCCGGCCGACGCTGCGGGTGTCGGCGGCGGACTTCCTCCGCCCGGCCTCGCTGCGCTACGAGTTCGGCCGCACCGACCCCGACTCCTACTACCAGGACTGGCTGGACATCAAGGGCCTGAACCGCGAGGTGCTCGACCCCCTCGCCGAGGGCGGCACCGGCCGGGTGGTCCGGGCGTTGTGGGACGCGGCGGCGGACCGCGCGACGCGTACCCCCTATGAGGTTCTCGCCCCCGGCACCGTCGTCCTGGTCGACGGCGCCCTGCTCCTCGGTCAGGGGTTGTCCTTCGACCTGGCCGTGCACCTGTGGCTGTCGCCGGGGGCGCTCGCGCGGCGCACGCCGGAGGGGGAGCGCTGGACGCTGCCGGCGTTCGCCCGGTACGACGAGGAGGTCGGCCCGGCCTCGTTCGCCGACCTGGTGGTCCGCGTCGACGACCCCCGCCACCCGGCGGTCTTCTCGCCCCTCGGCGCCTGACCCGGGCAGCTCGGCCGGGGTGCCGGACCGGTCCGGACCCGGCGGGTACTACGGTCCGTGGGCCCCACGCTCGTTTACGCGGAAATGCGCTCCTGGCCGGAGGACTTTGACGAGTGGTCGGGGTGCCCTAATCTTGGGCTTGTGAGCAGCGCGCACCCGGCGGGGGAGCGTGGAACCCCAGGTCCCTCGGGTGTGGTTGTCGCGCCGGACGTGTCCGCCGCGCGCGGGGTGCCGCCCCGCGGCTGTCACCCGTCGGGCGGGGGACGGTGACGCACGGTCACGTGCCCGCTCCGGGTCGGCGGTCGGTCCCACCGCCCCCGGTGGCCCGTCGACCCGCGCCCCGACCCGGGTCCCGACGGACCGTGAGCGCTCGGTATACCCAGAATGTAGACGCGACCTGAACGATCGTCACAGCCCCCGGGGCCAGGTGCAGAAGGGATTGGTCAGCCGCATGTTCCGCCGTATTGCGATCGTCAACCGAGGAGAGGCCGCGATGCGGCTGATCCACGCGGCCCGTGAACTGGCCGCCGAGACGGGCACCACGATCGACACGATAGCCCTGCACACCGACGTGGACCGCGGTGCCGCCTTCGTGCGGGAGGCCGACGTCGCCCACTACCTGGGCCCCGCGTCCGCCCGCCCGTACCTCGACCTGAAGGTGCTCCGGGCGGCGCTGGTGGAGACCGGGGCCGACGCGGCCTGGGTCGGCTGGGGCTTCGTCGCGGAGGATCCGGCGTTCGCCGAACTCTGCGACGAGATCGGGGTGACCTTCGTCGGTCCGAGCGCCGAGGCGATGCGCAAACTCGGGGACAAGATCGGTTCCAAGCTGATCGCCGAGGAGGTCGGCGTCCCGGTCGCGCCGTGGAGCCGTGGTCCGGTGGAGACCCTGGAGGCGGCGCTGGTGGCCGCCGAGCGGATCGGCTACCCGCTGATGCTGAAGGCCACCGCGGGCGGCGGCGGGCGGGGCATCCGGGTGGTCGCCAGCGACGCGGACCTGACCGACGCGTACGAGCGCACGAGCCAGGAGGCCGCGCGGTCGTTCGGCAGCGGGGTCGTGTTCCTGGAGCGCCTCCTCACCGGGGCCCGGCACGTCGAGGTGCAGGTCATCGCGGACGGCCAGGGCACGGCGTGGGCGCTGGGGGTGCGCGACTGCTCCGTGCAGCGGCGCAACCAGAAGGTCATCGAGGAGTCGGCGTCGCCGGTGCTCGGCGCCGACCAGGTCGCCGACCTCAAGGCGTCCGCCGAACGGCTGGCCCGCGCGGTCGGCTACCGGGGCGCGGCCACCGTGGAGTTCCTCTACCACCCCGGGGACCGGACGCTGGCCTTCCTGGAGGTCAACACCCGCCTGCAGGTCGAGCACCCGATCACCGAGGCCACCACCGGGTTCGACCTGGTCAAGGCCCAGCTGTGGGTGGCGGCGGGCAACCGGCTGGAGGGCGAGCCGCCGGTGGAGCGCGGACACGCGGTCGAGGCCCGGCTCAACGCCGAGGACCCCGACCGGGACTTCGCGCCGTCCCCGGGCCGGATCACCCTGCTCGACCTGCCCGCCGGGCCCGGCATCCGGGTGGACACCGGGGTCAGCCAGGGCGACACCATCCCCGCCGACTTCGACTCCATGATCGCCAAGATCATCGCCCACGGCCGCGACCGGCCCGAGGCGCTGGCCAGGCTGCGCCGGGCCATGGCCGACACCACGGTGGTCATCGACGGCGGCGCGACCAACAAGAGCTTCGTCCTCGACCTGCTGTCCCAGCCCGAGATCATCGACGCCACCGCGGACACCGGCTGGATCGACCGGGTCCGGGGCGAGGGCCGCCTCGTCGCGCACCGCCACTCCGCCGTGGCCGTCGCCGCCGCGGCCATCCAGACGTACGAGGAGGAGGAGAGCGCCGAGCGGCAGCGGCTGCTGTCCACCGCGTTCGGCGGCCGACCGCAGGTGCGCCACGAGTGCGGCCGCGCCATGGACCTCAAGCTGCGCGGCGTCGGCTACCGGGTCCGGGTCACCCGGGTCGATCCGCACCGGTTCCGGGTCGCCATCGAGGCGGGGCGCCAGTCGCACACCGCCATCGTCGAGCTGGACCGGTTCGCGCAGCACGCCGGGCAGATCCGGGTCAACGGGGTCCGCCACCGCCTGCTCATCGGCAAGGCGGCCCCCGTCGTACTGGTCGAGGTCGACGGCGTCGCGCACCGGGTCAGCCGGGACGAGGGCGGCGTGCTGCGTTCGCCCGCCCCCGCGCTGGTCGTGGCCGTGTCGGTCGAGGTCGGCACCGAGGTGCAGGCCGGCGCACCCGTCCTGGTGCTGGAGAGCATGAAGATGGAGACGGTGCTGCGCGCACCGTTCGCCGCCCGGGTGAAGGCGTGCTCGGTGGCCGTCGGCAGCCAGGTGGAGACCGGCACCCCGCTGCTGCGGCTGGAACCGCTCGCCGACAACGCGGACCTCGCCGCCGCCGAGGAGCCCGTCGACCTCGACCTGGCAGCGCTCCCGGAGGCCTCCCTCGCCGACCGCCTCCAGCACGGCCTGCAGGAGCTGCGCGGGCAACTGCTCGGCTTCGACGTGGACCCGCAGGACGACGGCGGGGTGCTGCGGGACTACCTCGCCGCGCGCCGGGAGGCCGCCGACGCCGGTCAGCGGCCCCTGGCCGGGGAGGTCGCCCTGCTGACCGCGTTCGCCGACCTGGCCGAGCTGAGCCGGAACCGCCCGGCCGGTGAGGACATCGGCGGCGAGGGCCACCTGCACAGCGCCCGCGAGTACTTCCACAGCTACCTGCAGAGCCTGGACGTGGAACGCGCCGCCCTGCCGGAGAAGTTCCAGCGCAGGCTCGCCAAGGCGCTCAGCCACTACGGCGTCACCACCCTGGACCGCACCCCCGAGCTTGAAGCGGCCGTGTTCCGCATCTTCCTCGCCCTGCAACGGGCCGTCCCGGACGCGGCGGTCGTGGCCGCGATCCTGCGGTCCTGGCTGGGGGAGGCGCCGCCGGACGACACGCTCCGGGAGCCGGTCGGGCTGGCCCTGGAACACCTCGTCGCGGCGACCCAGGTGCGGTTCCCGGCCGTCTCCGACCGCGCGCGCGGCGTCGTGTTCGCCTGGCTCGCCCAGCCGCTGCTCCGCCGCAGCCGGGCCCGCAACTACGGCGACGTCCGCAAGCACCTGCGGTACCTGACCGAGAACCCGCAGGCCGCCGACCGCACCGAACGGGTCGCGCAGATGGTGCGGACGACCGAGCCGCTCGTGCGGCTGCTCAGCCAGTACCTGGAGCGCCGCACCGTCGACAACGCGGTCCTCCTGGAGGTGCTGACCCGGCGGTACTACGGCAACAAGCGGCTGGTCGGCATCTCGACCAGCACCCTCGGGAACCACACCTTCGTGAGCGCCGAGCGCACCGACTTCACCGTGGTGTCCACCGCGACCCACTACGACGAGCTGGGCGAGGCGCTGCGGAGCCTCGGCGTGCTGGCCACGGACACCGGTCCGCTGGAGGCCGACGTCTACCTGGCATGGCCGGACCAGCCGGAGGGCGCCGCCGACCTGGCCGCCGCCCTGCAGGCCGTGGTCGGGGCGCACCCGCTGCCCGACCAGGTCCGCCGGCTCACGATCACCGTCGCGGGCCGCAAGGGCGAGGTGATGCACCAGCACATCACGTTCCGCCCGTCGGATGCCGGGATGACCGAGAACCGGCTGATCCGTGGCCTGCACCCGTACATCGCCCAGCGGATGCGGCTGGAGCGGCTGAGCGAGTTCGACCTCACGCGCCTGGCGTCCTCCGACGAGGACGTGTACATGTTCCACTGCGTCGCCCGGGACAACCGGGCCGACGAGCGGATCGTGGCCTTCAGCCAGGTCCGGGACCTCGTCGCCCTCCGCGACCACAACGGTCGCCTCGCGGCCCTGGCGACGGCGGAGAACGCCCTGGCGACCTGCCTGGACTCGATCCGGCGCGCCCAGTCCCTGCGGTCCCCCTCCTCGGCGCGCTTCAACACCAACCGCATCGTGGTGTACGTCTGGCCCGCCAGCGACATCACCCTCAGCGAACTGGAGCTGCTGGCCAAGCGGATCCTGCCCACCACCGCCGGCGCGGGGCTCGAGGAGATCGAGTTCATCCTGCGCCAGCAGCTCGACAACGGTGAGCTGGCCCGGCTCGCCCTGCGGATCACCTTCGACGCCACCGGCACCCCGGCGCTCTCGGTGGGCGAGCCCTCCGAGGCGCCCATCCCGCCGCTGGACGACTACCGGCAGAAGGTACTGCGGGCGAGCAGCCGCAACACGGTGTACCCGTACGAGATCACCGCCGTGCTCGGCGACTTCACCGAGCACGACCTGGACGAGAACCACCGGCTGGTCCCCGTGGACCGCCCCCGGGGCAGGAACACCGCGGCCATGGTCACGGGCGTGGTCAGCACCCCGACCGCGCGGCACCCCCAGGGCGTCACCCGGGTCGTCCTGCTCGGGGACCCGACCGACGCGCTCGGCGCGCTGTCCGAGGGCGAGTGCCGCCGGGTGATCGGCGCGCTGGACCTGGCCGAGCGGCTCCGGGTCCCGGTCGAGTGGTACGCGGTCTCCGCCGGCGCGCGGATCTCCATGGAGTCCGGCACCGAGAACATGGACTGGGTGGCGGCGGCGCTCAAGCGGATCGTCGAGTTCACCCAGGGCGGCGGCGAGATCAACGTGGTGGTCGCGGGCATCAACGTCGGCGCCCAGCCGTACTGGAACGCCGAGGCCACGATGCTGATGCACACCAGGGGCATCCTGGTGATGACGCCGGACTCGACCATGGTGCTCACCGGCAAGCAGTCGCTGGACTTCTCCGGCAGCGTGTCCGCCGAGGACAACTTCGGCATCGGCGGCTACGACCGGGTCATGGGCCCCAACGGCCAGGCGCAGTACTGGGCGCCCGACCTGGCCTCCGCCCGGGAACTGCTGATGGCCTACTACGAACACACCTACGTCGCCCCGGGGGAGGACGGCCCGCGCCGGGCGGCGACGACCGACCCGCGCGACCGCGACGTCACCGGCTACCCGCACCAGTCGGCCGGCAGCGACTTCACCAGCGTCGGCGAGATCTTCTCCCCGGTGCACAACCCGGACCGCAAGAAGCCGTTCGACATCCGGGTCGTCATGCGCGCGCTGTCCGACCAGGACCGGCCCGTGCTGGAACGCTGGGCGGGCATGGCCGACGCCGAGACGGCGGTCGTGCAGGACGTGCACCTGGGCGGCATGCCGGTCACCCTGCTGGGCATCCAGTCCCGGCCGGTGGACCGGCGCGGCTTCCCGCCCGCCGACGGCCCGGACACCTACACCGCCGGCACCCTGTTCCCCCGGTCGTCGAAGAAGGTGGCGCGGGCGATCAACGCGGCCAGCGGCAACCGGCCCGTCGTGGTGCTGGCGAACCTGTCCGGCTTCGACGGTTCGCCGGAGTCGATGCGCAAACTCCAACTGGAGTACGGCGCGGAGATCGGCCGGGCCGTGGTGAACTTCCGGGGACCGATCGTGTTCTGCGTGATCTCCCGGTACCACGGTGGCGCGTTCGTGGTGTTCTCCAAGGCGCTGAACCCGAACATGACGGTGCTCGCGGTGGAGGGCTCCTTCGCCTCCGTCCTCGGTGGCGCGCCCGCGGCCGCCGTGGTGTTCACCCGCGAGGTCTCCGCCCGGACCGCGAAGGACCCCCGGGTACGCGACCTGGAGGCCAGGAGCGCGGCGGCGACCGGCACCGAACGCGCCGTGCTGACCGCCGAACTCGACGAGTTGCGCTCCTCGGTCCGGGTCGAGAACCTCAACGAGGTCGCCGGCGAGTTCGACCGGGTCCACAACATCGGGCGCGCGGTCGAGGTCGGTTCGGTGGACGCCGTGGTCCGGGCCGACGAACTCCGGCCCCGGATCATCGAGGCGCTCGAAGCCCGGCTGGCGTAGCGGACGACGACGAGGGGGCGGCACCTACGGGTGCCGCCCCCTCGTCGTCCGCCAACCTGCTTGCGAGATCTATCAGGAAGGCTTCCTATCCAATAGGCTCGATGGCGTCACCTCACCCCCTCGGGAGGACCGTCATGAGATCCAGAACCCTGTTCGCCCTGTTGGCGGCACTGGTCGTCGGGGCCGGCGCCGCGAGCCCGGCCCTCGCCGATCCGGCCCCGGAGTCCGGCCGCAGCCGCAACACCGCCCCCACCCGGCCCTGGGACGCGGCCCGGGCCCTGGCCTCGGACGCGGACGGCACCCGGCCCCGGGCCGCGAACGCCGCCGCCCCACCCGGATGTCGACCCTCGTCCCGGCCCCGGTGACCGCCCAACCCGCCACCGGCGCCGACTACGCCCTCACCTCCGGCACCCGGATCTACGCCGACCCCGGCGCCGAAGGCGTCGCGCAGTACCTCGCCGGCGTCCTGCGCCCCGCCACCGGCTACCCCCTCCCGGTCCAGGCCGGCCCCGGCACCGGGATCTCCCTGCTCCTCACGGGCACGGACCCGAACCCCGAGGGCTACCAGTTGGATGTGACCTCCTCGAAGGTCGTGCTGCGGGCCCGGACCGCCGCCGGCCTGTTCCAGGGCGTGCAGACCCTCCGCCAGCTCCTCCCGGCGAAGGTCGAGAGCCCGACCGCCCAGCCCGGACCGTGGCCGGTGGCCGGCGGGCACGTCGTGGACCGCCCGCGCTACGCCTACCGGGGCGCGATGCTCGACGTCGCCCGGCACTTCCGCCCCGTCGCCGACGTCAAGAGGTACATCGACGAGGTCGCCCGGTACAAGATCAACCACCTGCACCTGCACCTGACCGACGACCAGGGCTGGCGGCTCGTCATCAACTCCTGGCCCCGCCTGGCCACGTACGGCGGCAGCACCCAGGTCGGCGGCGGCCCCGGCGGCTACTACACCCAGGCCGACTACACCGCCATCGTCGCCTACGCGGCCGCCCGGCACATCACGGTCGTCCCCGAGGTGGACATGCCCGGGCACATCAACGCGGCGCTCGCGTCGTACGCGGAACTCAACTGCGACGGCAAGGCCCCGCCGCTGTACACCGGCGTGGAGGTCGGGTTCAGCTCCCTGTGCGTGGACAAGGAACTGACCTACCGGTTCGTCGAGGACGTCGTGGCGGAACTGGCGGCGCTGACCCCCGGCCCGTACCTGCACCTCGGCGGCGACGAGGCCACCTCCACCACCCCGGCGGACTACGCGAGGTTCGTCAACCGGGTGCAGGCCATCGCCCAGGCGCACGGCAAGACCGTGCTCGGCTGGCACGACGTGGTGAACGCGACCCCGCTGCCGACGACCGTGGCGCAGTACTGGGGGACCGAGACCAGTCACGCCAAGGTCGCGGCGGCCACGAAGAAGGGCACGAAGCTCATCATGTCGCCGGCCAGCAAGGCGTACCTGGACATGAAGTACACGTCGTCCACGCCGCTCGGGCAGGACTGGGCCGGCCTGATCGAGGTGAAGACGTCCTACAACTGGAACCCGGGTGCCTTCCTCAGCGGCGTCGACCCCTCGGCGGTGCACGGCATCGAGGCCCCGATCTGGACGGAGACCCTGGCCTCGCAGCGCGACATCGAGTACATGGCGTTCCCCCGCCTGGCGGCCCTCGCCGAACTGGGCTGGTCGCCGTGGTCCACCCACGACTGGAACACGTTCAAGGTGCGGCTCGGCGCGCAGGGGCCCCGGTGGAAGGCCGCGGGGGTCACCTACTACCGCTCGCCACAGGTGCCGTGGGCGACGTCCTGAGCGACGCGCGCCACGCCTGACGCCGGTTCCGGGGAGGGTGTCGACCCTCCCCGGAACAGAACCAGATCGACAAGCTTTCGCGGTCCGGCCACGCGGCCGCCGCCGACGGCGTTCTCCTACCGGGTCGCCGCCGGTGTCGCGGCGCGCGCGGGTTTGCGGCACGGCCGGCCGTCTACCTGTCGCTGGGCGGGGTCTGCGTCAACCCGGATCTGCAAACCCGGGTCCTGGCCCGACTGCGGGACCTGCCCGCCGCCTTTGTCGTGAAGTGGTGTCGGCGGTGCTCGTCGAGCCCGGACACCGCGCGGCGGCGACCCGCCTCCAGGCGGAGATCGGCGCCCTGCCACCGGTGACGGAGACGGTCGCCGCACCGGAGCGCCCACGCGCCTGAACGAGGCCGGACCGGTCTGGGGTGACCGGGCGCCGCCCGCCATCCGGCGCCACACTCGCGTCGACCGACAGCTGGTGATCTCGTCGTGGCCGATGTCCGACGGCGTGGTCCACAGCCGCCGGTGACAGTGCTCGGTCCGCGCCGCGATCCGCCCCGGCGAGGGAGAGGTGGAGAACGGCAGCACCTCGACGCCCCTGGCGTCAGGTCCGGTGCGGGTAACGGGTGTCGCGCGTTGTCGCCGATTCGCGGCCTCTGCGAGAGAGTGCGCGCCTTCGAATGCGCACCTGAGCCCATTTCCCGGACACTCCCGGCCGAACGATCTGGGAACGACGCAAGGGCCACCGTCCGTCCAGACGGCGAACAAGTCTCGTCCGTCCGGGGCGTTGACTGCGGGCGGACCGGGCGCTAGCTTTCCGATGAAGCGCTTCAATGAAGCGCTTCCAGTCGCAAAGTCCCAGCACATGACACTGCATCTGAGAGGGGCGTCCGATGGGCGCAAGCATCTACGACGTGGCCCGCGAGGCCGGCGTCGCCCTGGGGACGGTGTCGCGCGTACTCAACGGCGTCGCGAACGTCAGCCCGGCGACCCGGGCGAAGGTCACCGCCGCCATGCAGCGTCTGGACTACCAGCCCAGCATCGTCGCCCGGTCCCTCGCGTCGGGTTCCAGCCGTTCGGTCGCCCTGATCGTGCCGGACCTGGCCAACCCGTTCTTCGCCGACATCGCCGCGGGGATCGAGGAGGTCACCGACGCGCAGGACTACGTCGTGATCATCTGTAGCGCGTCGTCGACCATCGAGCGCGAGCGGCGGTACCTGAAACTCCTCGCGGCCCGGCAGGTCGACGGACTGATGCTGATCGGGTCCAACCTGACCCCGGAGGGCCTGGCCCAGCTCACCCAGGGCACGCCGATCGTCCAGGTCGACCGCGAGGTCAAGTCGCCGGGTGCTGTCGTCGTCAAGATCGACCACCGGCTGGGCGGCTACCTGGCCACCTCGCACCTCCTCGACCTCGGTCACCGCACGGTCGCGTTCCTCGGTGGCGACCAGGACAACGACGCCTCCCGGGCCCGCTACTGGGGATATCAGGACGCGCTGCGCGAGCGCGGTATCGACCCGGTCGAGACCCGGGTCGCCCGGGGCAGCCTCGACATGGCCGGCGGGCAGTCGGCAACCGCCGAACTGCTCAAGCGACAGGAGGAGTTCACGGCGGTCTTCGCCACGAACGACCTGATGGCGATGGGCGCGATGGTGACCCTGCGCGCGGCCGGGCTGTCGGTTCCCGCCGACGTCTCACTGATCGGATTCGACGACATCCACCTCGCACAGTGCACCGAGCCGCCGCTGACCACGATCCGCCAACCGGCGGCACAGCTCGGACGGCGGGCCGCCGAACTGCTCCTGCTCCAGATCGCCGAACAGCCGCACGACACCCGCGTCATTCTCGACCCGGAACTCGTCGTGCGCGGAACGACCCGTCATGTCTGAGCCGACAACCGACCTGACAGCCCCGAAACCCGTCATGTCTGAGCCGACAACGGCCATGTCCCGGATCACGCCTGTCATGGGTGGGTCGACATCCGCCGTGTCTGAGTCCGCCCCCACGATGGGTGAGCCGACGCCCGCCATGTTCGAGACCACACCGGCCAACGGCGAGCCGACACCCGTCGCGTCCAGGACCACCCTCACTGCGGCCGAGTCGTCCTCCACCGTGCCCGAGACGGCACCCGCCACGGCCGGGTCGTCCTCCACCACGGTGAACACCATCTGGGTCGTCGGCAGCTTCAATGTGGACTTCACCCTGACCATGGCCGCGCTGCCGAAACCGGGGGAGACCCTGGTCGGACGGCAGTTGGTCACCAACCTCGGAGGCAAGGGCGCCAACCAGGCGGTGTCGTGCGCGCGGCAGGGCGCGCCCACCCGTCTGATCGCCCGGGTCGGCGACGACCCGGAGACCCGGACGATGCTGGGGCGGCTCGCGGAGTCCGGCGTCGATGTGAGCGGGGTCCAACTCGGCGCCGAGCGAACCGGGGCCGCCCTGGTCATGGTCGATGACCGGGGCGAGAACCTGATCGGCCTGTACCCCGGCGCGAACGGGGCCCTCGAACTGATCGACCTGCCGGTGGCGGCGGGGGATGTCCTGTTGCTGCAGGGCGAGGTCAGTCCCGAGGTCAACCTGATCGCGGCCCGCCGGGCCAGGGCCGTGGGCTGCACGGTCATCCTCAACGCCGCCCCGGCCGCGCCACAGCTCCCCGAACTGTTGTCCCACACCGACTTCCTGATCGTCAACGAACACGAGGCCGAGATCGTCCTCGGCTGGCCCGGCCCCCAGCACCAGCCGGACCCCCGGCACCAGCCGGACCCCCGGCACCGGCCGGACCCCCGGCACCGGCCGGACCCCCAGCGCCGGCCGGACCCGCAGCCCCATCTGGATCCCCAGCGCCGGCTGGACCCGCGAAACAAGCCGCACCCGCAGCCCCAGCGGGACCTACCCGTCCCCTGCGTGATCGTCACGGCCGGCGCCGACGGGGCGCGCACCTACCGCGACGGCACCGAGCGACACCAACCCGCCTTCCGGGTGGCCGCGGTCGACACGGTCGGGGCGGGCGACACCTTCGTCGGCGCGTTCGCGGCCGGGCTCCGCGACGGGCTGGGGGTGCCTGGCGCGGTCCGCTGGGCCAGCGCCGCCGCCGCGCTCTCGGTGACCAGATCCGGCACGCAGGAATCGATTCCGTCCGCCGCCGACGTGCGGCGGTTCATCACACACCACGGGGGGAACCCATGACGACCCGACTCATCCTCGACGTGGACACCGGCACCGACGACGCGGTGGCGATCATGTGCGCCGCCCTGCACCCGGGCCTCGAACTGGTCGGTGTGGGCACGGTCAACGGCAACGTGCCGTTGCCCAACACCACCGAGAACACTCTGCGGGTCCTCGATCACATCGGCGTCGACGTGCCGGTGCACCGGGGGGCCGCGCTGCCGCTGGAACGCGACTGCTTCCCCGACGGGGTGACCCGGCGCAAGGCCAGCGACTGGCATGGCGAGTACCTCAACCTGCCGCCCGCCACCTCGACCGTCGCGAGCGACAACGCCGCGGAGTTCCTGGTCGAGACCTACATGGGTCCGCTCGGCCCGGACACGGTCCTGGTCCCGACCGGCCCGCTGACCAACGTCGCCCAGGCGATCCGCCTGGAGCCGCGGATCGTGGACAGGATCCCGCGGATCGTGCTGATGGGCGGCGGCCACCGCAGGACCAACCGCACCGCCGCCGCCGAGTCCAACCTGTGGATGGACCCGGAGGCCGCCCGGGTGGTCCTGCGCTCCGGGGTCCGCGACATCACGGTGGTCCCGCTCGACGCGACCCACGAGGCCCTGGTCACAGACGTCGACTGCGACAAGCTCGATCAGGTGGGTACGCCCGCGGCCACCGCCGCCGTCGCGTTCATCCGCCAGCGCATCCACGCGCACGACACGCACGCGCCACTGGATCTGCCGCACTCCGCGCCGGTGCACGACGCCCTGTGCGTGGCGGCGCTGATCCACCCGTCGGTACTCGAGCACGTCGGGCACTACCCGACGGACATCGAGACCACCGGCGAACTGACCGTCGGCCAACTGGTCGTCGACACCCGCGTCCCGGCCCGGTCCCCGGCGACGGCGCACGTCGCACTCGGCGCCAACCGGGAGCTGTTCGTGGCGTTCCTCCTCGAAGCCCTCGCCTTTCCCGCGCGGTCACAGCGCTGACGGGCGCCACCCGCTCCGCCCCCCGAAAGAACCCCCCCCGCAAGAGAGGAACGCCCGTGAAACTGATGCGTATCGGCGCCGTGGGACTCGCGGTCCTGCTGCTCGGCACGGCCTGCACGGCAGCGAAGGACACGGCGAGCAAGCCCGGTTGCGACAAGGTCGTGACGCTGAACCTGCTGCGCGCACAGGACACGCCGCCCGCGCCCAGCGTGCTCAAGGACTGGGAGGCCGCGCACCCCTGTATCGAGATCAAGGTGTCCGAGGTGCCGTTCGGGCAGCTCGCCGACAAGATCAACGTGATCGCCGGTTCGCCGACGCCGCCGGACGTCTACACCTACGACGGCCCCAACACGGCCACCTACGCCTCCCGGGGGGTGATCGCCCCGATGGACGCCGCGATCACCGCGGCGATCCGCGCCGACATCATCCCGGCGACCATCAAGGAGCACACCTACGAAGGGCGCCTCTACAGCCCCGGCATCCGCCAGTCGGCGCTCGCGCTGATCTACAACAAGGACATGCTCGACAAGCTCGGGATCACCCCGCCCGACAGCCTGGACAAGGCGTGGACCTGGGACCAGGCCATCGACGCGATGCGCAAGTGCCAGGTCGGCCCGGCGGGCAACGCCAAGGTCTGGGGCCTGGCGCCCACCCAGTCGGGCAACGGCACGCCCGGCCCGTCCTACGTGTCGCTGAACTTCCTTCGCTCGGCCGGTGACCCGAAGGCCGACCAGCAGTCCAGCCTCTACAAGACGTTCTGGGCGCTCGCCCCGGACGGCAAGACGATCAACGGCTGGCTCAACACCCCGGAAGCCGCCCGGGGTGCCCAGATCTACCAGGACATCTTCAACAAGTACGGCATCTCGCCGAAGGCCGGCATCCCCAACGCCTACGCCGATGGCAAGGCGTGCTTCGACATCCAGCAGCCGTCGTACATCGGCAAGTTGCTCGCCCCCGACGCCACGTTCAAGACCGGTGTCACGCCGCTGCCCTACGTCACCACGCCGATCACCCAGACCGGCAGCCTGACCCTGGGCGTCGGTGCCCGCAGCAAGCACCCGAAGGAGGCCGCCGAGTTCGTCATGTTCGTGGCCAGTGGCCCGGAACAGTTGAAGAACTCGCAGGGCGACCACTCCATGCCGGTACTGAAGTCGCTGTTCACGCAGTTGCCGCAGTACGACAGCTACCCCCTGGCGATCTACAGGAACGAGCTGGAGCAGTGGGGCCAGCCCCGACCCCCGGGCCCCCATTACGCCCAGTACGACTCGATCGTGACCAGCGCGATGCGCGACATCGCCTACGGCGGCGACGTCGCGGCGACGCTCGACAAGGCCGTCAAGCAGTTCGAGCAGATCGCGGGCAAGGGCTAGCAGCCAGGACCCACCCCTCCTAGTGGTTCCGCCAGCGCGCGGCCCGGTCCGGGCGCTGGCGGAACCACCGGAAAGAACAGCTAGGTGACACACGGATGAGGCGTTTCAAGACCTACCTGACCGCTGCGGCGTTTCTGGGCCCGTTCCTGCTGCTGCTGGTGATCTTCCAGGGTTGGCCCCTCGCGACGATGGTGCGCGACTCCACCCGCAAGTTCTCGTTCCTGAATCCCGACGAGGCCACCTCGGTCGGCCTCGACAACTATCGGGCGCTGCTCGATGACCCGATGGTGGTCAAGTCCCTCCAGGTCACGGTCCTGTTCTCTCTCGGCCTGGTCGTGCTGGTGATCCCGCTGGGGCTCGCCCTGGCGCTCTTCGTCAACCAGCGTTTCCGCGGCGTGAAGGCGTTGCGGGCGCTGATCTTCACCCCCGTCGTGACCTCCGTCGTGGTGATCGCGACCCTGTGGACCTTCCTCCTCGACCCCGGTCACGGGCTGGCCAACACCGTGCTCGGCGCGGTCGGCATCGACCCGCAACCCTTCGTGACCAGCACCGGCCAGGCGCTGCCGTCGCTGGTCGTGATGACCGTGTGGGCACAGGTCGGCTTCGCCATGATCCTGTTCCTCAGCGGGCTGCAGTCGATTCCCGGCGAACTCCTGGAAGCCGCGTCCATCGACGGCGCGAACCCCTGGCAGACGTTCTGGCGGGTCAAGCTGCCGCTGCTGCGGCGTACCACCCTCTTCGTGGTCGTGATCATGACGGTCTTCTCATTCCAGGCGTTCGCGCCGGCCTACGTGATGACCGGCGGGGGACCGGAGAGCTCGACGGTCCTGTTCGTCTACTACATCTACCAGTCCGCGTTCACCTACCTGCGGGCCGGCTACGCCGAGGCACTGTCGGTGCTGCTGATGGCCATCATCCTCGTCGTCAGCTCGGTCCAGTTGTTCCTGCTGCGCACGAAGGAGAGTTCCTGATGGTCCCCGGCACCCTCCCTCGCGCCCGGCGCCGCCTCCGCTGGTGGAACGGGGTCATCGCGGCTGTGCTCTGCGCCGTGTTCCTCACGCCCTACCTGTGGATGGTCGGGTCGTCCCTGAAGTCGCAGGACTCGATCTTCAAGGACGCCTCGGGCCTGTCGATCTGGACGTTCCTGCCGCACCCGGCGACGCTGGACAACTACGTCGACCTGTTCGTAGAGCGTGACCTCGGCCGGGCGATGCTCAACTCGCTGCTGGTCTCCGCCGCCCAGGTCGTCTGCACGGTCATCGTGTGCAGCCTGGCCGCCTACGCGCTGACCCGGATCGACTTCCGGGGCCGCACCCTGCTGTTCGGCGTCATCCTGACCACCTTCCTGGTGCCCAGCGAGGCCCTGGTGGTCCCGATGTACCACGTCGCCACCCAGCTCGGCCTCAACGACAGCCTGTGGGGCGTCTTCGTGCCGTGGATCGCGTCCCCGTTCGGCATCTTCCTGCTCCGTCAGGCGTTCCTGGACGTGCCCCGCGAACTCGACGAGGCGGCGATGCTCGACGGCGCCGGGCACTGGCGGATATTCCGCAGCATCATGCTGCCCAATGTGCGCACGGCCCTGGCCACCCTCGCCCTGATCACGTTCCTGGCCTCCTGGAACGCGTTCCTCTGGCCCCTGGTCATCGCCCAGAGCCCGGAGAACCAGGTCATCCAGGTCGCCATCGCCCAGAACACGGTCCCCGGCGAGCTGCCCAACTGGGGTGTGGTCTTCGCCGGCGCGACCCTCGCCACCATCCCGATCATGGTCTTGTTCATGTTCCTGCAGAAGTACTTCGTCGAGGGCATGGCCCGCAGCGGACTCAAGGGATGAGGCCCACCCCGGAACTGGGTCCCGCCCGCAGTCTGCTCCTGGTCCTGTTCACCTTCCTCACCCTCACCCTCGTCCAGGTCGTGGTGCCGTTGCGTCTCGACGACCTGCACGTCGACGCCATAGCGATCGGGGCACTCCTGGCCCTGCCCAGCCTGACCGGGCTGATCGCCGAGACCCCGTTCGCGGCCATCTCCGACGCCGTCGGGCGCCGGGCTGTCATCTCCCTCGGCGCGGTGATGCTGCTCGGCTCGTCGGCGCTGATGGCCCTGGCCGACGCGGCGTGGGTCCTGGCTCTGGCCCTGATCCTCTACGGCGTCGGCCTCGGGGCGCAGACGTCGGCGCTGATGGCGGCACTGAGCGAGTCGGTACCGCCGGAACGCTCCGCGCACCTGCAGGGCTGGAACGGCGCCGTCCAGCGGATCGGCGCCATGGGCGTCGCCGGGCTCGTCGTCGTCACCAGCGAACCGAGCACACTGCTGTGGTTCGTCGGCGTGGCGAGTCTCGCCTGCCTGGGGCTCGCCGCGGCGGTACCGCACTGGCGGTTCGGCGAGGGCCAGCGGCGCCCGCCCTGGCGGCAGACCTACGCGGCGGCCTTCGGGGTACTGCGCCGCAGCTCCCTGGTACAGGCCGGCGCGATGTACAACGTGCTGCTGTCGGTCCTGTTCATCACGACCAACTCGTTCGTGGCGCTGATCCTGGTCACCACCGGCAACCCGCTGCCGCTGGCGGCGCTGCTGCTGGTCCGCGACCTCACCTCGGTCCTGCTCGCGTCGGTCTTCGGGAACCTGGCCGCGGCGCTGGGCTGGCGGCGCTGCTTCCTGATCGGCATGGTGGCCGGGACGACGGCGATGCTGATCGGCGTACTCATCCCGGCCGACTCGCCCTGGATGTACATCCTGTTCGGCCTGTGCGGCATCACCACCGGTTTCGGCATCGCCGGGGCGAACCTCGCCGTCACCTACGGCACGGACCCCGCCGAACGTGCCCTCGGCATGGTGGCCGCGGGCTACGCGGGACGTCTGGCGTCGCTGGTGGCGCCGATCGTGCTCGCCTTCGCGTTCAGCAGAACCGCAGCGGTGGGGGTCTTCGCCGTGTCGCTGGCCGCCGCGGCCTCGGTGACCATCCGGGCGGTCTGGATCCTGCGCCGCCGGACGAGCCTGGCCTGATCCGGCCGGGGACCCGTGCCGCGCTTCGCCCTCCCCGGTGAGGGCGACCTGCGGCGGGAGTTGGCCGGAGCCCTAAGCGCGTCGTGGTCTGCTCGCGCCCTGTTCGGCTTCGATCACACCATCGAGGCGCACAAACCAGAAGCCGAACGCGTCCACGGGTAGTCAGGGCGGGCAGACGGGGGCGTGACGACGGGGCGGAAGAGACACCGGCGGACCAGGGCTGGTCACTCCGGTGACCCGGATCCGGGTGACGGGGTCGCGGGTCCGCACCGGGGACGAGAGCCGGTGCGGACCCGCGACTGTCCGGAGTGGACGGGCACAGGTCCGTTCCGCCAGGTGCTCACCCGCCGTACACCCGGAGCTCGTAGATCCGGGCGGCGGTGTCGGTGGTCTGGGTGGGGGTGGTAGTAGTCGTACGCCCCGTTGACCCACTTGGTGCGGGCGGTGCTGCGGCACCATCCACTGGTACTGGTAGGCCCCCGCCTCGTGGAACTTGTGCCCACCATCGGTCGGGTTGTACGGGGATACCCACGCGCCACCACTGTCGCGGGGGCGGAAGAACCCGATGCTCGGGTCGAACAGGTTGCGGTAGTTCTGGCCCCTGGCGTTGAGCGTGGAGGCGTCGGCGTCGTGCCCGAGCGCCTTCGCCATGATCGCCAGCGCGGAGTCGGCGACGGCGTACTTGAGGGTGGAGGGCGCCGGGTACTGGCAGTCGTGGTCGAACTGGTGCGTCGGGCCGCACGACACCCCGGCTGCCGGGTGTACCTGTCAGGCGCACCCGGTTTCCGGCTGTCCGGCGCTCAGCATCCGGCTGCGGCAGGGGCCGCCGCCGTCAGCTCCAGCCGGCGATCAGAGCCCCCGCACGGATCGGGCGGCCGACGGCGAGACCAGTGAGGCCGACGACCAGGCCCATCGCCGCCACCGAGCCAGGTAGGGGTCGGGCCCAGTCCGGGCCGCTGGTGGGGCAGACCATCTGCCCGTGGTCGCCGATGCAGCCGTTCGACATGAGATAACTGGAGTCCACGACCACGTATGCGGCGACGAGCAACACGCCGACGAACGCTGTTGTCCGCTGCGGTCCTCGTCCGACCGTAGATCAGCCGGACCTCGCAGTCGGGGAGAGCAGTAGAACGGCCACGGCATTTGCTGTTCGCGGTGGCGATGTCGGTCATCTGACAGCGGCTGAGGTGGTCTGCGGTGACGTCAGTTCCGGTATCCAGGACATGGTTCAGGTGCGGCCCGAATCCGCTGGCTGATGCCAACTGTCGGAACGGCCCCGGGTACCTAACAATTGTAATATTGCCGACATATCCCTCGCTTGAACTTGGACCTTCCATCGTAAAATATGGATTCTCTAACGCGTCTGACGCATGGAGGGATGGATGGACAACGGGCACTGGCTGCAGTCTCACCCGGTCCTGGAGGCACTCCGGGGCAGACTTCGCCACCCCGACCTGCCGGGCGGGCGGGCCGACGGATACCGGATCGGTCTGGCCGTCGAGGGTGGAGGAATGCGTGGTGTGGTCTCCGCGGCGATGCTGGCCGCGCTTGAGGATCTCGGCCTACCGTTCACCGCGTTCGATGCAATATATGGTGCCTCATCCGGGGCGATCAACTGCGCCTACTACATCTGTGGCAACACGTGGTACCCGCTCTCGATCTACTTCGACGACCTGAGTACCCCTAAGTTCGTCGACTTCCGCCGACTGCTGACCGGCAATGTGTTGAACATCGACTTCGCGCTCGACGACGTGGTCGGCAAGGTCAAGCCACTGGATGTCGCCGCTCTCCTCGACTCGGTGGTCCCGTTCCACATCGCGATCACCAACGTGGATCATGTGCGAACGGAGACGGCGTCGGAATTCGGCTCCGCAACGGAAGTGATGGCGGCACTGAAGGCCAGTATGTGGCTACCGGTAGCCATCCGCGGCACGACGACGTTCCGCGACTTTCGGGCGGTGGACGGCGGCGTGCTGACCGCACATCCGTTTCAGCTCGCGGTGAACGACGGCTGCACACACGTGCTCTCGCTGAGTACCAGACCAATCCGGCCGCCCCGGCAGCGCCACAGTCTTGCGCACTACCTCACCCGCCGCCACCTGGAAAGGCTCCAGCCGAACCTGGGAGACAGCTACATGGCCGCGGTCCGGAAGTACCGCAGTGATCGCGAGCAGCTCCAGGCCCGGATGCGGGAGCCCGGCGACCCGCCCTACGTGTTGGACCTGGCGCCGCTGCCCTGGATGTCGGAGGTGAAACGGCACGAACTGCACCTCGGTCCGCTTCTGACCGGTGCCAGAGGTGGCTACGAAGTGGTCTGCTGCGCGATCGAGGGCATCGACCCGAGACAGGTCCGGTCTGGTGGGGTGCAGGCTGTGCCCCGGTTCACCTTTGTGAGAAGAGAATATGGCTCCAGTCCGCTCAGCCTCCCCCGTCCGAACGCTGCTGTCGGAGTGGCAACACCGCCGGTGGACGGCGCTGGCGAAGTGGAGGACTGAGGATTGGCGAGCAGCGCTGGCCGATCTTCCCCAGGACGCCAACGCCTTCCACGATCGGTTCGAGATTCACCCCGATGAGCTGATCGCTGAGCTGCGGGTCGACAGACCGGCAGGTCCGGTCGGAGGCTTTCTCGGACTACTTCTGCTCACGCTCATCTGTCTCAGGTTCTCCGAGGACAGTCGGATGGGCTCCGGCTTCGAGCATGACTGCGCCGAAGACTGCCACCCGTTGACGGCCGAGCCGGAGGTCCAGCGGTGCATCCACCGGTTGTACACCCCGGGAGGCTTCCCCACCGACCTGCCGAATCTCGGCGATCCAGACCAGCGGACGGAGGCCGCGCGAGAGTGGGACATGGTCGATCCGGGCAGCCTGCGCTTTCACGAGCACGGCACCACGTCCTTCATCCTCGCCGGGCACACCAGCCTGCGGCACGGGCGCCGGACCAGCTTCGCGCTGAAGTGCATCGTCTATCCCTACTTGCGGATCCCGACCATCGCCCGGGCCACCGTCCGTTACCAGCGGACCTTCGGAGCCGAGACCGGCGAGCTGAGGCACCTGGTGCGCGTGTGGGCGAGTAGCGACTCCTGGATCCTCATGGACCTGATCGACGGGGTGCCGCTCGACGTACATGTCGAGCGCAGGCTGGAGGAAGACGGCGGCACCGGACTGAGGCTGGACGTCCTCGAAGAACTCGGAGAGCAGCTCTTCGCGGCGCTGACCGAGCTGGAGGGGCGTGGCCTGCACCACGGCGACCTTTCCACTTCGAACGTTCTCGTCCAGCACCACGGGGAGAAGGCGGTGTTCCGCCTGATCGACCTGGGCTCGAACTACCTGCATACTCAGGCCATTCCAGGCCGAGCTGGACCGGGAGCCCGCTACGTCGCTCCAGAGCTACGAGCTGGGCGGGCCGACGCGCACCGCGCAGACCTCTACTCCCTCGGTCAGCTCCTGGTCACCTTCGCCGGGGTGCCGAACTCGTCGGACGGCACCACGCCGGACGACTTCTACTCCGAGGCGCCGCTGCTGGCCCGGTTCATCGAGGACCTGATCGACCACGATCCGGCCCGTCGGCTGCTGGTCTTCGAGCCGAAGGCCGGCCGGCCACTGTACGCGCAACTTCGATCCTTCTTCGTCGGAGAGCTGACCGCCGTTCGGACCATCCGGAAGGAAAGCCTGGTCAGTTCCCACGCACCCTGGTACGTGCACGTCCGCGAGTTGTTCCGTCCGCTCTCGGGCGCCCCCGCCGAACAGCGGCGACTGTGGCAGCACCGTCGCGAGGGCCGGCATCTGCGCTGGCTGCGCTGGTGGGCGACGATCAGTGGGTACGCCTTCTTCGTCGCCGCCTCGCTCATCGTGATGTGGTGGATGCGTGACCTCGGCTGGAACTGGGCAACCAAGGCCATTGAGGCCGTGCAGAAGACAGCCGGATCGAACAAGGACAGCATCCCGTTCCTCGACGACATCCGCGCCGCCGACTACAAGATCCCAGACGCGTGGGGGAGTCTGCCCGCCCGTTTGGTGTGCCTGAGTTTCATCTTCGCCGGCTCCAAGTACTACCAGAACCTGTTCGCGGGGCTCACGCCACTCATCACGGGCATCGTCGACCGCCAGCTGCGCCGCCAGGCGCTCGCAGCGGAGTGGGCATTGCGCTCCATGACCCTGGTGCCCGCCGTTCTGACCCTCGCGCCGACGCTGATACAGCGAACATGGTGGCCGATCTGCACCGCCCTCGGAATCACGGCCACCTTCATCTGCAACCTGCTCGTCTCCCGCTTCGCCGCGTCGGCGCTGCGACGGGCGATCTCAGCCGGATTGACCACTGTGCCGCGGGACCCGAGCGACCTGGCCCGGCCCGGAGTGGCTGGAGTGACGGCGCTACGCGGCTGGGCGGGCACGGCAGCCTTCTACGGCGTGTCCTGCTGGACCATCGGCCTACTGATCTACACCGGCAAGCTTCAGGATGAACTCGTCTACGCCATCGCCGTCAGCGCGATCAACCTCGTGTTGTTCTACGTGTTCCGGTGCGGAGTGAATGCCAGCTACATGCGGGCCGGACTGGTCCGAGCATGCTTGGCGGCCGAGCGGCTCGCCAAACTGGAGCGTTGGCCAGCTCCCGCACCCCGGCAGCGCAGCGCGACCCCGGCCGCCACGCCGGTGCCCAGTTGACCGCAAGGCCGAAGTGCCCCACCAGCAGGAGAGCCCGGCGCGGGTGGGTGCGCCCAGGTCGACAGCCGTCCGTCCGTCGGAGCCTGCTGAGCCACCAGTGGGCGATGACCGAGCCCGCGCGGGAACCTTGACCGGTGTCGGAAACGGGCCTGTGATCAGGGTCGAGGTCGTCAGAACCCGTCTCAGAACACGGGGCGGCCCAGGCGGGCGAACAGCGCCTCCCGCACGGCCGCCAACGACGCCTCCAGTGCCCCGAACAGCACCGCGTCGTCGTCCACCCCGGTCACGGCGATCGGTGTCCGCAGCTCCCCGAGTTCGCCCAGCGCCGCCTCGACCGCCGCGCGCAGCGGGTCCGCGCCGGCCTGGGACACGTCCCCGGCGAGTACGACCAGGGGCGGGTCGAGCACCGCCACGACAGCGGCCAGCCCGACGGCGATCCGCTCGGCCAGTACCCCGATGAATGCTCTGCCCCGCCCGGCGGCCGAGTCGGTGTCCCCGCCGAGGGCCACGGACCCCGCCCGCGCGGGTGCCCCACGGAGCTCCGCGCCGACCGCCCCCGCGACGCCGGCACCATCCGCCGCCCCCGCGACGCCGGCCCCGCCAGGCCCCCCACCCTGCTCGCCGCCGGCCGCCCCCAGGATCCCGGCCACCGCCAGCCCGACCACCTCGTGCGCGGTCCCGGCGACGAACCCGTACTCCGCCGCCAACCCCAGCACGGCCGGCCCCCCGACCAGCTCCTCGAAGTCCGGCCGTCGGGCGGCCCCGGGCAGCCCGACCGGCATGTACCCGATCTCGCCGGCCCCCTGCCGCGCCCCGCGCAGCAACGTCCCCCCGAGGTCGATGGCCAGCCCGACGCCCTCCCCGAGCCACAGCATCGCGAACCCGGCGGCGGGGTCGGCGGAGGCCACCCCCCGGTGCCGTTCGGCGACGGCCGCGAGGTTCACGTCGTTGTCGACGTGCGAGGCCCGGTACCCCCGGCGGATCTCGCCGAGCAGCCCCGGGCGTTCCCAGCCGGGCACGTGGATGTGCCGGACGACGTCGGTCCGCTCGTCGTGGGAGCCGGGGATCGCGATCTGGACGTGGTCGAGCTGGTCGACCCGCAGCCCCGCGCGCCGGCACACCTCCTCGACCGCGCCCGTGACGGCGGCGACGGGGTCGGTGGCCGCGAAGTCGACCGCGATCTCGATCCGGCCGCGCGGGGCGCCGGTCAGGTCGCAGACGGCGGCGGCGACGGTGGAGGCCTTGCGCACGGACACGGCGGCGGCGTACCCGGCCTCGGGGTTGGCCGCGTAGATCTCGGCGGTGGGTCCGGGGCCGCCACTCTGGGTGCGCCCGACGGTCAGGGCCAGCCCGGCGTCCTGGAGCCGGCGGAGCACCTCGGAGGTGGACGGCTTGGACAGGCCGATGAGCGCGCGCAGGTCGGCGCGGGTCAGCGGGCCGCTGTCGAGCAGGTGCGCGAGCGCGGCGGACTCGTTGATGGCTCCGAGGAGCCGGGACGAGCCAGAGACCCTAGCCATCTTGCCGCCTTCGCGAGTGGTAACGGAGTGTGGACACCAAGTGTCTCAGCCCTTCACGGACGCCGCCGCCAGCCCGTCGACCACGTAGCGCTGGAAGGCCAGGGCGAGCAGGACCGGGGGCAGGGTGGCGAGGACGCCGCCGGCCGCGACGAGCCCGAAGTCGGCGCTGTAGCGGCCGGTGAACTCGGCGATCGCGACGGGCACGGTCTTCGCGTCGGGGGTGGCCGTGAAGATCAGGGCGTAGAGGAACTCGTCCCAGGACATCAGGAACGTGAACATCATGGTCGCGAACAGGCCGGGCCGGGCGACGGGCAGGACGACCCTGACCAGGGCGCCGAGCCGGCTGCACCCGTCGACCCGGGCGGCCTCCTCCAGTTCGACGGGGAGTGCCAGGAACTGGTTCGTCATGATCCAGAGTACGAAGGGCGTGGTGAACGAGGTGTACACGACGATCAGGCCGAGTTTGCTGTCGAGGAGCTGCAACTGGGTGAGCACCAGGTACAACGGGATGAGCAGCGCGATCGGGGGCAGCATGTACGCGATCAGGAACGCCACCATCGTGCTCCGCCGGAACCGGAACCGCAGCCGCGCCAGCGCGTAGCCGCCGAGCACTCCGACGACCATGGACACGGCGACCGTGCCGAGGGCGACGACGACGCTGTTGCCCATGGACTGGCGGAACATGCCGGCCACGTCGGAACCGCCGGAGTTGGCGATGGCGTCGTACCGCGACCAGGTGGGGTGTTCGGGGATCCAGTGCAGCGGCCGGGCGAGCAGGTCGCGGGGCTCGGACACGCTGGCGAGGACGAGCCAGGCCAGCGGGGCGAGGAACACCACGGACACGAACGCGGCGGCGGCGTGGATGAAGATCTTGTACCTCACAGCAGGGCCCCCCTCTTGCGCAGCGTCCGCAGATAGACGATGGACAGCACCAGCACCACGGCCGTGACCAGGTACGACAGCGCCGAACCGTAGCCGAGCCGCTGGTCGGAGAACGCCCGGACGTAGGTGTAGAACGCCACCGTCTGCGTCCCGCTCGCGGGCCCGCCCCCGGTGATGATGTAGACGATGTCGAAGATGCGCACCGTGTCGATGGTGCGCAGCACGAGGACGATCACGATGCTCGGTACCAGCATCGGCACGGTGATCGAGAAGAACGACCGGATCGGGCCGGCCCCGTCGATCCGGGCCGCCTCGTACAGGTCGGACGGGATGTTCTGCAGGCCCGCGAGCAGCAGGAACGCCACCAGAGAGGTGTTCTTCCAGACGTCGGCGGCGATCACCATGTTCAGGGCGAGGAACGGGTCCGCCCCGAGCCACGACCGGTACTCGTCCATCAGCCCCACCTGGGTCAACAGGGCGTTGAGCGCCCCGTACTGCCCGGAGAAGATGTAGCGCCACATGGCCCCGGACACGATCGTCGGCAGCGCCCACGGCACGATCACGATGGCCCGGAACAGCCACCGGGCGCGCAGCGGCGCGTTGAGCAGCAGCGCGATGCCCACCCCGAACACGATCTCGAAGAAGATCGAGGTGAGGGAGAAGTACGAGGTCTGCCACACGGCGCGCCAGAACCCGGGGTCGGCGAGCGCCTCGGCGTAGTTGGACACGCCCACGAACGGGGTGCTGTCGTCGAGCGGGCCGTCGACGTCCAGGACGGACATGACGAGGGTGCGCACGACCGGGTACACGACGACGCCGAAGACGACGAACGCGGCCGGGAGCAGGAGGAAGAGTGCGAAGCGGGCCTCGCCCCGCCCCGGGCGCGCGGGACGCGTGGGCGTCCCCTGCTCCCGGGGCGGGGCGACACGGTTGAGCTGGTCGGTCACTTGAGCTCGCTCGCGGCCGCCGCCGCAGCGTCGTCCAGGGCCTTCTGGACGGGCTTGCGGCCCAGCAGGGCGTTGTGGATCTCGCCCTGGAGGATCTGGGACACGGCGTTGTAGTGGTTCACGCCGGGCCGCAGGATCAGCGAGTCGAGCTCGGCCTTCGCCGCCGCGACGGTCTCCGGGCTGGTGGCCACCACGGAGTCCTTGGTGTAGGAGGCCTTCCACACCGGCAGGGAGCTCTTGGCGTACTGCTCCTGGACCGGCGCGCTCGTCAGGTGCTGGATGTACTTCCAGGCGTCGTCCTGCTTCTTGCTGGTCGCCGGCACGGACAGCGCCATGGACCCGTTGCACCCGGGCCGCTTCCCGCCGTCGCCGGCCGGGGTCTGTCCGATGGTCACCTTGCCCTTGACCTTGCTCTCCTTCTCGTCCTGGGTCTTGGCCCACATGAAGGTCCAGTTCAGGACGAAGGAGGCGTCGCCGTTCGGGAACGCCTTGGCGACGTCGTCCTCCAGGCTCTCCAGGGAGGCCGGGTTGCTCAGCCCCTCGTCGAGGGTGGACTTCATGAACTGCAGGGCCTTGACCCCGCCGCCGGTGTTGAAGGCGGGCTTGCCGGCGGCGTCGAGGAACGTGCCCCCGAAGGCGCCGAGCAGCTGGGTGTAGTCGCAGATCACGGCCTCGGTCTGCTTCCAGCTCCAGATCAGGGGGTACTTCGCGACCCCCTTGGCCTTGATCGCGCGGGCCGCCTCGACCACGCCCGCCCAGGTGGCCGGCGCGGTCGGGGCGAGCCCGGCGCGGGTGAGGTGCTCGGTGTTGGTGTAGAGGTACTTGGCGTCCAGGATCCACGGCACGCCGTAGAACTTGTCCTTGTGGACGGCCGTGGACAGCGCCCCTTCGAGCATCTGGGTCTTCCACTCGGCCGGCACCCGGGGGGTGAGGTCGGCCAGGAGCTTCTTCTCCGCGAACTCGGGGGGCCAGATCACGTCGATGAGGACGACGTCGAAGGTGCCGGCCGGGGCGGACGCGACGATCTTGTCCCGGAGCGCCTCGTACGCCACGAAGGTCTTGTTGATCTTGATCTTCGGGTTGTCCTTCTCGAACTGCGCGGTCATCCCCGAGATGTCCGCCTCGGAGTACCCCGCCTGCTGCATGAACAGCACGTTCAGGGTGCCCTCGGCCGATCCCGAGGACGCGCCGCAGGCGGCGAGTGCCGCGCCGACGCCCGTGAGCCCGATCGTGCTCAGGACGGTGCGCCGTGACCAGTTGTCCATCTAGTACTCCAGAAATGTGCGGGGGGTCAGGAGGTTTCGAGGAAGTCCACGTTCGGACCGCCGTTGGCCGTGGTCGCGGTCGCGCGCACGGTGCTGGTGCCGGTGGTCGCCGGCACGGTCAGGGTGACGGTCGTCCAGGTGTCCCAGGAGCCGGTGCCGCCGAAGGCCACGCCGCTGGCGACCACCGTCCCGTCGACGGTGATGTCCATCGGGCGGTTGACGGCCGTCCCGTTGGCGTAGCGCAGGGTGAGGGTGGTGGTGCCCGCCGGGACGGTCCAGGTCACCGAGCCACCGACGACGTTCGTGTAGTCCACGAACCCGGTGCCGGAGTAGCCGAGGTGGTTGCTGGCGACCGTGGCCTGGGCCAGCGCCGCGTCCTCCGCCTCGGCCCGGACCACGGTGGAACCGCCGCCCGCCGGCACCGTCTGGGTGGCGCTGTTCCACCCGGACACCCGGACCTTCGGCGCGGCCCCCTGCAGATCGGCCGTCCGGTAGGTCGCCGTCAGGGTGACCTGCTCGCCCGGCCACAGGCTCACCGCGTTGTCGGACCAGCGCACCGGCAGCACCGGCTTGCCGCCCGCCCCGACCAGGTGCGCGTCGAGGTAGAACGCGGGGGTCTTCGCCGTCCCGGTGTTCCTCAGCGTCACCGACGTGACCGTGTCCGCCCCGCTGGCCACCGACGACGCGGTCGCCGACACCGGCGCCTGCGCCATGCCGTTGAGGCCCTTGAGGTCGGCGTAGGAGCTGGTGGGGACGTAGTACCAGTCGTTCTTGGACCAGTCGATGACGTCGTCCTTGGTGGACAGCCAGTACACGTTGCGGCTGACTTCGCGCCCGGCGGCGTCGGTCAGCAGCAACCGGGCCAGGTAGGTGCTCGACAGCCCCGACACCGACGCCGGCACGGTGAGCGCCGTGGCCTTCCCGCCGCCGCCCGGGGCGGTCAGCCCGGTCGCCGTCTGGGAGAACTTGTTCGTGCCGTCCGGGTTGAACAGGTCCACCTTCACGGTCAGCCCCGACGCGGCCCCCGGCTGGGAGTTGACCACCACGACCTGCCGGTTGTCATAGGAGTACTGCACGTGCAGCGGCTCCCCGGCCTTCTTCGCCCCGTAGTAGGAGCCGCCCTGGTCCATGTAGTAGTCGAACAGCTGCCAGTGCAGGGACGTCCACGGGCTGTTGAGCATCCAGTAGACGACGCCCGTCGACGGGTTGGACGCATCGGTGTAGTTGCGCCCGAACGACTCGAACTGCGCCCGGGTGTTCTCGTACTGGGCCAGCTGCGCCTTGCGCACGTAGTCGTCGAGGCTGGTCGGCGCCCCGTACCGCCCCGTGATCGCGTTGTCGAAGATCTTCAGGGTGCCGAAGGTGGCCGACTGCGACCGGTGGTACTGGGTCGCGTTGTAGTTCTTCCACAGCGTGTCCAGCTCGGCGGACGTCATCATCCGGCGCAGCGTGTCCAGGGTCGGCACGTCCGGCCCCGCGCTCGTCTCGGACGCGAACCCGAAGGCCCCGCCCTCGCGCTTGTTGTACCAGTAGCCCGGCGGCACCCAGTCGTACGGCCCGGGCATCTTCATCCCGGACGCGCCCGTGATCGGCGCGGACCGCTCGGCGGCCGCCGCCACGATCGGGGTCGGCCAGTCGGCGGCGGTGAGGGCGTCCACGTAGTTCTTCTCGATCGTCGCCGACGGGGCGAAGTCGCTGCCGATCAGGAACGAGATGACGCTCGGGTGGTCGCGCAGCCGGCGCGCCTCGGCGGTCATGGACAGCTTCGCGGTCACGTAGTCGGCGGCCGTCCACTTGTCGCCCGGCTCGCCGCCGTTGACCTCGCCCTCCCACTTGTCGCAACACTCCCAGCCCGGCAGGGTCAGGATGCCCATCCGGTCGGTCATGGCGAAGAACTCGTCCGGCTCGATGTGCCCTTCCAGGCGCACCGTGTTCAGCCCGAGGTCGAGCACGTAGCGCAGCTTGTCCTCGGCGGCGCCCGCGTCCCAGCGCAGGAACAGGTCGGGGGACCAGCCACCGCCTTTGATCAGGATCGGCTTCCCGTTGACGCTGTAGCGCCGGTGCCCACTGGCGTCCAAGGGCGCCTTGACCTCGCGGATACCGAATTTCTCCTGGTACGTGTCGGAGACGGTGCCCCCGACGCTGGCGGTCAGGTCCAGGTCGTTGAGGGTCTGCGCGCCCATCCCGGCCGGCCACCACAGCCCCGGGTTGTTCACGGTGACCTGCCCGAACGTGACCGTCTTCGTCTCGTGCGCGTTCAGCGCCACGGTCTGGGTCAGCGCCGTGCCCGCCACGTTCCCGGCCACGGTCGTACTGACGGCGGCGTTGGAGTCGTTGCGCACCTCGGCCTTGACGGTCAGGTCGGCCCGGGTCAGCGCCGCGTTCAGGGTGGTGACGACGTGCCCGCCGCGCAGCGCGACCGGCCCGCCCCGGTGCACGCGCACGTCGCGGACGATGCCCATGTTCTTGTCGGGCGGGGTCTGGGCCCAGTCGATCCAGCCCATGGACAGGTCCTTGTTGGGATCGTTCGGGTACACCCGGATCGCGACGCTGTTCGTCCCGGCCCGCACGAGCGCGGTCAGGTCGAACTCGTGCTGGGTGTACGCGCCCACCACCTGGGTGCTGGTCGCCACCTGGGTGCCGTTGACGAAGATGTCCGCCCGGGACAGCACGCCCGACAGGTCCACGTAGGTGCGCGTGGCCGTGTCGGTGACGGTCAGGTCGGCCCGGTACCACCAGGGCACCTGGAAGTCCGCCGTCGGGATGTTCTTCATGTTCGTCGAGAAGAACGGATCCGGGTACTTGTTGTTCTGCAGCAGCCCGGCGAGCACGGTCGACCGGGCGCTCACGGGGTACCAGCCGGCGGTGTCGTACCCGGGCTGGGAGATCTGCGCCCCGGTGCCCGACGTCTTCGCCGAGGACTGGAGCAGGAAACCGGGGATCGCGGTACTGCTGCCGGGCGCGGAGGGGACCGCGAGCACGGCGGAGGGGTGCGCGTCGGCACGGGTGGGGGAACCGGCGACGATGCCGGTCCCGGCGAGGACCACGGCGACCGCGGCGGCGAGGGGGAGTCGCAGCCGGGCGCGGGTGGTGGGGTGTTTCGAGGGGGAGTCCACGATGCCTCCTGAGGGGCGGCGTTAGATAGGTAGGCTACCTAACCAATGGAGCGTAGCGACGGCCCTCGATCCTGACAAGACGCTGACCGAATTGTTCCCGGTGCTCGTCGTCCGGTGCTTTCCGGCTCTGCTCCCGCGTGGGTCCCCAGCCTCGTGGTCGTCGCCGAATTGACCATGTTTGTAGCTGGTAGAACCGGCCGATTAGCGGGCTATTCGGCCGAAGTCCTTGCTGGCACCAAAATGCCGTGCACGTTGGTGCCAGCCGCACGGTAGTGACTCCACCCGGGACCGCTGGCAGAGTTCACCACATCGGAAGAACGCACCACATCGGAGCGAAACTTCTAAAAGCCAACAATTACGTACACGGGTGGAGTCTGTCATGAAGGCATACGAAACATGAAGAAACTAGTCCTCTTCGTCGGCGTCGGAATGGCGTTCACGCTGACCGCCTGCGGCGTCACGGACAAGCCCGCGGCCAGTCCGGCGCCGGCGCCCACCGCCTCCGTCGCCGGTCTCCCGGCCACGACCGCCGGCTCCGCGCCGACGGCCACCGCCACCGCCACCGCGACGGTCCCGAATCCACAGTCGACGGTCCCGGCGGCGTCCGGCACCGGCTGCCCGGTGACGGCGGACGCGCTGATGACCGCGTTGAAGGCCAAGGGCAGCGACATCTACACCCGGGCCGCGAGCCCGGCGGCGCTGCACAAGGTCTCGTGCCACGAGAAGTTCGCCGTGGCCGCGACGGTCCCCGACGGGGAGCACCAGCCCTCCCGGATCGCGTTCGGCTACGACTCCGCCAGCACGACCTGGCGTCCCCTCAACCTCGGGTCATCCGGCTTCTGCGCCGGCTACGTCCCCGACCACCTCGCGGCGAACCTCGCCGGCTGCACCTCCTGATAACTCCACACCAACACAAAGGACACCCTTCACCATGAGTACCACTCTGCTGCGCCGTGTCATCGGAGCCGTCGCCGTCTCGGCCGTGGCCGTCGGTTCCCTGATCGTCGCCTCGGCTCCCGCCCAGGCCGCGTTCACCTCCAGCATCGACGGGAACATCACCCGCTCCGAGGTCATCGAACGCGCCCAGTACTGGGTCGACCACCAACCCGGCCCCTACAGCCAGTCGGAGTTCTCCCCCGGCCCGACCGGCGACCGCAGTTACCGCCGCGACTGCTCCGGATACGTCGACATGGCCTGGCACACCGGCTCACACCACTGGACCGGCAACCTCTCCGCCATCTCCTACGAAATCCCCCGCGCCGACCTCAAACCCGGCGACATCCTCAACGACGCCGCCAACCACGTCTTCATATTCAACGCCTGGGAAGCCGACCACACCTACTTCTCCTACTACAGCTTCGGCTCCAGCCCGGTGCGGAAGATCAACCACGTCTCGATCAACGCCGCCGAACTCGACGGGCACCCCAACGGCAACTACGTCGCCCGCCGGTACAACAAGATCGTGGACGACGCCGGGGTCTCCACTCGCCGGATCAACGAGGCGAGCAGCGCGAACTCGTGGATCAACCAGTGGACCGGCGCCACCGGCGCCTCCGGCCTGTCCGTGGTCGAGGTCAACGGCACCAAACTGATCTACTCCGTGGACGCCAACGGCCGGGTGAACGAGGCGAGCAGCGCGAACTCGTGGATCAACCAGTGGACCGGCGTCACCGTGCCTGTCACCTCGAACCTCTCGGTGGTGGCGGTCAACGGCACCAAGCTGATCTACTCGATCGACGCCAACGGCCGGGTCAATGAGGCCAGCAGCGCGAATTCGTGGATCAACCAGTGGACCGGGGTCACCGCGGCTCCGGGCTCGAACCTGTCGGTGGTCGCGATCAACGGCACCAAGTTCATCTACTCGATCGACGCCAACGGCCGGGTGAACGAGGCGAGCAGCGCGAATTCGTGGATCAACCAGTGGACCGGCGTCACCGTGCCTGCCGCCTCGAAGCTCTCCGTGGTCGCGGTCAACGGCACCAAGCTGATCTACTCGATCGACGCCAACGGCCGGATCAACGAGGCCAGCAGCGCGAACTCCTGGAGCAACCTGTGGACGGGCGCCACGGCGACCGCCACCTCGAACCTGTCGGTGGTCGCGATCAACGGCACCAAGTTCATCTACTCGATCGACGCCAACGGCCGGATCAACGAGGCCAGCAGCGCGAACTCGTGGATCAACCAGTGGACCGGCGTCACCGCCACCTCGGGTCTGTCGGTGGTCGCGGTCAACGGCGCCAAGCTGATCTACTCCTACTGATCAGCGCCTCGCACGAAGGCCGGACCCAGCAGTAACCCTCCGCGTCGCGGGGCGCGGACCACCCGGTCCGCGCCCCGCGACGCATTCCGGCCCAGGACGTGACCATGCCGTCCGTAGGCGGCGGGACCTCGCTGCGACCGGCCCGGCGCGGACCTCACACCGGGTCGCCGGCAGCCAGGCGGCGGACGACCACGCCGAGCACCGCGGCCACAGGCACCAGGCCGAAGCGTCTCGAGTCGAGGCTGTGCGGGTTGTCGCCCAGCACCGCCAGGTACCCGACCGGCACCACGGGGTGCCGCACCACAGCGGCCATCTCCGGCGGCACCGGGTCGCCGGGCGTGGCGGTGGCCCGCTTGACGAGCCAGGGCGGGTCACCGGGGCGCGGCCGGCCCGGCGGCGCGAAGACCAGCGGCGTTCCCCGTCGCACGGTGCGGGTGCGGCGGACGAGGAGCCGGTCGCCGTCGTGGAAGGTGGGGGTCATGCTCGACCCGACGACCGTGACCACCCGGTACCGCAGCCGGGCGCCCGCGAGGCCCGCGCCGGCGAGGACGAGGAGCGCCCCGAGCCAGATCACCGGCCGGCCACCAGGTGCGCCAGGTCGCCCCACCGGCTGATCCGGAATCCGACCACGCAACCGGACCCGACACCGGCCCGTGTCGCGGTGGGCCCGGCGGGTGCCGACCGGACGGGGAGAACCAGGGCCACGGCGCTCACGCGGCGGTCTCCGCGTAGCCGGCGGCCTGGAGGGCGAAGAGTTCGGCGTACCGGCCACCCGCGTCGACCAGTTCCGGGTGGGTGCCCTCCTCGATGACCCGGCCCGCCTCCAGCACCACGATCCGGTCGGCCTCCCGGAGCGTGTTCAGCCGGTGCGAGACGAGCAGGCTCGTGCGCCCGGACCGGTGCCGGCGCAGGATCTCGTGGATCTGGTGCTCGCTGACCGCGTCGAGGCCGGAGTTCGGCTCGTCGAGGATCAGCAGGTCGGCGTCGTCGCGCATCAGGGACCGGGCGAGCGCCACCCGTTGCCGCTGGCCGCCGGACAGGGCCACGCCCCGGCCGTCGCCGGTCTCGCCGACGAAGATCCGGCTGAGCAGGGTCCGGTACCCGTCCCGTAGTCCCTCGATGGTCGTCGCCGCACCCGCCAGCCCGGCCGCGCGTTCGATCGCCGGCCGGTCGTCGAGCCGGGCGACGTCGCCGACGCCGATGTTCTCCGCGACGGTCAGGTCGTAGGCCATGAAGTCCTGGAAGGTCACCCCGATCCGGCCGCGCAGACCGTCGATCGCGTACGTCCGGATGTCCGTGCCGTCCCAGCGGATCTCCCCGCGCTCGGGGTCGTACAGCCGGCACAGCAGGCTGATCAGGGTGCTCTTGCCGGCGCCGTTCACCCCGGCCAGTCCGGTCGCCCGGCCGGCGGGGATCGTCAGGTTCAGGCCGCGCAGCACCCACGGGCCGTCGGCGTCGTAACGGAACCACACGTCGCGGAACTCCACGGACCGGCGCAACGGGTCCGGGGTCCCCGTGCCGTCCACCAGGTCCGGTGGGGCGTCCACGACGTCCAGGTAGTGCCGGAACAGCCGCACCGCCTGCGCGGCGTCCGCGAGCTGGGTACCGACCCCGGAGACCGCCGCCTGCAACCCGGCGACCGCGCTCAGGAACAGCACCACGTCGCCGGCCGTCAGGTGGCCGCCCGCCGCGCGGAACACCACGGCCGCCGAGCCCGCCGCGAGGGTCACGGCGCTGAGCAGGGCCAGCCCGCCCTGGGTCAGCGTCATCCTCCGCTGGACCCGCAGATCCGCCCCGCTGACCTCCAGCGACGCCCTCGTCATCCGGGCGTGGAACAGGTCGCCGAGCCCGTACAGCCGGTGCTCGGCCGCCCCGGCCAGCTCGGTCTGCAACCCCTGGTACATGAACCGGGACCGGCGGGCGGTCATCGTCTCCTCCGCCGTCCGGGCGAACCGCCGCGCCATGCCCCACTGGGCGAGCAGGTGCGGGACGGCGGCCAGCGCCAGCATGACGGCCATCGGCGGCCACACCGCCAGCACCAGGACGAGGAAGCCGGCGGAACCCAGGACGGCCCTGACCGACGTGAGCAGGAAGGCCACGCAGGCGCCCGGTGCGTGCTGCGCCGTGCCCTCGGCCAGCCGGAACCGGTCCTGGAACGCCGGGTCCTCCAGTACCCGCAGGCCGCGCAGTCCGCTGGCCGCCCGGTAGAGCCGCTGCTCGACGTGCAGGCCGATCCGGGTCCGCAACCAGGCGGTCAGGTAGCCGGTCAGGTACCCCGCGCCGGCCGCCGCACCCCCGAGCAGGGCGGCCGCGGCGGCCAGCCAGGCGAGCTCCGATGCCGGGCGGGCCGGCCCGTTCAGCCCGTCGATGAGCAGCTTCCCGGCCCAGGCGGCCAGGACCGGCAGGCCGCTGACCGCCGCACCGACCGCCAGGACCGCCACCCCGCGGATCCCGGCCGCCGCCCAGCCCGTGAGCAGGGCGGCCCGCACGGCCCGCCCGCTCACACCCCGGCCCCGGCCGCGACGCCGTTGTCCACGTCCCGGATCACGCCGTCCGCGATCCGCAGCGTCGTCGGGAACAGGGCCACCCCGAAGGCGCGCCCGACCGGTCCGTCCATCGGAGTGACCCCGGCGCGGGCGAAGAACGGGACCTTGGCGAGCACCGCCCCGGTCTCCGGATCACCCGGCTCGCCCATCACGAACACGAACGTCGGCTCGGCCCCGGGCAGCGCGGCCAGCGTCCTCGTGCACGGGGCGCAGCCCGGCAGCGCGAACACGACCGTCGCCGGCCCGGTGAGCAGGTCGCGGTGGGTGAGGGTCGCCCCGTCGGTCATGGTGGCGGCGAAGTCCGGTACCACGTCGCCGACCCCCGGGGCGGCGGGCCCGGCGGTGGCGCCGTCGCGCAGCCGGCGGATCACCGCGAGGGTCAGCACCAGGTTGAGCAGCACGATCGCGGCCAGGACCAGCACGGCCGCCGACAGCAGAGATTCCATCGGTGTCCCTTTCCGTCAGTGGGGGAGGGGTGGCGCCGCGACCCCGTCGCCGGCGCCACCCCGGCTTCCGGGTGCTAGCAGGGCGCCCCTTCGGTGGTGCAGTGCCCGCCGCAGTTCTGGTAGGCCTTGCTGCACCGCCAGAGCCCGCCACCGAGGGGTACGCAGTAGCAGCCGCAGTAGTCCCCGTGCGAGGGCACGCAGGCACCCGCGGTGCTCGAGGGCAGCAGGCGACCCAGCAGGCGGTCGCCGAACCTCGTCATCAACCTGGTCATGACGCTCCTTCCAGAGTTCTGACACCTGGACGATCCAGGCCCCCGGTGCACAGTGGAGCGTGGCGACCGGGGCGGCACGAGACTGGCCCACGCCGCTGTCACCGCGCTGTCATCGCGCCCGACCGGACGGCGGACCGGTACGAGATCTGGCCCACACTGGACCGTCGGGACTACGGACACGGGGGTCCCGAACAGCACAATTTCGAAAGGACCGACCGGGCGTACCCCAAAGGTCCGGAACAGCCCGGCGTGACATCGGAGACGACATGGAGATCGGCCTGCTCGGCCCGCTGGACATCCGCGACGGCGGCCGCCGGATCGCGGTCACCTCCGCCAAGCAGCGCACCGTGCTCGCCGCCCTCGCGCTCCGGATCCCCGAGGTGGTCAGCGCCGAGCAGCTGATCGACCTCGTCTGGGACGGCCGGCCGCCCGCCACCGCGCGGAGCGTCCTCCAGGCGCTCGTCATGCGGCTGCGCCGGCTCCTCGGCCCGCACGTCCTGGTCACCCGGACGCCCGGCTACCTCCTGGCCCTGCCGCCGGAGGCGGTCGACGTGCACCGGCTCCGCGACCTGCGGACCGCCGCCGACCGGGCCGCCGCGACCGGCGACGTCGAAGGGGAGGTCGGGTTCCTCCGCCAGCTGACCGCCCTCCGGCGCGGCCAGACCTTCGCCGACATCGCCTCGGAGACCCTGCACCGGGAGTGCGCGCCCCCGCTGGACGAGCAGCTCGTCGAGGCGCGGGAACGCCAACTGGCCGCCGAGCTGGCCCTGAGCCGGCACCACCTCGTGATCGACGACCTGCGTTCCTTCGTGCTCGCCCATCCGCTGCGCGAGCACGGCCGGGCCCTGCTCGTCACCGCGCTGCACCGGACCGGGCGGCGCGCCGAGGCGCTCACCGCGTACGAGGACGCCCGGCGGACCCTGGCCACCGAGCTGGGCGTCGAGCCCGGCCCGGACCTGCGCGGGGCGCACGCCGCCGCGCTCGACGAGCCCGCCGCGACCCCGGCCCCGGCCACCCCGCCACCGGCCCAGCTCCCCGCCGACATCGGCGACTTCACCGGCCGCTCCGGCGTACTCGACCGGCTGACCGACGGCCTCGCCTCGGCCTGCGGGGCGCCGTTCGTGGCGGTGGTGTCCGGCATGGGCGGGGTCGGGAAGACCACCCTGGCGGTACACCTGGGACACCGGCTCCGGGCCCGGTTCCCCGACGGCCAGCTGCACGCCGGCCTCTCCGAACCCGGTGGCCGACCCGTGCCCGCCGCGGACGTCCTCGGCCGGTTCCTGCGGGACCTGGGGACGCCGGAGCGGCAGCTGCCCGCCGGGCTGGAGGAGCGGGCCGCCCGGTACCGCAGCCTGCTCGCCGACCGCCGGATCCTGGTGGTACTGGACGACGCGTACGACGACGCCCAGGTCCGGCCCCTGCTGCCCGGCACCCCCACCGGCGCGGTCCTCGTCACCAGCCGCAACCGGCTGTCCGGCCTGGCCGGCGCCACCCGGATCGACCTGGACGTCCTCGGCGACACCGATGCCGGCGCGCTGTTCGCCGCGATCGTCGGCACCGACCGGGCGGACAGCGACCAGCGCGCCACGACGGAGATCCTCGCGGTCTGCGCCGGGTTGCCCCTGGCCGTCAGGATCGCCGCCGCCCGCCTCGCGGCCAGGCCGGGCTGGAGCCTGCGCACGCTCGCCGACCGGCTCACCGAGGCCCGTGGCGTCCTCGACCAGCTGGCCACCGGCGACCTCGCCGTCCGGGCCAGCTTCGAGGTCAGCCACCGCACGCTCGCCGCCGGCAGCCCGGCCGAACGGGTGGCCGCCCACGCGTTCGGGTACCTCGGCTGGTGGCGGGGCGCCGATCTGGCCCTGCCGGCGGCCGCCGCCCTGCTGGGCCTGGCCGAACCGGACGCCGAGCGCGCGCTGGAGACCCTGGTCGACGCGCACCTGGTCCAGACCGCCGAGCCCGGCCGCTACACCTTCCACGACCTGCTGCGGGTGTACGCCGCCGAACGTGCCACCGCCGACGTCCCGGGGGAGCGCGCCGTGGCACTGGCCCGGCTGGCCGCCCACTACCTGGCCGCCGCCACCGCAGCCGTCCGCGACGCGGACCTCCGGCTCCGCGCGACCCGGAACGGCGGCCCGGCCCCGGACGGGTCAGCCCCGGCCCGGCAGGCCCCGGACCCGGCCTCAGTCCCGGCTCAACCGGCCCCGGCCGCAGTCCCGTGCCAGCCGGCCCCGGCCACAGCCCCGGCCCCGGCGCTCGCGGCCGCCGCCCGGGCCTGGCTCGACGCGGAGCGGGCCAACCTGATCACGGCGGCGGCCCTGGACCACCGGCTCTCCCCGGTGCTGACCGGCTACCTCCAGACCCACGCCCACTACGGCGACGGGGTCCGGCTGCACACCCTGGCGGTGGAGGCCACCGCGAACGACCCGGCCGGACACGCCCGCGCGCTGCACGACCTCGGGCACGCGCACCTCCAGCTCGGCCACTACGCCACCGCGCTGGAGCACCTGCGCCGCGCCGCCGCCGGGTACGCGGAACTCGGCGACGGCGCCGGCGAGGCCCTGGCGCTGGAGGTCACCGGCGAGCTGCACGGGCAGCGCGGCGAGCTCGACCAGGCGCTGGCCCAGCTGCTGCGCGCCGCGGACCTGCGGCGCTCCGCCGGGGACCGGTACAGCCAGGCCGGCGGGCTGGTCAACCTCGGCACCGCGCACGGGCGGCTGGGCGACCTGGACCGGGCCGCCGCCGCCTGGCGCGAGGCCCTCGTTCTCGGCCGGGAGGCCGGCAACCAGCGGGCCGAGGGCGCGGCGCTCGCCGGACTGGGCATCGTCCACCAGCGCGGCGGCCAGTTCGACCGGGCGTTGGAGTACCTGCACCAGTCCCTGGACCTGCACCGGGCCCGGGGTGACCGCCGCGACGAGGGCGGCACCCTCAACAACCTGGGCGTCGTCTACGGCCGGCTGGCCCGCTACCCCGAGGCCGCGCACCACTTCCGCCAGGCCCGCCGGCTGCACGCCGAGATCGGCAACCGGGCCTCCGAGGGGCAGTCGCTCAGCGGACTGGGCACCGTCCACGAACGACTGGGCGCCTACGACGAGGCTATCGCCCACCACGAGGAGGCCCTCGCGCTCGGCCGCGAGATCGGCGAACGCAACCTCCAGGCCCAGTCCCTCAACGGCCTGGGCTCCGCGCACCTGCGGCGGGGCGAGGCCGGGGCCGCGCTGGACCGGCACACCGCCGCCCTGGAGATCGCGGAGCGGACCGGCGGCCTCATGGAGCAGGCCCAGGCGCACGAGGGCATCGGGCACGCCCGGCATGCCCTCGGCCAGCCGGCCCGCGCCCGGCCGCACTGGGACCGGGCGCTGCGGGCCTACACGGAGATGGGCGTCGTCGAGGCCCACGAGCTGCGGGCCAGGCTCGCCGACCAGGACCTGCGCTGATCTGTGCCCACGCTGCCGGCCGGCACGGGCAGCGGGGTCAGACCCGGACGGTGAGCTGGCAGATGTTCGCGGCGTAGGCGGTGGTCATCCCGACCGACTGGTACAGCTGGTACGCGCCGGTCGGGTTGGAGGTGTCCACGCCCAGCCCGGTGGCGGTCCGGCCGCGCGCCGCGTGCCCGGCGAACGCCGTCTCCAGTAGCAGGCGGCCCAGCCCCCGGCCCCGGTGCGCCGGGCGCACGCCGAGCAGCTTCACCCAGCCCTCGTCCCGGTCGGCCCGCTGGTCGGTGGAGCGCAGCGCGGCGGCCCACTCGCCGTCGACCTCGCAGACCAGGCAGTCGTCCCACTGCCCGGAGTCGTCCGCCGCGTACGGCCGCCGGGCGCTCGCGAACGCCTCGACCATGACCGCGTGGAACTCCTCCAGCTCCCCGCTGGCCATCGGCCGGACGACCACCCCGGCCGGCGGGGTGGGCGCCTGTTCCGCCCCGGTCAGCGCCCGGCTCATCCGCGCGCTCTGGTACTCGAACGCGAAGCCCGCCCCGGCCAGGGCCGCGAGCCACCACTCCTCGGTGCCCGGCACCCCGCCAGCGCGGACCACCAGCTCCGGGTGCCCGGCGGCCCGGGCCCGCTCCGCGCACCGGGCCAGCAGCAGGTCCAGCACCGGGCGGTGGGCGTCGCCGACGGAGTCGGGGTGCCGGTACACCTCGCAGAACACCGAGTTCTCCTCCGGCTCCAGGTAGCCGAGGCAGACCACCCGGCCGTCGGGGTCCCGGACCAGCCAGGCGTCGAGGGCCGGGTCGAAGTCCGGGGCGGTGAGGATCTCGCGGACCTGGGACTCGTCGAACTCGGGCGCGCCGATCGAGGCGATGTCGCTGGCGTGCAGCATCACCAGGATGTCGGCCACGTCGTGCGGGGTGGGCCGACCGAGGGTGTGTCCGGCGGGGAGGGCTGTCATGGGGCCAGTCTCAGTGCCCGACCGCCGTGGCGCCAACCCTTTTCCGGCCGTTGCCGTCACGCCTCCAGGGCGGCGTCCCACCGCACGCGCAGCTCGGCGGGTCTGAGCAGCGCGCAGTCGCCGCACTTGCCGCCCGCCGGGATCTGGTAGTGCAGGCAGCAGCTGCGCCGGACGTAGAAGCTCCGCCCCCGGTGCGCCGTGAACGTCCCCGCACCGGCGAGCGGCCCGTGGTCCAGGAGCGGCCCGCAGTCCACCACCGGGGTCGGGCCGGTCCGGGCGACGGTGTCCAGCGCCCCCGCGACCGAGGCGGCGACGTTGCCCCACAGCATGCCGGCCGCCCCGGGCGCCCGCGCGCGGACCGCGTCGACCACCGGGCCGAGGTGGCCGTCGATCAGGTCGGCCCACCACCGTCCGACGTCCCGGTCGTCCAGGGGGCGGCTGCCGGCCGGCTCCGTGAGCAGGAACTGGAAGCCGTCCGTCGGCTCGTAGCGCCAGCGGACCCGGTCCGGGCGCACGTCGAGCAGCACGCCCCGGGTGGCGAGCGCCGCGACGACCGGGCCCAGCAGGCGCGAGGCGTAGCCGAAGATGGTGAACGAGCCGGCGACCCGGGGCGTGCCGATCGCGAAGCGGCGGGCCACGGTGTCGATCAGCCGGTCGGTGGTCGCGTCGGCGGCGCACAGCTGCCGCACGGTGCTCCAGCCGGGCCCGTCCGGTCCGGTGCGCAGGGTGTACCTGGGCACCACCGCGATCGCGGCCAGAACGTCGAAGAGCTCTTCGCGGGGTACGGCGGTCACGGGTCCATCCGGTGGGTGCGGTGGGCGAGGGTGTCGAGCCAGACGGTGTCGTGGCTGACGACCACGAGCGCGGTGCCGTGGCCGGCCGCCTCGGCCAGCAGTTCGGTGATGGCGGCGGCGGTGATCACGTCCTGCCGTGCGGTCGGCTCGTCGGCGACGACGAGCGCGGGACCGGCGACGAGGGCGCGGACGATCGCGATCCGCTGGCACTGTCCGCCGGACAGCTGCCCGGGCCGCGCCGTGGGGTCGAGGTGCCCGAGCCGGGCCCTTTCGAGCCACTCGGCGGCGACGGCGCGCAGCCCGGCGCCGTCCGTCCGGGGCCGGCCCGGGGCGGTCAGCGGTTCGGTGAGGCTGCGCCAGATCGGCCAGCGCGGGTCGAGGCTCGCGTGCGGGTCCTGGAAGATCGGCATCACGTAACCGGGGCGCGGGTAGCCGGCCGCCCGGGACCGGCGCCACGCGGGCTGGCCGGCGTAGTGGACGGTGCCGCTGTCCGGCCGTTCGATCCCGGCCAGGAGGCGCAGCAGCGTCGACTTGCCGGAGCCCGACGGTCCGCTGATCCCGAGGATCTCGCCGGGCGCGACGGTGACGCTGACCCGGTCGACGGCGCGGATCCGGCCGTGGCGGGTCGGGTAGCCCCGGGTGACGTCCACGGCGGTCACGACGGCGGTCACGATTCCTCCCAACAGGCGACCCCGCCGACGAGTACCGGCTCGCGGTCCCGGCACCCGTCGGTGACCCGGGCGCACCGGTCCGCGAAGGCGCAGCCCGGGCCCGGCTCGCCCCGCAGAGCCGGGGGAGTGCCGGGCAACGCGGTCACCGGGTCGCCGCCGGGTCGCGGGGTGGCGGCCAGCAGCGCGCGGGTGTACGGGTGCCGCGGGTTGCCCAGCAGCTCGGCGGTGGGGCCGGTCTCGACGATCCGGCCGGCGTACATGATGACGATCCGGTCGGCGTGCCGGGCGACGAGGCGCAGGTCGTGGCTGATCAGCAGCAGCGACCTGCAGGAGGCGCGCAGGGTGCCGAGGATGTCGTCGGCGAGGTGCGCGTCGAGGGCGCTGGTCGGCTCGTCGGCGATGGTCAGTACCGGCTGGTGCGCGCCGGCCGCCGCGATGGTGGCCCGCTGCAACATGCCCCCCGACCAGCGGTACGGCCGTTCGGTGAGCCGGTCCGCGGCGTCGGCGATCCCGAGCGCGTCGACCCGCCGGACCACCTCCCCGCGCGGTGGCCGCCGGCCGTGGTGCCGCCACGCCTCGCCGACGTGGTGCCCGACGGACCGCAACGGATCGCAGGCCGCGTACGGGTCCTGGGCCACGTAGCCGACCACCCGGCCCCGGAGCCGGCGCAGGCCCCGCCGGTCGAGGCCGGCCACGTCGGTGCCGTCGACGGCCAGGGTGCCGGCGAGCGTGGCCCCGGCGGGCAGCAGGCCGAGGACACTGCGGGCCAGGGTCGTCTTCCCGCACCCGGACTCGCCGACGACGGCCACGCACTCACCGGCGGCGACCGTCAACGAGACGCCGCGCACGGCCCGGGTGCCGTCGGGGTAGGTGACGACGAGGTCCGTGGCGCTCAGTACCCCCGAAATGTCCTGTGTGGTCGTGACCTTGGGGTTGCGGCGGGGGCGGGCGGGGCGCGGTCGCGGGTCGACGGCGTCGCGGAGGGCGTCGCTGATCAGCATCGCGGACGCGACCATCGCGGCGATCAGCACGGTGGGGCCGATCAGCAGCCACGGCGAACTCACCAGGGAGCCCTGGCTGTCGGCGAGCAGTTGGCCGAGCTCGGCGGTCGGCGGCTGGGCGCCCAGGCCGAGGAACGACAGGCCCGCCAGGGTCAGGGTGGTCTCGCCGACCGTCGTCGTGGCCGCGACCAGCACCGTCGTCGTCGCCCCGGGCAGCACGTGGCCGAACAGGATCCGGATCCTCCCGATGCCCGCCAGCCGCGCGGCGGTCACGTCCAACCGGCGGTCGCTGCCCAGCACGGCCCCGCGCGCGATCCGGGCCGGATACGCCCAACCGGACGCGACGATCGCCAGGATCAGATGCGTGGAGCCGACGCCGAGGGCGCCCACGACCGCGAGCGCGACGATCTGCGACGGCAGGCCGAGCAGCGCGTCGATCACCCGGCCGACCACGGCGTCGACGACCCCGCCCAGGTAGCCGGCCAGGCCGCCGACGGTGATCCCGATGGCCGTGGTGAGAGCGAACACGACGAGTACCGCCTGGAGGGACTTCCCCAGGCCGGCCAGCGTCCGGGCCAGCTGGTCGCGGCCGGACTGGTCCGTACCGAGCCAGTGGTCCGCGCCGGGCGGGGTCAATTGGCGGGCGTAGTCGGGCAGGTCGGGGTCCACCCCGAGTAGGCCCGGGCCCGCGACGGCGAGGGCGACGACGGCCACCGCGATCCCGACGCCGGTCCACATGCCCCGGGTCACCGCCGACCACCCGCCCGGGACAGCGGCGAAGCCGCCGGCCTCACCGCGCACCCGCCCGGGCCAGGCGCGGATCCACGGCGACGGCGACCAGGTCCACCACCAGCGACACCGCGACATACACGGCGATCGCCAGCAGGGTGTACGCCTGCACCACCGGCAGGTCCCGCGCCGTGATCGCCTGCACCGCGTACCGGCCGACCCCCGGCCACGTGAACACGGTCTCCACGATCGGCGCCCCGCCGAGCAGCGCGGCCACCCCGGTCCCGACCACGGTCAGGAACGGCACCAGCGCCCCCGGCAGGTCGTGCACCACCAGCAGCCGCCACCTGCGCGCACCCCGCGCCGTGGCCACCTCCACGTGCGGCGCGCCCCCGGCCCGCAACAGCTCGGCGCGCAGCAGCCGCGACCACGCGGCGGCGGTCCCCAGGGACAGGGTGAGCGCCGGCAGCCCCACCGTCGCCCAGCTCCCGTCCGTGATGATCTGGAAGTGCCCCAGCCGCAGCACCACGACGTGCAGCAGCGCGAGCCCGACCACGAACCCGGGCAGGACCAGCACCGCCGAGGACAGCAGCCGGATCGCGGCGTCCGGCCACCGGCCCGCGGTGACGGCGGCGACCGTGCCCAGCAGCAGGGCCGCCGCCAGCGACAGTCCGACCGCGACGACGGTGAGCCGCACCGTGGCCGGCAGCCGCTGACCCAGCTCGTCGGCCACCGGCCGGCTCGTGGCCCAGGACGTGCCGAAGTCGCCGCGCGCCGCGCCGGCCAGCCAGCGGCCGTACCGGGTCACCGGATCGCCGGTCAGCCCGAGCTCGACCCGCTTGGCCCGCACCTGTTCCTCGGTCGGATGGGCGACCCCGTTGGCCGTGAGGACCCGGTGCGCCGGATCGCCCGGCGCCAGGGCCAGCAGCGCCCAGACCAGGACGCTGCCGACCAGCAGGGTCAGCACGGCCTGGCCGATCCGGCGCAGGACCGTGTGCCGCATCAGTACGCGTCGACCCACAGTAGGGCCACGGGCGGTACCGCGTAGCCGCGCAGCTTCGGCGAGGCCACCACGGGTACCCGCTTGAGGGCCAGGTACAGGCTGTACACCTTCTCCTCGATCACGATCTGCTGCACCCGGGCCATCAACGTGTCCCTGGCAGCCGGGTCGAACGTCTCCGCCAACTGCGCCGCGAGCCGGGTCAGCTCCGGATCGTCGACCCCGCCGTAGTTGTTGTCCCCGCCCGGGGTGAAGTTCGCGATGATCGGGGTCACCGGGTCGGTCTGGGTCCAGTCGATCGCCCCGTTGCCCATCACCGCCGCGTCCCAGCCGGCCGGCTGCTTCACCGTGGCGGTCACGTCGTCGATCTGGCGGACCTCGACCGTGAACCCGACGGTCTTCAACTGCGCCTGCACCGCCACCGCGACGGTCTTCGAGTCCGGCTGCTGCGGGTACGTGAGCAGCGTGAACGCCAACGGTTTGCCGGCCTTCGCCCGCGTGCCGTCGGCCGCCTTCGCCCAGCCGGCCGCGTCGAGCAGCGTGTTCGCCCTCGCCTGGTCGAAGGTCTGGTTCCTGGCCGCGTACGGCAGGAACGCCGGGTAGAAGCCGACCGACGTGTCGTACAGCCCGTTCATCACCTGGGTGGCGAGCTGGCCGTAGTCGATCGCGTGCGACAGCGCCCTACGGACCTCCACCTCGGCCAGCGGGCCGGTGCGCGGGTTGAGGACCAACTGGAAACCCTCGGCGGCGGTACCGGCGGCCTGGTTGAGGAACACCGCGTCGGCCCGACCCTGCAGTTCCCGGGCGGCGGACGTCGGCGGGTACAGCGCCAGGTCCGCCTCCCCGTGCTGCACGGCCAGGATCCGGGCCTGCGCGTCGGGGATGAACCGGACGGTCAACTTCTCCAGTTTCGGCGTCGACACCGTGTACCCGGGGGTCGGCGTCATCGTCATCGCCTCCGAGGTCAGCCCGGTGACCGTGTACGGCCCCGACCAGATCCTCGCCGCGATCAGCTCGGCCGGCTTCCCCTTCACCGGCAGGTACCCGGCGTGGTCGAAGATCGGGAACATCGACTCGTGGGCGAGCAGACTCGGCACGTACGACGTCGGCTTGGCCGTGGTCAGCGTGACCGTCAACGGCCCGTCCGCCTTCGCGGTGGCCCCCGGCAACATCGGCTTCACCGAACTGTTGTCGGTCAGGCTGAACGTCATCGCGGCGGCCAGCGCGGCCCCGTCGAGCGGCTTGCCGTTCTGGAAGGTCAGATTCGGCCGCAGCTTCAGGGTCCACGTCGTCGGACCCGCCTGGGCCGGTGCCGACTCCAGCAGCCACGGGACCAGCTTGCCCCCTGCGACCGGCTTCATCAGCAGCGCGCCGAACCCGAACTCCGGCGCCCAGAACCCGCTCTCCAGCGGATCGAGATCCTTGACCGCGAAGCTCGTCGCGATCGTCAACGTCGTGACCTTGCCGTCGACCGGCTTGTCCGTCGACGTACCCGTGCAGGCCGAGGCCCCCAGGGCCAGGCCGAGCACGGCCACCAGAAGTCTGCCTCTACTGCCTATCCGCATTGCCGCTCTCCCTCGCGAGATCCGACGCAAGCCGGGTCGGCGGGAGACCACGCGTGGACCGGCCCAGGGCGCGGCACGGCGTCGGCGAGGCCCCTCCCACGAGACCCGGAACCGGCACGCGCGTTGGGCGCGTGCACCGACGGCAGATATTCGGACTCGTGGGCGGTGCGCCGACAGACGCTGCCTAGTGGCCGCCGCTTCCCAGGACGTGGCGTCCCAGTGCTGTTGACGGCGGTCGTTCCCACATACCGCTGCGGGGCAGTCCCGGATTCACACCGGGTTCCCTGTTGCCACGCCCACCGCCGTGCGGGAGGGGGCGTACCGTTGGCGAGCAGGAGCATACACACCCCGCTCCGGCCGGGATAGCGAGTGACTCACACCCGTCACCTCTTGTGGAGTATCTGTCACCGTCCGCAATGCTCCGTCCCGGGCCGGGGCTGCCCGGTGCGTCAGACCCCGGGCCTTCCGCTCGGCACGGTGACGTCAGTGCCCCGGGGCGACGAGGCGCGTCGCGGCCTCGTAGCTGGCCAGCGGCAGGACCACCTGGGCATCGCAGCCCCGCGCGCCGCACTCGCACGCGAACGGGTAGCCGGTCGGGGCCACCGGCGGGACGTGCGCCGTGCCCAGCCAGGTGCGGATGTTGTCCGCCACCACGCCGTTCTCCCAGCGCCGCGCCGCCCGGAGGTCCGCCGGTTCCACGTCGAGCCCGACGATCCCCGGCAGCACCCCCTCGACGGCGGCCAGGATCTCCTCGACCGGAAGGGTGCCGTCGACCGTCACGACGGGAAAGCCGCGCGCGGCGGCCAGGGCGGCGACCCGTTCTCCGTAGCGCCGGTCCTTCTCGATCCGGTTCTCCAGTGCCCGGTGGGCGTCGGCGGTGGGCGGAAGCGGTCGACGCTCCAGCACCGAGCGTTGGAACGGCGCCGTGGAGACTAGGAACACGGCCGCGTCGCCGTCCGGCACCAGGTCCGGCAGCACCTGCGGGCCCTCGACGACCACGGGCGGCGACGCCGGCAGCGCCGCCAGGTCGGCGAGCACCAGCGGCCAGCGCTTGCGGGCCAGCGCCTCGAACTCGGCCGCCTGCTCCACCGGGGTCAGCCCGAGCCACTGGTCGTCGGGGCTGCGCTCCGGTTCCGGCAACCGGGCCTCGTGGCTGTGCCAGAACGCGTCCAGGGGGAACACCCGCAGGCCGTGGCGACCGGCGAGGATCCGGGTCAGTGTCGTCTTCCCCGAGCCGGTGCCGCCGCCGATCCAGACCGTGACCATGGCCGCCACAGTACCGACATTTCCCGATCCGGGCGCGCCCCGGGGCGGCGGGGATAGGGTTGCCGGATGGCTGACACCACGGGGGACACGATCGACGCGGACCGGCTGGGAGAGCAGGAACGGCGGCGGCTCGCCGCGCTGGTGGCGGCCGACACCGTGCTCCTGGACGAGCTGCATGCCGAGGACTTCCTGCTGGTCAATCCGGGCGGCGGCGAGTGGGACAGGGCGTTCTACCTCGGAGGCGTCGCCGACGGCTCGATCGACTACCGCAGATTCGAGGCCGTGACGCCGATCCAGGTGCTCGCCGGCGACGGCGTCGCGGTCGTGCGGTACCGGTCCGCGATCGAGATCGCCATCGACGGCGGCCCGTACAGGGCGCTGAGCGCGTGGCACCTCGACTGCTACCGGCACGACGGGGCGGCCGGCCGGTGGCGGTGCGTGTGGTCCCAGGCCACCGCCACCGGCGACTGACCGCCCGGGGGCCGGAGGGTGGGACCCCCGACCCCGGTCAGGTCAGCGCGGCTTCAGCGCCCGCAGCACCTCCGGCACCTCCCCGGGGCACAACACCCCGAGCCGCCGCGTCGACCGCGTCAACGCCACGTACAGATCGTTGTGCCCGCGCGGCGACTCGTCCAGGATCGCCTGCGGATCCACGATCAGCACGGAGTCGAACTCCAGCCCCTTCGCGTCGCGCACGGTCAGCACCTGGTCCCGGCCGCCGACGGCCCGCAGCTCGACCCGGCTCTCGGGCACGATCACCCCGACCCGGCCGTGCGCGCCCTCCTCGGCGACCAGGGCCGCGACCCGGCCCGCCAGGTCCCCGGTCTGTTCCACCCACGGCTCGACGCCGACGGACCGGACCGGACGCGGCGCGGTCAACGCGGGATCCAGTTCGGCGAGGACGTCGGCGGCCACGGCCATGATCTCCGCCGGGGTGCGGTAGCTGACGGTCAGTTCGGCGAGCCGCCAGCGCTCGGCCACGTACCCGCCGAGGGCGCCCTGCCAGGAGGCCGTGCCGGCCAGGTCGCCGGTCTGGGCCACGTCGCCGACGAGCGTCATCGACCGGTTGGGGCTGCGGCGCATCAGGAGCCGCCACGTCATCGGGGACAGTTCCTGCGCCTCGTCGACGATGATGTGCCCGAACGCCCAGGTCCGGTCCGCCGCCGCGCGCTGGGCCGCGGTGAGCCGTTCGGCGTCCTCCTGGCGTTCGGCGAGCTGGCCCGCGTTGACGACGTCGGCGGCGAGGAGGAGTTCCGGGTCGAGTTCGTCCTCCAGGTCGATGGACCGGGAGCCGAGTGCGATGTCGAGCACGCCCTCGGCATAGTCGGCGTCGACCGCCGGGCCGGCGACCTCGACGACCTCCTCCTCGCCGAGCAGCTCGGCGGCCTCGTCCAGCAGCGGGACGTCGGCCGGGGTCCAGCCGCCGCCGGGCCGGTACAGCGACAGCCGCTCCGAGGGGGTGAGCAGGTCGCCGGCCGCGATGTCGATCCGGTCGCGGTCGGCGTAGAACTCGGCGAGCAGGCGTTCGGGGGTCAGGTCCGGCCACAGCTCCTCGAGGGTCGCGGCCACCTCCGGGTCGGCGGCCAGCTCCTCGCGGATCTCGACCAGGTCGGCGGGGCCGAGCAGGTTGTCGCCGCCCAGCGGGTCCGCGCCGATCCGGTCGGCGGCCTGGCGGACCAGGGCGTCGAGGACGTCGTCGGTGAACACCGCGCGGGCCAGGTTGTGCGGGCGGCCGGTGCCCAGGGCGCGGGTCCGGGCCCGGTCGCAGGTGACCGGGTCCAGCCAGAGCGGTTCGCGGTCGTAGGTCAGTTCGATCGGCTCGTCGGGGACGCGCTGCCGGTCGGCGACCGCCCCGGCCAGCACCTCGGCCAGCACGAGCCGGCCCTTCACCTCGGCGACGTGCGCCGGTTCGGCCGCCGTGGCGGTCACGCCGGGGAACAGGCCGCCGGGGGTACGCAGCAGCACGCCCGTCTCCGCCAGCGACGGCAGCACCTGGGAGATGTACCGCAGGAACGTCGGGTTCGGCCCGATGATCAGTACGCCGTGCCGGGACAGCTGTTCGCGGTGCGTGTAGAGCAGGTACGCGGCCCGGTGCAGGGCGACGGCCGTCTTGCCGGTGCCGGGGCCGCCCTGCACGACGAGCACCCCGCCCATGTCGGAGCGGATGATCACGTCCTGCTCGGCCTGGATGGTCTCCACGATGTCGCGCATCCGGCCGGTCCGCCGGGCGTCGAGCGCCGCGAACAGGGCCGCCTCGCTGGCGATGCCGACCTCGGTGTCCTCGCGGGCGGCCTCGGCCAGGTCCAGGACCTCGTCGTCGAGTTCGGTGACCCAGCGGCCCTGGGTGCGGATGTGCCGGCGGCGGCGGACCCCGTCGGGCGCGGCGGCCGTGGCCAGGTAGAACGAGCGGGCCGCCGGGGCGCGCCAGTCCATCAGGAGCTGCGCGTGCTCGCCCCCGGCGTCGAACAGGCCGATCCGGCCGATGTGCCGGACGGTGCCGTCGTCGAGGTCGAGGCGGCCGAAGCACAGGCCGTGCTCCAGCGCGCCGAACTCGACGACCTGGTCGGTGTAGAGGACGCTCGCGGAGTCGCGTTCGGAGCGGTTCTGCGGCGTGCCGCCGGGCGTGTAGTGCAGGGCGGTGGCCAGCCGGTCCTGCGCCTGGGCGCGCAGGGTGTCGAGCTGGCCGTAGAGCATGGACAGGTAGTCCTGCTCCTCACGGAAGTCGGCGGCAGTTGACAAGCGAACTCCTTGTTTGGTACCGTCATGGCCAGAACCGCTTTTGACGCGGTTCTTTTTTGTTGCACGAACTTCCCAGTATAGCCATGCCCCGTCGCTACGGTGGTGTGATGACTCCTCTCGCCGTCACAGGGTCCACCGGGCAGCTCGGTGGCCGGGTCGCCCGGCTGCTCGCGGCGGCCGGCCTGCCGCTGCGCCTCCTGGTCCGCGACCCCGCCCGCGCCCCCGACCTGTCCGTCGAACTCGCCGTGGCCTCCTACGGGGACGGGGAGGCCGTCCGCCGGGCCCTCGACGGCGTCGAGACGGTGTTCATGGTCTCCGCCGCCGAGGCCCCCGACCGCCGCGACCAGCACTTCACGTTCGTGGACGCGGCGGCGGCCGCCGGGGTCCGCCGGGTGGTCTACGTCTCCTTCCACGGCGCGAGCCCCGACGCGACGTTCACCCTCGCCCGGGACCACTGGGCCACCGAACGGCACATCCGCGCCTCCGGGCTCGCGTCCACGTTCCTCCGGGACAACCTGTACCTCGACTTCCTGCCCCGGATGGTCGGCGAGGACGGCGTGATCCGGGGGCCGGCCGGCGACGGCAGGGTGGCCGCCGTCGCGCAGGACGACATCGCCGCGTGCGCCGCCGCCGTGCTCACCGACCCGGCCGCGCACGACGGGGAGACCTACGACCTGACTGGCCCGGAGGCGCTGACCCTCGCCGAGGTCGCCGCCGTCCTGACCGCCCGGACCGGCCGGACGGTCACCTACCACCCGGAGACCGTCCCGGAGGCGTACGCGTCCCGGGCCTCCTACGGCGCGCCCGACTGGCAGCTCGACGCGTGGGTGAGCACGTACACGGCGATCGCGGCCGGGGAACTCGCGGGTGTCAGCGACGCCGTTCCCCGGCTCTCCGGCCGCCCGGCGACCACGCTGTCGCAGCTCCTGGGCTCACGTTCCGTCAAACCTCCCGAGGTGGTCGGATAGTCGACAATCGACTGGTTGCTATGCCATGACTACGCTGGGGAAAGAGGAGATTGGCACGGGGAGTGACCGACTTGGGGGTTCGTTGATTCGCACGGTGCTCGGACACGAGAGGGCGCTCTGGCGGGGAGCACTGGGTGCGATGCTGGCCCGGGAACGCGACCTGGTCGTCGTGGCCGAGGTCGGCCGTGGCGAGGAGATCCTCGACGTCGCCCTCCGTGAGCGGCCCGATGTCGTCGTGCTCGACATCGCGTTGCCCGGGACCGTGGAGGTCGACGAGCTGTGCGTGACCCTGTGCGAGGGGCTGCCCGGGGCCGGGATCCTGGTCCTGGTCGACCGGCGGACCTGCGCCACCATCGGCGTCACCCTCACCCGGCTGGCGCCCCGGGTCGGTTTCCTGGCCACCGACGCCTCGCCCCGCCAGCTCGTCGAGGGCATCCGGCAGCTCGCGCTCGGCAAGCCGGTGATGGACGTCGAGATCGCGGTGGCCGCCCTGTCGGCCGAGAACAACCCGCTCACGACCCGCGAGCGGGAGGTGCTCCGCAAGGCCGTCGACGGCGCCCCGGCCCGGGAGATCGCGGCGGAGCTCTTCCTGAGTACGGGCACGGTGCGCAACTACCTCTCCAGCGCGGTGTCGAAGATCGGCGGCCGGAACCGGATCGAGGCCATCCGCATCGCTCAGGACGCCGGCTGGGTCTGAGCGGCCGGCGGGGTGCGCCCGGCCCCGTCGACGGCCGTGGCCCGCGTCGAGGGCGGCGCCTGGCGGGGTCCGTCCGCGTCCGGTGACCCCGACCGGTCGGCGTGCCAGTGGCCGAGCAGCTCGCGGTACAGGGGGGACGTCGCCAGGAGCGTGTCGTGGTCGCCGAGCGCGGCGGTCACCCCGTCGAGGACCAGCACCCGGCGGGCCCGCAGCGCCGAACTGATCCGGTGCGCGATCACCACCACCGTGCCGCCGCGCGCCGCGAACGCCTCCTCGGCCCGCCGTTCCGCCGCCGCGTCCAGGTGGCAGGTGGCCTCGTCGAGGACGACGACGGGCGCATCGGCCAGGTACGCCCGGACCAGGGCGAGAAGTTGGCGTTCCCCGGCGGACAGCGCGCCCGGGGTGACGGTGCCGGGGTAGCCGCCGAGGCGGGTGACCAGGTCGGTGGCCCCGATCGCGGCCACTGCGGCGTCGAGCAGCGCGTCGGGGGCGGTCGGGCGCAGGTAGCGCAGGTTCTCCCCGACGGTACCCGTGAAGAGGTATGCCTCCTGGGGGATCAGGACGCGCCGGTCGGTCGGCGGGGCGGTCACGGTGCCGGCGTCAGGGGGGAGCAGGCCGCACAGAAGGCCGGCCAGGGTGGACTTGCCGATCCCGCTCGGGCCGACGACGGCGAGGTGGTCGCCCTCGGGCACGTCGAGGCGCAGGTCCCGGAGCACCGGCAGGGAGTGCGGGCCGTAGGCGAAGGTGAGGCCGCGCACGGCGATGGCGTACCCGGTCGATCGCGGGATCCGGTCCGAAGCGGCCGACCGGGGTGCGTTCCCGGCCGTTGCGCCCGGCCGGGTCGGGGCCGGGTACCCCTCCGATGGCGCCACACGGCCGGCGGCGGGCCCCGGGCGTGCGGGCTGTTCCGCCGACGCCGCCGCGTCCAGGATCCGCCCCAGGGTCACCACGAACCGCAGCCCGCTGCCGCCCAGCCCGTCGACCAGCGCGCCCAGCGCGGGCTGGAGCCCGACCAGCACATACGTCAGCCCGCCCAGCAGGGCCCCGGCGGTCAGGCCCCGGCCGACGAGCCACGGCGCGGCGGCGAGCAGCGCCAGCAGCGGTCCCCAGCCGCCGACCGCGAAGCACAGGGTCCGCAGCGCGCCGACCCGGGCCAGGGCCAGCTCGGCCGTCGCCTGGTGGCCGACGGGCCCGCCGACCAGCGCCGCCGCGTACTCCTCGCCGCCGCTCCCGGTCACGTCCCGCAGCCCGGCGAGCACCGTGCCGGCCGTGCTGGACAGCCGCTCGTCGGACCGGACGTACGCGCGCTGCCGGCCGGCGGCCACCCCGAGCGTGGTCAGGAACGCGCCGAGCCCGAGCAGGAACGGCGGCCCGACCAGCAGCAGGATCACCGGCGCCGTGGAGGCCAGCCCGACGGCCGCCCCGGCGGCGGTGACGACGAAGCCGCGCACGACGACGACCAGCCCCGCGTAGGTGTCCCGGGCGATCTCCACCTGGTGGGTCAGCCGCGCGACCGCCCCGTCGTCCGGGCGGCCGGCGACGCCCCGGCGGAGCGCGCCGCGCACCACGAGCCGGACCAGGTCGTCCCGGAACGGTTCGACGAGGTCGCCGAGGCGCAGGTACACCTGCCGGGCCCCGAGGGCGCCGACCCCGGCGGCGGCGAGCAGCCCGCCGAGCCAGGCCAGTCCCACCCACGGCCGGCCGGCGAGGAAACCGGTGTCCACGGCGCGCGCGACGGCCAGCCCGGACAGCGCGGCGGGCAGCGCCTCGGGCACCGACCAGGCCAGGAACGCCCAGGTCGCCCGCCGCCGCAGGGACCGCCCGGCGTAGCGCAGCTCGCGCCTCACGACGCGCGCCCCCGCGTCCGGAACCCGGGGCTCAACGACCTGCCGCTCATGTCGGGAACACCGCCCGGTAGTCGGCGTCCGGCCACAGTGTCTCGTGCGGGCCGACGGCGCGGACCCGGCCGGCCTCCAGCCACACCACGAGGTCGGCCCGGGCCGCCGTCGACACCCGGTGGGTCACGATCAGACGGGTACGGTGCCCGTGGTCCTCCGTCAACGTCCGGCTGATCCGCATCTCGGTGACCATGTCGAGGCTGGACGTCGCGTCGTCGAGGACGAGCAGCCGGTCGGCGTGCCAGGCGCGGGCCAGGCCGAGCCGCTGGGCTTCGCCGCCGGACATCGGCGCGGCGGCGAGCGCGGTGCCGTAGCCCCGGGGGAGCCGGGTGACGAACTCGGCGGCGCGGGTGGCGTGGGCGGCCGCGAGGACGTGGGTGAGGGGCCGGCCCATGCCGACGGCGTCGGCCACGGTGTCGCCGACGAGGACGGGGCGCTCGAAGGCGCAGGCGACAGCCGCCCGCAGGGCGGGGTGCGGTAGCTCGGGGAGGGGGACGCCGTCGAGGAGGACGGTGCCCGCGTCGGGGTCGCGCAACCGGCCGGCGAGCGCGGCCAGCACCGACTTACCGGCACCCGACAGCCCCACGACGGCCACGGCGGCACCCCCGGGCAGATCCAGCGTGACCCTGTCCAGCAGAGCCGGGACCCCGACCCCGTTGAGCAACGCCGGGGCCCCGGATCCGACCGGTGCCGGGCCGGCGGAGGAATCGGCGGCGACAGGCCCCGACCGGTCCGCACCGGGCGCGGGCGGCGAGGTCTGTCCGCCGTGGACGGTGACGTCGAGGAACTGGAGACGGCCCGGGCCGGCGGGCAGCGACCGCGTGCCGTGGACGGTCGGCGGGACCGCGAGGACCTCGGTCACCCGGCCACCTCCCGCCCGGGCCCGGGCCAGCCGCCCGAGCAACCCCGTGAGCCCGCCGAGCCCCGCACCCTGGACGGCGTACTGGCTCGCGGCGAACAGCTCGCCCGCCGTGATCCGGCCGTCGACCAGCGCGAGTCCCCCCGCGGCGAGCACCGCGACGAGGACGAGCGGCCCGAGGAGCGCGCCCTGGGCGCTGGTCCGGGCGAGGACCTGCCAGGCGCGCACCCCGTGCCGGCGCAGCTCCGCCAACGGACGCAGCACCCGGGTCTCCTCCCGGTCGACGGTGCCGGCGGCGGCGATCGTGCGGGCCCCGGTGAGCGCCTCGGCGAGCCGGCCGGCCAGCTCACCCTGGGTCTCCTGGTAGCGCAGGGCGGCCTCGGTGGTCCGCCGGGTGAAGGCGCGCAGCACGAGAGCGACGAGCCCGAGGCCGGCCAGGAAGGCCACGGCCAGCGACGGGTCGAGGACGGCCAGCAGGACGAGGCTGCCCGCCGGGGGCACGACGGCGGCGGCGAGCAGGACGAGGCTGGGACCGGCGTGCGCGGCCGACGCGGCGGCGGAGGTCAACCGGGTGGACAGGTCGCCGGGGGCGAAGGGGCGCGCGCGGCCGGGTCCGAGGTCGAGGATGTGCCGGAGGAGGCGGCGGCGCAGCCGGGCGGTGGTGTCGGCGACCGAGGCGGCCCCGGCGTAGGAGCCCGCGAGGTCGCAGGCCACGGCCACGACGACGGCGATCACGGCCCAGGTGGTCCAGGAGAACCCGGCGGGGCCGGTGGGCCGTGCGGTGCCGACCAGCGCGTCGACCGCGTTCCCGAGGATCCACGGCAGCCCCAGTCGGGCCCCCGCCCCGCCCAGTGCGGTCACCCCGATCACCGGCAGCCAACCGCCGCGACGCGCGCTCCCACCGGGCTGGTTCACCTACACTCCTCGGTACGGGCCGTGGCCCCGGACGAGCGACAATCGTCCGGGGCCACGGCTCTGCGTGCGGGGTGGTACTGGTCGGTACTAGTCGCAGATCAGGACGCTCAGGCCACTGCCGTGGCCACACAGGGTGACGCTCAGCGTGCTGCCGTGGCCACCGTGGCCGCCGCCGTGCTCGGGAGCGGTGGTCATGCCCTGCAGGTCGAGAAGCACCATGGGAATCTCCTTAGAGGGATTTCAGTGACCCGCGCCGGTCGGCGCGGGGGTCTGTGGGGTCGACGCGGGGCGTCGACCGGGGGCGAGCAGCGGCGCGTGCGCGGGCGTGTCGTGCAGGACCGCGCCGAGGGCCAGGAGCACGCCGGCGGTGCCGGTGGCCAGGTCCATGGACAGCCGCAGCAGCGCGGTACCGGGGAAGGCCGTCCCGCCGCCGTAGGGCAGGGCGTGCCAGTTCAGGGCGCGGACCTGGCGTGCCACCTCGGGGTCGGTCCGGGGCTCCGGTGAGCGGCCGGCGAGGTAGAGCAGGACGCCGGCCCGGCCGGTGAACAGGCCCGGGAGGACGTACATCGGGGACCGGGCGGCCAGCTGCGCGCCCCGGCTGGCGGCCGCGAACTCCTCGTCGGCGGCCCGGGCCAGGTACTCGTCGAGGATCATGCCGAGCCCCACGCTGCCCACGTCGAGGTACGGGTTCGTCCGCCAGCCCTCGTCGACCTCCAGCACCCCGTTCCCGCGCACCCGGCACCGCCGCAGGTCCTGGCGCAGGGCCACGGCCGCGTGCTCCAGGAACGCCGGGTCGCCGGTGTCGTCGTAGGTCCGCAGCAGCAGCCACGCCCGCCCCGCCCCGCCGCGCATCAACCCGGCGTAGGGCTCGCTGCCGCCGCTCGTCGTGCCGCCGTCGGCGGTCTCGCCCAGCCGTTCGGCGACCAGCGCGGCGGCCCGGTGCGCGGCGACCCGCAGCGTGGGCTCGCCGGTCCGGTCGGCCAGGTGCAGCAGGTTGAGGCCCGCGCCGGCCAGGCCACCGAACAGGTCGGTGCCCAGGGTGTGCCACTTCTCGCCGAGGAACACGTCGACGGCGTCGAGGGCGGCCTGCCGGTGGCCGAGGTGGTCGAGGGTGAAGGCGGCGCCGTGCAGGCCGTCGTACAGGCCGAGGCGGGTGTCGGGGTGCGGGTCGCGGGTGTGCCGGACCAGCCAGTCCTCGAACTCCGGGTGCCGGTCGGCCCCGGTCGTCGACAACGCGTACAGCACGCCGGACGCGCCGTGCGCGAGCCCCAGGCCGCCGAGCGGGAACTGCGCGATGTCGCCGGGAAACAGCCGGTCGTCGCGGCCGGGCGTGGCGCTGGCCACGATGGCGCGGGCCAGGCCGTCGCGCAGGTCGGGCCAGCCGGCGGGGTCGGGTTCGATCCGGGCCACGGGGGCCGACGGCAGTTCCGGGGGCGCGATGACGTCGACGGCGCGGGCGAGGAACGACGGCGGTACCGGGAAATGGTCCTGGATCGTCTCGGCGTGCCGGCGGGCCGTCGGCCGGTGCAGCCACAGCAGGTTCGTCATCGGCAGGAACAGGGCCAGGCGCAGGCAGGCCAGGGAGTACAGGTCGCGGTCGACGCCGGTGATCCCGCGCGGCGCGGCGAAGCCCTGGTTGCCCAGGCCGGCGCGGACCGGGTCCCCGACCTGGGTGGCGACCTCGAAGTCGAGCAGCGCCACGGTGTCGTCGTCGCGGACCAGGATGTTGAGCAGGTGCAGGTCGCCGTAGACCACGCCGCGGGCGTGCACGGCGGCGAGGGTCTCCTCGACCTGGCGCTGGATGTCCAGGGCCCAGTCGGTGTACCGGGCGCGGTCCCCGGCGCCGGCCGCCGGGTCCGTCAGCGGGTACCGCGCGACGATGGCCCTGTTGAGCACGACGCCGTCGACGTGCTCCATCACCAGGAACCGGTGCTCGCCGAGGGTGAACAGGTCGAGGGCGCGGGGGATGCCGGGGACGCCGTCGAGCTGGCGGAGGATCGCGTGCTCGTGCTCGATCCGGCGGACCGCGTCGTGCCCGTGCGAGTCGAGCCCCGCGTGCGGCCGGCCCTCCTTGAGCACGACCCGCGCGCCGGTCCGGGTGTCCTTGCCGGTGTACACCCCGCCGCCGTTGGAGAAGTGCAGCACTCCGTCGATGGTGTACGGCAGGTCCGCGACGTGCACGGCGTTGCGCGCGGCCAGGTGCGGGGCGAGGAACGCCGGCAGCGTGACCCACTCGGGCACGTGGAACACCGGATCGCGCCGGTCGGGGACGAGCGTGCCGTCCGGGGCGGCGATCGCGGGCACCCGCTCGCCGTCGGCGGCCACCAGGTACCGGTGCGTGAAGGCCCCGTAGCGCACGTGCAGCGGCCCGGAACCCCAGCGCAGGTCCGTGAGGATGGCCGGGTTGGGCTCCCCGTCGAGCTCCGCGCCGAGGGCGGTGAGGATCGCCTCGCAGGCGGCGTCGTCGGCCGGGTAGATGGTGACGAGCTTGCCGCTGTGGCCGCGCGGCGCGTTCTTCGACACCCGCGCCGACAGCGCGTCGGGGGAGCGGAGGAACTTGAAGCCGATCCCGCGCGGCACGCAGTACTCCCAGACCGCGTCGAGGACCCGGTCCGCGTTCTCCCGGGTGGCCGACGCGTGGATCTTCCAGCCCTGGGCCGGCAGCGGGTCGGCCGGCCGGCGGAACACCAGCCAGTCCTCCTGCTCCGCCCGGGCCCAGCCCTCGGGGAGCGGGCGGTCGGCGGTGGCGAAGGACTGCCCGGCGGTCGCCGCCGAGCCGGTGGCGTCGTAGAAGGTCCGATCCGCCACGCAGTAGTCCTCGTACCGTTGCGCCATGCCGCCTCGATCCCTCGACTGTGGTATCGAGTTCCATCATTCGGGGGATGGACACGGCGGAACAGTGCACTCCGTCATGTGCCGGATATGAAATGCTCACCGATGATTCGTGGATATTTCACAACCGGAAACGCGTTTAGAAAAGCACTTCCAACGGTACGCGGACCACTGTCCTCCATAGACCTACCGCAGCCCGGGCCGCACCGTCAGGTCGGTGACCTCCGCGTCCCGGGGCAGGTCCAGCGCCGCGAGGACGGCCGTGGCGACGCTCTCCGGCTGGATCCACTCCTTCGGCTCGTAGTCCGCGCCCTCCTGCGCGTGCACCTTCTCCTGCATGGCCGTCGCGGTCCGCCCCGGGTAGACGCTCGTGACCCGGACCCCGTTGCCGTGCTCCTCGGCGCGCAGCGCGTCGGCGAGCGCGCGCAGCCCGAACTTGCTCGCCGCGTACGCGCTCCACCCGGCGTGCGCCGCCAGGCCCGCGCCGGAGTTGACGAGCACCACGTGCCCGGCCGCCGCGCGCAGGGCGGGCAGCGCCAGCCGGGTCAGCTCGGCCGGCCCGGCCAGGTTCACCGTCAGCATCGTCTGCCACACGTCCGGGCCCAGCTCGGCCACCGGCCCCAGTTCGACGGCGCCGGCGCAGTGCACGAGCGCGTCGAGCCGGGCGGGCAGCCGGTGCGCCAGCTTCCCGGCGAGCTCCGCCGGGTTCCCCACGTCGGCGACCAGCACCTCCGTACCCGGGAACTCCTTCGCCAGCGCTTCGAGCGCGGCCCCGTCCCGCCCGAGCAAGAACAGGTTGTCCCCCCGGTCGTGCAGCTTGCGCGCGATGAATGTGCCGATCCCGCCGGTCGCCCCGGTGAGCAGTGAGTTCGCCATGGCACCCATCCTGCCAGCCGTCCCGGGTCGGGTCCTGGCAACACCGTGGCAGTTGTCGGGCGGTAGGACTAGCATCGCCGGCTGTGACCACAGACTACGTACTGCCCGGCGAGGACGTGTTTCCCGAGGGCATCACCGAGGGCCCCGACGGCCGCAGCTTCTACGTGTCCAGCGCCCGGCAGGGCACCGTCTACCGGGGCCACACGGACCGCCCCGAGCTGGAGGTGTGGCAGCCCGCGGGCGCCGACGGCCGGACCGGCGCGCTCGGCATGGCCGTCGACGGGCACGGCCGGCTGCTGGTCTGCGGCTCACGGACCGGCTACCTGTTCGCCTACGACCTGGCGGGCGGCGCCCTGGTCGCGCGGTGCCGGGTGCCGGCGGAGCTGACCCTGCTCAACGACGTGTTCGTCGTCGGCGAGTACGCCTACGTCACCGACTCCGAGCGGCCCGTCGTGTGGCGGGTGCCGGTCGGGGCGGAGATCGGCGAGGCCGAGGAGTGGCTGGTCCTGGGCGCCGCCGAGGACTTGCCCTACCTGAACGGGATCGTCGCCGTGCACGACGGCGCGACCCTGCTGATCGCCGCCCAGGGCACCGAGGTGCTGTGGCGGGTCGACGTGGCCACCCGCGCCGCCGAGCACGTCACCCTCGACGGCGAACTGGCCGCCGACGGCATGGTCCTCGTCGACGGCGCGCTGTACACCTGCGACAACGCCGAACTCCTGGAGGGCGACGTCGCCTTCTACGTCAGCCGGATCGAGCTGGCCCCCGACGCGCGGTCCGGGCGGATCACACACCGCTGGGACCGGCCCGCCGCCGACCACCCGACGACCATCGCGCACCTCGACGGCCGGTTCCTGCTGGTCAACTCGCAGTTCCTCGCCGGTCGGGAGGGCACGGCCCGGGCCCCGTTCACGGTGAGCGCCGTGCGGTTGGCGCCCGAAACGGCCGTCTCCCCGGCCACCGGTCACTAGGCTGGGGGCCGTGACCCACGACGCTGAGCTGTACCCGGCCGACCGGCTCGACCGGGCCCGCGCGGCCGCCGTCGCCGCCGGGTACGACGCCCTGCTGGTCTCCCCGGGCCCCGACCTGCGCTACCTGACCGGGTACGAGGCGCTGCCGCTGGAACGGCTCACCTGCCTGGTGCTGCCGGCCGAGGGCGAGGCGTTCCTCGTCGTGCCCCGCCTGGAGAAGCCGGCCGCCGAGGCGTCCCCGGTCGGTGGGCTGGGCATCGAGATCGCGGGCTGGGCGGAGACCGAGGACCCGTACGCGCTGGTCGCGGGCCGGCTGGCCAGGGGCGTCGGCCGGGTCGCCGTGGACGACCACATGTGGGCGGAGAAGGTGTTCGGCTTCCGGGCCGCGCTGCCCGGGGCCGAACAGGGCCTGGCGGGGCCGCTGCTGCACGGGTTGCGGATGCGCAAGTCCCCGGCGGAGGTCGCGGCGCTGCGCCGGGCCGGGGCGGCCATCGACCGGGTGCACACCCGGATGGCCGACTGGCTGCGCGCGGGCCGCACCGAGCGGGAGGTGGGCCGCGACATCGCCGAGGCCCTCCTCGCGGAGGGGCACGCCCGGGTCGACTTCGTCATCGTCGCGTCCGGCCCGAACGGGGCCAGCCCGCACCACGAGGTGTCCGACCGGGTGATCGGGGCCGGTGACCCGGTGGTGGTGGACATCGGCGGCACGATGCCCGACGGGTACTGCTCGGACTCCACCCGCACCTACGCCGTCGGCGCCCCGCCCGCCGACTTCCTGGAGTACTACGCCGTGCTGCTCGCCGCCCAGACCGCCCAGACCGAGGCGGTGCGGCCCGGGCTGACGGCCGAGGCGCTCGACGCGGTCGGCCGCGACCTGATCACCGCCGCCGGCTACGGGGACCGGTTCATCCACCGGACCGGGCACGGCATCGGCCTGGAGACCCACGAGGAGCCGTACATCGTGGCCGGCTCGACCCGGCCCCTGGAACCGGGGATGGCGTTCTCCGTGGAGCCCGGCGTCTACCTGCCGGGCCGGCACGGCGCGCGGATCGAGGACATCGTGGTGTGCACCCCGGACGGCGGCGAGCGCCTGAACGTCACCGGGCGCGAGCTCGTCGTGCTGTAGCCCGCCGGGCCGCCCAGAACACCTTCCACATCATCGCCGGCCGTTGCAGGACGGAAGGCGGGGTGACCAGGTGCTGCACGGAGGTGAAGATGCGCCGCACGCCCAGGTCCACCCCTGCGGCCTCCTGCATCTTGCGGGTGTACCAGTTGAGGAAACCGATGGCCCGGGGCCGGGGGCCCTCGGTGAGCGGGTAGGCGAAGTCCCCGCCGACCGCGAACCGCCACGGGGTGGCGATGGTCCGGGCGGCGGCCCGGTAGTACTCCGTGGACAGTCCGGCGGTCACCGTCCGCCGGGTGGCCAGCAGCCGGTCGAGTTCGAGGGCCTCCAGGGCCGCGCAGGTCATGCCCTGGCCGTAGATGGGGTTGAAGCTGCAGATCGCGTCCCCGAGGGCGAGGTAGCCCGTGGGCGGGGCGGCCAGGTCCTCGAAGTGCCGCCGCCGGCTCGACGGGAACTGGTGGTAGACGATCTCCGACACGGGTTCGCTGCGGGCGAGCAGGTGGGCCAGGTCGGGGTGCGGCAGGAGGTCGATGTGCTCGCGGAAGCCGGCCTCGTCGCGCGGGTACGCCCCGTGCCAGCCGCCCAGGGTCACCACCCAGCGGTCGCCCTCCACGGGCAGCGCCAGGCCGACCCGGAGCTCGTGGGGCGGGGCGGGCACGACGAGCACGGCGTTGCCCTGGGCCAGGTCGTCGGGGGAGCGGCGGTACAGCCGGCTCGCGTACCCCACGCCGATCTTGACCTCGGTGACCTTCGGGGCCTCGTGGCCCAGCGCGCCCAGCCAGCGGTCGGAGCGCGAGCCCCGGCCGGTGCAGTCGACGACCAGGCCGGTGTCGATCGTCGTCCCGTCGTCGAGGCGGACCCCGGTGACCCGGCCGTCCGCGCCGGTCAGTTCGGTGACGGCCACCGTGTCGCGGAACTCGACGGCCGGCAACTTGGTCACCCGGTTGCGCAGGGTCAGCTCCAGCAGCGGCCGGCTGAACGACACCAGCCGCAGCCCCAGCGGCTCGTCGATCGGCCAGCTGTACCCGAACCGGTGGAACCGCAGCCCCAGCCCGGCGTCGAACGCGCTCGCGCCGGCGGCCAGCAGCTCCTCGGTCACGTCGCCGAACAGTTCCTCCAGGGCCCGCAGCCCGGCGAGCAGCAGCACGTGGCCGTGCCCGCCCTGCGGCACCCCCCGGCGGGGGTCGGCGGCGTCGGGGAGCCGGTCGCGGTCGAGGACGACCACCCGGCCGAAGTGGTTGGCCAGGGCGCGGGCGGCGGACAGGCCGGCGATCCCGGCTCCGATCACGACAGCAGTCTGATCCGAAGTGGTCACCATTGCACCGATGTTATGCCCTCTCACCCCGTTTGTGGAGCCGCCAGCGCGGGGGAAGGTGAGGTTCCCTCAACGAGGCGGGTGGGCGCGCCGGAGCCGTCGGCCGGCACCGTCCACACCGTCCCGGCCCGGCCGTAGCCGACCGTGGTGTCGCCGAACCAGACCGCCTGGTCGTCCACCTCGGCGGACTCGGCGAGGGGAGTGTCGGCCAGGGTGGACAGATCCAGGACGTGCAACCGCCACCCCGAACCGACCTTCTTCTTGTACGCGACCCGCCGGCCGTCCGGCGACAGCGACGGGCACTCGACGTTCTCCCGCACCGTCTCGACCCGCCACCCGGCGAAGTCGCCCTTCACGAGATGGGTGCGGCCCCTGGTCGCCACGGTCGCGTAGAACGTGTTGTCGTCGGCGGAGAAGGTCACGCCCCAGAAGTTGACGTCGGGCGCGTGGTAGCGCTGCCCGTCCACGTACAACTGGAGGTTCTCGATGTTCGTGACCAGGTTGCCGGTTCGGCCGTCCAGGATGCCGGTGGCCGTGGAGAACGTGCCCGCCGCGGCGTAGGAGTCACCCGTCGTGAACGTGGTCCACGCCAGGAACCGGCCGGACGGCGACACCCGGGCCCGGCTGGGGATGCCGGCGAGCTGGATCCGCCGGGTCTCCCGCAGCGAGCCGTCCAGGACGATCGCGGTGGTGGTCGCCACCGCGCCGGGCTGCACGACCAGGCACAGCCCGACCCCCGACGCCGCCGAGAACCGGTCGCAGGTGCGCTCCCCGACGGTTACGCCGCCCTCCGGGGTGCGGGCCGACACCCGGCCGTCGGGCCCCCGGAACAGGGTGGCCCCGGCGTCCAGGGTCAGCGCCGCGCCCCCGGCCGTGACCCGGCGGGCGGCGTGCACGGTGTACCCCAGGGCGACGGCGACCAGCGCCACCGTCGCGGCCAGGGCGATCCACAGTCGGGTCCTCACGGGACCTCCTTCGGCAGCAGGAACGGGGCGCAGGCCAGCGCGAGCACGAGCCCGACGGCGGCGGCGGCCAGCGCGGCCGTCAGCCCCCAACCGGTCCACGCCGCGCCGAACAGCACCGAGGAGAACAACCGGGCCACCGCCTGCGCCGTCTGCACCAGGGCGAGGGTCCCGGTCCGGCGCTCGGGGGTCGACAGCGGGCCGGCCAGCGCCATCAGCACGCCGTCGGTGGCCGCGTAGAACACCCCGTGCAGGGCGAGGGTCGCCACGAGCAGGCCCGCGCCGGCCAACGGCGAGAGCAGCAGCAGGTACGCGAGCCCGAGCGCTCCGTGCCCCGCGAGGAACACGGTGCGCCGGCCGAACCGGTCCGCCAGGATGCCGGCGGGTACGGCGAGGGCCAGGTAGATCCCCGCCGTGCCGAGGGGCAGCAGCGGGAAGTACGTGTCGGGGAGCGCGAGCCGGTCGCGGAGCACCAGGTAGACGAACGGGTCGGCGACCGTCACGACCCCGAGCAGCGCGGCGGTCAGGCAGATCCGCCGCACCGCCGGCCCGGCCGTGACCCGGGCGGCCACCGCCTCGCGGGCGATCCGGGGGGCCTCCTTGACGAACAGCGCCAGCAGCAGTACCCCGAAGCCGCCGATGCAGCCGCTGACCACGAACACGGCGTCGTACCCGCCGGACGCCACCGCGAGGATCGCGAACGCGACCAGCGGACCGAGGAGCGCCCCGGCCGTGTCCATCGCCCGGTGCACCCCGAACGCCCGGCCCAGCGCCCCGGCCGGCGAGCTGAGGGTGATCAGCGCGTCGCGGGGCGCGGTCCGGATGCCCTTGCCGGCCCGGTCGACGACGAGCGCCCCGACCAGCCAGGGCATGGTGCCCACCAGGAACCCGAACCGGGACAGCGCGGACAGTCCGTAGCCGATCCCGGCGACGAGCTTGTGCCGCTGCCAGCGGTCGGCCGCCCGGCCCCCGGCGAGCCGGACGAGGGCGGTGACGCCCCCGTACAGCCCGTCGAGGAAGCCGAACTGGAGGGGGCTGAGTCCCAGCCCGAGCACCAGGTAGAGCGGCAGGACGGCGGTGACCATCTCGGAGGAGATGTCGGTGACCAGGCTGACCGTGCCGAGCACGAGCACCGTGCCGGCGACCCGCCCGGACCGGGACGCGCGACGCGCGTCCCGGTCGAGTGCGACGTACATATCAGTGGCAGGTGTACGTCGGGCTGGTGTCCAGCACGCTGTTGTCCGCCCCGATGAGGGTCGAGGTGAACGTCGTGTCCGTGAAGTTCAGCTTGAGCACACCGAACTTGCCGGTGATCCGCTTGAGGCTGTTGGGCTGCACGTTCTCGATCGCGTACGGCGGCGCGCCGCCCATGCCGCCCAGGATCTCCACGATGCCGTTGGCGTTGCTCTGCGCCGTGGGGGTCTGCGGGCCGAACCGCTCGTAGTGGTGGTCGTGTCCGTTGAGGACCAGGTCGGCGCGGGCCGCGTACAGCGCGTCCCACACCGGCTTGCTGACCGGGTCGTTGCCGTGCTCACCGGAGCTGAACAGCGGGTGGTGGTAGTACGCCGCGATGCAGCCCTTGGTGTTGGCGGCCAGGTCGGCCTTCAACCAGTTGAGCTGCTCGGGGGTGTCGAACAGGTTGGAGTCCAGGGCGACGAAGTGCCAGTTGCCCTCGTTGTAGCTGTAGTAGCTCTTGCCCTGGGGGAAGGCGATGGAGCCGTAGTAGCCCTTGTAGCCGACCTCGAAGCCCGCCGGGTCGTAGGTCTCGTGGTTGCCGGGCACGGGCCGGGTCTTGGCCTTGAACGCGCCCCACGTGGTGTCGTAGTAGGACTTGTAGTCCGACAGCCGCGCGTCGTCGTACTGGTTGTCGCCCATGGTGACCACGAACTTGGGGTTCATGTTCGTCACGAGCTTGGCCGTCTTCGGGTGCTGACAGCTCGACGAGGACGCCGTGCACTGGTCGGCGATGTCCCCGGCCGCCGCGACGACGAAGGAGCCGCCGCCCGGTGAGGGGGACGCCGTCGGGCCGGTGGTCGGGCTCGCGCTGGCCGAGGGGCTCGGGGACGGGCCGGGGCCCGTGGTGCCGTACACCTCGAGTTCCTTGATCGAGTACCCGTAGGACGTGCCGCGCTGGGTGCCGTTCACCCGGACGTAGCGGCCGGCCCCGGACAGGCCGGTGCGGTCGTCGGTACCCCCGTCGCCGTCGGTGGTGGTGTGCACCCGGGTCCAGTTGGTCCCGTCGTTGGACAGGTCGAACGTGTACTTCTTGGCGTAGGCGGCCTCCCAGACCACCTTGATCCGGGACACGGCGGACACCGCGCCGAGGTCCACCTGGAGCCACTCGGGGTCGTGGCCCTCCTGGGAGGCCCACCGGGTGCTGGTCGTGCCGTCCACGGCCTTGTTGGCGGAGTAACTGGACGACTCCACCGACGACGCGGTGGCGGGCTTGTCGCGGGACAGCAGCGGGTCGGCGGCCTCGGCGGCGGTGACCCCGACGCCTAGCAGGGCCGCGACGAGGGTGATGGGTATGACGGTATGGCGCAAACGGAACACGTCTGCCTCCTGGTCAGCGGAAACGCGGACGGACCCCACCGCCCCCATGGGGAGGGCTGTGGCTCGGCGGGCGCAGGGGCCCACCGACGGCCGGGTCAGTGCTTCGTACTGAGCGCGTCACCTCACGGGGGGAGGCCGCGCCGAGCCGTTGGGTCGATCACAGCGGATCATGGCATTATTTGTCAAGTAGTCTAACTATCAATTGGCACCCTTGAGTCCATCCAAGATCGCTGATAGAAAGGGTGGCGCTGCGCGGGGCGGTCATCCGTCCCTACTCCTCCATGGAGGAAACATGTCCGACCCCGACCGCGCCCCCCTCACCGCCGCCCTGTCCCGCCGGTCCGTGTTCCGGGGCGCCGTCGCGCTCGGCGCCGGCGCCACCGTCGGCGGCCTGGAACTCGCGGGCCCCGCCTCGGCGGCCGTGCCCGCGCCCGCCATCGCCAGCTGCGCCGCCTGGGGTGCCCGCCCGCCGGCCGACCCGCTCACCGAGATCAGCACCGACGCCAACAAGATCCTGATCCACCACACCGCCACCCCGAACGTCACCGACTACTCCCAGGCGCACGCCCACTCCCTGGCCCGGGCCATCCAGAACTTCCACATGGACAGCAACCACTGGTCCGACACCGGCCAGCACCTCACGGTCAGCCGGGGCGGGTACGTCACCGAGGGCCGGCACTTCAGCCTCGCCCACCTGACCAGCGGCAACGGCATGGTGGTCGGCGCGCACTGCCCGGGGCAGAACAACCAGGCGATCGGGATCGAGAACGAGGGCACCTACACCTCGGCCACGCCCACCACCGCCCAGTGGACCGCGCTGGTCGGCCTGTGCGCGTACATCTGCGAGAAGTACGCGATCGCGCCGACGAAGATCTACGGGCACCGCGACTACGTGTCCACCAGCTGCCCCGGCGACGCGTTCTACGCCAGGCTCCCGCAGCTGCGCCTCGACGTGGCGGCCCGGCTCAACGGCACCCCGGCGTTCTCGGTCGTCGTCGACAACGCGTCCGCCGGCTTCCGGGCGTCGGCCGCCTGGGACGTGTCCAGCTTCTCCGCCCAGCGGCACGGCGGCGACTACCGGTTCGCCACCCCGGTCGGGGCCAGCGACGCCGCCTACTTCTCGGCCACCCTGCCGGCGGCGGCGAACTACAGGGTCGAGACCTGGTACCCGGCCGACCCCGGCTACAACGCGGCCACCCCGTTCGTGGTGTTCGCCTCCGGGGGCAGCCGGACCGTGACCGTGAACCAGCAGGTCGGCGGGGGCGGGTGGCGGGACCTGGGGACGTTCGCGTTCGGGGCGGGGGCGCGTGACCTCGTGGCGGTGAGCCGGTGGACGTCGGGCACCCAGTACGTGATCGCCGACGCGGTCCGGGTCACCCGGGTCTGACGCCAGGGGCCGGCCGGGTGGGGGCACCCATCCGGCCGTGGGTCGGCCTCGGGCTCCTGAACCGACCGGTCCCCGTCCCGCCGCCCCTGGGCGCGGGGAGGTCACCCCGCTCGACCGGGCGTCCGGGCCGCCCGACGGAGCGGGGGCTAGGAGTCCACCGTCGACTGCAACCGCAGAGCCTCCGACGTGTACGCCGCCGCCAGCGACCCGCCCGTGTGCAACTCGCCCAGCCGGCGCGCCGTCCGCGCCTGGGCCCGCCGGTCGCCGATCCGCTCGAAGATCTCCCACGCCCGGGTCAGCAGCCGCACCGCCGCGTCCCCGCGTTCGAACCCGGCCAGGTCCGTCAGGCAGTACGCCTCGCCGTGCGCGTCCCCGAGCGCCGCGAACCGGTCCAGCGCCGCCACCAGCGCCGCCCGCGCCCCCGCCGGGTCCCCGGACCGCAGCCGCAGCAGGCCGAGCTGGTGGGTCAGGTGCGCGGTCCGGTGCGTGTCGTCGACCTCCCCGGCGAGCCGCAGGCCGGTCCGCAGCGCCCCGGCCGCCGCCGGCAGGTTCCCGCCGACGCGGAGGGCCATGCCGAGCGCGCCGTGCACGTACGCCTGGCCGTGCCGGTCGTCGGCGGCCACGTAGTAGGCGAGGGCGAGGCGGAGGCAGTCGTACGCGGCGTCCAGCTCGCCCCGGATCCGGTGCACCGCGCCCAGCCCCGCCAGGGCCCCGGCCTCGCCGCGCGGGTTGCCGAGCCGCGCGTACAGCAGCCGGGAGCGGCTGAACGCCTCGGTCGCCGCGGAGTACCGGTCCCGGTAGAGGTGCACCTGCCCCAGGTCGCGCAGCGTGACCGCCTCGCCGAGCAGGTCCCCGGCCCGCCGGCACGCGGCGTGCGCGGCCCGGGCGGTGCGCTCCCAGTCGGTGGTCCGCCCGACCAGGTCGCACCACGGCACCAGGGCGTGCGCGAGTTCCCAGGCCAGGTCCGCGTACCCGCCGCGCGCCGCCAGCCCGACCGCCGCCACCAGGGCCCCGCTCTCGGCGGCGAACCAGGCCACCGGGTCGGCGGTCAGCGCGTCGCCGCCGGGCACCGGCCAGCGCGCGGCGACCCGGACCCCGGGCCCGAACACCGGGGGCGGCAGCGACGCGGCGGCCCGGTCGGCGAGTTCCAGGTAGCCGCCGAGGACCCGGCGCACGGCCGCGTGGTCGGGGACGCCGGGCAGGTCCGGGGCGAGCAGCCCGACGAGGACGGGCAGCGCGTACCGGGGCTGGCCGAGACTGTCGGCGCCGTGGCCGCGTACCAGTCGATGGGTGTGCAGGGCTTCGAGCACCGGCCGCCAGGAGGTGCGGTCCGACAGCGCGCCGACCACCCAGCCGGGCACCGGCCCCAGGCCGAGCTGGGCCAGGCCGCGCAGCACGCCGGTGGCCTCCGCGTCGAGCCGGTCGGCACCGGCGAGCAGGGGCACCTCGTCGCGGAGCAGCAGCGACCGGTGCAGGGCCCGCAGCGGCTCGCCGGGCTCGACGCCCAGCTCCTCGGCGAGCCCGCGCCGGGCCCGGGCGTAGGCGGCCAGGGCCTCGGCGCGCCGGCCGGTGGCCTCCAACGCGGTCATCAGGAGCAGCCAGGACTCCTCGCGCAGCGGATCCTCGTCGACGAGGGCGCGCAGGTCCTCCAGCCGGCCGGCGGGGTCGACGGCGGCCCGGGCCTGCCGGATGCCCCGCCAGCGCTCGACGAGCCGGTCCACCTCCGGGGCCCACAGCGGGCACGGCGGCAGGTTCTCCAGCGGTTCGCCCCGCCACAGGCGCAGCGCGTCCGGGTCGGCGGCGTCGAACCGGGCCGCGTCCAGCTCGCCGTCGCCCAGCTGGAGCCGGTAGCCGGGCGGCTGGCGGTGCAGGCGCTCGTCGCCGAGCAGGCCGCGCAGGTAGCTGACGTAGGTGTGCACGTTGGCCACCGCCGACCGGGGCCGCCGCTGGGGCCAGAGCACCTCGACGGCGTGGTCCACGGACACGGTGCGGCCGTGGTGCAGGGCGAGGGTGGCCAGCAGCTGGCGGGGTTTGCGGCCCTCGACGGTGACGAGGACCCCGTTCCTGACCAGCTCCAACGGGCCGAGGATCCGCAGTTCGAAGCCGTCCGACATCGACACATCACCCACGATTCATGATCGATGGGGCTGAGCCTAGCGGGGGCGGATCTTCCGGACCAGTGTCGGGTGGAGGAATTCTGGAGGTCGCCTGGAGGTCCGGGCGTGAGGCTGGGCGCACCCCGCGCAGCAGCGGACCCACCGCGCGAAAGGAGCCCACCATGCGCCTCCGCCCGGCGCTGCGAGCCGCAGCCGCCCTGATCGTCGGCCTGTCGAGCGTGTTCCTGGCCAGCCAACCCGCCTCGGCGGCCGCCCCGGCGTTCCAGATGCCGTTCCCCTGTGGACAGGCCTGGAACGGCGACAGCGACAACAGCAGCGCCCACGTCTCCTGGGAGCTGGACTTCAACCGGGGGAGTTCGGCCAACGCCGACCTCGGCGACACCGTCGTGGCGGCCGCCGCCGGCACCGTCGACGTCTCGGCCCACCAGGGCTCCGTCAACGGGTACGGGAACCTCGTCGTCCTCAACCACGGCGGCGGCTACTACACCTACTACGCGCACCTCAACAAGCGCGCCGTGACCGCCGGCCAGTCCGTCCTGCGCGGCCAGGCCATCGGCTCCGTCGGCAACACGAGCAAGCCGGGCAACGGCATCTCCCCGCACCTGCACTTCGAGGTGCGCTACCCGGACCGTTCCCAGTCGCACATCATCAAGGCCGTGTTCAACGGTTCGACGTTCGGCTACCCGAACTCCACCCCGACCAGCAACAACTGCGCCACCCAGCGCGACCCGGCGACCGTGTGCGGGGCCGGGTTCGAGATGACCGACTCGGTGAAGCTCGGCACCGCCGGCACGGCGAACCTGCTCTGGAAGGGCTCCACCTCGCAGAACTGCGCGGTGACCCTGAAGATGTCCAGCGTCGGCACGGGTACCGCCACCAGCGCGTTCCTGGAACCACAGGGCGCGTCGCGGACCACGGACTCGGGGAGTTTCACCGAGTACGCCGGCCCGGTGGTGCGCACCTCGCCCAACTGCGTGAAGTGGGGCGGCAGCGCGGGCGGCTCGAGCTACACGTCGGGCTTCGAGCACTGCTAGTGGCCGGGTGACGGGCGGGGGCTGAGGGGCCACGCCCGTCCCGTCCCGACCGCGCCGTGGGTCCGTCGACGGGCCCACGGCGCACCGGCGCGCCTACTTCCGGGGCGTCACCCGTCGGGTCGGCGGGGCGGTGGTCGGGTCCTCCGGCCACGGATGCCGGGGGTACCGCCCCCGCAACTCACCCCTGACCTGCGGGTACGCGTTCCGCCAGAACGACGGCAGGTCGGCGGTGACCGCGACCGGCCGCCCGGCGGGGGACAACAGGTGCAGGACGACCGGCACCCGGCCCTCGGCCACGGTCGGCGACGCCGCCCAGCCGAACACCTCCTGGACCCTCACGGCGAGTACCGGCGCGGCCGGGTCCGCGTAGTCGAGGCGCACCATCGACCCGCTGGGGACGGCCAACCGCTCGGGGACCACCTGGTCGAGCCGGGCCGCCTGCGCCCACGGCACCAGGCGGCGCAGCGCGGAGGCCACGTCGGTCCGGGCCAGCTGGCCCCGCCGGGTCGCCTTGCGCAGCTCCGGTCCGAGCCACTCGCCGGCCCGCTCCAGAAGGGACACGTCGTCCACGGCCGGCCACGGCCCCCCGAGCGCCCGGTGGCAGCAGGCCAGCCGGTCGCGCAGGGCCCGGGCGGCGGGCGACCAGTCGAGCAGGCCCAGCCCCTCCTTGCGCAGGCCGATGAGCAGCGCCTCGGCGACCAGTTCGCGATCGGGGGACGGCAGGGGGCGCTCCACCAGGACGATCGCGCCGAGCCGTTCCACCCGGCGGGCCACGACGTCGCCGTCGGCCCAGGTGACCTGCTCCTCGGTGCGGACCAGGGGGCCGGCGAGTTCGCGGGCCGTGGCCTCGTCCAGCGGGGCGGCGAGCCGGATCCGGGCCGACGCGCGGCCGGTCGGGCGGTCGGCGGTCGCGACGGCGAGCCAGGGGAGGCCGGTCAGGGGGGAGCCCTCGTTCAGGTCGGCCCCGGTGCCGCCGGCCATCAGGTACTCCCGGCCACCGGCCCGGCGGAGCCGCGCGAGCCGCTCGGGGAACGCGAGGCCCACGACGATCCCGGCGGCGGCCTCGTCGGGCACCCACGCGTCCCGTCCCCGGGCTCCGGTGGTCGGCTCCTCCGGCAGCAGGCGGCGGGTCTCGTCGCGCCAGCGGGCCGTCGCCGCGCGGTCCACGTCGTCCCGCAGCCGCCGCCAGTCCGCCGCCAGGTCGTCGGTCGTGTGCGCCTCCTCCGACAGCAGCGCCACCACCTCGGCCGCCCGGCGCGCGCCGACCAGCCCGGCCCCGTCGAGCAGGGCCCGGGCCAGCCGGGGGTGCGCGCCGACGGCCGCGATCGCCCGGCCCCGGGGCGTGACCCGTCCGGCGTCGTCGACCGCGCCGAGCGCCCGCAGCGTCGCCCCGGCCACCTCCGCCGAGGCGGCCGGCGGCGGGTCCAGTAGTTCCAGTCCGACGCCGCCGGGGTTGCCCCAGCAGGCCAGCTCGAGCAGGAAGGCGGTCAGGTCGGCGACGGCCACCTCCGGTTCGGCGTGCGCGGGGAGGCGGTCGTGCTCGCCCTCCGACCAGCACCGGTACGCCCGGCCCTCCGCCTCGCGGCCCGCCCGGCCGGCGCGCTGGGTGGCCGACGCCTTCGACACCCGGCCGGTGACCAGTGCGCCGAGCCCCCGGGCCAGGTCGATCCGGGGCGAACGGGCCAGGCCGGCGTCCACCACGATCCGCACCCCGGGCACGGTGAGGCTGCTCTCGGCCACCGCCGTGGCGAGGACGACCCGGCGGTGCGCGCTCGGCCGCAGGGCCGCGTCCTGGGTACCGGCCGCCTGCCGCCCGTGCAGGGTGACGATCTCCACGGGCCCGGTCCCGTCGGTCAGCCCCGCCAGGCGCCCGGCGACCCCCGCGATCTCGCCCGCCCCCGGCAGGAACACCAGCACGTCGCCCTCGGCCTCGCGGAGCGCCCGCCGGACCGTGGCCGCGACATGGTCCAGCAACCGGGGATCGACCCGCAGCCCGTGCGGCGGCGGGATCGGCCGGTCGGGCGGGCACCACACCGTCCGCACCGGATGCAGTGCCGCGTCCGCCGACACCACCGGCCCGCCGACCACCCGGGACAGCCGGTCGGCCTCGGCGGTCGCGGAGGTGGCCAGCAGCCACAGGTCGGGGCGCAGGGCCGCGCGGACGTCCACGGTGAACGCCAGGGCCAGGTCGGTGTCCAGGTGCCGTTCGTGGCACTCGTCGAGCATCACCGCCCCGACCCCGGGCAGGTCCGGGTCCCGGCCGAGCCGGCGGACGAGCACTCCGGTCGTGACGACCTCGATCCGGGTCCGGGGGCCGACCTTGCGCTCGCCGCGCACCACGTACCCGACGGACTCGCCGACCCGCTCGCCCAGCAGGGCCGCCATCCGGCGCGCGGCGGCCCGGGCGGCCACCCGGCGGGGCTCGGCCACGATCACCTTCCCGGTCACCGCGCCGGCCAGGGCCAGGGGCACCAGGGTCGTCTTGCCGGTACCGGGCGGGGCGACCAGTACCCCCGCGTGGTGGTGCTCCAAAGCACCCAGCAGGGACGCGAGCACCGCCCGGATCGGCAGGTCGGTGTCCGGTCCCGGCGGCGGCAGCATGCCGACAGCTTCGCACGAGGGGCCGTGCCCCGGGCCCGCCCCGCTATTCGATGACGAGCCGGACGACCGCGCCGTCCGCGCCCACCATCACCCCGAGCGCCCGGACCGGCGCCAGGTCCTCGCGCTCCTTCTCGGTCATCGACGTGCTCGCCGCGAACACCTTGCGCAGGTCCACGTAGGCGACCACGGACGTGGTGGCGGGCCGCCCGGCCATCGCCCTGCGGTACACCTCGTTGTCCGCGAGCGTGCCCTGCGGCTGGTAGGAGCCGTAGGTGACGGTCGTCTTCTGCCCCGCGCCCTCGACCTTGAGGATCGACCCGAACAGGCCGAGCACGCCGCGCAGCCGGCCGGCGGTCTCCGCGTCGGGACCGTCGGCGGTGAGCCGCCCGGCCGGGTGCGCCAGGTCGGTGACCGCGACCGTGAGGGTCGCCCCGAACAGGCCCTTGATCCCGCCGAGCATCGCGTCGACGGTCTCCTTGTCGAGCAGGCCCTTCAGGGCGCCGAGCTGGGCGTCGACCTGCTGGTCGAGGGAGTTGTCGAGGGCCTTGCGCACGTCGGGGCTGTCCGTGAGCGGCTGGACGACGGCCGCGACGACGGCGTTGCCCGGCAGGGTCTCCAGCTGCTTGACCAGGTCGGCCTTCGGCACCACGGTGGGCGGGACGCTCTGGGCGACGCGCAGCTCCACCCCGTCGGGGACGGCCTGGAGCCCCAGCGCCACCTGGCCGACGGTCTGGCCGTCGAGGGTGGTGGCGGGGAAGCCCTCCTGCAGTGACTTGCCGGCCGCCAGGACACCGGGGCCGTCCGCCCAGCCGATCGCGACCTGGTTGGCGGGCAACTTCCGCACCACGGCGGTGTACGCGTCCGTCTGGGCCAGCTTCTTCGACACCCGGACGGCGTCGTGCGCGGCGGTCCGCGCGGTCGCGGAACCCACGGGCACGGCGATCAGGGCGTACCCGTCGGTCAGCTCGAAGTTCGCCTGCGCGCCGGTCAGCGCCTTCCTGGCTTTCGCGTCGTCGGTGCTGGCCAGCGCGTACAGGGTGACGTAGCCGCCGTCGGTCTTCCACAGGGCGACGCCGAGCCGGTCGCCCAGCCAGGGCTTCGCGGCGTCGTAGGTCAGGCCGGGGATGTCGGCCTCCTCCAGCAGGTCGCGCTTGACGTCGGCGGTGCTGCCCGAGCGGCCGGGGAACTTGCGCACCAGGTTCAGCAGCTGCTTCTGCTGGCTCAGCGCCGGGTCGAGGTCCATCCGGGCGAACGCGGCGACCGTGCCGGGCATGACCTGCTCCGGTTCGACCCCGGTGGGCGCGGTCCACAGCCGGACGGCCGCGAACGCGCCACCGCCGAGGAGTACGGCGACGGTGACCCCGAGGGCGACGAACAGTGCCGTGCGGCTCCGGCGGGGCGGGGCGGGCGGCGGGGCCGGCGGGGCGAAGCCGGGGGCGGCGGGCTGTTCGTACCCGATGACGGGGTCGCCCTGTGCCGACCACGGATCCGGCTGGTCCTGGGGGTGGGTCACGTCGTGCCTTTCTGAGTGCGGGTGGCGACCGATGCTAGCGCCACGACGTCACCGTGCGCAGTCCCGTTTCGCGCGGCCGGGCCGCCGGGCTGGACGGGCGCACTACCGGCCGTCACGCCACGTGAGGACGGCGGGCCGGGAGCTTCGGCGGCGGGAGCGGCCCGACGATGGGAGAGTGGATCGGTGGGGCCGGTCGGTGACCGGGTCCGCTCGGCCGGCTCAGCTGCAAAGGATGCGCTATTTGCCCGATCACACATTGTCTGCCCGGATCAGGCGACTGGAAGGGCTGCCGGAGGACGACCCGGCGCGTCTGGTCGCGCAGGTGCGTGCCGTGCTCCCGCGCGCGGTGGTGCCGGCCGACCGCGCCCGGCTGCTGCTGCTGGAACTCGCCGGCCTGCTGCGGCTGGGCGGCGGCGGGCACGAGCGCGTGCTGGCCGAGCTGACCGAACTCGTCGAACTGTCCGGCGACCGGATCGTCCAGGCCCGGTTCCACACCCTCGCGGCGAGGGCGGCCCTGGACAGGGGGGTGGTGCAGGAGACCCTGGTGCGTCTGGTGCGGGGCCGGCAGGCACTCGACGCCGTGCCGGAACCGGGCCGGCCCGGGGTGCTGATCCTGCGGGAACAGGCGGCGGTGTACTCCCTGGCCGGGTTCCACGACCAGGCGGCGCTCACCGCGGAGCTGGCCACCCGCATGGCGGAGCGCGCCGGACTGAACCCGCGCAGGTACGTCGCCGCGTGGGTGCTGACCCGCCGGGCGCTGGCCCTGGACCACGCGGGCGACCCGGCCGGGTGCGCGGCCGCACTGCGGGACATCGCGGCGCTGCGCGGGGTCCTGCCCCAGGAACAACCCTTCGTGGAGTACGCGGGTCTGCGGCTCGCGGCCCTGGGGGAGGGGACCGCGGACGGCACGGTCCGCGCCGACGGGAGCTACCTGACCGCGCTGGGCGAGGCGTGCCGGGCCATCGCCCAGGGGGACGGCCCGGCGGCCCTGCGGTGGCTGGAGCCCCTGGACCCGGCCGCGTGCCCCGTCGGTCCCGCCGAGGTCCCCCGGCTGCGCGCGCTGGCCCACGCCGCAGCGGGCGACGAACGCCGGGCCCGGGAGGCCGACCGGCAGGTCGCCGCGCAGATCACCGGGCCGGCCCGCGCCCTGCCCGGACTGCTGCTGGAAGGGGTGACGGCCACCCTGGAACAGGACGAGCTGCGCCGCGACCTCGAACACACCACGGGCGAGGCGCACACCGACGCGCTGACCGGCCTGCCGAACCGCCGCCATCTCGACCGGTACCTGGCCGGCGCCCGGGGCGGGCACGGGGTGCTGTGCGTCGCCGACCTGGACGGCTTCAAGGGCGTCAACGACCGGCACGGCCACCCGGTCGGCGACCTGGTCCTCCAGCAGGTCGGGCGGATCCTGACCGGCGGCCTGCGGGCCGGGGACTACCTGGCCCGCTACGGCGGCGACGAGTTCGTCCTCGTGCTGCCCGGCACGGAACTGTCCGAGGCCGAGCGGGTGGCCGGCCGGCTCTCGGACACGATGGCCGGCTACGAGTGGGCGGGCCTGGTACCCGGCACCCCCGTCGCCCTCAGCTACGGCCTGGCCCGCTACGACGCGAACCGCCCGCCCGACGAGGCGCTGCGGGTCGCCGACGCCGCCATGCTCCGCGCGAAGGACAGCGCCGCCCGGATCCGCCGGCCGCCCGTCGCGGTCCGGACGTTCGCCGACGTGCTGGACGAGGCGATCGAACGGCGGTCCCTGAGCCTGGAGCAGCTCCAGGGCATGCTGATGGCCGAGGACGTGGCGGTCACCCTGGGCATGCTCAGCCGGTGGCGGCGCGGCCTGGCCGCCCCGCGTAGCTCCCACACCACCCGGGCCGTCGCCGTCCTGGAGAAGGTCCTCGGCGAGCCGCCGGGCACGCTGGCCGGCCTGCTCGCGCTCCGGGCCGGGCTCGGCAGGTACCGGCGGCGGCCCGACCCGGTGCCGTTCGAACAGGTCCTGGAGAAGCACGAGGTGGTGGGGCGGCTGCTGCGCGAACTGGGGCTGCCCGGCCTGCCGCTGAACCCGGCCGTCGAGTGGCTCAGCGTGCACGACGTCTACGAGCTGGACGCCGCGGGCGCGGAGTCGCTGCTGCGGGTGACGCACGTCGGCCGGGCGCGGGCGGCGGTCGACCGGTACCGGGTCATGTTCGCGGTGGAGGACCTGGCCAGCCGGAGCCCCCAGGTGAAGGGGCTGCGCGGCTGCCACACCGGCCGGGTGCTCCTCGACGAGCCGTCCGGCGTGATGCTCGCCGAGCTGCTCCTCGACGCCCCGCTGGCCCGGGGCGAGGTGATGATGGCCGAGTACTCGGTGGCGATGGCCCCCGGCGGCGCGTCCGAGTACCGGGGGCACCGGGGGTTCGCGGTGGGCGGGGCGCAGTTCGTCGCCGAGGTGCACTTCCACCCGGACGCGGTGCCGGTGCGGTGCTTCGAGTTCACCCAGCCCACCCTGGACTCGCCGATCCGGGTGGTGCGCGAGGTGCCGATCGGCCGGGACCACACCGCCCTGATGGCGGTGGGGCGGGTGGATCCCGGCGACTGGGGCCTGTTCTGGGAGTGGGACTAGCGGGCGGCGTCGTCCCGGCAGGTCACGTCGGCCTTGGGCAGGGCGCCTGTGGCGAGGTACGTGTTCACGGCCCCCTCCACGCACGCGTTGGGAAGGGACCCGAACACGCCGTGCGCCATCACGTCCCGCACGGTCACCAGTCGCGAGCCGGTCAGGGCCCGGTGCATGGCGACGCCGTGCCCGTAGACGGTCCGGGTGTCGCCGGTGGCCTGCACGATCAGCGCCGGGTGGTCGTTGCGCACGACGGTCGCCCGTTCCCGGGGCGCGGCCCAGAACGCGCAGGCCGTGATGTTGCTGGTCAGCGGCCCGAACACCGGCTGGGTGGCCCGGACCCGCTGGATGGTGCGCCAGTACCATTCCGGGTCGCGCGGGTAGGCCACGTCGCCGCACAGCACGGCCGACTGCGCGTCACCTCCGGCGTCCGGTCCCGAGCGCAGCAGGTAGTCCAGCGAGCCCGCCAACGCCGGGTTGGCCGGAGTGGGCCGACCGGCGGCCGTGTCGACCAGGGTGCGGACGTCCGCCGCGATCTGCGGGTACTGGTGCCGGCCGGTCAGCGGGCCGAACACCAGCAGCGCGACCACGTGCTCGTCGACGACATGGCCGCCGACCGTGACCGGTGGGCCGTCGATCAGCCCCTGGAGGCGGGCGCGCACCTGCGGCCCGGTCGCGCCCAGGTGGTACTCGGGATCGCGGCGCGCCGTCCACGCCGCCCAGTCGTCGAGGGCCGCCTCGTTCGGCGCGCCCAGGTCCTGGAACATCCGGGGGCCGTAGCGGTCCGGGTCGACGGCGCTGTCGAGGACGACCCGGTCGGCACGGTCCGGGAACATCTGGGTGTACACCGCGCCCAGGTACGTGCCGTAGGACCGGCCGAAGTAGCTGATCTTCCGCTCGCCCAGCGCGGCCCGGACGACGTCCATGTCCCGCGCCGTGTTGCGCGTCGTGATGTGGGCCAGCCGGTCGCCCTCCCGCTCGGCGCACCGGCGGGCCAGGTCGGCCTGGAGGGCCACGTCGCGGTCGAAGCCGGCCCGGTCCGCGCCGGCCGAGCGCATCGAGAAGGCCACCGGCCAGCCGCAGTCGACCGGGGAGCTGCGGCCGACCCCGCGCGGGTCCATCCCGACCAGGTCGTACCGGGCCAGGACCTGCGGGGTCATGCTGGCCCGGATCTGGAGCATCGTGCGCAGGCCCGGGCCGCCGGGGCCGCCCGGGTTGGACAGCATGACCCCTCGGCGCTGTCGGGGCTCGGGTGACCTCAGCCGGGACACGGCCACGGTGATGGTGCGGCCCCGGGGCTCGTCGTAGTTCAGCGGCACGGTGACGTCGGCGCACCGGGCGCCGGCCGCGTCGAGGGCCGGGTCGGCGCAGGAGACCCAGGTCAGGCGTTGCTGGTGGTAGCGGGCCAGGTCGTCGCGGGCGGCGGAGGCCGGGGTCGCGGTGACCAGCAGTCCCGCGCCGACCGCGAGTGCGGTGAGGACGTTTCGCTTCATGATCCAACGGTATGCGCGGGGGGTCCATCTCGGACATACCGCCTGCTACCCGGGATGGGTACAGCGGGCGCTACCGGCGCCAGGGGTCCCCGGGGCCGGCGAGGTACTTCCGGTACACGTGGTCCCAGGGGATGACGAGGGCGATGACGACGACGAACGCGCAGTCCCTGGCCACCCCGGCGGTGCCGGCGTCCGTGGTCCCGTCGATCCACGTCGGCAGGGCGGCGAAGCCGAGCCAGATCGCCTTCCAGAGCAGTTCGAACAGCAGCACGGGGAGCATCGCGAGCGGGTGCCGCAGCCCGAGGAGCGCCAGGACGGACAGCGCCACGAGCATGCTGGTGACCACGCCGCCCATCAGGGTCCAGTCTTCGGCGTGCAGCAGGGTGGGCCACTTCACCACGGCGAGCCCGCCGCCGAGGATCAGGTATCCGACCCGCATCAGGTTGAGGCGTAAGGGTGACAGCGTCGCCGCCGGTGGGGGTGCGATCGTCGAGGTCGTCATCTAGTCGAACTCCTTCAGGGTCTTCTCGATGGCGCCCAGGCGCGCGGAGATGTCGGCGAGGCCCGCCTGGACGGCGGTGACCGCGGCGGCGGTCTCGGCCTGGGTGGCCGTCGCGGCGGCGGCCAGGTCGCGGTAGGTCAGCTCCTGGGCCAGCTGGGCCTTCGCCCGCCGGTTGGCGGCCACGTACCGCATGGCGAAGACGGCCAGGATCGTGCCGAGGAACAGGCCGATGGTCGCGAAGTACACGGGTGTGGACATGGCGTTTCCCTCACTTGTCGGGCTTGGCGGTCAGGTGCCGGGCCGACGCGGCGATGGCGGCCGGGTCCAGCTGCAGGGCGAAGTCGCTGACGTCGTAGTAGTTGCGGGCCTTGCCGTCCTCGGTCAGCTCCAGCTCGCTGACGACCAGCCCCGCGTCCTGCAACTTCTTCAGGTGCAGGTGCAGGAGTGGCCGGCCGATGCCGAGTTCGCGGGCGAGCTGGCTGACGTAGTTGCGTCCACCGGTGGCCAGCGCCCCGATGATCCGCAGTCGGTGGGGATTGGCCAGCGCCGTCAACATCGCCAGCAACCGGTCCCCGGGGTTGATGGGCTCCCCTGCTGTCATGTGTCAACTATCTCTGACACATGACAGCACGTCAAGACCTTCAACAGGGGGGTACTGCGTCACGCCGGCTTCGTCCGGGCCCGGTCGACGGGGGATCGCCGGCGGCCCGGCACGGGTCCCGGCCGGCCGTGGCGGGGTACTACGGAACGGCGCGCAGGGACGTCGGCGACAGGAACGGCCGCAGCGGCCCGTCGTCGACAGTCCCCGACAGCCGGCGGGTGACGCCCGCGAGAAGGTCGGCGACCTGGACCCGCGGGTCGTCGCGGGAGTCGGCCATCACCAGCCCGGCCAGCGGGGACAGCCCGGCGCCGTCGGTCAGTACCTGCTGGACGCGCCGGAGTCGGCCCGCCGTCAGGGCGCTCTGCTCGTCGTGGGTCACCAGTACCCGTCGGTGTCCGGCGCTCCAGAACAGGATCGTCTCGGCGAGCGCCGGCAGCATCGGCTCCAGCGGGGGCGGCACCGACCGGTCGTCGTCGCTGAGCCGGGTCAGGATGTCCCACACCCGGGCCCGGTCGAGCCCGTCGAGGACCCCGGCGGCCTGCGGGGCGAGCCCGTCCGGGACGCCGGCGGCCCGTGGGGTGAGTCCGTCGCGCACCAACGTGTCGCGGGACGCGAAGAACCGCTCCAACGCCCCGGCGTCCGGCCGGGGCCGCCGCTTGGTCCGGACCAGGTCGACGAAGGCCTCCAGGAAGGCGGCCCAGTGGTGACCGGTGGCCCGCCCGGCCCGGTACACGGCGAGGGCGGCGGGCCGGCGGTCCTGGGTCAGCCGGGTACCCGCCGCGTAGGTCGGCTCGGCCAGCAGCAGGTCCACGATCCGGGTGACGAGGAAGTACTCCTTGTCGATCAGGTGCACGTGGGCCCGGCCCGCCAGCCGCGCCAGGAACCACTCCAGCGCCTCCGCCGCCCCCGGACCCCGGAGGAACTGGCCGGACTTGAACTCGTTCGGCGAGAACCGGAACCCCGACCGCAGCGCCGCGATCAGCCCGGCCGCCTCGTCGGCCCGCAGGTCGACACTCGCGTGCGTGATCACCGGGGTGGTCGGATCGAGCAGATTGGTACCCGAGAACCCGGACTCGTCACAGGCGATCTCCACGACGGCACCGGCCACCGCGTCCGACGGGGGCAGCCCGCCCTGCAGGGGCAACCTCACGTCCGGTACCTGGCCATGCCCACCATGATCGCCCGTCCGCCCCGAAGAGACCACCGAATTGCGGCCCCGGCCTCGTACCCGTCGATGTCTGCGGTCTTTGGGTGTGGGTCGGGCCGCCTCAGGTGGGCTGGCCCGGGAGCAGGTGGGTGGGTGTGTCCCCGGGGTCGGGTCGCGCTCCGGAGGGACCGGGCTGTTCCGCACCCGGTTGCGGGCCGGAGGGGGAGGCCGGTCCGGTGGCGGGCGGCCCGGACGTCGGAGGTTGCCCCGGGCCGGGGTGCGGAGCGAGGACCGGGTGTTGCCCGGTGGTGGACGTGTGGGCCGGTGCCGCGGACGCCGGAAATCCGGGCTGACCGGGGAACCCGGGCTGACCCGGGTAGCCGGGCTGTGCGGCGGGTCCAGCCTGACCCGGATATCCGGGCTGCGCGGCGGGCCCCGGCTGACCCGGGTAGCCGGGCTGGGCGGGGATCGCGGGCTGGGTCGGGAACGGCCGGGGGTTCGACGGCCCCGGCCGGCGCGGCAACAACGCGCCGCACATCAGCATGACCAGCCCGAACAGGGCGCTCGATCCGAACAGGGCGAACGTCGCCACCTGGGCCGTCTGCCGGTCGGTGAACTCGCGGACCACCTGGTAGCCGAACGCGAAGACCAGGGCACTGAACATGATCGCCAGGCAGCCGAGCAGGGCCAGCACCGAGTTCTTGCCGTTCACGTGGATCGTCGCCGAGGCCCAGATCACGCCGTTGAGCATCGCCAGGCCGATCACCGTGGCCACGAGGTAGACGAGCATCCCAGAGTCCATCATGTACGGAATCCTGCCATACCTGGCGGGTGGCGACCGGACCGGAAATCGGGCCGTCCGACGAGCGGCGTCGATGCCGCGCCCAGGGCCGGTCGCCTCGCGCCCAGGGCCGGTCGCCTCGCGCCCGGGGCTGGTCCGCTCGTGTCCGGGGTCGGCCCCCTGGTGCCCCGGGGTGGTCCCCTCGTGCCCGCCGGGGCCGGATCGGGCGCGAAGCGGTGCGTGCCCGGTGCGCCGGCCACCTGTCGGGCGGCACCGGAACGGGCGCGCCGGCCACGTCCTCCGGGCGGCCCACGACCGAACCCCGGCAACGCGCCCGCCAGCCGACCGCCCCGGTTTACGATGCGATCATGAGCGGAAAAGTAGTACATTTCGAGATTCCGACCGACGACCAGGACCGCGCCCGCGCCTTCTACGCCCGCGCGTTCGGCTGGAAGGTCGACGCCGTCCCGGACATGGAGTACGCCATGGCCGGCACCGTCGAGTCCGACGAGCAGGGCAGGCCGACGGAGCCCGGCGCGATCAACGGCGGCCTGGCCCCGAGGCGCGGCCCGCTGACCAGCCCGGTCCTGACCATCGAGGTGCCCGACATCGACGACGCCCTGGCCAGGGTCGTGGAGTTCGGGGGGACGGTGGTGGAGGGCCGCCAGGAGGTGATGGGGATGGGGTTCACCGGGTACTTCGCCGACAGCGAGGGCAACACCGTCGGCCTGTGGCAGAACGCCTCCCCGTCCTGACCCGGCGGTGCCGCGAGCGCGCGGCCGCAGTTCAGGACGCCGGAGCACGGACCGGGCGCCGCGTGTCGCCCCGGCTCAGCCGCCCGACCGCCCGTCCCGGAGGGTCGCCAGCCAGTCGGTGACCTCCCGCTCCCTGCCGGTCCCGCACGCCAGATGCAGGGCCACGCACTCCCCGCCCGTCGTGAGCGCGGCCGGCACGTCCCCGGCGGCGACCTGGGCGCGGGCGAGTTGGAGGAGCGCCGTGGCCGTCGCGACCGGCGACTGGGTGGACCGCGCCGCCGCGACCGCGTCCCCCAGGAGCCGCAGGGCCAGGTCGACGTCGCCCCGGCGCGCGGCGATCTCGCCGGCCAGCCCGAGCGCGGTGCGCAGGCCGTGGGGGTGGTTGGACTCCCGGGCCGCGTCCAGCGCGCTGCTGGCGTGGGTCCAGGCGGAGGCGACATCACCCATCGACAGGTACGTCCGGCCCAGGTGGCACGCCGCGATGACCAGGCCCGTCCGGTCCTGCGCCCCGGTGAGGATGTCGACCGCCGTCCGGCACATCGCCAGCGCCTCGTCCAGCTGGCCGAGCGCGGCGTGGCACTGGCTCAGGCAGACCAGCGCGTTCGCCTCGCCGACCCGGTTGCCGGCGGTCCGCATGCTGGCCACCGCCTGCTCGAACGTCGCCAGCGCGACGGCCGGCGCGGCCCCGGACGTCCGCAGCAGGTTGCCGAGCGCGACCTGGGCGAGGCCGCGCTGCGCGGCGGCGGTCGGGACGTCGGCGAGGTGCCGGATCGCCCAGTTGACGGCGGCCCGGGCGGCCGTCCAGTTGCCCGTCGCCCGGTAGGCCATGCTGAGCTGGGTGGCCGCCGTCGCGGCCAGCGCCGGACGGCCGGCCCGGACGAACATCCGCCGGGCCCGCCGGAGCAGGGGGAAGGCCCGGGGGAGCTGGCCGCGCGCCTGGTACATCCCGCCGAGGCCGAGCAGGAGCGCGGCGACGCCCTCCGGGTCACCGGTGGTGGCCAGCGTCTCCTCGGCGACCTCGGTCCATTCGCTGAGGTAGCTGCGGTGCCCGGCGAAGTTCGTCATGCTCGTGACCAGCCGCCACGCCAGGTCCGGCCAGCCGCGCCGGGTGGCGTCCCGCGCGGCCCGGAACAGCAGGTCGTACTCGGCGCGCAGCCACTCCGCCGGATCCGCGTCGCCGGGGGAGTCGGCGGCGTCGGGGCCGGACCAGGCCGGGGTGGGGTAGTTCTTGCTGGGCAGGGCCGCGTCCGCCCGCAGCGCGGCCCGCAGCAGCGCCTCGTAGCAGCGCCGGAGCGCGGCGACGTCCTCGCGGTCGGCGTGTTCGCGGGCGCAGAGCTGCACCAGGTCGTGCACCGCGAACCGGCCCCGGTCGCGTCCCGCCGTCAGCAGCGAGGCGTCCGACAGCCGCTCGACGAACCGGTCGCCGTCCCTCGCCGAGCAGCCGATGAGCACCGGCACGATCCAGTGCCCCGCCTCCGCGACGGGGAGCAGTCCGATCCGGCGGAACAGGACGGCGGTGTCCCCGGTGAGCCGGTCGAGGCTGGTGCCGAACACGGCGCGCACGGTGCTGTGCGGGTCCCCCTCCACGCTCAGCGCGTCGAGCCGTTCCCCGCCCGCGACCACATCGGCGTACTCGCGGAGGCTCCGCCGGCCGTCGACGAGGTTCGCGGCGGCGATCCGCAGTGCCAGGGGCAGGTTGCCGCAGGCCCGAGCCAGTTCCAGGGCCGCCGTCGGGTCGGCGCGCACCCGCTGCCGGCCCACGACGTCGCCCAGGAGTTCGACCGCCTCGGCGTCGGCGAGCGTGCCGAGGTCGAGGCGGTGCGCCCCGTCCCGGGCGACGAGGCCGCCCAGCCGCGCCCTGCTGGTGACGAGGACGAGGCTGCCGGAGCCGCCCGGCAACAGGGGGCGGACCTGGTCCACCGTGGACGCGTTGTCGAGCAGGACGACCATCCGCCGGTCGGCGACGAGTGACCGGTACACGGCCGTGGCGTGTTCGTCGGTGTCCGGGACGGCCTGCGGGGACATGCCGAGCATCCGGAGCAGGAGCCGGGTCGCCTCCCCGGAGCCGACCGGCGCCCCGTCCCCGTGACCGCGCAGGTCGAGGTGGAACTGGCCGTCGGGGAAGCGTTCCCGGGCGGTGCGGGCCCAGCGGACGGCCAGCGCGGTCTTCCCGACGCCGCCGATGCCCCGGACCACGACGACGACCCCGCCGCCGGGTGCCGCCGAGAGCGCGTCGAGCCGCCGGAGTTCCTCGACCCTGCCGGTGAAGTCGGGAATGTCGCGGGGGAGGGTGCTCGGACCCGCGTCCGCCGCCGGGGCCCGGGCTCCCGAGGCCTGGACGCCGCGCCCCGGGTCGACGCCCCGGAGGACGGCCACCTGCATGGCGCGCAGTTCCTCGGTGGGCTCGACGCCCAGCTCCTCGACGAGGCGTCTGCGGCCCTCCTGGTACGCCTGGAGCGCCTCGGCGGGGCGTCCGCACCGGTACAGGGCCACCATCTGCTGGCCGCGCAGCCGTTCGCGGAGGGGGTGCTGCGGCACGAGGGCGTTCAGCTCGGCGATGACCGCGTGGTGCGCGCCGAGCGCGAGGTCGACGTCGATCCGGTCCTCCAGCACGCCGGTGTGCCGTTCGGTGAGTCCCGCGACGGACTCCCGCACCGCGCTGGCCTCGGCGACGTCGGCGAAGGCCGGCCCGCGCCACAGCCCGAGGGCCTCGGCCAGCAGGGCCCGGCCCCGCTCCAGGTCCCCGGCGCGCACGGCCCGGTCGCCACGGTCGGCCAGCGCCGCGAACTCGTCCGCGTCGAGCTCGCCGTCGCCGACCAGGACGCCGTACCCGTGCGGGTACCGGACCACGCGGGCGTCCCCGAGGCGGCGGCGGAGCTGGTGGACGTACACCTGGAGGTTCTTGGCGGCCGACCTGGGCGGCGTGGTCTCCCAGATCGCGTCCACGAGGGTGCCGGTGTCCACGGCCCGGTTCGGGTGGCACAGCAGCGTCGCCAGCAGCACCCGGAGGTTGCGCGCGCCCAGCGTGACCGGCCCGGAACCGTCGAGGACCCGCAGCGGTCCGAGGATCCCGAACTGCACGATCGCCCTCCCGTACCCGACGCGGCTTGGCCTGAGGAGGTGCAGGCTACTGGATCGGGGGGACCGGGTCCCACTCCCAGCGGACGCCCACCACCCCGCGCCCGGGGTTCTGCGCCGCCACCAGGGCGATCCGCGCGTCCGTCAGGGCGAGCTCCCGTTCGCCGCGCGGCTGGTCGGCGTTCGCGGCCTGGAACTGGTGGCACCGCCGGGGCGGCTCGGAGGGGGCGAACCGGATCCGGAGCACGTAGAGCCCGATCGGGCGGGCGAACGCGCGGTAGTACTCGTGGTCGCCGATCGGCTGGCCGATGACCGCCGTGTACTCGATCAGGAACGTCTCGCCCGCGTTGTAGACCCGGTCGAGGAGCAGTTCGGTGCCGACCAGCCACTGGGCGTGGTCGCGGCGCACCCGGCCCGGCCGGCAGTTGCGCACCGCGGACACGCGGATCGTGTCGAGGTCGTAGCCGGGTTCGGCGAGGTTCACCGCGAAGCACCGGTCCACCCCGTTCACCTCCGCGCGGGCCAGGAACCGGGTCCGGATCTCGGACAGGATCCGTCCGGCGCCGAGAACGACCTCCTCCTCGGTGTACAGCACCCGCACGTCGTTGGGGATCTCGGGGCAGATCTCGCCGACGATCCGCGCGATCGCGGTGCCGCTCGGCACGGTGTCGAACCGGAGGCGCTCCGTGGCCCCGACGGCCTGCCGTCCCCGGGCGCGACGCGGGCCGAGCAGGGCCGTCAGCGCGCCGGGGGCGAGGGCGAACAGCTCCTCGAGCGCGGTGACCGCCCGCAGGGACTCCGACCGTTCGGGGCGGTTGTGGCCGGTCTGCCAGTTGCTCAGGGTGCCGATTCCGACATGTACCCCCCGGCGGGCCAGGCGGCCCCGGATGGCGTGCAGGGTCAGGCCGCTCTCGCCGATCGCCGATCGCAGCGCGGTCTCGAACGTGACGGGTGCCCGTGGTCGCATGGTCAACCTCCGTTCCCATGATGGTCCCGCGCGCCGGGTCCGCGCAGCTTTGAAAATCCCGAGTTTTTTCAACGGGCGTCCGGGTTCCCCGTTCTCCGGCGGTGGGTTTCACCGTCGCGCCGGAATAGTCCCCGCCGACCGTTCAGTGACTACTGACGGTGATCGTTCGACGTCTTGCCGTATCGGGGGCCGTCATTACGCTCCTCCTCACCCTCACCTGGCCATCGGTGGAATTCCATGGATGGACCCCCTCGCACCAAGGAGCACCCCATGAGACACAGAACCCGGCCACCGGCCCTGGCGGCGGGGCTGGCCCTCGCGCTGGTCGCGGGGACGGCCGCCGCGCTGTCCTGGTCCACCGCGCAGGCACCCACCGCGCAGGCCGCCGATCCCGTCGGGCTGGCCGTCGCCGCCGCGGACAGGGCCGCCTCCAGCGGGCTGGACGCGCTGCGCAAGGGCCCCGACGAGCAGTTCGACCGCCGGGCCGTCTACACGGGGGGCGACCCCGGAGCCGCGCTGTACTACGTGTCCTACGACCGCACCTACCGGGGACTGCCGGTGGTCGGCGGCGACGCGGTCGTGGCCACCGACGCCGCCGGCCGGGTGCTGAGCACGGTGTCGGGCAGCGACACGCCGATCGCGGTGGACACCCGGCCGGGGATCGGGGCCCAGCAGGCAGCCGCGGCGGCCCGTACCCATCTGCTCAGGGCCGACCACGCCACCGACCCGAGGCTGGTGGTGCTCACGCTGAACCAGCCGAAGCCCGTCCTCGCCTGGCACGTGGTGGTGTCGGGCACCGCGACCGGCGACGGGCACCACGGCGGGCAGGCGTCCCGGCAGAACGTGTACGTCGACGCCGCCAGCGGCAGGGTCGCGCACTCCACCGAGGAGATCGCGGCGGGCACGGGCACCGGGATCTGGAGCGGACCGAACCTGACCATCGGCACGTCGGGTTCCAGCGGCAGCTACCGGATGAGCCACCCGAGCCGGCCGAAGCTGGAGTGCACGGACTACACCAGCGCGTCGAGCACCAGCGCGGCGCTGACCGACACCGACGACGTCTGGGGCAGCACGTCCAAGACGGACAAGGTCTCCGGCTGCGTGGACGTCCTGTACGCGGGATCCGCCATGTGGGACATCCTGCAGAACTGGTACGGCCGCAACGGTCTGGACGGCAACGGCAACTGGGTCGACGCCGAGGTCGGGCTGCCCGAGGTCAACGCGTACTGGGGCCAGACCAGCAACCCCGACGGGGTCGTGTTCGGCCGCAACAACGCGAACCAGTGGATCACCGCGATCGACGTCGTGGCGCACGAGTACGGCCACGGGCTCGACGCCAAGACCCCGGGCGGCATCTCCGGGCACGACACCCAGGAGGCCGTGGGCGACATCTTCGGCGCGCTCACCGAGTACTACCTGAACAACGCGACCGACGCGCCGGACTACGAGGTCGGCGAGAAGGTCAACCTGTCGGGCAGCGGGCCGATCCGGTACATGTACAAGCCGTCGAAGATCTCCGGACACCCCGACTGCTACTCCACCAGCCTGCCGTCCTCGGAGCACGCCTCCGCCGGGCCGATGAACCACTGGTTCTACCTGCTCGCCGAGGGCACCAACCCGACCAACGGCCAGCCGGTCAGCGCGACCTGCAACAGCACCACCCTGACCGGGATCGGCATCCAGCCGGCCGGCAAGATCGTCTACAACGCGATGCTGACGAAGACCTCGGGCATGACGTACCCGAAGTGGCGGGTCAACACCCTCACCTCGGCGAAGAACCTCGACCCGAGCTGTGGCCAGTACCAGAAGGTCAAGGCCGCCTGGGACGCGGTGAGCGTGCCGGCCCAGTCCAACGAGCCGAACTGCACCTCCACGCCCGGCAACGACTTCACCCTGGGGCTGAACCCGGGCTCGGGCACCGTCCAGCCGGGCTCGTCGGTCACGTCCACGGTGAACACGACCACCACCTCGGGCAGCGCGCAGACCGTGAACCTGTCCGCCTCGGGGGCGCCGTCGGGCGTGTCCGTGTCGTTCAGCCCGTCGTCGGTGCAGTCCGGCTCCAACAGCACCATGACGATCTCGACCAGCTCCTCCACGGCGCAGGGCAGCTACACGATCACGGTGACGGGGACCGGGTCGGTGAGCCACACGGCCACCTACAGCCTGACCGTGGGCACCGGCAATCCGAACCCGACCGTGCCCGACATCGACGTCGCCAAGGTGCAGGCGCACCTGACCCAGCTCGGCACGATCGCCTCGCAGAACGGGAACAACCGCCGGGCGGGCAGCGCCGGGTACACGGCCTCCGTGGCGTATGTGAAGGGCAAACTCCAGGCCGCCGGGTACACGGTGACCGAGCAGAATTGCTCCTCGTGCACCTACCCGTCGAACAACCTGATCGCGGACTGGCCCGGTGGTGACACCAACAACACGGTCATGTTCGGCGCGCACCTCGACGGGGTGAGCGCGGGTCCGGGCATCAACGACAACGGCTCCGGTTCGGCCGCCCTGTTGGAGAGCGCGCTGGCCCTGGCCAGTGCCAACCCGACCATGACGAAGCACGTCCGGTTCGGTTGGTGGACGGACGAGGAGCAGGGCCTCAACGGCTCCAAGTTCTACGTCAACTCCCTGAGCGCGGCCCAGAAGACCGCCATCAAGGGGTACTACAACTTCGACATGATCGCCTCGACCAACGCCGGGTACTTCATCAACAACATCACCACGGCCACCTCGGCGCCGCTGAAGGCCTACTGGGACTCGCTCAGCCTCCAGCCGGAGGAGAACGTCGAGGGCCAGGGTCGCTCCGATGACGCCTCGTTCAAGAACGCGGGCATCGCGACCAGCGGGTACGCCACCGGCGCCTCCGCCCGCAAGACCTCGGCGCAGGTGAGCAAGTGGGGCGGCACCGCCGCCGCGTACGACCCCTGCTACCACGCGGCGTGCGACACGACCAGCAACATCAACGCCACGGCGCTCAACCGGGGCGCGGATGGCATCGCCTACGCCATCTGGAACCTCGCCGTCGGCACGTCCACCCCGACCAACGACTTCTCGGTCGCGGTGAACCCCGCCTCCGGGAGCGCGAACCGGGGCTCCTCGGTGACGGCCACCGTCACCACGGCCACCACCTCGGGCAGTGCGCAGACCGTGAACCTGAGCGCCTCGGGGGCGCCGTCCGGCGTGACCGTGTCGTTCAACCCGTCGTCGGTCCAGTCGGGCTCCAACTCCTCCGTGACGTTCGCGGTGGCCAGCAACGCGACGCCGGGCACCTCGACGATCACGATCACCGGCGCCGGAGCGGTGTCGCACACCACCACCTACACCCTGACCGTCAACGGCACCCCGCCGACGACCCCGCCGAGCGGGCGCACCTTCACCAACAACACCGACTACCAGATCATGGACAACCAGGTCGTCAGCTCCTTGATGGCCAACGCGAGCGGCGCCGCGACGTCGCCGGTGCAGGTCTCGGTGACCATCAACCACACCTGTTCCGAGGACCTCGGGATCAGCCTGATGGCGCCGAACGGCATGACCTACACCATGAAGTCGCCGGGTACCGGCAACTACCCGTGCACCCAGTTCGGCGGCCAGCGGACCTACTCCGTGCCGGTCGGCGTCGTCGCGGCGGGCGGCGTCTGGCGGCTCGGCGTCACCGACTACGGCCCGGGTGACTACGGGGTCCTCGACACCTGGTCGGTCACCGTGTAGTCCCCGGTCCTCCTGAGGGGAGAGGGAAAGGGCCGACCGCTGCGCGGTCGGCCCTTTCCCTGCGCGCGTCCCCTACTCCCACTCCCAGCGGATGCCGTGCAGCCCGGGCCCGGGGTCCTGGGTGGCCAGCAGCGCGACCCGGCCGGCCGTGAGGCGGAGTTCCCGTTCGTCGCGGGAATCCTCCAGCAGCGGCGCGTGGAACTGGTAGCACCGCACGGGCAGCTCCGAGGGGGCGAAGCGGACCCGGGCCACGTAGAGCCCCGTGGGTTCGGCGAACGCGCGGAAGAACTCCCCCTCCGGGCACCGCTGCCCGACGACCACGCTGTACTCGATCACGAAGGTGTCACCCGGGACGAGCGCGCGGTCGAGCAGCAGCTCGGTACCGACGAACCGCTGCGTGGGGTATCTGCGCACCCTGCCGAGCCTGCAGTGTTCCAGCGCCGTGACCCCGATCGCGTCGAGGTCCTGTCCCGGCTCGGCGAAGCTCACCACACCCCACCGGTCGACCCCGGCGCCGTGGACCTGGCCCAGCAGCCGGGTCCGGATCTCGCGCAACGTCCGGCCGGCCGAGAGCACCGCCTCCTCCTCCGTGCACAGGATCCGCACCCCGGCGGACTCGCGGCGGATCTCGTCGGCGAACGCGGCGACCGCCTGACCGCTCGGCAGTCCGGCGAACCGACCGCCGCCCACCCGCGCCACGGTCCGCGGACGCGACGGCCCCAGCAGCCCCGTCAACGCGCCGGGTACCAGGCCGAACATGTCCTCCATCACCGCCACCGCGCGCAGGGACTCCGGCCGCTCCGGGCGGTTGTGGCCCGACTGCCAGTAGCTGAGGCTCGCCACCGCGACCCGGACCCCCCGGCGGGCGAGGCGCGCCCGGACGGCGTGCAGGGTCAGGCCGCTGTCGGCGATGGCGGCCCGCAGCGCCGCTCCGAATGTGGCGTGGGCGCTCGGATACGGCCGCATGCCCAACCTCCGATCTCGACAGGTACTCGCGCGTTGCTTGAAATTCCCAGGTTCTTTCAATACGGCGACCGGAGGAGCCCGAACTCCGACCTCAGTACGGCGGGTTCCGGCACCGCGTTCAGCGATGACGCACAGCTGTCGCGCGACGTCTCGTGGTGTCGGCTTTCGTCGCTACGCTCATGCCCGCCCCTGATGGTCATCGGTGGAATTCGATCGCATCCGGCGCTTCCGCCTGACCGCCCCGTTTCCCAGAACGGAGAAACACGATGCTCCTTCGCAGGATCGCCCAGCTGACGCTCGCGGTGGCCGTGGCCGCCGTACCCCTCGTCGCGGTGGCGGCTCCCGCCGCCGCCGCGCCGTCCGCCGGCTACGTCCGGGCCATCACCTACAGCGGCGGCGGGCAGTACAGCGCCCAGGCCGACCAGGCGGCCCGGATCTGGAACAGCCGGGTTCCCAACATCCGGATGTCCCGCGCCAGCGGCTCCGGGAACATCCGGATCCACGTGGTCAGCGGTGGCGGGTCCCGGGCCACCATCGGGCACGGTTCCGGCACCATCTACCTCGACGTCCAGCAGATCAACCAGGGCTACTCGGCGCTGCGGGTCGTCACCCACGAGATGGGGCACACCCTCGGGCTGCGGGACAACTACAACGGCAACTGCGCGATCCTCATGTCGGGCGGCAGCGCGGGCACCTCGTGCACCAACTCCAATCCCAGCACGGCGGAGGCGAACTGGGTCAACCAGAGCTTCGCCAACGGACTCGCCGAGGTACCCGTGGGCCGCGACACCGCCGTGGAGTGGTCCGCCGAGTGTTACCCGGGCCCGGACCGCGAACACGTCCACGCCTGATCCGTGGCGCACTGTTCGCACCGGCAGAGACCTCTCTGAGGGGTGAGGAGGGGCCGGCCGCCGCAGGGCGGTCGGCTTTCTCGCGTCCGGGGGCGGGACCCGTGGTGGCGGTGGCCGACGGCCGTGACCGTCCCGAGGGCGTGCCGGGTCGGCCACGGTGGCACCTCCGGGAGCGGTGTGAGGGCGGTCACAGGACCTGTGGGAGAAAACCCTGACACAGTTCGGGCCCGCCGGAGCATGCGAACTGGCCATAACTCCAGAGTTATGCCTGGTGGTGACGTCGGGTCAGACCGGTCCGGGTACGGCCTCCCGGGCGTCGATCAGCTCGTCCCAGTGCGCGGCCGTCCACGCGCACGCGGCGTCCATCGGCGCGATCAGGCTCCGGCCGAGGTCCGTCAGCGCGTACTCGACCCGCAGGGGTGGGCCCGGGTACTCCGTGCGGGAGATCAGGCCGTCGCGTCGCAGGCCGCGCAGGGCCTGGGTCAGCACCTTCGCGGTGATGCCGCGCAGGGGGACCCGCAGTTCGGAGAACCGGCGCGGACCGTCCTCCAGGCAGCGGATCACCATGCCGCCCCACTTGTCGCCGATCCGGATCGGCGACAGGTCCGACGGGCAGACCGGGTCGAACATGTCGGGGTCGAGGGGCTCCACCCGGACACGGTACCCCGGAGGTAACCGCCCTTGTCCGTAGCTTTCCTTACATCGGGCCGGCGGCGGGCGCCGGATCGGGAAGGAGCGGAAATGAGCAGGATCATCGTGTTCGGCGCGGGCGGCCGGGCGGGGCGGGCGGCCGTGGCGGAGGCCGTGCGCCGGGGGCACGAGGTGACCGCCGTGGTCCGCGACCCGGCCCGGCATCCGGCAGCCGCCGGGGCGCGGGTGGTCGCCGGGGACGTCACCGACCCGGCGGCGGTCGCGGCCCTGGTCGTCGGGCAGGACGCCGCAGTGCACGCGGCGGCCGACCTCGCTGTGGACCCTGCCGAGTTCTTCCCTGCTGCGGCCCGGGCGCTGGCCGGCTCCGGGGTGCCCCGGCTGGTCGTGGTCGGGCTGGCCTCCGTGCTGGCCACCGCCGACGGCGTGCCGCTGATGGACACCCCGGACTATCCGCGGGAGTGGCGGAGCTTCTACCTCGGCCACGCGGCCGGCGTCGACGCGCTGCGCGGGGCCGGCGGCGGGGTCGACTGGCTGGTGCTCAGCCCGGCCGGGGACTTCGACCACGAAGCCGACCGGACCGGGGGGTACCGGATAGCGCCCGCCGACGCGGCGAGTCGGATCTCCTATCCGGACCTGGCGGTCGCCGTCCTCGACGAGATCGACCGGCCGAGCCGGCACGGGGTGCACGTGGGCGTGGAACGGGCCTGACCGCCGGGCGGACCCACCCCTGGGTGCGAGGCGGGCCTGACGGCCTCGCCGACCCACCGGCCGCGCGGAGCGGGCTGACCGCACCCGGGGCGGCATCGCGAACGTGGTGACCGCCCGGGCGCGGGTCGACGTACCCGTCAGAGGTTTGTCCGGTGTGGACCTTGACGGGCAAGAGCGGCGGGCCCCGAACCGGGGATCCCGCCGCCCGACCCGACCCTAGGCCTTCGGGATCTCCTCCACGGCGACGATCCGACCGCCTTCGACGCGGTACGCCCACACCGCGACGGCCGACAGCTCGATCTCGCCCTGCGGGGTGAACGCGAAGTCCGTGGTCACACCCTTGCCCTTGTACGCGTCGACGAACGCCTCCATGTCCTTGCGGTTCGTCTTGCCCGCCTTCACGCCGGCCACGAAGATGCTGGCCGCGTCGTAGGACTCGGCGCTGTAGGTGCCCGCCTCGCTGCCGAACGCCTTCTTGAAGTCCGCGGCGAACGTGCCGCCCGCCTTCTCCGGCGGCACGCACGGGCAGGTGATGATCGCGCCCTCGGCGGCCTCCTTGCCCGCGCCCTCGACGAACTTGTCGTCCTTGACGGCGTCGCCGGTGACGAAGGCCGCCTTGACGCCCTGGCCGCGCAGCTGCTTGAGGAACGGCGCGGCCTCGGCGTAGTAGCCGCCGTAGTAGACCGCGTCGGCGTTGGAGGCCCGGATGGCCGAGATCAGGGCGGAGAAGTCCGTCTGACCCTTGCTGGTGGTACCGGTGGCCACCGGCCGGACGACCTTGCGGACCTCGTCGGCGAGACCCTTGCCGTACTCGGAGGTGTCGTCGACGACGAACACCTTCTCCGCCTTCAGCGTGTTCTGGATGTACCGTCCGGCGGCCGGCCCCTGGGTGGCGTCATTGCCGAGCGCCCGGTGGAACGTCTTCCAGCCGCTGGTGGACAGGCTCGGGTTCGTGGCGATGGTGATCATCGTCAGCCCGTTCTCGGACAGCTTGCCGGCGGCCGCCTTGGACTCGCCCGAGAACGCCGGACCGACGACACCGATGATCTTCTGGTCGGGGATCACCGCGTCGGCGATGCCCGGGGCCACCTTCTCGTCGCCCTGGGAGTCCCGGTTGTCCAGCTCGATCTTGCAGGTGTCCTGCCGCGACGCGTTGTACTGATCGATCGCCAACTTCGCCCCGTCGCGGACGTTGATGCCGAGTGCCGCGTTCGGGCCGGTCAGGGCGCCGAAGAACGCGATCTTGACCGTGCAGTCCTTGCCGGAGGCGGCGCTGCCGTCCGAACTGTTCTGCACGCAGCCGGCCGTGGCGGCCAGGGTGGCGGCGAGTACCACGGCGGCCGGTACGAATCTCTGCTTCAAGGCTGTGAGCCCTCCTCGGTGGTTGACCCCCGACGGGATGCGGGACCTTCCGTAACGGCGGGGAAGCTACCCGTGAACGTCGCCGAGGGAAACCGTGTGCCGGTCGGCACTACCAAACTGTTACGAATCGCGCCAACGCCGTCGCGGGGTAGGGTACCGCCCCTTCCCACCGCAGATCCGGATCGTGCGCGAGGATCCGCCGGTTCAACTCCGCCACCGCCGGCCCCGGCTCCACCCCGAGATCCTCCCGGAGCCGGCACGCGGCCTCCCGGAGCACGGCGAGCGCGTCGGACTGGCGGTCGCAGCGGTACAGCGCGAGCGCCCACAGTGCCCAGCCCCGCTCCCGGAACGGGTGCTCCGCGACCAGCGAGCGGCACTCGACCAGACTGGATCGGTGCTGCCCCAGGGCCAGCAGCGCCGCGACCCGCTCCTCCCGCACCAGGGACCGCCACTCGTCCAGACCCTCCGCCTCCGCGCGGACGAACCGCAGTTCCGCCAGGTCCGCGTAGGCCGCGCCCCGCCACAGCCGCAGCGCCGCGTCCAGCAGCGTCACGGCCAGGTCCGGGCGCCCGCCGGCCAGGGCGGCCATGCCCGACCGGGCCGCCTCGACGAACCGGACGGCGTCGACGGACCCGCTCCCGGCGAGCAGCGCGTAGCCCGGACCGTTGCGGACCAGCACCTGCGGGGGCCGGCGCGGCGACCGCCCGGGCTCCAGGGCCTTGCGCAGGTCGGCCACGCAGGTGTGCAGCGCCGGGCGCGGGCCGCGCGGCGGGGCGCCGTCCCACACGTCCTCGATGATCCGGTCCTCCGCGACCACCGCGCCGCCGGCGATCAGCAACCGGGCCAGCAACGCCCGGGGCCGGGGCCCGCCCAGCCTCGTGGGCACGCCGCCGACCGTCACGGCACACGGCCCGAGGACCGCGAATTCGACCATCATCCGGGTACGCCCTCCTCCCGCGGCTCGGTGCCGCGCGCCCTCCAGCCTCGTCGCGCGCGGGCGTACCGGCATCGGTCGGAGCCCCCCGTCCCGTCCGCCGGACCGGACCGCCGATGGGGGCACGGCCCCCAACTACGGGGTCGGCACCAGTCCGCGCACCCGGGCCGGGACGGCGCCGCGGTCGGCGAGCCCCAGCTTGCCCAGGACGCTCGCCACGTGCTTCTCGACCGTGCGCGGCGAGATGAACAGCCGCCGGCCGATCTCCACGTTGCCGACCGACCCGGCCAGCAGGACGAGCACCTCGTACTCGCGGACGCTCACCCCGAGCCGGGCCAGCTCCCCGGGCACCGCGTCGATGCCCCGCCGACGGTGCGGACGCGGGGCCCCGATCCGGCGGAGCAGCGAACGGCACGCGCCGGCCACGGCGGGCACCCCCGCCCCGTGGAAGTACTCCTCGGCGGACCGCAGCCACCCCGCAGGCTCACCCCAGCCGTCGGTGATCGCCGCCTCCGCGACCAGCCTGCGGCCCAGCTGCCCGGCCATCGGGAACGGCTCCGCGACCAGCACCGCCTCCTCGAACGCCTCGGCCGCCGCGTCCGGCCGGCCCGACCGGCCCAGCAGCACCGCCCGCGCGAACAGCACGAACTGCCGGTTCCACCGCACCCCCGCCGACGGGAACCGCACCACGTCCTCGTACTCGGGCCAGCCCGCGCGGCCGGCGTGCGCCTCGACCAGGAGCCGCAGGCCGCGCCCGCCGGCCAGCTGGTACGCCGACGGGTGCTGCGACTCCTGGGCCAGTACGGCGTCGAGGTCGGCGGCCGCCCGGTCGTGGTCCTCCTCCAGGAGCGCGCACACCGCGTACCCGAGCCCGGTGACCCGCACGTCCGGCCCGTCCTCCGGGGCGCACCGCTCCAGGTCCGCCCGCAGGCCCCGGTGGCCGGCCAGCGCCGCCTGCGCGACCATCAGGTCCTGGCGCGCGGCCGGGTGCCGCATCCGCGCCGTGACCCGGTCGGCGCGCTCGACCACCTCGGCGGCCGTGCCGTAGTCGCCGCGCAGGACGTGCATGATGGCGAACGCCAGGTCGGCGAACGTACTCCGGGCGATGGCGCCCGCCCGGTCGGCCGTCAGTTGCGCCTGCCGGAGCCGGTCGACCTCGCCGGTGCGCAGGAAGTGGGTCACCCCGAGCCTGAGCAGCGCGTCCAGCCGCCAGCCGGGCAGGTCGTGCTCCTCGGCGACGGCCAGCATCCGTTCCAGGCAGCGGTCGGCCTCCGCGTAGTCGTTCTCGCGGGCCAGGACCGCCAGGAACTGCCAGGCCCGGCAGGCCGCGTCCGGCAGGTCCCTGCGCTCGGCGGTGTCGGCGGCCTGCCGGGCCAGCCGCCCCGCGACGGCGATCCGGTCCTCCAGCGGCCCCGAGCCCAGGAAGATCAGGCGGGCGTCGACCACGTCGAGCAGGGCGCCCGGCCCGGGTGCCGGATCGTCCCGGAGCAGGTCCCGCGCCACGGCCAGCTGTTCGGTGGCCTCGGGGATCCGCTCGGCCATCACGGCGGCGAAGGCGATGTCCGCGTGCAGTTCGGCACGGGTCCGCTCCTCGGCCGACCCCCGGTACGGCACGGGCAGTTCCCCGACGAACCCCAACGCGCGGTCGATGTGCCCGCCCGCCAGGTGGGCGCGGACCAGTGGCTCCTGGAGGCCGGTCACGGGGCGCAGCTGGTGGGACCGTTCCAAGGGGGCCACGGCCGACGTGTAGAAGCCCGCCGCCAGCGCGCGTCGTCCGGCCTCGGCGAGCAGGTCGGCGGCGAGGGCGTCCTGGCCGGCCGCGCACCGCAGGTCCGCCGCGAGCGTGAGCCACGCGTCCGCGGGTGCCGGGTGCACGTGTTCGACCGCGTCGGCGGCCCGCCGGGCGAGCGCGGCCCGTTCGGGGGGCAGCAGGTCACCCAGGAGCGCCTCGGCGGTCAGGGCGTGCCGGAAGGCGTACCAGTCGGATCCGGTCTCGTCGGGTTCGAGGAGCCGTGCGGCGACGGCGGCCCGGGCGATCCGCAGCACCGTCGCCTCGTCGAGCCCCGTGGCGCTCCGCACGACCGTCAGCGTGAACCGGGGCCCCAGGGTCGCGGCGATCCGGAGCAGGTCCTCGGCGGAGTCACCGAGGCGGCGCACCCGTTCCCGGACGCCGTGCACGATCGTGGCCGGCACCGGCGGGTCGACGCCCGTCAGGTGCCAACCTCCGGGGCCGTGCCGCAGCACCCCGGAGTCGGTCATGGCGGTGACCAGCTCCTCCACGAAGAACGGGTTGCCGCCCGCGGCCGAGTCCATGCGGTCGAGAACCGCCCCGGGCACGCCGCCGACCTCGACGCCGAGGACGGCCGCGGCCAGCAGGGCGACGTCGTCGGACCCCAACGGACCCAGCTCGACGAGCTCGGCGACCCGGCGCCGGGCCGCCGAGTGCGCCAGGTCCATCGCGGGGCAGGGTTCCGGGCGCGAGGAGGCGACCAGGAGCACCGGCAGGTCCGCGAGGTTGTCCAGCAGATACCCGAGGACGGTCAGGGTCTCGGTGTCGGCGTCGTGCAGGTCGTCGAGCAGCAGCACGCAGCCGGTGGGCCCCCCGACGTGCCGCAGGAGGCGGAGCAGGGCCTCGGCCACCTCGATCAGGGTCAGGTCCGGGGCGGCCCTGTCGTCCTGCCGCCACTGGGGGATCAGGCGCGCCAGAGCCGGCCGGTAGAGCAGGAGTTCTGGGGCGTCCGGCGGTCCGCTGTCGCGCAGCAGGGAGCTGATCGCCTCGGTGAGCGGCCGGAACGGCATCGCCGTACCGGCCGCGTCGGCCCTGCCGCGGAGGACCGGCACGCCGGAGCGGGCGGCCGCGGCGGCGGTCTCCCTGCCCAGCCGGGACTTGCCCAGACCCGCCTCGGCGACGAGGAAGACGGCCCGGCCGCCCTGCCGGAGGCCGGCGATCGGGTCCGTCAGGAGGGCCAACTCCCGCTGGCGGCCGATCAGCCGGGTGAACGGTTGCGGCACGTGGTCACCAGTCCCAGTCGTCGTCCTCGGAGTCGGCGCAGCCGGGGCACATGGACAGCGTCCCGGGCGGGCCCCCGTCCCCTAGGCCCCGGATCGTGCCGAGGCCCGCGCCGGTCAGGAGCCGGGAGCGGACGCCGGGACCGACCGGGTCCGTGAGCACGATCTGGCCGGCCGGGTGGTGTTCCAGCACGCCAAATTGCCCTGATCTGTCCTCAGCCGTCACGCACAACCTCCACTGTGTCCGGTACCCGTGGGTGACGAGCGTATCGGGCCGAACGGCGCCGGCAAACCGGCCGAGAATCCGATACCGGACAGCTGGCCCGGCACTCCGGTATCGGCCCGGAGCAGCACCTCTGAGTCGGTTCTGAGTGGACTCACAGTGGTCTCGGGTACCCTCCCGGGCCGCCGGAGACGCCACCGGCACCGCCGCACCTGTCACGGCGAACGCCCCCTGCCGCGCCTACCCGATCACCTTCGACCCGGTCACGGCCCGGCCGCACGTCACGTCGCACCAGGGGGCGGGTGACCTCGCCGCTGGCGACCCGACCAGGTCGCGGTCGCCAGCGGCGACCTGGTCAGGCGGCCGTTCGCCGCGCCGGCCAGGCGGCGGCCACCAGCGCCACCGCGCAGACCCCCAGCACCACCAGCCAGCCCGCGCGGAACACCTGCACCGGGTCCTGGCCGTCGCGGCCGGCCAGGACGGTGACCAGCAGCGAGATGCCGAGCACCGAGCCGACCTGGCGACCCATCTGGATCACGGCCGAGCCGGTGGCGAACTGGCTGGCGGGCAGGGCAGCCGCCGCCGAGCCGATCAACGCGGGCAGGGTGAGCCCGACGCCGATCCCGGTCAGCACCATCCCGGGCAGGATCTGGCCGGGGTAGCTGGCGGGCACGGCCGGGTCCACGGTCGCCGCCCACCAGCCGATCCCGGCGGCGAACAGCGCGGTGCCGAGGGCCGCGACCCGGTTGGCGCCGCCCATCCTGCGCGCCAGCCGGGCGACCGTCAGGGACAGCAGCGGCACCATCAGCGGCCCGGGCGCGACCGCCAGCCCGGTCTGCACCGCCGAGTAGCCGAGCACCTGCTGGCACCACAGCACGACGGACAGCAGCATCATGGCGAACGCGACGGTGAACACGGTGGCCGCGACGGTCGCTACCCCGAAGCCGCGGACCCGCAGCAGCGTCACGTCCAGCACCGGCGCGGGATGCGCCCGGGAACTCCACACGAACAGCGCGGCGGCGAGGACCGCGACCGCGACGGTGCCGCCGAACCGGACGGATCCCCAGCCCCAGTCGTCGGCCTTGACCAGGGCCAACGCCAGGGCCCCGACGGCGAGGACCATGAATCCGCTGCCGACCATGTCCGGCCACGGCCTGTCCGCCCGCGCGTCGTTGGCCGGCAGCACCCGGGGGCCGAGCACCAGGCCCGCGACGCCGATCGGCACGTTGATCAGGAAGACCCAGCGCCAGTCGACCTGGGTGAGCAGGCCGCCCAGCACCGGGCCGAGCGCGGCGGCCACGCCGCCCACCGCGACCCAGGAGCGGACCAGCGGCGCCCGTCGCTCGGGCGGCGCGGCGGTCAGCAGCAGGGCCAGCGACGTCGGTACGCACAAGGCGGCGCCGGCGGCCTGGAGCACCCGGGCGGCGATCAGCCAGCCTACCGACGGGCACACCGCGCACAGGGCCGAGGCGAGGGTGAAGGTGCCCAGGCCGAGCAGGAACCCGGTCCGGTGGCCGATCCGGTCGGCGATCCGGCCGAACGGCACCAGCAGGGCCGCGAACACGATGGCGTAGCCGTTGAGGATCCAGGACAGCGCCGACAGCGGGGCGCCGTCGAGGTCGCGGCCGATCTCCGGGAGGGCGACGTTGACCACGAACAGGTCCAGGTTGGCCATGCCGACGGCCAGCGCGACGACCGCGAAGACGCGACCGGTGCGCGGGGGAGCCGACACGGCGAGACGGTTTGATTCTCCAACTGACATGGGTGCGACGGTAGCGGGGTCGGTTTGATATGGCAACCTAGTGGTATGACGTCGCCCCACGTGGACTGGACCGCCCTGCCCGGCCGGCCGTGCTCCGTCGCCGCCGCCCTGCACCTCCTCGGCGAGAAGTGGGCCCTGCTGGCGGTCCGCGAGATCACCTACGGCAACCACCGGTTCGTCGACATCGTCCGCAACACCGGCGCCCCACGGGACCGGATGGCCGCCCGGCTGCGCGGCCTGGTCGAGGCGGGCGTCCTGGAACGCCGCCAGTACTCCGAGCGGCCCGAACGCCACGAGTACCTGCTCACCGAGGCCGGCGCCGAACTGCGGCCCGTGATGCTCGCGCTGCTGTCCTGGGGCGACAGGTGGCTGGCGGACACCCCGCCGGTGACTGTCGAGCACGCCTGCGGGCACCCGCTCGACCCGGTCACGACGTGCCGCGCGTGCGGGGAGGAGGTCCGGCCGGGCGAGTCGACGCTGCACGTGAACTCGCCCGGCTGGGGGATCTCGGGGCCGACCCCGGCCTAGGATTCGGACGCCGATGGGCGGACCCCGGGTGGGGTCCGCCCTGGTTCGACGCGGCACCGGCCCCGCCGGCTCCCGGTCGCGGTGGGCCCGGCGGCACCCGTAGGCGCCGCCGGTCGGGCCGGTGAACGCCGTCCGCCGGGAGGCCCCCGCCGGGGTCCGCGACGGCCGGCCTCCGGCTACCGCGACGGATCGCGGTTGTACAACTTCTTCGCCCACAGGTACCCGACCAACGCGATCCCCGCGCACCAGGCCGCCGAGATCAGCGCGTTGTTCCCGACCGGCCCGCCGAGCAGCAGCCCGCGCAGGGTCTCGATGACCGGGGTGAAGGGCTGGTACTCGGCGAACTGCCGCAGCCCGGCCGGCATCGAGTCGGTCGGCACGAACCCGCTGCCGAAGAACGGCAGCAGCACCAACGGCATGGGCAGGTTGCTGGCCGTCTCGACACTCTTGCTGACCAGGCCCATCGCGACCGACAGCCAGGTCAGGGCGAAGGTGAGCATCGCCAGCACCCCGACCGCCCCGACCCAGGCCAGCGGGCCCGCCGGCGGCCGGAAGCCGATCAGGAGCGCGACGCCGGTGACGATGGCGAGGCTGATCATGGTCTGGATCATGCTGCCGAGGACGTGCCCGGTCAGCACGGAGGAGCGGGCGATCGCCATGGTCCGGAACCGGGCGATGATGCCCTCGGTCATGTCGGTGGCGACGGAGATCGCGGTGCCCTGGGCCGCGCTGGTCACCGTCATCAGCAGCACGCCGGGGACGACGTAGTTCAGGTAGTCGGACCGGCCGCCGCCCAGGCCGGCGCCGAGCGTGCCGCCGAACACGTAGACGAACAGCAGCAGGAACACGACGGGCATGCCGGCGAGCATCAGGGTCAGTGACGGGTACCGGCGCATCCGGCGCAGGCTGCGGCGCAACATGGTGCCCGAGTCGCGCACGGCGTAGGTCAGGGTGCTCATCGGGCTACCTCCGTTGCCTTGGGGTTACCGGTGAGGGCGAGGAACACGTCGTCGAGGTCGGGGGTGTGCACCGACAGCGCCTCGACGGTGACCGCCGCGCTGTCGAGCCGGTCGAGGAGCCCGCGCAGCAGCAGGACACTGCCGTCGGTGGGTACGTGCAGCGCGAGCTCCTCGTCGTCGCGGGTCGCACCGTCGAGGAGGCGGGCGGCCGTTCCGAGCGCGGTGGCGTCGGCGAACCGGAGGCTGATGTGCCCGCCGGGGATCAGGCGCTTGAGCTCGGCGGCGGTGCCCTGGGCGACCAGCCTGCCGTGGTCGAGGACCGCGATCCGGTCGGCGAGGTGGTCGGCCTCCTCCAGGTACTGGGTGGTGAGGAAGATCGTCACCCCGTCGGCGACCAGGTCGCGGATCGTCTGCCACATCGCGCGCCGGCTGCGCGGGTCGAGCCCCGTGGTCGGTTCGTCGAGGAACACGATCCGCGGGTCCCCGACCAGGCCCATGGCCAGGTCCAGCCGGCGGCGCATCCCGCCGGAGTAGGTGACGGCGGACTTGCCGGCCGCCTCGACCAGGTCGAACTTCTCCAGCAGCGCCTGGACCCGGCGCCGGCCCTCCTGGCGGGGCAGGTGGTGCAGGTCCGCCATGAGGAGCAGGTTCTCCCGCCCGGTGAGCAGGCCGTCCACGGCGGAGAACTGGCCGGTGACGCCGATCGCGGCCCGCACGGCGTCCGGTTCGCGGGCGACGTCGTGCCCGGCGACCCGGACCTCGCCCCCGTCGGCGCCGATCAGCGTGGACAGGATCTGCACGGTGGTGGTCTTGCCGGCGCCGTTGGGGCCGAGCAGGGCGAAGATCGTGCCCTGGGTGACGGCGAGGTCGATGCCGTCGAGGACGACGTGGTCTCCGTAGGACTTGCGGAGGCCCTGGGTGATGATCGCGGGTGGGGCGGTGCCGGTCATGGTCCCTCGTTCCCTTCGTGGGGGCCGGATGTGGGCGTGCGGGGTCGCCGGCGCGGCGCGGTGTGGCTGCGGGCCGGATCGGGGCGTGCGGGGTCGACCGGGCGTCGGTGGACGGTCCGGGTGGGGAGGTGCCGGGTTCGGTGGCCGCGTCGTGCCGGGCCGGTAGGTCTTCGGGCGGGGCACGCGGGGCCGGTCGGTCTTCGGGCGGGGCGCGCGGGGCCGGTGGGTCGTGGTGGGGCGCGCCGGGCCGGCCCGTCTCAGCTGTGCCGGATGATGATGTCCCCGTAGGACGTGCGGGCCCGGATCTCCACGGTGTCGCCCTGCGCGGGCTCGGGGGCCTCGACGGGCGCCAGCCGGTTGCGGACGTTGCCGAACTGGGTGTGCACGTCCAGCAGCGCGGCGGTACCGGGCCGGATGCCGACCTCCACCTCGCCGAAGGCGGTCTTCAGCGACACGGTGCCGCGCACGGTCTCGCCGATCCGGATCACGCCGTTGGCCGTGGTCGCGGTGACATCGTCGCGGGCCTGGTCGACGGTGATGTCCCCGTTGGCCGCCTTGACCCGCAGGCCGCCGCCGACGGCGCCGATCCAGGTGTCGCCGTTGGAGTTCTTCACGAGGGCGGTGCCGTCGACCTGCCGCAGGCGCACCCGGCCGGTACCGGTGCTGACGTCGGCGTTCCCGGCGATCCGTCCGGCGGCGACCGCGCCGGCCCCGGTACTCAGGTCGGCGGGTCCCGTGTCGTCGACGTTCAGGTCGCCGGCCGTGGTCCTGATCCGGCACTCGCCGAGCCTGCCCGTGGTGCGGAACGCGCCCAGGGTGGCGTCGGCGTGCAGGTCGGAGCCCTCCGGGAGCGCGATCTCCACGTCGACGGACCCGACCTTGTTGAACACGTTGAAGCGCTGTCGGGGACCCTTCACGAGGAGCCGGCCGTCGGCGTACTCGACCCGGGTCTGCTCGGCGGCCCGCACGTCCGCCTCCTTGTCCGCGTTGCTCGGGCGGACCCGCACGGTGGTGTCCGCGCGGTCGGTCGCGGTGATCCGGACGTCGGCGACCGCGAGTTCGATCGTGACCGGGAACGGTTCCGGGGTGTCGAAAGTGGGCATGGTGCTATCTCCTGACGGGGAGTCGGGCGTTCGGGGCTGGCGGGAGGGCGGGCTGTGCTAGCGGACCCAACCGGTGTAGCGGTCGGCGCCCCGCGCGGCGCGCTGGTCGTCGGCGGGGGCCTGCCAGGCCGAGCCGGACGCGGCCGCGGACGAGGTGCGGACCAGCCACGCGTTGACCGACAGGCCGTCGCGGCCCGCCGCCTCCTCGATCCGCGTCTTGAGCTGGTCGGACAGGCGGAAGTTGATCCGGGAGGTGGCGCCCTCGTCCGGGTCGGCCGCCGCGGGCGGGGCCTGCGGCGCGGGGCGGGCCTCCTCGGCCGGGGGCTCGGCCGGCGGTGGCGTCACCACGAAGCTCGGCTCCCGGCCGCGAAGCCGCAGCTCGACGGAGCCGGGCGCCAGGTCGCGGGTGATCTCGTCGGCGGCGGCCGAGAGCGCGTCCAGGAGCGCGAGCCGGAACGCCGACTCCAGGGGGGCCGACAGCCGTTCCGCGAGGGCCCGGGCCTCGGGGCCACCGAGGTCGGCCGCGTCGGCGAGGTCCCGGCAGACGTTGTCGACATACGACGTGAGGTTCATGGTGCCATCATGGCACCGCGATGGCGCCATGACAAGCCACATTGGCTCACCATGGCACCACCGCCGGAATTTCGTACCCGAATCAAGGGCTTTCAAGCTATTTTCTGGGTACTCTGCGGAGCGGCCGGAGCCGGTGTCGGTCGGTCAGGACCAGCGTCGGTCCCACTGGGTCATCGGCGCGCGCCCGTACTTCCAGCCGGTCTCCAGCAGGTACCGGAGCGCCGGATGGCGGCGGACGTGGCGGCGGTTGTGCGGGAACCACCTGCCCAGCCCGAACCACGCGCGCCGGAGCGCCAACCACCCGAGGAACGGCAGGAACCACACCCCGATCCGCGGCACGGTCGACGGCACCAGCGGGAGGCCGTCGAAGTTGCCGAGCGCGGTGTCGAGGAGCAGGGCCACGCCCCAGGCCAGGGCGGGGAAGCCCACCACTGCCAGCAGGGCCTCCAGGTAGTGGCCGAGGCGGCACCGCCCGCAGCGCGGCACCTCGACGTCGCGCCGCTCCCACGACTCGCGGACGACCAGGCCGAGGGCGGGGAAGGTCATGGTCGCGTTCCGGTGCACGCCGGCCCTGTACACGGCGGCGGCGGACGCCGGACCGGCGCAGAACCAGCACCGGTCCTCCGGCCAGATCTCCGGCGCGGGCACCTCGAGGTCGTCCTCCGGCGTCGCGGACACGCCGGGGTCGTCCTCGGGCGTCCCGAACGGGTCGAAGGTGGACACGACCGGCATGCTAGTCGGCCCTGTCCACCCCCACCCCCGGCGTCCCGGGCCCCATAACAGGACAATCGGGTATGGAACATCTCCCAGGGTGTGCTGTCGGACCCGGCGGCGGTACCCTGAGCGCATGGACGAGACCCAGGCACCTCGCCGGCGTCGGGCCTTCGAGGCCCGCCCCGGTCGCAGCGCCCTGGTCGCCCCCGACCTCGCGGCCCTGCGCGGCCCCACCTCCGGGGTCGTGGAACTGCCGCTGAACATCTCCTGGCAGCCCAACCGCCGGTTCGACCTGGCCAGCGACCACCGGCGCCGTTCGCTGTACCAGAACGTGCTGCGCGAGGCCGCCCAGTACGAGGACCTGCACACCTTCCTGCACCGCGACACCCTGCTGGAACTGTGGCCCCGGCTGCTGCTGCCGAAGGGCGTCCGCGCCGCGTGGGAGCACGCCCACCCCGAACTGCGCCCGCCGGTCGCCCGCGCCGCCTGATGCCGATCGACGAGTTCCAGCGGCGGGTCGCGACGTTGGCCCTCCGCGCGATCGGCCCGCTCGGCTTCGCCCTCGGCGGCGGCAACGCCCTCATGATCCACGGCATCATCGACCGCCGGACCTACGACGTGGACCTGATGGTGGACCGGGAGGGCGCCGTCGCCGAGGCGGTCGCGGCCGTCGAGGACGCGATGTGCGCCGCCGGCCTCACCGCCCGGCGGGTCGAGCGCCGCACGGACCTGTCCGACATGTTCGAGGGCTTCGACCTGGAGCTCGCCGACTGGGTGATCGCCGACCACGCCGACGGCCGGGCCACGCAGCTCCAGATCGCGCACATCAGCCGCCTGCACGCCACGGTGATGATGGACGTCGGGCCGGTCCTCGCCCTGGAGGACGTCATCGGCTCGAAGGTCTGCGCGCTCGCCGGCCGGTACGAGTCCCGGGACTTCGCCGACGTCGCCGACGCCCGCGACCGGTACACCGTGGCCCAGCTCATCGCCCTGGCCCGGGCGCTCGACCCGGGCCTCGGCGCCGAGGACTTCGCCGATGTCGGCGACCGCCTCGACGCCCTGGAGGACGAGGTGTTCACCGAAGAACTCGGCCTGGACCCGCCGGCCGTCGCCGAACTGCGCGACCGGTTGGCGGACTGGCCCCGCTCGTAGTCCCCGGCCGTACCCCTCTGAGGTGGAAGATCTTTCGGGGATCCGTCCGGATCAGCGCCCGTCGAGTGACGGGGCGGTGTCGCAGGCCATCTTGCGGAAGACGTAGTACCCGGTGAGGCTGCCGCCCTGGGTCATGTTCCCGCGACAGTCGACGTAGCGGTAGCCGTTGCGGTAGGTCTGGGAGGAGTCGGTGTACCAGCTGTGGCTGCACTGGTAGCCGGCCGGGCACTGCGGGACGGCCTGCGCCGGGGCGGACACCCCGACGGCCGCCCCGCCGGCGAGCGCGGCGGCGAGCAGAACGCGACGAATCATGGCCGGTTCCTTTCCGGGAGGAGGACGCGGCGGATGAGCGTCCACTCTGGACAATGATAGGGCAGGTGGCGCCGGTCGGACCTGCCAGAACCGGGCCACGGGTCGGACAGCGCGGCAGTCGCGGATCTAGGCTGACCGGATGCCCGCAGGAGGAGAGCCCATGACGACCGACGAACCGCGCCCACCCGCCCGGGAGCAGCGGACCGTGTTCGGCGAGGTCGCCGGCACCTACGACGACGTGCGGCCGGCCTACCCGCCGGAGATCCTCACCCGGATCCTCGACTACCTGGGCCGCGCGCCGGCCGGGGTGCTGGAGTCCGGCGCCGGGACCGGCAAGGCCACCGCGCTGCTGCGGACCCTGGACGTGCCGGTCACCTGCGTGGAGCCGGACCCGGAGATGGCCGCCGTGCTGACCGGGAGGTACGCCGACGACGAACTCGTGTCCGTCGTGGTCAGCGGCTTCGAGGACTACACGCCGCCGGCGCCCGTGGACCTGCTCGCCAGCGCGCAGGCCTGGCACTGGCTCGACCCGGCCCGCCGCGCCGGGCTGGCCCACGCGGCGCTCGCCCCGGGCGGCACGCTGGCCGTCTTCGGACACCACTACGGGTTCGCCGACCCGGAGCTGTCCGAGGCCATCAACGCCGTCTACCTGCGCCTGACCCCGGAGATCGCCCACCGGGAGGGCTTCCCGGAGCACTACACGCCGTTCGCGCCGGGGGAGCTGTCCGCGTTCGCCGACCTGGACCGGCAGCAGGTGGAGAGGCTGGTGCCGTTCCCGACGGAGCGGTACCTGCGGCTGCTGTCGACGTTCTCCAACCACCGGCTGCTCGCGCCCGAGCGCCGCGACCGGCTGCACGCGGCGCTGGCCGAGGTGATCGACGGGCACGGCGGGGTGCTGGACCACCGGCTCACCACGACCCTGTGGCTGGCCCGCCGCTGACCGGCAGGGGGGAGGGACCTCCGGATCCGGCGGACGGGCCTGGACGGTCCCGCGCAACCTGGTACCCGTCTGAAGCTATGGACTGTCGTTGGTTCCGAGGCGCTGGCAGTGGTCCTCCAGGTCGGCGAGCAGGCCCTCGATGACGGCGATCTCCTCCGGGTCGGGCAGGTCGCGCCAGAGCCGCAGCGCGCTCTCCAGGTGCGTGCGGGCACTGTCGGTGTCGCCGAGCGACCGGTGGGCGGTGCCGACGTTCTGGTGGGCGTTGCTCGTCATCCGGATGTCGCCCGTGCCCTCGGCGGCGACCAGCGAGTTGTGCCAGTGCCGCAACTGGCGTTCGTGGTCGGCGAGAACGGTGTAGACCGTGCCCAGGTTCCCCTCCGCGAAGGCGATGTCCCGCTGGTTCTCCGTCGAGCGGGCGATGTCGGCGGCCCGCTGGTAGTGCTCGATCGCCTCGTCGTAGCGCTGGGCGAGATAGTGGGCCCAGCCCAGGTTGTTCCAGATCGTGCCCCGCTTGGCCAGGGTGTCCGGGAACTTCTCCAGCAGCCGGAGGGATTCCTGGTACGCCGCCAGGGCCTCCTGGTCGTGGCCCTGCTGGGCGAGCAGGATCGCGTGGTGCGACAGCGAGGCCGCCAGGGCCCGCTCGTCGGGCAGCTCGCGACGCAGGGTCACGACGTCGGCGATGACGTCGAGCGCCTCGTCGTAGCGCTTGAGGTAGTACAGCGCCGGGACGAGGGTGTTGCGGGCGGCCACGACGGCGGCCGGTTCGCCGAACGCCCGGGCGGCGCGCTCGCCGTGCCGCAGGACCACGAGGCGCTCCGCCGGGGACCGCCGCCGTTCCATCCACGCCTGCAGGGACTCGGTCATGTTCCAGCACAGCTCCGGATGGGACTGTTCGACCGCGGCGACCAGGGACACCAGGGCCGTGCCCTCGGTGTCGAACCAGGACACCGCCGCCCACTCGTCGGCGAAGGTCAGCCCACTGGGCTCCAGCCGACGGTCGAGGGTGCTGCCGAGGACCCGGTCGGCGTCGGCGCAGGCCCGCAGGTACCAGTCCAGGAGCCGGGCCAGGGCGTCCGGCGTCTCCGGTGACCGGGTCGCCACCTCGACCGCGTACATCCGCACCAGGTCGTGCATGTGGTAGCGGCCGTCCTGCTCCGTGAGCAGGCTGGCGTCGCACAGCTGCGCCAACGGCGTCGCGACGTCCGCGACAGGCCGGCCGGCCAGGGCCGCCGCGACGTCGGCGCCGAGATCCGGGGCCGGATTCGCGCCCAGCAGGCCGAAGAGCCGCCGCGCGGTCGGCGGCAACGCGCGCAGCGAGTGGGCGAAGACCGCGCGCACGGACGCCAGCCCGTCGTCGGCGATGTCCAGGCTCGACAGGCCGGCGGCGCGGAGTTCGCGCAGGTAGTCGTCGAGGGTCTGCCCGGGCCGGTCCTGGAGTGTCGCGGCGGCGATCCGGATCGCCAACGGCAGACAGCCCAGCGCGGTACAGAGGGCGGTCGCCGCCGCCGGGTCCCGGTCCACCCGGCGCGCGCCGATGACCTGCCGCATCAGCTCCACCGACTCCCCGGGCGACAGGGGCGCCAGGTCGACGCGGCGGGCACCGTCGAGCGCGACGAGGCCGGTCAGCCGGTCCCGGCTGGTCACGACGACGAAGTTGTCCCGGCCGCTGGGCAGCAGTGGCCGCACCTGCTCGACCATGCCCGCGTTGTCCAGCACGACGATCATCCGCTGGTCGACGACGCGGGACCGGAACAGGGCGCTGGCCGCGTCCACGTCGGACGGGATCGCGTCGTCGGCCACCCCGACCATCCGCAGCAGCTGGGCCAACGCGTCGATGACGGGCAGCGGTCGGCGCCCGTCGTAGCCGCGCAGGTTGAGGTAGAGCTGACCGTCCGGGTACCGGTCGGCGGCCAGCCGGGCCCAGTGCACGGCCAACGCGGTCTTGCCGACCCCCGCCATGCCGCCGATCGAGCTCAGGAGCACGGTGCCCCCGTCCGGGCGCTGCCGGGAGTAGTCGTCCAGCCGGTCGAGCTCCGCGCCCCGGCCGAGAAAGTGGGGGATGTCCCTCGGCAGGAACCTGCGCGCCCCGGGGAGAGCGCGCGGCCGAAGCTCCGGATCGTCGCGGAGAATGTCCGCGTGCCGGCGGCGCAGCTCCTCGCACGGGTCGATCCCCAGTTCGTCGGCGAGCCGGGTGCGGGTCGCCGCGTACAGGCTCAGGGCCTCGGCCTGCCGGCCGCTCCGGTACAGGGCGAGCATGGTGACGGCGACCAGGTCCTCGGCGAAGGGGTGCAGCCGCACCAGGTCACCCAGTCGCGGGAGGATCTCGGTCGCGCCGCCCAGGTCCAGTTCCGTCTCGGCCCACAGCAGGGCGACCGCCAGCCTGCGCCGGTCCAGATAGGCCGCGGCGTCGCGGATCGACGGGTGGTCGGCGAACCCGTCGAACGCGGTGCCGTGCCAGCAGTCCAGCGCGGCGCGCAGACTCCGACATCCGGACCGGGCGTCGCCCGCCCCGACGGCCCTCGCCCCCGCGTCGGCGAGGGCCTCGAACCGGGTCGAGTCCAGGTGCTCCCTCGCCGCCAGGGTGTAGACGCCCTGGCGGTGCCCCAGCAGCTCCGCGCCCACGAGACGCCGCACCTGGTGGACGTACTGCTGCACGTTGCGGCGCGCCGACGGCGGCGGTTCGTCACCCCACAGCGCCGCGCTCAGCGTGTCCGCCGACACCGGCTGGTCCGGCCGTGACAGCAGCACCGCCAACACCAGCCTGGTCTTGAACGCGGACTGGAGGTACAGCTCGACACCGTCACGGGCCACGCGCAGCGGCCCTAGTACCTGGAACTCCCAGCCCTGCCCGGCCATCCCGCGCCATCCACTCCGTGTAGCCGTCTGATCGCGCGCCGAATTGTAGTTCCGCTGTGCACCGGCCACGGATCATTCCACCCGCAGCCGGTCGGCCGCCAGTTCGGCCGCCCGGCCCCAGGACTGAACGCAAGCCCTCTCACATTGGAGTCCCCATGACACACCGTAGATCGATCGTCGGCACGATGGTGATGCTCGCGGCCCTCGCCTCGGCGCTGGTCGCCAGCCCGGCCCAGGCGAGCGGCGGCGGCTGCAACGACATCACCCAGAACGGCTGGCACATCGGCGTGTGCGGCTCGGACAACGGCGTGACCATGTACCCGGACTACTACATCAACGCGGCCCCGTCGTGGTCGGGCAGCTGCACGTCGAAGAGCAGGGTCGAGATCTGGCAGAACGGCGCGATCGTCTCCTACAACTCCTGGGCGAACGCCGGCTGCGCGCGGGGGCACTACACCCGCAACGGCGTCAGCATCGCCGGCCGGTCGTCGTCCCTGGAGTTCCGGACCCGGGTGCAGATCAGCCTCAACGGCTCGACGGTGTACAACGGGCTCGGCCCGGCGACCCGGTGCTGCTGACTGCCGGTGACTGACTGACGCGGGGTGGGGCGCCGGATTCCGGGCCCCACCCCGCGGACCCGGGCCGGCCCCGGCTCAGGCGGGCCGCGCCCCGAACCGCTCCCGGTGGACGTTGCGGTCCCGGGCCCGACGCCCGGGGTGGCGGGGCCGTTCCGCCGGATAGCCCACCGACAACAGGAGGGCGACGGCCAGGTCGTCACGGTCGTCGATGCCGACCGCCTTCTTCACCAGGGCCTCGTCCCAGCCGTTCATCGGAGACGTGGCCAGCCCCAGTTCGGTGGCCGCGAGCATCACGAAGCTGGCGGCGATCATGGCGTCCTTGACCGCGTACTCGCGGAGGAGCCCGCGGTCCCGGAGCCCGGCCTGGAACTCCGCCGAGGCGGCGGCGAACAGGGCGATGAACTCCTCGGACCAGGCCCCGTTGTGCCGTGCCCGGGCGTAGACGTCGGCGCGGTCCTCCCGCCAGGCCCACGGTTCGGCCACGAACACCAGCACGACCGGGGCCTCCTGCGGCTGGGGCTGCCCGCCCGTGGCCAGGGTCAGTCCGGCGCGGCCCTCCTCGCCGGACACGACGACGATCGAGCGGTCCTGCAGGTTCCAGCTGGTCGGAGCCTCGATCGCCAGGTCCAGCAGAGTGTCGAGGTCGGCCGCGGGGACCGGGTCGGGTCGGTAGTGCCGGACGGAGCGGCGGGTGCGGATGGCGTCGGCGACAGAGAGCGTGCGGTTCGTCATGCACTCACTCTCGGAGAGCCACTCTCTTTTGGGAAGAGAGCACTTACGAGTGCGTTACTCTCCTTCGGGTGCGCAACCTCGTGGAATCCTCCGGCCTACCCGCCGACGTCTACTCCGCCGAGTGCCCCACCCGCCAGGTCCTCAACCACATCGCGGGCAAGTGGACGATCCTGATCGTCGACGCCCTGGCCGACGGCACGATGCGCTACACCGACCTGGGGCGACGGATCGAGGGCGTCTCGCAGAAGATGCTGACCCAGACCCTGCGCCAACTCGAGGCGGACGGATTCCTCACCCGCACCGTGCACCCGACCGTCCCGCCCCGGGTCGACTACGAGCTGACCGACCTCGGCCGCAGCCTGGCCGGCCCGATCGCCGCGCTCCGGGAATGGACCGAGGCCCACATCAACGAGATCGAAAGGGCCCGTCGCCGCGCCCACTGCTGAGTTGTTCCGGCCGCACCCCGGGTGGCCGTTGCGGAACCGTGTCAGACCTGGCCCGGAGGCATCCCGAACCGGAGGTGCTCCAACGCGGCGCCGCGCCACAGCTCGGCCCCCTCCAGGGCCCTCAGGACGAGGTCGGCGCGGTCGGCCGGGAGCCGCTCCTCCAGGTCGTCCAGCTCCGTGCGCAGGTCGGCGAGAACGTCCTCGGTCATGGGTACGGACTCCTCGGCCAGCGCGCGCACGGTTCCCAGGCCCCGGACCGCCCACAGTGCGTAGTTGAACAGCAGGCCGAAAGCTCCGGTGCCCGCGACGAACAGGGCCAGGGTCACCGGATCGCCGGGCGGCCCCGCCACCCACAGCACGGCCGCGCCCGCCGCCGCCCACGCGCCGATGGTCACGCTTCTCGACACCTTGGCCCTCCTGGTGGACGCCACCGGGCCGTACACCCGCGCCGCGCCCGACAGTTCGTCGGCGATCAGGTCCAGTCGGGCGATCAGGACGTGGTCGGCCCCACCGTCCTCCCAGTCCCGGATCTGCGCCCGCGCGGTGGCCCGCCGGATCCGCACCGAGCACGCGACCAGCCTCGCCCGCACCTCCTTCCGGCTCAGCGGCGTGCTCACTCGTCCTCCTCGTCGGGGGTCAGCCAGACCGTGATCGCGTCGGCGGCCTGGCACAGGTGGCGGTCCGCCAGGCTCAGCGCCTCCAGGGTCCTGTCCCGGGTCCACAGCCAGTGGAACACCGCAGGCCTGCGGGCCACTGCCCGCAGCCGGTGCCGGTCCAGCGTCTCGATGCCGAGCCGCGCGAGCGTGGACCGCGCGCCGAGCAGGAGCTCGACCGTCTGCTCCGCGACCGCGCGGGGGCCGTCCGGCTCCGGGGGCAGCTCCACGGGTGGGCGGTCCCGGGTAGCCCGCGCGATCCGGAACATGCTCAGGAGCACGACCCACAGGTAGGCCAACCACTGGTACGGCTTGTAGCTGACGACCACCGCCGCGACCGCTGCGGCCAGCGTCCAGCCCGGCGCCGCGCCCAGCGCCGCCCCCGCGAGCCCCACCAGGAGGGCGATGAGCGCGTTCCAGCAGGCGAACAACGGCACGTAGCCCAGGTAGGACGGCTCTCCCGCGACGCGGACGAGGACGAGTTGGGCGGCGTTCAGGTGCCGCTCGGCGTGGCCCACCCTCGGGTGGCGCGTGTCGGCCGTGGCGCGCCGGAAGCGTGCGGCGGCCTCCACGACCACCTCCTGCTGGGTCGACAGGTCCGCGAGCCATCGATGGGGGTGCACGGCGATCAGCATGGCACACGGGCGCCACCACGCGATCCCTGAAGGGTGCCGCCCTCGAACGGCGCGGCCTCGGGTCCCGTGTCCGCCGGCGTCCCTTTCCAGCGGGGGTGCACCCGGGGCTGTTTCCGGGACGGGGCACCTGGGTAGGCGGGGGCAGGACTCGGAGGTGGCGATGACCACGCGGATGTCTGACTTCGGCGCCCATGCCCATCTGTTGGCGAACGCCGGGGCGCTGGACCCGTTGATGTTGCGGATCGGGGACGCGTCCGTGGTGATGCTGGGCGCGGCCGACCACGGTACCCACGACTTCCAGCACTGGCGGGTCGAGATCACCCGCAGGCTGGTGGCCGAGCACGGGTTCTCGTTCGTCGCGGTCGAGGGGGACTGGGCCGACTGCGCGCGGGTCGACCGCGCGGTCCGGCCGACCGGGGCCGAACCGCCGGCGCCGGCGGCCGCGCTCCGATCCGTCGAGCGGTGGCCGACCTGGATGTGGGCGAACGAGGAGGTCCTCGGCTTCTGCGACTGGCTGCGGCGGTGGAACGCGGGCCACGACCGGCGGGTCGGCTTCCACGGCCTGGACGTGTACAGCCTGTGGGAGTCCACCCGGGCGATCGTCGACTACCTGCGCGGACACGACCCGGCGGCGATCCCGGCGGCTGTGCGCGCCTACCGGGGCCTCGAACCGCCCGCCCGGAACACGGCGGCCCGGTTCGTGCGGGCGGGGCTGGAGCCGGGCGTGGTCGGGCTGCTGACCTACCTGCGGCGGCACGCGGTCGAGCGGGTGGGGGAGGAGTTCGCCGCCTGGCAGTCCAGGGACGTCGTCCCGGGCGCCGAGGGGTACTACCGGTCGATGGTGGCCGGCGACGTCCCCTCGCGGACCCTGCGCGCCACCCACCTGGCCGACACCCTCGACCGGCTCCTGGAGCACTACGGCCGGGGCGCCAAGGCCGTGGTCTGGGCGCACAACGCACACGTCGGCGACGCCCGGGCCACGGCCGGCCCGGTCAGCCCCGGCCAGCTCGCCCGGCAGCGGCACGGCGCCGACTCCGTCGTACTCGTCGGCTTCGGCGGCTACCAGGGCACCGTGGTCGCGGCGGCCGACTGGGGGGAGCCGCCCCGGGTGTCGGCCGTCCCGCCCGCCCGGGCCGGGTCCGTCGAGGCGCTGCTGCGGGGCAGTGGGCACGAACGCGCGCTCTTCGTGTTCCCGCGCGTCGACCAGCCCCGCTGGCTCACCGAACCGGTCGACCACCGCGCGATGGGCGTGCTCCACGAGCCGGACGGCTACGAGGAGACCGTGCTGGGTGCCCGGTACGACGCGTTCTGCTGGTTCCACCACACCACCGCGCTGCACCCGCTGCACGCCCTGTCCCCGGAGCGCGAGCCCGCCGCGGCCTGAACCGTGGCCCCGACGCCGCCGGGCCCACCTCCGCCGTCCCGGGCTCAGCTCCGCCCGGCCGGCTCGGGCACGCGGCCCGGGCGGGGTGCGGCCGGCACGTCGCGCACCGTCCGGTGCAGGACCACCGCGCAGACGGCGGTGGCCACGCCGGCCGCGCCGATCGCCACCCCGATCCCGCCCACCTCCGCGAGCCCGCCGACCAGCACGGGACCCACGCCCTGGACGGTCATCAGCCCCGTGCTCAGCAACGCGAAGGCCTGGCCCCGCATCGGCTCCGGCACGGCCTCGAGGAACTGCCGCTGCAACGTCAGCCCGAACGCGAACCCCGCCCCGCTCAGCGCCAACAGCACCCCGGTCGCCACCAGGGGCAGATCAAGGACGAGGCCCATGAGGGGTACGCCGAGGAGCGCGACCAGCGGCCCGTACAGCCGCTCCCGCCGGGCCGGCCGCACGCACCGCGCGACCACCACGTCCCCGACGAGCATCCCGACCGGCAGGCACGCCAGCAGCAGCCCCGCCGAGCCCGCCGGGAACCCCCGCCCGTCCGAGTACGGCACCAGCAGGCTCTCGCCGCCGACCACGAGGCCGGGCGGGAGCCACTGCGCCAGGAACAGGCCCCGGATCCGCCGGTCGGTGAGCAGGTCCCGGCTGCCGGCCAGGCTCTCCGCGACCGCCGAACGCCGCCGCCCGCCGCCGGCCCCGGCCCGCCCACCCGGTGTCCCGCCGGGCACCGCGTCCACCTCCGCGCCGGACGCCCCGTCGAGGTCCCGGTCCTGTCGCGTGCAGGGCTCCGCGATGGGCTCAACGGTGGGCTCAGCGGTCGCGAAGTCGGTCAGTCGCCAGCGGACGACCACCGCCGCGACCAGCATGCACCCGGCGCTGACCAGCAACGCCTCCCGCGCCCCGAGGAACGCGACAGCGGCCCCGGCCCCCGCGAGCCCCAGCAGTTGCGCGCCCGAGGAGGCCATGCCCATCAACGACCGGCCGAGCACGTACGCGTCCCCGGTCAGCGAGACCGCGACCAGCTTGGCCGACGCCCCGCCGAACACCGGGCTCAGGCACGCCACCAGCGCGACGACGACCAGCATCGCCCACACCGGCAGGCCGCCGAGCCCGAGGAGCACCGCGCTGGCGGCCTCCAGCAGGTAGCCGGCCGTGATGAGCCGGCGCGGCCGGAGCCGGTCGGCGAACGCGCCGAGGAGTACCCCGCCGAGGAGTTGGGGCAGGAAGCCGATCCCGAAGGTCACCGCGCCGAGCAGCGGCGAGCCGGTCAGCCCGTAGACCAGCACGGACAGGGCGACCATCCGCACGGTGTTGGCGGCGATGGCGAGCGTGCGGGTCCCGAAGATGATCCTGAAGGTGGGCTCGGCGAGTACCTGGCCGAAGGTGGCGCGTTCCGTCATGCCAGGATCCTGGCCGGAGCCGTCCCGCGCGGGCCAATCTTACGTCCGGTGGCGTAACCTCGGTGGATGCTGCGCTTCGAGGCGACCGTCGGGGACCTGGTCCGCAGCCGGTTCGGCATCTCCCCGCTCTGGGAGCTCAACGGGCTGATCAAGGTGCTCGCCGGCCGGCACGGGCACCGGCTGCCGCCGTCCTGGTCGGCCCGGCTCACCCCGGTGTTCGGGCGACTCCGCCGCGAGGTACCCCTCGATGCCGTTCTCGCTCTGCACACCCCCGGCCACGGCGCCGGCTTCATCGTCCCGCCCCCGCAGGGCCTCGCCCAGACGTGGGAGGCCGACCTCGCGACCGTCCGCGCCACCGACCCCGCCACGGCGCGCGCCGAGATCGACGAGTGCCTCCGCCGCCGCCCCTCGGGCCTCGACGTCCTGACCCGCCCCGACGTCGTCGACCGGCTCGCCGACGCCCTGGACGCCGCCTGGCACGGCCTGCTCGCCGCCGACTGGCCCCAGCTCCGGGCGATCCTGGAACGCGACGTGCTGCACCGCTCCGGGCTCCTCGGCCGCACCGGCTGGGCGGCGGCGCTCGAAGGCCTGCACCCCCGGGTCCGCTGGCGCGCCGACGGCATCGAGATGCTCGACATCCGCGAGGACACCCGGGTTCCGCTCGGCGGCGACGGCCTGCTGCTCGTGCCGTCGGTCTTCGTCTGGCCGCGGGTCGCCGCGCACACCGAACCGCCGTGGCCCAAGACCCTGACCTACCCGGCCCGCGGCGTCGGGGCCCTGTGGCAGCCGACCGCCGCGCCCGACGCCGAACCGCTCGGCCAGCTCCTCGGCCGGTCCCGGGCCCGGCTGCTGCTGGCGCTCGACGAGCCGGCCAGCGGTACCCAGCTCGCCCGCTCCCTCGCCATGGCCCCCGGCGCGGTCGGCGACCACCTCACCGTCCTGCTCCGCGCCGGGCTGCTCGACCGGGCCCGGTCCGGCCGCTCCGTGCTCTACCGCCGCACCCCGCTGGGCGACGCCCTGGCCGGCGGCGCACCCTGGCCCGCGTGAGGTCACCGGGGCCCCGCCCGGATGATCATCTAGGATCGCCGGTATGGCGACACGGCTGGTGCAGATCAACATGAAGGCCCGCGACGACCAGGCGCTGGGCGGCTTCTGGGCGGCGGCGCTCGGCTGGGGGATCTCCAGCGAGGGACCCGGCGTGACCAACCTCGAACCCGAGGGCTTCGTCTACCCCGACCCGGCCGCCGTCTGCATCGACCTCATCGCCTCCCCGGAGCCGAAGACCGTGCGGAACCGCCTGCGCGTCGACCTCGCCACCACCTCGGACGCCCACCGGGCGGAGCTGGTCGCGCGCCTGACCGGCCTCGGGGCGACCCCCGCCGACGCGGGCCGGGCCGACGGGCCGTGGACGGCGATGGCCGACCCGGAGGGCAACGAGTTCCGGGTGCTGGAGCCCCGGGAGGTCTACCGGGACACCGGACCCATCGCCGCCGTCGTGGTCGACTGCGTGGATCCGCGGGCCATGGCCCGGTTCTGGGGCCGGGCCACGGACTGGACCGTGTCCGAGGTGACCGACGACCGCGCGGTACTGCGCTCCGCCGCGGGCGTCGGCCCGTACCTGGAGTTCGTCCGCGTACCCGACGCGAAGACGGTGTGGAACCGCGTCCACCTCGACGTCCGCCCCTACCCGGGGGACGACGCGCGGGCCGAGGCGGCCAGGCTGCGGGCGCTCGGCGCCACGGCCGTCGATCTGGGCGACAGCGACATCTCGTGGACGGTCCTCGCCGACCCGGAGGGCAACGAGTTCTGCCTGCTCGCCCCGGGCTGACCCGGGCCCGCCGCGACGGGGCGGGAGGACGCACGCCCGCTCGGCGGGCGGCCCGGCCCCGTCAGCGCAGGCCGGCCAGCGTGGCCTCGTCGAGATGGGCGTGCAGCAGGATCGACGCGCCCACCGACAGCGGCGCGAGCAGCCACAGCAGCGGCTCCTCGGACGCGGTCACGTCGACCAGCAGCCGGTCGCCGGGCCGGACGCCCAGGTGCTCGGCGACGCCCCGGGCCGCCCGGGCCCACTCCTCGTAGGTGGTGCCGTCCGGGCTCGCCGCGTCGTCGGCCCGGACCTCCGCGTAGGCCGGCGTGACATCCGGGAAGCGGCCGACCTCGTCGAGGAAGTCGAGGTAGAAACCCTCGGCGGGCGGCCGTTCGGCGTCCCCGGGCGCGAGGTTCAGGACGAACTTGTGGTTGGCCGCCGGCACGGTCTCCAACCAGCTGCCGAGCCGGCCGCGCGTGACGAACACCGCGTCGAACGGCGCGTCGGAGTCCTGGGCGCCGGACAGCCCCGCCGTCGCCCACGGCCGGAACGACACGGACAGCCCGAGCGACCAGGCGCCCAGCAGCACGGCGGCGGTCTGCCAGTGCGGCGGGGACAGGACCGCGACCCGGTCGCCGGACCGCAGCCCGCACCCGTCGCGCAGCAGGCTCGCGGTCCGGGCGACCCAGCCGCCGAGGTCCGCGGCGCTCAGCTCGACGTGCTCGCCGGTGGCGTCGTCGCGGTAGGTCAGCAGGGGCCGATCGACGCGGACGGCGTCGCCGACGAGTGCCAGCAGGACGGTGGACAACGGCTGCTCCCGGGTTCGACGGTCGGTCTCCGCAGCCCAGTCTAGGAGCCCCGGCACCGGCCGCTCCCGACCGGCACCGGCGCTACGAACCGGTCAGCGGCAACGCCGGGAAGATGTGGTCCCGCCAGATCAGCCGGGAGGCCTCCTCCGGATAGGCGGTGACGGCCTGCCCCGCGTCGAAGACCCGCGTCAGCCGCCGCCCGTCGTCGTAGGCCGGCCAGCCGGGGTCACCGTGCGTGGCGAACGCGATCCACGCGGCGCGCATCTGGCCGGACAGCGCCTCCGCCTCGGGGGAGGGCCCCTCGCCGATCAGCATCGCGGGCTGCCCGCTGTCGAGATTGCCGAAGACGAGGGGTACGTCGAGGCCGTGGCAGGCGCCGAGGACACCACCCATCCCCGGGGCGGACCAGGTCAGCTCATAGAGGAAGGCACGCCCGCCGCCGGTGGTCTGCGCCCGGGCGAGGTGCAGGGACGGCATGCGGAACAGCCGGTCGGAGTTGACCAGTTCGTACAGCTCCGCCGGTCCCGCCGAGGGGAAGGCCTCGCGGTACCGGCGGGCGCCGTCCGGGCCGGGGCTGAGGTTGTCGAGCGCGGCCGCCGCCAGCTCCGGGGTCACCTGTCCGAGCAGGCCGTCGAGGGCGGTGAGCAGCCGCTGCTCGTCGCGCGTGTGGCCCACGAGCAGCTCGACGCCGTGGCCGGCGCCGTCGGCCAGGGCCTGCCACGGGGTGACGGGGAGGGTGTCCTCGTCGAGGACGGGGGAGAACGGGATCGTCCGGTGCGCGGCCAGTCCCCAGCGGTGCGCCCACTGCCCGATCCTGGCGGTGACCGCGTCCCCGGCGGCGGGCAGCAGGGCCGGGGCCACGGTGGACAGGTCGGCCACGGTGGGCCGGAGCCCCAGTTCGGCGGCGAAGGCGGTGGCGATCTCGGCGGCGAGTTCCGCCGTGAAGTACGTGCCCTGCACGCTCTGCGCGATGGCGCGGCGGAACAGCCCGGCCGCGCGCGGCATCGCCAGCAGCGCGGCGACCGATCCGCCCCCGGCCGACTGGCCGAAGACGGTCACCCGGTCGGGGTCGCCACCGAAGGCGCGGATGTTGTCGCGGACCCATTCCAGGGCGGCTACCTGGTCGAGCAGGCCCCGGTTGGCGGGAGCCCCCTCGATCCGCGCGAACCCCTCGATGCCGACCCGGTAGTTGAACGTCACCACCACGACGCCGTCCCGGGCGAGCCGGGTGCCGTCCCATTCGGGGAGGCCGGACATGCCGATCGTGTAGGCGCCGCCCTGGATCCACACCATGACCGGGAGCCCCGCGCCCGGATCCGGGGCGGGGGAGAACACGTTGACGGTCAGCCAGTCCCCGCCCGCGTCCCGCGCCAGGGTGTCCATCCCGAACACGCCGGCCTGTGGGGGCGGCGGGCCGAACGACAGGGCGTCGCGCACCCCGTCCCGGGCGCGCACCGGCTCGGGCGCGGCGAACCGGCGCGCGCCGACGGGCGGCTCGGCGAACGGGATGCCACGGAACACGGCCACGTCCGACTCCCAGACGCCGCGCAGTGCTCCGGACACCGGACGGACCTCGACATGGGGCACGTGGCTACTCCCTCACAGGGTGGGTCGAACCCGACACGGAACCAGCCCGGATCATCCCGCCGCGTCACGCCGCACGCCAGCCATTTACCCACGGGCGACGGCGAGGCGGACGGGTTCGCCCAGAAACCTGCCCAGGTCGGCGGCCTCGGCCTCCAGCCCCGCGACCGCCCCCGCCGACAGCGCGCCGAACGGCTCCACGGTCGCGGTGCCGCGTTCGAGCCGCCACGTGCCGACGGCCGACCCGGCGACCAGGACGGTCGGCGCGATCATGCCGCCCCCGGTGTTGATCCGCTGGGCGTGCGCCGGGTCGACGTCGCGGGCCCGGTACCCCAACAGGTACGCGTCGAACGCGCCCAGCAGCCGGGCCGGCCCCTCCCGGTCGGGGCCGAGGTCCGTGCCGGCGAGCGCGAACCCGGACCCGGCGGGCCGCAGCTCGGCCCGGATCGCGTCGAAGGCCCGCCGCGCCGTGCCCACCGGCAGCCCCGACCAGGCGGCGAGGTCCTCGGGGCCGGCGACCCCGTGCCCGGCGAGATACCGGCGGGCCAGCTCGGCGAGCGGGTCGTCAGGTACGGGCGAGGGCGGTACCCAGTCGTCGAGCAGCGTGTAGGTCTCCTCGGGCCCGCAGCAGACCAGCCCCCGGTGTGCGGCGAACGCGAGCAGGTGCGCCGGGGCCTGGGACCGTCCGTCCAGGGGGAACCCGTGCCTCGCGAGCCGTTCGACGATCGCGTCCCGGCTGAGCGGACCGTCGGCGAGGACCGTCGCCAGTGCCGCCAGGCCCCGTTCGGACACCTCGTCGTCGAGCCCGAGCTGGTACCGCCGCCCCCGGCCGGCCCGGGCGAACCGCGGCCCGAGCAGCCCCACGGTCCACCGCACGTCGGCGGCGGCCAGCAGGTGCAGGGTGCCCCGCATCGCCCAGGTGCGGACCACGGAACCGTCGGCGCGGGCCGCGTCCACCTCGGCCCTGGTCAGGCCGGCGCTGCGGACCCGCACCGCCAACCGGGCGGCGGGCGTGGCCTGGGCCTGGACGGGGACCCGGGCCACGACGGCGGCGACCGTGGCCACGGGGGCGGCCAGGAGCTGGGCGCGGAGCCGGACGGCCCGGACCGCCTCGTCGGTGAGCTGCACGGGAACCACCCTAGCCACCGGGCAGCGGCTCAGAACTGGGTGTGGGTCATCGTGTACCACGTCGGGCCGAACACCAGCAGGGCCAGCGCGGCGACGACCGCGACCGATCCGAGTACCCGGCCGGTGGTGAGGGGGCCCGACCGGACGGGCCGCGGGGTCCACCGTCCGAACGCGACGAACGCCGCCACGCCGCCCAGCACGACGTTGGCCGGGACCAGCTCGTACTCGCCGCGCAGGACGTGGAAGCCCGCCGCGAGGACCATCGTCAGGGCCAGGCCGGCGCCCGCGAGCGGCGTCAGGGTCGGCGCGACCCGGGTCAGCGCGGGCAGGATCAGGCCGAGGCCGCCGAGCACCTCGACGATCCCGATGAGGACGATCAGCGACTGGGGGACCGCCGCGTACCAGGCCACGGCCCGGGGCGCCGCCGCGTACAGGGCGTCGTCGTAGAGCAGTACCTTGCCGAAGCCGCTGCCGGCGAAGAAGAAGCCGCCCAGCACCTGCAGTACCCATAGTGAGCCGTTGAGCTTCCTACCGGTCCGGCGTCCGGTTCCGTCGACGCCGATCGGGTTCGCGCTGATCTGGGTGTCCATGGCGGTCGTTCCTTCGCTTCCAGCGGCCCCGGTGGGGCTGTCGTCGGAAGTGATCTGACCACCGGTGTGCCGGGGAGCGCGCCGTCCGTGGGACAGCGTGGGACACGCGAGACGCGCTCCACCTGCGGAAACAGGAACCGGAAAAGGGGCGGCGGACTGGGACGACCCGCATCGGGCGACCTTCGCCCGCCGGCCCCGTCAGCGCAGGGCTTCGGTCAGCCGCGCGCTCGGCTGCAGGCTGGCCAGCGCCGGCAGTGCCTGGGCGGCCGAGGTGGCCCGCTGCTCCCACAGCATCCGCACGATTGCCTCCTCGGCCTGCGCCCCGGCGGTCCCGTCCCCGAACGGGTTCACGACGGTGCTCATCCGCCGGTGCTGTTCCGGGTCGGTGAGGAGCAGGTCGGCGGCGGCGAGGATCACCGCCGGGTCGGTGCCGACGAGTTGGGCGCAGCCGGCTTCGATGGCCTCGACGCGTTCGGTGACCTCGCGCAGCACCAGGACGGGTACCCCGAAGGTGGGTGCCTCCTCCTGGATGCCGCCGGAGTCGGACAGGACGAGGTGGCTGGCGGCGAGGAGCCGGGTGAGGTCCTGGTAGGGCAGCGGGTCGGTGATGGTGACCCGGGGCAGGTGGGCGAGCCCGTTGTCGACCTGGGCGCGCACGTCCGGGTTCGGGTGGCTCGGGAGCACGATCCGCAGGTCGGGATAGCGGTCGTGCAGGGTCGCCACGGCGCCCAGGATGTGGTCGAGCGGTTCGCCCCAGGATTCGCGGCGGTGCGCGGTGACGAGGACGACGCGGTGCCCGCCGGCGAGGATGTCCTCGAGGCGGGGGTCGGTGACGGGGTGGTTGCGGGCGGCGACGGCGAGGGCCGCGTCCACGACGGTGTTGCCGGTCAGCACGACCTCGCCGGGAACGCCTTCGCGGCGCAGGTTCTCCTCCGCCCGGGTGGTCGGGGCCAGGTTGAGCTGGCTGATCTGCCCGACGAGCCGGCGGTTGGCCTCCTCCGGGAACGGCGACGCCAGGTCCCCGGACCGCAGGCCCGCTTCCAGGTGCACGACAGGGATCCGGCGCCAGAAGGCGGCCAGTGCCCCGGCGAGGGTGCTCGTCGTGTCGCCGTGCACGACCACGGCGGCGGGGTTCGTCGCGGCGAGATGTGCGTCGAGACCGGTCAGGATCTGCGTGACCAGCTCCGGCTGCGTCCCGGTCCGCCGGTCCAGGGTCAGGGCGACATCCACCTCCAGCCCGAACGCCGCCAGGGCCTCGGCGACCATGGTCGGGTGCTGGCCGGTGGCCACGATGACGGGGGTGATCCGGCCGGCCGCGCGGGCTGCGAGCACCAGCGGCGCGATCTTGATGGCTTCCGGGCGGGTGCCGACGACGAGGTGAACCTCGGTCATGGGGTCTCCTCGACGATGGTTGCTGTGGTCATGCGGGTTCTTCGATGACGCGGTCGGTCTTGGCCCAGGTGCCGCGTCCGGTCAGGTGCCGGCCGAGGCCGCGCAGGGTGGCCAGTAGGCCGATGAGCAGGAAGAAAGGATAAGCCACCCCGGCGGTCACGCATCGCCACAGCGACGCGTCCCCGAGGCTGACCCGGTGCACCAACGCCCAGAACAGGCCGGCGACGGCCATCGTCCCGAACAGGGTCCCGATGGTGGCGCCGACGAGGGCCGCGTCCAGGTCACGCCAGGCGAGGGCCAGGCCGGCCGGGGCGGCGACGAGGCCGACGATCGTCAGCCACGGGGCGAGGAGGTAGTACATCATGTCCAGCAGGGCGGCGTTGCCGACCCGGCGGGAGGCGACCAGCTTCGGCGCGTAGCGCAGGCACTGCAGGTTCCCCTGCGCCCAGCGGGTCCGCTGCCGCAACAGCCGCCGCGCGTCGACCAGGCCCTGCTGGGTGATGGCGACCTGCGGGATGTAGCGGATCCGCACCCCGCGCAGGTGCAGGCGCAGCCCGAGTTCGAGGTCCTCCACCAGGCACTCCGACCAGGGGTCCTCCCCCAGGGAGCCCAGCGCGGACAGCCGGGTGAACTGGCCGTTGCCGCCCAACGCCACGGCGTTCACGCGGTCGCGGAGGGTCTGCCCGGCGTTGGCGATGGCGGCGAACTCCAGGTCCTGCAACGCGGCCAGGGTGTGCTTGCGGTTGTGGATCCGCACCCGGCACTGCACCGCACCCACCCGGGGATCGCGGAAGTACTCGGCCACGGTGTCCAACGCGCCCGGCTCCATCCGGCCGTCGCCGTCGATGACGCCGATGACGACATCCTCCGGATGCAGACCGTTTTCCGCAGTCACCTGACGGATATACCGGTACGCGGCATTGAGGGCCTGCCCCTTGCCCTGTCGGGCGAGCGGAGCGGTCCGCCGGAACACCTGGATGCGCGGGTCCACGATCATCGACAGCACCACGCCGGTGTCGTCGTCGGAACCGTCGTCGACGACCAGGACCCGCACCGGTGTACCCGGCGACGAGAGTTCCGCCGCCGCGTACACCGTGCGGTCCACCACACGTTCCTCGTTGAGACAGGGAACGATGATCCAGTACTGCGCCGGACGGGGCGCGGTGGCCCGTCGGCGCCGGGCGGGACGGGTGCCGCCCCACGACGCGAACGCCATCAGCAGAATGTGCGCCGGCCAGGCGAGCAAGAGCACCAGGCCGATGACGGAACGCGTCACCTCAGACGTCAGTGCGGCGACGGCCGCTGCGGATCAGCAGCACACCACCCACCAGCAGAGCCACACCGGCGGCGATGACGCCGACCAGACTCACACCGGTTACGGGGAGGGTGGCAGCGCCGCCACCGATCACGACAACCGGGACAACGGGGACCTTGGTCTGACTCATGAACTGTTCCTTCGGGATGCAAGTAACCGGGAGGCAGATCGTTCCATGACTATGCCCCCCGCGTTCCGCAAGTGTGAGACATCCGACTCTCACGACGGACATCACCGGACCGAATCAAGTTTTCCCTGCTGGGAGGCCCAATATGGACATGAGCGGAGAGTTGGTGATGGCTCGTCCCATCCTGGTTCGCACCATTTGAAAAGGGGTTGCGTACCGGGAACTGTCGGCTATCCGCCAGCCAAACGGTCCCTGATGCTGAGCCCGGGCATGCCTTATTGTCACCGCTGTGCAGTCGCGCGCCCAGCCGGCGACGAGTACCGCCCTGCCGCCACCCCCACGATCGGAGCATGTGAATGAAAACCCGCCTCAGGGCAGGTTTGGCCGCCTCGATGCTGGCCTTGCTGGTACCCGTGCTCTCCGCGCCGGCCGACGCCGCGCCCCGCGACACCCGCCACGGCCACGGCCATGGCCACGACCACGGCAAGCAGGGCAGCGAGACGGTCGACAAGTCCTCGCTGCCGGCCCCGCCCCGTCCGCAGCAGGCCCGCCCGACCCAGCGGATCGTAAAGCCCACGGTCCAGCGGCAGAAGGCCCCGGTGCGCACGTCGGCCGGCCAGACGCTCGCGCCGGCCAACGCCAAGACGGCCGCCGGCGTGAAGACGGGCGCCAACACCCTCGTCCTGTACGACGCCACCGGCCCCTACGCCTGGCTCGGCGAGATCTACGGCACCCAGAACGCGCAGCTGCTCTCGCACTTCGGGTCCTGGACCGCGCACCCGGTCGGCGACTACGTCGCGGGCGAGATGGCCGGCTTCACGGCCGTGTTCTACGCGGGCTCCACCTATGACGAGCCCCTGCCGGTCGCCTTCCTCGACGACGTGCTCGCCGACACGAAGCCGGTTGTGTGGGCATATGACAACATCTGGCAGCTCACCGCGCGCAGCGCCTCGTTCGGCACGGACTACGGGTTCATGTGGTCCGGGTTCGACTTCGCCTCGGTCAGCCAGGTGCAGTACAAGACCCGGGCGCTGACCCGGGACCCGCAGAACGCCGGCGGGATCATGAACGTGTCCATCTCCGACCCGACCAAGGCGACCAGCCTGGCGACGGCGGTCCGGGCCGACGGCACCACGTTCCCGTGGGCGGTCAAGGCGCGCAACCTGACCTACGTCGGGGAGATCCCGTTCTCCTACGTCACGCACGATGACCGCTACATCGCGTACAGCGACCTGCTGTACGGCACGATCGCGCCGCAGACCGCCGAGCGGCACCGGGCGCTGGTCCGGATCGAGGACGTCGGGCCGGACTCCGACCCGGACGAGCTGCGCGCGATCGCCGACTACCTGAAGTCCAAGAACGTGCCGTTCTCCGTCGCCGTCTACCCTGAGTACCGCGACCCGCTGGGCGCGCAGCACAACGGCGTGCCGACCACGCTGAAGATGCGCAACGCGCCCCTCGTGATCAGCGCGTTGAAGTACATGGTGACGAAGGGGGGCACGCTGCTGATGCACGGCTACACGCACCAGTTCTCCAACGTGGTCAACCCCTACGACGGGGAGAGCGCCAACGACTTCGAGTTCTACAGCGCGCACGTCGACCCGGTCACCAACTCGGTGATCTACGACGGCCCGGTCCCCGGTGACTCCTACAACTACGCGGCCGGCCGGATCGCCTCCGCGTTCGCCGAGTTCGCCGCGTCCGGGCTGCCGAAGCCGACCATCTTCGAGTTCCCGCACTACGCGGGCAGCGCGGTCGACTACCAGGCGGCCAAGGACAAGGTCGGCGTCCGCTACGACCGTCCGCTGCACTTCACCGGGCAGCTGTCCGGCGGGGCGCCGGACTACACGAAGACCGTGGGCCAGTTCTTCCCGTACCTGGTGCGGGACGTGCACGGTTCCGTGGTCATCCCGGAGAACCTGGGCAACATCGAGCCGGACCAGTACAACAACCACCCGGCCCGGCTGCCCGCCGACATCATCGCCACCGCGCAGCGCAACCTCGCGGTCCGCGACGGCATGGCCAGCTTCTTCTACCACCCGTACCTCGGTACGGCGTACCTGAAGACGACGGTCGAGGGTATCCAGGCCAGCGGGTACACGTTCGTCTCCGCCGCAGCGGTGCAGGTGCCCTGATCGTGCGACGAAGCCGGTGGCTGGCGGCGCTGTGCGTGCCCGCGGTGCTCCTGACCGCGTGCACGGCGGCGCCGGCCCCGGCCCCCTCCCCGACGCCGGAGTCCGCTCCGGCGTCGGGGGCGTACCCCTCCACCCCGGGCACCTCGCCGTCGCCCGGGGCGGCCCGCACGTCGGGCCCCGCACCCGTTCCCCTCGCGGGGGACTGGACCGCGACGATCTACTACACCGCCGTCCAGTCGATGCACACCGGACCGGCGAAGACCGTCAAGGGCTGCCCGGTCCTGGACTGCTCCCGGGGCGACACCGACCTCGGCAGCTACCCGTCGGACTTCATCCAGGCCGTGAAGGACGAGGGCACCGGCCGGATCACGGGCGGCAAGCACGCCGGCAAGTACCTGAACTGGTCCCACGACGTCGGGTACTGGCTCGACACCGCCCCGCGCGACAGCCACGGCGGCACCCTCGTACCGTTCGTCTCCGCCGCCGCCGACCCGAACGTGCTGGCCAGGGGCGTGCGCCTCGTGCTCACGGCCTGCGGGTCGGACGAGTCCGGGGACCCGGTGGACGACAAGGTCTGCGCGCGGCTCCGCCAGGCCGAGTGGACCATCACGGACGAGTTCACCCCGGGCCTGGGCGGTTCGCGGCACATCGACCTCTACGTGGGGGAGGAGACCGGACCCGGCTTCACGAAGGGTCCCTGGTTCATCACCCTGACGAAGGCCCGGGTCTCGAAGCTCCCTCCGGGGTAGGCAACGGGCGGTGCGCGCGGATCGGTGCCGCGGCCAGCGCCAGGGCGACGACCGCCAACGCGAGGATCACCGTCGCCACCGCCCGGACGACGGCCAGCTCCTGGATCGCGGACAGGATGATGGCCGGCACCACGGTGATGAACATGGCCGACTCCCACGACCCTCCACTGAGCCCGGCGCCCACCGCGAACTGGAGCTGCAGCAGGTCCGTGAAGCCCATGACGACGAGGATCGGCACGGCGCAGACCGTCGTCGCCGCCTTCACCCCGCCCTGGTGCCTGCGGTAGCGCTGCAGGATCCACACCGTCAGCGTCCAGCCGAACACCGTGCCCGCCACGAACCCGGCGACGGCGACGGCCGTGAGGTCGGACAGCTGCCGCTCGAACCGCAGGTGCAGCGCCGGCCCGCCGCCGGAGTCGTGGTAGGCGGCCACCTGGACCGTCAGGCCGTCCTTGTCCGCGCCGAAGTGCCGGGTGCCGTCCTCCTGGATGGTGAGGTCGTCGACCTGCCAGCCGTCGGCGGCCAGCCGCTCCCGGGCGTCGTCCACAGTCGACGGGAGCAGGTGGGCGGGGGTCCAGAAGACGACCGACACGTGGTCGACGCCGCCGTTCTCCTCGAACGGGTCGTCGAAGGTCACGACCTGGTCGCCGTCGGGCCGCCAGTCCTCGGGGCAGAAGTAGGTGCACGCGACGACCGGCCCGGCGGGGTTGCGCGGCGTCTGTCCGGTCGCGAGCCGCGCGGCGGCCACGGCCTCCCGTTCGCTGGGCACCGAGGCGGTGGCGGCGTAGGTCATCGCGAGGGTCGCCGCGCCGGCCGAACCGAGGAACAGCACGGCCACCACCGTGACGAACACGTACTGCAGGCCGGTGGGCGGCCGGAACCGGCACCGCAGACCCCGGCCGACGATGTCGAGGGCGTCCGCGAAGGACGGTCGCCGCTGACCGGGCCGGGAACCTTCGAGGAGGGTACTGAGGATCTCCAGGCCCCGCTCCCGGCGGTACCAGTTCGGATAGGCCCACAGCAGGCGGCGGTACCGGCGGCGCAACCGCTCACTGGCGTCGACCGGCTCGGCGGTGTCCACGGCTCAGACCGCCGGGGACGGGTCGGCGTGGCCGTGGTGGCGGAGGCGGGCGGCGGCCACGGCGGCGTTGGCCCGCAGCTTGGCCACCTCCACGCCCAGCCTGGCCGCCCCCGCGTCGGTGAGCCGGTAGTAGCGCCGCAGCCGACCCTGGACGGCCTCCTCGGAGTCGACCACGACCAGCCCGCCCTCGGTCAGCCTGTCCAGCACCGCGTACAGCGTGCCGGCCCGCAGGCTCACCCGGCCTTTGGAGAGCTCGCCGACGGCCTGCAACACGGCGTACCCGTGGAGTGGTCGGCCCGCCAGGGCGGTCAGGATGAAGAAGGTGGGCTCCTGCATGCTCATGCCGCCGAAGCTACCGAGTCCCGGTATATGAAGTCAAGAAGACTATCGATGGGTACGGGATGGCTGCCCACGCCGCCCGGTCAGCGCCTCCGGCGGAACCAGGGGAAGATCGAGCCGACGACCAGCCCGGCCACGAACAGCACCAGCATCCACAGCCAGGCCGGCGCGTTGAACTCCCAGCCCAGGAAGCTGACCTTGCCGTTGGCGGTGTTCTGGAAGACGAACACCAGCGCCAGTACGGCGATGACCAGACCGATGACCAGCTTCGGCGACAGGGCCGGGGCCCGCCGCTCGCCGTCGACCGCACCGCTCATGGGTCACGCACCTCCCCGGGTCCGCCGCGGACGCCGCCCGCCGGTGCCGGTCGGGCGTGTTCGCGGTCGAACAACAGTCTCGCCGAACGGCCGCGACGGGGGAGCCGATCACCGAATATCGGCGGGACCCGGTGCTGGTCACCGCTGGGCGCGCAACCTCTCGATGAGCGCGGCCGGGGCGGTGGCGAGCAGCTGCCCGGCGTACCGGGGGACGGCGGCGGACGGGGGCCTGCCGGTGTAGGTGTAGGTGACGCCCACGACGATCTGGTTGCGGCCGACGAGGACGTGCGCCTCCGTCGACGTCGTCCGGGTCAGCCGGCCGCCCGCCGTGCCCTGGACGACCTGGTGGTAGCGGTACGACGGGTAGGGCAGGGCGAGGTCCGCGCCGTCGGCGAGCGTGCCGTGCAGCAGACGGTCGTCGGCGCCGTCGTAGGGCCAGGCGAAGCTGGGGCACCGGGCGACCTCGCCGCGGATCGTCCCGAGATCCGGGCGCGGCGTGCGGAACGAGATCACCCGGACCGTGACGTTCATAGCGATGTTGGGCTCGGGGGTGAAGTCGTACCGCCGGACCGCTTGCCCCGTCCGGGGCAGGGCGTTCTCGGCGGCGGCGTCGGCGGCGAAGAGCTCACCGCACCGGGCGGGCTCCGTCTCCGTCAGTCCCGGGTGGGCGTCGGGCACCGATTCCCGGTACCCGGCGGGGAGCAGCGGCGTGACCCCCGCGACGACGGCCACCGCCGCCCGGTCGTCGAGTGACCGGCCGGGGTCCGCGGTGCCGCCCGGGGCCGGACCCGGTCCGACGGGCGAGGGGAGCGCCGCGGGTGGCCGTGTCGGCGCGACCGGCCGGTTGACGACGGCGTCGTTGAGCGACCAGTCGTGGGGTCCGATCGCGACCGCCGCGAGGGCGCCCCAGAACAGCGCGGCGACCAGGGTCCCCACGAGCGCCGTCGTGCCGAGGGCCACCGTCGCGGTCCGCCACGGCGCGACCCGTCGCCGCCGGATCGCTCCCGTGGTCAGGAACACCGCCGGCAGGGTGGCGACCGTCGTCACGAACAGCAGCCACAGCGGCATCTCCACCGAGTAGGACAGCGTTGACAGGTTCCAGCCGAAACCGCTGGTCGCGGCACTGAGGAACGTCACCACCCCGGCCAGGGCCGCCGTCCCGAAGCCCGCCGCGAGGGCCCCCGGGAACCCGGCACCCGTGGCCGCCGGCCGCCGGTCGGGCTCCATCGTCGGCGCGCGGTCGGCGTGCGTGAGCAGGAGTACGGCCGTCACCGCCCAGCCGGCCAGCGCGCAGGCCCACCACCGTTGATGGACGAGCAGGTTGACGAGGTCGCCCGACACCTCCGGCCGGAACCGGAGCACCCAGGACACCCCGCCGCCCAGGCCGCCGACGACGATCGCGGGCAGCGCGACCGGTGCCAGCCGGCGCAGGTGGCGGTCCGCGCGGATCCGCGCCAGGAGCGGACCGCGTTCCAGCGGCGGTTCGATCCGGCGTCCCGGGGCGCGTGCGGCCAGGGCGGTGAGTCCGAGACACACCACCAGGACCGGGGCCAGGTACCGCCACCCACCGTAGTGGCCCCCCATCGAACTGACGAGCGTCCGGTCCTGGGCGGCGCTGCGGTTCACGATGTGGATGGACAGGACGGTGAAGGTGACGCTCCACGTCGCGGTGCCGGCCAGCGCCGCCGTCACCACGGCCAGCACCGTCGCCGCACGCCGACGACCGGCGGAGACGCCGACCGCGAGGCAGACCGCGAGGACCGTGACGCCCAGGGTGACGGCCGCGAGGACCAGGCAGGAGAACGCCAGGTCGTCGCCGAACTGGCTGTCGCTGACGGGCACCCCGCCGGGGATCTGCGCCGCGTAGCCGCCCGCGACCCCCGCCACGGACCCGAGGACGGGACCCCACCAGCTCCGCGACCCGCCCCGTGCCCGGCGGACCCACGCCGGGACGAGCACTCCCGCCCACAGCAGCGCCGCCAGGCCGAGGCCGACGTCGGAGGGGACGCGCGCGTCGTGCGGCACCCGGTTGAGCACGTCGGAGAGGACGACGATCGTGTGCTGGAACGCGAACATCGCCACCAGCCCGGCGAGGGCCGCGACCGCGAAGCCGCCCTCGGAGCCCTCCACCGCGCCCGGTGGCGGATCGGCCCGGACGGCGGGCGGCGGGTGGGTGGCCGCGAGCCCCCGCGCCCGGACCCCGACGGCCCCGGCCCGCGCCAGGAACCCGGTCCCGCCGGAACCGCGCACGGGGGCGGGGACCCCGTCCGGGTCGAGGCCGAACGCCGCCCGCAGCTCGGAGCGGCCGCCCAGCACCCGGACGGCGTAGGCGTCCGCCAGGAGTTCGCGGCGGCGCAGCAGTGCCACCCGCAGCACCAGCACCACCACGGACAGGACGGCGGCCAGGACCAGGGACCGGCCGAACAGCAGGCGCAGCGTGTCCGGCCGGGTCAGGAACGGGCCGAGCACGGCGAGCAGCAGCGGCACCCCGAGCCAGCCGGACCACCAGACCGCCGAGGTCCACAACAGGTCGCGCGCCCGGACGTGCGCCAGCTCGTGCAGTACCACGAGATCGAACTGTCCTGGTTCGGCGTAGGCGTAGCTGGCGGGCACCGCGACCCACGGCCGGGCGAACGGCAGCCCGGTGGCGAAGGCCTGCCCGGACAGGCTCCCCGGCGCGGTGAGCAGCAGCCTGGGCCTGCGGCGGCCGGTCAGCCGCCAGACGTCGCACCACCGGTCGAACCGGTCGGCCGCCGCGCGGGCCGCGTCCGTCGCCGCGAGCGGGGTGCGGCCCCGCCGCAGCCGGGCGCGGGTCACCAGGCCGCCGCCGACCATCAGCAGCCACACCACGGCCACCGTGCCGACCGACCCGACGATCATCGCGACGCCCTGGCGGAAGTTGAGGGTCCCGGCGCACTCCGCGATCTGCCGCGACGTCGCCAGGTTCCGGTCCGCCGCCGTGGCCGTCAGGCTGAGCCCCCGGTCGGACAGGCAGTCCTGCGCGGCGGTCATGCCGCCCAGGTCGTGGGCGTAGTACAGGGCCTGGGCCGCCCCGCCTCCCAGCGCGACCAGGGCGGCGGCCACCAGCGCGTACACCCACCACAGTTGGCGGGGCCGCTCGACGCCGGCGACCCGGTCCCAGTCGACGGCGGGGTACCTGCCCCCGTCGGGTGCGGCGGCGACGGTCACGACCCGGATCTGGGGGCGAGCATCGCCCGGTGCAGCGCGCCGTGCGCCGCGTCGGCCAGGGCGGTCGCCTGGGCGGTGGTCAGGCCGAGCGCGGTGCCGTGCAGCACGCAGGTGACCCGGAAGATCTCCAGCTGATGGGCGTCGAGGGTGATCTGTACCTGGGGGATCGCGACGTCCTTCCGCCGGCGCCACCACCGCCGCCGGGTCCACGCGACGAGCGCGGCCGTGCCGAGGATCTGCGCGAACGTACTGGTCAGCAGGGGGTAGATGATGCCGCCGGTGACCGTCGGTTCGATGTCGGAGTCGACCGTGCCCGCGAGCCAGCCCCAGCGCCGGGGCCGGGGCGCCCCCGCGTTCCACTGGGCGGTGACCGCCTCCAGCAGTTCGAGCTGGTCCGGGTCGGTGGTGGCGACCACCTGGCGGGCCAGGTCGGCCAACGTGATGGTCACGCTCGTCTCCCGCGCGTCGCCTGCTGCGGATCCGCTGTCTGTCACGGGTGGGCACCCCACTTTCGTCGGGACGGTCGGGGACTCGCGCGGATCCGGGGCGGCCGACGGTGGACGAGGCCCGTGACGAACGGGGCTCGCCCTCGGGCCGCAGGTCGAGGGGCCTTCCGCGAAGCCGGTTCCTGTAAACGCTACTGCGGGTGACCCCAGAGGATAGAAGCGGATATATGACACAGCCTCGGGTGCGGGACCGCGCGAAGTTTCCGGCCCCCGGACCGCAACCGAACCGGCCCCTCGCGCGCCTTGCACACTGTGACCGTGACTCTGGCTCCCGGCGTGTCCGACGACGTGGGGTTCCGCGCCGTCTACGCCGACCATTTCGTGCCCCTGGTCCGGCTGGCCTACGTGACCACCGGCGGGTGGCCGGCCGCCGAGGACCTGGTCCAGGACGTCTTCGTCGACCTGTACCGCCGACGCGACTCGGTCACCGACCCAGTCGCCTGGCTGCGGCACGCGACCGTGAACCGGTGCACCTCCTGGGTGCGGCGCCGGATCGTCGAGCGCCGGCACCACCGCACCGAACAGCCGGGCGTCGTCACCCCGGCCGGGGCGGACGCGGTGGCGGTCCGGGCGGCCCTGGCCAGGCTGCGGCCCCGGCACCGGGCGGCCGTGTTCCTGCGGTACTACCTGGACCTGTCCGAGGCCGAGATCGCCGCCGCGCTGGGCTGCCGGCCGGGCACCGTGAAGTCCCTGCTGCACCGGGGCCTGGCCGTACTGAAGGAGCAGCTCGATGTCTGAGTCCCGGATCGCCGCGGCGCTGCGCGAGTTCGCCGAGTCCGCCCCCGCCCGACCCGACGTCACCGCGGTCATGACCCGGCCCGCCCGCCGGACGTGGCTGGTCCCGACGCTCGCCGCGGCGGCCGTGGCCCTGGTGCTGGCCCTCGTCGTGCTCGTCCCCGTCCCGGGCGGCCAGCCTCCGGCGGCGGGCGGACGACCGAGCCTGCCCGCCAGGTTCCCCGCGTTCTCCCACCTCCAGGGCACGATGTCGGGCCCGTTCGGCCGCGCGGTCGCCGTCTACTACAACGGCACCGGCCACGAGGACTTCGGCTTCCCCCAGCGGATCGTCGCGGGCGCCGACCGCGACGCCTACCGCGCGCTGGAGGTGCCCGGCCCCAGCTACGGCGGCAGCCACCTGCGACTGTTCCCCGACGGCCGGCGGATCATGTTCGCCAGCGACGGCGCGAGCGGGGTGCTGATCCTCCTCGACCTGACCACGGGGAGGACCGTGCGGGTCCCGGCGCAGCCCCGGGCCTATGTCCGTCCGCTCTCCATCTCCCCGGACGGCCGGTACGTCGCCTACGGCATCGACGGCCCGTTCCGGGGCGGTAGCGGCCCGGTGTACCTGCTCGACCTGGCGACCGGCACCAGTACGGCGCTGAGCTCCACCGACGTGGAGACCGCCGCGTTCTCCCCGGACGGCACCCGGCTGGCGATCCAGGAGACGGCCGGCGAGTACGAGGTGAAGCCGGTCCGCATCCTCCGGCTGGACGGCACGGTGGAACGCACCCTGGCCCCGCCCCGGGACGCCCGGTGGTTCCAGCTGGCCGGCCCGGAGGCATGGTCCCCGGACGGCCGGTTCCTGGTCGGCGTGTCGATCGACGGCGACGTGCGGGCCTACCAGTTCACCGACGCGACGGGTACCGGGGCGGCGGTCCCGGCGGCGGTCCGCGCCGAGTCCCTGTTCCCCCGGGCCTCGGGCCAACCGGTCCTCGGGTGGCGGTCACCGACCCGGATGCTGGTCAGCGGCGGCGACGTGGACGGCACGACGTCGAACCTGATCTCCGAGGTGGACGTCACGACCGGTGCCTACCACGTGGTCAGCCGGTTCGAGGTCGGCCCGCGCGACGACCTGGCCGTGCTCGACGTCCAGCTCGCCACCGGGCTGCTCGCCGACCTGGCCGTCCGGCCCGGCGGCGACCCGGACCGGGGGCCGTGGCCGACCTGGGCGCTGGTGACCTCGCTGCTCTGCGCCTCGCCGTTCGTGCTGGGCGCGGGGCTGTGGTGGCGGCTCCGCACCCGGCGCGCGAAGTCCCCGGTACCCCAATGAATTGAAGTTTGACAATGTCTTGAGGCTCCGCGACGACTCCCGGGTGGGATCCTCGAGCCAGCCGCGTCCCGGGGCGCCCGGCCCGCGGCGTCCGTCCGCGCACCATCGTCCGGATCCAGGGAGTGAGTCATGCGCGTCCTCTCCAGACTGTTCACGGCAGCCGCCGTCGCCCTCGTCACCCTCGGTATGACGCCCGCCGCCGACGCGGCCGGCCCTGCGGGCACCGTGTTCACCGTGTGGGACGGAGCGTCCTACGAGTACACCAAGACGTGTGAGCGGACCGCGCCGTTCACGTGCGGCACGTACGCGGCGCGGATGTACGTCCAGATCACCGGGTCGTACCCGCCGAAGAGCTTCCCGATCACCCTCGGCTACCAGATCGACGCGGTCACGGCCACCGCCGGCGCGGACTACACGGTGTCGTCGGGCACGGTCACGATCGCCGCCGGCCAGTACGTGACCGGCCTGCTGATCCCGCTCGTCGACGACGGCGTGGCCGAGGGCAACGAGACGCTCCGGGTGCGGCTGACCAGCTCCAGCGTCGGCGGCACGTTCACCGACACGGGCATCGGCACGATCTGGAACGACGGCGCGGTCCCGCCCGACTGCGACCTGTCGAAGCCCAACCTCGCCACCACCCACATGACGTGTACGAACCGGCCCGCCGGCCAGACCTGGCAGCACATCGTGACCTGCGGCGAGGGCGGCTGGGGGTACGTCCGCGCCTACGGCCCCGTCGTCACCGGCGGCGGCACGTCGACGGCGGTCTGCACGTCCATGGGCTACGACGAGTCCGAGTTCCACCCGACGTCCTGACCCGGGGGCCGGCCGACCGGTGCGCCCCGGACGCCGGCCCTCTTCGGCGGGTCACCCCGCAGGCGACGGCCGCGCCCCGGGCGTTGGTCAGGACGGCGACCCGGTCGGCGCGGGTTCCGGGTACAACGCCCGGATGATCGCCATCGCGAGGATGTTGGCCGGCTGCCGCCCGTCGGGTCCGGCCGTCAGCGAGGTGAGCACCACGACGGTGACGCCGCGGTCCGGGTCGCCGGCCATGAACGAGTTGAACCCGGGCAGCTGCCCGTCGTGCCCGTACAGGGGGTCGAACTTCGCGATGCCGAGCCCGTAGCCGGCGCCGCCCGGGTTCGCCGGATCGGCCGGTCGCACGCTGTCGAACCGGAGCTTCTGGGTCGCGGCGTCGAGGAGACCGCCGCCGACCAGCGCCTGCACGTACCGGGTCAGGTCGCCGGCGGTGGAGATCGCCCCGCCGGCCGCCCAGGTCCACGAGGGACTGTCGGCGGTGTGGTCGGTCGGGAGCAGGGTGCCGGCCTTCGCGGCGGCCTGCTCGGCGGCGGGCAGCGCGGCGTCGGTGAGGGTGCTGACGTTGGTGCCGAACAGGTAGCCCCGGGGGTGCGGCGCCGGGATGGAGACGTCGTCGATGACGGGCATCCGGGTCTCCGGCATGCCGACGGGCTCGAAGATCCGGGTCCGGAACTCGTCCCGCAGCGGTCTGCCGGTCAGCTTCTCGATGATCAGGCCGAGGAGGATCGTGTTGGTGTTCGAGTAGTGGAACCCGGTGCCGGGGGCGAAGTAGGGCTGCTTGCCGAACGCGATCGCGAGCAGTTCGTCCTGCTTCCACACCCGGCCCGGGTTCGTGTCGAGCTGGACGTTGAACTGTTCGTCCTCGGAGTAGTTGTAGAGCCCGCTGCGCATGTCGAGGAGCTGGGTGACGGTGATGTTGTCGCCGTTGGGCACGTCGGGCCGGTACTTCGACACCGGGTCGGCCAGCGCCAGCTTTCCCTCCTGGGCGAGCTGCAGGACCACGGTACCCGTCAAGGTCTTGGTGTTCGAGCCGATCCGGAAGTGGTCCTGGGCGGTCACCCGCAGGTCACCGGTGAGGGCGCGCGTCCCGAACGCCTCCGTCCAGTCGCCCTTGTCCTTCGAGGTGACCATGACGACCGCGCCGGGCACCCGCATCCCGTCGAGAATGGTCTGCAGGGCGGGTCGCAGCGTCGCGGCGTAGCCGGGCGGCGTCGGGTCCGCGGCCGGGGGTTTGTCGGGGTCCCCGCCGCAGGCCGCGCCCACCAGAGCGACGACCGCGAGAACCACGCTGAGGGTACTGACTCTCCGCATGTCCGCCTCCACCCAATTCGCCCTGTTTCACAGTACCGGCCCGTCGGGCGGGTGGTGGCCGGTCCGCCCGGACGACCGGCGGCGGATCTGAGTAGCCGGGCTCAGGCGGCGCTGGACGGGGCGGGTGATGCTGGAGCGACCGCTGACACGAGGGGGCACGCATGTCCGAGCACCGCCGTCGCTGGGCCTGGCTGGGGGAGACGGCGCGCGTCCTCGCGGGGGCGGGGGTGGGCGGCGCGCTGGGCTGGTTCCTGTCGGCCGTCATGGACTGGTCCGCCGGGGGCGCCGCCCGGGAGTGCGCCGACGCGGACGCCGACGGGATGGTGTGCTTCGGGCTGTGGTCGGTCGGCTTCGGACTCCTGGTCTCCGTGGCGGCCGTGGCGGTGGCCTGGCTGGTGTGCGCCGGGTTGTCGGGCGTGCGGCACCAGGCCGCCACGATCCCGCTCGGCGTGCTGGCGGCGCTGCTGGTGGTGATGTGGTTTCCGGCCGAGGCGGGCAGGTTCCACCCGACGTGGTTCTTCGCCCTGGCGATGGCCGTCGGATTCGCGGCGCTGGCCGGGGTGCTGCGGCTCCTCGACGGGGCCGCGGGGTCGCCCCGGCGCGGCTGGGTCGCGCTGGGGGTGGTGCTGGCCGTGCTCGCGGCCGCCGGGCTCGTCCGGCTCTAGCCGGCCCATGGTCGGCGAGGCGGGTCAGCCGGTCGGGGGCTTGGCGGCCTCCACGACCGTGTTCGCCTTCTGGTCGACGAACCGGGTGAACACCTGCTGCGCGTACCCGAAGAGGAGCGCGGTGAACAGGATCGCGGCCTGGCTGGGTTTCAGGTTGACCACGGAGAACAGTCCACTGCGGACCAGGACGGTGGCGGCGATCGCGGTGAGCACCCCGGCGGGGAGCTTCAGGGCCAGCTGGGGGACCGTGGGCGAGTAGGACAGGTCCTTCGCCGAGGTGGTCGACACCTTCGCGACGACGGCGATGGTCGCGCCCAGCAGCCCGAAGAGCGACACCAGCACGATGTCGTACCGGTGGTTCGCCCCGCCGGCCGGGCAGACGGTTCCCGCCGGTGTCGCCGGCACGGCCGCGATCGCGGGGCTCGTCGGCGTCGCCGGGACCTCCGCCGTCGCCGCCGTCGCGAGGGTCTCCGCGCAGAGCGGCACGGACGCCGGCCGCAGGGCTCCCAGCAGGACGAGCGCTCCCACCATCAGGGTGGCGGCGAGCAACGCGATGGTCAGGACGTTGCGCAGTTGGCGCACCTCCGCGCGGCGGGCGTCGGCCTCCGTGTGCGCCGCGTGCATGACGTCCGCCAGCCGGCTGCGGAGAGCGGGCGTGAGCGTCCCCGGGCTGGTGGTCACGGCCACCGCCAGAGGCCGCGCTTCGGAACGGTGGCCGTCTTCGCCCCTGTGTCCGCCGTTCCGGCGGGGAGGGCCAACTGTCCGCTGAGGTAGCGGACATTCGGGTCGTTGTCCCCGAGGAACGTGCGCGCGTACTGGTACACCCGGGCGAGCCAGTCGGTGTCGGCGCCCTTTCCGCTCCGGAGCAGGAGTTCCTCCGCCGCGTGCAGGTTCAGCCAGGCCGCCTCGACGTCCGAGCCGGTCCACCAGACCACGAGCCGACCCAGGCCGCCCTCGGAGGTGCGCGCCGCGTTCTGGGCGGCGTCCAGGTGGTTCGTGACGCCCGCCGCCCACGCCTCCCGGGATCGCGCGGACTCCGCCGCCCTGCCCGTGGGTCCCGGCGCGTGCGCCTCCTCGAGCATGGATCTCAGGCGGGTCACCCGGACGAGGACCGCCGCCCGCCAGGCCGCGTGCACGGCACGGGCCTTCCGGCTCGGGGTGCGGGAGTCGACGTGGCCCATGACAGTCCTTCCGACACTTTCAGCAAACCAATGATTACTGGCTAATGATGTGAAAACATAAAAATGTCTCCTATTGCGATGAGCGTGTCGGGCGGGCCGGAGGCCACGGTGTGCGGCAGGGCTGACGAAGTGCGCGGCGGAGCCGACGAGCCCCCGGAACGGGACCACACCCTCCGTACGCTGCGGATCGCCCTCGCCGTGCGCGGCGGCATCAGCCTCGCGGTGTGGATCGGCGGCGCGGTCGCGGAGATCGACGTGCTCCGCCGGACGGACCACGACGGCGCACTCGCCTGGCCCGGTCCCGCACCCGGCCCGGAGGGGCAACGGCAACGCGCGGCGGTCTACGGCGACCTCCTCGCCCTCGCGGGGTACCGCAGAGTCGAGGTCGACATCCTGGCCGGGGCGAGCGCCGGCGGCCTGAACTCGCTGCTGTACGGGCTCGCGCAGAGCGTCGGCCGGACGATGGACCACGTCGAGGACGTGTGGCGCGACGTGGCCGGCATGTGGTCCCTGATGCGGCCCACCCTGCCCATCGGACGGGTGCCGTCGCTGCTCCAGGGCGACCAGTACTTCTACGAGCGGGTCCGCGAGGAGATGTACGCGCTCGCCCGGGACGGCGACGTCCTCCTCGCGCACCGGGCGAGCTACCTGAGCGTCGACCTGTCGGCGACCCTGCTCGGCGGTGGGGACGGCGTCACGGAGGCCGCGCTGAAGCAGGGCCGGGGGCAGTTCCGCTTCGTCCGGCGCCCGGCGCCCCTGGCCTCCGGCTTCACCGACCTGCCGGGCGCCGCCGACGTGCCGGCCACGGGGGATCCGCCCACGGCGGTGGCGTTCCGGTTGAACCGGTTGGCGCTCGCCGCGCGGGCCACCTCCTCGTTCCCGGGGGCCTTCGAGCCGGCCTCCGTCCACTCGGTCGCCGAGTGCGGGCCGGTCGACGGGGACGGCACCGACGGGATCAGCGTGCCCACGATGACGGGGGTCTTCTCGGGGGTGCGCCCCCGGGGTACCCCGCTGCGCGGCCCCGACGCCCGGCCGTTCCACGTGATCGACGGCGGCGTGTTCGACAACGTACCCATCGACCGGGCGCTGCGCTCCATCAACCTGGCCCCGGCGGTCGGCGCGACGGAGCGCCGGCTGCTGTACCTGGAACCCGATCCGACCCCGCCCCAGGTCCGGTCCCCGAAGTCGTCGCGGAGCGCGCCCCGGTGGCTGTCGGTGATCGTGCGGGCACTGGCCATGAAGGTCAGCGTGGAGACCACGCACGACGAGCTGCGCCTGGTCCGCGAGCACAACGAACAGGAGAACGCGGCGCGCGGCCGGCAGGACGCGCTCGCGTTCCAGTTGCGGGGCCTGGCTAGCGCGGAGTCCAGGGTGGCCGCCGAGGGCCGTGCTGAGCCGCAGGCCACGGCTCCCCGGGGCGACGGCGAGCCGAGATCCGGGGCTCCCCGGGGGGACGGTGACCGGAAAGCCGGGGCTTCCCGGGGCGACGGTGACCTGAAGGCCGCAGCTCCCGCCGACATCAAGGGCCTGGACATCGACGCGTACGCCCGCTGCCGGGCCACCACGGACGCGCCCCGCCTCGCCGCGCTGCTGACCCGGCCGGGTGAGGCGGGGCTGGGGAAGCCCGGCCTGGTCGGGCCCTACCAGGTGCTGGACGAGACCCGGGCCCTGGCGCTGATGACCGACCTCGGCAGGGTGTACCGGACCGTCGCCGGGGACCTGGCGGGGGACGTGCAGGGCGTGTACGACACGGCCGTGCTGTTCATCGCCTGGGTCCGGGAACTGGAGGAGCGCAACCGCTACCTGCGGGTCAACGGTTCCGGGCCGGCCCGCGACGTGATCAAGAACCGGCTGTACCGGATCCTGCGGGTCTCCGACTTCGTCCGGTCCCTCGCCGACGCCGAGTTCCTGAGCGCGTTCCAGGGCCAGGGCGCGACGACGGCCGGGCAGGTGAACCTGGAGGCGGCGGTCCGGCGCGGCCTGGCCTTCCAGCACGGCCTGCGCCCGCTGACCCCGGCGATGAAGGCCCACCTGACCGTGGCCGACGGCGGCTGCCTCGACGACGGGGTCTTCTACGAAGACCTCGCCACGTGTTACCCGCAGCGCGGCCCGGCCCCGCTACCCCGCCCGGACGCCACGGATCCGAGCTTCCTCGCGGGCCTCTGGGACTGCCTGGACACGGCGCGCCGGGAGATCCTGCGGTGGGGTGAACCCATCCGCGGGGCGCGGTACCACCTCGATCTGCGGGACGTCCCGCGTCCCTGGGAGTCCTCCGTCTTCGACCTGCTGCACCGGCCGCCGCTGAGCACCAGGACGTCGGACGGCTACCGGATTCCGACCCGGTGGGTGCACTCCGTGTTCGCCGCCGCCGGGGCCGCGCCGGGCACCGCCTCGATCATCCGCTACGACTACCTCACCGGCAGCCAGCCCAGCCCGCTGGCGCCCCTGTTCACGACCTTGCGGGCGGCGGAGCAGCGGACCCGGCTGGGCGCGCTGCTGCGCCGGGGCCCGGTCGACCCGGACGAGCCCCTGCTCACCGCCCGGTCCAAACTCGCGGGCGTCAACCTGGCGCACTTCGGCGGCTTCCTGTCCCGGAACTGGCGGACCAACGACTGGGCCTGGGGCCGCCTCGACGCGGCCGGGACCCTGGTAGACCTGCTGGTCGGCGACGGCAGGCCCGACGACGCGATGCCCGACGCGCAGTGGCTGTGCCGGTTCCTGAAGGTCTGGGAAGCCTACGTCGTCACCCCGGTGCCCGGCATCGACGACCGGTGGCCGGCCCTGCTCGCGGACGGCCCGCTCCCACCCACGCCGGACACGGCCGGGGCCGTCACCCCGGCGCACGTGGCCTGCCTGCGAAGGGGTGCCACGGCCTGGCTGCAGTACCGGCTGCTCACCGAGGCGCGGCCGGGCGGGGGACCGGCGGGGTCCGTGGCCGACGCGGCGGCCGGCTACTTCGCGGGCGGGCAGACCGTCAAGGATCTCCGCCCGGCCTACCGGTTCGGGCTGGCCTCCCGCGCCGTCCACCTCGGGTACCGGGCGCTGTGGCCCGCGCTGTGGACCTGGAAACAGGTGCTGATCCGGATCGTGATGATGACGACCCGGCCGTTGCTCACCCTGGTACCCCTGGCGGTGAACCCGTTGCGGGCCGCCGCCGTGGCGGTGCTCCTCGTCCTGGCCGTCGTCGCCGCGACCCCGCAGCCGCCGGATCCGTCGCGACGGTGGCAGCCCGTCGCGGCCTGCGTCGCGGCGGGCCTGATGACCCTCGCCGGCCAGATCCGTGCCTGGTACGTGTGGCGCGGCGTGCGACAGACCGCCGCGCGGTGGGGTCCCGACTGGCGCGGGGCGGCCGAGGACCGGTGGGGTACCGCCCGGTGGTGCTTCCTCGTCGGGTGGACCCTCGGCGCCGCACTCCTGGTCGGCGGTGTGTGGATGAGCCGGGTGGACACGCCGTTGCGGCACCTCGGGATCGGCTCCTCCGGCCCCGAGGTGGCCGCGTTCTCCGTCCTCGTGCTGGCGGCCGCGTTCGCGCTGTTCCGCCTCCCGTACATCGTGGGCGGAGGCGGCGGATCGGGCTGGACCTGGCGGTTCGTGGGCTGGGCGCTGACCGGGTTCGGGCTCGCCGCGACGCTGAGCCCCGCGATCCGGGGGTGGTTCGAGCCCGTGCCCGGGTGGCTGGGCGACGACCCGAGGACCCCGGGGGCGGTGGGGTGCGTCCTGCTGGCCGCCGCGCTGTCCGCCCTGGTCCTGTGGGGCTGGTCGCACCGGGTGTGGGCCGTGGTGTCGATCGTCGGTGCGGGCGCGGCCGCCGGGTTCTGCGCGTGGTACTGGCCCGTCGGCTGGTTCGGCAGGTACGGGCCGCTCGCCGCCGTCCTGGTGCTGTGGTCGGTGGCCATGGCGGTGGTCACCCTGGTCCTGGCGGAGCGCGGGGAGATGGCCGACTAGGTCCCCGGCGGGCCGGGCGCGGACACCGTCGGGAACCGCCCCGACCGGACCGCCCGGCCCACCAGGCGGCCTCGACCGGGCCGCCTCGACCGGGCCGCCTCGACCGGGCCGCCTCGACCGGGCCGACCCGGCGGGCCGGGCGCGGACGCCGCCCGACCCACGGGGCTCTCAGATGCCGTACAGCGTGACCTCGGCCGCCGAGGCGTACCCGAGCCCGTTCTGCGCGCTCGTCGCCTTCAGCCGCACGTACCGGGCGGTGACCGGTGGGAAGGTCACCGTCCTGGAACCGGCGCCCGCCCCGAAGGTCCCCGAGGCGATGGCGGTGCCCCAGGTGGTCCCGTCGGCGGAGACGAATATCTGGTAGTTGGCGATCGTCCCGTTGGTGCCGCCGTCCTGCCGGGGCAGGTAGTCGAGGCGGTCGACGGTGTGGGTGGCCTCCATCCTGATGTCCAGGGTGTGCGGCATGGGCGCGACCCCGCCGCTGTACGCGGTGTGCCACAGCGTGGACGCGCTGCCGTCGACCGCGCGGGCCGCGGCGCCGTTCTCCGCCGAGGTCTCGGCGCTGTCGGCGGTGGCCGTCCAGCCGGACTTCAGCAGGGCGGTGGAGGCGTACGGCCGGCCGTACAGGTTGACCTCGGCGGCCGCCGCGTAGCCGAGCCCGTTCTGCGCGCTCGTGGCCCGTAGCCGCACGTGCCGGGCGGTGACCGGTGGGAAGGTCACCGTCTTCACGCCCGGGCCCGCGCCGAACGTGCCGGTCGCGACAGGGGTACCCCATGTGGTGCCGTCGTTGCTGACCGACACCTCGTAGCCGGCGACGTTGCCGTTGGTGCCGCCGTCCTGCCGGGGCAGGTAGGTCAGCTTGTCCACGGTGTGGGCTGCGCCGAGGTCGAGGTCGAGCCGGTGCGGCATCGGGGAGACGCCGGTGCCGTAGGCCGTGTGCCAGATGGTCGCGGGGTTGCCGTCGATCGCCCGGGCCGCCGCCCCGTTCTCCGAGGTGGTCTCCGCGCTGTCGGTGGTCGCCGTCCAGCCGGTCCGCGGGAGGACGGGGGAGTCGCCGCCGGTCGGGGCCTCGTCGGTGGGCACGGCCTGGAACACCGCGACCTCGAACGGGGCGAGGGTGACCGTCACCGGGGTGGCGGTCGCGGCCACGAATCCGGGGTGCGTGCCGTCGCGTTCGGTGAACTTGTAGGTCCCGTGCACGCCGGTCGGCAGTTCGAAGACCGTCCTCGGGTTCACGGTGTACGTCTGCGGGCTGGCACTGGGGTTGCGCAGCATCATGGTGCCCTTGGACGCGCCGGCCGCCGAGGTCCACGCGGCGGTGCCGTAGACCTGGCCCTGTACGGCGTCCCCGCCGAGCCAGTGCACGTCGCTGAGCAGGGCCTCGTTGGCGCGGGCCCACCTGGCGTTCGCGGCGAGGGTGTCCCACCACCAGCTCGCCCCCGGCACGTTCGGCCGGACCAGGGTGTTGCGGACGTAGAGCTCCTGGAGGCCGAGGCCGAGCGCGAAGTACGCCTTGAGGTCCTGGCCGACCTCGTCCCGGGTGGACTGCTTGGTGAGGTCGTAGTCGGCGGTGAAGTACGTGCCGCTGTCGGAGAAGATGACGCCGTGGTTCATCACGCTCGGTACCGGGAACAGCGGGTTCTGCAGCACCTCGTTCTTGTAGGTCTCCGAGTCGCGGTAGTTGACGTAGCGCTGTGAGGTGCTGCCCGCGCCGGCGGTGCTCGCGTCGTGGCCGTCGCGCCAGATCGAGTCGACGTACCACAGCCAGTAGGGCGAGCCCCAGGTGCCGACGGTCGCGTTGACCCAGATGTCCTTCTGGTGCGCGCGCAGGTCCCCGACCAGGGTCAACAGGGCCTCGTAGTCGGCGAGGTACTGCGCGTTCGGGCCGCTCTGGTACAGCCCGCCGCCGATCCCGTCGAACTTGAACCCGCGGACCCCCTGGTTGTCCATCATGTCGAACGCGACGTCGCGGAACCGGGCCCCGTACTTCGTGCCGCCGAGCTGGAAGGCGCCGTTGGCGGTCTCCAGCCGCTCGCCGGCGGGCTTGCTGGCGTTGAGCGCCAGGCGGGACGAGGCACTCTGTCCGTAGCCGCCGAAGGGTGACATCCACACCGACATCGACGCGTTGCCGTAGCGCGCGGCGGCGGCCTTCTGGGCGGCGAACCCGTTCGGGAACTCGGTCGGGTCGAAGTCCCACACCCTCAGGTTCGACTCGTCGGCGACCTGCGGTGCGCGGACGTAGTCCCAGCCGTCGTCGACCCAGAAGCTGTCGATCTTTGCGCCCCGGTTCGTGAGTTCCGTGCCGAACAGGTCGATCGCGGTGGTCAGCTCGGTCGAGTCGACGTTCTCGCCCGGCGGCTTGAGGTCCAGCCAGCTCTGGTAGTGCAGGAACGTGCGCCGGGCGTGGGCGCGCTCGCGGTTGACGTAGTACTGGAACGACCGGCGCAGCTGCCCGTCCGGCGCGACCCCGAGCGCGGCGCTGTACCGCCAGGTCGTGCCCTGCGTGAGGTCCCCGGCGCGGGTGACGGCGATCCGCACGCTCGTCCCGGCGACCGTCGCCTTCGCCGTGGGGTTCTCGACGCCGAGGAACGCCGACTCGGCACCCGCCGCGCCGAGGACGACGGGGCTGCCGTCGTCCTGGCCGAGCACGCGCGCGTTGGCGGCGGTCAGGTCGATCAGCCGCAGCGACGTGATGTCGAAGGTGCCCGCCACGGACCGGACCGCGAACTTGTGCTGGAGGGTGTTGGCGCCGTCGCGGAGCAGGGCGGTCCAGTCGACCTCCAGGGTCCTCGTCCCGGCGGTGTACCGGTAGGTCGTGGTCACGGCCCTGCCCGCCGACCGCTCGGCCAGCCGGGCCGAGGAGGCGTCGGCGGCGACGGTGCTCAGGGTGGGGCCGGCCGTGCGGGTGGAGTTGGCGGTGGTGATCGTGCCGCCGTCGGCCAGGGTCAGGGTGAACAGGCCCGCGACCGTGACCGGGGTGGCCGTGCCCGCGCTGTTGGTGAAGCTCGTGAGCGAGACGGACGTGCCCACCGACCACGTCGTCGCCAGGGCGGCGTTGCCCAGGGTGAACGAGGTGCCGGAGACGGAACCGGTCGCGGCGCCGGGCACCGGGCCCGGGAACACGATCCCGTCGGCGACCGCGAAGGCCCGGTCGGCGGGCACCGCGGCCGTCGCGGACGGCGGGCCCGACACGGCCACGGCACCGCCCGCCAGGACCGCGAGGACAATTCCCGAGGCTCTCGCCCGGGCAACCAGTGAACCGGACATCCGGCACTCCCATCCGTGTCGCTCGCACCACTGTGGTTCCCCGCATTAGGCCATCGAGTGACATGGATTGTCAAGAGTTGATCGAAGCGGCGCCAAATCTTGCAACTTCAAGCACAGATGGGTACTGGTCGGGCCCGCCCGCCGCCCCGGACGCGGCGCCAAAGTGGACCGCGCCCCGGGCTAGGATTCGCGGCTATGGGCGGATACCGGCTGGCAGTGGACTACGGCACCTCCAACACCGTCGCCATGCTCGCCACCCCGGACGGCCGGGTGCGCCCGCTCCTGTTCGACGGCGCCCCGCTGCTGCCCTCGGCGGTCTACGCCCAACCCGACGGGATCGTCCTGACCGGCCGGGACGCGCAGAACAGCGCCCGCCTGGACCCGGCCCGCTTCGAGCCGAACCCGAAACGGCGCATCGACGACGTCGAGATCCTGCTCGGCGAACACTCCTGGCCGGTGGTGGAACTCGCCGCCCGTACCCTCGCCCGGGTCGCCACCGAGGCCGCGCGCACCGCCGGGGGACCGCCGGCCGAGCTGGTGATGACCTGCCCGGTCACCTGGGGCCCGGTCCGCCGCGACGTCCTGACCAGGGCCGCCGCCCGCGCCGGACTGCCCCGCCCCACCCTGGTCCCCGAACCGGTCGCCGCCGCCGCGTACTACACCTCCGTCCTCGGCCAGGAGGTGCTCGGCGGCCGCAGCGTCGTCGTCTACGACCTGGGCGGCGGCACGTTCGACGTGTGCGTGGTCCGCCGGGAGGACACGGGCTTCCACGCGCTGGCCTACCGGGGCATCGACGACTTCGGCGGCATGGACCTGGACGCGCTGGTCGTGGCGCAGCTCGCCCAGGCCGTCGCACCGGGCGCGCCGGAGGCCTGGCGGCGGCTGAGCCACCCGGCCGACGCGGCGGACCGCCGGCACTTCCGCGCGCTGTGGGACGACGCCCGTACCGCCAAGGAGGCCCTGTCCCGCCAGTCGCACGCCACGGTGTTCGTCCCGGTCGTGGAGCGGGACGCGCACGTGTCCCGGGAGGCGTTCGAGCAGGCCGCGAGCGGCGCGTTGCGGCGCACCATCGACGTCACCCTGGCGACCCTGCGCGAGGCGCAGACCGGGCCCGCGGACATCGCCGGGCTGTTCCTGGTGGGCGGGTCGACCCGGGTGCCGATGGTGGCGACCCTGCTGCACCGGGCCACCGGGATCGCGCCCACGCTGCTGGAACAACCGGAGACCGTCGTCGCGGAGGGGGCCCTGCGCGCCGTACCGGGCGTGATGTCCGCCGCGCCAGCGCCGTCCCGGCCGACTACTCCGCCGCCCGGCCGGTCACCCGCCGTGGGCCTCGGGGCGCCCGGCCCGGGCACCGCGCGCGGCGTCGCGTCCCCCGTCCCGCCCGGCACCGCGCCACCCGTCTCGCGCCCCGTGCCATCGCCGCCCCGACCGTCGGCGAACCCGCTCACGGGACCGGTCCTCGGCGCGGTCATGCTGGCGCTCGGCATGCTCACGCTGCTGGTCACGCCGAACGCGGCGACCCACGAGCGGTGGCTGTTCCTCGGCTGCGCGGTCGGCTCCGCGTTGTTCTGCGCCGGGGGCGTCCTGTCCTGGTTCTGGCGGGGACTGCCGTTGCTGGCCAGGTTCGGCGTACCGGCCGTGCACCTGCTGCTCACGGTGTACTGGTTCACGAAGATCTGGGACCTGGCGCTCGCCCTCAAGCTCTCGCCGTCCTTCGTGGGGGCGCCGGCCTGGATCCTGGCGGGGGTGACGACCGTGCTGTTCCTGCTGACGGCGGCCACCCTCGGCGTGCGCCGCCGGGAACCGGCCGTCGGCCGGCCGCGCTGAGCCGGCCGACAGCCGGGAGGTGGGCGCTACCGGGCGGGACCGGGGAGGCGGTCAGGCGGGCGCCGGTGCCGTGGCCGGGGCGGCGGGCTCGGCGGGTTCGGCCGGTTCCAGGCCGCCGCTGCCGGCGGTGGCGTAGGCCTCCCGGTCCAGGGTGCCCTCCCTGGCCGCCACGATCGTCGGCACCAGCGCCTGGCCGGCCACGTTCGTCGCCGTCCGGATCATGTCGAGGATCGGGTCGATCGCCAACAGCAGGCCGGCGCCGGCCAGGGGGAGCCCGAGGGTGGTCAGGGTCAGGGTGAGCATCACGATCGCGCCGGTCAGCCCGGCGGTGGCCGCCGACCCGACCACCGACACGAAGGCGATCAGCAGGTAGTCGGTGACGGACAGTTCGACGCCGAACACCTGGGCCACGAAGATCGCCGCCAGGGCCGGGTACACCGCCGCGCAGCCGTCCATCTTGGTGGTGGCCCCGAAGGGCACCGCGAAGGACGCGTACTCCCGGGGTACGCCGAGGCGCTCCACCACCCGCTGCGTGACCGGCATCGTGCCGACCGAGGAGCGCGACACGAACGCCAGCTCGATGGCCGGCCAGGCGCCGGCGAAGAACCGGAGCGGGTTGAGCCGGGCGACGGTGACCAGCAGCAGCGGGTACACGACGAGCAGGACGATCAGGCAGCCGACGTACACGTCGACGGTGAAGGTGGCCAGCGGTCGGAGCAGGTCCCAGCCGTAGCTGGCCACCGCGTGTCCGATCAGGCCCAGGGTGCCGAGCGGGGCGAGGCGGATCACCCACCACAGCGCCTTCTGGGTGAGTTCGAGGACGGCCCGGTTGAGGTTCACGAAGGGTTCGGCCTTGTCGCCCACCGCGAGGGCGGCGGCGCCGACGACCACGGCCAGGAACACGATCTGCAGCACGTTCGGCTTGGTGAACGCCTCGGTGATGTTGACCGGGATGATGCCGGTCAGGAAGTCCAGCCAGGTACCCGACCTGGCGGGCGCCTTGGCCCCGGCCACGTCGAGCTGCACGCCCCGCCCGGGGTTGGTGAGCAGGCCCAGGACGATGCCGACCGTGACCGCGATCAGGGAGGTGAGCGCGAACCAGAGCAGGGTGCGTCCGGCGAGCCGGGCGGCGTTGCGGACCTGGCGCAGGCTGACCAGGCTCACCACGATGGCGGTGAACACCAGGGGCGGGACGGCCAGCTTCAGGAGCTGGACGAAGATCGTGCCGATCCGGTCGAGCGTGGTGGCCAGCCACGACAGGTCCTGTTCCCTGGCCAGCAGGCCCAGGCCGACGCCCAGGACGAGCGCCACCAGGATCTGCGCGGAGAACGGGAACTTCCTCAGACCAGCGATCATCGCGGTGTCCTAACTCTCCCTGGCATGGCGAGTTCGTAGCGTTTGTCCATGCGGGGCTGAGCTAACCAGATCGACGGCCTTGAATCCAGTGCTCGGCCGGCGATGGCACAGTGGACCCGGCGGCACCAGTGGATCGCTAGGCCCCGGACGGCCCGTCGGCGCGGGGCCCCGCGAGCCGGTCGCCCGCGACGGCCACCAGGACGATCAGGCAGAACGCGACGAACGCCGCGCCGGTCCGCAGGTTGTTGAACAGCTCCCACCGGGCCAGGATCTCGGCGTGGTCCGGCGGGACGGTGCCGACCGCCCAGACCTTGATCCGCGCGTTGATCGGGACGTTGCCGAACCGGGTGACCAGGAAGGAGGCCACGGCCAGGGCGCCGGCGGACGCGGCGAGCAGGCGCGGCAGGCCGCGGGTCAGGACGGCCAGCGCGCCGGAACTGAGGATCGCCAGCGCCATGACCGTCTGGACGACCGGCCCGTTCACCGCCATGAGCGCCGTGTGGAACGTCAGCCGCACGTCGAGGGGCACGGTCCGGAACCCGTGGACCAGGTTCACCGCCCCGTAGCCGAAGGCGCCGGCGAGCAGGCCGGTGGACAGCAGGGCGAACCCTCTGACCGTCGGTACCAGCATGTGTGTCTCCCCCCATTATCGCAACTGGAGTTGCGATAGGGTCAGGCTGACACACGCCGCCGCCGTAACGCAACTGGAGTCGCCATGGAGTCAGGGGTCACCCAGCCGCCGATCGGACGCGGCCCGAAGGTCCGGGCCGCGGTGCTCGCCGCGACCCTCACCGAACTGGCCGAGGTGGGGTACGCGGCGCTGACCGTCGACAATGTCGCGCGCCGCGCGGGCGTGCACAAGACCACCGTCTACCGGCGCTGGGCCGACCGCGAGACGCTCATCGCGGACGCGCTCACCGAGCGGGTCGCCGCGGACATCCCCCTGCCCGACACCGGCGCGATAGACACCGACCTGCGGGAACTCGCCCGCAACCTGACCGCCCGGATGACGGGCCGGATCGGCCGGATCGTGCTGACCACCATGCTCTCCGACGCGCCCGAGATCACCGAGGCCCGCCGGCGGATCTTCGCCGACCGGATCCTGCGGGCCGCCCCGCTCGTCGAACGCGCGGTCCGGCGCGGCGAACTGCCGGCCGACACGGACCCGGTCGAGCTGATCAGGGCCCTCGCCGCCCCGATCTACCTCCGGCTCGTCGTCACCGGCGAACCGCTGACCACCGCCGCCGCCGACCGGGCGGCCGCCGCCGCGCTCGCCGCCGCCCGCGCGGGTGTGTTCGTCCCCTGATCCCGCCGCCCGCTCATGCCGGACCCGGGGAACTCTGTGTGCTGCGGGCTCGGGAATGCCCGCACGGCGCGCGGGTCACCGTCCGGGGCGTCCCCGGTGGAGGGTCGCCCCTTGACAGTCGGGCGCGGGTGTAGTGCTCTATTGACTAGAGCTTCACTCTATTGAAAACGCGCACGGCGCGCCGCGCGGACAGGGGAGACACGATGATGAGGTACCCGTTGACAGGTCTCGCCCTGCTCCTCGCCCTGGCGGGTTGTGCGGGGCCGACCCGGGACGACCGGCCGTCGGGTGCGGCGTCCGGCGCGGCCCCCACGGCGGCGCGGCCCTGCGGTGGGATCGCCGACACGGTGAACCTGCACCTGCGGAAATCCGTGGTGAGCGCGGTGAAGGTGGAGGGCCAGTGCACGACGGTGGTGGTCGCGACGACCCTCGCCGAGGAGGACCACGCGGCGGCGAAGCAGCTCTGCGAGGCGGCCGCCGAGGTGGCCTACACCGGCGACGTCAACGCCGTGGTCGTGCTGGCGGGGTCCGGCACCGAACTGGCCAACGGGATCGCCGGAGCCCGCTGCCTGACCCCGCGCGGCTGAGCCGGGGAGCCTATTCCCACTCCCACCGGATGCCGGCGATCCCGCGCGCGGGGTTCTTCATCGGCAGGAGGGCGACGTGCTCGTTCGACGGCCGGATCTCCGCCTCGGTACGGGGGTGCTCGGCGTGCGTCGCCTGGAACCGGTAGCACCGCACGGGCAGTTCCGTCGCCTCGAACCGGACCCGGAGCACGTAGAGCTGGAGCGAGCCGGACAGGGCCCGGAAGTACTCGTTGTCGACACACCGCTGGTCGAACCGCGAGGTGTACTCGATCATGAACGTCTCGCCGGCGTTGTACACCCGGTCGAGGAGCAGTTCGGTGCCGACGACCCGCTCCTCGTGGTTCCGCCGCACCCGGCCGACCCGGCAGTGCTGCAGGGCGGTCACGCCCATCGTGTCCAGATCGGCGCCGGGCTCGGCGAAGCTCAGCTCGAAGTACCGGTCGACGCCGTCCACCTTCGCCTCCGACAGCACCCGGGTGTGGATCTCGAACAGGGTCCGGCCGGCCGTGAGCACGACCTCCTCCTCCATGTACACGCCCGCCATGTCGTTGGGCGTCAGGGGCCACAGCTCGCCGACGAACTTCGCGATCGTCGAACTGTTCGGCATCGACTCGTACGAGGCGTTGCCCGCCGTCCCGAACGGCTGCCGCCCCCGGGACCGGCGCGGACCGAGCAGGGCCGTCAACGTGCCGGGGGCGTGGCCGAACAGTTCCTCCAGGGCCGTGACCGCCCGGAGCGACTCGATCCGCTCCGGGCGGTTGTGGCCGGTCTGCCAGCTGCTCAGCGTGGCGATCGCGATCTGGACCCCGCGCCGGGCGAGCCGGTTCTGGACCCCGTGCAGGGTCAGCCCACTGTCCTCGATCGCCGCCCGCAGAGCAGCTTCGAACGTGACATGCGTCCGGGTCCGCATCCCCACCTCCGCACTGACGATGATCTCGGACATCGAGCTGCGTTGCTCTAAAATTCCAGAGTTTCGCCAGGCTGGCAATGGTGGGAATCCGCCGCGCGTGCTACGGGGGCCGGACGCCGTGGTCGGCGGACGTCCGCCCACCGGTCACCGGGAGGCCGCGTCGGCGATCCGGAGCACGATCGCCGGCTGCCCGTCGGCCTTCTTCGTCGTCGCGTTGACCGAGTAGGCGACCACCCGTTCCAGGTCCCGGGTCGCGAACACGCCGCTGGAGTACCCGTAGCGGCTGCCCGTCTTGCCCCAGACTGTCACGCCGTTCACCTCGAGCCGCATCAGACCCTGGCTGTAGATCGCCGGACCGCCCTCGACGAGCGGCACCTCGGGCACGGTGAACAGGGCGGCCGTCATCTCCCGGCCGAGCAGCCGGCCCCGGAACAGCCCGGACAGGAACGTGTCCAGGTCGCGCGCCGTGGACACCAGGCTGCCGGCGGACCAGGTCATGGACTGGTTCATCGAGGTGGCGTCCTTCAGCGTGCCGTCGACGGTCAGGTACCCCTTGGAGTGCGGGGTGGGCAGTTCCGGGTCGTCCCCCGGCTCGTAGGTGCCCCGCAGTCCCAGCGGCCGGGCGATCCGGTCCCGGATCAGCTCGCCGTAGGACCGGCCGGTCACCCGCTCCGCCAGCAGCCCGGCGACCAGGTAGCTGGTGTTCGTGTACATCTGGGCGGTACCCGGCGCGAACTCGACCGGGTGCGCGGTGGCCGTGCCCACGACCTGCCGCGGGGTCCAGTGGTCGTAGCGGTGCGCGAGGACCCAGGCGGGGTCGTACATGCCGGGGATGTCGACGGAGGGCAGGCCGGAGGTGTGGTCGAGCAGCGTGCGGACGGGAATCGGCGGGTAGCTGGCCGGCAGCAGCCCGGGCAGGTAGTCCTGCACGGGACGGCCGAGGTCCAGGCGGCGCTCCTGGGCGAGTTGCAGGACCAGGACGGCCGTGAACACCTTCGTGGTGCTGCCGATCCGGAAGTACCCGTCGGGGTCGACCGGCGCGCGGGTCGTCGTGTCCGACACCCCGGACGTGCCGGTCCACCGGCCGGCCGAGCCCGTGACCCGCACCAGGGCCCCGGTCACGTCGGCGTTGGGGAGTTCCGCGATGGCCGCCGCCAGGGCCTTCGCGTCGGGCGGTCCGAGGTCGGGGCAGGACGGGCCGGCGGCGGCGGGGGACGCGGTGAGGGCCACGGCCACGGCGACGGCGGCCCCGATCAGTACTCGTCTTCTCATCGCCCCAGCGTCCCGGTTCCCCGCCGCCCGGCCATCCGGCGAAACCCCCCAACCGGGAAATCAGGGTACCGGGGGTCGGACCCTGACATAGGACAGACCACAAGGACCATTCGCCGGGTACGGTGGCGCCGCGTCGCCGAACCCGCCCGCGCCGGCCGTGGCCGAAACGTGATGTCACCGTTCCCGCGCGCGGGGCGTCTTCCGGATGACGATCCCGACCCCGGCAGGAGTGAGCGCCGATGCGTGACAGCCCCGAGTTCGACGCGTTCTACGCCGCCACCGCCCCGCGCGTCATCAGCCAGATCTACGCGATGGTCGGCGACCGGTGCGAGGCCGAGGACGCCGTGTCCGAGGCGTACTCCCGGGCCTGGCAGCGCTGGGCCACCGTCTCCGGCCACACCGACCCGGCCGCCTGGGTCCGCACCGTCGCGTACCGGATCGCGGTCAGCAACTGGCGTCGTACCTGGCGGCGGGCCGTGTCGCACCGGCGCGCGGCCCCGCCCGACAGCGTGCCGGCCCCCGGCCCGGACACCGTGACCCTCGTCGACGCGCTGCGCAAGATCCCGGCCGCCCAGCGCCGGGCGGTCGTCCTGCACCACCTCGCCGGCCTCAGTGTCGCCGAGATCGCCGAGGAGACCCACGCCTCGGTCAGCGCCGTGAAGGCGCGCCTGTCCCGGGGCCGGGCGGCCCTGGCAGTCCTGCTCGACGACAAGGAGACCCAGCCGTGTCCGACCACGACCTGAACCGCCGGCTCACCGCGTTCGCCGCCGATGTCGAATCCGGCACGACGCTGGTGGCCGCGTCCGCCGTCCGCCGCCGGGGTGACCGCCGGCGCGCCTCGACCCGGGTGGCCACCGTGGGCCTGGGCACGGTGGTCGCGGCCGCCGTGGTCGCGACCGCCGCCTCGGGTCCGGTCCCGGGCGGGTCGGTCGCCGGGTCGGGCGGACCTTCGGGTTCCGCGCGGCCGTGGCCGACCGGACCGGGCGCGACGGCGAGTGCCACCCCGACCCGGCCCGCGCCGCACTGGCCGCCGGCGGACCTTCCCGCGCGGCCGGGGTGCGTCCCCTCGACGGTGGCCGGCGGCCCGGCCACCGGGCCGGACCTTCCCGCCGGGCTGACCATGCTGCACGAGGGCGAGCCAAGCTGGACCGTGGACCGTTCCCGCACCACCCCGTCCCGGTTCAACCCGACCGGCGGCGCGGACGTCACCCTCGCGGGGCGGACCGCCGCGCGGACCCTCACCGGGCCGGGCCGCCCGATCGAGGAGGCGCACTCGCCGACGGTCTACAGCCACCAGGTGTTCCTGTTCACCGACCAGGTGGCGGCGCGGGCCGCTTTCACGGCGCTCGTGTCCGGCGGGGAGGCCTGCGGCTGGATCAACGCGCACATGAACCCCGGCGAGGAGGGCCGCAGGGTCAGCATGCGCTGGCCCGGGGAGTACACCCCGGACCTCTTCTGGCTCCGGGACGTCGTCCTGGTGCTGGACGGCAACGCGCTGCTCGTCGCGGAGAGTTACACCTCCGGCGGGGGCATGTCGAGCGGCCTGTCCGGCGACGAGCTGAGACTGATCCTGAGTCCGCTGTGCGCGGCGTCGGTGGTCTGCGCCTGACGCTCCGGTCGGCCGGGCGGGGGCTCCGCGCGCCCGCCCGGCCGCCCGGCACGTGCCAAAAAGGACTGTTTACCGTTTTGCATTGAGTCTGATCAATGGGTACGTCTAGGGTGGGGCAGTTTCCCCGTGAGGAGTCCGACATGCGCCCCCGAATCGCCCTAGCCCTCACCGCCGCCCTGCTCGCCGCGGTGGCCCTCCCCGAAGCCACCGGGGCGGCCCCGCCACCCGGGACCGACGCGGCCGGCGGCTTCGACTTCACCCGACCCCAGGTGGTGGCCACCGGCCTGGAGGTGCCGTGGGGCATGGCCTTCCTGCCCGACGGCAGCGCCCTGGTCGCCGAGCGGAACCGGGCCCGGATCATGCGGCTGAGCCCCGGCCAGGCCCCGACCGTCGCCGCGACCGTGCCGAACGTCGTCCCCACCGGCGAGGCGGGGCTGCTCGGCATCGCCGTGTCGCCGACGTACGCCCAGGACAGCTACGTCTACGCGTACTTCACCGCGGCCAGCGACAACCGGATCGTCCGGTTCCGGCTGGCCACCCCGCAGACCCAGGAGATCGTGAAGTCCGGGATCGCCAAGGCCAGCATCCACGACGGCGGCCGGATCGCGTTCGGCCCGGACGGCATGCTGTACGCGGGGGTCGGCGACGCCAACAACACCGCCAACGCCCAGAACGCCAGCAGCCTCAACGGCAAGATCCTCCGGATGCGCCCCGACGGCACGGTCCCGCCGGACAACCCGTTCGCCAACTCGGTCGTCTACAGCCTCGGGCACCGCAACGTGCAGGGCCTGGCCTGGGACGCGCAGGGCCGGCTGTTCGCCACGGAGTTCGGCCAGAACACCACCGACGAGGTCAACCAGATCGTGGCCGGCGCGAACTACGGCTGGCCGACCTGCGAGGGCACCTGCGCCGACCCCAGGTTCCGCAACCCGCTGACCACGTGGACGACGGCCGAGGCCTCACCGAGCGGCGGGGCGATCGCCAACGGGACGATGTTCGTGGCCGCGCTGCGCGGTACCCGGCTGTGGCTCGTGCCCCTGAACAACCCCGCCGGCCGGTCGGTCGAACTCAACGGCGCCTACGGCCGGCTGCGCACCGTCGCCGTCGGCCCGGACGGCTACCTGTGGGTGGCGACCAGCAACCGCGACGGCCGGGGCACCCCGACGGCCGACGACGACCGGGTGCTGCGCTTCCCGCCGACCGGCGTGGACGACTACGCGATCGCCGCGAACCCCGCCGCAGGCCAGGTCACGCCCGGCGGCTCGGTGACCAGCACGATCAGCACGTCCGTGACCAGCGGGAACCCGCAGACGGTCACCTTCTCCGGCGTGTCCGGCCTCCCCGCCGGCACCACGGCCTCCTTCAATCCGCCCAGCGTCCCCGCCGGAGGGAGCTCCACCCTCACCCTGACCACGTCGGCGACCACCCCGCCGGGCGCCTACGCCCTGACGGTCACCGCCACCGGCCCGGCCGGCACCCGCAGCACCGGCTACACGCTGACCGTCGGCGGCACCGGCGGGGTCGTCTACTCCGACACCTTCGAGACCGCGACCGGCTGGACCGTCAACCCGGCCGGCACCGACACCGCCACCGGCGGCCTGTTCGAACGCGGGGACCCCGCCGCGACCACCTACAACGGCCAGACCTTCCAGCAGGGCACCACCCCCAGCGGCACCAACTGCCTGGTCACCGGCCGACTCGCCGGCACCGCCGCGGGCGACTACGACCTCGACGGGGGTACGAGCTCCGTCGGCTCGCCCGCCATCGCGCTCCCGTCGGGCCGGACCCTGACCCTCACCTTCCGGTACTACCTCGCGCACTTCAACAACTCCAGCACCAGCGACGGTTTCCGGGTGAAGGTGAACGGCACGGTCGTGTTCCAGAAGCTCGGCGCGGCCACGACCGTGCCGGCGACCTGGCAGACCGGCACCGCCGATCTGTCCTCCTACGCCGGGCAGAGCGTCCGGATCACGGTCGAGGCGACCGACGGGAGCGGGGCGAGTCTGGTGGAGGCGGCCGTGGACGACGTGCGGATCGCCTGATCACGGTCCCGGCGACGGGTGCTCCGCCCGTCGCCGGGACGCCGGGGCCTCGGGATCTCGGGGCCCCGGGTTCTCGGGACCTCAGGACGTCGGGACCTCAGGACGTCGGGTCGCCGGGAGATCGGGTCGCCAGGACGTCGGGTCGCCGGGACGCCAGGACGGCGAGACCTCGGGACGGCGTGATCTCGGGGCACCGGGGCGTTCCGGTCCGCGACACGCTCGACATGAGGTCTGACACCTCACGCCACCTGGCCGGCGGCCGGTCGTTTGTCCTGGTGGGTGACCGTCGCCGCCGGGTTCTGAGGGGTGCCCGGCGGACCAGGTCGGATGCCCGCACCGCCGCGCGGTGACGTCTCCTCGAGGGGTGGGGACGGCACCGCGCGGCGACACCACACCGCCAGCACCGGCCGACGCGACCTCCCAGCCGGCCCGAGCCGACCCGGCCAGCCGCTGGATTGCCATCGCCCACCCACCACGGTCGACCGCAGGCCTGAGACCGTCCACCACGGTCGACCGCAGGGCCGCGACCGTCCACCACGGCCGGTCGCAGACCGTCCACCACGGCCGGTCGCCGGGTCCCGGGGACCGACGCGCCTGGTCAGGCGCCTGCCGAGGTGCCGTTGTGCAGGTCAGCCCGCGTGTAAGGTGTCAACCACGCTAACCGGACGGGACCTGGCACTTGAGCGCGCGATTCGAAGAGATCGACTGGCGTGAGACGCCGGTCGGAGCGATCAGCCTGCGACGACGGCTGGACCCGACCCTCAAGGTCGACGTGTACGAGGTCAAACTCGGCGACGAGTACCTGATGTCGAGCCTGTTCACGGTCGCCGAGATCGAACTGGCGCGCCTCGGCCTCGCCGAACTCGCCGGCCCCGACCTCGACGTGGTGGTCGGCGGCCTCGGGCTCGGGTACACCGCCCGGGCGGTGCTGGAGGATCCGCGGGTCGCGTCCCTGACGGTCGTCGAGGCGCTCCCCGAGGTGATCGGCTGGCACGAGCGGGAGCTGCTGCCCCTGGCCGCCGAGCTGACCGGGGATCCCCGGACGGCGCTGGTGCACGGTGACTTCTTCGCGATGACGGCCGGATCGGGTTACGACCCCGGGACCCCGGGCCGCGCGTACCACGCGATCCTGCTGGACGTCGACCACACGCCCCGGCACGTGCTGCACCCGAGCCACGCGCCGTTCTACACCCCGGACGGCCTGCGCCGCCTCACCCGGTACCTGCGCCCCGGCGGCGTCTTCGCCCTGTGGTCCAACGACCCGCCGGACGCGGAGTTCACGGCCGTGCTCGGCGGGGTGTTCGCGACGGCGGAGGCGCACGTGGTCGGCTTCCACAACTTCCTCCAGGACCGCGAGTCGACGAACACGGTGTACGTCGCGACCGTCTGACGACCGTCCCCGGTCGCCGGCGGGTGGAGTGCGGCCCGGGGTGGGTCGCGCTAGCTTCCCGGGCGGGGCCGCGCGTTGCCGAGCCGGATCCCGCTGAACTCCAGGGTGCTGGCGATCACGACGTCCCAGAAGGACCACAGGTCGACGAGTACCCGCAGCTCGATGCCGGCTCCGGCGTGCAGGGCGAGCAGGTCGCCCACCGGCTCGGCGGGACCGAGCGGCTCGACGGGTTCGGCGGCGACCAGCGCGTGGTCGAAGAGGGGCTCGAAGGGGGCGGCGGCGAACCGGTACCCGAAAAGGGCCGTGGTCTGGATCTTCGACAGCCAGCCGTACTCGACCGCGTGCACCCGGGGCGAGCCGAGCCAGTGCCGGTCGGCGGCGGAGGTGTCCGGGCCGACCCAGGCCATGGCGCGCGGGCACTGCCGGGGGAACCAGTAGTCGGGGGCACGGTCGGCGCCGACGGCCCAGACGTAGGCCCCGGGCTGCTGGGCGGTCGCCGCGACGTGCGGGACGAACCGGGTGATCGTCGGGTCCTCGGAGAAGTGCGTGACCTGGCCGGGTTCTGGGCGCATCCGTCCAGGATCGCCCGCCGGCCGGACCCGGGCCACCGGTTTTGCCGGCGGGCGGCGCCGGATCGGGCCCGGTGGTCAGGAGCCGGCCGGGAACGTCACCTCGATGTCGAGTCCGCCGGCCGGCCGGGCCCGCGCGCTGACCGTCGCCCCGTGCGCCCCCGCGATGGCCCGCACGATGGCCAGCCCCAACCCGTGGCCGTCGTGCCGGGTCCGCTGGTCGCCGAGCCGGCGGAACGGCTCGAACAACCCCTCGACCTCTTCGGCGGGTACCACCGGCCCGGTGTTGCGCACCGCGACCCGCCCCGCCGAGGTCTCCACCTCGACCGTGCCGCCGGGCACGTTGTAGCGCAGCGCGTTGTCGACCAGGTTCGCGACCAGGCTCTCCGCCAGGCTGCGGTCACCCGCCACGGGCGCCGGGGCCAGCGCCGTCGAGACCCGCGCGTCCGCGCGGCTCGCGACGACGCCCCGGGCCACGTCGGCGAGGTCGAACGGTTCCGGGTGCTCGATGCCCTGTTCGCCGCTGGCGAGGGTGAGGAGGGCGTCGATGAGCCGTTCCTGGGCGCCGCCCAGGGCCAGCACGTCCCGGCAGACGGCGCGCAGCCGGTCCACGGACGGTTCGGGGTCGGCGAGGGCGACCTGGAGCAGGGCCCGTTCGGCGGTGAGGGGGGTGCGCAGTTCGTGGGAGGCATTGGCGACGAAGTGCCGCTGCGAGGCGAAGGAGGCTTCGAGCCGGGCGAACAGGTCGTCGAGGGTCGCGGCGAGCTGGGTGAACTCCTCGCCGCCGCCCGGCCGGCCGAGCCGGCGGTGCAGGTTGCTGGCGGAGATGTCGCGGGCCGTGGCGGTGATGGCCCGCAGCGGGCGGACGAACCGGCCCGCGATCCACCAGCCCAGCGCGAGCGCGACGACGACCATGACGGCGAGGCCGAGGACGGAGACGGCGATCAGGTTGCCGAGTTCGGGGGCCGGGGCGGGTGGGGGGCCGCCGCCGGTACCCCCGCCGACGGGTTCGGTCTGGCGGGACTGCAGGATCGGGATGCTCACCAGGGCCGCGCCGGACAGCAGGAACGGGCCGGCGTAGAGCAGGGTCAGCCGGGTACGCAGCCGCATCAGGGCGCCCCGATCCGGTACCCGCCCTCGCGGACCGTGTGGATCACCGGCGGGTCGCCGAGCTTGGCCCGCAGCCGCCGGACGGTCGTCTTCACCGCCGTCGTGAACGGGTCGGCCGCCTCGTCCCAGACCCGTTCGAGGAGCTCCTCGGCGGACACCAGCCGGCCGGAGGCGGCGAGCAGGCACTCCAGTACCGCGAACTCCTTCGGGCTGAGGTCCAGCCGCCGGCCGCCGCGCCGGGCGACCCGGGTCGACGGGTCCAGCGTCAGGTCGCCGCTCTCCAGCACCGGGGGCACCGCCGGGGCACTGCGCCGGCCCAGGGCCCGGATCCGGGCGACGAGTTCGGAGAAGTCGAAGGGCTTCGGTAGGTAGTCGTCCGCCCCGAGCCCGAGCCCGTCGACCCGCTGCCGCACCGTACTGGCGGCCGTGAGCATCAGCACCCGGGTCGACGGGTGCGCCGCGACGATCCGCCGGCACACCTCGTCGCCGTGCACCCCGGGCAGGTCCCGGTCGAGGACCACCACGTCGTACCGGGTCACGGCCAGGTGTTCGAGGGCGTCGGCGCCGTCGAGGACGACGTCCACGGCCATGCCCTCGCGGCGCAGCCCCGTCCCGATGGTCCGGGCCAGGATCTCGAAGTCCTCCACCACCAGCACTCGCATGCCCCCACGATGCCATCCCGTAGGTGTCGACGCGGTGTCGGCGCCTGGCACCGTGATGACACCGTCCGGGACGTAGAACGGTCCCCATGACTGACGCGACGATCGTCGTCGACGGACTGCGCAAGCGGTTCGGCGCGAACACCGCCCTGGACGGGATGTCCTTCACGGTCCGCCCGGGGCAGGTCACCGGCTTCCTGGGTCCCAACGGGGCCGGCAAGTCCACCACCATGCGGGTGATCCTGGCCCTCGACTCCGCCGACGCGGGCACGGCGCTGATCGGCGGCCGGCCGTACCGGAGCCTGCGCCGCCCGCTGCGGCACGTCGGCTCGCTGCTGGACGCCGGCGCCCTGCAACCCGGCCGCACCGCCCGCGACCACCTGCTGTGGATCGCGTACTCGCAGGGCCTGGGCGCCCGCCGGGTCGACGAGGTGATCGGCCAGGCGGGCCTGGGGTCGGTGGCCCGGCGCCGGGCCGGGGGCTTCTCCCTCGGCATGCGCCAGCGGCTCGGCATCGCCACCGCGCTGCTCGGCGACCCGGCGGCGGTACTGCTCGACGAGCCGTTCAACGGGATGGACCCGGAGGGCATCATCTGGATGCGCGGCTTCCTGCGCGCCCTGGCGGCGGAGGGCCGTGCGGTGCTGGTCTCCAGCCACCTGATGGCCGAGTTGCAGGACACCGCCGACCGGGTGGTGATCGCCGGCCGGGGCCGGGTCATCGCGGACCGGAGCGTGGCCGAGCTGCTCACGGCGGCGTCCGACGGCCGGGTCACCGTGCGGAGCACCGCCGCCACCGCTGCCGGGGTACTGGCCGCCGCCGGGGCCACCGCGACGCCGACTGGGGCCGGCCAGCTGACCGTGTCCGGGCTGACCGCCTCGGAGGTGGTCGGCGCGCTCACCGCCGGGGGAGTGCCCTTCTCCGAGGTGTCGGCGCACCGGGCCACCCTGGAGGACGCGTACCTGGAGCTCACCCGCGACGCCGTCGAGTTCCGCGCGGAGGTGACCCGGTGAGGGACATGATCCGCGCCGAGTGGACGAAGTTCCGGACCGTCCGGGGCTGGGTGGTCGGCATGGTGCTGGCCGCCGTGGTCGTCATGATGTTCGGCCTGTTCCCGGGCGTGCAGGGCAACTGCGGACGGCACGGCACGGGCTCGGAGTGCGTGCTCCCCGTCGGACCCGAGGGCGGGGAGGTCAGCGACAGCTTCATGTTCGCCCACCAGCCGCTCACCGGGGACGGCACCCTCACGGTCCGGGTCGCGGACCTGACCGGCGTGCTCCTGGGCGACCCGGACCGCGCGGGCCTCGCGCCGTGGACGAAGGCCGGCCTGATCGTCAAGGACGGCACGAAGCCCGGATCGGCGTACGCCGCCGTCATGGTCACCGGTGGTCACGGCGTGCGGATGCAGCACAACTTCGCGCACGACCGGGCGGGCCGGGCCGGGAGCTGGCTGCGGCTCACCCGGGCCGGGCAGACCGTCACCGGGGCCTCGTCCGCGGACGGCGTCACGTGGACGACCGTCGACAGCGTCCGGATGACCCTGCCGGCCACCGTGGAGCTCGGCATGTTCGTCGCCTCCCCGCAGTACGCGGAGGTCATGGCGTCCTCGCTCGGCTCAGTGGGCGCGTCGGGTGGGCCGTCCCGGGCGACCGCCCTCTTCGACCACGTGTCCCGGGACGGCACCTGGACCGGCACCCCGGTCGGCGGGCCCGGCAACGCGGAACCCGGGCAGCGCGGCGGGCTCCTGCCGACCGGCGACGGGTTCACGGTCACCGGCACCGGGGACATCGCGCCCGCCGTGGCCGGTGCCGCCGGGATCGGTACCACGGTCACCCAGACCCTGATCGGCACGTTCGCCGGCCTGATCCTCGTGGTCGTCGTCGCCACCATGTCGGTCACGGCCGAGTACCGCCGGGGCCTGATCCGCACCACGGTCACGGCCAGCCCGCGCCGTGGTCGGGTCCTCGCGGCCAAGGCCCTGGTCCTCGGCGCCGTCACCTTCGTCGTAGGACTCGTCGCCGCGGCGGTCGTCGTCCTGGGCGGCCAGCAGCTGCTCCGGAACGCCGGCACCTACCTGCACCCGGCGAGCACGGCGACCGAGCTCCGGCTGATCGTCGGCACCGCGACCCTGCTGGCCGTCTCCGCGGTCCTCGGCCTGGCCCTCGGCGTCCTGCTCCGGCGCGGCACCACGGCCGTCACGGCGGCGATCGTCACGATCGTGCTGCCCTACCTGCTGGCGATGACGGTGCTGCCCACCGAGGCCGCGCGGTGGCTGCTGCGGGTCACCCCGGCGGCGGCGTTCGCCGTGCAGCAGAGCGCCACCGAATACGCCCAGGTCGACAACCTCTACACCCCCATAGAGGGGTACTTCCCGCTGGCGCCGTGGGCCGGCCTGGCGGTCCTGACCGGCTGGACGGCCCTCGCCCTGGCCCTGGCCGCCCACAGGCTCCGAAGGAGGGACGCATGACCGCGCCCTCCCCATCAGCTCCACCGGAGGCACGCGTGACCGCGCTCGGCCTCATCCACCGACCCACCAGGAGGGACGCGTGACCGCGTTGCGCGCCGAGTGGACCAAGTTCCGCACCAGCCCCGGCACGATCGGCCTGCTCCTGGTGCTCGTCGCGACCACGGTCGCCGTGAGCGCCGCCGCGGCCGCCGCGATCACCTGCCGGGGCGACTGCGAGATCGACCCGGCGAGGGTCAGCCTGACCGGCGTCCGGCTCGGCCAGGCCGTCGTCGCGATCCTGGCGGTCCTCATGATCGGCACGGAGTACGGCACCGGGATGATCCGGACCACCCTCACCGCCGTCCCGCGCCGGTGGACCGTCCTGCTGGCGAAGTCCGCCGTGCTGGTCGCCGTCGTGGCCGTCGCGGCGACCGTCGCCGTCCTCGGCTCCCTGCTCGTCGGTCGCGAACTGCTCCCCGCCGGGCAGACCTTCTCGTGGACGGCCGCGCCGGTGCTGCGCGCGATGATCGGGTCGGTCGTGTACCTCGTACTCGTCGCGTTGCTGGGTCTCGGGGTGGCGACCGCGGTCCGGAACGCGGCGGCGGCCATCGGCCTGGTCCTCGGCCTGTTGTACCTGTTCCCGATCCTGGCCCTGTCGGTGTCCGACCCGACATGGATCCGCCGCCTGGAGAAGGTCGGGCCGATGACCGCCGGGCTCGGGGTGCAGGCGACGAAGGGGCTGGAGGATCTGGCGATCGGGCCGTGGCGGGGGATCGGGGTACTCGGGGCGTGGGCCCTGGCCGCGCTGGTCGTCGGCGGGGTGCTGCTGCGCCGGCGGGACGCGTAGCTGACGGGTCGGGTAGCTGCGGCCGGACCGTGCACCCGACGGCGAGCCGCCTCGCGAGGGCCGACCGGTCCACGCGGACCGGGGGCCGGAGTGCCTACGCGCCCCGGCTCCCGGTCGGCTACGCCTCCGCGAGGATCTCGTTGAGCGCCCGCTCGCCCCGGGCCGAGAGAGCCGGGTTGGTCCCGCGGTAGTAGGCGATGCCGCCGACCCAGGTCATCGCCCAGCCGCGGGCCCGCGCCCAGGCCGCCTCGTCCAGGCCGGCCGCGTCCCGGAAACGCCGCCGGGACCGGGCCGGCAGGCTGTCCCACGCCACGGTCAGGTCGCAGGCCGGGTCGCCCACCCCGGCGGCGCCGAAGTCGAGCACCGCCGCCAGTCGCCCCTCGCGGACCAGCAGGTTGCCCGGCATCAGGTCGCTGTGCGCCCACACCGGACCGCCGGACCAGGCGGGTGCGGCCAGGGCCTCGTCCCACAGCCGGAGCACGGCGGCGGCGTCGACGATCCCGTCCGCCTTCACCGCCCATTCCCGCACGTAGTCGTCCCGGTCGCTCAGCGGGCCGGTGCGGTAGCCGGCCCGGGCGCCGGTCGGGTCGAGCGCGCGGGTCGCGAGCAGGAACGCCGCCAGGTCCTCGGCGAGCGCGTCCCCGTCGGGGTCGTCGACGCTCGGGTGGTCGCCGTCGACGTAGCGGTAGACCGCCCACGGGTGCGGGTAGCCGTCGTCGGGCCGGCCCAGGGCGAGCTGCTCCGGCACGCGGACGGGCAGGTGCGGTGCCAGGCGGGGCAGCTGGTCGCGTTCGAAGTACAGCTGCTCCACGGCGTCGGCGCGGCGGGGCAGCCGGACGAGCAGGTCCTCGCCGAGCCGGTACAGCTGGTTCATCGTGCCGGCCAGCCCGATCCGGACCAGTGGCAGCTCCGCCCAGCGCGGGAACTGTCCCGCCAGCAGCGCGCGCACGGTCGCGGCGTCGGTGACGAACTCGTCGTCGTGCAGCCGTAACGCGGTCATCCGTGGTGCTCCTCCGGGATCGGGTCGATGCGCCGGCCAGCCTAACGCCGGCTACGGGCCCGCCGTCGAGCCCATTTCGGGGCGCACGACGCGACGGCGGCGTACCGGCGCCTGACCGACTGGTACGGCCGGCCCCTCGCCTGGGGCGCGTCCGAGCCGGTACCCGTCAGCTGGTCTGTGGTCGTCACGAGCCCGCGACGGGCGGGCGGAAACCCTTCGCGAGGAGCCAGAGGGCCAGGACCATCTCGTTGAGCGCCAGCGGGGCGACCAGCAGAGCGTGCGACGGCGAGGACGGGGCGAGGACGCCGAACACGACCAGCGGGGCGGCCGCGAGATACGGGGCCACCGCGACCAGCCCCCACCCGGAGATCAGCCGGGGCACGAGGCGCGACCGGAACAGCAGGACGTTGAGGAGTGCCGCGCTCAGGCAGAAAAACACCGAGCTCACCGGTGCCCACCAGTGCCCGTAGGTCGAGACCAGGGTCGCCAGTATTCCGGGGTGGGCGTCCGAGCTCACCAGCAGCAGCGGGCCCAGGGCGGCGGGAAGGATCAGCACCACCTCCAGGGTCCGGGTGACGACGTAGCCGACGGCGAGCCCCTCGTCGTGCCGGCGGAGAACCGGGTACAGGATCGCCGGGATCAGGGCGATCGCCGCCGCCATGACCACGATCATGAGCGCGCCCAGGGCCGTGCGGTGCCGGTGCGCGGCGACGTCGGCCAGGGAATCGGCATCCGGCGCTCCCCGGAGCGCGACGCTGAGCACACCCGCCGCCGTGGCGACGATGAACAGAGTTCCCACAGTTACCGCCGAGGTTCGACTTCGCACCGTCACCGCTCCCGTTCCGTGGACGTATCCGACCTGGAGGTCAACGGTGGTCCCGTCCGGTGTGCGACCGGTGGGGACCCGGTGTGGGCGCCGGCCGAGCCGCCCCCGTTCCTTGCCCGGGTTCCCGCCCCGTGCGAAGGTACGGGGGAACCCAGGAGCAGCCCGTGGTCCGGATCCGACTCTTCGGCGGCGTCAGCGCCGTCGCCGACAGCGGCGAGCGGGTGGGCGTCGGCGCGGCGCGGTCCCAGGCCGTCCTCGCGGCGCTGGCTCTCGCGCCCGGGTCCGCGGTGCCGGTGTCCCGGCTGGTGGAGCTCGTCTGGGGCGACGCCCCGCCGCCGACCGCCGAGAAGACGCTCCAGTGGCACATCGCCCAGCTGCGCAAGGGCCTGGGGGCCGGGGCGATCGTCCGCGCGGGTGCCGCCTACCGCCTCGACGTGGCGCGCGACGCGGTCGACGTGGCGCGTTTCCAGGCGCACCTGGACGCCGGGGACCTCGACGCGGCCCTCGCGGAGTGGACGGGGACCCCGCTGGCCGGCCTCGACGCGCCGGGCCTCGCGGCGACCGTGGCCGGACTGGTCGAGCGGTGGCTGGGCGCGGTCGAGGCCGACCTGGCCCGCCGGGTCGACACGGACCCGCGGGCGGCCGTGGGCGCGTTGACGGAACTCGCCGCGCGGCACCCGTTCCGTGAGGGGCTCTGGGCGCTGCTGATGACCGCCCTGTACCGGGTCGGCCGCCAACGCGACGCGCTCGCCGCCTACCGCACCGCCCGCCGGCACCTCGTCGAACAGCTCGGCGTCGAACCGGGCCCCCGGCTGCGCGAGCTGGAGACCCGGATCCTGGCCCACGACGAGCGGCTGCGCGACACCCAGGACCACCCCTCGACGGGTACGCCGACCGCCGCCGAACCGGCATCCGACCAGGGGAACCTGCCGCACCCGACGCACCCCCTGATCGGCCGCGAACGGGAACTCGGGGCCATCGGCGCCGCGCTCGGCCGGACCCGGCTGGTGACCCTCGTCGGGCCGGGCGGGATCGGCAAGACCCGGCTGGCCCTGGCGGCGGCCCGGACGGCCGGCGGGCCGCGCGGGGCCTGGCTGGTCGAGCTGGCCGGGCTGACCTCGCCCGGGGACGTGCCCCGCGCGGTGGCCGACGCCCTGGGCGTCACCCAGCACCGGGACCGCACGCTGACCGGGTCCATCGTGGCCGCACTGCGGTCCCGGCCCGCGCTGCTCCTCGTGGACAACTGCGAACACGTCGTCGACGGCGCGGCCGCCCTCATCCGGGCCGTCACCGAGGGCTGCCCGGATGTGCGGGTGCTCGCCACCTCGCGGGAGCGGCTGCGCCTGGCGGGGGAGGAGCTCGTCCCGGTCGGGCCGCTGGATCCCGCCGGGTCGGGGGCGGAGCTGTTCCGGGCGCGCGCCGTGGCGGTGGACCCGACCTTCGACCCGGACGCGTACCGCGCGGACGTCGAGGAGATCTGCCGCCGGCTGGACGGCATCCCGCTCGCCATCGAGCTGGCCGCCGCGCGTACGGGCAGCCTGTTGCCGCCGGACCTGGTGGCGCGGCTCGACCACGGACTCCGGCTCGTGGCGGGCGGGGCCTGGGGCGACGCCGACCGGCACCGGACCCTGCGGGCGACGTTCCAGTGGTCGTACGACCTGCTCACGCCGCCCGAGCGGACGGTGCTGACCCGATTGTCGGTCTTCGCCGGGCCGTTCGACCTGGCCGGGGCCGAGTGCGTCGCCACCGATCCGGACGCAGACCGGGCGGACGGCCCGACCGCGACCGTCGCCGCCGAGCCGGCGCTCGACGCCGTCGAGGTCGACGTGCTGCTCGGCGGGCTGGTCGACCGGTCGATGCTCACCGTGGAGTCCGGTCCGTGCGGCCGGAGGTTCCGGCTGCTGGAGACCGTGCGCCGGTTCGCGGCCGGGCGGCTGGGGGCCGCCGACGCCGACCGGCTCGCCCGGCGGCACGCGTCGTGGTGCCTAGACCAGGTCACCCGTACCCGGCTGCTGCTGGTCGGGCCCGGCGAAGCCGAGGGGGTCGCCCGGCTCGGCGAGCTGTGGCCGAACCTGCGCGCCGCCGTCGAGTGGGCCTGCTCGGCCGGCGACCCCGCGCTGGCGCACGCGCTGGCGGCCCCGGTCGCGACGGAGATCGCCCTGCGCGGCCGGCACGAGCTCGCCGACTGGGCCGAGCGCCTGCTCGCCACGACACCCCGGTCCGACCCCGGCGCGGCGTGGCCCGGCACGGACGTCCTGGCCTTCTGGCTGCTGTGGACCGCCGAGCGCGCCCAACAGAGCGCAGACCACGACGGGTACGGACGCCTGGTGCGCCGGCACGGGGAACCGGACCACCCGCTGGCCCGCTTCGCCCGCGCGTACCTGTCGGGGGAGGGTGCGGCCCTGAGCCGGTGCCTCCCGGACGCGGTGGCCGTCCTGCGCGCGCACGGCGACGACCACCTCGCGGCGTTCCTCCCGACGATGTCGGCGGGTTCGCTGCTCGGCGCCGGGCGGTTCGCGGAGGTGGACGCGGCGGGTTCGGCGCTGGCGGACCGGTACCGCGCGCACGGCCCGCCGACGCTCCTGAACTGGACCTTGCAGACCCTCGGCTACTCGGCCTCGTTCCAGGGCCACCAGGACCGGGCGGACCAGCTCTTCGACGCGTCGACCGACGTGCGGCTGCCGGCCCGCACCCTCTCGGCCAACAAGCTCCTCGACGCGCGGGCCGCGTTCCGGCGCGGGCGGCGGTCGCGGGCGTTCCGGATCCTCGGCTCCTACATCGACGAGGTGCGCGAGACCGGCAACCTGGTCGCCGCGAGCGTCGTGTGCGTCGACTTCGTCACCATGATGGCGCAGGCCGGCCGGCCCGCCGAGGCGGCGCGGATGCTCGGTTATCTGGAGACCGTCAACGAGTTCGGTGCCCGGGCGGCCGCGACCCTGCTCGCCGGGGCCGCGCGCGACGTGCCCGCCGACGGCGCGGGTCGGCACCTCGACGACCGCGGGGCGCTGGAGTACATGCGCGGCGTGCTCGCCGAATTGGGCTGACCGCGCGTCAACCTGGCGGGAAGTGTTTACACGCAGTGGTAGATGTCGATACATTGCCGCTTCCTGGTGCCGGGAGGGCGCGGAGGGTGACGCGGTGACCGACCCACGTTCCGCCCGGACCCGCCTGGTCGGCCGGGACCGGCAGATCGAGGCCGTGCTGGCGGCGCTCGGGCGGCCACCCGTCACCGTGGTCGTCGAGGGCGAGCCGGGGATCGGCAAGTCCGCGCTGGTCCGGCACGTCACCGCGCTCCTGCCCGGCCGGACCGTCCTCACCGGACACTGCCACCCGGTCCGCGAACCCCTCGCGTTCGCGCCGTTCCTCGACGCGCTGTCCGGCGCGCCCCCGACCCGGGACCTGAACCCCGTCACCGGGGCCCTGCACCGGCTGCTCCCCGAACTGGCCGACTGGCTGCCGCCGGCCCTGCCCGACCTGGGCCGCCCCGAACTGGACCGGCACCGGCTGTTCCGCGCCGTACTCGCGCTGCTCGACGGTCTCGGCCCGGCCGTCCTCGTGCTGGAGGACCTGCACTGGGCCGACCGGGGCACCGCCGACCTGCTGGGCGTGCTCGCCGCCCGGATGCCCGCCCGGCTCGCCCTGGTGCTCACGTACCGCCGGGAGGACCTGCCCGACGGGGCGGTACCGGCCGCCACCACCCGGGTGCGCCCCGACACCCGCCGGCTGCGCCTGACCCTGCCGCCCCTCACCCCCGACGAGGTGGCCCAGCTGGCCGTGGGCATGCCGGCCCCGGCGGCCCGCGCGCTGTACGAGCGGACCATGGGCGTCCCGTTCGCCGTCGAGGAGTCCCTGCGGCTGTTCGCCGACCGGCCGGGCGCGGAGTCCGTACCCGGCGGGGTGCACGACTTCGTCCTGGCCCGGCTGGCGCTGCTCGGCCCGCCCGCGCGCCGCCTGGTCGAGGCCGCCGCCGTGCTGCGGGCACCGGCGACGGCGGAGGTGCTCGCGGCGGTGGCCGGCCTCGGAACCGCCGACGCGGTGACCGGCCTGGCCGAGGCGCTGCGCCGCTCGATGCTGACCGCCGTCGGGGACAGGTACGCGCCCCGGCACGCCCTCTGCCAGCAGGCCGTCTACGAGGCGCTCGTCGGACCCGAGCGCGCCGCACTGCACCGGCGCGCCGGCCGGGCCCTACCGCCGGACGCGCCGGCCCAGCTGGCCTACCACGCCCGGCGCGCGGGACGCGTCGCCGACTGGCTGCGGCACACCGAGACGGCCGCCCGACTGGCCCTCGCGGTGGGCGACGCGGCGGGTGTGGTCGAGCTGCTGGCGGACGTGGTGGGCGACGCGCGGGCCGACCCGGCCCGCCGGGCCCGGTTGGCCGTGCTGTTCGGCCAGGCGGCGCTCACCGGCATGGTCTCGGCCGACGTGCTGTCGACTCTGCGGACCCTGGCGGACGACCCGGCCCTGCCGGAAGAGGTCCGGGGCGAGCTCCTGCTGTGCCTCGGGATCCTGTCCCGGACGCACGCCGACCGCCCCGGCGCGGGCGTCGGGTACGTGGAGCGGGCCGTCACCGCGCTCGCCGGACACCCCGGCAGGACGGCCTGGGCCATGGCGCTGCTCGGCACCACGAGCTTCGACGACGACCGGCCCGCCGGCGTGCACCTGGCCTGGCTCGACCGCGCGCGGCGGGCGGCGGCACTGGCGGCCGACCCCGTGCTGACCCTGGGCGTGGAGGTCACCTACCGCACCGTGCTGACGTCGATGGGCCTGCCGGGGAACTGGGGCGCGCTGCCGGAGGCGGGCGGCCCGGACGCCGACCTGCACCGGATCCGGATGGCGACGGACCTGGCGTACTCGTCGGTGTGGCTGGGCCGGCACGACGGCACGGCCCGGTACGTGGCCGAGGTCCGCGAGCGCACCGAGGGCGTGCACAGCCACTTCCTGCGCGGCGCGGTCAGCGGCACCGAGCTGCTGCTGGACTACTTCGCCGGCCGGTGGGACGGGCTGGCCGACCGGGCGCGGGCCCTGGCGGGGGAGGCGCACGACGTGGCGCTCATCCGGCACGAGGCCCAGCTGGTCGGCGGCCTGCTCGCCCTCGCCCGGGGCGACCTCGAGGAGGCGAACCGGGGGCTGCTGGTGCCCACCCACGCGTTGCCCAACCTCGCCCTCGCGGGCGCCGGCCGGGTGCGCCTGGCCCTGGGGCGGGGCGACCCGGCGGCGGCCTGGCGGATCGCCCGGGACGTGCTGCGGCACCTGCGGGCCAAGGACATCTGGGTCTGGGCCGCCGACCTGCTCCCGGTCGCGGTCGAGGCCCTCGGCCCCGGTCCGGACGCCGAGGCGCTGGTCGCCGAGTACGCGGCGGGGGTGGCCGGGCGCGACGCCCCCGCCGCGCACGCCGCCCTGGCCGCCGGTCGGGCACTGTGCGGCACGGGGGACTTCGAGGAGGCGGAGCGGGCGTACGCCGCCCTGCCCCGGCCGTACGACGGGGCCCGGACGCTGGCCGCGCACGGCCGGGTACCGGGCAGCGCCGGCATCACCCGGCTGTACGGGGCCATCGCCGCCTTCCAGGCCCTGGGCGCGACCTGGGACGTGCACCGCTGCCACAGCCTGCTCCGCGAACAGGGGGTGCGCGCGCCCACGAGCCAGGGGCGGCGCGGCCACGGCCGGGACCTGTCACCCCGTGAGCACGAGATCGCGGACCTGGTCGCCGGCGGGCTGACCAGCCGGCAGATCGCCGAGGCGCTGTTCCTGTCGCCGCGCACCGTGGACGTGCACGTCGCCCGGGTGATGCGCAAACTGGGCGTCACCCGGCGTACCGAGATAGCGACGTTCCGTCAGTAAGTACCCGTTGCTTATTGATAAGTCTCTTTGCGACTTCGATCCTTGGTCCACCCCATCCCCGAGGACTGAGGAGTCCACCATGCGACGCACACTCCTGGCGCTCGCGATACCCCTCTTGCTGGCCGTCCCCGCGACCGCCGGCGCCGCGCCCGCCGCCGACCAGGGCGAGCAGGGCAGGTACATCGTGGTGCTCGACAGCGCCGCCGGTGACCCGGCCGCGTTCGCCCGCACCGTCGCCGCCACCACCCCCGACCACGTCTACCGGCACGCCCTGCGCGGCTTCTCCGCCCCGCTGGGCGCGGCCACGGTCCGCGCGCTGCGGGCTGACCCCCGGGTCGCCTCCGTCGAGGCCGTCCAGCAGGTCCGGACCACGGCGCAGGTCGTGCCGACCGGCATCGCGCGTTCCCTCACCACCGCCAACCCCCGCCTGGCTGTCGGGGACGGGGTCGACACGCGGGTGGACGTGGACGTCGCCGTCATCGACACCGGCGTCACCTCACAGAACCCCGACCTGAACGTGGTCGCCCGCACCAACTGTCTCAACAGCACGAGCTGCGCCGACGGCACCGGCGAGGACGGCCACGGGCACGGCAGCCACGTCGCCGGCACCATCGCCGCCATCGACAACGGCGACGGGGTCGTGGGCGTCGCCCCCGGCGCCCGGGTGTGGTCCGTGCGGGTCCTCAACGACTCCGGCAGCGGAGGCAACGACGGCGTGGTCGCGGGCATCGACTGGGTCACCGCGCACGCCGACGAGATCGAGACCGCCAACATGAGCCTGGGCTGCGAGTGCAGCAGCCCGGCCATGGACGCCGCCGTCACCCGCGCCGTCGACGCGGGGATCGTGATGGTCGTCGCCGCCGGCAACAACCACAAGGACGCCCGGACCTTCTCGCCCGCCAACCACCCCGACGTCATCACCGTCTCCGCCCTCACCGACTACGACGGCAGGCCCGGCGGCCTCGGCACGGCCCCGTCCTCCTGCTCCCGGGGCTCCGACGACACCCTGGCCAACTACAGCAACTTCGGGCCCCTGGTGGAGCTCGCGGCCCCCGGCTCGTGCATCTACTCCACCTACAAGGGCGCCGGGTACGCCACCCTGTCCGGCACCTCCATGGCCACCCCGCACGTCACCGGCGCCGTGGCCTGGCTCACCAGCAACGGCAACGACCCGAAGAACCGGGCCGACGTCGGCCGGATCCGCGACGCGCTCCTGACCTCCGGCAACCTGAACTGGACCGACGACTCCGGCGACGGCTACAAGGAACCCCTGCTCGACCTCAGCGACCAGGCCGTCTTCCCGCCCGCCGCCCCCGACCCGGGCGCGCCGACCGCCCGCGCCACCGGTACCTGCTCCATCGACAACAACACCTGCGCCTTCGACGGTCGCGGCTCCACCGACCCCGACGGCACCATCACCGCCTGGTCCTGGGCGTTCGGCGACGGCACCACCGGCACCGGGGCCACCCCGACCCACACCTACCCGGCCGCCGGCTACTACTCGGTGATCCTCACCGTCACCGACAACGCCGGCAAGCGGGCCCGGACCCGTGCCCTGGTCAAGGCCGGCAACCTGCCGCCGGTCGCCGTGATCAACCGGTTCCCCAACGCCCCGTGCTCCGGCCCGGGCGCGTGCACCTTCGACGCCGTCGGCTCGTCGGACCCCGAGGGCCAGCCGTTGACCTACCGGTGGGACTTCGGCGACGGCACCTCGTCCACCGCCGCCCGGGTCAGCCACCTGTACCCCGCCGTGGCCGCCACCTACACCGTCACCCTCAAGGTCACCGACCACAAGGGCCTGACCAGCACCGACACCGTCACCATGACCTGCCGGAAGTTCTTCGACAAGCCCTGGTGCTGACACCGTGGTGGTGGGTCCGCGCGCTCCCGGGGCGCGCGGACCCACCACCTCAGGCGTTCCAGACCCCGGTGCCGGCCGTCGCCCGGGCGTAGTCGGCGAAGTCGCGGGGCTCGCGGCCCAGGGCCCGCTGGACGCCGTCGCCGAGCTCGAGGAACCGGTTCTCGGCGATCCAGCCGTACAGCAGGTTCAACAGGGCCACGTAGTCCTCCGGGACGTCGCGGGCGGCCGCGTAGGCGGCGAACTCCTCCGGCGTGACGGGCCGGTAGCCGATGTCGCGGCCGGTGGCCCGGGAGATCTCCCCGACCACGTCCTCCAGGCTCAGCAGTCGCGGGCCGGTCAACGTGTAGGACCGCCCGGCGTGCCCCGTGCCAGTGAGGGCGGCCACGGCCACGTCCGCCACGTCGTCGAGGTCGACGAACGGTTCGAGACCGGCCCCGGTGGACATCACGACCTCCCCGTCGAGGATCTCCCCCCGGAAATAGGGGTCCTCGCTGAAGTTCTGCGAGAACCAGGCCGGCTTCAGGAGGGTCCACTCCGTGCCGGACTCGCGGACCGCGCGCTCGCTGGGCAGCTTCTCCTCGCCGTCCGGCACGACCCAGTCGCGGGCGGACAACAGGACGAGCCGCTCGACCCCACGGGACGCGGCGAGCTTGCTGAACGCGGCCACGGAGGTCGCGGCGTCGGCGAGCTGGGAGTCGACCAGGTACGCGGCGCCGACGCCGTCGAGTACCGGCTCCCAGGTGTTCTCGTCCTGCCAGTCGAAGCGGGTCGTCCCGGAGCGGGAGGCAGCCCGGACCTGGTGTCCGAGCTGCTGGAGGCGGGAGGCGACGCGGCTGCCGGTCTTGCCGGTACCGCCGAGGACCAGGAAGGTGGTGTTCGTCATGTGATCATCCAACCGGCCGACGGTGAGCTGGAGAATGGTCTGCGCTCTCAAGTACATGTCTGAGCGTCTAGACTCGCGCCATGGACGCCCTGGCGAGTCTGTTGTACGAGGTGCGGTCCGACGGGGCCCTGTTCAGCCGGAACTTCCTGGCCCCGCCCTGGTCGGTCCGGTTCGCCGACCGCCGCCCGCTCACCCTGGTCACGCTGCTGCGCGGCTCCGCCTGGATCGTGCCCGGCGACGGCGAACCCGTCGCGCTCGACAGCGGCGACGTGGCCATCGTGGTCGGATCCGAGCCCTTCACGGTCGGCGACGACCCGCTCAGCCCACCGCTGTACGTCATCGGCCCCGACCGGTGCACGACCGCCGACGGCGCGGACGTCAGCGAGGAGGTCATCCTGGGCCTGCGCACCTGCGGCAACAGCATGGACGGCCCGACGGTCCTGCTCACCGGCAGCTACCAGGTCGGCGGCCGGGTCTCCGAACGGCTGCTCGGCGCCCTGCCCCGGGTGCTCGTGGTCCGCCACGACGGCGCGCCCGGCCCGATCCTCGACCTCACCGCCGCCGAGATCAGCCGGGAGGACCCGGGGCAGCAGGCCGTCCTGGACCGGCTCCTGGACCTGCTGCTGCTGTCCACGCTGCGGGAGTGGTTCGCCCGCCCGGAGGCCGATTCCCCCGGCTGGTACCGGGCGCTCAGCGACCCCGTCGCGGGCGGGGCGCTGCGGCTGATCCACGACCGGCCCGCGCGGCCGTGGACGGTGGCGGCCCTCGCCGAGGAGACCGGGGTGTCGAGGGCGGCGTTCGCGCGCCGGTTCGGGGAGCTGGTCGGCCAGCCGCCGATGGCGTACCTGACCGGGTGGCGCCTCGCGTTGGCGGCCGACCTGCTGGTGCGCACCGAGGCGACCGTGGAGTCGATCGCCCGGCAGGTCGGCTACCGGAGCGCCTTCGGACTCAGCGTCGCCTTCCACCGGGTGTACGGCACCCGGCCCAGCCAGCACCGCGCGTCCCGGACGACCACCTAGCGGGACCGGTGCGGGCCTACGCCGCCGCCACCGCCTCGATGGCCGTCATGTTCTCCTCGCCCCAGTCGCCGAGTGGCAGCAGCGCCTCGTTGAGCCGCGCGCCGAGCGGGGTCAGCGAGTACTCCACCTTCGGCGGCACCTGGTGGAACACCTTCCGGTGCACGACCCCGTGCTGCTCCAGCTCCCGGAGCTGCTGGATCAGCATCTTCTCGCTGATCCCGGGCAGCTCGCGGCGCAGCTCGCCGAACCGGCGCGCCCGCTCGTGCAGCGCCCACAGGATGAGGGCCTTCCACTTGCCGCCGATGACGTCCATCGCGGCGTCCAGGCCGCAGCTGTAGACCCGACCACGCATGACGCTTACCTCCAGGTAAGTACCTGACTAATTAGTGGGTACTTGTCGAAAGTAGCGTGCCGCCGCAGGCTGGAGAAGCGCCAGGGTTGTCCGGCGCGCTTCCCGCACTGTGGAATGGAGTGAAGCATGCCCGAAAACAGCCGGATCGCGGTCCTCGGCCTCGGCAGGATGGGCACCGCGCTGGCCGGTGCCCTGGTCGGATCAGGGCACACCGTGACGGTGTGGAACCGATCGCCGGCCAAGGCGGACGCCCTCGCGGCCCGGGGTGCCCGGCCGGCCGGCACCCCGGCCGAGGCGGTCGCGTCCAGCCCCGTCGTGATCGTCTGCGTCTCCGACTACGCGACGGTCCGCGCGGTCCTCGACAGCGGGAACCTGGCCGGCCGACTCGTGGTCAACCTGACCAACGGCACCCCCGAACAGGCCCGTGAGCTGGCCGAATGGACGGCGGAGCGCGGTGGCGACTACCTCGACGGCGGGATCATGGCCGTGCCGCAGATGATCGGCGCACCGGGCGCCCTGGTGCTCTACAGCGGCTCGGCGGCATTCACCGCCCACGAGCCGACCCTCACCGCGTTCGGCGCCGCGACGTACCTGGGCGCTGACCCCGGACTGGCCCCGTTGTACGACCTGGCCCTGCTCAGCGGCATGTACGGCATGCTCGGCGGCTTCCTCCAGGCGGCGGCGCTCGTCGGCAGCGAGCGGGTGCCGGTCGTGGAGTTCACGAAGCTGCTGGTGCCGTGGGTGAACGCCATGACCGCGATGCTCCCGGGGTTCGCCACCGAGATCGACGCGCGCGGGTACGCCACGGACGTGTCGAGCCTCGACGCCAACCTCGACGCGCTGCGCAACATCGAGGCCGCCAGCGCCGGGCAGGGGGTCGGCTTCGAACTGCTCGCCCCGGTCAGGGCGCTCGTCGAGCGCCGGGTCGCGGCCGGCCACGCCGCCGACAGCCTGTCCAGCCTCATCGAAGCCGTCTGAAGGGCAGAACCATGACGCGGTACCAGGGAAAGAGGGTCGTCATCACCGGTGGCACCGTCGGGATGGGGCTCGCGATCGCGGAGCGGCTCGTGGCCGGCGGGGCGGAGGTCGTGCTGACCGGGCGCGACGAGCAGCGGCTGGCGGAGGCCGGACGGCTGCTCGGCCCCGGCGCGCACGTGCTGCGCTCCGACGCCGGGAGCCTGGCCGACATCGCGGCGCTCGCGGCGTGCGTCCGGGACCGGTTCGGCGCCGTCGACGCGCTGTTCGTCAACGCGGGCGTGTCGGTGCTCGAACCGTTCGGGGAGGTCACCGAGGCCACCTACGACTGGATCTTCAACGTGAACGCGAAGGGCGCGTTCTTCACCGTGCAACGGCTCGCCCCGCTGGTCGCCGACGGCGGCTCGATCGTGTTCACCACCGCCGTCACGAACCTGGGCGGCTTCCCGACCATGAGTGTCTACTCCGGCTCGAAGGCCGCCGCCGGGGCGTTCGCCAAGGTGTTCGCCTCGGAGCTACTGCCCCGCGGGATCCGGGTGAACGCGGTGAGCCCCGGCTTCATCCGCACCCCGAGCATGGGCGTGACCGACGCGCCCGCCGAGGTCGTGGCGGCCTTCGAGGCCGAAGGTGCCGCGCTGACCCCGATGGGCAGGGTCGGGGACGCCGGGGAGGTGGCCGAGGCGGCACTGTTCCTGGCGTTCGAGGCGACGTTCACCACCGGGGTGGAACTCGGGGTCGACGGCGGACTCGGCCGCAACATCGTCAACCCGGAGCTGGCCGGGCACTGAAGCTGGCGCGGCGCCCCGTCCGCCCCGCCCGGCCGGGGCGCCGCCACCAACCTCACGCGACGGCAGCCCGGGACGAGTCGGTCGCGAGCTTGCAGGCGAGCGCGCCGAGCACGGTTCCCGTCACGTACCGCTGGGTCCGCAACCAGCGCGGACGCCGGGCCAGGAACGTCGCGACCACGCCGGCCGTCAGCACCAGGGCCAGGTTGACCGTGAGGCTGACCGAGATCTGCACGGCGCCGAGCACGAACCCCTGGGCGAGGAGGTTCCCGGCGGCCGGGTCCAGGAACTGCGGGATCAGGGTCAGGTAGAGCACGGCCGCCTTCGGGTTGAGCAGGTTCGTCAGCAGGCCCATCGCGAACAGCCGGCGCGGCGGGTCGTGCGCCAGCTCGCCGGGCGCGAACGCCGTGACCCCGCCGGGCCGCACCGCCTGCCACGCGAGCCACAGCAGGTACGCGGCGCCGGCGAGTTTGACCGCCAGGTACAGCTGGGGGACCGCGACGAACACCACGGACAGCCCGAGGGCGGTGGCCGTGAGGTAGACGCCGAAGCCGACCGCGACCCCGGCCAGGGAGATCGCGCCGGCCCGGCGGCCCTGGGTGACACTGCGGGACACGACGTAGATCATGTTCGGCCCGGGGGTGAGGACCATGCCCAGGGACACCGCCGCGACCCCCAGCAGCGCGTGGGTTCCGATCATGGTTCGACCCTAGGTCAGCCGGGCGACTCGATGCAATGCTGATATTGTTCTCGGTGCAATGTCGGATTGCCTGGAGGAGTGCGGGTGCGGGACTACCGGAACGTCGCCGACGCCGTCGCGGCCGACATCGACGGCGGCCGGCTCCGGCCGGGTGACCGGTTGCCGACCCAGCGCGCGTTCGCCCGCGAGCACGGGCTGGCTCCCTCCACGGTGCACCGGGTGTACCGCGAATTGGTCCGTCGCGGCCTCGTCACCGGCGAGGTGGGGCGGGGCACGTTCGTCCGCGCCGCCGGGGAGTTCGCGGCCCTCGGCGAGCCCGCCGACCAGCCGGTGGACCTGGAGCTGAGCGTCCCGGCCGTGCCCGGACAGTTCGCGCCCCTCGCCGCCGACCTCGCCCCGCTGCTCCGCCCCGACGTCCTCGCCGCCGCGCTCCGCCCGGTCGGGGTCGCCGGCACGCCCGGGGCCAGGGCCGCCGCCGCGCACGCCCTGACCCGATCGGGCTGGACCCCGGACGGGGGCCGGATCCTGTTCGCCGGCAGCGGCCGGCAGGCCATCGCCGGGGCGGTCGCCGCGCTCGTCCCGCCCGGCGGCCGGCTCGGCGTCGAGGAGTTCACGTACCCGGTCGTCCGCGCCCTGGCCGGCCGGCTGGGCGTCACCCTCGTCCCGCTCCCCGTCGACGACGACGGCCTGCGCCCCGACGGGGTCGCCGCCGCGCACCGGGCGGGCGGCCTGCACGCCGTCTACCTGCAACCCACGCTGCACAACCCGCTCTGCGTCACGATGTCCGGCGCCCGCCGGTCCGACCTCGCCGACCTCGCCGGCCGGCTGGACCTGCGCCTGATCGAGGACGCCGTCTGGTCCTACCTGGACCCGGCCGCCACCCCGCTGGCGGCCCTCGCCCCCGACCACACGATCCTGGTCGACAGCCTCTCCAAACGCCTCGCCCCCGGCCTGACCACGGGCTTCGCGGTCGCCCCGCCCCACCTGACCGACCGGCTCGCCGAGGCGCTGCGGTCGGGCGCGTGGACCCCGCAGCGGTTCGCCCTGGACGCCGCGACCCGGTGGATCGCCGACGGCACCCTCGCAGCGGTCGAGGCGGCCAAGCGCGCGGACGCCCGGGCCCGGCAGGACCTGGTCCGCACCCTGCTGGGCGGGCTGGGCGTGCGCACCGCCCCGGGCGCGTACCTCTGCTGGTGGGAGCTGCCCCGACGCTGGCGGCCCGAGGTGTTCGCCGGCGCGGCGGCCCGGCGCGGCATCGCGGTCACGGTCGGCTCGGCGTTCACGGCGGCGCCGCACCGGACCCCGAACGCGGTACGCCTCGGCCTCGCGTCCCCGCCGCTGGACGTCCTGGCCCAGGCCCTGGCGACCCTGGCGACCCTCGCCCGGTCGGCTCCCGAGGACATCGACTGACGGATCCGCCGTTGTGAGCGGGACGACGACCGGTCGGCGCGGTAGCGGACGGGTGGGCGGGCACGGGCCGTGCGCTCAGCCCGCTGGCAGTGCCCGGCGGACGCGACGACTCGGCGCAACTTCGGCTCCGCGAAGGCAGACACCCGGCTGAGGTGGCGGCCCGGGGCTACGTCGGCTCCGCGAAGACCGGCACCCGGCGGACGCGGCGACCCGGCACGACTCCGGCTCCGCGAGGACCCGCACCTCGCGACCCGTGCCCGGTCCTCACGGAGCACGAGGCCGGGTCCTGCCGCAGGGTGAGGCCGAACCATCCGTCGGGGTCGGGTCGGGCCGGATTCCGCGGGTGATGATGGGCGCATGACACGCGACAGCGAGGACCGGGACGTCCAGGAGCCGGCGCGCCCGAGGTCGTGGCTCGTGGGCGCCGGGGTCACGGCCGTGGTCGTCTTCTTCGTGCTGCGGGCCATCGCCCGACTGGACGCGAACGGCGCGATCGGGTGGTGGCCCCGGCACTGGTCGGTCCAGCTCCTGGTCGCCGCCGCCGCGCTCGGCGCCTTCGGCCTGGGGTACGCGCTGATCGGTCGCGGCTACCGCCGCCCGCGCCGCGACACGTCGGACGGGCGGCCGTGACCGACGAGGCGCACCGGTCCGTTCAGGAGTCCCAGCCGAGCGCCCTGGCGACGTCGGAGGTCGCGGCGGACGTCTCCGTGGGCTCGTACCCGTCGTGCAGTGAGGCTTCGGTGTCCTTGAGGCCGTTGCCGCTGAGCGTGATCACCACCGTCTGCCCCGCGGTGAGCCGCCCGGCGGCGTGCTCCCGGAGCAGGCCGGCGATCCCGGCGGCGGAGGCCGGTTCGGCGAACACCCCGTCGCGGTGGGCGACGGCGCGGTACGCGTCGAAGATCTCCTCGTCGGTGACCGCCGCGATCAGCCCGCCGGAATCGTCGCGGGCGGCGATCGCCCCGTCCCAGGTGGCGGGGTGGCCGACCCGGATCGCGGTGGCCCGCGTCGTCGGGTTCGGGACGGGTGTCCCGTGCACGAGCGGTGCGGCGCCGGCGGCCTGGAAGCCCCAGATCCGGGGGAGGGTCGCGGCCAGGCCCTCCTTCGCGTAGTTCTGGTAGCCGCCCCAGGTGGCGGTGATGTTCCCGCCGTTGCCGACGGGCAGGCAGTGGATGTCGGGGGCCCGGCCCAGGGCGTCGACGATCTCGTAGGAGACGGTGCGCTGGCCGGCGAGCCGCAGCTCGTTGCCGACCGAGTTGACGAGCGCGGCCGGGTGGTGCGCCGCGAGCTCGCGGGTGACCCGCAGGCAGTCGTCGAACGTGCCCTCGAGCTCGACGATCCGCGCGCCGTACCGGATGGCCTGGGCCAGTTTCCCGAGCGCGATCCGGCCCCGGGGGACGAGCACGACGGCTTCGAGCCCCGCGCGGGCGGCGTAGGCGGCCGCCGAGGCGCTGGTGTTGCCGGTGGAGGCGCAGATGACGGACCGCACCCCGGTCGCGGCGGCCACGGTGACGGCGATCGTCATGCCCCGGTCCTTGAAGGAGCCGGTGGGGTTGGCGCCCTCGACCTTGAGCCACACCTCGCAGTCCGTCGCGGCGGACAGGTGCGCCGAGCGGAGCAGCGGGGTGGCGCCCTCGTGCAGGGAGACGGCCGGGGCGGTGTCGGGGACGGGAAGCCAGCGTCGGTACGGGCTGTCGATCAGCCCTTGCCACGAACTCATGGTGCGAACATAACATTCGTTTCAGATTTCATGGAACCCCGAGTCACATGTAACATTCGTCAGTATGACGACCCGTCCGGTGCAGGCCCACCTCGCCGAGGTCTACGCCACGCTCCCGCACGGCGAGCAGGCCGTGGCCCGCGTCCTGCTCGACGACCACCCCTTCGCGGCCCTCGGCTCCCTGCGCACCCTCGCCGACCGCGCCGGGGTCAGCGCGCCGACCGCGTCGCGACTGGTGGCCCGCCTGGGCTACGCCAGCTTCGCCGCCTTCCAGGCCACCGTGCGGGCGGCCGCGCGCGACCACGACCGCTCGCGCCTGCACGCGTTCGTCGCCGAACTCCCCGACCCCCACAGCGCCGCCGAGGACCTGCGGGCCGGGCTGGACGGCACCCTGGCGGCCATGACCGGGCCGCTGCTGTCCAGCGCGGCGACCCTGCTGGCGGAGGCCGGCCAGGTGTGGGGCGTGGGCGGCCCCCTGAGCGGGCTGGCCGCCGAGTACCTGGTCCGGCAGCTGTCGGCCCTGCGCCCCGGCGTGCGCGCCGTGCCCGACCCCACCTCCGAACAGGCCCGGATCCTGCTCGACCTGGGGCCCGCCGACCTGGTGGTGGCCTACGACTTCCGCCGGTACTCGGCGGCCACCGCCCGGTTCGTCCGCGCCGCCCGCACCCGCCGGGCCCGGCTGCTCCTCGTCACCGACGCCTGGGAGTCGCCGCTCGCGGGGGACGCGGAGCTGCTGATCCGACTGCCCCGGGACGCGGCCGGCCCCGTCGCGCCGCTCACCCACGAGGTGGCCGTGACCGAACTGCTCCTGGTCGCCACCGCCGCGCGCCTGTCGGCCTCGACCCGGCTGGCCACCCTCGACGCGATCACCCAGACCCTGCGCGACGGAGCCTGACCCGCCGGGCTGTTCCCCGCGCCACACCGACCGACGAAGGGTTCGCTCCGATGTCCCTCGAAATCATCCAACCCGACGGCCTGGACAGGCCCGAGACCTATTCCCACGTGGTCGTCGCGACCGGCGGCCGGCTGGTGTTCGTCGCCGGGCAGATGTCCGACGACCGCGACGGCAACCTCGTCGCTCCCGGCGACCTGGCGGCCCAGGCCCGGCAGGTGTTCGCCAATCTCGCCCGCGCCCTGGCCGCCGCCGGGGCCCGACCGGACCAGGTCACCAGGATCGGCATCTACGTCGTCGGCCACCGCCGGGAGTACCTGCCGGTCATCGAGGCGGCCCGGGTCGCGGTGTTCGGCGACCACAGGCCCACGGACACCCTGCTCGGGGTGCAGACGCTGGCCGCGCCGGGCTACCTGATCGAGGTCGACGCGATCGCCGTCACCGACTGAACCGGCCATCGCGCCGGGATCTGGCACCCCGCCGGCGACCCTCCGCCCGATACATTGATGAGTATCGAATGATGCGTGTCGGAGGGAGCTTTCGTGAGACGCGCCATCCCGCTCGTGCTCGCCCTGGTCGCCGCACTGCTGGTCGCGCCGGGCACCGCCCACGCGATCCCGGCGGCGGGCGTCGGGCACGGCTACCACTACGACAACACCACCCTCGGCGTCGACTACGTCGGGGCCACCTACTACCTGCGCGATCCGCTCCGGGGCAACACCCGCACGACGGACTGCACGACCCAGCAGGTGATCGGGAGCGCCACGTCCTCGTTCGGCACCCGGAATCCGGCCGACATCCGGACCGTCGCCGCCGACGTGCACTACGTGCTCGGCCAGTTCTGGGACTACTACAAGGTGAACCACGCCCGGTCGGGGATCCTCAACAACGGCACCGGCGCCGCGGCGTGCGTGCGGATGTCCACCACCAACCGGGTGTACCGCAACGGCAGCCAGTTCGTCGTCGAGTCCGCCAGTTCGGGCGGGCTGCCCCTGGACCTGCTCGCCCACGAGCTCGTGCACGCCGTCACCGAGGCGATGATCGGGCTGGGCGTGTCGGGGGAGTCCGGGGCGCTCAACGAGTCCACGTCGGACATCTTCGGCACCCTCGTCGAGTTCGGCGCCGCGCATCCGGCCGACCCGCCGGACTACACGGAGGGCGAGCGCACCGGAACGGTCTTCCACTACCTCTACAACCCGGGGCTCGACGGGTACTCCGACACGTGCTGGTCGACCCTGACCGCGAGCCACCCGCCGTTCCAGGGGTCCGGGGTCGGCAACCACGCCTTCTTCGCCCTGGCGGAGGGCACCGGGGTCACGCCGTACGGCACGTCACCGGTGTGCGCCGGCGCGCCGGCCGTCACCGGGATCGGCCGGGCCACCGCCGGCAAGATCTGGTACCGCGCGCTGAACTACTACCTCACGAGTTCGGCCACCTACCGGACGACCCGGACCGGCACACTCGCCGCGGCGGCGGACCTGTACGGCCGGTGCTCCGTGGAACACAAGGCGGTCCGCGCGTCCTGGGTCGCCGTCGGCGTACCGGGCACGGACGCGGCCTGCCCCTGACTGCCGCGTTCCACCTGTGCGACAGGGGCGGCCACCCCTCGGGTGCCCGCCCCTGTCTCCCCGCCCGGTCAGCTGACGTTGAGCGCCACGTCGTCGAGGACGAAGTTGGTCGCGAGGCTGGAGTCCTCGGTCCCGGTGAACGTGAGCGTCACGGTCTGGCCGGCGTACGCCTTCAGGTCGAGGGTGCGCAGCGCGTACCCGCTGGCCTTGTTCGCGTTGCTGTAGGTCGCCAGCGTCGTCGAGCCGACCTTCACCGTGAGCTTGTCGTACACGGTGTTGCTGGTCTCCTTCGTGTCGATGTGCAGGTAGTACGACAGGGTGTACGTCGAGCAGCCGGCCGGCACGGCCACGGACTGCGAGGCGGTGGTCGTGTTGGTGCTGCCCTTGCCGCCGAGCAGCGCGAGCTTCGTGCCGCCGTGGGTCGGCTGCGCGGTGCTACCGGCCCGGATCACGCCCGTCGACGCCGTCCACGGGGTGGCGGAGGTCGACTCGAAGCCGCCGTTGCCGACGACCTGGGCGGCCGTGCAGTTGCCGGTCGGCGGGGTCGCGCCGGGCAGCAGGCAGCCGGACACGGTCAGGTCGAGCTGGCGGCCGGAGTTCACGCAGGTGGTGAACCAGTACGTCTGCTGGCCGTAGCTCTGGCCCTTGGTCGCCGTGGTGGTGCCGTCGGCGGCCACCTCACACGGGTTGTTCATGGTGCACATCTCGCCGTCGTCGTTGCCGGTGTTGTTGATCCCGACGACGTTGCGGGCGCTGTCCAGGATCGGCGAGCCGGACGTGCCGTGCTTGGTGTCGCACCCGGCGTTGTACCGGATCGAGTCGCGCATCGTCCACGCGTCCTCGCGCAGCGTCGGCACGAACCCGTTGATCGAACAGTTCCACGTCTGCTTCCAGTACGAGGACGGGATCGTGGTGGCGATTCCGTCCGCCGGGTGGTCGGCCTTGATCGTCATCGCGGTCACGCCGTAGCTCGACTTGATCGCAGCGAACGTGGTGGTCAGCCGGTACAGGGAGACGTCGGTGCCGGTCATCGTCGCGTACAGCAGGGTGTCGGCCTTCACGGTGCCCAGCGCGGTACCGGCGTCGTTGAGCAGGCTGCCCGACCGGGTGCTCGGCTTGTTCTGGAGCACGACACCCGCGCCCGGCATGCCGCCCTCGTAGCAGTGCCCGTTCGTGAGCATCAGGGCCCGGTCGGCGTCCACCGAGCCGGGGAAGCGCACCAGGGAGGCCGAGCAGTTGTTCAGCGCGATGGTCGCGTTCAGCCCGGTGGCCTGGGGCGCGGCCTGCGCGGGGGCGGCGGCGGTGACAGCGGCCAGGGCGGTGCCGAGGAGCAGGGCCCCGATCCCGGTGGCAAGTCGTCGGTACATGCGGGCTCCACGTCGTTGAGGGGACACGGTGTGCCGGCCGGTGGTTGGGGTCAGCGGCCGGCACACCCGTAGTCCGGAGTATCGGGATCGACACCTCAAGGGGAACGTAAAGGGCGTATAAAAGTGGCTTAAATCGCGCGCCACGCCCAACGGAGGCCACAACCGGCTTTCCGCCGGAGCCGGGCGGACGTGCCGCTCGGAGCCCGGTGCGGCACCCCCGGACGGGTCACCAGCGCAGCCCGGCCAGCACCAGATCCATCTCCGCCATGGTCGGACTCTGACCCTCCGACGCCTTGACCTGGACCTCCATGCTCCAGGCGCCCTCCGTCCAGGACGTGACCAGCATCCCGCCCCAGCCCCGGACCACGGCGTCGCGCCCGTGCACCCGCCGGTCGGCGATGAACGCCCCCATCGGCTCGCCGAAGCCCGCGAGGGCGCGGACGACGACGTCCGGACCTCCGGGCCGGGTGTAGTAGGCGGTCACCGCTTGGTCGCCCGCCCGTCGGGTACCGCCCACGAGGGACAGGTCGGCGGGGAAACCGGGCACGGGGAGGGCGCGTTCCGGCAGGACCTGCTGCGGCGTGTCCTTCGTGCCGTCGACGACCGTGCGGCCGGCCAACGGCGCGGACAGGGTCACCTTCACCTCCCCGGAGCCGCACCGCTCGCCCTCGACCAGCCGCACGGTCACGACGACCGTCCTCGCGGACTCCCGCACGTCGGGCGCGCCCACCGCGTCGCGGCACCCGCCGTCGAACGGGCCGGTCGCGTACCCGATGGTGAGGGTCCTGTCGTCCCCGCCGACCATGACGACCTGCCAGCCCTCGACCCGGACCGACGGACTGGGCGCGACCGACGGCGTGGGGGAGGGCCCGGTGGGCGGCAGGGCCTCGGTGCGGCCGCGCGCGAGGACGTAGCCGACCAGCACCGCCACCACCAGCGCGCACGCCGCCCCGGCCACGGCCAGCCGGCCCCGGCGCCGCCGCCCGATCCGGTCGCGCACCGCCGACACCCGCCCGTCGCCGCCCGGCGGAATCTCCGGCTCGGGGAACGGCCGCAGCGCCGGGTCCAGGCGCAACTTGGCCAGCCCCTTCGACGCGTACCCCTTGACCGAACCCACCGAGACGCCCAGCGCGTCGGCCGTCTCGGCCTCGCTGAGATCCTCCAGATACCGCAGGACGAGGACGGCGCGCTGCTGCCGGGGCAACTGGGCCAGCGCGCGCCACACCTCGTCGCGGTCGTCGACCTCCCCGTGCGGGGTCGTCCACCGCCGGTCGGGCAGGACGGCCGTCGGGCGTTCCCCCCGCGACCGCCGCCGCCACCACGAGTTGAACGTGTTCGTGAGCACGCGGCGCACGTACGGCTCCGGGTCGTCGGCGATCCGGCCCCACGCCGGCCACGACTTCACCAGCGCCGTCTGCACCAGATCCTCGGCCAGGGCGTGGTCCTGGGTGAGCAGGTACGCGAGGCGCAGGAGCCTCGGGGACCGCGTCGCCACGTACTCGTCAAATCCGGTACTGCCCGTCATGCCCCGTGCTCCCTCGTCGCTCGCGTCACCCTAACCACCGTCCGGGGCCGCGCCGAGGTTGTACCGGGACCGGAAAATCTTCCAGCGGGGGTCCGGACCCGCCCGGCCCCGGGTCGCGGGGGCCCGGCCGGCGGACCGGGAGCGAGGCGGGACGGCGGTCGAGGCTAGGCTGGAAGGGCTGCTCGCCGCCCGTACCCCATTGTGAGGTTTGTCCCGTGACCGCGTTGACCATGCAGGATGCCCTGGCCCGCCTCGCCGAGTACTGGCGCGAGCAGGGCTGCCTCACGGTCCAGCCGATGAACACCGAGGTCGGCGCGGGCACCCTCAACCCGGCGACGTTCCTGCGGGTCCTGGGCCCCGAGCCGTGGAAGGTCGCCTACGTCGAGCCGTCGGTGCGCCCCGACGACGCCCGGTACGGCGAGAACCCGAACCGGCTGCAGACGCACACCCAGTTCCAGGTGATCCTGAAGCCCGAGCCGGGCAACGCGCAGGAGCTGTACCTGGGCTCGCTCGTCGCGCTCGGGGTCGACGTCGCCGCGCACGACATCCGGTTCGTCGAGGACAACTGGGCGCAGCCGGCCGTCGGCGCGTGGGGCCTGGGCTGGGAGGTCTGGCTCGACGGGCTGGAGATCACCCAGTTCACGTACTTCCAGCAGGTCGGCGGTCTCAACCTCGACCCGGTGCCGGTGGAGATCACCTACGGGATCGAACGCATCCTGATGGCCCAGCAGAACGTCACCCACTTCAAGGACATCGCCTACGCCCCCGGCATCTCCTACGGCGAGGTGTTCGGCCAGGGCGAGTATGAGATGTCCCGGTTCTACCTCGACGACGCCGACGTGGACACCGCCCGCGCCCTGCTCGGCCACTACGCCGACGAGGCCCAGCGCATGATCGACGCCGGGCTGCCCGTGCCCGCGCACACCCTGATCCTGAAGTGCTCGCAGGCCTTCAACATCCTCGACTCCCGGGGCGCGGTGTCCACCAGCGACCGGGCCACCGAGTTCGCCCGGATGCGGCGGATGTCCGGCGAGGTCGCCAAGCTGTGGGTACAGCGCCGGGCCGAGCTGGACCACCCGCTCGGTGTCGCCCAGCCCGCGCCGCTGGCCGCCGCGCCCGCCGCCACCGGGCACGCGATCCCCTCGACGACCCGGTCGGCCGGCACCGGCCCGCAGACCCTGGTCTTCGAGATCGGCGTCGAGGAACTGCCGCCCGCCGAGGCCCGCGCCAACCGCGACTGGCTCGCGAAGACCGTCACCGAGAAGCTCGCCGGCACCCGCCTCGCGCACGGCGCCGTGTACGCGCTGGCCACCCCGCGCCGGCTCGTCGTCACCGTCGAGGGCGTCGCCGCCGCCGAGGAGGACGCGACCCGCACGGTGAAGGGGCCGAAGGTGTCCGCCGCGTACAAGCCCGACGGCACCGTGACCCCGGCCGCCGCCGGGTTCGCCCGCTCGCAGGGCGTGGCCGTCGAGGACCTGGTCAAGGTCGACATCGCCGGCACCGAGCACCTCGCCGTCGTCAAGGACGAGCCCGGCCGCACCGCGCCCGTCGTGCTCGCCGAACTGCTCGGCGAGGTCGTCACCGGCCTGCGGGGCAGCCGCAACATGCGCTGGCTCGACCCGTCGCTGTCCTTCAGTCGGCCGGTCCGCTGGCTGCTCGCCCTGTGGGGCGCCGACGTCGTGCCCGTGGTCGTGTCGACGCTGGCCGCCGACCGCTACACCCGGGTGCACCGGACCTCCGCCGAGCCGACCCTGGCCATCACCTCCGCCGACACGTACTCCGCGCAGCTCGCCGCCACCGGGATCGTCCTCAACCCCGACGCCCGCTGGGAACTGGTCACCAAGGGCGCGCTCGCCCTCGCCAAGACCGTCGGCGGCACCGTGGACCTCACCGCCGAGGCGGCCCTGCTCGACCAGATCTGCTACCTCGTCGAGCAGCCCACCCCGCTGCTCGGCGCGTTCGACCCCGCGTACCTGGAGCTGCCCGAGGAGATCCTCACGGCCGTGATGCGCAAGCACCAGCGGTACCTGCCGGTCCGCGCCGCCGACGGCACCCTGCTGCCGTACTTCGTCGTCGTGGCCAACGGGGCGATCGACCCCGACCTGGTCCGGGCCGGCAACGAGGGCGTGCTGCGCGCCCGGTACGAGGACGCGGCCTTCTTCCGCCGCGCCGACCTGGCCACCCCGCTCGCCGACATGGCCGCCAAGCTGCACACGCTCACCTTCACCGACAAGCTCGGCTCGGTGGCCGACCGGGCGGGGCGGATCCGCGCCCTGGCCGGCGTGCTCGCCGACGCGGCGGGCGTCACCGGCGAGGACCGGGTCACCCTGGACCGCGCCGCCGAGCTGCTGCTGTTCGACCTCGGCTCGCAGATGGTCACCGAGATGACCAGCCTGGCCGGCGTCATGGCCCGGGAGTACGCGACGGCGGCCGGCGAGACCCCGGCCGTGGCCCGCGCGCTGTTCGAGGCCGAGCTGCCCCGGCAGGCCGGCGACGCGCTGCCCACCGGCGTCCCCGGCGCGATCCTGTCCCTGGCCGCCAAGCTGGACATGCTCACCGGCCTCGCCGCCACCGTGGGCCTGCCCACCGGCAGCAGCGACCCGTACGCCCTGCGCCGCGCCGTGCTCGGCGCGATCAGCGTGCACCGGTCCCAGCCGGCCCTCGGCGGACTGTCCCTCGCCGAGTCCGTGGCCGCCGCCGCCCGGCTCCAGCCGGTGGACGTGACCGTGCTCGACGCCGTGGGCGAGTTCCTGACCCGCCGCTTCGAACAGCAGCTCCTCGACGAGGGGTACCCGGTGGACCGGGTCCGCGCGGTCCTCCCGCACGCCGACCGCCCGCACCGCGCGGAGCTCGTCCTCGGCCAGCTGACGGCCGTGGCCGGCGAGGAGTCGTTCCTGCGCCTCGCCGCCGCCCTGCAGCGTGCCCGCCGGATCGTGCCGGCCGGCACCGCCACCGCGTACGACCCCGCGCTGCTCACCGAGCCCGCCGAGCAGCTCCTGCACGACACCCTCGGCAAGGTACACGCGGACCTCAGCCCGGGCGTCGACCTCGCAGGGCTGGTCGCGGCCTCGACGTCGGCCGGGCTGCCCGACGCGGTGGACCGGTTCTTCGACGACATCCTGGTGATGGCCGAGGACCCGGCGCTGCGCGCGGCGCGGACCGGGATCGTCGCGGCGGTCGCGGCGCTCGGGGACGGGCACCTCGACTGGGTGGAGCTGCGTGTCGCCCGCTGACCCCGCCGGTACGCCAGCCGGGCGGACCGGACCGTGACCTCCGCCGGGCCCGCGGATCCCACCGGGGTCTCCGCCCGGCCCGCGGATCCCACCGGGGCCTCCGGCGGGGCCGGCGCGGTACCCGCCGTGGTCACCCCGGCCGTGGTCGGGTCGTTCCCGTGGAGCGTCCTGCACGACCGGCACCCGAAACTGGTCGCCGGCGTGCGGGACGCCCATCCCTACGGGCCCGGGCCCCGGCGGGCGCTCGACGCGCTGGTCGCCGAGACGCTTACCGGGGTGATCGGGCGGCTGCCCGCCGACGCGGCCGACGCCGACCGGTGGGAGACCTGGGGCGCCGGGTACTTCGGCCGCTCCTGGTTCGACGTGCCGTTCCTGTTCGCCGAGAGCTACTTCTACCGCCGGCTCCTCGACGCCGTCGGGTACTTCGCGCCGGGGCCGTGGCGGGGCGTGGACCCGTTCGCGTACCTGAAGTCGGCCGAGGCCCGGGACGCGACGGCCGCGGGAGCGCCGGGGGAGCGGACCACCCCGGGTGCGGCGGCTGACCGTCCCGGCGCGGGCGGGACCGGGCGGGGCCCGGCCACGGAACCGGTCGGCGGGCTGCGGGAGCTGCTGGTCGCCGCCGTGTGGGGCAACCGGGCCGACCTGAGTTTCCGGATCGGGCGGCCCGGCGGCCCGGCGGCCCGGCCGACGTCGGCTCGCTCGTCGTGGACGACTCCCCGGCGTTGTGCGCCGCGCTGGACGCCGGACTCGGCGCCTCCCTGTGCCTGGTCGCCGACAACGCGGGCGCCGAACTGCTCGCGGACCTGGCGCTCGTCGACCACCTGCTGGCCACGGGCCGGAGCGAGCGGGTGGCGCTGCACGTGAAGCCGTACCCGTACTTCGTGTCCGACGCCCTGGCCTCCGATGTCGCCGAGTGCCTGGCGGTGCTGGGGGAGGGGCCGCGCGGCCGGTTGCTGCGGGCCGCCGCCGAGGGCCGGTGGACACTGCGGACCCACGACTACTACCGGGCGCCCGGCTGGTACCGCGACGCGCCCGGGGACCTGGTCGCCGAGTGGGCGGCGGCGAGCCTGACCGTGTTCAAGGGCGACCTGAACTACCGCCGGCTCGTCGGGGACGCGCACTGGCCCGCGCTGACGCCGTTCGCGGACGTGGTCGGCTACTTCCCGGGGCCGGTGGCGGCGCTGCGTACCCTCAAATGTGAGGTTGTCGTGGGTCTGGCGCCGGGGACGCTCGCGGCCCTGGACGCGTCCGGTGAGGACTGGCGGGTCAGCGGCGTGCACGGATTGTTGCAGGTCGCGGGCCTGTAGGGCGTCGCCCGGCCAGGCGCCCGGGTCCGCCGCCCCGGACCGCGTCGGCCTGGTGCCGCACTTCCGTCGCGCCGAGGGCGTGACAACTTCCGGGAACGTGTCGTTATCCAGAGCGGACGACGGACGCGGTGCGCCACGGGCGCGGCCCGATCGATCTGACATTTTCCCGACTTGCCGCCCAACCATGACATACCGGGCAGCGAAGATAGGGATGTACCGGGCGGGGGCCCGGGTGGTGGATGGGCAGCCAGCCCGACACCGAGTGGTGGCGGGGACAAGGACGGGTGCGGCTGCAGCGCACCGTCCCCGCCGCCATCCACCCGCCGCGCCTGGGCGTTCCCTGCCCGGGTGTCCGTCTTGTGACACGAGCCGGCAGCGCGCGCGACCGTCTGCTGTGATGGAGAACCGAGCGGCCCGAGCGCCGCCGTCCCCCGACAGTCGATCACGGTGGAGTCGTGCATGGCGGAACCGAGCGAGGCCCGGCAGGTGGCGAGGATCAACGCCCGGTCGGTGATCGTGGCCGCGACCGTGACGGCGGTGTGCGGCGTCCTGGGGGTCGTCTGGACCAGCCTGTACACCACGTCGTCGTCCTCGGCCCCGGGCGACGGGCGGCGGGCCTCCACCCCGGCCACCCCTTCCGCGCCCACCGGGTCGCCGTCGCCCGCCCCGTCCGCCCCGACCGGCGGAACCGGTGCCGCGCCGCCGACGCTGTCCCCCGTGCCCCCGCCGGCCCTGGCCGCACCGAGCCCCGGGGCCCCCGTCGACCGGCCCCTGGTCGGCGGGCCCTGCGTCCCCGGCACCTGGAAACTCCAACGCCTCGACGGGCGACCGCGCGACGGGAACACGACCGTCAACCTGGTCAGCGAGGGGTACAAGATGACCTTCGACCCCGGGGGGACGGGCACGATGACCATGCCCGCGACCGGGGTCTGGTACGCGGGGTGGGACGCCGGACACTCCGTGAAGTACCGCACCGTCGGTTCGAGCACGTTCCACTGGCGGGTGGTCGACGGCAAGCTGTCCCTGACGCCCGGATCGAGTTCCCTGGTCACCACCGTCTACAGGGACGACGTGGACCAGGGCTCGGGGCCGGACAAGCTGCCGGACCTCACCGAGACGTTCGACTGCTCGGGCAACGGGCTGCGGCTCGCCGACGACCGGGGCAGCAGCGACCTGACCCGGATCTGACCGGAGACCGGCCGGCGCGCGCCGGATCCCGCCGGGGGCAGGGCCCGGCCCTGGCGCTCCGGTACCCGTCGAAGGTTCGGGAATTGCTCGCCGCCCGCCGAGAGCCTTCGGGAAGGGTGGGGCCGCGCCTAGAATCGGGGTGAATTCGGTATTTCGGGGGCAACATGGAAAATCCGCTCCTGGCCAGGATCCGCGAATCGGTGATCGGCGACGACGAGGTGATCCGGGGGCCGTACGGTCCGCGGCGGATCACCTACGCCGACTACACCGCCTCCGGTCGGGCGCTGAGCTTCATCGAGGACTTCATCCGGCGCGAGGTCCTGCCGCACTACGGCAACACCCACACCGAGTCGTCGGGTACCGGCCTGCAGACCACCCGGTTCCGCGAGGACGCCCGCCAGATCATCGCCCGCGCGATCGGCGGCGACGAACACACGGCCGTGATCTTCGCCGGTTCCGGGGCGACCGGGGCGATCGACAAGCTGATCACCATCCTCGGACTGCGGGTGCCCTCGGTCCTGGAGGACCGGTTCCACCTCGCCCGGTCCGTGCACCGCCACCTGCGGCCGGTGGTGTTCGTAGGCCCCTACGAGCACCATTCCAACGAGCTGCCGTGGCGCGAGTCGATCGCCGAGGTGGTGCCCATCCCCGAGGACGCCGACGGGCACGTCAGCCTCGCCGCCCTGGAACGGGAACTGGCCGCGCACCGCGACCGGCCACTGCGGATCGGCTCCTTCTCCGCCGCCTCGAACGTCACCGGCATCCTCACCGACACGGAAGCGGTGGCGGACCTGCTGCACGGGTACGGGGCGCTGTCGTTCTGGGACTTCGCGGCGGCCGGCCCGTACGCGGAGATCGAGATGAACGGGCCCGGCGGCTCGTACAAGGACGCGGTGTTCCTCAGCCCGCACAAGTTCCCCGGCGGCCCCGGCACCCCCGGCGTGCTGGCCGTGCGCCGCGAACTGCTCGCCAACCGGGTGCCCTCGGTCCCGGGCGGCGGCACCGTCGACTACGTCACCGAGCACGGCCACCACTACCTGGCCGACCCGGTGCACCGGGAGGAGGGCGGCACCCCGGCCATCGTGGAGTCGATCCGCGCCGGCCTGGTCTTCGGACTCAAACAGGCCGTGGGCGTGCCCCTGATCAGGGCCCGCGAGGACGCCTTCATCGGCCGGGCCATCGCTGCCTGGCGGACGGAACCCACCCTCGAACTGCTCGGCAACCTCGACGCCGAGCGGCTGTCGATCGTGTCGTTCCGGCTGCACCGCCCCGGCGGCCGGTACCTGCACCACAACTTCGTGGTCGCCGTCCTCAACGACCTGTTCGGGATCCAGACCCGGGGCGGCTGCGCGTGCGCGGGACCCTACGGGCACCGGCTGCTCGGCATCGACCGGCGCCAGGACCGGCTCCTCCAGAAGCAGGTCTTCGCCGGCCACGACGGGATCAAGCCCGGCTGGGTCCGGATCGGCTTCAACTACTTCCTGTCCGAGACGGTGTTCGACTACCTGGTCGGGGCGGTGACCCTGGTCGCCCGGCACGGCTGGAAGCTGCTGCCCGCCTACAGTTTCGACCCGGACACCGGGCGGTGGCGGCACCGCGCGACCACCGGCGAACCCCCGCTGCGACTCACGGACCTGCACTACGGGGCCGACGGCGCGCTGCGGTACCCGCGCCGGCACGAGAAAGCCTCCGAGCGGGACCTCGACGGGTACCTGGAGTTCGCGCGCGGGTTGTTCGACGCGCTGCCGGAGCCGGGGCCGGCCGGGCCGGTCAGTACGGTCTCGCCGGCGTTCGCGCGGCTGTGCTGGTTCGAGCTGACCGAGGAGAGCGTGCACCGCTGAGCCCGCGCCGGGGTCGCGCGGTCCGTGGTCAGGGGAGGGTGTCGGCGTCCGCCAGGGCCAGGACCTCGCGGGCGCAGCCCCACGACAGGCTCACGCCCGACCCGCCGTGCCCGTAGTTGTGGATCAGCCGGCGGGAGCCCAGCGGGGCCGCGTCCAGCCGGATCCGGTCCCGGTTCGGCCGCAGCCCCACCCGGTGGCCCAGCACCCTGGCGCCGGCCAGCCGGGGGTCGATCGCGATGCACCGGGCCAGGATGCCCGCGCCCACGTCGGGGTCCACCCGCAGGTCCGACCGGCCGCGGTCCGCGCTGCCGCCCAGCACCACCCGGTCGCCCTGCGGCAGGATGTACGCCATCAGGGTGGGGTCGTCGTCGTGGTCGGCGAAGAACTCGTGGATCCCCGGGTTGTCGACCACCACCAGCTGGCCCTGGATCGGCACCAGCCGCTCGTCCGGTACGAGGTCGCGCGCGCCGATCGCGGAGCAGTTGACGATCACCGGGGCGTCGAGGGCCGGATCGTCGAACGAGCGCACCGCGTACTCCTCGATGTCGACCTCCGCCCGTTCCAGCCGCCGGCAGAGGAACCCCAGGTACGCCGTCATGTCGATCACCGGGATCGTGGACCGCCAGCCGCTGACGAAGCCGTCCGGCAGGTCCCCGGGGGCGCACCGGGCGAAGTCGCGCACCTTCGCGGTCCAGCCGGGCGGGGTGATCGGGGACCGGGAGGCCTCCACGCCGGTCACCATCGCCACGCCGGTGGACGGGTCGGCGGCCAGCTCCTCCAGCACGTGCAGGGACTCCAGGCTCCACGGCTCGACCCGGGGGTCGGACACCAGGTAGGGGCCCCACATCGCCCCGGCGGACGCCGAGGAGGTGGCCATCGGCGTGTCGCGGGCGAGCACGCGGACGGACCAGCCGGCCTCCGCCAGGCACACCGCTGTCGTCAGGCCGGAGACACCCGCCCCGACGACGATCGCCCGAGGATTGCGCACACCCCGACACTAGCGGGTTTCCGACCGTGGCGGGCCTCCTCATTCTGACGTCGGTCGATGGAATGGGTGCGGGCACTGTCTACAGTGGGAGTAACCAAGGGTCGCCCCATTTGCACGGGCCGTTGCGATAGCGTCCACCAACGCGCGCACAACGAGGAGGTTCCGTGGTTCTGACCGTGGGAGAGGTGCACACCGGACTCCTGCAACACTCCACCGGCCTGCCGCCGGACGACGTCTCCCGGGTGCTGGCCATCGTGCCCGGCGAACGGGTCCGCCGCTCCGCCCGGCCGATCGCGCACGCGGTGTCCCCGGACGTGCTCACCGGGGTGGACTGCCCGCTGGCCACCCGGTCCGGCAGACGGGCCCCCGGCGCCGGCACGACGGTCTCCCGGGCACTGATCACCGGCGGCCACGTGCTCCAGGCGTCCACCCGGGCCGTCATCGAACCCGCCGCCGCCACCGGCCGCCGCCGACTGCCGTGGTCGCACTACCTGACGAAACCCGGCGTCCTCGAACACCGGGGAGCATGGGCCGCCGAGGACCTCGTCCTCGGTTTCCTGTCTCCGGCCCGGGCCCCCGAGACCCTCGACCTGGGCGCGATCGCCACCGCTCTGATGGACGACATCCAGCTCTCGCCGCTGCTGGACGCGGTCCGGCCGTTCACCACGCCGCGTACCCGGCTGCGGTGGGCCCTGGTCCCGCCGGGCGCCGACGGGGGCCGGCACCTCGACCTCACCCTGGAGAAGGGCGACCTGCGCACGCTGCGGCTGACCGGTACGCCCGAGGAGATCCCCGCCGTCGTCGAGCTGTGCGAGGACCTGGCCCTGCACGACTGGCTGTTGAGCACCCTGCTCGGCCTCATCGAACGGGCCGACATCGGCGGCGGCTCCTGGGCCCGCACCCTGGGCCGGCTGCGCCCCGCCGTCGACACGCTGCTGCACCTGTGGATGCCCGCCGCCCGGCTCGACGACCGGGTGCTCGACGTGTGGGAGGTCCTGGAACGGCGGCCGGGCCTGAGTCGGCAGTGGCACACCTCGGTCAGCCGGGTCCGCGACCAGTTGGCGATGGCCACGGTCACCCTGCTGGCCCGGGAGGCGGTGGCGGCGTCGTGAAGTTCTTCAAGTTCCTGCTGTCCGACACCCGCCTGAAGGTCCTGCGGAAGATCGTCCTCACCCTCCTGATCGGCGGCGTCGCGTACCTGCTGACCCACCTCACGAAGCAGCCCGAGATCTGGGGCGTCACCCTGTCGGTGTTCATCGGCGGCGTGACCCTCGTCGTGCAGTTCCTCATCGACTTCGACAACCGGCTGCGCACCGTGCAGTCCGTGCACGCCGAGCACGCCGACGCCGTGACGGCCACGCTGCGCGAGCACGGCTCGACGGTGCAGCGGTCCCAGGCCCGGCACGCCGAACGCGTCGAGGCGCTGATCGAGAGGCGGTTCGGCCAGATCAACGAGGCCACCCGGCTGTTCGGCCGGGTCGACGCCTCGCACCTGCGCACCGACGCGGTCACCCAGCTCGTCCTGAACGCGACCCAGCTCGAACCCGACCTGCCCGACCTGGTCAAGGGCTTCGCGCAGACCGAGATCACCCGGTTCTCCGACTTCCTCAAGGACCTGGGCAGCGGCCGGGAGGTGATCTACGACGGCGAGGACCGGGACTGGATGCTCGGCCTCGCCCGCAACGCTCGGCGGAGCATCGACGCGATCAGCATCACCGGCGTGGACGTCGCGGGCGGGCTGTGGGAGAGCGAACTCGGGCACCGGTACCTGAAGGCGCAGCGCGGGGCCGTCGCGCGGGGCGTGCGGGTCCGCCGGCTGTTCGTCCTCGTCGGGCGGCCGGAGACCAACAGCGGGGCGCACCTGGAGGCCGTGTTCCGGGTGCAGCACGACTTCGGCATCGAGGTGCGGGTGCTCGACCCGAAGGTCGAGATCGCCATCCCCCGGCACGACCTGTTCGACTTCAGCCTGTTCGACGACGCGCTGAGCTACGAGGTGCAGCCCACCCCGCAGTTCGACGACAAGCCGCCGAGCATCGTGCGTACCCAGCTGGTGCTGTTGCCCGAACGGGTCGCCGACCGGATCTCCCGGTTCCAGGCGCTGTGGCAGGCGGCCCGGGTCTTCACGCCCTGACGCGGGCGACGGGGTGGGTCACGGGGCGGCGGCGCGGCAGGCGGCCAGCTGTTCGCGCGCCTCGGCCCCGAAATCCCCGTCCACCCGCGGGTCGGCGAGCACGGCGGCGAAGTCCGCCTCGGCCTCGGCCCACCTGCGTAGACCCTGAAGAGCCAGTCCTCGGTTGTACCGCACCACGGGGTCGTCCGTCAGCCCGACGGCCCGGTCCAGGTCCCCGGCCGCCGCGTCCAGCTCGCCGGCCTCGAACCGGACGGCCGCGCGGTTCGTCCACGCCGCCACCAGGTCCGGATCGTGCTCCAGCGCCCGGCTGAGCAACCGTTCCGCCCCGGCCAGGTCGCCGCGCTCGGATACCACCAGCCCCAGGGTGCACAGCAGCAGCGGCTCCCGGGGCGCCAGGGCCAGCCCGGCCCGCGCGTCGGTCTCGGCCCCGTCGAGGTCGCCCAGCTCGACTCGCAGGTTCGCCCGGTTGACCAGCGCGTCGACGTGCCCGGGGTCGATCGCCAGCACCCGCCCCAGGTCGGCGAGCGCCAGCGCCGGATCGTCGCGCAGGGCGGCCCGGTGCAGGTACGCCTCGGGCGGGTGCGGGCCGAGCCGGATCGCGGCGGTGTAGTCCGCGAGGGCCTCGGCCGGCCGGCCTAGGTCGCGGTGCAGCCCGGCCCGGTCGACGTGGTACTCGGCGTTGTCGGGGTCGCGCGCGAGGACGGCCGCCAGGTCCGCCAGCGCCCGGTCGGGCCGGCCCGTCGCCGCGTGCAGCTGCGCCCGGTTGTGCAGCAGCCGGGCCCGGTCCTGGGGCCGCTCGTCGGGGGCGAACTCCCGGTCCAGGGCGGCGATGCCCGCGTCGATCCGGGCGAGCGCCGCGTCGGTCCGCCCGGACCGGCTGTCGAGCAGGGCCAGGCCCTGGCCGTAGAACACGGTGAGCAGGGTGCGCTGGCGCGGGTCGTCGAGCCGGGCGGCGAGCGCGAGCGCGGTGTGCAGCTCCTCGCGGGCCAGGGTGGCATCCCGCGCGTCGGGGGACAGGTACCGCGCGTGCAGCATCGCGGTCGAGTACGCCGCGGACATCAGGATCTTCGGGTCGTCGGTGGCGGCGCGGGCCCCGGCGTAGAGCGCGAGGGCCTCGGCGGCCCGGTCGAGCGCGGCGTACGCGGTGCCCAGGCCGGTGGTGAACGCCCACCAGGTGCCCGGGTCGTCCCCGGCCCGGACGAGCTGGCGGCCCCGGAGCGCCAGGCGGGCCGCGTGTTCGTACCAGCCGGCGGCCAGGCAGCGGCCCAGGTCGGCCTGGAGGGCGGCGGGGTCGGTGGGGCCGTCGACGGCTGGCGGCGCGGTGGGGCCATTCTCTGCCTCGTGGGCGCGGACGGCTCCGGTGCGGTCGGTCGGGTCGGTCGGCCCGTCACCGGAGGGGAGGCCGAGTGCCCCGGCCAGTTCCGCCGGCACCACCGCGCCGCTCAACCGCAGCCGCAGCCGCGCCGGATCGACCCGCCGCACCAGTGCCGCCAGCAGCTCCACGGTCGTCCCGTCGGCCAGGTCCACATTGTCGAACCCGACCTCCGCCGGCTCCGGCGAGCCCTCGGCCCAGGCGGCGACGAACTCCGCGATCCCGAACGCCACCTGCCGGGTGCGCTGGGCCGGGTGGAACCGGATCCGATCGGGTCCGGCCTCCGGCGCGCCGAACACCTCCGGCACCGCCGCGCGCAGCTCCACCTCGTGCCGGGCGACGAGGTCGGGCCGCTCGGGCAGGAGCGTGGCCAGGTACCGCCGGACGCCGCCGTACGGACCGGTCCGCCACACCTCGCAGTCGTAGCCGCCGGGCGTCGCCGCCGGTTCCCAGACATGCCGCCTCACCGCCACCACCCCTCACGGTCGGTGAGCCGGAGCGGCGGACCGCTCCGGCTCCGGGACTGCTACCAGCACCACTCGAACCACAGACGACGCGCGCCGGACGACAGCTTGGCGGCGGACTCCTTGCGGACAGTCAGCTTCTTCATGCTCCACCTCCTTCCGGGCACCAGGGATGATCTTCGGTGCCCGAACGCTACCGAGGTTCGGCTGGAAGTGAGTCTCACTCGCGTCTCACGCTTCGGTGGCCGCCACTGTCCGCGCGACCGGGGCGGGCGCCACGGTCGCGGGGGTGGTGCGGTCTAGAGCCGGGCGCTGCCCGCGCCCACGAAGACGTACTCGGCCCGGTCCACGATCTCGGCCGGCAGCTCCACGCCCTCGCCCTCGGCCCGCGCCCGCAGCTGCGCGGCCACGTCCGGGGCCGTCGCGACCTGCTCCAGGATCGTGCGCACCGCCTGCTCGACGGGCAGGAACCGCCCCGGCAGGATCGACAGGGTCCGGTACGCGCCGAACGGGGCCCGGGTGTCCGTCAGCCGGGTCAGCGGCGGCAGGTCCGCCCACGCGTCGGGGAACCCGCCCCGCCACGGCTCGGCGACCAGCACGGGATCCGGTCCGTCGCGGAGCACCCCGAGCCGGAGCAGCTGCCAGACCGCCGCGAGGAACGGGCAGGACCAGGTGCGCCGGTGCTCGTCGTCCTCGTCCCACAGCTGGACGTCCACGAAGATCGAGTGCCGTTTGACGCCGTTCTGCGCGGGCGGCCGCCACGGCCGGTGCGCCTCCATCGCCTCGGCGGACTCCGCCGGGGACCGCTGGCCGTTGCACAGCCAGCCGTTGACGGTGGCCGGCGGGCGGGAGCCGTTCGCCCCCGGCGGGGGATCGGGCACCAGGCGACCGAGGAGCAGTTCCGCCGGGGACGTGTCGCCGGCCCGGGCGCAGGCCGACTCCCGGGCCAGGTAGTCGATCGCGACGCCCGCCTCCTCGGCGGCGCGGATCAGCCCGGGGAGTACCTCGCGCGGGGAGCCGACCTCGCCGAAGTAGTCGTCGATCAGGAAGCAGGTGCTGACCCGGGGGCGGGGCGGCGGCGGGGGCCGGACGGACCGGGGCTCCGGGTTCCCCCGCATCCGGCCGCTCCCGGACCCTGAGTCCCCCGACAGTCGGCCGCCTCCGGATTCCGCGTCCCCCCGCGGGCCGGACCCGGACCGGCCGTCGCCGGAGCCCCGTGACGGCGCCCCGGCACGGGCCGCGAGCAACTCCTCGTGCCGCGCCGCCAGCTGCGCCGCGTGGATCCGCCGGGCGGCGTCCGCCCAGGGCGCGACCCGCTCGAAGTGCGCGCGCAACTGCGCCTCGCCCCCCGCGAAGTCCTCCATGTACAGGTGCCCCAGCTCCAGCGACAGGTGCGACAGCGGCACCTCCGCGAGGGTACGGTCGGCGCTGGCCTCCCGGAACACGCTCGTCAACGGGCCGACCAGACGTCGTCGTCGAACAGCCGCTTGGCGAGCCCCTGGAACGCGTCCACCGTCTCCCGGTTGGCGATCTGGTACTTGTACAGGTCGCTGTCCGTCAGCAACTGCTCCCGCCACTGCAGCACCGGATCCAGTGGCACCTGCCCGAGGGTGACCGCCGCGCCCACGCCCTCCCGGCTCGCCAACTGTTTGAGCTGCTCGTTGCACGTCTTGAGCCAGGTGACCTGCCCGGCCCGCAACGAGGCCAGCGACTCCGACTCCGGGTCCACGACGGCGGTCCGCACGTACCGGATGGAGTCCACGAGGCGGTCACGGTCGTGCCCCCGGTCCACGCCGGCGGCGATGATGCCCCGGGGCCCGTTGACCAGCCCGCCGGCCGCGATGATGTGCTGGCGGGTCCACCGGTGGAACACGAGCCAGCGGAACACCGTGGACCGCAGCTCCGGGGCCGCCGTGGCCGCCAGCACGATCTCGGTGGCGTACGAGCGGCCCGCGCTGAGGTCCACGAAGCACAGCTCGAACTCCTCCTCCAGGCGGCGGAACAGCCGGACGCACCGGGTGATGGCGTCCTTGGTCGCCGAGAACTCCCCGCCGCCCTGGTCGCCGGGGAACAGCACCAGCTGCCCCGCGCCGGCCGGCCGGGACCGGGAGCTCTCGTGGTTGGACTCCGACCACACGTCGCTGCGGACCGGGGAGGAGGTCCGGCCCTGGAGGTAGGAGTGCAGGCCGGTGTCGGCGGGCGCGCCGCGTACCGCCGACGTGATATTGAAGATCGCCCCGGCGGTCGGCGAGCCGAAGTCGAAGTCGAGGTAGCAGACGTCGCCGCCGTCGAGGGCCCGGCGGTAGGCGACGTTGCTGCTGGTCACCGACCGGCCGGTGCCGCCCTTGTCGGAGGTGGAGAACACGAGCATGTCAGCCCGCCTCGGACAGGTCCTGCCGGGCGGCCACGAGCGCGTCGAGTTCGACCAGCACCTCCCTGGCGAGGGATTCGGCGGTGCCGGGCCGGCGGGTCAGCCAGTACCGGGCGCGGCTGAGTTTCTCCTCGACCCACTGGTGCTTGTTGTGGATGGCCCGGGCGTTGTTCGCCGGGTTGGTCAGCAGTTCCTGGTCGAAGATGACCTCCGCCTCGCTGAGCAGGTCCCGGGCGTGCGCCATGGCCCGTTCACTCGGCAGCGGGCCCCTGTTGATCAGGGTCGCCGCCGCGACCAGGCACTCGACGATCCGTTCCGTGTAGTACCAGGAGGGTTCGTGGTGGTCGATGGCCGACAGGCTGGGGAAGACCAGGGCGGGCTGGTCCCACAGCCGGTTGCCGGGGCCCTTGCCGAGCCGGCGGCGGCGCAGGTGGTCCCACGTGTCGTCGGCCAGGTCGACGAACTGCTGGCGGCGCCGGGGCTCGCTGAACAGGCCGGCGATGCTGATCGTGCGCTTGAGCAACTGGGGGCCGAAGTCCGACGCGAACCACATCAGCGGGGGCCCGCCCCGGTCCTCGCCGCCGCCGAGGGAGAACGGCACGCCGGGGGAGTGCATGGCCAGGGCCGCGTCCACGTCCAGCGACGCGCGCTGGGTGATCCGGCTGCGCCCCGCCAGGGTGGACAGCACGCCGCCGACCCGGGTCAGGTGGGCGTCGGACCGGTCCTTGGTGACGATGTAGTGCACGACGATCGAGGTCACCAGGAGGGTGAAGTAGTCGGACTCCTTGCTGTCCGTGGTGCGCCAGGGGATGTCCTCCAGCGGCCACGCGCCGTCGCCGAACATGGCGATCTTCGACCAGTACGCCTGGGTCAGGTCCCAGCGGATCTGCAACGCCTGGGCGAGGCGCTGCTGGTTGTCGTTGAGCAGCCCGAGGATGCGGGTCCGCTCGGAGAACAGGTCCTGCAGGGCGTCGAGGGCCACCACCGTGAAGTAGAGGTACGGCGCCGCCTCGGCCACCCCGTCCGGCTGCTGGCCGACCTGCTCCGGGGTGACGACCTCCGGCGCGTCCTTCACGATGCCCCAGGACCAGCCGCACTCGAACAGCTGGGTGGAGTGCAGCGAGTCCTCGATGTTGACCGTGGCGCCGGAGCCGATGCTCAGGTCCCGCAGCCCGGCGGCGGTCTCCTGCATCTGCCGGCGGAACGCGGACACCACCGACTCGGGGGTCATCCGGTCCTGGTTGATGGTGCGGATCAGCGCGGTGCCCTCGGCGGAGTCGGCGCTGAACACGTACACCGTGAAGCTGCGCAGCAGGCCCACCATGGCGGCCGACAGCCGGTTGCTGGCCAGTTCCCGCAGCTGGTTGATCTCCTCCTGCTCCTCCTTCTTGCGCCCCTCCGGCTTGTACTCCTGGAGGAAGCCGATCGTGGCCAGCGCCAACGTGATCGACATGGAGAAGGAGTCGACGACCTGGAGGTCGCGCTGCGCGTCGGAGATCGGGGCGCGCGGGTCCCCGGAGACGAAGTAGTTCTCCCCGGAGAAGATCGGGGTGCCGTCCTCGGCGGTGTAGCGGTCGAAGTACTCCCGGATCACCCGGACCAGGAACCGCGGGATCTCCAGCCGGTCGCCCAGCTCGCCGAGCGCGCGCACGACGTCGTCGGCGGTCTCGTCGGGGCGCTCCAGCCGGAACGAGGCGACCCGGGTGGACGGGGCCATCAGGCACAGCAGCTGTTCGGCGTCGCTGATGGAGTTCGAGCCGTCCCGGCCGCCCCACACCCAGGCGCCGTCCTTGAGCGAGGACCGGATCGCCGAACTCCAGATTCCGAGGGTTTCTCTGCGGGGCTGGATCCTCATCGGGGACCGATCACCGTCCTCTATGTCATGACGCGACTCAACCGCTGACTTGACCCATAGCCAGGATCATCCCGTCGTAGCCGGGACGCAACTGTTCGTGGATGCCGATCCGGTAGAGAGACGGATCCTCGACACCGTAGTGGCGCAGGACCCCGCCGACGTGATGCTCGTCGATGGGCACGGCGGGGAACCGGCGCCCCGCCACCTCGTAGCCCTGCGAGCCGGCCATGAACGCCGTGACGAACGGGGAGCCCGGCCGCAGGCAGCCCAGGAAGGCCCCGACGGCCTTCGCGAACTCGACGCCCACCATGGAGATCGACTCGGCGACGAAGAACATCGTGCCGATGTCCCACTGCTCGCCCGGGTCGGTCTGGAAGATGTCTCCCTGCCGGACCCTGGTCCGGTCCCGGAGCGCGTGTCTCGGGTCCTCGGGGAACGTGCGGTACGGCTCGTGCTGGGCGAGGACCTCCCAGAACGGGTCCCAGGACGGGGCGTAGTCCTTGATCTCGGTGCGCAGCCAGTCGGCGTTCGGGGTCGACAGGTCCATGAGCGTGAGCTCCTCGCACAGCGGGAGCATCGCCAGCGCCGGGTAGAGGTTCGACCCGGCGCCCATGTCGATGCCGCGCCGGGGTTCTTCGCGGGTCCGGGTGGCGAGGAACTGCCCGGCGAGGTCCAGGATCCTGCGGTCGTCCTCGACCAGGTGCTCGTAGTGGTGGCGCTGGTAGGACAACGGGTCGAACTTGTTCCACGGGAACGCCGCGTTGACACTGTGCTCGGGGTCGGCGACCGGGGGCCAGGTGGCGGCGTCGAGCCACTCCTCCGGTTTCTCGGTGGGGGGGAGTTCGATCCGGGTGACGGTGCGCCGGTCGGATCTGGCACCGGAGGCTGCGGCCGCCTCGTCGACGGCCAGATTCCCGCAGCCCGGTGACGTGTTGATGGCGCACTCCCGTTCGACGGACCTCCCCGGCCCGGACGGGGCCGAGCTTGTCAGGACAAGCTTGTAAGGACAACTGTGCAGTTCAACGAATCTACGCAAACTGCGCAACGGCACAGTTCAAACTTCAATTCTATCGATGACATTCATGAATACAAGTGGCCGGACGGCGTACCTGTTCCTGACTTTCCGGCCGGGGCCTCGTCCGTGTCCGGGGCTTCGGGCACGGCGAGTCGGGGCGGGGGACGGTTCCCCGGGCGGCGGGGCAGCAGCCGTCGCCGGCAGCCCAGGTCGTACACCGTGCCGGCGTCGCTGGTGGCCGTCAGCGCGGCGGCGAGGAACAACAACTGGTTGAGCAGGTACAGGAACACGAGCAGCCCGACGGAGCCGGCGACCACCTGGTACGCCGGATTGGCCACCGTCGCCCCGATGTAGAGCCGCCCGCCGGTCTTCAGCAGCTCCAGCCCGCCGGCCACGAGCAGCGCGGGCCCGGCCACCCTCCGGAACGACATCCGCAGCCGGGGCACCCCGATCAGCAGCGCGGCGGCGAGCGCGGCGTTCACGGCCACGCCGAGCAGCACGCCCAGGCCGGTCGCCACCCAGCCGGCCGCCCCGGCGACCAGCCACCGCAGCAACGCGTCCGAGCCGAACTGGAGCCCGATGGACGCGGCCAGCAGCAGCCCGAGGCCGGCGAGGACGACCAGGTCCCACGCGTACCGGACGAGGATCTGGCCGGGGTCGCGCGGCAGCCGCCAGATCGCCCGGATCGACGACCGGGTGCTCTCCACCCACCACAGGCCGGCCAGCAGGAAACCGGCCATCGCGATCAGGCCCACCCGGCCGCTCGCCGCCAGCAGCGCGTCGACCTGCACCCGGGGGAGGTTGGCCGCCACGAACGCGCGCACCGACTCGCGGACCTGCGGCACGTCGCCGAACAGCACGCCGGCCATCGCCAGGCCGAACACGCTCAGGGCCAGCACGGCGAAGAACGAGTAGTAGGTGACCCCGGCGGCGAGCAGGCCGGCGGACGTCCCGTCGTAGCGGTGGAACGCCCTGACCAGGTGCCGGAGCCAGCCGTGCCGCTCCCGGAGCGTTCTCCACCATCCCATGGTCCACGTTTACCCTGTTCCGACCCGGGAGAATCGCACGACACACCAAACCCACAAACCCTTCGACGGGTACCGGTCACCCGGGCCGGCCGCCACGGATCTGAGCCCGCGACGCGAGCGCGCACGGGGCAGCGGGGAAGTTCTCACGCCCCTACCGTGGGGGCCATGCTCCCGTCGTTCCGCGCTCGTCAGCCCATGGCCGCCCCGCGCCGGGACCGCGTCCACCTCGTACTCGTCGTAGCGCTCGTCGTCGGCGGTGCCGGCGCGCTCGTCGCCCGGTTCACGGTGCGGGACGTCCGGCCAGGGGTCTCGGCCGTGACGTTCCTCGTGGTGGGGCTGGTCCTGTCCGGCCTCTTCTTCGCGGCCCTCTACTTCGACGTCACGGGTGGCCGACGACCGGCCCGACTCCTCGTGCTCGACGGCGCGTTCGTCGCACCGTCCCGCATGGGTGGGCGGGTCATCCGACTGCTCAGGGGGCCTTCCTTCGTGGTGGCCCCCGCGGCGCTGACTCTGCCGCTGCTGGCCCCGGGGCCGTATCTGGTCGCATTGGTCGCGCTGGACGTGCTGGCGATCCTGGCGTCCACGATGCTGGCGTTCCGCCCCGCGCCGAGGGTGGTCCTCACCCCCGCCGGGGTCGAGTTCGCCGGCATGTTCCGGTCCCGGCGCGCACCGTGGGCGGACATCGCCGACGTGCTGCCCACCCCGAAGGTCCGGGTCCACGGCAGGTGGTGGTCGCTCGGCGAGGACCGGCTCGACGTGGCCCCGGGTTACACCGCCGACGCGATCGTGCACTACCTCCGCTACCCGGACCGACGCCCGCTGATCGGCACGGAGGCCGAACACGACCGCCTCTACCGGGAGCTGTCGACGATGTGGGCCGGCCGGGCGGCGGCCTACGCCACCGCCCGGCAGACCCCTCGGTAGTGGTTCACCCCGGTCCGACCGCCAGGGTCGCAAGAGGGGGCTCCGCACACGGGGCAGCGGGAGCGCCCCTCGGGCCCTACCGTGTGCGTCATGCCCCCGACGTGTCCACCGTGCCCCTCGACGCTCTCCCCGGTCCGGGAACGGGTCCGGGCGCTCACCGTCGCGCTGCTCGTGGTGGGCCTCGGTGTGTTCGTCGCGCGGACGGTCGTGTGGCCCGCCTGGGTGACCGGTTCCACCGGGCCGGGGCTGGGTCTGATGCTGGTCGTGCTCGTCGTCGTGGCCGTCCTCGCGTTCGTGGGGCGGGGGACCGAGTTCCGGCCGCTCCGGCTCGCCGTCCGCCCCGGTCGGTTCGTCGCGGGCCCCGCCGGGTGCCCCCGGGCCGACCGGCTGCTCCGTGCGTCCGCTCACCTGTCCTGCGGCGCCGCGATGTTCCTGCCGTCCATGCTCGACCCGGCGCTGCCGATCGGGTTGCGGGCCTTCGGGGTCTCGCTCGTCGTGGCGGTGACGGCGGTGGCGCACGGCCCGCGGCCCAGGATGGTTCTCACCCGGACCGGAGTGGAGGTCACCTCGCGTCTCCGCACCCGGCGGGCGGCGTGGGCGGACATCGAGCAGGTGCACCACAACCCGTCGATCCGGGTGCGCGGCCGGTGGTGGGTCGGTGACGGCCAGGTGGACGTGTGGCCCGGGTACACCGCGCGGGCGATCCGGGTCTACCTGGCGCACCCCGAACGTCGGCCCCTGATCGGCACGGCGGCCGAACACGACCGGCTGCACGCGGAGCTGTCGGCGGAGACCAGGCTGTGCGCTGCGCGGAACGGGGCCCGGCCGCGCCGGGCCCCGTCGTAGGTCACCGCTCGCCCCGCCGGTACCGCCGCACCCGGGCCCGCAGCCGCTCCCCGGTCGGCCCCCACCCCGCCTCCGGGGCCGACCGCGGGATGACCACCGCGTTGAGTACCTGGCTGTTGGGGACGGAGAGCGCCCCGTCCTCGCCCTCCAGGCGCACGTACGCCAGGCCGATGTCGGTCACCGCGCCGTCGACCTCGCCGCCGAGCGCGCCCGAGGACAGCCGCACCGTCTGGCCGACCCGGAACGGCCGGGCGACGAGCAGCACGATGCCCGCGAACAGGTTCGCCAGGGTCTGCTGGCCGGCGATGCCGACGACCACGCCGGTGAGCGCGCCGCCGAGCAGGAGCTGGCCGATCGGTACGGACATCAGGCCCAGGGTGGTCAGGAGCGCGACGAGGCCGCCGGTGAGGACGACGACGAGGCGCAGTACCCCCGCGTGGGAGCCGCCCAGGGTGGCCTCCGCGACCCGGCGCACCCGGCCGGCGACCGAGAACGTGGCCGCCATCGCCAGGACCAGGAACGCGAGCGCGCCGCCGACCGCGACGAGTTTGTCGGCGATCCGGTCGGACCGGCTGTCGCCCCAGGTGGACACGACGATCGCGGCGGCGAACGCCGCCACGACCAGGACGGCGGGCCGCCACGCGCCGCGCAGCGCCCGCCGGGCCATGTCGGTCGGCACCGCGGTCAGTTGATCTGGCCCCGCCAGCCGCCGGTCTCGGCTCCGCGTTCCTCGATGAACGTCCGGAACCGTTCCAGGTCGCTCTCGACCCGCTTGGAGATCAGGCCGAGCGCGTCGCCGACGTGTTCCACGAGCCCCTCGGGTTCGGTGCTGATCAGGGCGGTGACCCGGGTGTGCTCGGCGTCGATCGCGGCGAACGTGATGACGCCCGCGTGCCGGGGACCCTGGACCGAGGCCCAGGCGACCCGCTCGTCGGGGGTCTGCTCGACGATCTCCGCGTCGAACTCCCGCTCGATCCCGCCGATCTTGATCTTCCAGTGGGTGCGGGTGTCGCCCTGCTGGACGACGGACTCCACGCCCTCCATGAACCTCGGGAACTCCTCGAACTGGGTCCACTGGTTGTAGACGGCGCGCACGGGTACGGCGACCTCGATGGACTTCGTCACGCTGCTCATGTGCTTCTCCCTCTGTCGTCGTCGGTGCGTGACCCATACCCGGAAATCCCGAACTCATGCGGGTACGCCGGGGGCGGGCTCCGATCGGCCCGCCCCCGGACGTCGCGTTACCGCTGGGCCCAGAGCTGGTTGTTGATGGGCCCGACGCAGTCCCAGACCTGGATCCGCGCCCCGTTGGAGCCGGACCCGTTGTTCAGGTCCAGGCACTTCCCCTTGATCCACGTGGTGAACGTCAGGTACCCGGGGGCCGAGGGGGAGAAGGACAGCTTCCACCGCTCGCTGGTGTACAGCTCCGGGTTGCACTCGAACTGCTGGACGAGCGTGCCGTTGAAGACCTCGTCGTCGTTGTTGGCCCGCAGGTCCATGCACTTGCCGCTGTTCACGTTGATCAGCGAGTAGTAGCCGGGGGCCGACGGGACGGGCTGGGCGATCCACAGCTGGTTGTCGCCCCGGGCACAGCTCCACTGGTGCACCAGCGCGCCGTTGAGCAGGGACTTGCCGGCCACGTCGGCGCACTTGCCGGTGCCCCGGTTGACGATCTCGAACGCCGCCCCGGCCAGCCCCGGCTGCCCGGCCGCCGACACCGTGACCGGCGCGGGGGCGGGGGCGGGGGCGGCCTGGGCGGGCCCGGCGGTGGCGAACCCGCCGGCCACCGCGCCCGCGAGTGCCACGACGACGGCGAGCAGTCTGCGACTTGTCATGTGTTCCTCCTGATCACGACCCGTCCCCGGCGGACCGGTTGCGGGCATGCCGCTCTGGCACCCCGGAACGATGACCCGGGCCACCCCGGTCCGCGTCGATTTCCGGACAACCACGGACATGGCCCCGGGTTTACGCTGCCGGGTGGCCGTACCGGACGGAACGGCACCGGACGGCACCGGACAGCCGGAGGGGGTGTCCACCATGGAGGATCCCGCGCGGGAACTGCTGGCCTCGCTGTGCGCCGACCTGCGCCTGTTGCGGACCCAGGCGGGCGGCCCCGGTCTGCGGGAGCTGGCGCGGCGGGCGGGGCTGGGCAAGAGCCAGGTCGGGGCGATCCTCGCCGGCCGGGTCCGGCGGCCACCGGACTGGCGGGTGGTGGCCGCGCTGGTCGAGGGCGTCCGGGCGCACGCGGTCGAGCACGGCCGGACCGCGCGGCTGTCGCTGCGGACGGGCGTGGAGGAGTACTGGCGGCCCCGGTACGCGCTGCTGGAGCACGCCTTCGAGCACGCGGAACCGGCACCGGAGGTCGCGCCCCGCATCCCCGCCGGCCGGCCCGGCCCGGAGGCCCCGCACCCCGTCCCCGCCGGCCTGCCCGCCGCCGTGCCCGGGTTCGCCGGCCGGCACGACGCGCTGGCCACCCTGGACGACCTGCTCCCCGGCCCCGGCAACCCCACCCCGACCGGGGCCCTGGCCGTGGTGTGCGGCCCGGCGGGCGTGGGCAAGACCGCCCTCGCCGTGTACTGGGCGCACCGCGCCGCCGCCCGCTTCCCCGACGGCCAGCTGCACGTGGACCTGCGCGGCTTCGCCCCCGACGGCCGCGCGCTCGACCCGTCCGACGCCCTCCGGGGCCTCCTCGCCACCCTCGGCGTGCCCGCGCCGCGCATCCCGGCGACCCTGGACGGCCAGGTCGCCGCCTACCGCGCCGCGCTGGCCGGCCGGCGGTTCCTCGTCGTCCTGGACAACGCCCGCGACGCCGGCCAGGTCCGCCCGCTGCTGCCCGGCGCGCCCGGCTGCGTCGCGGTCGTGACGAGCCGCGACCAGCTCACCCCGCTGGTCGCCACCGAGGGCGCCCGCCCGGTGCCCCTGCGCCCGCTGACCGCCGGGGAGGCCCGGGAACTGCTGATCCACCGGCTCGGCAAGGACCGGGTCGAGGGGGAGCCCGGGGCGGCCGAGGAGATCGTCGAGCGGTGCGCGCGGCTGCCCCTGGCCCTGGCGGTGGCGGGCGCGCGGGCCGCGATGCACCCGGAGTTCCCGCTGGCCGCGTTCGCCGCCGAGCTCCGCGCCGCCGGGGGCCCGCTCGACGCGCTGGACGGCGGCGACCCCGGTACCGACGTGCGGGCGGTGTTCTCCTGGTCGTACCGCGCGGTCAGCCCCGCCGCCGCCGGGCTGTTCCGGCTCCTCGGCCCGCACCCGGGCCCCGACATCAGCCGGCCCGCCCTGGCCAGCCTCGCCGGGGTGTCCCCGCGCGGGATCGCCGCCCCGCTGGCCGAGCTGACCCGGGCGCACCTGGTCGCCGAGCACGCCCCGGGCCGGTACGCGCCGCACGACCTGCTGCGCGCCTACGCCGCCGAACTGGCCGACCTGCACGACCCGCCGGACGTCCGGGACGCGGCGGCGCTCCGCTGGCTGGACCACCTGCTGCACTCCGGCTTCCGCGCGGCCCTGCGCCTGCAACCGGGCCGGACCCGGATCGCCCTGGCCGGGCCGCGCCCCGGGGTCACCCCGGAGCACCCGGCGGACGCGGCGGAGGCCCTGGCCTGGTTCGCGGCCGAGCACGGGGTGCTGCGGGCGGCCGACGACCTCACGGCGGGACTGGGCCTGGACACCGAGAGCTGGCAGCTGGCGTGGGTGATGTGCGACTACCTGCTCCGGCAGGGCCACCGGCACGAGCACCACGCGATGCACCGGTCCGCCCTGGGCGCGGCGGAGCGGACGGCGGACCCGGGGGCGACCGCGTACGCGCACCGGGGCCTGGCGTTGTCCGCCGCCGTCCTCGGCCGCCCGGACGACGCGCGCCGGCACCACGGGGACGCGCTGCGCCTGTTCGAACGGGTCGGGGACCAGGCCAGCCAGGGCAAGACGTACCTGGACCTGGGCGGACTGTCCGAGGTGCGGGGGGAGCACGCCGAGGCGCTGGACGCGGCGGAGCGGGCCCTGGAGCACTACCGGCGGGCCGGCCACCGGACCGGCGAGGCCCGCGCGCACACCGCGATCGGCTGGTGCCACGCGCTGCTCGGCGACCAGCCGGCGGCGCTGTCCTGGTGCCACCGGGCGCTGGACCTGCACCGGTCCCTCGACGACCGCGAGGGCGTGGCCGACACCTGGCACAGCCTCGGCCACGTCCGGCACGAGCTCGGCGAGCACGGGGCGGCGGCGGACTGCTACCGGGAGGCCCTCGACGGGTACCGCGCGCTCGGCCAGCGCCCCGCCGAGGCGGACACCCTGACCCGCCTGGGTGACGAGTACCGCGAAACGGGCGCCGTGGGGGCGGCCCGGGCCGCGTGGCGGGAGGCCGCGGCCGTCCTGGAGGAGCTGGGGTTGCCGGGCGCGGGGGAGATTCTGGCCAGACTCAGCACGTACGCTGATTGAACCGGACCCCGTCTGGGTAGAGAATCGGCAAGGTGAATCGGTTTCGCGGGCATTAGGGGACTGGGATGCTCAATCAGGACGACAGGCGACGACTGGAGGCCATCGAGAGCCTCCTGGAGACGGACGACCCGAGGTTCGTCGCGCGGATGCGCAGGCCCCGGCCGCGGCTCTGGATCTGGCTCGTGGTGGGGTACGCGCTCGCCGGTCTCGCGGTCCCCGTGCTCGTCGTCGCGTCCGGCGCGCCGACCGTGCTGCCCGCGGCCCTGCTCGCGACCGCTCTGGCCGGCGTAGCCTGGAACGCCGCGCGCGTGAGCCGGCAGATGGCGCGACGCGGCTGCCGGTAGCTCCCGCCGCCGCCGTACTCTTCCAGGACCGGGTCCGCCCGTACAGCACGCCTGACAGCCGATGACCCGCGAACCTGGAGCGTAGATGGTGGCACCGCAGGTCCGGGGTGGCCCGCTGCCCGGGTCCGCCCACGCGCCGGTCGCCGTGGTCCTGATCGAGGACGACCCGGGCGACGCCCTGCTCGTGGAGGAGTTCCTCGTCGACAGCGGCCTGGCCGCGACCCTCACCTGGTGCCGGACCCTGACCGAGGCGGCCGAGGCGCTCACCGACGGGCCGGAATGCGTGCTGGTGGACCTCAACCTGCCCGACAGCGACGGCCTCGCCGGCGTCCGCTGGGTGCTCCGCGAGGCCCCCGAGGCGGCCGTCCTGGTCCTCACCGGCCTCGACGACGAGGGCACCGCGATGGCCGCCGTCGCCGAGGGCGCCCAGGACTACCTGGTCAAGGGCCGGGTCGAGGGCGAGCTGCTGGGCCGGGCGATCCGGTACGCGATCGAGCGCAAGGCCGCCGAGGCCTCCGCCCGGGAACTGCGCGAATCCACCCTGCGCGCCGAGGAGAACGCCCGCCTCGAACGCGGCCTGCTGCCCCGGCCCCTGGTGGCGGACCCCCGGCTGCGGGTGGTGTCCCGGTACGAGCCGGGCCGGCAGCGCGCCCTGCTCGGCGGCGACTTCTACGACGTGGTCCAGACCCCCGACGGCGTGGTCCGGGCCCTGATCGGCGACGTCAGCGGGCACGGCCCCGACGAGGCGGCGCTCGGGGTCGGCCTGCGGATCGCCTGGCGGTCCCTGGTCCTCGCCGGGATCAGCGACCCGGCCGCGCTCTGCGGGCACCTGGAGACCCTGTGCCTGGCCGAACGTCTGCACGACAGGGTGTACGCCACCCTGTGCATGCTCGAACTCGGCCCTCCGGACCCGACCGGCGGGTACACGGCCCGGGTGACGCTCGCCGGGCACCCCGCGCCGCTGCTCGTCGAGGAGTCCGGGGTCCGGGCGTCCGCCGTGCCGCCCGCGATGCCCGTGGGGCTGCTGCCCGGGATCGCGGTGTGGCGCGCGCACGACGTCCGGGTGGCCCCGGGCGGCGGGCTGCTGCTGTACACCGACGGGCTGACCGACTGCCAGACCGGGCCGGGGGACGACCGGCTCGGCGTGGACGGCCTGGCCCTGCTCGCCGACCGGTTGGAGCGGGCGGACCCCCACCGGTTCGTCGACGAGCTGGTGGAGCGGGTCAACGCGGACGACGCCGGCCGCAACGACGACGACCTGGCCGTGTTGTACGTGGACTGGAGGGGGTGACTGCCGTGGCGACACGCGGATGGCGGCGGTACCCGACGTCGGGGCTGATGTCCGTCGGGTTCGGCGTCCTGGCGGTGGTGCTGCTGGCGGCCACGGTCGCCGGGGGCCTGGCGATGCGGCGCACGGCGGCCGTGAGCGACCTGCTGACCGACCGGATCAGCCCGGCCCGGATCGCCGGCCAGAAGCTCCGGGGGGCGATGCTGGACCAGGAGACGGGCCTGCGCGGGTACGTGCTGACGGGGGACCAGACCTTCCTGGGCCCGTACACGTCGGGGATCGAGGCCGAGAACGCCGCGCTGGGCGAGCTCCGGGGGCTGCTCAAGGGCCGCACCGCCGACCTGGCGGCCGTCAGCGCGGCGGAGACGCACGCCCGGACCTGGCGGAACTACGTCGCCGTCCCGGTGATCGACGCCATCGCGCTCGGCGGCAGGGAGGCCGCGCCGGAGCCGGCCGTCAACGGCGGGAAGACGGTGTTCGACGACGTGCGCACCGCGCTGGGGACGCTGGACTCCCGGCTGGCCCAGGCGCGCACCGACATCCGGGCGGAGGTGGCGGCGGCGCAGAGCTGGCAGAACACCGTGTTCGGCCTGATGCTGGCGACGTTCCTGCTCGCGGGGATGCTGGTCACGTCCCTGGTGCGCCGGGGCGTGCTCCGGCCGCTCGGGCAGCTCGGCGACGCGACCCGCACGGTCAGCGCGGGCGCGTACGACCGTCCGATCACCGTCGACGGGCCCGCCGACATGACGGCGCTCGCCGGGGACGTCGAGGGCATGCGCCGGCAGATCGTGCAGGAGCTGGCGTTCTCCAACACCGCCCGGGCCCAGCTGGAGGAGCAGGCCGCCGACCTGAAGCGCTCCAACGGTGAACTCGAACAGTTCGCCTACGTCGCCTCCCACGACCTCCAGGAGCCGCTGCGCAAGATCGCCTCGTTCTGCCAGCTGCTGGAGCGCCGGTACGGGGAGCTGCTGGACGACCGGGGGCGGCAGTACGTGGCGTTCGCCGTGGACGGGGCGCAGCGGATGCAGGTACTCATCAACGATCTGCTCGCGTTCTCCCGGGTCGGCCGGGTCTACGACGACTCCGAGCCGGTGGACCTCGACCGGGTGTGCGACCAGGCGGTCACCGACCTGGCCGACCGGGTCGAACGGACCGGCGCGACGGTCGAGCGCGACCCGCTGCCGACGGTGGCGGGGGACCCGACCCTGTTGACGATGCTGTGGCAGAACCTGATCGGCAACGCGCTGAAGTTCGCCAGCCCGGACCGGGTGCCGCACGTCCGGGTCACGGTCGAGGCGGACGGGGACCGGTGGCGGTTCGCGGTCACGGACAACGGGATCGGCGTACCCCCCGAGTTCGGTGAGAAGATCTTCGTGATCTTCCAGCGGCTGCACGCGCGCGGGGACGCCTACGGGGGCACCGGGATCGGGCTGGCCATGTGCCGGAAGATCGTGGAGCACCACGGCGGGCAGATCTGGCTGGACCCGGAGCACACCGGCGGGGCCCGGTTCGTGTTCACCCTGCCGGCGACCCCGCTCGCCTCCGACCCGACGGAACCCGACCCGACGGAACCCGAGCCGGCGGCGCCAGCCGCGTGACCACAGCAGTCCAGTCCCACCTCGCTAGGAGAACCACATGACCACGCCCCTGCCCATCACCGTCCTGCTCGTCGAGGACGACCCGGGTGACGAGCTGATGACCCGGGAGGCGTTCGAGGAGAACAAGGTCCGCAACGACCTGCGGGTGGCCCGCGACGGCATGGAGGCGCTCGACTTCCTGTTCCGCCGGGGCGAGCACGCCGACGCGCCCCGGCCGGACCTGATCCTGCTGGACCTCAACCTGCCGAAGTACGACGGCCGCGAGGTGCTGGCGCAGATCAAGGCCGACCCGGACCTGGCCACGATCCCGGTCGTGGTGCTGACCACCTCCCGGGCGGAGGAGGACGTGCTGCGCAGTTACCAGCTGCACGCGAACGCGTACGTGAACAAGCCGGTGGACTTCAACCGGTTCATCGAGGTGGTCCGGCAGATCGACGACTTCTTCGTCACGGTGGCCAAGCTGCCGGCCCGGTGAGACACGTACCCGATGAGGCATTTCTGGGTGTTGGTGATGATCTCCGCCCGGCCCCCGGGACCTGCGGAAACAGGGTGCAGTGATACCGATGGATCTATAGTGGATTTGTCACGGTCGACAGTGGACGGAATCTTTAGTTAAGACTCTTGACTGTTTCTTCGGGCAGGCCCTACGGTGACTCAGGTCGACGACCGGACGACCCGAGGGGAACGACCGTGGTGCACGAGACCGCTCCGCTCACCCTGGCCCAGGAACGCCTCTGGTTCCTCGACCGCTTCGACCCCGGCGACCCGGCCTACAACATCAACCAGGTCAGCCGGGTACACGGCCCGCTGGACCTCGACGCCCTCACCCGGGCGCTCACCGCCATCGCCGCCCGGCACGAACCGCTGCGCAGCACGTTCCCCGAGGTCGACGGCCTGCCCGTCCAACGCGTCGCCCCGCCCGGCCCCGTCGCCCTCGAACTGATCGACCTGACCGGCGACCCCGCCCGGGAGACGACCGCCTACGCCCTGGCCGCCGAACGCACCAACACCCGCTTCGACCTCGGCACCGGGCCGCTGCTCCGGGTCACCGTGCTCCGGCTCGGGCCCGCCGAACACGTGCTGTGCCTCGTCGTGCACCACATCGTCGCCGACGGCTGGTCCATGGGCGTGCTGCTCCGCGAGCTGGCCACCCTCTACGACGGCGGCACCCCCGACCCGCTGCCCGTTCGGTTCACCGACCACGCCCGGGCCGAGCGGGACCGCGACGACGAACCCTCCTTCGGGTACTGGCGCGCCCGGCTCGCCGACCCGCCCGTCCTCGACCTGCCCACCGACCTGCCCCGCCCGCCGGTGCGCTCCTCGCGCGGCGCGTTCGAACACCGCACCCTGCCGGCCGGCACCCTCGACGCCGTCGCCCGGCTGGCCCGGGAGCGGCGGTGCACGCCGTTCGTGGTGCTGCTCGCGGCGTACCAGGTCCTGCTCGCCCGGCACACCGGGCAGACCGACCTGTGCGTCGGCACCCCGGTGCTCGGCCGCGACGACGAGGACCTCGAACCCCTGATCGGGTACTTCACCTCGGCCGTCGTCGTCCGCGCCGACCTGTCCGGCGACCCGACCTTCGGGGAGGTGCTGACCGCGACCAGGACGGCGTTCCTAGGCGCCATGGGCCACCCCGCGCTGCCGTTCGAGCGCCTGGTCGCCGAGCCGGGCGTCGACCGCGACCCGAGCCGCACCCCGCTGTTCCAGACCATGTTCGGCTTCCACCGCACCGACGCCGACGTGGACGCCCGGCTGTTCGGCGGCCGGGCCGGCCCCGGCTTCCCCGGGATCGACGCCGACCCCGGCGACCAGCACGTCAAGTTCGACCTGTCCCTCGACGTGTTCGTCAGCCCCGAGCGGCTCGACGTCGGCTTCGCCTACAGCACCGACCTGTTCCTGCCCGGCACCGTCGCCGCGCTCGCCGACCGGTGGGAACTGCTGCTGGCGGGCGTCCTCGCCGACCCGGACGCCCGGATGTCGGAGCTGCCGCTGCTCGTGCCGTCCGAAGTGGACCAGCTCGCGACCTGGGGCGAGGGCGAAGACCTTCCCGACCACCGACGGGTACCGGAGCTGGTCGCGCTCGCCGTCCGCCGGCACCCCGACCGCCCGGCCGTCCGGTGCGGGGCGATCTCCCTGAGCTACGCGCAGCTGTCCGCGCGCGCCGACACCCTCGCGCGTGACCTGCGCGGCGTCGGCGTCATCCCCGGTGACCTGGTCGCCGTGTGCCTGCCCCGGTCCCTGGACCTGGTGCCCGCGCTGCTGGCCGTGTGGCGGTGCGGCGCCGGGTACGTGCCCCTCGACCCGGGGCACCCGGCGGGCCGGCGCGCGGAGATCGTCGCCGAGACCGGGGTCGCCGCGCTGCTGACCGAGGACGGCGCCCGACCCGTCGGCGGCCGGCGCGGGCACGCCGGGGCCGCCTACGTCCTGCACACCTCCGGATCCAGCGGCCGGCCCAAGGGCGTCGTCGTGGGCCACGCCGCCCTCGCCGCCCGGGTTGCCTGGATGGTCCCCGGCTACGGGCTGACCCCCGACGACCGGGTCGTGCAGTTCGCGTCCGTCGCGTTCGACACCCACGCCGAGGAGATCTGGCCGACCCTCGCCGCCGGGGGCACCGTCGTGCTGCTCCCCGACGGCGCGCGCACCCTGACCGACGCGCTGCCCCGGCTCTCCGACGTGACGGTGCTGGACCTGCCCACCGCGTACTGGCACGAACTCGTCGCGCACGCGGACACCGTGGCCTGGCCGGCGGCGCTGCGGCTGGTGATCCTGGGCGGGGAACAGGTGGACGGGACGGCGGTGGCCCGGTGGCGACGGCTGTTCCCCGGGATCCGCCTGGTCAACACGTACGGCCCGACCGAGGCCACGATCATCGCCACCGCCACGGACCTCGACCCGGCGAGTGACGGGTCCTGGCCCGCGATCGGGCGGCCGCTCGCGGGGAGCCGGGTGCTGGTCCTCGACGCGGCCGGACAGGTCGTGCCGCCCGGGGTGCCGGGGGAGTTGTACCTCGGCGGCGCGGGCCTGGCCGACGGCTACCTGCACGATCCCGGACGCACCGCCGCGCGGTTCGTCACGGTCGGCGGCGGGCGCTTCTACCGGACCGGGGACCGGGTCCGGTGGCGGTCCGACGGGCAGTTGGAGTTCCGGGGGCGGCTCGACGACCAGGTGAAGGTCCGGGGGCACCGGGTCGAGCCCGGCGAGGTGGCCGCCCGGCTCCGGGAGCACCCGGCGGTGTCGCGGGCGGCGGTCGTGGTGCGCGACGGGGCCCTGGTGGCGTATGTGGTGGCGGCGCCCGGCCCGGGCGGCGCCGGCGTGGTCGACGCCGGCCCGGTGGCCGGCGGGCCGGAGCCGGTGGCGGCGCTGACCGGTGCGGAGCTGCGGGAGTACGCGGCGGAGCGGCTGCCCGCGCATCTCGTGCCCTCCGTCGTGGTCGTGCTCGACGCGCTGCCGCTGACCCCCGCCGGCAAGGTCGACGTCCGCGCGCTGCCGGCCCCGGGGCCGCGCCCCGCCGGGCGGGCGCCCGCCACCCCCACGGAGGTGCTGGTCGCCGGCATCTGGGCGGAACTGCTCGGCGCGGCCGACGTCGCGGCCGGGGACGACTTCTTCGGGCTCGGCGGGCACTCCCTGCACGCGGTCCGGGTCGCCGCCCGGCTGCGGGCGGCCCTCGGCCGGGAGGTGCCGATCCGGGTACTGTTCGCGCACCCGACCCTGGAGGGCCTCGCGGCCGTGGTCGACGGGCTGGCCGGCGGCGCGGAGCCGCTCCGGGTCCGGCCGGCCGACGCGGCCCCGGTGCTGTCGTACGGGCAGGAGCGGTTGTGGTTCCTCGACCAGTTCGACCCGGGCGATCCCGCGTACACGATGTGCGCGGCGCGGCGGTGGCGCGGGCCGCTCGACCCGGACGTGCTGGACCGGGCGCTCACCGCGATCGTCGCCCGGCACGAGAGCCTGCGGACCCGGTTCGTGGCCGGCCCCGACGGCCCGCTCGCGATCGTGGACCCGCCGGCCCCGTTCCACGCCGAACGCCTCGACCTGACCGGTCCGCCGGTCGCCGGGGAGGGCCGTTCCGGCGGCTCGACCGGCGCCGGGCCGGGTGGTTCGCCTGACGTCGGGCCGGACCGCGCCGACGGCCCGTATGGCGCGGAGCCGGCCGGCCACCGGGCGCGGCAGGTCGGTCCCGTAGGGGAGGCCGCCGGTCCCGGCGGGGAGTCGGACGTGGAGCGGCGGGCGCGGGTGCTGGTCGCGGAGCGGACCAGCGGGGTGTTCGACCTGGCCACGGGGCCGCTGCTGCGGGTCAGTGTGCTGCGGCTCGGCGCGGAGGACTTCGTGCTGTGCCTGGTCGTGCACCACATCGTCGCCGACGGGGTGTCCGTCAACGTGTTCCTCGACGAGCTGCTGGGGCACCTCGGCGGGCGGGAGCCGAGGCGGGCGCTGGCGGTGCAGTACCCGGACCACGCGCACTGGCAGCGCTCCGGGCCCGACGGCGCGGCACTCGCCTACTGGTCCGCGCAGCTCGCGGACCCGCCCGTCCTGGACCTGGCCACCGACCGGCCCAGGACGGCGCTGCCCGGTTCGGCGGGCGGCACCGTCGGCCTGCACCTGCCGGCGGGCCTCGCCGCCGACCTGGAGGCCGTGGCCCGGGCCGAGGGCTGCACCCTGTTCATGCTGCTCCTGGCCGCCTGGCAGGCGCTGCTCGCCCGGCACGCCGGCCAGGAAGACATCTGCGTCGGTTCGCCGGTCGCGGGCCGGGACCGGGTCGAGCTGGAACCCATGATCGGGTACTTCCTGAACACACTCGTCCTGCGGGGGGACCTGTCCGGGGACCCGACGTTCCGGGAGCTGCTGGCCCGGACCCGCGCGACGGTCCTCGACGCGTTCACCCACCAGGACATCCCGTTCGAGCGGCTGGCCACCGGGCTGCGGCCGGACCGGGACCTGAGCCGCACGCCCCTGTTCCAGACGATGTTCGTGCTGCACAACCAGAACGGTGCGCCGGCGGAGCCACCCGCGGGCGTGGCCCTCGACGGCTTCGACACCGGGTACCGCTCGGTCAAGACCGACCTGGACCTGGAGGCCTGGCGCGAGCCGGACGCGCTGAACCTGAGCCTCGGGTACCGGCTCGACCTGTTCGACGCCGCCACGGCCGAGACCCTGGCCGGCCGCTACGCGCGTCTCCTGAGGGCCGTCGGCTCCGATCCGGCGGCCCGAATGTCCACATTGGTCGATCCGACCCCCGTCGAACTCGCCTGGCTGACCGCCGTCGGCACGGGCCCCGACCCGGCTCCGGCACAGGCCGGCCGCGCGGCGGAAGCCGGCCGGGAGTCCGGAGGCGCCGACGAGCGGGCCGCGGCGGTTCCCGACCACGGCGGACACCCGGTCGCTTCCGTGCTGGACCTGTTCGAGCGGCGCGCCGCGGCCCAACCCGACGCGCCGGCCGTGTTCGACGGCGACCGGGTCCTGACCTACGGGGAGCTGGACCGCCGCGCGGCCCGGCTGGCGGCCGCGCTCCGCGCCGACGGGGTGCGGCCCGGCGGCATCGTCGGGGTCTGCCTGCACCGGTCCGCCGACCAGATCGTGGCGCTCGTCGCGGTGTGGAAGGCCGGCGGCGGTTACCTGCCCCTGGACCCGGACTACCCGGCCGACCGCCTCGACCACATGCTCGCCGACAGCGGCGCCGCCCTGGTCGTGACCCGGGAGGCCACCCGGTTCCCGCGCACCCTGCCACCCGACGCGACGGACCCGGGCGACCGGGATTCCGGCGGCGCGCCCGGCCCGCTCGCCTACGTCATCTACACCTCCGGCTCCACCGGCCGCCCCAAGGGCGTCGTCGTCAGCCACGCGGCCCTGGCCGTCCGGATCCCGTGGATGGTCGAGGACTACGGGCTGACCCCCGCCGACCGGGTCCCGCAGTTCGCGTCGATCAGCTTCGACACCCACGTGGAGGAGGTGTGGCCCGCGCTCGCGGCCGGGGCGGCCCTGCTCGTCCTCCCCGAGGGCGGCACCGGGCTGCCGGAGCTGCTGGCCTCGCCGGCCGGCCGCGCGGTGACCGTCCTGGACCTGCCGACCCCGTACTGGCACGAGCTCGTCGCCGACCTCGACGCCGTGGCCTGGCCGCCCGGCCTGCGGCTCGTCGTCCTCGGCGCGGACGCGGTGCACGGGGAGGCGGTGGCCGCGTGGCGGGACAGGTTCCCGCACGTCCGCCTGGTGAACACGTACGGGCCGACCGAGGTCACCGTCATCGCCACGGCCGCCGAGCTGACCGGGCCCCGCGCGGACGGTGCGCCCGCCGGGGTCCGCCCGACGATCGGCCGGCCGCTGGCCCGCACCACCGTGTCGGTGCGCGACAACGACGGCCGGCTCGCCGCGCCCGGCGTACCCGGCGAGTTGTGGGTCGGGGGTCCGGGTCTGGCCGACGGCTACCTCGGCGCGCCCGAGCTGACGGCCGCCCGGTTCGTCACCCTCGGCGGCGAACGGTTCTACCGCACCGGGGACCGGGCCCGGTGGACCCGCGACGGCCAGCTCGACTTCCTCGGCCGGCTCGACGGCCAGGTGAAGGTGCGCGGCTACCGGATCGAACCCGGCGAGATCGAGTCCCGGCTCCTCGGCCACCCCGGCGTCGGGGGCGCGGTGGCGGTGGTCCGCGACGGCGCGCTCGTCGGGTACGTCGTGGGCGACGCCCCGCACGCCGACCTGCGCGCCCACCTCGCCGCGACCCTGCCCGCGCACATGGTCCCCACCGCGTTCGTGACCCTGGACCGGCTGCCGCTGACCGCCAACGGCAAGCTCGACCGCCGTGCCCTGCCCGCGCCCGCGCCGCCGGCCCCCGGTCGGGCCCCGGCGACGGCCGCCGAGGACCTGGTGGCCGGCATCTGGGCCGAGGTGCTCGGGCTCGCCCACGTCGGGGCCGACGACGACTTCTTCGCGCTCGGCGGGCACTCGCTGCTGGCCGTGCGGGTCGTCGCGCGGCTGCGGGCCGCCGAGCTGGACGTCTCGGTCCGCACCCTGTTCGCCCATCCCACCGTCGCCGGGCTCGCCGCCGAAGTCGAGGCCCTGATCGTCGCCCAGCTCGAAGCGCTCTCCGACGAGGAGGCGGAGCTGTTGCTCCAGGGAGGACCGCATGACTGAGGTGTCCGCACTCTCGGCCGCGAAACGCGCGCTGCTGGAACGGCGACTGCAGGGGGCGCGGACGGCGGTGGCCGACGGCATTCCGCGCCGGGCGCCGGGCAACCCGCCGCTGTCGTACGCGCAGGAGCGGGTCTGGTTCATGGAGCAGCTCGCGCCGGGCACCGTGGCCTACTCGATCCCCGTGGTGCGCCGGCTCGGCGGGCCGCTGGACGTCGACGCGCTCGGCCGGGCGCTCGACGCGCTGGTGGCCCGGCACGAGGTGCTGCGGACCCGGTACCCGGCGACGGAGGACGGGGTGCCCGTCGCGCACGTCGAGCCCGTGGTGCGGGTCGAGCTGCGCCGGGCCGTCGGGGACGCCGACGCCCGGGTGCTGGCCGAGACGGAGGAGCCGTTCGACCTCGCCGACGGGCCCGTGCTGCGCGCCCTGCTGGTCGAGGTCGGCCCCGAGGAGCACGTCCTGGTGCTCACCGTGCACCACATCGCCTGCGACGGCTGGTCCGTGGACGTGCTGACCGGGGAGCTGTTCGCCGACTACGCGGCCTTCGCGGCCGGCGACCCGTCCCCGGTGGCCGAGCCGGCCGTGCAGTACGGGGACTTCGCGGCCTGGCAGCGCGGCCGGACCGCCGACCGGGCCGGGGACCTGGCCTACTGGCGCGCCCAGCTCACCGGCCTGGAACCCCTGGCGCTGCCCACGGACCGGGCCCGGCCCGCCGAGCAGACGTACGTCGGGGCCGCGCACGGGTTCACCGTCGACGCCGCCCTCACCGAGGGGGTGCGGGAGCTGGGCCGCGCGCACGGGGCCACCCTGTACATGACGCTGCTCGCCGCGTGGGGCGCCCTGCTCGGCCGGTACTCCGGCAGCACCGACTTCGCCGTCGGCACCCCGGTCGCCGGTCGGTCGCACCGCGAGGTCGAGCCCCTGATCGGCATGTTCGTCAACACCCTCGCCGTGCGGTGCGACCTGGGCGGGGAGCCGACGTTCGCGGACCTGCTGGGCCGGGCGCGGGAGACGGCGCTGGACGCGTACGCCCACCAGGAGCTGCCGTTCGAGCAGCTGGTCACCGAGCTGCGGCTGCCCCGCGACCCGGCGCGCTCGCCGCTGTTCCAGGTGCTGTTCGCCGTGCAGAACTACGCCGACCCCGGCCGGACCGGCACCCGGGGGCTCGCGGTCAGCGGCTACGGCTGGCGGGCGGCGGCCACCCGGTTCGACCTGGAGCTGTACGTCGCGGAGGAGGCCGACGGTCTGTCGGTGTCCCTGACGTACAACGTGGACCTGTTCGACGAGGCCACCGTCGAGCGGATGGCCGGCCACCTCGACCGGCTGCTGCGCCTCGTGGTCGCCGACCCCACCGCGCCGGTCGCGGACCTCGACCTGATGACCTCGGCCGAGCGGACCCTGACCCTGGACACGTTCAACGCGACCACGGCCGAGTTCCCGGACACGGCCACCCTGCACGGGCTCGTCGCCGCCCAGGTGGCCCGCACGCCCGACGCGGTGGCCGTGCAGTGCGAGGGCCGCACGCTCACCTACGCCGAGCTCGACGGGTGGTCCAACCGGATCGCCCGCCGGCTGCGGCTGTTCGGGGTCGGCCCCGAGGTGCTGGTCGCGATCTCCGCCGAGCGGTCCGTGGAACTGGTCGCCGGGCTGCTGGGCATCCTCAAGTCGGGGGGCGCGTACGTGCCGCTGGACCCGGAGTACCCGCCGGAGCGGTTGGCCTTCATGCTCGAGGACGCGGCCGTCCCGGTGCTGCTCACCCGGCGCAAGGGCACCCTGACCGGCCCGACGACCCTGTACCTGGAGGACCTGGCCGTCGGTTCCCGCCGGGACGGCGCCGCGCTGCCCGACCTGGCCACCGCCGACTCCGCCGTCTACTCGATCTACACCTCCGGCTCCACCGGCCGGCCCAAGGGCGTCGTCAACACCCACCGGGGCATCGTCAACCGGCTGCACTGGCTGCAACGCGAGCACCCGATCGACGGCGCGGACACCGTACTCCAGAAGACCCCGGCCAGCTTCGACGTGTCGGTGTGGGAGTTCTTCTGGCCCCTGATCAGCGGCGCCCGGCTGCTGCTGGCCCGGCCCGGCGGGCACCGCGACCCCGACTACCTCCGGGAACTCATCGCCACGGAGGGCGTCACGGTCACGCACTTCGTGCCGTCGATGCTGGCCCTGTTCCTCGACACCGACGGCGCGCGGGAGTGCACCTCGCTGCGCCGGATCATCTGCAGCGGCGAGGAACTGCCCGTCGACCTGGCCCTGCGCTGCCTGGCGGCCCTGCCCGCCGCCCTGCACAACCTCTACGGCCCCACCGAGGCGTCGGTGGAGGTCACGGCCTGGCAGTGCACCCCGGAAGCCCTGGCCGGCCTGTCGAGGGTGCCGATCGGAAGACCGATCCAGAACATCCGGGTGTACGTGCTGGACGCGGGCGGCAACCCGGCCCCGATCGGCGTCCCCGGCGAGCTGCACCTGGCCGGCGTCGGGCTGGCCCGAAGCTACTGGAACCGCCCCGAACTGACCGCCGAACGGTTCGTCGAGGGCCCGCACGGCCGGCTGTACCGCACCGGCGACCTGGCCCGCTGGCGCCCCGACGGCACGGTGGACTTCCTCGGCCGCATCGACGACCAGGTCAAACTGCGCGGCATGCGGATCGAACTCGGGGAGGTGGAGACGCGGCTGCGCGCCCTGCCCGGGGTGCGCGACGCCGCCGCCGGGGTCCGCGACGACCGGCTCGTCGCCTGGATCGTCGGCGACGCGACCGGCCCGGACCTGCGCGCGGCCCTGAAGAGCAGGCTGCCCGACCAGCTGGTCCCCGGCGCGTACGTCACCGTCGAGGCCCTGCCCCTGTCGCCCAGCGGCAAGCTCGACCGGGCCCGGCTGCCGAACCCGACCGTCGGCCGGGACGCCGCGAGCGTGTTCACCGCCCCGCGCACCCCCACCGAGACCCTGATCGCCACGATCTGGGCCGCGATCCTCAAGCTCGACAAGGTCGGCGTGGACGACGACTTCTTCGACCTCGGCGGGCACTCGCTGCTGGCCACCCAGGTCGTCGCGCGGCTGCGCCGGGAGGTCGGCGCGGGCGTGTCCGTGATGGACCTGTTCCGGTACCGCACCATCGCCGACCTGGCCGCGTACATGGACGTCCCCGACGGGGAACGCGGCCCCCGCGACCTGCTGCACGAGCTGACCCGCCCGACCCGCACCGCCCAGCTCAGCTACGTCTGCGTCCCCTACGGCGGCGGCAGCGCGGTGGTCTACCAGCCGCTCGCCGACGCCCTGCCGCCCGGCCACCGGCTGTTCTCCGTCGCCATCCCCGGCCACGACGTGGGACTCGACGAGCAGGCGGTGCCGTTCGACGAACTGGCCGCCCGGTGCGTCGAGGAGATCCGGGCCAAGGTCGACGGCCCCCTGGTGCTGTACGGGCACTGCGGGGTCGGCTCCGCGCTCACCGTGGAGATCGCCCGCCGCCTGGAGGCCGCCGGCCGCGAACTCGACGCCGTCTACATCGGGGCCATCTTCCCGTTCGCCCGCCCCAAGGGCGTCATGAGCAGGCTGTCCTCGATCGCCCAGCTCGACGGCCTGCGCTCCGACCAGGGCGACATCAACTGGCTCACCTCCCTCGGCGTGGACATGGGCGACATCGACCCCGCCCAGGCCCGCCAGATCATCACCAACATGCGCAAGGACTCCCGCAACGCCGAGGAGTACTTCACCGGCCTGTTCGGCGACGAGGCGTTCCGGCTGCGCGCCCCGATCGTGGCCGTGGCCGGCGAGCGCGACCCGGCCACCGACTACTACCAGGAACGCTTCAAGGAGTGGCACTTCCTCACCGACGACTCGGCGCTCGTGGTGCTGGAGGAGGCGGGGCACTTCTTCCTCAAGTACCGGGCCGCCGAGCTCGCCGAGATCGTCACCACCGCGCACCGCGACCTCGACGTGCCCCTGACCCGGGAGGTCCGGGGCGAGGAGGCCGGCTGGTGGCGCGAGGACGTGTCGCACTCCACGTCCACCGTCGTGCCCACCGGGCCGCAGCCCAGCATGCGCCGCTTCCTGCTGATCGCGATCGGGCAGCTCGCCTCGATCCTCGGCTCGGCGCTCACCGAGTTCGCCATCCCGATCTGGATCCTGCAGAAGACCGGGTCGCTGGCCCAGTTCACCCTGTTCGCCGCGCTCGGGCTCGTGCCGGGGCTGCTCGTCGCCCCGATCGCGGGGGCCGTCGTGGACCGGATCAGCCGGCGCAAGGTGATGATCGTCGGCGACTGCGCGGCCGGGGGTACGCAGCTGCTGCTCGGGGTGCTCGTCTGGACCGGCAACATCGAGATCTGGCACCTGTACACGCTCATCGTCTGCCTGTCGGTGTCGCTCACCTTCCAGCGTCTGGCGTACGGGTCGGCCACGGCGCAACTGGTGCCCAAGCAGTACCTCGGGCACGCCAACGGGGTGCTCCAGATGTTCGGCGGCGTGTCGGCGGTCCTCGTACCCCTCTGCGCGGCCGGTCTGATGGCCTGGATCGGCCTCGGCGGCATCCTGGTCTTCGACGTGGTCAGCTACGTCGTCGCCCTGACGGTCGTGTGCCTCGTCCGGTTCCCGCGCACCATGGCCTGGCGGCGCCGCGAGACCCTCGGCCAGGAGATCCTGGGCGGGCTGCGCTACTCCTGGGGCCAGCGCGGCTTCCGGGCCATCCTCGGCTTCTTCGCGCTGCTCAACATCGTGCTCGCCCCGATGTTCATCATGGTCACCCCGCTGGTGCTGTCGTTCGGCACCCTCGTGGACGTCTCGCACGTGGCCGTCGCCTCCGGGGCGGGCGCGTTCCTCGGCGGCCTGATCATGACAGCCTGGGGCGGGCCCCGGCACCGCCGGGTGGCCACCATGCTGCTGTGCGCCCTCGGCCTGGCCGCGTTCGGCATGGTCACCGGCCTCAGCCCCACGGTGTGGGTGATCGCCGTCGGCGGCTTCGGCATGAGCCTGTGGATCACGCTCGTCAACGGGATCTACGGCACGGTCGTCCTCGTCAAGGTGCCGCAGCGCTTCCACGGCCGGGTGTTCGCCCTCAACACCGTCGTCGCCTGGTCCACCCTGCCCGTCGGCTGGCTTGTCGTCGCCCCCTACACCAGCCAGTTCCTCGAACCCATGATGGCGCCCGGCGGCTCCCTGGCCTCCACGTTCGGGGCCGTGATCGGCACCGGGGCCGGCCGGGGCATCGCCCTGATGTACCTGCTGTTCGCCGTCGTCATCGCCGTGCACGTCCTCGTCTCCCGCCGGACCGGCGCGCTCGCCCGGTTCGACGACGAGGTGCCCGACGCCCGGCCCGACGACCTCGTCGGCTTCGAGGCCCGGCAACGCCGGCTCGCGGAGCGCCGCCGATGAGAACCCTTCCCGGGGTACTGGCCGCCCGCGCCGCCGAACAACCGCACCGGGTGGCCGTCCGGCACGGTGCGCGCACCCTGACCTTCGCCGACTGGGCCGCCCGGTCCGCCAGCGTCGCCCGGGCCCTCCTCGACCGGGGACTGCGGACCGGCCAGCGCGTCGCCCTGCCCTTCGCCGGCGGGGAGTGGATCGACTACGCCGTCGCCTACTGCGGGGTACTCGCGGCCGGCGGGGTGGCGGTGCCCGTCAACGACCGGCTGGCGCGCGCCGAGGTGCGCCACGTCCTCGAGCACAGCGCGGCGGTGGGGGTGGTGCACGGGCGGGATCTCGTACCCCCCGAAGGTGGTTTCTGGGTCCTGCCCTTCGAGGGTCTCGACACCGGGCCGGGCGGGCCGCTGCCCGAACCCGCGCCCGGGGACCTCGCGCAGCTGCTCTACACCTCCGGCACCACCGGGCAGCCCAAGGCGGTCGCCGCCACCCACGGCAACCTGACCCACGGGTTCGCCACCGACCCGCGCCGCCGGCCCCTCGGGCACTCCGAACACTTCCTGCACGCGTTCCCGATCGGCACCAACGCCGGCCAGAACATGCTGCTCAACGCCCTCGACGCCCGGGCGTCCGCCCTGGTCCTGGGCAGGTTCACCCCGGGCCGCTTCGCCCGGCTGATCGCCGAGTACGAGGTCGGGTCCGTGTTCGTCGTCCCCGCGATGGCCATGGAACTGCTGTCCGCCCGCGCCCACGAACGCCACGACCTGTCCAGCGTCCTGCTCCTCGGCTCCACGGCCGCCGCCCTGCCGCCCGCCGTCGCCCGGGAACTGTCCGACGCGCTGCCCAACGCGACCATCGTCAACTACTACACCTCCACCGAGGCCGCGCCCGCCCAGACCACCATGGTCTTCGACCCCGACCGGCCCACCTCCCTCGGCCGGCCCGCCACCGGCGGACTGCGGATCGCCGGCCCCGACGGGACACCCCTGCCCGCCGGCCAGGTCGGCGAGGTGTGGCTGCGCTCGCCCGTGCCCCGCGCCTACCACCGCGACCCCGACGCGACCGCCGAGGTGTTCCGGGCCGGCTGGGTCCGGATGGGCGACCTCGGATTCCTCGACCCCGACGGATACCTGCACCTCGTCGACCGGGACTCCGACGTCGTCAAGTCCGGCGCGTTCAAGGTGTCCACGCTCCAGGTGGAGGCGGCGCTGCACGAGCACCCCGAGGTGGGGGAGGCGGCCGTGTTCGGCGTCGAGCACCCGGTCCTCGGCACGGTCCTCGCCGCCGCGATCGTGCCCCGCCCGCCGACGGCCGACCGTGCCGGGGACGGCGCGGGCCTCCCGGCGGCCGGCCCCGACGACACCGGTGTCGACCCGGCGGTGGCCGCCGAGGGCCTCACCCTGCGCGCCCTGCGCGGCTTCCTCACCGACCGGCTCGCCGAACACGAACTCCCCACCCGCCTGCTCCTCCTCGACGCCCTGCCGCGCAACGCCGGCGGCAAGGTCCTCAAACGCGAACTCCGCACTCTGCTACCGGAACGGGAGCCCCGACGGTGACCACCCCCACCCCCGCCCAGCACGGCCTCTGGATCACCGAACGCGCCGGGTACGGCGGAGCGGCCCACCACCTCGCCCTGACCGTCCGGTTCACCGGCCCCCTCGACACCGACGCGCTGCTGGCCGCATGCCGGGACGTCGCCGCCGCGCACCCGGCCCTCGGCCTGGCCCTGCGCGACCGGGACGGCGAACCGGTCCTGGTACCCGCGCTGGTCGCTCCCGGGGTCGCGCTGCTCGCCGGGGCCGACCCCGGTGCGGTGCTCGCCGCCGAGACGGCCCGGCCGTTCGACCTGGAGACCGGGCCGCTGGCCAGGTTCACGCTGGTCGTGGGGGCCGACGACCACGTGCTCGTGGTGGTCGTGCACCATCTCGTGTTCGACGGGCAGTCGAAGGACATCCTGGTGACCGACCTGGCCGCCGCCTACGCGCGCCGTGGGGGCGGGCCGTCGGCGGGGGTCGGGGGCGCCACCACGGCGCCCGGATCGACGGCCCGGTCCGCGCCGGGACTCCCGGCCGGCTCAGGTCCTGCGGCCGGGCACGGCGACGCCGCAGTTCCCTCGGCCTCCGAGGTCGGCGCCCACCGGGACCCGGACGACGTGGTCGGCGCCGATCCGCTGCCGGCGGCCCGGGAGTTCTGGGCCGGACGGTGGCGCGAACCCGCCGCCGTCGCGTTGCCCGGCCACCGCACCGCCGCAGCCCGGCCTGCGGGCCCCCGCCGGGGGGCGGCCCTCGACCTGCCGATCAGCCCGGAACTCGACCGGGCCCTCGCCGAAGCGGCCCGCGCCCTCGGCGTCACCCGGTTCGAGCTGCTCCTCGGCGCCGTGCGGGCCCTCCTCGCGCTCTACGGCAACCCGGAGCCGACCGTCGCCGTCGACCTGTCCACCCGCACCCCGGACGACCAGCACCGGATCGGCCTGTACGTCAACGAACTGCCCGTCACCGGCCCGGCCGACCCGGCCGCCCCGTTCGCCGACACGGTCACCGCCACCCGCGCCGCCCTCCGCGCCCTCTACCCGCACCGCGCCGTCCCGCTGGCCCGGGCCGTCGGCCGGCTCGCCCCCCGGTCCGCGATGGCCGACGTGTCCGTCAGCTACCGGGCCGCCGGCCCCGACCCGGCGTTCCCGCACGTCGGCGCCACCGTGGACCGGATGGTGTTCTGCGGCGCGGCCCGCAACCCGCTGCACCTCCAGATCCTCGACCACCGGCCCGGACTGGCGGTGAGCCTGCGCCACGACCCCGACGTGCTCGACGGGCCGGCGGCGGCCCGGATCGGCGCGGACCTGCTCGCCCTCCTCACCGCCGCCGCGTCCGCACCCAGCACCCCCGTGGCGGACCTGGGCGCGGACCTCGGCCGGCCCGGCACCGTCGACTGGCACGGGCCCACCGTCGAGGTCCCGTACGGCACCGCGCTCGACGCGTTCGACAAGCAGCTCGCGGCCACCCCGGACGCGCCCGCGGCGTCGTGCGGGGACGTGCGGGTCAGTTACGCCGAGCTGGACGCGGCCAGCCGCCGCCTGGCCCGACGGCTGCGCGCCGCCGGGGCGACCGCCGGCACCCTGGTCGCGATCCGGCTGCCCCGGTCCGTGGACCTGCTGGTCGGCGTCCTGGCGGTGTGGCGGGCCGGCGCGGCGTACGTGCCCGTGGATCCGGGCTACCCGGCCGAGCGGCAGGCGCTGATCCTGGCCGACTCCGGCGCGCCGGTGCTCCTGACGACCGGGGCGCTGGCCGAGCGCCCGGGGGAGGGGACCCAGGTCGTACTCGTCGAGCAGGTTCCCCCGGCGGTGGAAGGGGACAAGGACGCGGCCTCGCGGTCCGTCGACCACGCCCCGGACCCCGGGGACCCCGCCTACGTGCTCTACACCTCCGGCTCCACCGGCCGCCCCAAGGGCGTCGTCATCGAGCACCGCGCCCTCGCCAACCTGCTCGCCGCGATCCGCGCCACGGTGCGCGGCGACGCCTGGCTGGCCTGGACCTCCCTGTCCTTCGACATCTCGATCCTCGAACTCCTCGGCCCGCTCGTCGGCGGCGACCGGGTGGTCCTCGTCCCGGAGTCCGACGCCCGCGACGGCGCGGCGGTCGCCCGGCTGATCGGGCGGGAGAACGTCGCGGTCGCCCAGGCCACCCCGTCCGGCTGGCGGCTGCTCCTCGACTCCGGCCTGCGCGGCGGGGACCTGACCGCCCTGTGCGGCGGTGAGGCGCTCAGCACCGCGCTGGCCGGCGAGCTGGCGCCCCGGGTCGGACGGCTGCTCAACGTGTACGGGCCGACGGAGACGACCGTGTGGTCCACCCTCGCCGAGGTCGACGACCCCGGGGACGTGCACATCGGCCGGCCGCTCGCGAACACGACCGTGCACCTGCTCGACGACGAACGGCGACCGGTGCCGGCCGGTACCCCCGGAGAACTGTGGATCGGTGGCACCGGCCTGGCCCGGGGCTACCACCGGCGACCCGACCTCACGGCCGACCGCTTCCCGACCGTGGCCGGCGAGCGGCTGTACCGGACCGGTGACCTCGCCCGGCGCCGCCCCGACGGGACCCTGGACTTCCTCGGCCGGCTCGACGACCAGATCAAACTGCGCGGCCACCGGATCGAACCGGGCGAGGTCGAGGCCCGCCTGCTCGGCTGCCCCGGCGTGACCGGCGCGGCGGTGGCGGTGCGCGGGGACACGCTCGTCGGGTACACGCTGGGCGGTGTCCCGGCGGAGGACCTGCGCGCCCGGCTGGCCGCCGCCCTGCCCCCGGCCATGGTGCCCGGCGTGTTCGTCGCGCTGGACCGGCTGCCGCTGACCCCCAACGGCAAGCTCGACCGGGCCGCGCTGCCCGCCCCCGCCCACGCGCCGGTCGCGGCGGCCCCGGGCGGGTCGGCGCTGGCCGACGCGGTCCGCGACATCTGGCAGGAGGTGCTGCGGGTGGACGGCATCGGCCCCGACGAGGACCTGTTCGACCTGGGCGGGCACTCGCTGAGCATCACCCAGATCTCCGCCCGGATCCGCAAACGGCTCGGCGCCGACGTCGCCCTCGACGTCTTCTACGACACCCCCACCATCGCCGGGGTCGTCGCGGCCATCGAACGGAAGGACCACCGATGACGGTACGAGACGAGCTCGCGGCCCTGGTCAGCGCCGCCAGCGACGGGGAGGTCAGCCCCGCCGAGGTGCTGGCGGCCGACAGCCTGCCGGAGATCGGCGTGACCTCCCTGACCATCCTGCGGCTCGTGGACGCCGTGGAGGACCGGTACGGGCTGTCGCTGGACCTGGACGCCGACGCCACGTTCCTGCACACCCTCGACGGCCTGGCCGCGCACGTCACGGCGCACACCGACCAGGCCGGCGCGGCGCCGGCGCCCGTCCGGACCTGGGCGGAGCTGTCGTGAGCACCGTGGAGTTCCGGGGCGACCGGGCCGGCGAGGACGTCCTGACCTGGGGCCAGCGCGCCATCTGGAACGCCGTGATGCGCACCGTCCCCGGCGACCACTTCTTCAACTTCGGCAGGATCCTGACGCTGCGCACCCCGGTACCCGTCGAGGCCGCGCACCGGGCCGTCGCCGCCCTCGTCGCCCGGCACGAGTCCCTGCGCACCCTGTTCCAGGACTCCACCGGCGAACCCCGGCAACGCGTCGCCGCCTGGGGCACCCTCGACATCCTGGAACTCGACGACGACGAGGACCCGGAGACCGTCCGCGACCGGCTCGAGGACGTCACCTTCGACTACCCGGCCGAGTGGCCGCTGCGGGTCGCGTTCCTGAAGAAGGACGGCCTGGTGGGTACCGTCGTCCTCGTCTTCTGCCACCTCGCCGCCGACGGCAACGGCGCCGACGTGGTCGTCCGCGACCTGCGCCTGCTCCTGGTCCGCGGCGCCCTGCACACCCCCGTCGGCCGCCAGCCCCTCGACCTCGCCGCCGAACAGCAGTCCCCGGCCGGCCAGCAGGCGGGCCGCGCGGCCCTGGCGCACTGGACCACCGGGCTCCGCCGGGTCCCGCCCACCATGTTCACCGACCGCCGCGCCGAGCCCCGGCCGAGGCCGTACTGGTGCGCCCTGCTGACCTCCCGGGCCGCCGACCACGCGGCGCGCCTGCTGGCCGCCCGGTACGGCGCGAGCAGCTCCACGGTGCTCATGACGGCCGCCGCCGCCCTCGTGGGGGCCGTCACCGGGCGCCCGGTGTGCGCGATGACGCCGATCGTCAACAACCGGTTCTCCGCCGCCGACCGCGACATGGTCAGCACGCTCGCCCAGGACGGCCTGTTCGTGCTGGACCTGACCACGGCCACGTTCAACGAGCTGCTCCGCCCCGGCTGGCAGGCGGCCCTGACGTCGTTCCGGCACGCCCGGTACGACCAGGTCGCCCTCGACGCGGCCGTGGCCGGGATCGGCGAGGAACGCGGCGAACCCGTGCACCCGTACTGCTGTTTCAACGACGTCCGGTTCGCCGACCTGGCCGGGTTCGCGGGCGCGCCGCCCACCGAGGCGGAGGTGCGAGCCGCGATGGCCGAGTCGACCGTCGGCTGGTCCAAGCAGCTCGACCAGCTGGTCTGCCGGTTCTGCCTGCACGTGGAGGGGGAGCCCGGGCAGCTGGGCGTGTCCCTGACGGCGGACACGGCGTACCTGCCGCCGGAGGAGATCGAGCGGTACCTGTGGGCGTTGGAGCGGCTCCTGGTGGAGGCGGCGTTCCGCGACGTACCCCTCGCGGAGCTGCCGGCCTGGGTCGGCCCGGACACGCCGGAATTCCCCTGAGTCGCGCACGCGGTTCCCTGCCAGACCCATGATGTGGAGATGGGAACACAGCTGTCCGCGGGCGGTTCGCGCTGGGGCCCGGCGGCCGGGCGGGCGGCCCGCCGGCTGTCCGCGTCGACCGCCGCCGGCGCCCTGCTCGGCCTGCTCGTCGGCGGCGTGGGCGGCCGGCTCGCCATGGGGCTGCTCGCGGCGATGAACCCCACCGCCACCGGCGTGATCAGCGACGACGGGTTCCGGATCGGCCAGTTCACGCCGTCGGGAACGGCGAACCTGCTGGTCGCCACGACCCTGATCGGCGCCCTGGGCGGCGGGATCTACCTGGTACTGCGCCAGGTGGCGTTCGGTCCCCGATGGTTCCGGGCGCTGTCCCTGTCGCTGGGGCCGGCGATCGTCGTCGGTTCGATGGTCGTCCATGTCGACGGGGTCGACTTCATCCTGCTCCGGCCGCCGCTGTTCGCCGTCGCCGTGTTCGTGGCGATCCCCGGGATCTACGCGGCGCTGCTCACCGTACTGGCGGAGCGCTGGCTCGCACCGGACGGTCCCTTCGCGCGCGGCCGTCGGGTCCTGACGCTGGCGCCCCTGCTCCTGTGGATTCCCCTCGCCCCCGTGCTGGCCGTCCTGGTGGCCGGTTGGCTGCTCGGCGAGTGGGCACTCCCGGCGCGCGCCCGTGCGGCGGCGCTCTGGGTCGCCCGTGCCGGCCTGGTCGGGCTCTTCTCCGCCAGCCTGTACGCGCTGGTGCGCGACACCGTGCGTCTTCTGGAGTAGCGCCCCGGAGGCCGGCCGGGGCCCGGAGCCCCGGGCCATGGTCGGCCGTGCCGTCACTCCTGGCCGAGCAACGCCCGGATGTTGCTGACCAGCTCCCTGGTCCCGAACTCCGCACGGGTCAGGAACTCCATCGCCAGCCCCTCACCGAGGACGACGTCCTCCTGGCGGGCGTCGGTGCTGCCCTCGAACACGTGGAACCGGACCCCGGTGCCGCCCGCGACGACCTGCTCCACCACCCGACAGGGCTTCAGCGCGGCGGTCAGCCCGGCCTCCTCCAGCAACTCGCGGTGGGCGGCGGTCAGGGCGTCCTCCCCGGGCTCGACCAGCCCGCACGGCGGCCCCCACCGTTCCGGTTCCACGCGCTTGTCGGGCCCACGGTGCTGCATCAGCACCCGCCCGGCCCGGTCGGTGAGGACGATGACCGCGACTTCGTGATGGACCTCCATGCCCGGCACCCTAGACGAGGCCTGCGACATTCCCGCGACGCGTGGTACCCCTGTCGGCCGGGTGCGGCTCCGGCCCGTTCCCGCCACGGAACGTCGCGCGGGTGGCACGCTCGGGGAGGTGGACGGCCGGCGTCGGGCGCGGGCCGGGGGGACCGGAGGGGGCCGCCATGACAGCTCGGGACGCCGTGGCCGACCTGCGGGCGATCGCGTTCGCGCTGGAACGGGCGGGGGAGGCGGCGTACCGGGTCAGGGCATTCCGCAAGGCCGCCGACGCCGTCGGTGCGCTCCCGGCCGACGAGGTGGCCCGGCGCGCGGCCGACGGCACGCTGACGAAGGTGCCGGGGATCGGGGAGGTCACCGCCCGCTGCGTGGCCGAGTCGCTCGCGGGGGAGGAACCGGTCTACCTGCGCCGGCTGCTGGCCACGGCCGACACCCCGCTCGACGAGGCGACCTCGGCCCTCGTGGCGGCGCTGCGCGGCGACTGCCACACCCACTCGGACTGGTCGGACGGCGGCGCCCCGATCGGGGAGATGGTGGCGGCGGCGATCGCGCTGGGCCGGGAGTACCTGGTCGTCACGGACCACTCGCCGCGCCTGACGGTCGCCCGGGGGCTGTCGGCGGACCGGCTGGCCGAGCAGCTGGACCTGATCGCGGCCCTGAACGCGACCGTGCCGCCCGGCTTCCGGATCCTCACCGGCATCGAGGTCGACATCAACGCGGACGGCACCCTGGACCAGACCGACGAGCTCCTCGGCCGCCTCGACGTGGTCGTCGCGAGCCTGCACAGCCGGCTGCGGGACCCGTCGGAGCTGCTCACGCCCCGGATGCTCGCGGCCGTGGCCAACCCGCACGTCGACATCCTCGGGCACTGCACCGGCCGGATCGTGCGCGCGGACTCCGCCCGGGCGGGTGGCCGGACCCGGCCGCCGAGCGAGTTCGACGCGCCGGCGGTGTTCGCGGCCTGCGCCGAGCACGGGGTCGCCGTGGAGGTCAACGCGCGGCCGGACCGGCTCGACCCGCCCAAGCGGCTGCTCCGGTTGGCGGAGGAGGCCGGCTGCCTGTTCGCGGTGGACTCCGACGCGCACGCGCCGGGGCAGCTCGACTGGCTGCGCGGCGGGTGCGAGCGGGCGGCCCGGTGCGGGGTGCGCGCCGACCGGATCGTCAACACGTGGCCGGTGGCGGAGCTGCTGGCGTGGACGGCGGGCCACGGTACCCGATGAAGGGTGTTTGATCGGTTGACCGTGGGAACGGCTCCCCGGTTCTCGTCGCGGTCCGGGCTCCACTCCCGACCGGCCCGCCCTGCCGGGGGAGTGTTCGAAACTGGTTACAGACTTCTGACGCGCGCCGCCAGCGCCCCGGACGCGAGTAGGATTCAAATAAGGCCCAATACGGATGAAATGGGGCGATTCACATGACGGTTACCGGACGCGGCTTCGCGACCCTGCCGGCATCGGACCTGGAGCGGGCGAAGAGCTGGTACGCGGAGAACCTCGGGCTCAAGCCGGCCCAGGAGGTCGACGGCGGGGTGGTCTACGACATGGCGGAGGGCACCAAGGTCTTCCTGTTCACGTCGAGCGGCAAGCCGAGCGGCACCCACACCCAGGTCTCCTTCGAGGTGGAGGACGTCGAGGCCGAGGTGCGGGGCATGAAATCCCACGGCGTCCAGTTCGAGGAGTACGACCTGCCCGGGTTCAAGACCGAGGGCAGCATCGTGACGGACGCCAACGGGAAGGGCGCCTGGCTGCACGACTCGGAGGGCAACCTGATCGCCATCTCCGAACGCCTGCCGTTCTGAGCCGGCCGACCACAGTGGGCGGACCGTGTAGGCCCGCCCATTGGCCGTGAAATCGCGTTGCCGGCCGCCACGGGGCGGCCGTACTGTTCTTTCAACACCAGGAAACAAAGCCCATTGAGGGGTACGCGATGATACGGCGGATTGCTCGGCGGTTCGTCACTCTCGCTCCCGGGCGGAATGCTCCCGTTCGCGGGTGGAACGCTCCCGTCGCGGCGTGGCACCGGATCCTTGAGCAGCACGTCCTGGGCCGGTGGCCCGGCTAGCGCCCGACAGCGCGACGGCCGCCCACCCGGAACAGGGGAAAGGGCGGCTATTCCTTTTCCGGAATGGGTGAACGGCCGCCGGGAATTGTTTCCCCGTAGATGTTTCCCGTGTCCTTTGCGGCGCGCGATGAGAAAGTGTCGGCATCCTTACGCGGTGCCGAACAGTCCCGGGTGCGGCACGGTTCCACGGTGCCGCACCCGGGACGCCACAGTTTCACGACGTCGCGTCCGGGTTGCCACAGTGCCGCGCCCGGGGCACCACGAGTCACGGGTGGCCCGTCGTCGAGCTTTCGTGTCGCACCCAGGCGCCGCTCGCCGAGGACCTCGTCTGCGGGCGCGCGGGCGGACCGACGGGGACGTCGGCTTCCGCGCTCCTGACCGCGACAGCCAGGAGCTGTAGTCCCCGCGCAACGGTGTCGGTGCCAGGCCCGGTCACGGGTGGAGCTGGCAGGTGCGTCGCCGACCCCGTTGCACAGCGGTGTGAGCGCCTCGCCCGGCTTCGGTAGGGGCTGAGCGGAGGTGGCGGGCGAGCCACGGCCTCCGTCGGGCGGCGGTGTCAGCGACGCGCCGGGTCCCGACTCGCCGCCAGGAAGCAGACGACCGCGACGCACAGCACGAAGAACCACCGCACGTGGCCCGCCGCCCACCCCGGATCGTCCGGCGCGACGAGCAGCGCCACCGGCTCCGGCAGCACCGTCGTGAGCCCGACCAGCGCGAGCACCGCCGGGGCGGCGAACACCGCCCCGCGACGTTCGGACGACCGGCGACCGGCCAGGGCCGCCGCCGCGCACCCGACCACGGCGACGGTGGCCGCCTCCAGGGTCAGCGCTGCTACCGGCCACGGGGTGTCGGGCAGCCACAATCGGACGCTGGCCACCACGCCGAGCCACCACAGGGCCACGGCCGGGCAGGCCAGGGCCAGCCGGGTCGCCCGGCGGCGGAGCAGCGACACCGGGACGGGCGCGACCGTGGGGCTGCTCGGGTCGTCGAGCAGGAACGCGAGCCCCACGGCGGCGAGGACCGTGACGACGCGCAGCAGCCGGACCAGACCGGTTCCGTCGAGCGGGTCGTCGGGGTCCAGCACCAGCTGGAGGAGCGCGACGCCGGCCAGGGGCGGGACGAGGACCGGCCACCACCGGACGGACCGGGCGGTCGGCCACAGCAGGGCCGGGGTCAGCATGCCGGGGCCGGAAGGCTGAGTGCGGTCGCCGCCTGGGCCAGGGTGCCGGCGGGCGCGGCGAGCAGGGCCCAGTGGTCGGCCACGAGTCCGCGCACCTCGGCCTCGGGTCGGTCGAGGAGCAGCACCGCCTGTTCGCCCTCGGCGCGGCCCCACGTGAAGTCGGAGAGGGAACTGTGCGACGAGTTCACATAGAGCAGGCCGGGGCCGGCGTCGCGGAGGTCCTTCAGGTCCGCACGCAACGCGGCCGCCGCCCCCGGGTCGGCCACGGCGGCCAGCCACAGCGCCACCCCGCCGCCGGCCGCCGGGCGGCACCCCTCGCGGCCGGCGGTGCCCAGGGCCGGCAGGGCCAGGGACCGTTGGGCCACCGCGATGCCGAGGCGGAGCCGTTCGAAGCCCGCGGTATCGCCGGCGGGCCAGGACACGGGCACCACCACCGGATCCTCGGGTCCGTTCGACGGCAGCCTGCCCGTCGCGCCGGACGACGCGGCGTCCCAGTGCTGGGCCTGCTGGACGACCCGGAGCGGGGCACTCGCGGCGGCGGCCGGCACCCGGTCCCGGACCCGGCGGACCACGTCGCGCCAGAGCGGCACGCGGACCTCGAACCCGGGGTACGCGCAGTAGGTGACCGACTCGTGGGCCTGGCAGTTCTGCCGCAGCGCCGCCTCGGCGGTCGCGACCCGGGCGTCGCCCGCCGCGCTGCCCGGGGCGGCGCCGGCCTGCGCCACGCCCGCCGCGAGGACGACCGCGAGGGCCACCGCGAACCCGCCGAGCCCCGACCTGCGGGCGCCGACCCGGGCCACGGTCAGCGCGGCGAGCCCGGCCGCGAGCGCCAGGAGGTAGACCAGGTGCCACCCGGCCGGCCTGGCGAGGACCACGCCGGACGGCGGGGCGTCGGGGCGGAAGTCCGGGACCAGGGCGGAGAACCAGAGCACACCGGGGCCGATCGCGGGGCCGATCGCGAACACGACCATGCTGACCAGCAGCCAGCCGACGAGCGCCAGCGGTCCGGCGACCGGGACCGGCACGAGCCGGCCGAGCGCGACGCCCAATGTCCCGGCGAGCAGGACGACGACCGGGCCGGCCGCCAGTTCGAGGAGGCTGGGGGTGCCGACCGCGTACGGATCCGAGGCCGCCCACGCCACGCCCGCCGCCACGAGCGCGACGGCCACCAGGGCCACGGGGAGGAGTGCCGCCAGGTGCGCGGCGACCCGGGGCACCGGCCGGCCGGGCATGGTCGCGTACAGGTCCTCGGCGTGGTCCCGGCGGGCGCGCAGGGTCGCGAGGTTCGCCGCGACGAGGGCCGCCCCGGCGAGCGGCATCAGGGCGGTGGGGGTCGCCAGGTCGAGGAAGTGCAGGACGGGCCGGTTCGCGGTGATCTCCCGCCACAGCAACCAGCAGCTCAGCACGAGCCCGACCAGCACGAACGGGTGCCGGAGCAGCCGCCAGGTCTCCACCCTGGCCAGCGCGGCGGTCACGCGGTCACGCCCGGGTCGCCCAGCAGGAGCAGGTAGCCGTCCTCGAGGGTCGGTTCGACGGGGACGCCGTCCGGGGGCGCGGTCGCCCCGACACTGCGGTGACCGCCGGCCCCCGTGCGCCACGACGCCCAGGCGCCCGGCGCGCGCTCGGTGCCGACCCAGACGTGGCCGTGGGCCCTGCCGCGCAGCTCCTCCGGCGTACCCGTGAAACAGATCGTGCCCTTGTGCAGTGCCACGATCCGCTGGCACACGGCCGCCACGTCCTCGGTCTGGTGGGTGGACAGCACGACGGTGCGGCTCTGGCCGAGGTCGGACAGCAGCTCCCGGAACCGCATCCGCTGCTCCGGGTCCAGGCCGTTGGTCGGCTCGTCGAGCAGGAGCAGCGCCGGCTCGCCGAGCAGGGCCTGGGCGAGGCCCACCCGGCGGCGCATCCCGCCCGACAACGCCTTGATCTTCTTGTGCCGGACGTCGGCGAGACCGACCAGGTCGAGCACCCGGCGGACCTCGTCGTGCCGGGCGCGGCGGCGGGTGTGCTCCTTGAGGATCGCCACGTAGTCGACGAACTCGAAGGCCGTGAAGTGCCGGTGGAAGCCGGGATCCTGGGGCAGGTAGCCCAGGCGGCGGCGGATCGCGAGCCGCCCGGCGGCGGTGGACGCGTCGTGGCCGAGGGCCAGGATCTCGCCGCGCGGCACCGGGGTGGCCGTGGCCAGGAGCCGGAGCAGGGTGGTCTTGCCGGCGCCGTTGGGGCCGAGGAGGCCGGTCACGCCGGGGTGCAGGCCGAAGGTGACGTCGCGGAGCGCGTGCGTCCGGCCGAACTGGACATCGACGCCTCGGACGGCGACGGACGGGCTGGTCATGGGGTGGCCTCCGGATCGGGGGTGGTGCGGGTCGCCGGACCGGTGTCGAACCGGGCGCGGCGCAGGTAGACGACGAGGGCGGCCCCGACGGCGAGCAGGACGAGCCCGCCCTGGCCGGGGCCGGTGGACAGCCGGGACTCGGCCGACACGACCAGCCAGAGCCAGCCCGCGCAGACGGCGGCCCCGGCAACGGGCGCGGCGATCACCGAGGACAGGGCGAGGGTCAGGGCGGTCAGGGCCAGGGCCGGCAACAGCCACGCGAGCGCGGTCGGCGCCGGCCCCGGCAGGGTGCACGCGCCCACGACGGCGATCGCGACGGTGCTGGCGAGCACGGCGGTGGTCCGCAGCAGCAACAGCCGGAACCCATTGATCGGGGCGGTCAGCGTGAGCTCGTAGGTCGGGTCGACACCCCGGCCGAACGCCGCCGCGACCCCGAGCACCGGCAGCACCGGCGCGACGGCCAGGAACACCAGGCCGGCACCCGGGCCCTCCCAGGCGTAGGCGGCGAGGACCGCCGTCGCGAGCAGACCGATCACGGCCGTCAACCACGACAGCCGCAGGGCCGGGGTCGCGCCGAGCAGCCGCGCCGTGTGCTCCGGCACCCCCACCCGGGTCAGCAGCGCCTCGCCCGGCCGGTGCCGGACGTCCACCGCCGCGACCAGGTCGGCCCGCAGCCGGGACAGCCGGGCGGGATCCACCAGGCGGGTCGCGCCCGCCCGGCACCGCGCGCAGTCGGGCAGGTGGGCCTCGACGGACCAGGCGCGGTCCGCGGGCAGGTCGCCCACGGCGTAGGCCGCGAGCAGGTCGTCGTCGACGTGCCAGTCCTCGAGGGCGCTCATGTCAGGCTCCGGCGGAGTTGGACCCGGGCGCGCATCGCCCGGGTCTTGACGGTGTTGCGGGGGATGCCGAGCAGCTCGGCGGCCTCGGCGGTGCTCAGCCCGTCGAGCACGGTCGCCTGGATCACGGCGCGCAGCTCGGGCGACAGCCGGTTAAGTGCCGGTGCGAGGTCGCTGTGGGCGAGGCCGACGAGCACCTGGTCCTCGGCGGAGGCCTCCACCGGGTTCGACCGGCGCAGGAGCCGGTCCAGCAGGCGGTGCCGGGAGTGCGAGGCGCGCAGGCCGTCGACGAGGCGGCGGCTGGCGATCGTCCAGATCCAGGCGCCGACGGCGCCGCCCCGGAACCGTCGGGCGTCCCGCCAGACGGACAGGAAGGTGTCCTGGAGCACCTCGTCGATCAGGGTCTGGTCCGTGCAGCGTCGCCGCAGGCGCAGGAGCAGCCAGGCGGCGTGTCGGTCGTAGAGCACGCCGAGGGCGTGGGCGTCGTGGTCCGCGACGGCGGCGAGCAGTTGCCCGTCGTCGCGCGGATCCTCCTGTCGGGTGGTCACACCGCACTATCGCAACGGGACGCCCGAACGGTTCCCACGGTCCGGGAGACGCCACCGCGGATCCGCCCGCGTGGTGCCCCGCCCACCCCGGCGCGGACGGAGATCGCCCGCCCCGACGCGCGGAGCGGGCGATCGACACACACCATCTAGGAGTTGCAGACCCCCTGGTCCTCCCAGACGGCGGCCACGCCGGGCGTCTCGCCCTGCGTCCACCACTTCGCCCGGAACCGGTGCCCGTTGTGCGACACCACGGTCCCGCCGTTGTAGGCCCGACTGGACACCCAGGCGGCCACCGTGCACGATCCGGGCGGCGCGCTGGTCTGCGTCCCGCAGGCGCCCTGGTCGAGCCACACGGCGGCGGTACCCGGCGTCTCGCCCTGGGTCCACCAGGCGGCCTTCCACGTCCGGTTGGCGTGCGAGACCAGGGCCCCGCCGTTGTACACGGTCGCGATGCTCCAGGCGGCCGCGGTGCACTGGTTCGGCGGCACACTGGTCGGCGGAGCGGTCGTGGGCGGCCGGGTCGTGGGCGGCGCCGACGTCGGCGGACGGGTGGTCGGCGGCGCGGTGGTCGGAGGCTGCGTGGTCGGCGTGGTGCCGCCGCTCGTGAACGGCGCGAACGTCTGGCTGAACTGCCAGGTCGTCTGCGGGATGCCGGAGCAGTTGTCGGCCGCCCCGCCGCCCGGGCAGCTGCCGTTGTCGCGTTGCAGCGCCCAGAAGGACAACATGGCCAGGCCCTGGGTCCGCGCCCAGTTCAGCACGGTGACCGCGTCGGCGGTGTAGAACGTCTCGGCCGGTCCGAAGTCGTCGACGCCGATCATCTCGGTGACGCCGATCATGTTCCACACCTCGGTGGCGGACTTCGACGGGTACAGGGCCCGGAGCTGGGCGTGCAGCCCCGTGGCCGCCGTCTTGGTGTCCTCGGCCATCTGGTGCGGCTGGTTGTCGTAGTAGTCGAACGTCATCAGGTTGACGATGTCGATCCGGGCGTTGTTGGCGACCGCGTTGCGCAGGACCGCCAGACCGCTGTCCGCGAGCCCCCGGGTGGTGGTGGGCAGCGTGTAGACGAACTGCACGGTCCGGCCGTTCGCCGCCGCCCAGTCCTCGGTGAGCTTGATGGCCTTGTTGCGCCGGTCGATGCCGGCGGTGTTCGTCAGGGAGTTGTCCTCGATGTCGAGGTCGATCCGGGTCACGTTGTAGGTGGTGACGACCTTCTGGAACACCGCCGCGATGGCGTTGACGTCGGTGCAGCTGTCGGCGATCTCGGTGGCGTTGTGGTCGGCCGTGTACCCGCCGAAGGACGGCACGACGTCCCCGCCGGTCGCCCGGACGGCGGCGATGTCGGCACCGAACGTGGAGTTGGCGATCGGCATGCCGGGGTCGCCGTTCCAGTAGGCGGTGCAGGAACCCTTGGTCTGGGTCTGCAGGAACGCCATCGTCAGGTACTTCGCGCCGGACTGCTGGGACAGGGTGGCGAGGTTGTCGCCGGTCCACGCCTCGAAGTACGGCGCGAACACGTGCGCCGGCAGCGGGGTGGGCGCGGCCTGGGCCGGCGCGGAGCCGGACAGGAACGCGGCGCTGGCGGCAGCGACGGCGGCCACCACGGACGCGGCGGCGAGGGAGCGGATGCGTTGCATGAGGGGTGGGTCCTTCCGGGACGGACGGTGCGCTGAGGGGAGGCGATCCGAGTTCATTTAGGAAGGTTTACTAAATTGGTCGAACCGTACGCACGTCCGAAGTGGCCCGTCAAGGGGGATCCGCCCCGCAAGGGGTAGTCAAGGGTGTCGATGTCACGCCGGGGTCACCGCCGGCGGGCCTCCTGCGCCAGGGTCAGCTGGGCGAGGTCCACGGCCGGGCACGGCCACACGGTCGACCGGCCGAAATGGTGCGCGCAGCCGGCGCACACCCCCGAGTCCTCCAGGCGGTGGTGGTCGTCGAGGACCCGGCGGGCGGTGTCGGCCAGTGCCGACCAGGACTGCCGGTCGGACCGGCGGCGGCGCAGAAGACGCATGAAGAACCTCCGAGGGGTACGGGCGCGGGCGTCGCCCGATTCGGTTCGTTGCCGACGCCGTACCGGATGGGTCCTTTTTCACTATCTGCGACGCGACCCGATTCGGGGCACCGGAAGGCCCGGTCCGTCGTTGAGACCCGGGGTCGTTCCCACCGTTGGGGGTGGCCACCGGATCTCGGGGTGTCTCCGATCAAGCTCCCTCGGGTCCACACCCGCGGGCCGTCCGCCCGGTGTCGGCCGCCGGCCCGCGGGTGCCCGCGCCAGCACCGGCCGGTGCCCGGTGGCCGCCGTGCGTACTGTGAAGCGATGCTGGATGCCCTCGAGTCGTCGCGCCGTCGACAGCGCGCCGTGTGGTGGGCGGTCTGCGCGGCCGTGGTGGCCGTGGTGGCCGGGCTCGCGCTGTGGCCGACAGCGCGGAACGCCTGGCCGGCGGAGGGGGAGTGTGTCGAGCTGGAATCCGGCGCGAAGATGTGCGCGCCGGGACCCCTCGGTGGCCGGGACGGCCGGATGCCGACCCGGGCGGAGTTCGAGGCCAGTGATCGGCTGCTCGCGCTCGAGTTCGCCGGCTCGTGGGAGATGGGCGCCCCGCCGCTGGAGCTCCCCGGCGGCTCCTACAGGCTGTGGGCGGCCTGTGAGGGCGGTGGCACGGTGCGGGTCGAGGTGGTGGGCGGAACCCGGAAGTTGGGCTCGATGACCGTCGGGTGCGACGGCCGGATGGGCATGGCCATGGGTTTCACCTCTCCGACCCGGCTCGACGAGAACGGCGTCACCCTGCACCCCGAACCGACGACCTTCACCGCGACGGCCTTCAGCGGCCGGGTGACGAACGCCGAGTTCTTCGTCGGGCGATCCCGCTAGCCCGCACCCGCACGACCCTCCACGTCCACCGGGTCTGCCCCGGGGAGCCCGTCCTCGTGCACCGTCCGGCGCGCCGTGGACCGGCTCCGAGGCCTCGGCTACCCGGTGGAGGCGTCCCCCGGCAGGAGTTCCCCGTCCGGCGGGCGCCCAACCTCGCCAGGGCAGGCTGTGGGCCCCGGGTACCCGTCGAATGCGGTTTGTGTGTGGTGGGCTGTCGGTAGTGCGACTGTCCAGTGTGGCGTCTCGGCGGCACCATGGAACGACCAGTGTGCCGCCTGCGGGAGGTAGTCATGGTCGACCCCCACAACCCGGCGACGCAGCCGCCCGAGAAGCCGTGGGTCCGGTGGCTGAAGTGGCTGGTGCCCAGCGGGTTCCTCGGCCTGCTCGTCATCGCCGTGGTGCCGGTCTGGATGCAGCGCGCCGCCCCGCCCACCACCACCACACCCCCGGCCAGTTCCGCGCCCGCGACCCCGCTCCCGCCGAGCGCCCCGCCAGCCACGGGCCCCGGCTCCAGCGGCCCCCCGGCGCCGGGCCCGCAACCCGGACCGGTCCAGCCGACATGGCCGAACCCGGTTCCGACGCCGGTTCCGACCGTGCCACCGGTCCCGAAGTTCGCCTTCGACCGGTCCGCGCCCGTGCACTGGTACTCCATCGTCAAGGGGACCGGGCCCGAGCCGGCCACGAAACACGCGGTGATCTTCGTGCAGCCCCCGGGCGGGCGGTACCACTACGGGCAGCCGGTCACGTTCAAGTCCGACGGCACCTGGGAGTCGGCGAAGATCTGCTTCGGCGGCCCGGCCGACACGGCCACGACCTTCCGGTTGTACGCCCGAGCGGTCACCGCCGACGAGGCCAGGGCGCTCGACGACACGAACGGGACCGATTTCGCGGTCGACGCCCCCTACGGCTCGCCCCTCGCGGAGGGGGAGGTGAAGCGCGACGGGACCGCGGGGAGCTGTGCGACGGGTCCGTGGTGACGACCGCCGGCCGACCGGCCAGGCACCTGGTGACGCCCGTCAGCTGGCCGGACCCCGGGACGTCGCGTCGTCCGGCGCGCGCAGCGCCACCCCCAACCCCCGGGAACTGTGCAGATAGCGCGGCCGGGCGGCGCTCTCGCCGAGCTTGGAACGCAACCGCGACAACAACACGTCGATACTGCGGCAGGAGGGGGACGGCCGGTCCAGGCGGAGCCGGGTGGCGAGCAGTTCGCGGGGGAGTACCCGGCCCGGGTGTTCGCTCAGGCACGCCAGCAGGTCGAACTCGGCCTGGGTCAGGTGCAGGGGAGCGCCCCGCAGCGAGGCCTCCCGGGCGCCGACGTCGAGGTGCAGCTGTCCCACGACCCGGGCCCGGGGCGGCGGCGGGCACGGTACGCGGCGCAGGACGGCCGTGACCTGGGCGTCCACCAGTGCGGCGGTCACGTGTTCCGTCCAGCAGCCGTCGGCGCCCGCGTCGAGCATCCGGACGACCTCGGCGTCGGGCTGGCCGGCGGCGCAGACGATGACGGGGCGGCCCGAGGCGAGCCGGACGAGGCGGAGGACGAGGAGGCTGTCGACGCCGTGCGCGTACGGGTTCATGACCACGACGTCGGGGCGGCCGTGGGTGGGTTGGGACAGGTCGGACAGTACCTCGCCGACGTGGTGCAGGGGGAGGGCCGAGACGTGGTACCCCCGGACGGTCAGGTTCGTGGCGGTGGACTGGCGGCGGTCGGTGTCCTCGTCGATGAGCAGGATGTTCGTCATGTGCCCGCTCCCGTCCCGTGACCGGCACCGGCGTGCGCCGGCCGCCGCTGTCGTGTGTCCGCGGCTCCGTGACAGCCGCCGTCGTGCGCTCGCGGCCCTGTGACAGCCGCTGTCGCGCGCCGACGGCCTTCACCCCTACCGCCGCCGACCTCGCGGTGCAGGCACCGCCGGCGCGCACCCGCAGCCTCGCACGCGACGGGGACGCGCGGTCATACCGGCGTGTATAACGTTGGTCTATGGATCTCGAGGTACGGCACCTGCGCGCGATCTGCGTGATCGCCGAAGCCGGGAGCCTCTCGCGCGCCGCCCGCCACCTGGCCGTGTCGCAGCCCGCGCTGACGGCCCTGCTGCAACGCGTCGAGCGTTCCCTCGGCGGGGCGCTGTTCGCGCGGAGCCGCCTCGGCGTGGTCCCGACGCCGCTGGGGGACCGCGCGGTGCGCCGGGCCCGGCTGGTACTGGCCGAATTGGATGGTTTCGTCGGGGACCTGTCGCAGGGCGATCTGCGGCCGGCCGCGCCGTTGCGGCTGGGACTGCCGCACATGGAGTGCTACGCGGCGATCCTGTGGGAGGTGGCCGCCGAGCTGCCGGAACGCGAGGTCACGCTGTACGTGGACCCGTCCGCCGCCGCGTTGTCCGACGCGCTGGCCCAGGACCGGCTCGACATCGCGGTGGTCGGCACCCCGGAGGACCGGCAGGCGGTGACGGTCCCGGAGCTGGCCCACCGGCTGTTCGTGGCCCGGACGCCGTGCTGTGTGGCGCTGTCCGCCGACCATCCGCTCGCCGCGCGCGAGGAGATCGAGCTGGCGGACCTGGCGGCGGAGGCGTGGATCGGGCCGTGCGGGGCCGACGACGGGACGCTGGCCCAGTTCCGGGCGGCGTGCCGGCGGGCCGGGTTCGACCCCCGGGTCCGGTTCCAGGTGCCGAGCGGGGGCGGCCGGCAGCTGATCGAGTCCGGGCAGGCGGTGGAGCTGGTCGGGCCGACGTCGCTGTCGACTGCCGGGGTGGCGGTGCGGCGGCTGGCGGGGAACCCGATGTACGGGCAGCTGCTGGTGGTGTGGCGGCGGTCGCGGGTGTCGGCGGCGGTGGCGGAGCGGGTGTTCCTCGCGGCGGCGCGGGTGTACACGGAGCACGCCGAGCGGAGCCCGGTGTACGGGCCGTGGTGGGCGGCGAATCCGGAGGCCCATCCGCGGGTCGCCTGAGACCGACCCCGACCCCGACCGCGCCCTGCCCGCGCCCGCGCCTCCGACCCCGACTCCGACCCCAACCCGCCCGCGACCCCGACCCCGACCGTGCCCCGCCCGCGCCCCGGACCCCGACCCCAACCCGCCCGCGACCTCAACCCCGACCCCGACCCCGACGGTGGCGGGGTCTGAAGGTCGGCCTGTCCGGCGACGACGAGGGCGACCCGGCCATCCAGCCCCACCGATACCTCATACGAGCACCGCTCTTAGGCTCCCGGCAAGGTTCGGGCTGTCCGAGGTGAACAGGACACTAAGCACGGTTGTGACGTGATGGGTGACACCTTACGTTTCGTGCACCGGCCGACCGGGGCCGGACCGATCCCCTCTCGGAGACCCCAGTGACAACGAGACCGACCCGAACACGCACCCTGTTGGCCCTGCTCACCACGGCCGCCCTCGTCACGGGCCTGGCCCTGACCAGCGCGCCCGCCCAGGCCGGCCCCACCAGGATCGAGGCCGGCGGTACCCGCGCACCGGCCCCGCCGGCGGCCACCGCCACCGCGGACCGCACCGCCCCCGCGCACGGCACCCAGAAGGCCCGGCCGGAACTCCCGCCGTCCCTGGCGGACACCCGTCCGTCGACGGCGAACGCCGGCCTCGCGGCCGCCGCCTGCGCCCCGTCCGACTTCGGCTCCAAGACGGGCGCCGCGCTCGTCACCTACGTGCGGACGAACACCACCACCTGCATCAACACCCTGTTCTCGCTCAGCGGCACCGCCGTGTACGACGTGTTCCGCGAGGCCCAGATGGTCACGGTCGCCAACGCGTACCGGGACTCGGCCGTCACCTACAACGGCACCAACTCCGCCGGCCTGGAGCAGCTCGCGCTGTTCCTGCACGCCGGCTACTACGTGCAGTGGGGCAACCAGCCCACCATCCCGTACGGCGCGCCGCTGGAGAACGCGATGCGGGCCGGCCTGGACGCGTTCTACGCGAACTCGCACCTGCTCGACGTGAACGACGCGCACGGGGCGATCCTGTCGGAGTCGCTGATCCTGATCAACTGCACGGTGGAGGCGGCCCGGTACCTCGCGCCGTTGAAGCGGCTGCTCAACGCCTTCAACACGGGCACCTACTCGCCGTACCGGAACATGCTCGGGGCGACGAACAACGTGTACGTCGCGCTGTTCCGGGGGCACAACGACTCCCGGCTGGGCGCGGCCGTGACCGCCGACCCGAGCATCCTGGACGCGTTGTACTCCTTCGCGGCGAACCACCTCGACCTGCTCACGGGGGACTGGGCGATCCTGGACTCCAACGCGGGGCTGGAGCTGGGCCGGTTCCTGCAGTACCCGGCGTTGCAGGCGAAGACCCGGCCGCTGGCCAAGGGGCTGCTCACCGCCTCGGCGATGACGGGGCCGAAGGCGCGGCTGTGGGTGGCCGTGGCGGGCATGGCCGACTTCTACGACCGGCCGCAGTGTTCCTACTACGGCATCTGTGACCTGGCGAACCGGCTCAAGGCCGCCGCGCTGCCGATCACGCACGTCTGCGACCCGGGGCACACGATCCGCGCCCAGTCGATGACGGCCGCCGAACTCGCCGCCACGTGCACGAGCGTGCAGAACCAGGACGCGTACTTCCACGCCATCGTCGCCGACCCCGGCCCGGTGGCCAACGACCGCAACACCAACATCGAGATCGTCGCGTTCGACAGCAGCGACGACTACCAGATGTACGCCGGGGCCATCTTCGGCATCGACACGAACAACGGCGGCATGTACCTGGAGGGCGACCCGTCCGTCGTCGGCAACCAGGCGCGGTTCATCGCCTACGAGGCCGAGTGGATGCGCCCGACCTTCGCGATCTGGAACCTCAACCACGAGTACACCCACTACCTGGACGGCCGCTACAACATGTACGGCGACTTCGGGGCCGGACAGGTCGTCCCGGACATCTGGTGGATCGAGGGCTTCGCCGAGTACGTCTCCTACGGCTACCGGGGCGAGGACTACACGGCGGCTATCACCGAGGCGGGCACGCACCGGTACGCGCTGAGCACGCTGTTCCAGACCACGTACGCCAACACGAACCAGACCCGGACCTACAACTGGGGCTACCTGGCGGTGCGCTACATGCTGGAGAAGCACCGTTCCGACGTGCTGACCATCCTGGGCAAGTTCCGCACCGGGGACTACACCGGCGGCTACAACTACTACAACTCGACGATCGGCACCCGGTACGACGCCGACTTCAACACCTGGCTCACCGCGTGCGCGGCCGGGGCGTGCGCCGGCGGCGGCACCCCGACCAACATCCCGCCGACCTCGGCGTTCGACGCGGTGGTCACGGGGCTCAGCGTCGCGCTGACCGACCGGTCCACGGACTCCGACGGCACGATCTCGTCGCGTTCGTGGAACTTCGGCGACGGCACCACGTCCACGGCCACCAACCCGACGAAGGCCTACACCACGGCCGGCACCTACACGGTCACGCTGACCGTCACCGACAACAAGGGGGCCACCGGCACCAGTAGCCGCGCGGTCACCGTCGGGTCGGGCAGCCTGCCCGAGTGCACGGGCGGCGACATCCGCACCCTGGGCAAGAACTGCCAGCGCACCAACCGGGGCGCGACCACCGGCAACTACGACTACTTCTACCTCGTGATCCCCGCCGGCACCGCCCAACTGCGGATCACCTCCTCGGGGGGTGCCGGCAACTGCGACCTCTACTACAACTCCAGCAGCTGGGCGTACACCACCAGCTACACCAGCCGCTCGACCGGCCCGAACAACAGCGAGACGCTGACCGTCGGCAACCCGCGGGCCGGCACCCACTACGTCAGCCTGCACGCGGTCGGCACCTGTTCCGGGGTGACGGTCAAGACCGAGTTCTGACGGGTACGAGGAACCACACGGTCCGCCCGCGCGCTCCCCACGGCGCGCGGGCGGACCTTCGCTTCGGTTGTGTGCCGGGCCCGGGCAGAGGGGAGGAGTCGGCGACCCGCGCGGGCTCAGCGCCGGGGACACCGGGTCGAGCGGCCCGGGCCCCCGACTTGACGGAAAGATAGTAAGCGCGCATAGTTGTTTCATGATGATCGCGCAGGCAGAAGTCACCTCCCCGGCCGCCCCGTCGGCCTTCTTCGACCGCTGGGCCGACATGGCCACCTGGCCGGAATGGAACACCGACACCGACTGGGTCCGGCTCGACGGCCCGTTCGTCCCCGGGGCCACCGGCGTGCTCAAGCCCAAGGGCGGCCCGAAGGTGCGGTTCGTCGTGGCGGCGCTCGTGCCCGACCGCGAGTTCACCGACGTCTCGACGCTGTTCGGCGCCCGGCTGACGTTCCGGCACCTGGTCGAACGCACCCCGGCCGGCACGCGCGTCGCCGTGACCGTGGACCTGACCGGGCCGCTCGGCCGGCTGTGGAACCTGGTGCTCGGCAAGGGCATCAAGGCCAGCCTCCAGGCCGACCTGGACCGCCTCGCCGCCGTCGCGGCCGGCCGGGGCGCGGACACCGCGCGGCAGGGCGCCGCGTGAGGTTCTGGCTGGGCGTCGTCTGCCGCGACCACGTGCTCCGGGGCACCGCGCTCGGCATCGCCCAGCTCGGCCACGGCAAACGGACCGGCCTGGCCCGGCTGTCCGCCGGCGACTGGCTGGTCTACTACTCGCCCCGCACGAGCCTGCGCGGCGGCGACCCGCTCCGGGCGTTCACCGCGATCGGCGTGGTCGCCGACGACGAGATCTGGCAGGCCGACGAGGGCGACTTCCAGCCGTGGCGCCGTAGGATCCGCTACGTGCCGGACCCGACGGAGACCCCTGTCCACGACCTCGCGGACCTCGACCTGACCGCCGACCCGAACTGGGGGTACGCGCTGCGCCGGGGTCTGCTCGAACTCACCCGGGAGGACTTCCGGTCCATCCGGGCGGCCATGGTCGGCGCGGCGTGACCGGGCACGACCGCCGGCTGGCCACCGACTTCCCCGAGGCCGCCGACAGCCCCGGCCTGCTGCTCTGGCAGGTCACCCACCGCTGGCAGGCGGCCCAGCGGGCGGCGCTGAAGCCGTTCGGGCTGACGCACGTCCAGTTCGTGCTGCTGGCGTCGTTGACGTGGCTGGCCACCGACGGGCCGGTCACCCAGAAGCACCTGGCCGACCACGCCGCGACCGACCCGATGATGACCTCCCAGGTGCTGCGCGCCCTGGAGGCCCAGGATCTCGTGCACCGCCTGCCGCACCCGACGGACCGCCGGGCCCGGGCCCTGGCCGTGACCCCCGAGGGCGAAGCCCTGGCCAACCGGGCCGTGGTCGCGGTCGAGGCCTGCGACCGGGCGTTCTTCGCGACCCTCGGCGGGGGAGCCGGCGCGTTCACCCGGGCGCTGCGCACCCTGCGCGACGCCCCCGGTGCCGTGCCGCGCCCACCAGCCGTCGGAACCCGCCACGTTTCGTGAACGTCGCCACCCGCAGGGGGAGCGCGCGGCGGGCGATCGTCGTGACCCGGCCACCACGGAACCCGGGAGTGATCACGGGACGCCACTAGAAGTGGCCGTCCGAGGTGTCGGGTTGGGGTGGCCGCCAGCTGCGGTCCAGGACGATCCAGGGATTGATCTGGTGCAGGACCGACGTGCCGAACAGCGCGACGGCCAGCTCCGCCTCCCGAACGGTGCGCGGCTCCTCGCGCGGGCGGGACGGGCCGAGATCCGCGTACCGCTGCCGGGCCAACGCCACGACGCGCTCGCCCCGGCAGGTGATCTCCGGCAGCCAGCGCCCCAAGGTCATGTGCGGGCGTGCCACGAACCCGGCGATCAGTCCGAACACGACCACCACGGCCAGACGCCACCAGGCGTGGTCCAGGGCGAGCCACGCGCCGACCGGCACCGCGGCACCGGCCGCGAGGGCCGAGAGTGGGTGCAGCCGGCTCCACTCGCCGGGGAACTCCAGCCGCTCCGGGCGGAGGTAGCCGGCGGCCGCCAGCCGCTCGACCTTGTTGTCGAGCCGCGCCCCCGTCGGTCTCAGATCACTCAGGTGAAAAGCTCTGCCGTTGACCAGCGATGGGTTCGGGGCTCCGAAGATCGGCCGCGGAGGGTCGTGGTCGCGCAGGTCGGTGTGGTCCTCCGGTCGCGCGCCCTCCAGGACCCAGCGCGGCTCGTCGTCGGCGTACCGCTTCTCGTCGAGCCGCCGGATCATGCCGCTCGTGACGAGGCGGGCGAGGATCACCTCGGTGATCCGGTCACGGGGATTCCAGCCGTCGGCCGCGAGGTAGGCCAGTGACAGGACGTCCAGCTCGTCGACCGACCCGGCGGCGACGTCGGCCTCGGCCTCGGCGCGCTCGCGTGCCAGGTGCTCCGCCCAACGTTTCTCGCCCCGTGCTTCGTCCAGATACGTCTTGGCGAACGTGATGACCCCGGTCAGTAGGACGTACGCGACGGCAGCAAGCCAAGTCCACATTAGACAATAATATCCACGGGCATCGTCAGATGTCGGGAGCCGCCGCCGTCAGCGGCGGTCACCTCGCCGGTCAGTGTAGGCCGTGGGAGGGTATGACAGGTGTCACCGGTCGGCCGTGACAGCCTCACCGATACCGGTGCGGAACGGCACTACGGCCGGGGTCGGCCGGCGCGAAGACTCAGTACCCATGAGTGGTGTCTTCGCCTTCGCCCTCGCGTCGGCTCTCAGCCTCGTCCACGCGCTGCCCGCCACGGCCCCGGCCACCCCGGAGCCCCCCTTCCAGCTCGTCCTGCCCGCGCCCACCGGCCCCGAGCGGGTCGGCACCGTGTCCCTGCACCTCGTCGACCGGTCCCGCCCCGACCCGTGGGTGCCGACCGAGCCGGCCCGCGAACTGATGGTCCAGATCTGGTACCCGGCCAGTGACGTCCGGGGCCATCCCCGCGCCCCGTGGGTGACCCCGGGGGTGGGGGCCGTCCTCAACCCGCCCGGCTCGCCGGTGGCGCTGCCCGTCACCCACGCCCACACGGGTGCCCCGGTCGACCGGGGCCGGCACCCGGTGATCGTGTACTCGCCCGGCATGGGCCAGGAGCGCACGTCGAGCACCGCGCTCGTCGAGGACCTGGCCAGCCGGGGCTACGTCGTGGTCACGATCGACCACCCGCACGACGCGAGGGTGGTCGAGTTCCCGGGTGGCCGGCTCGCCCAGCAGGCGCTGCCCGTGCCCACCGACCCCGCCGACATGGACCGGATCGTCGCCAAGGCCCTCGCGGTCCGGGTCACCGACACCCGGTTCACGCTCGACCGGCTGGCGGCCCTCGACCGGGGGCACAACCCGGACGAGGAACGCCGTCCGCTGCCGCGCGGCCTGGCCGGGGCCCTGGACCTGTCCCGGGTCGGCATGGTCGGCCACTCCCTGGGCGGGGCCGCCGCCGCGCAGACGATGTTCGAGGACCCGCGGGTCAAGGTCGGCGCCGACCTGGACGGCACGGTCTCCGGCACGGTCGTCGAGGGCGGCCTGGACCGGCCGTTCCTGCTGCTCGGCGCGCCCGGCGACGACCCGAGCTGGACGGCGCTGTGGTCCCGGCTGCGCGGCCCCCGGCACCGCCTGGAACTGGCCCGCTCGGGTCACATGTCGTTCACCGACTACCAGGTGCTGCTGCCCCAGGCCCGGGTACCGGACCTGGAGCCCGCGCTCGGCACCATCGACGGGGACCGGTCGATCGCGGTGCAGCGGGTCTACCTGCGGGCCTACTTCGACAGGTACCTGCTGTGCCGGGACTCGGGGCTGCTCGACCGGCCGTCGGCCCGGTACCCGGAAATGCTGTTCCAGCCCTAGGTTGTGGCTCGTGGGTCCCGCCGGCCAGGATCCACGGGCCACCCGGCGGAGCGTCCCCGTCGGTGCCCGGCACCGGCGGGGACCGACCATACTCGGGGGACACGACGACAGGAGGGCGGCGCGGATGGGCGTGACGGGGTGGTGGCGCTCGCGCGGCCTGGCGGCCCGGGTGGACCTGTGCGTCCGGATCTCCTTCTACCTGAACCTGGCCGCCGCCCCGTTCCTGGTCGCCGGGGCCGCGCGGGCCGACGCCGGGGGGACGGGGGTGTGGGCTGCGGGCGCGTTCGCCGCCGTGCACGCCCTGGTGTGCGCGTTCCTGGTCCGCGCCGGCCTCGACCACTATCTCGGCCGCCGCGACCGGCCGCTCGGCCTGATCGCCGGGGCCGGGACCCTGACGGTGGCCGGGTGCGCCAGCGCGCTGCTCGCCTGGCCGGACGCCGCGCCGGGCCAGCCGTCCGGTCCGAGCGGGGCGCTCCCGCTGATGCTGATCGTGGCGTTCCTGACCGCCCTGGCCACCGCCGTGCGGCCCCGGGTCACGATCGCCGCGGGACTGCTCGCCTGCGCCGGGGTGTACGCGCTCTCCGTCGCCGCGGGCGATGCCGGCCCGCTGGGCGCGGCGGTCGGCATGGCCATGCTGCTCCTGGTCACGGGTGTCATCAGCCGGGTCTCGGCGTGGATGCTCGGCGTGCTGTGGGAACTGGACCGGTCCCGGCACGTGCAGGCCGAGCTCGCCGTCGTCGAGGAGCGGCTGCGCTTCGCCCGGGACCTGCACGACGTGGTCGGCCGGTCCCTGTCGGTGGTCGCGCTCAAGGCCGAACTGGCCGCCCAGCTGTCCCGGCGCGGCCGGGCCGAGGCCACCGACGAGATGCTGGAGGTCCGCCGGATCGCGCGGGAGTCCCTGGCGGAACTCCGGGCGGTCGTCGGCGGGTACCGGGCCGCCGACCTCGACGTCGAACTGTCCGGGGCCCGGGCGCTGCTGGCCTCCGCCGGCATCGCGTGCGAGGTGGTCGGGGACGGCGGCGACCTGCCCCCGGACGTGCAGGGCACCCTCGGCTGGGTGGTGCGGGAGGCGACGACCAACGTGCTGCGGCACAGCGAGGCCCGTTCGTGCGTGATCACGCTGCGCCGGTCCGGGGCCGGGGAGGTCACGCTCACCATGGACAACGACGGGGTGCCCGCCGACGCCCGGGTCCGGTTCGGCAGCGGCCTGACCGGGTTGACCGAACGGGTCGGGGGCCTGGGCGGCACGGTGACGGCCGGCCGGCGGCCACCGGACGGGTTCCGGCTGGCGGCGGAGGTACCGCTGACGCTGGCCGTGGCCCCGGGGGTCCGGCCGTGACGCCGGCACCCGGCCCGACCGGGGTGGGCGCCGGCCCGCCGGACCCGGCACCCGGCCCCGGCCCCGGAGCCGGCGGGGTCTCTGCCACCCCGATCCGGATCCTGCTCGCCGACGACGAGCACCTGGTCCGGGGCGCGATGGCCGCCCTGCTGGCCCTGGAGGACGACCTGCTCGTGGTCGCCCAGGCCGCCACCGGGGCCGAGGCGCTGGCGATGACCCGCGCCCTGCGTCCCGACGTGGCCCTGCTCGACCTCCAGATGCCGGACCTCGACGGCGTGGCCGTGGCCGCGGCCCTGCACGCCGAGCTGCCCACCTGCCGCACCGTGATCGTGACCAGCCACGGCCTGCCCGGGCACCTCCGGCGCGCGCTGGCCGCCGGGGTGCGCGGCTTCCTGCCCAAGACCGTCTCGGCCGAGACCCTCGCGACCGTGGTCCGGGTCGTGCACGGCGGCGGCCGGTACGTGGATCCGCAGCTGGCGGCCGAGGCGATCAGCGCGGGGGCCAGTCCGTTGACGCCCCGCGAGGCCGATGTGCTGGCCCTGGCCGCCGAGGGCGCGCCGGTGGAGGAGATCGCCCGCCGGGCCGCCCTGTCGCCGGGGACGGTGCGCAACTACCTGTCCTCGGCGGTGGGGAAGACGGGCACGGCCAACCGGCACGAGGCGGTCCGGGTCGCCCGGGGGCACGGCTGGATCTGACGCCCGGGGCCCACGGGTCACGGCCCGTCCCGCCCGTCACGGCCGGCCCCCGCCCGTCACGCGGTCCCGCCCGTCACGGCCGGATCCGCCGCGCCCGGCACCGCACCCGCCGGCCGGCATGTTTGACCCGGGCCGCCCCGGGATATCTCCTGGTGGCACTGACGACACCGGCAGACGGGCGGACCACCATGGACGACATCACGGCGCTGATCCTCGACGACCACGCGGCCTTCCGGCGCGGCTTCGCCCGGCTGGACGACGCCGCCGACGTCGGGCAGCAGCGCGCCGTGTGGGAGCCGCTGGCCCTGTACCTGGAGATCCACGCGGAGGCCGAGGAGCGGATCCTGTACCCGCACCTGGTCCGGCGGGGCGGCCCGGACGCCGACGAGGAGACCGAGGACGCGATCGGCGACCACAACAAGATCCGGGACGCGATCGCGGCGTCGCGTACCCATGAGATCGGTTCTGACGCGTGGTGGAAGGCGGTCTGGGACGCCCGCCGGGAGAACACCGAGCACCTCGGCGAGGAGGAGGACGAGGCGCTGCCGGACTTCCGCCGGCACGCGACGGTCGAGCTGCGCGCGGAACTCGCCCAGCAGTGGCTGGCGTTCTACGCGGAGCACCCGTCGGGCGCGGGCCTGACGTTCCGGGACAAGGATCCGGAGCGGTTCGTGGCGAAGTACACCAAGTGACGCTCCGCTGAGAGGTTGTTGACACAGCGAAAACATGAAGAGTCTTTACACGAGTAGACATCGACTGTTACAGATGTCTCAGCGGTGTGACACCGCTGCCCCTCTCGGCTAGGAGACTCGTCATGAGAAGTTCCATCGCCGCACTGGGGGTCGTCGTCCTGTCGGCTGGCCTGTTGGCCAGCGTGTCCACGACAGCGACGGCCGCCCCCCACAACCCCGAACGTGACGCCCTCACCGCGGCCACCGCCGCGCTCACCGCCCACCGGGCGGACTTCGCCGGCGGGTCCGGCGACGCATACCAGGTCTACCGCACCGTCCTCGACCCCAACGGGGCCTCGCACGTGCGCTACACGCGCACCTACCAGGGCCTGCGGGTCTACGGTGGCGACTTCATCGTCCACAATGGAGCGGGTGGCGCCTTCACCGGGGCCAGCAACGGCCTCGCCGCCCCGCTCACCCTGAGCACCCGGGCCGACGTGCCCGCCGCCGCCGCCGCGAAGGCCGCGCGCGGACAGTTCCACGGCTCCGCCGCCAAGGTGGGTACGCCCGAGCTGATCGTGGACGCCGCCGACGGCCGCGGCGCCCTGGCCTGGGAGACGGTCGTGGAGGGCCTGGCTCCCGACGGGCAGACCCCGAGCAAGCTGCATGTCGTCACCGACGCCCGCACGGGCGCGGTGCGGGGCTCGTTCGACGACGTCAAGCACGCCGTCGGCACGGGCAACAGCCTCTACCTCGGCTCGGTGCCGGTGGACACGACGCTGTCGGGCAGCACGTACACGATGATCGACCCGTCGCACGGCAACGGCAACACGTGCGACATGAACAACGGCTCCTCGACGTGCACGAACTTCACCGACCCCGACAACACCTGGGGCACGGGCACCAACGCCAACCGGCAGTCGGCGGCCGTGGACGCGCACGTGGGCGCGGCGATGACGTTCGACTACTTCAAGAACGTGCACGGCCGCAACGGCATCTTCGGCAACGGCGCGGGCGTGCCGAGCCGGGTGCACTACGGCAGTAACTACGTGAACGCGTTCTGGGACGGCGCCCAGATGACGTACGGCGACGGCAACAACAAGCCGCTGGTGTCGATCGACGTGGCCGGGCACGAGATGAGCCACGGCGTCACCGAGTCGGTGGTCTCCGGCGGCCTGACCTACTCGGGCGAGTCCGGCGGCCTCAACGAGGGCACCTCGGACATCTTCGGCAACATGGTCGAGTTCTACGCCGCCAACGCCGCCGACCCGGGCGACTACAACGTCGGCGAGAAGATCGACATCAACGGCAACGGGACCCCGCTGCGGTACATGTACAACCCGACGCTCGACGGTTCCTCGCACGGCTGCTGGTCGACCAGCACGAAGAACGTCGACGTGCACTACTCCTCGGGTGTCGCGAACCACTTCTTCTTCAACCTCGCCGAGGGCACCGGGGCCACCGCGTACGGCACGTCGCCGATCTGCGGTTCCGCGCCGGGCGTCGTGGGCATCGGCCGCACGAAGGCCGAGAAGATCTGGTGGAAGGCGCTCGACGCGTACTTCACGTCGAACACCTCCTACGTCAACACGACCACGCCGGCGAACACCTCGCGGGCGTACACCCTGACGGCGGCCACCGACCTGTACGGCAGCTGCTCGCTGGAGTACAAGGCCGTCCAGGCGGCGTGGACCGCGGTGAACGTGGCCGGCAACGACGCGCCGTGCTTCTCGCAGGACTTCTCGCTGTCGGCGTCCCCGACCTCGGGTTCGGTCAACCCGGGCGGCTCGCTGACCAGCACGATCAGCACCGCCACCACGAACGGCGCCGCCCAGACCGTGACCTTCAGCGCCACCGGTGCCCCGGCCGGCGTCTCGGTCACCTTCGCCCCGTCGAGCGTCACCTCGGGCGCCTCGTCCACGGCGACGATCACGACGACCGGCTCGGTCGTGCCGGGCTCGTACCCGATCACGATCACCGGTACGGGCACCGTCGCGGTGCACACCGCCACGTACACCCTGACGGTCAACGGGCCGCCGGGATGCTCGGGCACCAACAGTTCCGACGTCGCGATCCCCGACAACGCCACGGTCACCAGCACCATCGTGATCTCCGGCTGCACGGGCAACGCCACGGCCACCAGCACCGTCGCGGTGAGCATCCTGCACACCTACATCGGTGACCTGGTCGTCAGCCTCGTCGCCCCCGACGGCACGGCCTACGTGCTGCACAACCGGGCCGGCGGCAGCGCCGACAACATCATCCAGACCTACACGGTGAACCTGTCCAGCGAGGTCGCCAACGGCGCGTGGAAGCTCCAGGTCCAGGACGCGGCGACCGCCGACGTGGGCACGATCGACACGTGGACGCTGAACCTGGGCGGCGGCGGGCCGGTCGGCTGCTCCGGCACCAACGGGAACGACGTGGCCATCCCCGACAACGCCACGGTGTCCAGCAGCATCGTGCTCGCGGGCTGCACGGGCAACGCCTCGGCCACCAGCACGGTCGCGGTGAGCATCCTGCACACCTACATCGGTGACCTGGTCGTCACGCTCGTCGCGCCGGACGGCTCGACGTACATCCTGCACAACCGGGCCGGCGGCAGCGCCGACAACATCAACCAGACCTACACGGTCAACCTGTCCACCGAGGTCCGCAACGGCACCTGGAAGCTCCAGGTCCAGGACGCCGCGGCGGCCGACGTCGGCACGATCGACAGCTGGACCCTGACGCTGTAGTCCTACGATCTGGGGACGGTGCCGCCATCCCCCGGACCCGCAACCGCGCGGCCCCGCATGCCGGGGCCGCGCGGACCCATGTCTTGTGGCCGCGCGGTCTGGGGCGCGCCGCCTGGGCGGTGTCCTCCACAGACCATGGACGGCTAACAGACAGTCCCGAAGTGGCATCGACATGCAAGACTTCCTTCAACCGGTATGTCTGCATCTTGACTGGCGGAGACTGTTCATGGCGAAGGCGAGTCGGAAGCGCTGGGTGCAGATCTCACTGGTGCTAGGTCTGGCCGGCACTATCGCGCTGGTTGCGGCTGTCGGGTTGCGCTGGCAGGTTGTCTTCCGTTTGAGTTCCGACTCAGGCAACGGGTGGATGTGGGTCGAGCGGTCGAGTTGGATTGCTGGCGTGGGCGGCCTCGTTGTCGCGTTGGTCTCAGCCCTGATACAGCGGTGGTCGAAAGCGCCAGTCCGGCAAGCCGTACCCAAGCCGCATTCGGGTGTGCCGCGATCCGCTAGCGGATCGGGGGCCGGCACGTCGACGGTCGAGGTGCCTTTCGGGCGGATCGACAAGCCAATCCACGGCCGTGATGGGCTCGTCAGAAGTCTGACCAACTTGCTGAACCGCCGCGTTGCGGGGCCACGCGTGCACATCTTGTACGGCCTTGGCGGCTGTGGCAAGACCACGGTCGCCCTGATGCTCGCTCAATGGGCTGTCCGTCGCCGTGTGGCCGTGTGGTGGGTATCGGCCGGGACGACGAATGATCTGCAGACGGGCATGCGGCACGTGGCCTCGCGGTTGGGCGCAGGGAGTGAGGAGATAGACCGGGCCTGGTCTGGTGTCGACAGCGCCACGGACCTCCTTTGGCGTCTTCTCGACCAGTCCAATGATCGGTGGCTCCTGATCGTGGACAACGCCGATGAGCCGGAGTCCCTTGCCGGATCGGGCCACGCGTTCTCGGACGCGACCGGTTGGCTGCGCTCGCCGAGCTCAGACAAGGGGCACGTCATCGTGACCAGCCGCCAAGGCGATGCTGACGTATGGGGTGCATGGTGCCGGCTGCATCCCATCCCGCTGTTGCCCGCCAGGGTCAGCGCACAGATTCTGCTCGATCACACTGGTACTGGTGCGGGCACCGTGAGGGAAGCCGAGGCATTGGCAAGCCGGCTGGGTGGCTTACCGCTGGCGTTGCGACTCGCAGGTTCATACATCGCGGAGGCGATGGCTGTGCCGTGGCAGGTCTCGACTTCCACGTTCAGCCGGTATCAGTCCTTACTCGAAGCTGGACGTCTCGACGAGGTGCTCGGCGTCAGAATCGGCAGCTCGGGCTGGACCAGCGAACAGTCCCGCGCTGTCGTAGGCAGAACCTGGGAGATGTCGCTGGATCTCCTCGGCCGACGGGGCCTTTTCCAGGCGCGGCCGTTGCTTCGGCTACTGTCGCACTTGGGTGACGCGCCGATCCCCGTTGGGCTGATTCTGCATCCGGACACACTGGCGACATTCGAGTTGTTCGACGGAATAGATGGCCTGAGGCTGTGGCGGCTGCTGCGGGCTCTGGCCCACCTCGGCCTCGTCGACCTGCCTCTTGCCTTCCCTGGATGGGATGCCGGCACCCCCGAAGTAGCCACATCCCACATGTTGACGATCCATCCGCTGGTCCGTCAGATTGGCCGCCATCAACGCGATGCTGTGGGCGGGGATACCTGTTATCTGGCCATGGCGGCTGCTGTGTTGCGTCGATCGACTGAGGATGAAGGAGCCCTGTCTGCCGAAGATCCCGAGCGCTGGGCCATCTGGGAGTCTCTGGCCCCTCACACGTTCTCGGTTGTGGGTGCTGTTGGGAGTCTTCCGGACCTGGCTCGAGAGACGGCGGAGCACATCACGGACGCGATGCTCATGACCAGCAACTACCTACGTGCGCGGGGCCTATACAGCCAGGCAGAGGCAGGGCATAGGAGGACTCTTGCCAGTTGCCGGACTGTTCTCGGTGACCGTCACCTCGGCATCATGGCCGTGCGTCATTCCTTCGCGGCAATTGTGCATGTGAGGGGGCAGTTCAAAGCCGCTGATGCCGAGTATCGAGGGGTGCTCGCCGATCGGCAGCTCGTGCTCGGCGATGTGCACGCGGATACCCTTGCCACCCGCCACCAGCTGGCGATGCTCCTCTACGATCGCGGCTGGCTCGACAGCGCCGAGGCTGAATGGCGAGAGGTAGTCACCATCAATGAAGCTGCCCGGGGCCGCGACCACCTCTTGACGATGAACAGCCGACACATGCTTGCCCGCGTATGGCTCGACCGCGGCGAACTCGAGGCTGCAGAGACGGCCTTTCAGGTCGTTCTGGCGAGTCAACGCCGCGTACTCGGCGAGGATCACCCTCGTACACTAGGCACGCGTCACGATCTTGCGCGAGTCTTGCACAAGCGTGGCCAGCTAGATGCCGCCGAGTGCGAGTACAACACCGTGTGTGACGCTCAACGACGGGTCCTGGGGCAAGATCACCGCGATTCCCTACTTACCTTGAGCCAGCTCGCAAAGGTGCTGCACGACCGAGGCTCGTTGGCCGCCGCTGAGAGTGCGTACCGTACAACCGCGAGTGTTCAGCGGCGAGTATTGGGCGAGGATCACCCGATGACGCTGACCACGTACAGCCGGCTCGCACATGTCCTGTGCGATCGTGGGGATCTCCACGCCGCTGTGGCTGTGTACGACGCCGTCCTTGCAGGGCGGCAGCGCGTTCTCGGTCCCCACCACCCGGAGACCACTTCGACATGGCGCCGTCTGTCGAGCCTGCAACACTGTCGTTCAGGCCACGGTCACCCTAACGGCTGAACACACGAGGTGATCGCGGAAACAGTGGCGCGACCTGGCAACCCGCCGAGCGCACATTCATCTGTCGTGCTTGCGTTGTCATCGCAGCGATCATGATCTGGCTCCCCGATCGACAGGGCACCGCCTAGGCTGGTGACCATGGCCGGGAGCTGGACAGACGAAGATCTTCGACGGGTACGGGACCGCCTGGTCGCCCTCGTCGCCACCGTGCCCGGCGTGCTCGTCGAGGACTCCTTCGGGCACACCGGCTTCCTGCTCGGCCGCCAGCGGATCGCGTGGCTGTTCGTCGACCACCACGGCGACGGCCGCCTCGCCCTGTGCGTCAAGGCCCCGCCCGGCGAGTTGGAGTCCCTGGTCGCCGCTGACCCCGACCGGTACTTCGCACCCGCCTACGTGCGGCACTGGGTCGGGGTCGACCTGTTCGACACGGCCCCGGACTGGGCGGAGGTCGCGGCCCTCCTGGAGCAGGCGTGGCGGCTGCGGGCCGACAGGCGCGCCCTCGCCGCCTACGACGCGTCCCACCCGCCCCGCTGACCCCACCCCGTCCCCGCAGGCCACGGACCCGCCGACCCGGGGCGGCGGCGAAGGCCGGGGTCCGGGCAGCTCACGCGCGTCACCACAGCCGGCCGGCCGCACCCGGGCGCACCTACCGCTGGCGGCGTGACCCGCCACGGTGAACCGATCGCCGACCGGGCCGGCTGGACAACCCGGGAACGGGCCGACCTGCCGTACCCGTCGGCTGTGGCCCTTCTCGGGTCTCCCAGCCGACAGCGCGCGGGCGGTCGGTGTCGGACCCGCCGAATATAGTGGGGAGTATCGATCCGCAACGGCGAGGAGACGATCCGCGCATGGTCGGTCAGGGCGGTCCCCGGCGTGCCTGGGTCCCGATCGCCGTGTTCGCCGCCCTGAGCGCGATCGGCGGCTGGCTCGTCGACCTCCCGACCCGCGAGGCGCCCACCCTGTGGTTCTGGGTCGCGGGCGTCGTCCTCGTGCTCGGCACCGTCGGTTCGGTGCTCGTCGACCCGCTGGCCGCCGACTTCGACCTGGTCCTGCGCAAGGTGGGACGCGGGGCCGCCCCGGTCCGCCGCCTCCTGCCGTACGCGCTGGCCGTCGCGTTGATCGTCACCGCCGGCTACCTGGTGCTGCCCTTCACGCTGCGGACGGTCGCCCTGTGGACCTACGGCTGCGCGTACCCCGAACAGCTCCAGGTCCTCACCACCCCCGACGGCCTGGCCCCGGCCCGCGAGGTCGCCGACGCGTACGAGGAACGCAGCGCCGTCGAGGGCTGCCCCACCGTCAGCATGTACGTCTACGCGGCCCCCACCGACCGGGCCCGGGTCGCCCTGGCGTCGGAGTGGTCCGCCGAGCACCGCCGCGAGCGGCCCCGCCCCGACGTCTGGCTGCCGGACTCGTCCCTGGAGGTGGCGGCTGTCCGCGCCGACCTGCGCCTGTTCGGCCGGGTGCTGGACCTCGGCGACGCCGGCAGCCTGGGCTCGTCCCCGCTGGTGCTGGGCGTGCCGGAGGCGGCGGTGCCGATCACGGCCACCGAGCGGCGCAACGCCACGACCTGGCGGGAGCTGCTCGCCGACGCCCGGTCCCGCGACTGGGGCCTGCTCCGCGCGTCCCCGGGACGCGGCTCCGGCCCGGCCGCCCTGGCCACGACGGTGCTGTACCCGGGCGCGGACCCCCGCGACATCGAGCGGTGGATCGACCGCACCCTGGACGCGGGCGGCTACCCGATCGACGACGCCGCCGGACAGCTGTGCCGACTACGGGAGCTCGGCCCCGGCCGCACCGCCGTGGTGGCCAGCGAACGGGACCTGGTGCGCCTCAACCGGGGCGACCCGGTCGGGGACCGCTGCGGCCGGACCGACACCCCGTCCACCCTGGTCCTGTACTACCCCACGGACACCCGCAGCCTCGACCACCCGTTCGTAGCCCTGGGCTGGACGGACACCACGGCCGTGCAGCGCCGGACCGTGGCGGCCTTCCGGGACTGGCTGACCGGCGACGAGGGGCAACGCGCCCTCGCCGGCACCGGACTGCGCCCCCGGCCCGGCCACCGCGTCTCGGCCCCGGTCGACGAGCGGCGCGGCGCCCTGCCCGGCGCGAACGTGCTGCGCGAACCGCCGGCCCAGGACACCGTCGCGGCCACCCTCGGCGCGTACGACCTCGCGCACCGGGGCGGCCGGGTCCTCCTCGCCGTGGACAGCTCCGGCTCGATGGCCGAACCGGTGAGCGGCGCGCGCGGCAGCAGGTTCGACGTGGCCCGCGAGGCGGTGCGCGGCGCGTTCGCCCGGATGGGCCCGCGCGACACGGTCGGCGTGTGGACCTTCGCCGGGGCGGGTCTCCGGGAGCTGACCCCGGTCGGCCCGCGCCCGCCGCCGACGGCCGACCCCCTCGCGGGGGTGTCCCCGGCGGGCGCGACCCCGCTGTACCCGACCATCGCCGCCGGGGTCGCCACCCTGCGCGCCGGACGGGACGACTCGGCGGTCGCCGCGCTGGTCGTGGTCACGGACGGGGAGGACACGTCCGGTACGTACACGGCGGCGCGGCTCCTCGACGAGGTCCGGGGCGGGGGCGTGCGGGTGTTCGTGGTCGCGGTCGGCGAGGCGCACTGCGGGGGCGCCGTGGCGGAGGTCACCGCGGCCACCGGGGGCGCGTGCCGGGAAACGGGTTTCGCCACGGTCGACGCGACCATGCGCGACGTGTTCGGCGCGGTGTGGGGAGGAGGTCGCGGTGACCGTTAGGGGAGCGTGGGCCCGGGTCCGGCGGTTCCGGTTCACGGCGGGAGTGCTGGTCGGAGTCCTGCTGGCCGGTGCGGCGTGGCTCGGGGCGGACGCCCTGCGCCCCGACCCGGCGGCGTGGGAGAAGGGCCGCCTGGTCATCATGAGCGGCCGGGACGACAGCGCCGGCGGCCAGCGACAGGTCCTCGTCGAACAGTGGAACCGGATGTACCCGGACCACCCGGCCGAGATCCGCCAGGTGTCCGGCCTCGCCGACGCCCAGCACAGCGAGATGGTGTCCCAGGCCCGGTCGGGGCGCTCCGATGTGGACATCTACAACCTCGACGTCACCTGGACCCCGGAGTTCGCGCACGCCGGCTACCTCGCCCCGCTCGACGAACGCGGGCTGGACACCACCGGGTTCCTGACCGGGCCGCTGGAGACCTGCCGGTACGAGGGCCGGCTGTGGGCGCTGCCCTTCAACACCGACGCGGGCCTGCTGTTCCGCCGCTCCGACCTGGTCCCCGAGGCCCCCGGCGACTGGACCAGGGCCAGAGCGGACATGAGCCGGGTACTGTCCGACCCCGCGCGCCCCCGCGAACTCGTCTCCGGCTACACCGGCCAGTTCGGCGACTACGAGGGCCTGACCGTCAACACGTTCGAGGCGGTCTGGGCGGCCGGCGGCCACATCCTGGTGGACGGCAGGGTCGCCCTGGACGACCGGGCCCGCGAGGCCGTCCGCGCGCTCGCCGAGGACGCGCGGTCGAGCAACCCGAGCCGGCTGCTGCCCGAGTCCTTGCGCTTCGACGAGAGCCAGAGCACGACCGCGTTCCGGGACGGGAAGGTGGTGCTCCTGCGCAACTGGCCCGTCGCCTACCGGCGGCTCGCCGACGGCCCCGACACCGGCGGGCGCGCGCTGCCGTTCGCCGTGTCGAAACTGCCCGGCCCGAGCGTGCTCGGTGGCCAGAACCTCGCCGTGGCCAGCGGTTCCGCCCGGCCGGCCGCCGCGCGGGCGCTGATCGCGTACCTCACCTCGGCGCGTACCCAGCAACTGCTCTTCGAACGCGGCGGCTTCGCCGCGACCCAGCGCATCGTGTACGAGGACCCGCAGGTCATGGCCCGCTACAGCTACGCCCGCACGCTGCTGTCCGCGATCGAGGGCGCGCGACCGCGCCCGGTCACGCCGCACTACTGGCGGTTCAGCGAGGTGTTCCGGGCCGGTGTCCGGGAGGCGCTGGACAACGGGGGCACGCTCCCCGCCGACTTCGCCGACCGCCTGACCCGGGCCCTGCGGGGCCAGTAGCCACCCGCCGGGTCAGTGGCCCGCGCGCCGCGCCGCCGGCCGCCGGCACTCCGCGTCGCTCCGCGTCACTCCGCGTCGCTCCGCGTCGCTCCCTCGGATGGACGGACGGGCGCCGGAGGTCGGGCACACCCGGGATGTCAGTCGACGTCAGCCCCCTGTCAGCCCGCCGCACTACCGTCCCGATCATGACTGAGCAACTGGACGCCGACGTCCTCGTCGTCGGCGCCGGCCCCACCGGCCTCACCCTCGCGATCGACCTGGCCCGCCGGGGCGTGTCCGTCCGCGTCGTGGAGAAGGCCGTCACCGGCCGCACCGGCGACCCCGGGTCCGCGCACCTCGCCGGCTCGCGCGGCAAGGGCCTGCAACCGCGCACCCTGGAGGTCTTCGACGACCTCGGCGTGATCGACGAGATCCTCCGCACCGGCGCCGTGTACCCGCCGCTGCGGATCAACGCCGGCCGCGTTCCGGTGTGGACGGCGCACATGCACAAGAAGCGCGCCCCGAGCGCCGCCGTGCCGTACCCGATGACTCTCATGCAGCCGCAGTGGCGCACCGAACAGATCCTGCTGGACCGGTTCACGTCGCTCGGCGGCACCGTGCAGACCGGCGTCGAACTGGCCGGCTTCACCCAGGACGCGGCGGCGGTGACCGCGACGTTCACCGACGGCCGGACCGTGCGGGCCCGCTACCTGGTCGGCGCCGACGGCGGGCGCAGCGTCGTCCGCAAGGCGCTGGGCATCGGGTTCCAGGGCGAGACCCGCGAGGACGAGCGGATGCTGCTCGGCGACGTGAAGGCCGAGGGGCTGCCCCGCGACCGGTGGCAGGTGTGGATCAACCCGGTGAAACTGCGGGTCCGGGTGACGATGTGCCCGCTGCCGGGCACCGACACGTTCCAGCTGACCGCCCCGCTCGAACCCGGTGAGGACCCGGACTTCTCCCTGGCGACGTTCCAGGGGTACCTCGACCGGTCCGGCCGCCGCGACATCCGCCTCACCGAGGTCACCTGGGCGTCGGTCTACCGGGTCAACATCCGGATGGTCGAACGGTACCGGGACGGCCGGGTGCTGCTCGCCGGCGACTCCGCGCACGTGCACTCCCCGGCCGGCGGACAGGGCCTCAACACCGGGGTGCAGGACGCCTACAACCTCGGCTGGAAGCTCGCCCGGGTCCTCGCCGGAGGCCCAGGGGCGCTGCTGGACACCTACGAGGGGGAGCGGCTGCCGGTCGCGGCGGCGATGCTCGGGCTGAGTACCCGGCTGCACGACCTGGCGGCCAAGGGCGGCGGGCGCAAGGCGTACAAGCGCGACGAGGAGACCAGCCAGCTGCTGCTGTCCTATGCGGGCGGTCCGCTGGCCCGGGGCGACCGGGGCGGCGAGCGGGCCCCCGACGCGCCGTGCCGCAGGCCGGACGGCACCGCCACCCGCCTGTTCGACGTGTACCGGGGCCCGCACAGCACCCTGCTCTCGCTGGAGGGGGCACCCGGCACCGACCTCGGGATGCCCGACGTCCGCCGGCTGCGGGTCGGCACGGACCTCGTCGACGACGGCGGCCACATCCGCGACGCCTACGGCACGGGTGGCCACGTCCTCGTCCGACCCGACGGCTACATCGGCCTGGTCACGACGTCGGAAACCGAACTGGCCGAATACCTGACCCAGATCTGACGGGTACCCCGAACGGCGGTGACCTGCCCGCCGGGCGCCGGTCGTGGCCCGCCGGAAGCCGGTGCCCACAGCCTCGGGCATGCCCTCGTTACCGGGCGTGTCGTTGGTTGCGCACGCGCCCAGATCCCGGATCAGCTCCTCGACGGTCGATCGGCGGTTGGGTGGCGGGAACAGGGTGTCGCCGCAATGCGTCGCGACGACACCCTGACCTATCTCAGTTGGCTTCGACGATGGCCATCGCCCAGGCCGTCACCTTACCCTGGAGTACAGGGACAACCCGGTAGGAAGACACCCCATGGGGCTGACTGTTGAGCATCATCCCTGGGGGTATCGTGCCGTCGCACCGGAGCGTCGTTGTCACCGTGACGTTTCCCTTGTCGTCAATGCCTTTTGCGGTCAGTGCGCCGCCGCCGAGGCACGTTCCCAGCAGCACAAGGGGGCGACTCCTCTCAGAGATCGGTCCGATCTTCTTCGGAGAATCGTCGCCGACGTGCTTGACAATCTGTGACGCGACCACGGAGTGAGTTCCGGCGAGCCGCGTATCGAGCGCTGGAAGCTCGGTCGGACCGCATCCCGCCAGTCCGCAGGTCGATGCGAGAACCAGAATGATACGTAGTCTGACCACGGGATTCACATCTACTTTCCAAACATGGCATCGATTTTGTCGTCTGAAGCGCGAGGGGTATGCGTCCGCCGACGGGAGTCCGCTGACCAGCACCATCGACGCCCCGGCGATCGGGCTGAAGGTCCAGTCGAAGACCTACCGCCAGATCAATGTCAACACCATCGGACGCTACGTCAAGGTGGAAGTTGACGGAGGCACCGCCTGGACCATGTCCGATGAACTGGAGGTCCGAGGAAGCTAGAGCACCATAATCGGAGGCCCTGCTGGCGTGCCCGCTGGGCTGGTGATCCGCCAACCCAACAGGCGAGGGCGCCAAAGGACCCGATGCAGGTCTGTCGACAACCTCGTTGGGCTGCGGTTCGCCTTCTATGGTCGGATCTCGACCGAGGACTGGCAGGACCGGTCCTCGTCTGCCCGCTAGCAGCGTGACTTGCTCGTCGCGTTCGCGATGACCCCTTCGGGCTCCTCCCCGCACCAGGTCGACCGCATTCCCGGCTCCGGACGGGCGGATCCTTCGTCAGCCGGCGATCGAGCCCTGCTTGCGGGCGCGGCTGACCCAGTTCTGGGCGGTGTGCCGGGGGACGTCGTAGTGGTCGGCGACGCCGGTCACGGTGCCGGCCTGGGCGAACACCTCGGCCAGGTCGTCGGGCATCCGCCGGTAGACCCGTCCGCTGGCCGAGGCGTCGGCCGGCGGGGTGGCAGGGTCGACGTCGGCGGCGGGGATCGCCTTCTGGGCCTGCCTACCGGCGGGCTTGGGGGCGGAGCGTTCGGCGCGCTTGCGGGCGGCCTTGGGCTTGGCCTCAGCGGTGTCCGAGCCTGCGGCCGGAGCCGGAGCCGGAGCCGGAGCCGGAGCCGGAGCCGGAGCTAGTGCCGGAGCCGGAGCCGAAACCGGTGCTGGTGCCGGCGCCGAAGCCGGGGCGGAAGCCGAAGGTGCCTTTGTCGCGCTCTTGCTCGCAGACTTGGCTGTGGTCTTCCGGGCGCGCGGTGCGGCGACCTTGGCCTCACCGGAAGGGACGGCGACAGCCGCATCGGCAACCTCCGCGGGCGCGGCTTCGGGCTTCGCCTTGCCCTTGGTCCTGGACTTGCCCTTGGGCACGTCCTGCACGCTCGCCGCCACAGCCTTGGAACGGGACCGCTTGGTCTCCTTCGGCGCGATCTCCACACCAGCGACCTGCTTCTCCGTCCCGCCTCCGTCCGCCGTCGCTGCCGGGGCCTTACGCCGGCCGCGCTTCGCTGCCGGTGCCGGCGCCACGACCGCAGGCGCCACAGAAGCGGGCTCCTGGACTACCGGCCCCTCGACAGCCGGCGCCGCCGCAGGCTCCTGGACACCCGATGGCACCACAGCCTCGGCCGACACCACCCGCCCGGCGCGCGCCCCCGCCGCCGACCGCTTCCGCGCCTTCGCCGGTGCGGCGTCCACACCGGACACCCCGGACTCCACCGCGACGGTTCCGGCCGCCGGTGTCACCACGATCGCCGGGGTCACCGCCCGCAGCAACAGTTCCAGGTTCACGGCCGGCAGTTGCTCCGCGGACAGGCTCCCGCCCGCCCCGGCCCGGATCAGCAGCTCGGTGATGTGCACCACCGAGTCCGAGGCGTCGACCCGCACACTGGTGGTCGCCAGCGCCTCGTCGTCGGGCGTGATGGTGATCGTGAAGCGCGTCATGGGGATGGTCCCTGCCCTGGTGTTGATATTGCGCGCCAACCTACACCGGCCGTTCGGCGGTCCACAACAGCCCACACCACCCGTCCCACGGCGACGGGCCCCGCGCACCCACCCGCCGAACGGCCCACAGCCCGCCGCCGGACGGCCGCCAGCCCACCGCCACCCCACTGCCGGACGGCGGCCACCGCACCGCCACCCCACTGCCGGACGGCCGCCACCCCATCCCACTGCCGGACGGCCGCCACTCCACCCCACTGCCTGACAGCCACCACCCCACCGCCGGCCCAACGCTGCACGGCCCACAGGTCAGGCGGTGGACAACGGCCGGGCACCCGTCGATTCAGGCGACGGACAGCACGTACACCCGGGGGCTCAGCTTGCCGATCATGCGGTACACGTGCCACAGGCAGTCGCCCAGCATGATGTCGTAGGCGCCCTGCCCGTACCGCCCGGCGTAGCGTCCGGGTTCGCGCAGGAGCCGGGCGGCGTGCAGGAGTTGCCGGCCGCCGTTGCCGGTCCGCTCCTCGGCGAACTCGCCCCACTCGGTGCCCAGTTCCCGGCACGTGTCGATCCGCAGGCCGGCCGACGCGATGGCACTCTCCGTCCGGCCCGGGTCGGCGCTCGACGGGACGACGCCCATGGTCCCGAACAGCCAGCCCGCCTCGCGCGGTTCCAGGCGGGCGGTGCCGAACATCTGGTAGACGAGTACCCGGCCGGTGTCCCGCAGGACGCGGCGGAACTCGGCGTACGCCGCGTCGAGGTCGGTCACGTGGACGAGGACGTCGCGGCACCAGACGAGGTCGGCCGACGCGTCCGGCACCGGGAGTGAGCCGGCGGAGCCCGGGGCGAAGGAGACCTGGTCCCGCAGTTCGGGCCGGGCGCCGGCGAGCTCCGCGCGGGCCAGTTCCACGTGGCGGGCCACGGGGTCGAAGCCGCGCACGGTGCAGCCGAACCGGTCCGCCAGCCGGAGCGAGTGTCCGCCCTCGCCGCAGCCGACGTCGAGGACATCGGCGCGGGCCGGTAGTCCCAGGTCCGCGACCAGGTCGTAGAGCAGCTCGGGGCCGCTGGGGTCGAGGCTCTCGTCGAGGTCGGCCTGGAACTCCTCCTCGACCCGCGGGTACGCGTCGTAGAACTCGGCCAGGTCGAACGGGGCGGGAGTGTCCATGGCGGGGACGCTATCGGCCGGCCGGCGTGCGGGCACGGGAGTTTCGGGGCGCGTCCCGCCAGTACCCGGAAAAGGGTGTGTCAGGGGTCGAGGAGGACCGCGTCGCCCACCGCGACCCGCCCCGGCTCCACCACGGAACCGTAGACCCCGAGGCACAGGTCCCGTTCGCGCGCGACGGTCCGCAGGATCCCGGGGTCGCGGTGGGCGGTCTCCGGGTCCACGTTGACGATGGCGCACCGCTTGTCCCGCCGGTCCGCGCGCATCCGCAGTCCGCCGATCCGCAGGCCCCGCCCGACCCAGGCGTCCTCGGGGAACTCCGCGTCGCCGACGGCCTCGACCACGAGGTTGGGCCGGAACCGGCGGATGTCCAGGTCGGCGTCGACCAGTGTGCCGAGGTCGGCGACGGTCCGGGTCGTGAGCAGGGACAGCGGCAGGGCGTCGAAGGTGCCCCGGTCCAGTTTCATCGCGCGGACCCCGACGCCCAGCTCGGCGGCCAGCACCGGGTCGAGCACGTCGAACTCCTTGCCCGACGGGGTCGCCACGGTCACACCCGAGGAGTCGGGCCGGTCGGGCTCCGTGAACGTCGGACGGTACCGGACCAGGTCGGGCCGCTGGCGGATCGTGAGCCACGGGAAACCGTTGCGGGCGACGTCGTCGCGGACGAACGCCCAGCGGCGGTCGCCGGTGAGGCCGTGCCAGGACACGTCCACCTCGGACAGTGCCTCCGAGGCCATGGACTTGACGGGGTGGCGCCACAGCGCGGCCACCCGGCCGACGAGGACGGGGGAAGTCATGGTTGGCCTCCGGGGAAGGAGGCGCCCTTGTTCCCGAACCGGGGCCGAGCGTGGCGGACCCGGTCCGTCGCAGCGCCTCTCCGCCCCGGCCGCGCCCGCTCGGGCGCGCCTGACGGGCCCAGCGTCACCCGGCCGGGCCGGTGCTGTCAACCCGGGCGGTCAGTTTTCCCACATTCGAGACGGTCCAGCTTCGGTGGGTTAGCGTGGGTTTCGCCCAGTCACACCGATGTTGGAGGAAACGTGCGGTTCTTCGCCCGGATCACCCTGGCAGCCGTCGCCTGCGCGGCCGCGTCCGCCGTCGGGGCCCCCGCGCACGCCGTGGCGCCCGGGGCGGCCGGGGCCGTCGCCTTCGCCCGGGACGGGAACATCCACGTCCGCGCCGAGGACGGCACGACCAGCCAGGTCACCCGCGACGGCCTGTCCTCGTGGCCCCGGTGGTCCCCGAAGGACGCCTCCCAGCTCGCGTACGTGCACGCCGGTGACCTGTGGCTGGCGAACATCTACGAGAACGGCGAGGTGTCGCGGTGGCAGGTCACGCACGGCCGGCACGCCAGCGGTCCCGCCTGGTCGCCGGACGCCCGGTGGCTGGCGTTCCTCGACGGCGGCTACCTGTACCGGGTCCGGGTCGGCTTCGACCAGAACGCGACGGTCACCGCGGCCGAGCCCCTGGCCCGTGACGCCGGCCCGTCGAACCTGCGGGAGTCGCGCTCGGTGGCCTGGTCGCCGGACGGCACCCTGATCGCGTACCCGGGCACGGGGTGCGACGGCATCCACGACGACTGCCTGACGGTGCTGAACCTGACGACGAACGCGGAGACCACGCTCGGCGTGCACGGCGGCGGCGGTGCCCTGCCCGGCTACTCCACGACGCCGGCCTTCACCGCCGACGGTTCCCGGGTGCTGTGGACGACCCAGCGCGAGACCGGGGACGGCCAGACGTGGACGCCGGTGCAGGTCAACTCGGCGAACCCGACCGGCGGGGACTACCGGCTGGTGGGTGACGACGGCGACGCCCAGCCCGCGCCGTCCCCGGCGGGCGACGCCCTGCTCGTGGTGGCGAAACGCGACGGCGCGAACTGGATCGTGCTCGTCCGCGCCGACGGCACCCGGCAGCCGCTGATCCGGGGCACCCAGCCGGACTGGCAGGTCCTGTAGACCACCACGGAGGACCCCGGCACGGGGGAGTCGGGGTCCTTCGTGGTCCGCGCCCGCCCTGGACCTTCACCGGTCCGGGGCGGGCCTTTCACCGGTTCGGGGGACCGGCGTATGCCGACCAGCGGCGGGTCTGTCGCCAGCCCGGGATCGGCCCCCACCGGCCAGCGGCGGGCCTTTCGCCCGACCGGCGGCGGGCCTTCGTCGGCCCGGGGGTGCGGGCCGGAGCCACCCGCTAGTGGCTGGGCTCCACCGGCTGCGCCAGGGTGCGCAGGTTCACGCCGTGCGCGAGCATGAACGGCTCGGGGTCGATCGCGTTGCCGTTGAGCACCGCGCCACCCCCGGTGTGGATCTCGAAGTGGCAGTGCGAACCGGTCGAGTTGCCGGTGCTGCCCATCAGCGCGATCGTCTGCCCGGCCTCGACGTGCTGACCCACGGTCACATCGACCCGCGAGTTGTGGCCGTACAGGGTCTGGATGCCGCCGCCGTGGTCGACGACGACCGCGAAGCCGTAGCCGCCCCAGTCGTAGGTGGTGGCGAGGACGACCGTGCCGGCGGCGGCGCTCATGATCGGGGTGCCGGTGCCGGCCGCGAGGTCCACGCCGACGTGCGCGGCGCCCCACCGCTGGCCGAAGGGGCTGGTGAACGAGTACCGGCCGACGGGGGCGACCCACGCGGGCTTCGGCGCGGGCGCGGCGGCCGGGGGCGGTGCCGCCGTGGTGGGCGCGGGGCTGGCCGCCCGCTGGGCCCGGTCGGCCCGGTCGGCGACGGCCCGGGGCTTGTCGGCGGCCGCCGAGGGGGCGGCGGGCGACTGGTGCAGCGAGGTGACCGCCGCGACGAGGCCGGCGACGAGCAGGACGGCGGCGGCTATGTAGTGCCGGCGCGTCACGCGGAGTAGTTCCGAGCGGCGCAGCCAGGTGGTGATCTTCAGGAAGAGAGTGCTGTGACCTGCGGCATTACCCGGGCCATCCAGCTCTTCGGTCTCGTTGGTATGTCGCACGCGACACCCTCCGTGGTCGGGGGACTGGGCCTGCCCACCCTGGCGGGTGACATCGATGGTCGCCAAGTCCTGGCGGGTTTTCGTGGCCGTTCGCACACGGTTCCCACCCGTCCGGGGGAGGTTTGGGGCCCCTGTGACTACGTCTGGTGAGCGCCCGACTACGACGCTCCCGCCGACGATTCGAAGGTGGTGGCGCGTGTCGGGAAACCGGCGTGTCGGGGCCGGTCCGGCGCGGCGGGGCCCGTCGGTGAGGTTCGGGGATGTACCTCTTTTCGCCTGCTGGGACCCGTCCGGTTCTCCTAGCGTGGTGGGCAGCCACGAAGGAGGCTGACATGGGCAAGAAGAACCGGTCCGATCCGCAGCGCCCGGACATGTCCGGGCAGAACAGACAGCCGGGGATGCCGGCGCCTGGGATGTCGCGCGACGACGACACGGACATGCATGCGACGTTCAGCGACGGCATGGCCCAGAACGGTGCCGCGTCCGCCCAGCAGGGCACGGCGACCCAGGCCCGCCAGCAGGCCGAGAAGGCGGCGGACAAGACCACGACGATGCGGGACAAGGGCAAGAACCTGGGAGGGAAGAACGCCGGCTAGACGCGCAGTCCGGGCGGGCGGACCACCACCTGGGTCCGCCCACCCACCGGTGCCGCGCACGGGGCCCCGGTGTCGACCAGGGAGTCCACAAGGGATGAACCCGCCTAGGTCAGCAGCCAGGCGCCGAGTGACAGCAGCGCCTTCGCCGTGGCGACGGCCACCAGGACCAGATACCCGAGACAGGCCACCCCGTAGACCCCCAACACCAGACGGGTACGGGCGGGCAGGCTCGCCAGGTGCGGCGGCAACGCCCGGCGGCGCACCGCGTGCCCCAGGAGCGCGAGGGCCCGACCGCGCGGGTCGACGAGCCCGAACACGACCTCGGCGGCCACGTACCCGTCGCCCGGTAGCAACGGGTTGACGTTGAGCAGCAGCGCGAACGTCTGGAACACCAGCAGGTGCCCGGCGACGTCCCCGCCGTGCCCGGTGAGCGCCAGCGCGGCCGTGACGCCCGCGCACACCCCGTCGCACAGCGGCCCCGACAGGGTCAGGGCGAGCCGACCGCTCCGGGACCGGATCCGGTACGCGTCGGTGCGGTCCACGAACGCCACCGGCAGCAGCCACAGCAGCAGCGCGAATCCCGCGCCCCGGACCGGGGTCCGCTGGACCTGGCAGACCAGCGCGTGCGCGGCCTCGTGCAGGCACACCTGGAGCACGAGCAGCACGGCGGCGATCCCGAACGCGACGCTCCAGTCCGGCGGCCGGGCGGCGGCCAGGAACCCCGCCACGCCCAGGACCGTGCCGACGGTGCCGGCCGTGGCGAGCACCGCCATGGCGGCGGCGGCCCGCCGACCGGTCCGCAGCGGGGCGGCGACGGGTTCGAGCAGTCGGGGGAGCGAACGGGTCACGACGAAGCGGGGCAGCAGCGGCGAACGACGGCGGGGAACCGCGACCGGCGCGGCCGTACCGTGCAGCAGGCCGGCCCGGTCGAGTGTCCCGAGGAACAGGTCGAGTTCCGCCCGGGCGGTGGCCGGTTCCTGGCGCCGGGCGGACGCGAGCAGCCCGGCGACCTCCTCGGTCGACCGGGTGCCGTCGAGCAGCCGCAACGTGGCCACCGCCGCGCCGCTGAGCCGGTGGTAGCGGCCGGTGCCGCCGTCGTAGGCCAACGGCAGGTCGTCCATGCCGACGAGCAGCTGGACGCCGTCGCGCAGGCGCGGATGTGCCACGGTCCTCCTTCCGGCCGGGGTCTGGAGCCGGGCGTGCGGCTCACGGCGGGCTTCCGGCGGACCGGACGTGATCACGCGACGCAGGGCGGGCGCCGGAGACCTCCGGGTCCCCGGCGGACCGCCCGCCCGGGGCATACTGCGTGCGGGTCCCCGGCTCCGGGATGGTGATGACAGCCCGGAGCCGGGGATTCCCTAGCTCAGTGCCCGATGACGGACGACGCGCACGGTCCGCAGGTGACCGTGCTGGCCGTGCCGAGACACTCCGTGGCGCACGCGTGCGTCACGACGCAGCTGATGACGCACGCCACCACCGACAGCGAGTTGCCGTCGGGCAGCTCCTCGATCACCAACGGGCCGTCGGCGACCTCGGCGAACAGCTCGAGTTCCAGATCCATGGGATTCACCCCCTCTCCTGGGGTACGTCCGCCGGACCGGTGCCGGCGGAGGTCGACGGGTCCGCGCCGGGCGGGCCGACCGCCAGCGCGAACAGTTGGTGCCGGGTGACCCCGTCGCAGCGCAGCGGGGTGCGGACCGCGGCCGGCAGGAAGCCCGCGAAGACGCTGCCGACCAGGCCGTGGGAGATCGCGGACAGCCACATCTGGTACCCGGCCCCGCCCGCCCGGGTCATCAGGGTGCGGTACCCGGCCCCGCCGTGCGCGGAGTCCGCCGCGTCGAGGTCGCCGAGCAGCGACACGATCGCGCCGGCCGTGGCGAACTCCTTCTGCAACGTCAGCTCCTCGTACGCGGCCCGGCCCGCCAGGGCCATCACGGGCGTGGCGGTCGCGCCGCCGGGGTCGAGCCGGTAGACGGCCGGGGGTAGTCCGGCCACGTGCTGGGCGACCAGCACGGGGATCAGGGGGTGCTCGCCCGGCCAGCGGGCCCGGTCGGCGGCCATGCCGTCGGCGACCGCGCCGAGCAGGGTGGCCAGGTCGACGGGTTCGGCGCGGAAGTGCCGGATGGCGCGGCGGTGGGTGAGCACCTCGGCGAGCAGGCCGGGCCGGGGCGCGGCGGCGGCCGGCAACGGGACCGGCGGGCCGATCGCGTCGGGCGGGGGAGTGGCGGGACGGGCGCCCGGGGCGGTCGGAGCACCCGGTTCGCGGAACGAGCGGAGCACGTCCACGGTCAGGCTGATCGCGCTCATCGTGACTCCTCGCCGTGGCCGGTCGCGTGGGATCCGGTGCGGATCGGTTCCCCCAGGTGGATCACGGCCGTCACCGGTTCGGCGTCCAGGTCGATGCCGAGCAGGTCGCCGAGCCGTTCGTCGTCGAGGTCCACGGCCGGCCGGGCCGGCACCCCGAGCGCCCCGGCGACGGTCAGCACGGCGGCCTGGGCGCACCCGGCGTCCAGCAGCACCACCCGCAGCCCGAACGCCCCGTACTTGGACGCCACCCGGGGCAGGTCCCCGGTGAACAGCAGGCAGGCGGGCGCGCCGCAGTCCGGCGAGCAGGCGGCCGGCCGGCCCGGGCGGAGCAGGGCCAGTTCGTGGCCGGCGGGCACGTAGCCGTAGACGCCCGGGGGCACGCCGTCGAGGTCGCGGACGAGGACGTGCGCCACGACCGAGCCGATGTTGCCGCCGCTGGCGGTCCACCGCCACACCCGGTCGGGGGTCTCGTGCTGCCATCCGGCGGCCACGGCCAGCAGCAGCGCGAGGCGTTCGCCGTCCAGCGGGGCGACGCGCCGTGGACCGTCGACACCGGCGGGCGGGAGCCCCGCGTCGGTCGGCAGGAGGCCCAGGTCGGCGGGCGGGATCTTCTGCCGGGGCGCGACCGGCCACGTCTTGTGCCCGCGCTGCAGGGCCACGTTCGCCGGCTGGTAGTGCACCTGGTGCGCCTTGACGTCGGCGTACTCCTTCGGCGGCAGCGCCACGGCCGCCTCGTACCGCGCGGACACCGGGGCCGGCCGGGGCTCCCCGGGCACGGTCGAGCACGCCGGGCAGCCGGGCCGGCTCACCCCGCTGCGCCCGGACTGGGCCAGCCGGGTCAGCCCGATCCGCCGCCACCGGCCGGGCAGCCCGACCCGGGTGGCCCGGCCGAGCAGCGCGACGAGGTCGGCGGCGGCCAACGCGGCGGCCAACCCCAGGTCATCCACTGTGGACCCTCCGGGAGCGGCGGCGGGGTCGAGGAGACAGTCCAGGCACGGGCCGAGCCGGCGGTCCACGTACGGGCCGATCTCCACCACGTCACCGGACAGGCCGAGGTGCAGGAGCGGCGTGCCCTGGTTCCAGCACGCGGCGGCCAGTACCCGGTCGAGAGGGTGTGAAGGGGTTACGCAGACGACCACCAGCGACGGGTCCTCGGCGTCGAGTCGCGGCACGGTCCCGGAAAGGGCGGTGCGCAGCGCTGCGACGAGGCGCGGGTCGCCGGTGAGCCGGAGCCGGGCGGTCGCGAGGCGGTCGGCGGCGCCCTCCCAGGCGGCGTTGGCCTCGGTGGCGTCGCCGATCCGGGACAGGTAGTCGGCGAGCGGCCCGGGCACCCAGGACACGTCGGTGTCGGGCGCGGCCTCCTCGACCACCCCGCAGGTCCACAGCAGACTGAGCACCGTGAACACGGTCGTGGTGCTCACGCCCAGCTCGGCGGCCACCGCTGCGTGGTCGCGGACCCCGTCGAGCAGGGGCAGCAGCCGGGGCACGAGCTGGGTGGCGGCCCGGCCCCGCAGCACGTGCCGGGTCGGCGTGCCCTCGACCACCAGGCGGTCGTCGTACCGGCGGATCACCAGGCCGCGCCGGACCCGGGGCCGGGCGGGCACCGCGAACTGCGGGTCGTGTGTCGCGGCGCGGGCCATCGTCTGCGCGCTGATCGGCTGGTCGGCCATCACCGTTCCCCCGAGTCCACGTGCCCGGACCGGACGGGCCGATCTCCGGGGCGCCCGTCGGCCCCGCGCCCCGCCGCGACCGCCGCCCGCAGGGTCGCCACCAGCTCGGCGGTCCTGCGCGGCCGGGCCGAGGCGTCGCGACACCGCCCGCACGCGTCCACCGCCACCACCCCGGCCCGCCGCACGCCCCCGTCCACCAGCCCGACGGTCCGCACCCAGCCGCCCGGCGCCTCCGGGGTGGGCTCGACGGCGTCGGCCACGGCCCGCACAGCCAACCCGAAACCCAGCTCCACGTGGTACCGGGCCCAGCCCGTCACCCGCTCGCGGGTCCCCGGCAGGACGGGCGCCGGGGTGTCCGCCCACAGTTCGGGGCTCTTCGCGTGCTGGCGCCGCCGCCGCCGGAAGCACACGTGGCACGCGGTCACGCCGGGGACGACCACCGGCCCGCACCGCAGCTGGGAGTGTTCCAGCAGCACCGGGAACCACGGCCGCCGCCACGCGAACGCCGCCCGCTCCACCATCTCCACCAGCGGCGGTTCGTCGTACCCGGCGGCGAGGACGAGGACGTCGAGCGCGGGCCAGTCGGCCAGGTGCTCGCGGGTGGTGGTGTCGACGACCTCGCTGCCGGGGTACCGGTCGGCGAGCCGCGACGCCACGGCGGCCCCGAAGTCCCCGGCGGCGAGCACGGTCAGGCGGGTCACGGCCCCTCCTCAGGCGAACGGTTGCGGGTCACGGTTCAGCTCCTCCTCCGCCAGGGCCGGGTGCCCCATCCGCGCCGGCCCGTCGTACAGCCGGGGGTGGGCGAGGTAGCGTGCGTACGGGTCGAAGGACAGCGGCATCAGCTCGGGGACCAGCACGTGCACGACCGTCGAGCCGGCCTGCGCGGCCTCGTCGGTGGTGAGGTCCACGACGATCACCTCGCAGCCGCGCGCGGACAGCCGGTCCAGCAGCCAGCCGAGCACGGCGGTGGGCGTGGTCGAGGGCGGCCGGGGCAGGTCCGCGAGGGTGTGCGCGGGGCGCTCCCCGTCGAGCAGGAAGTCGAACCGGGGCCGCTGTTCGCGCCGTCCCATCCGCAGCGCCCCGGCGACGACGCTGACGGTGTCGGCGGCGTAGTCCCGGGCGCCGGTCGCGATCATGCTGCGCAGCGCGATCCGGACGGACGTGGCCTCCCGGTACAGCTTGGCGACCGCGCGGCCCGGGTCGGGGTCGCAGGTGGCGGACACCAGCTGGGCGAGCGTCGGGTCGTGGTCGGCGAGCTGGAGCCCGTAGACCACCGGGATCCCCAGGTCGGTGGTCGCGTCGAACAGCACGGTGCGCAGGTGCTCCACGGTGCCGCGCGCGACCGCCCGCTCCTGCTCGGCGGTCAGCTCCCCGGGGAGCACCTCCAGCCGGGGGAGCCGGAGCCGGTGCAGCCAGGCGAGGGTGATCGCGTCGCGCTCCACGACCTCCAGCAGCCCGCCGACCACGGCCGCGACCGGGTCGGTGTGCGTGGCGCAGCCGGTGGACACCATGTGCGCGAACCGTTCGGCGCGCGACTGCGGCGGGTTCTTCAGCCAGGCCAGCAGCGCCGGCACGTAGGTCGGCCGGTCGTGGGTGAGCGAGTACCCCTCGACCCAGCGCATCGGCCCGTCCGGATCCTGAGCCAGCAGGGTGCCGCCCGGGTCGGCCAGTTCCGCCGCCGAGCACGCCGGCCAGCGCGCGAGGTCGACCCCGAGGTCCCGGGCGGAGGCCCAGACCATCCGCTCGGGCCGCCACGCGCAGGAGGAGTACCGCTCCAGGGACTCCGCGATCGCCAGGAACGCCGCGCGCTCCGGGTCCAGGTCGCCGCCCGCCCCGTCGATGTTGCCCATGCCCGGGTCGTGCGCGCCGAACCCGGCCTGGGTGTCCAGGACCGCGCCGAGGTCGCCGACGCTGCCGCTGACCACCGGGAACCGGGGTTCGCCGTCGGCGATCTGCAACCGGGCCACCTGCCCGACCAGCCCGTACGGAGAGACCAGGCTCTCCAGCCCGCCCACCGGCATCGGCCCTCCCCGGAGAAATGTGCGCTCGGTTCACGTTGTCGGGGTCACGCTAGCGCCCGGCACCCTGAGAGAATCATCACTGTCAATGTATTGTCAGATGGTGCGGGAACTGTCCCGGACACACGCGGCATACTGCTCACGTGCTCCTGGACACCGAACGCCTGATCCTCCGCCGCTTCCGGCCCGCGGACGCCCCCGCGCTGGCCGCGTACCGGTCCGACCCCGCCGTGGCCCGCTACCAGTCCTGGACCCCGCCGCTGTCGGAGACCGACGCCGTCGCGCTGGCCCGGTCCTTCGCGACCGGGGACCCCTCGGAGCCCGGCTGGTTCCAGTACGCCGTGGAGCTGCGGGCCGACGGCTGCCTCGTCGGGGACGTCGGGGTGCGGCTGGACGACAACAGGATGCGGGCCGACCTGGGGTTCACGCTCGCCGCCGACCGGCAGGGCCACGGGTACGCCACCGAGGCCGTCCGCGCCGTGCTCGCCGACCTGTTCGGCCGGGGCCTGCGCCGGGTGTCCGCCGAATGCGACGCGCGCAACGCGGCGTCCGCCCGGCTCCTCCAACGGGTCGGGTTCCGGCGCGAGGGGCTGCGGCCCGCCTACACCTGGATCAAGGGCGAGTGGACCGACGACGTGCTGTTCGGGCTGCTCGCGGAGCACTGGACGCCCGGGCCCGGGACCCTCGGTGGGTAGGTCCCGGGGCCCCGCCGCGATCGGCGAACCCAGCGAGCACGGCCACCTCGAACTCGTCCCCGACGCCGACCAGCCCGGCTGCTGGACGCTGCGGGTCGACGGCACCCCCCAGTCGCACGTCGACCTGGACGACCCGGCGACGATCCACTTCGAGTACATGCGCCGGCTCGCCTCCGTGGTCGACGCCACCGCGCCGCCCGGGGTGCCGCTGCGGGTCCTGCACCTCGGGGGCGGCGCGCTGACCCTGCCCCGGTACACCGCCGTCACCCGGCGCGGTTCCGCCCAACAGGTCGTCGAACTCGACCCGGCCGTGGTCGCCCTGGTCCGCCGGGTGCTGCCCACCCCCAGGGGAGCCGACATCCGGGTCCGGGTCGGCGACGCCCGCGCGGCGGTCGAGGCCTCGGGCCCGGCCCGTTACGACCTGGTCGTGACCGACGTCTACGGCGGCTCCCGGGTGCCCGCCCCGTTTACCTCCACCGAGTTCGCCGCCGAGGTCGCCCGGGTCCTGCGCCCCGGCGGCCGGTACGTCGCCAACCTCGCCGACGGCGCGCCTTTGACCTTCGCCAAGGGCCAGGTCGCCACGCTGCGGGCCGTGTTCGCCGACGTGTGCCTGCTCGCCGAGCCCGGGGTGCTGCGCGGCCGGCGGTTCGGCAACGTCGTCCTCGTCGCCAGCTCCGATCCGTTGCCCGTGGCGGAACTGGCCACGGCGGCGGCGCGGGACGCGTTCCCGGCGCGGCTGCTGCACGGGGCGGAACTGGACCGTTTCACCGCCGGCGCGCGCCCGGTCGCCGACGCCGGTGCGGTGCCCTCCCCGGCTCCGCCGAAGGGCATGTTCGCCGGCTGACCGTCGCGCGCTGTGACGGGTGGCCCGGCGTGACGCGCACGTTCCGTCACACCCGGCGGCGCGAAAACTCACGGAACGTCATGGCCTCAGTACCCATCGAGGTGGTGTTCGGCCCGGTCTTTAAATCTCTCTAAGGACGTTTCGAGCCTGGCCGAAACGACCATAAGGTGACCGGTGACCGATCCCTCACTCCCTCTCCTAAGGGGTATCGAGTGTCATCCCCCCTGCCGCGCACCCATGCGGCACCCAAGAAGCGTCGTCTCCGGCGGATACTGTTCGTCACCGGCCTCGTGGCCGTGCTGGGACTGTCCGTCACCCCCACACTCACCGACAGCTCGTGGGGCGATCTGATCAGCGCGAAGGCCTCCGGGCCCGAACCCCTGATCGGCGTGCCCGCGGACGACCCGGGGGCCGGTCTGGTCTTCGACGGTCTGCGGCCCGCGCCCAAGGGCAACAAGTGCGTCGGCGAGTACCTCGTCGGCGGCTCCGACCTGTGCAGCCACGGCCCCGACCCGGCCCCGGCCGGCCTGAACCCGCGCGGCGAGGTCAAGCCGGTCGCGGCGGCGAGGCCCGCGGACAAGGCCCCCGCGCCCGGCGTGCTCGCCCTGCCGTCGGTCACCGACCTGGCCACCAGCGTCGGCGCGCTCGCCCCCGTCACCGGGGACAGCCCGCTCGTCGCGGCGGCCGACACCCCGCCCGGCGCGCCGATCGCCCCCGCCGCCTCCGGGGTGGTGTGCGACGGCGACGGCCGGACCGGCAAGCGCGTGCAGATGCTCTACGGCTACGAGTCCGGCAAGGCCAGCCGCTTCAACGAGTACGTCAACTCGTTCCGCACCTGGTCCGCCGGCATCGAGAAGATCTACGACTCCAGCGCCCAGCAGACCGGCGGCTCCCGGCACGTCCGGTTCGTCACCACCCCCGACTGCGCGGTCGACGTGCTCGCGGTCGAACTGCCCGCCGGCTCGTTCGGCAACTTCGACGCCACGATCAACGCGCTGAAGAAGCTCGGGTACGCCGCCAAGGACCGCAAGTACGTGCTGTTCGCCGAGTCCAAGGTGTACTGCGGCATCGGCACCCTCTACACCGACCACCGCCCCGGCCAGGAGAACACGAACAACAACGTGGCCTCCTACTCCCGGGTCGACTCGGGCTGCTGGGGCGCCGCCGTCGCCGCGCACGAACTGACCCACAACCTCGGCTCGGTGCAGAACAACTCGCCGAACCACACCGAGTACGGGCACTGCACCGACGACTACGACCTCATGTGCTACAACGACGGCGCGGGCACGGTCATGCGCACCGTGTGCACCGACAAGGCCAACGAGGACCGTCTCGACTGCAACAACGACGACTACTTCACCACCTCGGCCAAGCCCGGCAGCTACCTGGCGACCAACTGGAACGTCGCCAACAGCGGCTGGCTGATCACCGGCACCGGCGGTCCGAACCCCAACCCGTCGCCGTCCCCGTCGGCCAGCACCGGGCCCTCGCCCACCGGTAAGCCCACCGCCAAGCCCAGCCCGAGCGCGTCGGCCCAGCCGACCCAGACCGCCGGCCCGTCCCCGACGAAGTCCGGCACCCCGCGCCCGACGGTCACGGTCCGCGACATCCGGCAGACCAGCGTCGGACTGACCTGGCCGGCCGGCGCGACCGGCACCCGCTACACCGTCGTGTTCAACGGCCGGGCGATCGGCACGACCGGGTCCACCGCCGTCCGGGTCACCGGTCTGCGGCCGGGCACCGAGTACCGGGTCTCGATCACGGTCGGCTCGGCCGCGTACGCCCCCGAGGTCACCTTCCGCACCGCGGCGGCCAGCGCGCCGACCGGCAAGGAACTGACCATGGCCAACGCGTACACCGGGCAGAACGTCGACCTGACGGCCAGCCGGCGCACCGACGGCGCGCCGATCATCGCGTACGCGCCGCACGGCTACGCCAACCAGCGGTGGGTCCTCGTACCCGCCGCCGGGGACACCCTGCAGATCCGCTCGGTGGCCAGCGGCAAGTGCGTGTCGGCCCTCGGGCAGGCGGCGGCCGGCGTGCCGCTCGTCCAGCACACGTGCGACGCGCAGGCGGTCGGTCAGCGGTGGAAGCTCACCCTGAACCCCGACGGGTACGCGCTGTCGCTCGGCGGATTCGACGTGGGGATCGGGGAGGGCGGCCAGCTGGTACTCCAGGCCCCGTCCCAGGCCCGCGCCCAGCGCTGGAGCCTGACCTCCTCGTGAGACGGGTCATCGGGTTCGTGCTCGCCGTCGTGCTCGGCCTGGCCTCCGCCCTCCTCGGGGCGGAGCCGGGCTGGGCGCACGGCAAGCAGATGCGACTGGTGGTCACGGCCGACGCCCAGGGTCGGCTGGAGGTCACCGGCACCTGGGTGGAGGACAACCATCCGGTGCTCGAGGGCATCGCGGCCGTCGTCACGGCGTCCTCGACCGACGGCCGGCTCGCCGGCCCGGACTACCTGAGCGCGGTGCCCAGCCGGCCCGGGGTGCTCGTCGCGGCCGCCGCGCTGCCGGCGGGCGTCTGGGACGTCTCGGTGGAGGCCGGCGCGCCGGTCGCCGCGTACGCCCAGGCCAGGGTCGAGGCCGTCGCCGGTCAGCCGGTGATGGTCTTCCAGGAGAAGCAGGTCGCCGCACCGGGCACGCCGGGCGGCACGGAGGGCTTCGACTGGGGCCCGTACGCCGTGGCGGCCATCCTCGCGGTACTCGTCATCGGCGGCGTCGTGTGGAAGGTGCGCGCCGCGCGCCGGTGACCCCGCGGTCCGCCGGCACCCAGGTCCCAGGGTGCCGGCGGACCGCGTCGCGCGTTCCCGGGGACTCACCTCCAACGAACCACCGACCTGCCCGGATACGCCCCCGGACCCCGTGTCGCAGATGGCGAACGAGGTCCCCGGCCGCTCGTCGCGTCACGATCCCGCCCCGCCCGCGTCGGTGAGGATGAGCCCGCGACCCTGCGGCACGGAGGCGAGGACAGCTGATGAGCGCACCACACCCGTCCGGCGGCATCGAGGAACTGCTGGCGACGATCGACTCGGCGTGGGCGGACGCGGACCGGCGCCGGCCGCGACGCCTGCGGCCGGTGAGCGGGGTGGTGTGTCCGGGGGCCGTGGCCGAGCGTCCGGACCCGCCCGACGCGCCGGAGGCCCCGGAGCCCGAGGAGTCGACGGACCTCTTCGGCTTCCTGGCCCCACGGGATCCGGACCCGCGCGACGAACCGCACCCGAGGTACCCGGGCCCGTCCGAGGGCGGCTGACCGGCCACAGTGGTCGGCGGCCACCCGCGACGCCGGTGCCCGCCCCACCGGCTCGGGGCCGGCGCGCGGCCCGCGATACCCTGCTGAGATGGGGATCACACACCACGGTCGGACCGACCGCCTCGACCTGCTGGACCCGACCCTGCGGACCTGGGACTGCGTCGTCCTGGAGTCCGGCCCCGAGGGCATCGTGCTGGACCGGTCCGCGTTCTACCCGGGCGGCGGCGGCCAGCCCCCGGACCACGGCGTGCTGCTCTGGCAGAGTGTCGAGACCCGGATCGTCGGCACCCGCAAGGGTGAGGACTTCTACCTGCTGCCGGCCGAGGGCGACCCGCTCCCGCCGGTCGGCACGGCCGTCACCGGGGCCGTCGCGGACGAGCGGCGCAGCCGGCTGATGCGGACCCACTCGGGGCTGCACCTGTTGTGCGGGGTGGTGTTCCGCGACTTCGGGGCGCTCGTCACCGGCGGCAACATGGAGCCCGGCGAGGCCCGGATGGACTTCAACCTGCCCGAGGTTCCGGCCGACTTCAAGGCGCTGCTGGAGGCCTCCGTCAACGTGGAGATCGCCGCCGACCGCCGGGTCGACGTCCGGGTGCTGGGCCGCGAGGAGGCCCTGGCCATCCCCGACATCATCCGCACCCAGACGAACCTGATCCCGCCCGGCGAGGAGGAGATCCGGATCGTGGACATCCTCGGGCTCGACACCCAGGCCGACGGCGGCACGCACGTCGCGTCCACCCGGCAGATCGGCCGGATCGAGCTCGTCAAGGTCGAGAACAAGGGCAAGGCCAACCGACGGGTACGCATCCGCGTCGTCGACTGACCCACGGTCGTCTCGGGCGTGCCGGCCGCGCGGGTCCGGCGGGCGCGTCGACACCCGCCCCGGACGAGGCCCGTCGGGCAACGGCACGCCGGGCGTCGGCGGCGCTGCACGGTGACGGGGGCGGCCCGTCGCTTTTCCCGTCGGGGTGCCCGGCGGGTCCCGGTCGGCCGGAGCCGGCCGGTGGTCGTAGCCTTGTCGGCGTGGCCCATCTTCACGCGCTCGGCGTCCTGATCATCCTCACCCGCGACGAGGAGGTGCTGCTCGCCCAGCACAAGAGCTCGGGGCAGTGGTCCGTGCCCAGCGGCCCGGTCTCCGGCGACGAGAACGTGCTGACGGCGGCGATCCGCGAGGCCCGGGAGAAGATCGGCGTGCAGCTCACGGCCGAGGAGCTGGAGTTCGTCGGGGTGATCCACCGCAGGCACGGCCCCGAGCGGGCCAACATGGCGTTCGTGTTCCACGCGTTGAGCGTGCCGGCCGTGCAGGACACGCCGATCAACGCCGACCCGACCCGGTGCGCGGAGGTCCGCTGGTTCCCGATGGAGGAACCGCCGGAGAACACGTCGCCGAACACGCTGCGCGGGCTGGAACTGCTCGACAGCGGCGAGACCCTCAGCGTCGCCGACTGGGAACAGGCCTGACCGACCCGGTCGGGGCTGGCGCTGCCGGGGACGATCAGGCCGGCACCGCCCCGGTACCCGTCGCATGGTTTGTGTTCTAGCGGTCGAGGAGTTCCAGGCCCAGGTCGGCCATGAACCGGCACAGTTCCGCGCGCTGCCGGAACAGCGCCCGCAGCTCGTCGGTCACCGGCGCACCGAGCAGCTCGTACGGCAGCGAGGTGAACGCGGCCCGCGCGACCAGGCCGCCGACGTACCCGTAGGCGACGTCGGCCGGGTCGGCGTCGACGCCGGACGCCCGCATGCCCGCGACGAAGGCGGGCACCAGTGTCGCGTGGATGCCGGGCAGCGCGGCGGCGGGCAGGTGTCCGGCGTGCGCGAGCCCGACCAGCAGCTGGCCGAGGTCGAACCCGACGGCCAGCGGGCACTGGAAGGAGATGTCGATGGCGACGAACTCCGCCGGTGAGTCGCGGGGGACCAGCAGGTTCTGCGGGCTGGCGTCGCCGTGCGGCAACGCGCGCGGCAGGGTGTCGAGCCGGTCGAGCACGGCGGGGAGCGCGTCGGCGAGCCGCAGCAGGTCGGCCCGCAGCCGGTCGTCGACCTCGGCGAGCAGTGGATGGCGCCACGCGGCGTCGTCGGAGAGCACCGGCACGGCGGCCTGGAGCACCCTGCCGTTCACGTACACCCGGAGGGCGAACCCGGGGGGTAGCGGTGTGCTGGCCAGGACTTCGGGGGTGCTGCGCAGGGCGGCGAGCCCGCCGAGCGCGAAGGCCGCCCGGGTGAACATGTCCGGGGTCCATTCCGCGTCGGGTACCGCGTCGACGTCCTCCATCCACAGCAGCGCGCGGTCGTCGGGCAGCTCCGTCAGCCGGTACAGCTCGGGCACCCGGACCCCGGCGGGCAGCCGTCCGGCGAACGGTTCCGCCCAGGCGTCGAGTTCCTGGCGCCACGGGAAGTCCCGGACGAACCACTCCCGGACGTCGGCGGGGACCTGGTCCAGCCGGGGCCAGTGCCGGGCGTGCTGGAGCACCTTGACGAACACCGACCAGCGCCGGCCGTCGGCGGCGGTGCCCCGGACCCGGAGCAGGTCGCCGGTGGCGGGGGAGCCGGACTCGTACGCGACCGGCTCGGTGGACCACGGGCCGGGGTCGACCGCGCCGCCCAGCAGGGTCGCGACGGCGGACCGCAGCTCGGACTCGGGGAGTTCAGTGACCATGGCGCACCACCGGGGGAGATAGTAAGGTAAGGCTACCTGACGGTATACGCCGATAGTAAGGCTGCCTTATGAGTTTGGTCAATGGCGAACCGCGCCCGCACGTCCTGGACCTGCTCGGTGCCGCGCTCAGCGTCGGCAAACGCGCCATGGAGGCCGAGGTCGCCGACGAGCCGCACCACCTGCGCGGCTCCCACCTGCGCCTGCTGTCGCTGACGCCCCCCGAGGGCATGCGCCCCACGGAGCTGGCCCCCCGGGTGGGCATGACCAAGCAGTCGCTGGGGGAGTTCGTCGCCGCCATGCGCGAGGCCGGGTTCCTCGAGGTCGAGGTCGACCCGCGCGACCGGCGGGCCCGGATCGTCCGGCCGACCGAGCGGGGCCTGCGGCTCCAGGGCCGGATCCTGGAGATCATCGAGGAGACCGAGGCGCGCTGGCGGTCCGCCGTCGGGGCCGACGACTGGGCGGCCTTCCGCCGGGTGCTCGCGACGCTGGCCGCCGAGCGGTAGTCACCCCCGCAGCATAGAACCCGCACCCCGGCCGCCCGGCCCGCTTCCCGGAGCCCGCAGAATGTCCCGACACGGCCGCGCGCGCGGCCCACCCCACCCCGGATGGAGCACCATGACCACCCCACTGATCGCCGCCGTCGCGGGCCGCACGCCCGACGTCGCCCCCACGGCGTACGTCGCCCCCACCGCCGTGGTCCTGGGCGCGGTCACGCTCGGCGCGGGCGCGAGCGTCTGGTACGGCGCGGTGCTGCGCGGCGACTCCGAGGCCATCACCGTGGGCGCGGACACCAACATCCAGGACAACTGCACCCTGCACGCCGACCCGAGCTTCCCGACCGTGCTCGGCGACCGGATCACCGTCGGCCACAACGCCGTCCTGCACGGCTGTGTCGTCGAGGACGACGTCCTGATCGGGATGAGCGCCACCGTGCTCAACGGCGCGCACATCGGGAGCGGTTCGCTGATCGCCGCCGGGGCGGTCGTGCCGCAGGGCATGCGGGTGCCGGCCGGGTCGCTGGTGGCGGGGGTGCCGGCGAAGGTGCGCCGCGAGCTGACGGAGGACGAGCGGTCACTGATCAAGGCCAACGCCGAGGGGTACCTGGCGCTGGCTGCCGCGCACGCCGCGATCCCGTCCCAGGTGGACCGGGGCGCCGGGTCCTAGGCTCCGACCGGCGGATCGTGGCTGTGGTTCCCGGCGGGTTCCGGTCCGGTCTGGGCGTGGTGGTGCTGGAGCCGTTCGTGCCGGAACTCCCACACGGGTCCGGAGCGGCGCAGGACGCCACGGTCGTACGCGTCCTCCATGAAGGTGAGCAGCCGCCAGGGCAGACGTCCGGTGAGCGGGAGCCACAGTCTGGCGAGGATCAGCCACTGTCCCCAGGCGGTGAGGATCATGGCATAGGCGAACGCGGCCACGATGCCGCTGACGATGCCGGTGCCGGCGCCGTGTGTGGGGTCGCCCGAGTAGGAGAACTCGCCGTTCGTCAGCCGGGAGGCGAGAATGCGCAGGACGGGGAGCGTGACGTCCTCGACCGCGTAGGTGCCCACCGCGACGACGAGGCCGAAGGTCAGCCCGCCCATCAGCATCTGGGTGAGCACGGCGTCGCGGTTGGCCTTCAGCGAGTCGACGGGGCTCGCGGCGGCGTCGGCGTCGGCGGGAGACTCGAACCAGGAGACGAATCCGACGGCGACGGCCGCGGCGACCGCGAACACGCCGCCGAACGCGGCCGTCGCCTGGAGGATGGGGACCAGTGCTGTCCGCGTGACCGCTTCGATCACGAGTCCCATGGCCGCGCCGAGCGCGAGGCCACCGGCGAACGCGGTGGCCATTCTGGTGCGGACCTGGCTGAGCGGGATCGCGCCGGGGTGCCTTCCCCGCCCGAGCCGCAGGCGGACGCGTGACGGCACCGGGGTGGGTCCACGGAACCGGTGCACGAGGCCGTACAGCAGCCCCAGCGGAACTCCGGCGCCCACCCCGTTGAGCAGCCCGCTGACGGACTGGAGCGATACCGCCTTCGTGAAGCTCTCCTCGGTCGCGCCGTACGCGATCAGGGACAGGGGCACGCCGACGAGGATCACGGTGAGCGCGACGGTGACCGTGCACACGAGCCCGACGAGGACGGCGCGCGCCCAGATCGGCACGGTGCTGCCGAGTCCCCACCACGCGATGCCGGACTCGTGCCGGGTGGTTCCGTGCCGGGCGAGATAGTTGAGCCACCGCAGAACGTGGTCGAGGCCGAAGTCGCGGTGCGCTCCCGTCGCGGGCCGGTCGGTGTACATGGTCGGCACGTAGCTGGCGAGGAGGTGCTCCTCGATGTCGGTCGACTCGGGGAACCGGCCGGTGTCCAGGAGGTCGGCGGGGTCCCGGCCCGGGGTGTCGCTGTAGACGGCACGGGCGAGGGAGACCATCAGCGGGGTACGCAACGCCGTGGCGACGTTCCCTCCGGCGTAGCCGGGCCCCTCCGCCGTCATCTCGGAGATCACCGGGTACCACACCGTCCGCGCGTCGACCCCGGGCGCCGAGCCGAGGTTCCTGCGGGTGGCGCGGGGCAGGTAGTGCGCCACGTCGCCCGGGGTGAGGGTGTCCAGGCGAATGACGGCGGCGGCGGTGAGCACGTCGGCCAGGCTGACGGCCTCGTCGTACTCGGCGGGACGGCTGGTCAGCACGATCGGGAGCTTGGCCCGGTTGAGCGCCCGCAGCGCGGGGCCGCGCAGACCCGGGGCGATCTCGTCGAATCCGTCGAGCACCGGCAGGATCGCGTCGGTACCCACGAGGGTGGCGGACAGGGTCAGGCCGCCGGGCGTGGTCCGGGCCAGGCCCGGGTAGTCCCGGATCAGGGACCCGCTGAGCCAGTCGCGGAACCGGGTCCTGGTGGGATCCCAGGAAGCGACGTTCACGGTCACGGGGACGGGGTGCGCCCGCTCGCGGTCCTCGAGCAGGGACAGGGTCATCCGCGTCGCCAGCATCGTCTTCCCGGAGCCCGCGGGCCCGAGCACCACCAGTCTGCCGGTCGGCAACCGCCGGTAGAGCTCGGTGATCTCGCTGAAGTCGCCGACCAGGTCGACCTGGTTCGCGCGGTCACCGGTCGTCGGGGCGTCGATGTTGTCGAGGTGGTCGCTGACCTCGCCGTGCACCCGCGTCCAGCGGACCGGCAACGGGAACGGATCGTGCATCTGCTGGTGCTCGTACTCGCGACGCAACCGGATCCCCACGCCGGTCGCGAGTTCCTCGGCGGCCAGCGCGAGATGGTCGGGCTGTCGCGCCTGCCGGGGCACGGCGGGGCGTGGCGGGACGGCCGGGCCGTCGCCAGCGGGGTCGACCAGTTCGGGACCGGCGGCCAGGGCGAAGAACTCCCTGCGCTCGTCGGCCGACAGGTGCAACGCGTCCGCGAGCTGACGCGCGGTGTCCGCACGGGGGTTGGTGCGCTCGCCGCGCTCGATCCCCCGGATCGTGCGGACGCTCACCCCCGAGCGCAGGGCCAGGTCCTCCTGGGTGATCTCCGCGCGGTTCCGGAACTCGCGCAGCGACTCCCGGAATGTGTTGGCCACGGTTGATCCTCCTGTGTGGTGACTTCGCCCCCGTGTCCCACCCTATCGGTGCCACCGGCCACATATGGCAGCGAAAGTGTCCGGTGCACGGCATGGCCGCCGGCCCGGTCGACCGCCAGATTGGTGGTAGGACACCAACGGCGAGGGCAAAGGGGCCGGGTATGAACTGCCGCCGGATCGGATGCAACAGACCGCTGCTGGAGTGCGCGGAATGTGAGGGGACAGGCGGGGTGATCACCACCTGCTCCGCGTGCGGGGGACGGGGGTACCGGTGCCCCGAACACGACCGCACCCCACCTGACCGGCCTCCGCACACCTGAGAGCGGCGGTCGGAGCGGGACCGGCGCGGCCAGGGGTCCATTGCTCGTCGGCTGGGGCGGTCAGGATCCGCCCGGCCGGCGTTCCCGTCCTCCGGCCCAGCCACCGATCCGCCGAGTACCTGGAAGGAAGTCTCCATGAGCGTCACGCCGAACAGGCCACACCGAATCTGGGACCGATGCACGCCCTGCCACGTCATCGGCCTTCTGAGCGCCATCGCCACCCTGATCACCGCGATCGCCACCGCGATCAGCGCTCTGCGGTAGCCCCGTCGGGCAGGAGGGCCGGACGCCGCCGGCTGCGTGGATCCGTGGTTCGCCGGCTCGGCGGCTCCCGTCCAGCGTACGGCCGTGCCCCTGATCCCCTCAACCAGGAGCGCGGCCGCACGGTTCCGGACCCGCCGGCCACACAGTCCATCATGGACGGTTGTCGCCGGACTGGCTCTGTCCGATGTCCGGCTGCGATTCGGGCGAACTCAGAACACTTTTCCGAACCCGCGCTATCCATCGCAGTTCACGGTCCCGTCGGGTCTTGTCCGCGCGCCAACCGGGTGGCATGGTTAGCACTCTCGACACGAGAGTGCTAACGACGGGGGAGTTCTGCCATGTGGGAGGCGTTGCGGTACCGGGATTTCCGGCTCTCGCTCGGCGGGCTGGTGCTGTCGAGTCTGGGCGACTGGCTGCTGGTGATCGCCGCGCCGTACTTCGTCTGGCACCTCACCGGCTCCGCCCTGGCCACGGGCCTGACCGTCGTCGCCGAGACCCTCCCTGCCGTGCTCGTCGGGCCGCTGGCCGGGGTGCTGGTCGACCGGTGGAGCCCCCGACTGGTGATGATCGGCGCGGACATCCTCCGGGCGGGCGCGGTGGCCCTGCTCCTGACGGTCCGCAGCGCCGACCTGGTCTGGCTGATCTACCTGGTACTGGCCCTGGAGTGCGCCATTGGCCAGTTCTTCGTCCCGGCCCGGCAGAAGCTCGTCCCCGCCCTCGTGGGCCGGGGCTCCGCCCTGGTGTCGGCCAACTCGCTCGGCGCGCTGGCCCGGGGCGTCGTCCGCCTCGTCGGCGCCCCGCTGGGCGGCGCGCTCTACGTCCTGGTCGGCTTCGGGTGGATGGTCGCGATCGACGTCGCCACGTACCTGGTGTCGGCGGTGCTGATCGCGGGCATCCGGACGCCGGACCCGGCGCGGCCGCCGCGTGCCGAGGGCGCTGTGCTCGGGCGGTTCCGCGCCGAGCTGGCGGCGGGCTGGCGGCACGTCCGGCGCACGGCCGGGCTGCCGGCGGTGTTCGGCGCGGCGGGGGCCTTCTTCCTGGGCAACGCGGTGCTGACCGCGCTGCTGGTGCCGTACACGAGCGGGGTGCTGGGCGCGGACTCCCGTACCCTCGGACTGCTGCTCGGGGCTCTGGGGTTGGGTTTCGTGGTCGGCGCGCCGCTGAGCCGGCGGATCGTGGGCCGGTATCCGCTCCGCTGGTCGCTGGCGGTCTCGTTCGGCGTCCTGGGCGTGGTGTTCCTCGCGGCGTTCAACGCGCCGGGGGTTCTCGCGGCCGGCGTGCTGTTCGCGCTGTTCGGGCCGCCGGCGGTCTGCGCCTTCGTGGAGATCGACACCCACCTCCAGCGGTGTACGTCCGACGAGGTCCTCGGCCGGGTCTCCGCCCTGTATCTGACGCTGCAGTCCGGCGCGGGGCTGCTCGGCGCGCTCGGTGGGGCGACGCTCGGCGAGGTGCTGGGCGTCCAGGCGACCGTGGATCTCGGCGCGGGGATCGTGTTCGTGGGGGCGGCGCTGGCCCTGCTGATCCCCGCCCGCCCGGCGTCCACCGGCGGCGTGCCCGGCGACCCGGCCCCGGTGTCCGGCGCGCCCGGTCCGCCGTCACGCGCGGTGCCCGGGGAGTCGGGCCCCGCCGGTGCGCCCGTAGTCTCCCGGCGCGGCTCCGACGCTCCCTAGGACTCTTCGCATAAAGTACATTTTGTGAATTATCGCGACTGGCTCGCGCCCCGCGCGCTCACCGCCGCCACGCTGGCGCTCGCCGCCCTGCTGGCCCCCTGCCCGGCCACCGCCGACGAGGCCCAGTCCTCGGTGGTGTCCGAGCGCCCGATGCGGTGGACCCCGCACGTCCTGGACGGCACGGTGTTCGCCATCGCGGTCGTCGGCGACATCGCCGTCGTGGGCGGGGACTTCACCCAGGTCCGCACGGCGTTCTCCCAGGCGGTGCTCGACCGCCGGCACGTGTTCGCGTTCCGGCTCGGCACCGGGGAGATCCTGCCCGACTTCGCCCCCGACCTCGACGGCACGGTGTACGCGCTGGCGGCCGGCGCCGACGGCACCGTGTACGTGGGCGGCGGTTTCACCACGGTCAACGGCGGCGAACGCCGGGGCCTGGCCCGCCTCGACATCCGGACCGGCGCGGTGCGCACCGACTTCGCGGGGACGATCGCCGACGGCGAGGTGCACAACCTCGTGTCCCGGGGCGACCGGCTGTACGTCTCCGGCTGGTTCAGCAAGATCTCCGGGGTGTGGCGCGCGGCGCTGGCCCGGCTCGACGCCACCACCGGCGCGCCCGACCGCGGCTTCGAACTGGGCCTGGAGCGGCCGGCCGGCGGACTGGTCCGGGTCGAGCACATGGCCGTCTCCGAGGACGACACCCAGCTGCTGATCGACGGGTCGTTCACCCGGGTCGAGGGCGAGGACCGGTACAACCTGGCGCTCGTCGACGTGTCGGAGGACCTGCCGGTACTGCGCGGCTGGAACACCCACGCCTACCAGAACTCGGCGTGCATCTGGTCGCCGAGCACGTACCTGCGCGGGCTCGACTTCGCCCCCGACGGCTCGTACTTCGTCGTCGTCACCAGCGGGCACCTCAACGAACCCCACAAGCTGTGCGACACGGCCGCCCGGTTCGAGACCGAGGGCGACGGCCTGCACGCGCCCACCTGGGTCAACCACACGGGCGGCAACACGCTGCTGTCGGTGGCGGTCACCGGCACGGCCGTGTACGTCGGCGGCCACCAGCAGTGGCTGGACAACACCTACGGGCGCAACAAGAGCCAGGGTCCCGGCGCGGTGCCCCGGGTGGGGATCGGCGCGATCGACCCCGAGACGGGCAAGGCGCTGCCGTGGAACCCGACCAAGGACCGGGGGGTCGGGGTGGAGGCGCTGGTCGCCTATCCCGGGGGGCTGCTGGTCGGCAGCGACTCGGAGTACATGGGGCACGAGTACCACGCGCGGCTGGGCGGCTTCGAACTGCCGTGACCGGCGGCCGGGACGCGACCGGCTCCCCGGAACGGTGCCGACGGCCCCCTGTAGCCTGTTGAACAAGATCAACAGATGGGGGTCGGAGATGTCGTACCTGCGGGACAGCGCGATGACCGCGGCGGTGCTGGGCTTCTTCGCGTCCAGCTGGTTCGGCTGGGCCCAGGAACGGCCGCCGACCCGGTGGAAGGCCCCGCTGACCGCCGGCTCGGTGGCCAGTCTGCTGGTCGCCGCCGTCGGCGCGGTCGTCGCGTGGCGGAACTGGTCGACGGGCTCCGCGCTCGGCGAGCCGGGGGCCATGCGGCAGTACGGGATCATCGTGGGCGTCGAGTTCGGGATCGCCGCCCTGGGCGCCGCCGGGATCGCCCTGTGGGGGCGGCAGCGTTATCTCGCGCCGTGGATCTGCCTGGTGGTCGGCGTGCACTTCTGGCCGATGGCCCCGGTGCTGCGGAGCCCGTCCCTGTACGCGCTCGGCGCGCTGCTGACCGTGGTGGCGCTCGCCTCCGTACCCGTCAGCAGGGTGTCGGGGTTGACCCAGAGCGCCGTGACGGGCGCGGCGGCCGGCACGGTCCTGTTCGGATTCGCGACCTGGGGCGCCGTCGCCGCGCTGACGTAGGTACCCGGATGTCGGTTTCCCGATAGGCCCCTCCGGCGGTCCCTTGTTAGGTTGACGGTCCCTGGCGCCGGCCCGGCAGCGCCTCCCGACAGGGCTGGCGAGGTGCGCCATGGAGACAGTCGACGTCGACCTGACCGCGGTGCGCGACTCCCTGCGCCGGTTGTCCCCGGGCCGCCCCTGGCGGCGCGAGATCACCCTCATGGTCGGCGGTGGGGTGGGCGCCGGCAAGACCACCACGATCAACACCCTGCTGGGCCGGCGGGCGGGGGCCGTGGGCCACGTCTCGCGGGGCACGACCTCCGTCCAGGGCCACCTGTACACGCTGGACGGCTGGCGCATCCGACTGCTGGACATGCCGGGCCTCGGCGACTCCAAGGCGCACGACCACCGCAACCGTCCGGTCTACCGGCACCAGGCGTCCAGAGTGGACGGGGTCCTGCTGATCGCGGCGCCGCCCCGCCCCGCCGGCATGCCGACCCTGCGCGTCGTCAAGGACGTGATCCGAGGGGGATTCGCCCCCCGGCGCATCGTGGTCGGGCTCAACCGGATCGAGACGGTGAACGTGGAGACCGGCGAGGGCATGACGCCGCTGCGCCTGCCCACCCGCGGCGAGCCCGACGAACAGTCGCTGGCCGTGATCGAGCGCCTCCGACGAGCCGTCGCCCGCGACCTCCTGGCCGGGGTGCCCGGCAGCGGCGTCACCGTGGCCCAACTGCTGCCGTACGACGCCCGTACCGGGTGGAACCTGGGGCGGCTCGTCGCCGCGTCGCTCGACTCCCTGGTCACCCGCCGGAAGCGGTGACCGCACCGAGGACAAGGAGAGGCTCATGGCCGGCGGCACCGACTGGTCGGACGTCATCGACGACTACCGGAAAGGCTTCCCGACGGACCGCAAGCCGTGCGTGCTGATCTGCGGGGGGACGGGCGTCGGGAAGTCCACCACCATCAACACGCTGTTCGGCTCGCAGGTCAGCGCGGTCGGCCACTACGAGCGGGGCACCGCGCAGGACCAGCTGTACCAGTGGCGGGCCAGCGGCGAGAACATCGACATCGTCGACCTGCCGGGCTTCGGGGACTCCAAACAGCGCGACCGCGAGTACCGCGACATGTACCGCCGACAGGTGGAGCGGGCACACGGGTTCATCGTGATCACCACCCCGCCGCGCCCGGCCAGCCTGCCCACCCTGCGCACCGTCAAGGTGCTCCTGGACTGCGGGGTGCCCGCGAACCGGATCGTGATCGGCTTCAACCGGCTGTCGATGCTCAACGTCGAGGTCGACGGGGTCACCCAACCGGTGGACATCTCCACCACCCTCGGCCCGGCCAGCCCCCAGGAACAGGAGGCGGTGCAGCAGGCCCGGGCGGCGTTCCTCCGCGACCTGCGGCACGGGTCCGGCACCCCGGCGTTCCAACTGGACCAGATCATCGCCTACGACGCGCTGACCGGCTGGAACATGTTCGGCCTCCTCGATGCCGTGCTCGCCAACCTGCCGGGCGACACCATCCGCTCCTGGCAGAACGCGGTCAGCGAGGCCGCCGCCCAGGCCGTGGAGCGCCAGAACAAGCGCACCGCCCGCGAACAGCAGCGCGTCGCGGACCTCGAGAAGCAGATCGCCCAACTGACCCGCAGCAACGCGGCCCTGACGGGTGCGATGCGCGACGAGGTCGACCGGATGCGCAAGCAACGCAAGAAGCTCAAGAAGAACAAGGACGACGCGGACAAGGGCAACCGCGTCATCACGGGGGACGGCGAGCGGCACGAGGCGAAGGCCAAGAACCGGGTCGCGGACTTCCTCGACCGCAACGGCTTCAAGAAGTCCGCCGACGTGGTCCGCTCGGCCACGGCGAAGCTCAAGCAGATCTTCAGCTGGTAGCCACGGTGCTGGCCCGTTGGTGGCGCTCGCGGTGGCGGTACACGCCGCTGTTCTTCGTCGCGGCCGGCACGGCCGCCACGGCGGTCAAACTGCCCTGGCCCGGCTGGGCGGCGGCCATCGCCTCCGCCGTCCTGTTGAGCCTCGGTCAGCAGGTGCTGGCGGGCCGGGGCGAGCCCACCCTCGTGCCGGTCGCCGGGGTGGACCTGCGGGTCCGGCGCGCCCTGCCGGGATACTTCGGCATCCAGACCACACCCCGGGGCGCGCTGCCCGGCTACGTCCGGCGGGACGCGCACGCGGCCCTGGACCGGGCCGTCACGGAGGCCACGGCCGACGGCGGGATCGTCCTCCTGGTCGGCGGCGCGGCCAGCGGCAAGTCCCGGCTCGCCTACGAGGTGCTGCGCGAAAGGGTCGGCCGCTGGCGACTGCGCAAGGCCGGCAGCCTGGAGGCACTCCGGACCCTGACCTGCCCGCCGCGCACCGTCGTGTGGCTGGACCGCGTCGGCGCCCTGCTGGCAGACCAGCCCGACCAGGGCGTGGAACTGCTCGAACTGCTCGCCGACACGCACCGGCGGGTCCTGGTCATCGGAACCCTGTCGGCCACCGAACGGGTCGCGATCACCACCCTGCCCGAGGACGGCGCCCACGACCAGTACGCGCACCAGGTGCGGCTGCTGAACCGGGCCACCCTGATCGACATCCCCGACCGGTTCTCGGCCCGGGAACTGCGCGCGGCCCGCACGGTCGCCGAGCGCGACCCCCGGGTCCAGGAGGCGCTGCATACCCAGCCGGGCCAGCTGACCCAGGTGCTCGCGCTCGGGCGGGAACTGGCCAGCCGGTGGCACAACGCGCCCGATCCGTACAGCTGGGCCGTGATCACCGCCGCCGTCGACGCGGCCCGGATCGGGGTCCGCGCCCCGCTCGGCCGCGACTTCCTCCGGGACGCGGCGGCCGGGTACCTGTCCGAGGTGGAGGCCGACCGGACCCCCGCGCAGTGGCTGCCCGCCGCGCTGCGGCACGCGACCACCCGGGTGTACGGCGCCGTCGCACCACTGGCCCCGTCCGCCGACGGACGCCTGGTCCTGGCCGACTACCTCCTCCAGCACGGCGCGTCGGCCCGCGACGCGCACCCGGTCCCCGCCTCCGTCTGGCTGGCCTGCGAGGAGCTGGCCGAACTCGACGACACGCACCGGGCCGGGGAGAGCGCGTACAACCGCGGCTACGACGGGCACGCCGAGCGCCTGTGGTCGGCCGCCAGCGACCGGGGTTCCGTGAGGTCCGCGCTCCGGCTCGCCGACCACCTGGCCGCGCACGGCCGCGCCGCCGACGCCGAAACGCTCCTCGGCCCGCTCGCCGCCCGGCACGCCGCCGCCCGCGACCTGCTCGCGGACCTGCTCGCCGACCAGGGCCGGGTCGAGGACGGCGAACGGCTGTGGCGCGCGGCGCTCGACCGGGCCGACCCTGTGCCCTGGCTGCGGCTCGGGCAACTCCTGGAGTCGCGCGGCCGTCCCGGGGAGGCGGCCCGGCTGTGGCGCGAGGCGGTACGGCAGGACGTGCCCGACGCCCACGCCCACCTGGCCGCCTGCCTCGAACGGGCGGGGGAGATCGCCGCCGCCGAGTCGGCCTGGTCCCGGGCACTGGCCCTCGGTCACCTGCCCGCCCGCCGACAGCACGCCAGCCTCCTGGCCCGCACCGGCCGGGTCGGGGGCGCCAGGGAACTGCTCGCCCGGGCCGTGGCCGCCGGCGACCCGGAGGCGCGGGTCCAGCTCGCCGACCTCGAACTCGGCTCCCAGCGCCCGGAGGAGGCCGAGCGCGTCCTGCTCGACGGCGCGGCCCGGGGCGAGGCTCCGGCCCGGCGCAGACTCGCGGCCCTGTACCTCGCCGCCGCCCGCCCGGAGGAGGCCGAGGCCCAGCTGTCCGCCGGCGCGGCCGACGGCGACCACCGCTGCCGGCAGCAACTGGTGGACCTCCTGATCGCCGGCAACGAACTGTCCGAGGCCGAGGAGCACTGCCGCGCCGCCATCCGGGCCGGCGACTCGGCCGCGCGCCTCAAACTCTGCGACGTACTGCTCCTGCGCGGCCGGGCCGGGGAGATCGATCCGATGTGGGAGGACGCGGCCCAGTCCGGCGACCCGACCGCGCGGTGGCAACACATCGGCTGGCTGATCGACGTGGGCCGCACCGAGCAGGCGAAGAACCTGATCGGTGAACTGGCCGCCGCCGGCGATCCCCGGGTCCGGGAGCGGCTGGACGACCTGTGGCCCAAGGTGGGTACCGGGCTGGGCGTCGACCGGCCGCACGGTCTGGAGCCACCCGCGCGCGCCGGGCGGTGACCCCGGGCGGTGGTCCGGGCCCATGGTGCTCCGGGCCCACGGCGGGCGAGGCGGACGGCCGGCGCGTCGGTGCCGTCGGAGCGCGCGGATCCGTGGGGTGGTGGAGGGTTCTACCTGGTGGCGAGGCCAAGCGGGGGCGGCGGAGTGGTCCACCGAAAGGGTCGCCCGGAGCGCTCACAACTCGCTAACAACCCGCCTGTCCTCGCATTGACATGCATTGTCGTCGAACCTAGCTTTTCCACGGTCGGTGTCGTCCACGGCACCCGAGGGAAGGAGCGACGCATGCGCGCGATGCTGGGAACGTTCAGCGACCGCCTGCTGGGCGCGTTCGTACCGAAGGCCAACGTCGGTGCGGGCTGCCCGCCGGACCCGTTCTACAAGTACTGCTACTGCAGCGGCAACTACCAGTACGAGAAGCACTGCTCCACGAACGGGGCGTGCAAGACGTTCTGCGGATCCTGTTACCGGACCACGCGCCACTGCTAGTGATCTCCGCGGCGGCCGGCACCCCGGTGGCGGCCGCCGCTCCCCGAGCAAAGGAGCACTGGCATGGCAATCCTGGCAGCGGCCGTCATCCTCGTCGGCCTCCTGACCGCGCTCAACCTCTTCCTCACCTTCGGCGTGATCCGCCGGCTACGGGAACACACCCGGACCCTCGAACAGGTGGCGGGCGGTCACCAGGGCGACATCATGCTCGCGGCCGGCACCGCGATCGGCGCCTTCGCGGCGACGACCACCACCGGCACGACGGTGACGGACGCGACGCTGAACGGGCCGACGCTGGTCGGGTTCTTCTCGCCGACGTGCGAGCCGTGCAAGGAGCGGCTGCCGCAGTTCCTGGAGTACGCCCGGAGCTTCGACGGCCGGGTGCTGGCCGTCGCCGTGGGCCCCGACGCCGACGTGGCGGACCTCCTCACCAGCCTGCGCCCGGTGGCCGACGTGGTCGTGGAAACCGACGACGGACCCGTGAACAAGGCCTTCGGCGTCAGCGGCTACCCGGCGCTGTGCCTGGTCGACGACGGCGTGGTGGTGGCGAGCGGGTACCAGATCGAGGCGCTCCCGGTTCCGGTCCCGGCCTCATGACCGTGGCCGTCGGGGGCCGGCGCGTCCTCGGCGATCTCGCCGCCGCGGCCCGGCTCACCTGGGAGTCCGGGCGCGGCGTCGTGCTCGGGTACGCGGCCGTGACCGCCGTCGCGGGGCTGCTCCCGGTCGCCGCCGCCTGGTGCACCAAGGTCCTGCTCGACCGGCTCGACGGCGGCGCGGCGGGGGACCGGTGGTCGCTGCTCCCGGTGGCGGTCGGGCTCGCGGCGGTCGGACTGCTCGGCGGGCTGCTGCCGGTGGTCGGGCAGTACCTGCGCGCCCGACTGGACCGGGTCGTGGGCGTGCTCTCCATGGACCGGCTGTACCAGGCGATGAACCGGCTGTCCGGCATCGGCCGGCTGGAGGACCCGGCCTTCCGCGACCAGCTCCGGATGGCGCAGCAGGCCGGCAGGTCGGGCCCGAGCCGCCTCGTCGACGACGGCCTCGGCGTCGCGCAGTCGGCGCTGACCATGGTCGGTTTCCTCGGCACCCTCCTGGTGGTGAACCCGTGGATGGCCGCGGTCGTCGTCGCCTCGGCCGCCCCCGCCCTCTGGGCGCAGCTCCGGCTCGGCCGGTCACGGGCCGACGTGTTGTGGAGCATCTCGCCCCACGAGCGCCGGGAGTACTTCTACGCGGAGCTGCTCGGGAGCCTGGCCGCCGCCCAGGAGATCCGGCTCCTCGGGCTGGGCGACCTGTTCCGCCGCCGGATGCTCGTGGAGTTGTCGGCGGCCAACGCGGCCATCGCCGGGCAGGACCGGCGCGAGGCCCGCACCGAGGGGCTGCTCGCGGGCCTCACCGCCGCCGTCGCGGGCGGCGGGCTGGTCTGGGCCGTGCTGCTGGCCGCCGCCGGCCGGCAGTCGATCGGGGACGTCTCGGTGTTCCTCGCCGCCGTCGCCGGAGTACAGCTCGCGTCACAGGGCATCGCCCACCGGATCGGCATGGCCCACCACGCGATGCTGCTGTTCGGCCACTACCGCGACATCGAGGCCACGGTCCCCGACCTGGTGGTGGCGACCGGATCCGGCCCGGTACCCCGGCTGCGGACCGGGATCGAGCTGCGCGACGTGTGGTTCCGCTACGGCGAGGACCAACCGTGGGTGCTGCGCGGAGTGGACCTCCTCATCCCCCAGGGGCGGGCCACGGCGCTCGTCGGGCTCAACGGAGCGGGCAAGAGTACCCTGGTCAAGCTGCTCTGCCGTTTCTACGACCCGACCCGGGGCGCCATCCTGTGGGACGGCGTCGACCTCCGGGAACTGCCGGTGGCCGAGTTCCGCGAACACATCGGCGCGGTCTTCCAGGACTACATGGCGTACGACCTGAGCGTCGCCGAGAACATCGGCCTCGGAGACGTCACCGCCCTGGACGACCGGCCCCGCATCGTGGCGGCGGCCGACCGGGCGGGAATGCACCCGACGATCGACACCCTTCCCCACGGGTACGACACGTGGCTGTCCCGGATGTTCGTCGACGAGTCGGACCGGGAGAACCCCGACACCGGGGTACTGCTGTCCGGTGGCCAGTGGCAGCGGCTCGCCCTCGCCCGGGCGTTCCTGCGCGACCAGCGCGACCTGATGATCCTCGACGAGCCGAGCTCCGGACTCGACGCGCAGGCCGAACACGAGGTGCACCGCCGCCTGCGCGAACACCGCGCCCACGGCACGAGCGTGCTGATCTCCCACCGGCTCGGCACGGTCCGCGACGCGGACACGATCGTCGTCCTCGCCGAGGGCAGGGTGGCCGAACACGGCACCCACGACGAACTCGTCGCCGCCGACGCGGGCTACGCGCGCCTGTTCCGGACGCAGGCGGCCGGCTACCAGGACGTGTCGCCGTGATCCCCGCCGTCGTGACAGTCCTCCTCGCGGCGGTTCTCGGCGCCGCCGGCTGGATGCTGCGGGCCAGCCTCCTGGTCGTCACCGTCCACGGCCCGAGCATGCGTCCCACCTACGACCAGGGCGACCGACTCCTCGTCCGGCGCACCGGACTGGGCCGGATCCGCCGGGGCGACGTCGTCGTGTTCGCCACGGCCGGCTCCGCCGATCCCCAGGACCCGACCGGCGGACTGCTGGTCAAACGTGCCGTCGCCGTGCCCGGAGATCCCGTGCCGCCGGACATCCCCGTCGACGAACAGGTCGTGCCGGCCGGCCGGCTGATCGTCCTCGGCGACAACCCCGGTCGCAGCCACGACTCCCGGAGCCTGGGCTACGTCGTGGCCGACGCGCTCGTCGGCGTCGTGGTCCGACCGATCCGATAGGGAGAACCAATGGAATACGTGGCCGTGGCGGCCCGGGTGCTCGTGGGGCTCGTCCTGCTGACGTCCGTGGCGGGCAAGGTGCGCGGCCGGGCCGCGTTCCGGCGGTTCGCGGCGACCATCCCCGCGTTCGGCCTGGTGCCCGGCAGGTGGACTCCCGTGGCGGCGGTCGCGACGGTCACCGCGGAGGCCGTCGTCCCGGTGCTGCTGGCGGTGCCCACGACCGTCGTGGCCGGTCAGGCGCTCGCCGCGACGCTGTTCGCCGTGCTGACCCTGGCCGTGTGGCGGGCCGTGCGGGCGAGGACCGGCGCCGTGTGCCGGTGTTTCGGCGCGGCGGACACGCCCCTGACCCGCCGGCACGTGGTCCGCAACCTGATCCTGCTGGCGGCGGCGGGGGCCGGCCTCGGCGCGGCCGTGCTCGGCGACGGGCCGACGCCGCTCGGCGGCGTACTGGTCGCGTCCACCGCCGGGCTGGTCGGCGCGCTGTGCGTCGTGCGCTACGAGGACCTGGTCGACCTGTTCGCGCACCCGCCCCGACCCGGCACCGACCATGGCGCCAGCGCGCTCGGGGATCGTGGAACGCGACGACACCGGACGTGACGTCGCCACCGGGGTCGGAGGCGCCGATCCGCCGCGCGCCCCGTCAGGGGTTGAGCTGCCTCCAGTTGCCCTCGGAGATGACCTCGACGTCTCCGTCGATCACCTTGATGGCCGTTTCGCAGTCGATGGCGTAAGCCCGCATCGGCATCGTCGCGGCCCACTTCTCGGCGTGGGCCATCGTGTTGGTCGCCATGCCCGGGTAGTCCACGTGCGGGAAGATCGCGAAGTCGACCACCCCCAGGGTCCGGTCGCCGCCCCCGGGCGGGTTCCAGCGGACGAAATCCTGCCCGATCCGCGGGGTCATCACCATGCTCCCGGCGCTCAGCCCCACGTAGACGGTGTCGTGGAGCGTGGGGAACAGGTCCGCCAGGCCGGACTCGCGCATCCAGTGGCACAGGAACATCGGATCGCCGCCCTGGACCAGCAGGACGTCGGCCTCCCGGACCAGGGGGACCCAGAGCTCCTCGCCGATGCTGGGCAACGCGGTGAGCTCCAGGACCCCGAGGGACTTCCACCCCAGTTGGGCCATGGGCGCCAGGTCGCCGCTGATCGCGCGGGCCGCCAGGACGGCCCCGCCTTTCTGGGCGTGCAACGCCGTCGGGACGACCAGGGCACCGGACTCGGCGATCGGCTTTCCGAGTAGGTCGACGAGTGCGTCGCGGATGCTCGCGTTCTTGACGCCCGAGTCCGTGAGGAGAAGCTTCATGACACCTTCCTGGTCCTGGGACGATCCTGTCCGGGCAGGCTAACCCCCACCCCTGACAAAACCATTCGACGGGTCGCCGACCTCGTAGGCGCGTCTGGTCGTTCGCCCTCTGAGATCGCCGGCTGGGCGCCCGGTCCGACGCGACCGGGGTCACTCCCCGTCCACAGAAGGAGGGCTCGTCCCGTCGGGGGTTCGGGCTGCACACGGTTCGACGGGGCAGCCACTGTTAACCGTGTTTACGGCCGGATGGATTCGGGAAGAGTACGACCATGACATTCATCCTGTGGCTGTTGGCTGTAGTGCTCGTGGTCTCCGGCATCGTCGCGCTGTTCCGGCGCCAACTGCTGTGGGGCGTGGTCCTGATCGTGGTCGGCCTGCTGGTCGGTCCGGGTGGAGTCAGCATCTTCACCTGACTGGACCGAGGACTCCGACCTCCGGAGGGGGACCCGTCCCGGGTCTCCCTCCGGTTTCACGAGGCCTGAAAGTTGGCCACGAACCAAGTACGTATGCCCCCGTTCGACCATCCACGCATAGCGGCTGAGAGGCGGGCGACACCATGACAGCGGTATCAGGCCAGCGGCCGACCGTTGGGAAGCCGGCGGTTGCCGGACAGGAAGACCAGGAGGACCTGCGGTCGTTGTTCGGCCCATCCACTGCGGTCTTCGCCTCGCTCGCGGGGCCGGAGCATCTGGTGGAGACAGCGAACCCGACGTTCGTCACCACCTTCGGCGAGGAACGGGTACGCACCGGGGTCGCGCTCGTCGACCTGATGCCAGATCTGGCGGAGCAGGGGCTCATCGCCCTGTTGGACCAGGTCTACCGCACGGGCGAGCCCCGCACCTCCAGCGACGTCCAGGTCGTTGTGGACGCCGGAGCCCAGGCGCGGGAGGCGTTCTTCGACTTCACCTTCGAGCCGTATCGGGACGCCGAAGGTCACGTGACCGGGGTCCGCATGATCGGAGTGGAGACCACCCAGGTCAAGCATGCCCAACGGTTGATGGCCGAGCACCGTGCCCTGCTGGAGCAGATCGCCCGTCAGGCGCCCCTCACCGAGGTACTCGACGGGATGGCCCGGTGCATCGAGAACCTCGCCCCGCAGGAGATCCTCGTCTCCGTACTCCTCGCCGATCCCGACGGCCTGCACCTACGACACGGCGCCGCGCCCAGCCTGCCCGACTTCTACAACCAGGCCATCGACGGCATCGCCACCGGCGAAGGCGTCGGATCCTGCGGCACCGCCGCCCACCGGCGCCAACCCGTCATCGTCACCGACATCACCACCGACCCCCTCTGGACCGACTTCAAGAACCTGGCCACCAGGGCCGACCTGGCCGCCTGCTGGTCCACACCGATCCTGGCCCGCGACGGCGGACTACTGGGCACCTTCGCCATGTACCACCGCACCCCCCGCATCCCACAGGACACCGACCTCGCCCTCACCCGCCTCTTCGCCGGCACCGCAGCCCTGGCCATCGAACGCCACCACAGCGAACAGGCACAACGAACCGCCGAAGCGCTCGCCAGGTCGGCCCACGACGACCTGGCCAGGGCCGTACGAGCGGAACAGGAACTGCGGGCCGCCGCCGAGCGTCGCGCCACGGCCGCCGCGGAACTCACCACTCAGCTGCGCGCCGCCGCCGCCGCGCAGGCCACGTTGCCGCACCCCGAGCAATGCCAGCTCGGAGGCGGTTCCAGCTGCGCCGAACCCGCCGAGATCAAGATCGCCGACTCCTGGGGCGACGCGGCCTGGGGATGCCCCGACCACGTCGAAGAGGCGCTCATCAACGTCCGGTCGGTGTTCATCGCCAGCGAGGAGTTCGGCGGCCTCGCCGCGTACGTCCACCGCTGACACCCGATCCCTGAGGTCACCGGGATCGGCGCCCGAGGAGTCGAGTGACGTTGTCATCGGGCACCTGACGCCAGGCAGGCTCGTCTGCTGAGCACCCGAGGCCTCGCCCCGCCCGGACACCGCTGGTAGGTGCGAGCGGGGCTGGCGGCGTGCCGCCCGTGTGACCTCGGCTGTCTCCCACGCGCGTCGAGGATGGCGAGCAGCCGGTCGGCACATGGCCAGACCGGTCACGCGGCCCTCCTCCGACGGGCGGCTCGGCCGGCCGGGTGTTTCGCCCCCGACCTGCCTATCCACTCGAACGGGCAACTAGTCTCTGTCACCCCACATGGACTCTTGCTCGCTTCAGCGAGAGTAAAGCTAACACCTGACCGTATGCATATCTACTCCAGTGTCTATAGATTTTCTCGGGCATGTACGGGCGGGCCGCTGGCCATGTCGGGGGCGGTCCGGGTGTCAGGGGTGGAAGTCCTGGGGCGGGACGTCGGCGGGACGTTCCGGCAGGTAGGGGAGTGGTGTGGCCCGGAGCACGGTCCAACCAGCGGCGATCGCCCCGACGCACAACAGCCGTGGTGGGCGTCGGTGAGGTTCGGGTAACGCGTGCCTCAGGCACCACAGGTGGTCATGGGAGTCCGGACCGTCGCCGTCCAGGTGCTAGTGATAGCCCGTCTCGACACGGGCGACGGGTGCCCGCGCAGGCGGCGATCTCGGCGCGGGCCAAGGCCAGAGGTCCGGCCAGTGGCCAGGACCGTTCCGGCGGCGCGACGCCCACCTGGGCGGTGGCGACACCTACCCGCTCTCCGGGGCGCAACTCCCTGACCCCACCTCCTGCGTGCAGGAATAGTCGCCTACGCGCAACCGAAATAATGCAGCGACCAAGGCATATTCACGCCAGCAACAGGGTGAGGAAATATGGTGCGAGTAGCGTCACAAATGTTCGCCGGAACTATGGAAGATCGGGGCTGGACTCACTACAGTGTCGAGTCGTGCGAAACGGTGAGGTGAGCCAGCGCCCAGGTGTGCGCGGCGAGGTCGTGGTCGTCGTCGCGGGCGACGTGGACCTGCCCGTACACGGCGCGCTGGCCGAGGCGATCGGGCGGGCCGCGCGGACCGCCGGTGTGCAGCGGGTCGTCGTCGACCTGTCGGACACGGTGTTCCTCGACTCCGGAGCCATCGGAACCCTGATGGCCGCGCGCCGCTCCGCCGCGGTCCTGGGCGTCGGCGTCGTCATCACCGGGGCGTCGGGCATGGTGCGCCGGGTGCTAGCAGTCACCGGAGTCCTGGACGCCCTCAGCGAGTAGCCGCCTGCCAGGAGAGTGGATGTTCACTGGCGATCTTGGGCTGCGGCACATGAGCGGTCAGCGGGGCAAGGACCTCGGAGCCGATTCCTGGCGTACGCTGGCGGGCAGTCCACGTTCGCACCCGCGGGGTGAGCGGGGTTGTTGTGAGGTCTCGACGGCACGACGGATCGGTCCGTCGCCGGGGTCGCCCGGCGTACCGACGACGTCGCTTCCTTTGTCGGAGATCTACCCTCTTTGAGGCAGTCGTGTCCCTTACTGTCACGGTCGCCAGCTTCGATCTGGTGACCATCGTGCACCTGTCCGGGGAACTGGACCACGTGAACTCTGACGAACTACGCCTTCGGTTGGCCACCCTGGGGCAGGAACTGGATCAGCCCCGCATCGTGGTGGACCTGGCCCGGCTGGACTTCTGTGACGCGACGGGCCTGACCGCGTTCGTCCTCGCCGCGCATGTCGCCGAGGGCCGCGGTGGGTGGCTGCGGCTGGAGTACCCTCAGCCGATCGTCGCCCGGCTGCTGGAACTCACCGGACTGCGGACGCTGGGCGACGGCAGTGCCGCCGCCGCCCGCCATCCGAGTGGGACCGCGTAGAGGGAACTGGGGACGTGCGGGCAACGCCTCTCCCCGCCGCTCCGAACGGGTAACGTGGACCGGTTCGCGGAAAGTTTCGACTGGGCGGCGGGCGGGTGGGTACTAGAGTCAGGACGGGCGCTCGCCCGGGACTCGGAGGCGGTACGGACATGAACGACCGGGGCGAACAGTCCTCTCCGCCAGGCCTCGTCTCCGAAGTCGGCCCGATCGTCGTGAGCGCGCCGTTCACCATTGACGAGTTGGCGCGTACCCGTCTCCTGGTCTTCGAGGCCGCCCGGCTGGCGGGGCTGGCCGAGGCGCGGGGCCAGGAGCTGGTGCTCGCGGTCAACGAACTCGTCGTCAACGTGGTCCGCCACGGCGGCGGCACCGGCACCCTCACCACCCACGTCGGACGCGAGGGCCTCACCGTCGAGGTCGCCGACACCGGCCCCGGACTCCCCGAGACGCTGCCCAGCACTCTTCCCGATCCGGGCCAGACCAGCGGCCGGGGCCTGTGGCTCGTGCGCACCCTGTTCCCGGGCACCCGATGGACCAGCACGCCCCGCGGTCTGACGGTGCGCGTCTTCGAACCCAGGGCCTGAACTGCCCCGCCCGCTCCACGCGTGAACTGCCTCGCCCGGCGGTCCGGTGCGACCCGGCCGCGCGACAGCCACCGGCCCGGAGCCGGCCAGATGCCACGACGAGTGGGGCCGGCTCGCCCTACCGGGCGGTGATGGCCAGCCGGACCCTGGTGGTGTCCCCGCTGGTGTCGATCGTGAGCGCGTCGGTGAAGTTGTGCGCGATCCACAGGTCCTGACCGTGCTGGCCGGGGCTCGCCGGCGGGGGCCGGTAGGCGAGCAGCGCGTCGGTGGGCGCGCCGGCGGTGCTGACGATCTCACAGACCACTGAGGCGGGGTGCGCCCAGACCCGCAGGGTGCCGGGCCGGTGTCCGTGGCGCGCGGCGACGGTCGCGACCTCGGAGACGGCGATCAGAAGTTCATCGATCCGAGGGGTACTGGACCATCCGGCCCGCGCCGCTGTCTCGCGGAGCTGGTGGCGCAGGCCGGCGCCGTCGCCGGTGACGTCGAGGATCAGCTGGGGCGGACCCTGGACGGCGGGCATCGCGTCGCGGGTCGTGGCGAGCAGCTCGTCCGGCGTGAGGTAGTGGGTGCTGCGGTTGCGGCGCGGGGTCCACACGTGCGGATGGGTGCGGCGGGCGTCCGCGAGGACCTCCGAGGGCAGGCCGCGCTGGTCGTACGGGCACACGATCCACGCCGGGGTGCCGACGAACAGGGCGTTGAGCGCGGCCTCGTACCGCGTCCAGGTCGGGTGTCGGCCGGGGTCGCCGAACTGCACCTCCCCGACGATGCGGACCTGCGGGCGGCCGTCGGCGAGCGCCGAGTCGAGAAGTCGCCGCCAGCCGGCGACCGTTGTCTCGGGCCTGCGGTACCACTCGTCGCGGTTGAGGAACACGACCCCGTCGGCGTCGGCGCCCAGCGCGTGGCGCAGGAGTGCTGTGTTGGCGGGTGTGCTCGCCACGACGCAGGCGTGGTCGCGGGCGAGTCCCTCGGACAGGAACGGAACGAGGGCCGCGGCGAAGTCCTCTGCGGTGTCGTAGAACAACGCGTCGTGGCTCAGGTGGCCGGAACTCATCGCAGGTCACCTCGCCTCTCGTCGATCGCGCTGGCGGGCGTCACCATCACGCGGCCACCCCCTCGCCGAAGACTATCTCCAGCCGGCCGCTTTCGCCTGACTCCAGACCGCCGACCAGGTCGACCAGGCGCGCCATCGGCGGCGTGCACCCTTCCAGCCGGATGCCCGAGGGGGCGGCGGCAGCGGCCTGGATCAGCAGTCGCACCGCCGAGGCGTCGGCGAACGTCAGCCCCGACACGTCGACCGTCACCGGCGTGGGCGACGCCGCGTCGGCGCCGTCCAGGAGGGCGTTGAGCATGGCGGACAGGGCGTGCCGGTTGGACACGTCGGCCTCACCGGACAACGCCAACCTGGGCGGGCTCGCGGTGTGACCGAACCGCATCAACGGCGCCACGACCCCCGGTTCCGATGTGCCGGCATGGTGGGTGCCCGGATGCGCCGACGCGATCAGGTCCAGGTGCGCGGGGTCGAACAGCCGCCGGTCGTACAGGCACATGGCCATCGCGTAGCCGGCGGCGAACACCCGGTTGACCTGCGCCTCGTACCAGGCCAGGCGGTCAGCGCCCGGCACCGGTCGGACCGCCCAGGCCATGTCGCCCAGGACGCGCAACCCGAGGAAGCCCGCGCCGGCCGCCGCCTCGGCCTGTGTTCTCCAGCCGGAGATGCTGGCCGCGGGGTCGAACTCCCCGCCGGGCAGGTAGTCGTCCGCCGAACGGACCTCGAGCTGACCGCAGGCGACCGCGGCCCGCGCCGGCACCCCGCGCGCGACCAACCCGTCCAGGACCTGGGTGGGCGTCCACGCGTCGGACAACACGACGATCTTGTGGTCATCGCGGAGCCCCGCGTCGGCGTACGCGGCCGTCAGGTCTAGGCGTTGGGAATCGGTCGTGAAGGTGCAGCAGACGTGGTCCCCGGGCCGCATGCGATCCAGGACCGGAAGGCCCGCCATGCCGAACTCCCCCCGCCCCTGTGACGAACACCGTCAAGCCGCCCGGCGTCCGCGCCGGCCCCGGCATGATCTTAACCGGGCCGCGCGCACTCGAAGCACCGCCAGAGCCGGCCCGCTGCCCCCTACCCGACCAACGGCGATCGGAAACCCCCTCGTCGGCGACTACCCGAACGCGCCACCGTCACGGCGGGCCTCCTCGGAAGGTCGGTCCAACCGCAGTACCAGCAATGCCCGTTGCGTACACCTATGGAGGCTTTTGTTTTCGGGGTTGGGCGCGGCGGTTCCTCCAAGGGGAAGGACCAGCCGCCGAGCACCGGCAGACGCTGACCGTGCGTGCGGGCCGCAGAGCCGCGACACCTGGGCACTCGCGAGGTGCGGGAGGGCGACGCGCAGGGTGAGCGGTACGTCCGCGTCGAACGAGACGGGGGTGCCTGCCCCACTCGACGACGGGGCGTCGCGGCCATCGGGCGGGTCGCACCGCAGGTGTGGAGGACGGCGGGTCGGGGTAGTCGGTGGGCGTGAGACCCCGGCCGGCGGAGGTCTCGGCCGAGCAGACCAACCAGCCAGGAGGAGTCATGAGCAAGGATCCGCGCGAAGAGCACAGCCCCCTTCCCCGACCCGATGTGGCCAACGCCGCGGACAAGGACGACCCGGCGGTGCCGGTGCTCGGCGGCCGGTCGGGCCCTGGTCAGGGGCCGGACTCCCCGGCCACCGGGTCGCCCGACGCTGTCGATGACCCGACGCCGGGCACCAGAACCTAGAGCCCCGGGAACAACGCCGAGAGGGGTACGTGACCTATGCGGACGAGGCGGAGCGATCCGCGGACGAAGGGCTGGTCCCGTCGGCGGCGCGGCTCGGGTTTCACCTACTCCGACGCGGCGGGCACGCCGGTCCGGGATCCCGACGTACTGGAGCGCCTGTCCGCTCTGGCGATTCCGCCCGCGTGGCGGGAGGTGTGGATCTGCCCTGACCCGGCCGGTCACATCCAGGCGGTCGGCACGGACGCGGCCGGCCGCCGGCAGTACCGTTACCACGACGCGTGGCGGACCCGCCGTGACGGGGCGAAGTTCGACCGCGTACTCCACGTGGCCCGACGCCTGCCCAGGCTGCGTGCGGACGTGGAGCGCCACCTCGCCGAACGTGGTCCGACCCGCGACCGGGTACTGGCCGGTTGCGTCCGGATCCTGGACTCCGCGTGCCTGCGGATCGGAGGGGAGTCCTACGCCACCGGCGACGAACCCTCGTTCGGGCTCGCCACCCTGCGTCGCGACCACGTCCGCGTCCGCGGTGCGACGGTCACGTTGCGCTTCCCCGCCAAGAGCGGCGTCGCCGTGGACCAGGACATCGAGGATCCGTTGCTGGCCAGGCTCGTGCGCACCTTGCTGGGCCGGGCGGCGCCGGACGAAGAGCTGTTCGCCTACCGCGCCGGCCGCACGTGGGCCGACGTCCGCAGCGCCGACATCAACGACTACCTGCGCGCAAGTACGGGCGAGGAGTTGACAGCCAAGGACTTCCGTACCTGGCACGCCACGGTGCTGGCCGCCACGCTCCTGGCCATCCGGCCGCGCCCGGAGGCGGCCACCGCCCGCCGAAAGTTGGTGACAGTCGTGATGCGCGAGACGGCCGAACTGCTTGGCAACACCCCCGCGGTCACCCGGGGTTCCTACGTGGACCCGCGGATCGTCGACCTGTACCACGCCGGCACCGTCGTCGCGGCCCGGCTGCGCGAGGGCGAGGACCCGGCGGACCTGGCAGTACGCCGCCGGATGGGTCCTGCCGTGATCCGTCTCCTGACCGATTGACCGGACGCGCGCCCGCGCCCGCCCTGAAGGGCATACGGGCGCATATCGTCAGATAACTTCCCTCGGAGCGACCCCCGGGTGTGATGCCGGCATTACCACGGTCACGGCTCCGTGGACGGCGCATTACCGGATCCATAGGAGATCTTCCAATCGTCGATGAGTACCGGGCCTGACGGTTAGTGTCGGTGGAGTTGCGGTCCGTTGCCATTGTCGATCGTGTTGCCGCGACCCGTCGTGAGGGGGCGTGATGTCTCGCCAGCAGTTCGGTTTCCTGGTCGGGTTTCTCACTGTCGCGGTCTGGGCGGTGGCCGGCTTCGGCGCCGCCGTCGCCGCAGTCGGGGTAGGTGTCGCCGGTTGGTTCGTCGGCCGGGTGCTCGACGGCCAGGTCGACGTCGCCGAACTGGTCGACCGGTTCGGATCCCGCAGCAAGGCCCGTTGACGAACACACGCGAGTGGACAACCACACACGAGGGGACGGTTTCGCCATGACCGACGCAGCGACGCAGGCAAGGGACGACCTCAAGAACCGGGCCGAAGAGCCCGCCAAGAACGGGCCGAGGTCCCCGGACGGCCGGGCGCTCGACCGGACGAACACCGGCACGCTGGCCCGCCGTCCGCAGGGAGCGCCGTCGCGGTCGCAGCTGATCACGGAGACCGGCAAGACCAGCATCGCCGACGGGGTCGTCGCCAAGATCGCGGGACTGTCCGCCCGGGAGATTCCGGGCGTGCACTCGATGGGTTCGGGCCTGTCGCGCCGGATGGGGCAGCTCAAGGCCCTGGTGCCGGGCACCAGCGAGGCGCCGTCGCAGGGCGTCTCGGTCGAGGTGGGCGAACGTGAGGCGGCCGTGGACCTGGACATCGTGACCTGGTACGGGCAGAGCATCGTCGACGTGTCCGACGCCGTTCGCCGCAACGTCATCGACCGGGTGGAGACCATGACCGGCCTGAAGGTCGTCGAAGTCAACGTCAACGTCGACGACGTGTTCGTCGAAGGGGACACGGCCGACGAGGCGCCCGAGTCCCGCGTCCAGTGAGGACGTCCACGTCGTCACCGGCGGCGGGGACTCCGCCGGCGGGGTCGTTCGGGTCGGGTTCGACCACTCCGCCGGGCCAGCTCGCCGGGCAGCTCCGCGACGCCGTCACCGCCGTGCCCGGGGTCGCACGGTGCGCCTCGGCGGGGCCGGTGGCGGTGACGACCCAGTTCCGGGGTGGCAGCGTGCCCGGGATCCGGCTGGCGGGCGACGAGGTGCGGATCCATGTCGTCCTCGACGCGGTCCCCGCCGGACCCATCGCCGAACAGGTGCACCGGGCCGCGGCCGCCGTGCTGGCCGAGCACGGCGACACCCGCACGGTGCTCGTGCACATCGCTGACCTCGAACTGGAATCCCTGCCCGATTCCTGACCACGGGAAACGGTGCGTTGCGCGACCCGGCACGCGCCCCCCGGTCAGCGCCCGGCTCCCGTCGGGCGCACGACCGGCCGTCCCGACCGGCGCCGTGGCCGGTACGTCAACTCCTGATCGGGGGAACCATGCGCCTGTTCAACCGGCTCGTGTCCGTCCTGCTGGCGCTCGCCCTCCTCGCCGGAGGGATCGTCGTGGCCGTCGAGGGGATCCTGGTGGCCGCCGACCGGCCGGCGTGGATCGTGCCGCGCCGTTCCTGGTACGACACCGCGACCACCACCCACTGGGCGGACACCCCCGTGCTGGCCGTATCCGTCGCTGCCGTCGTACTCGGTCTGGCAGTACTCGTCGTCCAGTTGCGCCGCTGGGCCCCCGACCGGCTGCCCGTCGCCGACGGCTGGCACGTGCAGCGCCGCGCCACGGAACGCCACCTCGTCGAGGCGGTCAGCAGGATACCGGCGGTCACGGTCACCCGTGCCAGGCTGCGGCGCGGCTGGAAGGTCGCCGTCACCGCTTCCGGTCGGCGAGACGACCGGCCGGCCGTTCGTAAGGTGGTACAAGAGGAGCTGGCACACCTGTCGGCCCCCGGTACCGACCACGTCAGTATCCGCATGACGCGCCCCCGCCGCGTCGCCTGACCCGCTGGAGGACACCGTGACCGACACGACGAACCGGGTGCTGTGGGCGACGCTCGGAGTGGGCCTCACCGCCGCTGGTGCCGCTGGCATCGCCGCCCACACCGGCCGGTTCGGCGCGCTCGACCCGGACCACCCGCTGCTCGGCGACCGGATCCTGGACCTGTGGCGACGACACACCACCTGGGGGCTCGTACTGGTCATCGCGGCAGGGGTCCTCCTGGCCCTGGGCGGACTGTGGCTGTTGCGCGCCCAACTCCGTCGCCGCGCGGCCCGGCCGCTGCACGACCTCGTCCTGCGCGGGCAGCGCACCGGCCGCGTCTACTCGGTCCTCGACGTCCAGGTCCACCGCCCGCCCGCAGGTCCCGGTCCGCACGCCCCGACGGAGGGGCTCACCGCGGAGCAGCTCCCCGGCCGTACCACCGCCCGGAGCAGGGCGCTCGCCCACGCGCTGCAACGGGACCTGGCCACCGGCCGGCTCGTGACCGCCGTGTCCGTCGCCCTGACCGGAGACGCCCCCGAACCCGAGTTCTGGATCCGGTTGGACACCGCGCCCGGGGCGCGGATCACGGAGGTGCGGGCACACGTCGACGCGAGCCTCGAACGGTTCCGGGCCACCACGGGGCTCCGGCCCCGCAGGCTCGACGTGACGGTCCGGCCCTCGCACGCGACACCCGCGCGGGTGGCCTGACCGCACGTCGCCGAGCGGCCAGGTGGCACGCGGGCCAGCCGGCGCGGCGGTCCAGGGGACACCAGCTAGCTCGCCCGGTCCGGGACAGACCACACCTCGGACACGTCGTAGTACCGGAGTGGGCGAACAGCGGCGGTCAGGTCCTCGAGGATCGGCGTCGGATGATCGCGGGTTGGATCTGCCAGGACCACACCAGCAGCGCGGCGACGGCCACGCACACGCCGATGGCGATGCCGCGGGCGAAGACGAAGTCGAGGATCAACAGGAGCGCGCCGATCATCGCGACGCCGAGCGTGAGGGTGCCGGCGACGGCGAAGCGGTTCGCGCGGTGCAGCAGCTCCTCCTTGGCGCCGGCGCGGAAGAGCACCCGGTGCTGGGCCGCGGGGGCGATCAGCAGGATGGTGGACACGGCCGCCGCGACCGCGGTCACCAGGAGCACGTCGCGTTGGAAGGCATCCGCCTGGGCGAATCCGGTGGCGAACGGAACGGCCAGCAGGAAGGCGAAGAGCACCTGGACGCCGGGGAGGATGACCCGTAGCCCGTTGAGGAGTTCGATGGTCTCCCGGTCGACGCGGGCCTTGGGCGACTCGCCGGTCTCCGCCTCGTGGTCGGCAGGGTTGGTCATCGGACTCCTTCGTGAACGTTTCCCTTGGATCGACACGACCGGTTACAGCCGTGGCAGCACTGTGGTGCGGTAGAAGTCGAAGAACTCTTTCTGGTACGGGCCGATGTTGTTGACGTGGACGCGGTCGAATCCGGCGTTCTCGTAGGTCCGGTAGGCCTCGACGTGCGCGTCGATGTCGGGGCCGCAGGTGATCTTTTCGGCGAGCGCGTCGCGGGTGACGAGGGTCGAGGCCTGCTCGAAGTGTCGGGGTGAGGGCAGTACCTGGTCGAGTTCGCCGGGGAGGCCGGCGTTGGGCCAGCGCTCGTGGGCGATGTCGAGGGCTTCGGTGTGGGTGGGTGCCCAGCACACCTTGTACCCGGCCTCGGTTGGTTTTCCCGTGCCACCGGCCTTGCCGAAGTCGGCGATCGCGTCGGCGTCGGGTCGGGTGCTGATGAACCCGTCGGCGATGCGCCCGGCGAGTTCGATGGATTTGGGGCCGAATCCGGACATGAGGATCGGGGGCGGGGTGTCGGGCAGGGTGTAGATCCGGGCGTGTTCGACGGTGTAGTGCGGGCCATGGTGGGTGACGAACCCGCCGGCCCACAGTTCGCGGATGACATGCACGGCCTCTTCGAGCATGTCGAGCCGGATGTCGGCCGGCGGCCAGGCGTCGCCCAGGATGTGTTCGTTGAGCGCCTCACCGGAGCCGACCCCCAGAGCGAAACGCCCTTCGAGGAGTACGGCGCTGGTCGCGGCGGCCTGGGCGATGACGGCCGGGTGCACGCGCACGGTCGGGCAGGTCACGGCCGTGGTCACCGGCAGGGTGCTGACCTGGGAGAGGGCGCCGATCACCGACCAGACGAACGGGCTCTGTCCCTGGGCGTCGTTCCACGGGTGGAAGTGGTCGCTGATCCACAGCCGGTCGAACCCGGCAGCCTCGGCCATCCGGGCCTGGGCGATCAGCTCCGCGGGAGTGAACTCCTCGCTCGACAGGAAGTATCCGAGCCCCATGGTCGTCCTCCTCGTTCTCAGCGTTCCGGGCGGTTCTGGTGCCGAGGGTCCTGTCGTCCGCTGGGGGCCTGGAACCCAGCGGCCTTGTGGGTGCCGTCGCAGAACGGTTTGGTCCCGGACTTGCCGCACCGGCACAGCGCGTACGTGACCCGGCCGGGGTCGATGGCCCGGCCGTCGACGCTGTGCAGCGGCACGTCGCCGCGGACGAGGAGCGGGCCATCGGTGTAGGGCACAATGTCCCCTGCGGACGGCTGCGGACGCTGCTCCGGCCGGGACCCCGGGCGTGCCTCGACAACCGCCGCGAGGTGGCGCAGGCCCCGGGCGGCGGCTTCGCGGATCCGTCCGACGCGGTTCACGCGGCCGCGCCGAGCAGGTCGTCCGGGCAGGGTGGCAGGGCGTGCAGGAGGGAGGTCCGGCCGGCCTTCCAGTGGTCGAGCAGGTGCGTGGCGGTGACGCTTCCGGCGATCTGGGCGCAGGCCGCCCCGAACAGGACGTCGCCGCCCAGGTGCGGTTCCCGTTCGGCGAACGCGACGCACAGGTCGTGCACGGCGATCTGTTCGTGTACGGCGTCGGCCTCGACGTGCTCGTCGTAAAACCGGGTGGCGACGGGGCCGCCGCCGAGCCTGCGCAGTCCGTTGCCGTAGCGCCGGTTGGCCATCGACGAGGTCATCTCGAACGCGGCCAGATGTCCCAGCGCCGCGCCCCGCAGCCGGCGGTGCAGGCCGAGGAGGGACATGACGTTGCTGTGCGCGAGGGTGACGGCCGGCGCGGCGTCGACGTGGGCCCCGTAGGTGGAGTCCAGAGCCAGCTGGTCCATCGTGGTGCGGAACAGTTCGGAGTGCATCCGCTCGAGCCGCCCGCCGCCGTACTCGTCGGCTTGGATCTCGATCAGGGCGGCCTTCGGGCGGCCGTCGAGGCGGGGGATGGCCCACGAGTGCGGGTCGGCCTCGCGCAGGTGGTAGACGGACCGGTGCGCCACGAACTCCCGGAACTCCCCGAGGGTGGCGTGCCGTTGCATGTACCCGGCCAGGGACGGACCCCGCGACGTACCCACCAGTGCGGTGAGTCTGTCGGCGAGCCCGGTGGGGGTGACGGGCGGCTGCGTGCCGGCCTCGGCCCTCAGGGCCGCCTCGAAGGGCGCCTCCAGCCGGGCGCGCAGCGTCAGGACCACAGGGTCCCACTCCCAGTCCTCGGCGACGTCGTCCCAGCCCCGGTAGTGCAGCTCGTAGCAGACGAACAGGGCCAACTGGAGATCCTCGTCCGTCAGGGGCTCGGCGCTGTCCACGGCCGGCCAGCCGCGCCTGTGCGTGCCCGGAGCTGATCCCAGGGTGGTGAGCAGAGCCCCGGACAGCGGACCCCGCGCGGTCGGCAACCTCACGTTCCACCCCCAGTGACAGGTCGTGTCGAGTGATCGACATCTGCCTGACCTCTACCCTCGTTCCGACAGGGGGAAACCCGTGCCACCTGGGGGTGCGTTCGCTGTTCGGGGATATCGAGGAGCCGGGCACCGGGACCGGTGCGTGGGCGCGGCGGGATCAGCCGGACCCGGGCGAACGGCGGCGGGGCGGACCGATCACCGGGTCCGCCCCACGGCCGTTCCGGTCACGTGTCGCCGTCGCTGCTGTCCGACGGCACGTCGTCCGGGCGCGGGATGTCCTCCGGCTCCCGCCCGTCCGGCCGGGCCAGATCGTTGCCACTGGCGGCCTGTTCCACGCTCGTACTGTCCGGAGTCCCGGTCTTGTCGGTGGCGGGTCTGTCTTTCATGGCGGGCCTTCCTCGTCGCTGACGGCGCCGGGTCCGCGACCCGGGCGGCGCCCTCGTGCTCTGTCGTCCGGCACTCCTCACCCGGGCATTCCCCCCTACATACCGCGTATGCCTTCCTGTCAAACACGCAGCCGCGTGTACGGGAAGGAAAGCGCCCGATGGCACGGAGTGTCTTTCCCGCCATGATCGGGTATCAGGAGACCGGGGACGCCGGACCCGTCAAGGGCCGGGGTCGCACGGAGAGGGGTGCGGGATGTTCGAGGGGTTCGCCGAGGACCGGATCGAGTTGGGGGAGTCCTCTATCTTCGTCCGGTACGGTGGCACGGGTCCGCCCGTGCTGCTCCTGCACGGTCACCCCCGCACGTCGGCGACGTGGCACAGGGCCGCCCCGCTGCTGGTCGCCGAGGGTTTCTCCGTGGTCTGTCCCGACCTGCGCGGCTACGGCCGTTCCCGGGGGCCGGCGCCGACAGCCGACCACAGCGGCTACTCCAAACGGGCGGTCGCCGCCGACATGGTCGCGGTGATGGCCGCCCTGGGACACGAGACGTTCGCGCTGGCCGGTCACGACCGGGGTGGGGCGGTCGCGTTCAGGCTCGTCCTGGACCATCCCGCGGCCGTGACCCGGGTGGCGTTCCTCGATGCCCTGCCGATCAGTGAACGGTTGTCGCGGATCACCGTGATGTTCGTGACCCGCTGGTGGCACTGGTTCTTCTTCGCCCAGCCCGACACCCCCGAACGGGTCATCAACGCCGACCCCGACCGGTGGTACGCCGGGGATCCCGACGCGATGGGGGAGGAGAACCACCGCGAGTTCCGCCGGGCGACCCGTGATCCCGCCGTCGTGCGGGCCATGCTGGAGGACTACCGGGCGGGGCTCACCATCGATCTCGAACACGAAGAACAAGATCGTGCGGCGGGTACCCGGATCGGCTGCCCCGTCACGATGCTCTGGTCCACGCGGGACGACACCGAGGACCTCTACGGTGACCCGTTGCCGATCTGGCGGAACTGGGCCGACGATGTCACCGGCCACTCCATCGTCTCCGGGCACCATATGGCCGAGGAGGCACCGGAACAGCTCGCCGCCGCGCTCGGTCGGTTCCTCGAGGACTAGCCGGATCCTCCACCGACCGCCATCCCACGCCGTGTGAGTCAACCGCGCCGTCCCCAAGGGTCATCGGCGGCGTACGTCCTCGTTTCCATAATTTCTGGAGGAGGGTGTGAAGTCGGCCACGCCGGGTATCGCATCTGCAATCTCCGATGGAAGGAAGTCGCGATGACCGCCATGCTCACCCCCGTCATCCCCACGGTCGGCGTCACGCTCTCGACGCAGCTGGCCGTCGCCGACGCCGACTACGCCACCACCCGCTCACTGCACGACGGGAACCACGCCGTCGCGTTCGCCGGTGATGCCGCGGACCTGGCCGAGGCCGCCGCCTCCCAGCAGACCGGCAACATCGAGATCGACCGCGCCGCGCGCCGGGTCGCCGAGCTGCGCGCCGCCCTGGACCGGCTCGAGGCCGGCACCTACGGCGCGTGCGAGCGGTGCGCTCGACAGATCGATGCGGCGCGCCTGGAGGTCCTCCCGGCGGCGCGGACCTGCGTGTCCTGCTGACCGCACCCGGCCGGATGCGTTGGAGGAGTTGGCTTCCCTCGACCGGTCACTTGCCGGGGCGACGAGTTTGGTTGCCGTCGGTCCGCACCTACCTGTGTCCCTCCTGGAAGCACGCGCACGCAGGGGAAGTCGAGCTGGCTATGCGGGCCGCGAGTCGTCGGGGCGGTGCCGGCGGCGGAAGTACAGGGCGACCGCCAACGCTCCCACGGCGGTGGTGAGCGCGACCGTGTTGGGGACGATCAAAGCCCAGTCCCCGAGGCTGATGCCGTAGGCGATCCACAGGACGAATCCGACGATCAACAGACCGAAGTAGCTGGGCGACACCTCTTCGGCTCCGCCCGCCCGGATCATCTTGCGGATCTGCAGCGCCGGGGCGGCGCCCATGACCACGCCCCAGCTCGCGGCGGCGATACCTACCCAGCTCGACATCCGACTTCCCTCGTGGTCCGGGGCTGTTGCCGGCCAGGTTCGTGGGGCGACCCGGCCGGGTTCGTGGGGCGACACCGCCCAGGTGTCGCCCCACGCGCGGTCGGCGAGGCCACCGCGTCGTCCGCAGCCCCCTCAAACCACGAGCGACGCCTCGGCGGCCTCTGGCCGGAGGTGTTCACGGCCACCTGCTGTGTATCCCGTTGCGCCCTGTTCCAAACCCGCAGGTCCAGATCCCTGACCGCGGACGCCCTCAGAATCGTGGGTAGTGGGGTGTTTGCCCCGGGTATGCGGCGGGTATCGCCGCCACAGGCTGGTGGGGCGGTGTGGCCGGCGGGCGCGGTGCGCGTCATCGTGTGCCACCCGCCGGCCCGCACCCCCCACCGGCCACACTCCGGCAGCAGTGGCGACGGCCCCGGCCGTGGTCCACGAATCCCGACGCGGTCGATGCCAGCCAGGCGGAAGGCGCGGGAGGCGATGCGCCGAACACCGCGAGAAGAGAGGACTGCCGGCATGAACGCCGAGTACGTGCTGTGCTTCCACTGGGCCTACGACAAGCCCGGCTGGGTGCTGTGCACCGACGCCGGAAGCGGGATGCGGCCCTGGATAGCGTCGCCGAACGCCGACCCGGCCGCGCAGGTCGAGGCCCTGGTGTGGGCGGGAGATCAACTCCGCGCACTGTGCGGGGCGGTGCCGGTCTGGACCCGCATCGACGGACCGGTGGGCGGATGGGCGGCGCACTGGCCCAGTTACGCCCCCGACGACGACCGCTGCCCGGAGTGCGCGGAAAACCTGTCCGGACAGGTACGGTGGCTGCGCGCCGACGGGGACGGGGCCAACACCTGGCAGTGCTGCACGATGTGGCACACCGCCCCGCGCGTCTAGGCGCCGCGCCCGACCGGCGAGGCGCGGACTTCAGCTCCATCCGGGACCCGGGTGGAGCTGAACGCGACCGGCGTGAGCCGGACGTGCTGGACGACCGGTGTCAGCTGGGCGGGTACTGCCGGTCTGCCAGGAGGCGCGCGAGGTGTGCGGCGTTGGCCGCCAGTGTCTTGGTCGTAGCCCCCGTGGTGTCGGGTTTGGGGCCGGCGTCGTTGTAGTCGACCTTGCCCATCGCCTCACCCACCCAGTAGGTGCAGGCGGCGGCGGGGGCGGTGAACCCGACGTCGTTGAGGGCCTGGAGCACTTCGGCGGTGGTGTGGTGCGCGCCGTCCTCGTTGCCGACGACCGCGACGGCGCCGACCTTGCCGTAGGTGAGCAGCCGGCCCTCCTCGTCCTTCTCGGAGAGCTCCGCGTCGAGGCGTTGGAGGACCATCTTGCACACGCTGGACGGCTGGCCCATCCAGATCGGCGTGGCGATGATCAGGATGTGGGCGGCCATGACCTTCGCCCGGATCGCCGGCCAGCCGTCCCCGTCGCCCTCGTCGACGGACACCCCGAAGCGCACGTCGTGGTCGACGATGCGCACCAGGTCACCTTCCACCCCGTGCTCGCCCAGCGCGGCCAGGACCTCGCGGCCCAGCTGGTCGGAACTCGACGGGGCCGGGGACGGCTTCAGGGTGCAGCCGAGCACGAGCGCGCGCAGTGTGGCCATGGCGGAACTCCTTCGGGCAGGTCGGCGAGCCGGTTCGCGGTACCGGTCGGAGTTCGGAGTACCCGACCGGGTCGAACTCCGGCTCGGCCGCGATCACATCGCGGCCGTGGGTGACGTACACCTCTCGTCGGTCGGGTCGACCCGGTCGATGACGCCTGCGGGCGGCAGCACGTTGTGGCCGAAGATCCACGGCCCGGTGTCCATCACGGGGTGGGCCGCGTCGGCACGCACGGTGGCAGGGTCGACCCGACCGATCAGGTCAGCTCTTGGCGGACGCCAGGGCCAGGGGAGAGGCGGGGGCCTTGGGCTTGGCGGCGGTCATCTGTTCGCCGAGCTCGACCAGGCGTTTGCGGCCGAGGGCCTTGCGCACGAGCGGGAACCAGTCCTTCTCCTCCTCCTCGACGTGGTGGCGGACGTTTTCGATGAGGACGGTGGCCTTGGCGTCGAACGTCTCATCGGACGGGTCCAGGCCGCTGAGTTCGGCGAGCAGCCAGTCCATGACGTGGTGTTCCTCGACGGATTCGAGGATGTGGTCGGTGGTGTCCGGGGCGCCTTCGCGGGCGGCGGGGTAGAAGATCGTCTCCTCGATGAACGCGTGGGTCACCAGCTCCGAGCAGATGCTGTCGACCAGCTTGCGCTTGGCGGCGGGGGTGGCGGTGGCCTTGGTCTTCTCGAACTCCTTGAACAACCGCTCGACGAGCTTGTGGTCGTCCTTGAGCAACACGATCGCGTCCACGTTGTGCTCCCTCATCCGTTGAGCTGATCTTCGGGTTGTACCCGCCCGCCACGACTTCCAACCGTCCGCCGTCTCGATGACGGGCGCTGTGAGCTGGGAATGTGCCCCGATCGGCCGAACCCCGACCTGGAGGCGGCCCGAACGGGCGATCAACATCGGACACCACTAGTCGGGCCGAGGCGTTCACCCCTGGGGCGAGAGATGGCGTTCCTGGGGCGAGAGATGGCGTTCACCCCTGGGGCGAGAGATCGACCCGGGCGCTACCTGGCGGGGAGTTTGACGACGGTGACGAAGAAGTCGTCGATCTGGCGGACCACCTCGATGAAGCGGGTGAAGTCCACGGGCTTGTTGACGTAGGCGTTGGCGTGCAGCCGGTAGGTGCGCAGCACGTCCTCCTCGGCCTGGGAGGTGGTGAGCACGACGACGGGGATCGTGGACAGGTCCTCATCGGCCTTGATCTGCGCGAGGACCTCCCGGCCGTCGTACTTGGGCAGGTTGAGGTCCAACAGGATCAGGTCCGGACGCGGCGCGCCGGTGTGCTCGCCGCGCTGGTAGAGGAAGTCGAGCGCCTCCTCGCCGTCCCGGGCGACGAACAGGTCGTTCTTGACCTTGTTCTCCTCGAACGCCTCACGCGTCATCAGCTCGTCACCCGGGTCGTCCTCGACGAGCAGCACGATGATGGGCTTCGGGATGGTCATGGTCACGAACTGCTCCTGACGCCGGGCGGCCCGGCGGGCGGCGCGCCCAATATAGCCTCCTCGGCCACGGGGCCGGCGGCCCGCTCGCGCCCCGCACGGTCGCCTGGGCGGTTTGGGCCGGCGCGGGCGCGGGTACCGGTGTGTCACAACAACTTCCTCGGGATCGGAGCCGGACATGGGCCTGGACGACAAGGCGGACGCGATCAAGGACAAGGTCGTCGGCGACGCCAAGGAGAAGATCGGCGACGCGACCGACAACGAGGACCTGCAGGCCGAAGGCGCCGTGCAGAACGCCAAGGGCCACGTGAAGGAAACGGTCGAGGACGTCAAGGACGCCCTCGACTAGTCAGCCCCCCGTCAACCATCACTCCCCGACGTCGACCCGATTGGCAGGTTCACCATGACCATCGCTGGCATCATCTCCGCCCTCATCGTGGGCCTCATCATCGGCGCCCTGGGCCGGCTCGTCCTGCCCGGGAAGCAGAACATCCCGATCTGGCTCACCATGGTCGTCGGCGTCGTCGCCGCCCTGGTCGGCACGGCCATCGCCCGGGGCCTGGGCATCGCCGACACCCCGGGGGTGGACTGGACGGAGATCGTCATCCAGGTCCTGCTCGCCGCCGTCGGCGTGGCCATCGTCGCCGGTGTCACCGGCCGACGAGCCGTCCACTAGCACCCTCTCCCAGCGACTGCGGGGCCCGCCGGAGTTCCGGCGGGCCCCGCAGTGTGTCCGGAACGACAGGCGCGGTGGGCGTGGCGTCAGCGGGGCGGGAGGTGCACCGCCGCGATGAAGAACCCGTCGATGGCGGCGATGACCTCGATGAACCGGTCGAAGTTCACCGGTTTGTTGACGTAGGCGTTGGCGTGGGCCCGGTAGGCGGCCAGGACGTCGTCCTCGGCCCGGGAGGTGGTGAGCACGACGACCGGGATCGTGACGAGGTCCGGGTCCGACTTGATGTCGGTCAGGACCTCACGGCCGCTGTAGAACGGCAGGTTCAGGTCCAGGAGCACCAGATCCGGTCGAGGCACCCCGGTGTGCTCGCCGCGCTGGTGCAGGAAGTCCAGGGCCGCCCGCCCGTCGCGCACCACGTGCAGGTGTCCGGCGAAGCCGTTGTCGGCGAACGCCTCGCGTGTCATCAGCTCGTCGCCCGGGTCGTCCTCGACGAGCAGGACCACCCGGATCGGTGCGACGGGTTCACTCACTGGCGGTCGCCTTGTCCTCGGAGGTGCTCCGGCCAGGAGCGGGGTCTTGGCCTGCGGGCAGGGTGAACACGAACCGCGCGCCGTCGACGTGTCCGGTGTCCAGGCCGATGGACCCACCGTGGTGCTCGACGATCTTGCGGCACATCGCCAGACCGATCCCGGTACCGCCGTACACGTCGCCACGGGCGTGCAGGCGCTGGAAGATGACGAAGATCTTCTCCGCGAACTCCGCCGGCACGCCGATCCCGTTGTCGGTGACCGCGAACCTCCACTGGTCCCCGTCACGTTCCGAGGTGACGGTCACGACGGGCGGTCGGTCGGGGGCGGCGAACTTCAGGGCGTTGCCGAGCAGGTTCTGCCACAACATGGTCAACAGGGTGGGGTCGCCGGGCAGCACGGGCAGGGTGTCGTGGGTGATCGTGGCGTCGGTGCGCTCGATGCGGTCCCCGAGGTCCGTGACGGCCTGCGTGAAGGCCGCTTCGAGATCGACCGGTTCCGTGTCGTCGTAGACCCGTCCGACCCGGGAGAAAGCGAGAAGATCGTTGATGAGTACCTGCATGCGCTGCGCCCCGTCGACAGCGAAGCCGATGTACTGCCGGGCCCGGTCGTCGAGCTGGTCACCGTAGCGGCGCTCCAGGAGCTGGCTGAACGAGGCGACCTTGCGCAACGGCTCCTGCAGGTCGTGGGAGGCGACGTAGGCGAACTGCTCGAGTTCCGCGTTGGAACGGGCCAGGTCAGCGGCCTGCTCCTCCAGGCGGGAGCGCGCGCCCACGGTGAAGGCGAGCTCCTCGACGATGCGTCGGCGCATCGAGTCGACCCGGGCGGCGACGGCCACGATGTCCGACGGACCGGTCACGGCGATCTCGTCGTCGAAACGCCCGGCCGCGACCGTCTCCGTCGCCTGCTCCAGTCGGCGCAGCGGGCGCAGGACCCCGCGCTGGATGAGCAGCACCGTCGCCAGTCCCGCGAGCAGGAACGTGACCAGGACGGCCTGGAAGACCGTGTTCTCCCACGCCTGGGCGGCCTCCAGTTCGGCCTTGAGGTCGGCGCGGGCCTGTCTGACCCGTTCACGGAGGGCGTCGATGGCCTGCCGGGTCTGATCGAACCGCTTCTTCCCGTCCGTCAACTGCGCGGGGGACACCACCCCTGCTCCGCCGTTCCGGACGGCCGCGAGCGTCGGCTCGGCGATCTGCGTCCGCCACCCCGCGGCCTCCCGGCCGGCGGTGTCGACGGCCGCCAGTTCGGCGGGCCGGGCGGTGAGATAGGTGCGCAGGAGGGCCAGGGAGTCGGTCTCGGCCTTCACTCCGGCGTTGAACGGCTCGAGGAACGCCTCGTCGCCGGTGAGGGCGTAGCCGCGCAGCCCGGACTCCTGGTTGATCACCGCCGTGGCGAGGTTCTCGCTCACGATCCGCGCGGGCGTGAGTTCGTTGAGCATCTGATCGGTCAGGGCGCCGGTCCGCCGCAGCGCGGTGGCCCCGGCGACGGTCGCGGCGACCAGCAGGACGGTCATCAACCCCAGGCCGATGGCCAACAGGGCATTCGTGCTCAACCGCCGCCACGCGCGCACCATGAACGCCCAATCTCCAGCTCGCACCCCGTGCCGAACACACCTGGGGCGTCGCCGACACCGTACCCGCCCCGTCGCCCCCGCGTGCGACCAGAGCGCGGCACAACCTACCGACTTGTTCCACGAGGACGACATGATCCGGTCGGATGCGCTCGGCGTCGGGAAGCGCGCCGGCCGCCCCGCGCACCGACGTGGCGCCGCGTGCGTCGCCTGGCGCGGACCCCCGACCGTTCTAGGAGCCGAACAGCGGTGGCAAGGTCAACAGCATGGTCACGGACCAGGTGACGTGCGTGAGGATCGGCGCCAGAATGCCCGCTGAGGCGCGGCGCTGGACCGCCAGTACGAGGCCGAGGACGGCGGAGGCGAACACCAGCATCGGGTTGGCCGTGGCCGCCGTGGCCAGGGTGTAGACGGCTGTGGACAGCAGTACCGGGTACGCGCCGCCGAGCGCCGTGTACAGCGCCCCCCGGAAGAAGATCTCCTCGGCGACGGCGTTGACCACGGTGATGGCCGCGATGAGCGCGAGGGATCCCTGGTGCGCGTGTGCCAACACGTCGTCGACGAACCCGCTGAGGAGGGGTATCTCGCGTACGAACAGGGCTCCGCCGACGAACACCGCGGACGCGACCAGCCCGGTGAGGACAGGGGTGAGCACCGGTCTGCGGAGCCTGCCGAGCAGCGACAGCCGTCCCAGGCGCAGCGGCCCCGACAGCAGCCCGCCGATGGTCCAGGTGCCGGCCAGGACGAGCGTGAGCAGGTAGAACGACGGGTCGCCGGGTCGGACGGCGAAGGACATGCCGAGGACGACGGCACCCCCGACGAGGGTCGCGGCGACCACGGCGCGGCGGCGCCGGATCGCCGCCGCCGCAACGTCGCCACTGTGGGCGCCCGTGCTCACGGCTGGCGAGCGGTGACCCCCGGGCGCGTCCGGGTCCCTCACCGGCCGAGCGCCCGGACTCGGTCCGCCAGGGCCAGGCGGACCGCCTCCTCGTACCCGACGGAGGGGCCCGGAACGACATCCGTGATGGGGTGTCCGCGCACGATCACCTCGGAGGTCATCGAGTCGACGAGGTTGCGGGCGGTGGTGATGTCGACGTCGGTGACCAGTGACAGCCACAGGGAGGACAACCTCGGGGTCACGAAGGGCACGAACAGGTACGGCAGCGCCCTGCCCATGACACCGGCCGCGCGGGTCAGCATGTCCAGGTAGCTGAGTACCTCCGGACCGCCGATCTCGTAGGTACTGCCGCGCGCGTCGTCCGGCTCGCACACGCCTACCAGGTAGCGCACGGCGTCGGGCAGGGCGATCGGCTGGATGCGGGTGCCGACCCACAGGGGCGTGACGAGGAAGGGGAGCCGGCCGGCGAGTTGGCGGATCATCTCCCAGCCGATGCTGCCGTGGCCGATCACCACGGCCGCGCGCAGCACGGTGACCGGGCAGTCGCCCTCCCTGAGGAGACGTTCGACCTCCCGGCGCGAGCGCAGGTGTTCGGACAGCTCGCCGTCGTCGACTCCCAGGCCGCCGAGGTAGACGACGCGCTCGACCTTGGCCCGCGTGCAGGCGGCGGCGAAGTGGCGGGCACTCTGGGCGTCCGTGCGGGCGAAGTCGTCGCGTCCGAGTGCGTGCACCAGGTAGTAGGCGACGTCGACGCCGGTCAGAGCGGCGTCGAGGCTGTCTGGGTCGGTGACGTCACCGGCGACCGGCGTGCCCGCCCCGTCGTAGGTTTCGGGATGCCGGGTCATGGCGCGCACGTCATGCCCGGCCGACTCCAGCTCGGCGGCCAGGTGCGACCCGATGAACCCCGACGCGCCCGTCACCAGCACGGTCCTGCCCATGGCGGAGTCGCCCCGTCCCTGCTCAGAGTTGGGCGATCGTGGTTCGAATCTTCTTCTCGGTGAGGTTCCCGAGCCGTTCGAACTCCAGTTTCATGATGGGCGCGGCGAGTTTCGCGAGCCCGTGCAGTTCTATCGTCGCGTTGTAGGTGACCTCGGCTCCGCCGGGCGCCGGCTTGACGGTGATGTCGTCGGTCGAGGTGGCGGTCTTGTTCGTGCCCACCAGGGTCACCCGGTCGGGGTCCAGGCGGTGCAGGCGGTAGTCCAGTTCCGTCTCGCGTCCGAGAACCTTGGACACGTTCCTCCAGGTCGATCCGACCCGCAAGGGCCCGGTGCTCGTCGGGGTACAGCGGACGGTGCCGGGATCCCACCGGGGCGCGTTGGAGAAGTCGGCGAGAAAGGCCACGACGACGTCCACGGGCCGGTCGACGAGGAAGGTGCGCACTACGTGAACCACGAGAACTCCTTGGTGGTGTGCCCGGTCGGTCGGCCTGTGCCTCGACGGGAGCAACTCTTCGCGCGACAGGCGCCTGATCGGTAGCGGGACGTGATGTGTCGCCGGAGCCTGGGACGACGGGTGTGCAACACGTCCCTACCCAGACGGGAGGTCGGGTAATCGCGATCGCCGCACGGTGAGACGCACCCGGCCCCGAGCAGCGTATCGGACATACGCCGCATATGTCGGATGTGGCCCGGACGCCCGCCGGGACGGGTCTGGCGGTGCGGCTCACGCGGTCCGGACACGGGCGAACCTGAGAAGCTGCCGTCGTCGACCCATCCGCCGTCCGACCTGCTCCGTATGTTTCATGTGAGGCGTTATTCACTCTCAACATGAATTGTGGGGAATTCCCGTGAATCGAGCCATCGATGATGGCCGGCTACGCGAGCTGACGGTGCAGTCCGAGGACCTGCATTCCGACGCGATGCGTACCGGCCGTGCCGCACTGGACGACTACGTCGAGCAGACACTCGACGCCCGGGCATCCGCACCCCGCAGCAGGGGTCTGGCGGGTGCCGCACTCGTTGTCGGCGCGGTCGGTATCGCCGCCCTGGCGACAGGTGGCCCCGCGTGGGCGGACGCGAAGACGGACATGATGATGCTGCAGACGGCCGCGTCGTTGGAGAACCTGGCGGTCTTCACCTACAAGACCGCGCTGACCCTGCCGTTCATCGGTGGGGACTCGGCCAACGCGGTGGTCAAGGCGTTCGCGACCAAGACGATGGCCCAGCACACCGAGCACGGCCAGGCGTTCAACGCCGCCGTGGTCAAGCTCGGCGGCAAGGAGCAGACCGCCACCGACCCGAAGTACACGCCGGTCGTGCAGGCCGCGGTGCCGACGATCAAGGGCCCCGGCGACGTCGTCGGTCTGGCGATCACCCTGGAGGATGTCGCGACCCAGACGTACGTGAAGAACGTCGGCATGGTGACCACCCCGGAACTGCGGCAGCTGTTCGCCAGCGTCGCCGGGGTCGAGGCTCAGCACAAGGCCGTCCTGCTCGCCGTGCAGGCGCTGCTGGCGAGCAACGCCGCCGACCTGATCGCGCTGCCGCCGGACGGGGCCAAGCTGCCGTCGGCCGCCGGCAACGTCGCTTTCCCCGACGCGTTCTTCCCCACCGCGAAAGCGTCCCCGCCCGAGGAAGGGGCAGTGAAGTGATCCGCCGCAGCAAGGAACCCATGGCGATCACCGAGGCCGAGCTGTCCTCGATGACCCGCGAGCTCGACGACATGCACCAGGCCACCTTCCCGGACGTGCGCCGCACCCTGGGGGAGTTCACCGACAACCTCAGCCGCGCCGCCGCGTCCCGCCGTGGCGTCCTGCTGGGCGTGGGTGGTGTCGCCGCGCTCGGCGCACTGGCCGCCTGCGGCAGTGACGACAAGAAGGACACCCCCAAGCCCCAGGCGTCGACGACCATGTCGGTGTACGTCGGGGACCTGCGGGTCGTCGCCCTGGCCGCCGCGCTGGAGAACCTCGCGGTCACCGCCTACGACGGAGCTCTCAAGAGGGCCAGCGACGGCAAGCTCGGCACCGTCCCGCCGGCGATCGCGACGTTCATCACCACCGCCCGCGCCCAGCACGCCGACCACGCCGCCGCCTGGAACGGGGTCCTCACCAAGGCCAAGCTCCCGGCCATCGACGGCGCGCCGCTCACGATCACCCAGGGTGCCGTCGACGCGCTGGGCGCCACGGACTCGGTGGCTTCCGTGGTGAAGCTGGCGCTGGGCCTGGAGGAGTCGGCCGCCCAGACCTACACGTTCGCGGCGGCGAACGTGACCGACCCGGGCGGCATCATGACCGCCGCGACCATCCAGCCGGTCGAACAGATGCACGCGGCGATCCTGCACTTCGTCCTGGGGGAGTACCCGGTCCCGCTGTCGTTCGTGCCGGTCGACAAGGCCGTCAAACCCGACGTCCTCACCCGGTAGCCGACCGATGTCCACACCACTCGCCCGGCTGCGCCTCGTCGCGGCCGGCGGGTGTGTGGCCGTCGCGCTGGCCGGCTGCGGGAATTCGTCCCCCGCGGCCGACCACCCGGCCGGCCCCACACCCACCTCGTCGAACGCTGCCGTCACGGCCGACGGGGACACCACGGTGGAGGTCAGGAACTTCACCTTCACACCGCAGAACCTGTCCGTGCCCGTCGGCGCGAAGGTGACCTGGAAGTTCGAAGACGGCGCCAAACATAACGTCAAGGCCTCCGACGGGTACTTCGCGTCAGCCGACCTCAGCGGTGGCGCCACCTATGCGTTCACCTTCACCAAGGCTGGGACGTATCCCTACATCTGCGGACTGCACCAATACATGACCGGCACGATCACCGTCCGATAGCGCCGCCAAACCCACCGGCCCGCCACGTTCACCGCCGGCGGGATCCAGGTGCATGTACAACTTTCAGCGGAAGTACTTTTCCCATGGGGATTCGTCGCTGTCCGCCATCAGGATTGGTACCCGTCGAATGTTTTTCGTTTGTCGCCGAAACTAGCTGTCCAATGAATACGAAGGAGTGCGTCGACAGGATACGCACGCCAGCTCCGGTGTCCTGACGCAACGGGGCAGATACTCTCTATCGCCCACATTCCCGCCACGGAAGGGGAACGATGAAGGTAGTTCCATAGAGGAAGAGGTGAGGACAATGTGGTGGTGGGATCATGGCATTCAGATCTGGATCAACGTGAGCCCCTGGTTCCACTGGAACTGGTTCCCGTTCCCGTGGTGGTAGGACGGAGTTGAGGAAAGAGTTGGCCATTCGGCACCATCGTCCGGTAGGCGCGGCCCGGGGATAGGCGATACCCCGACGCCGCGCCTACAACTCTGTGTCCACATGCGCGAAAGTTCGCTATTCCTTGGGCAGAGCGTTTTCGGCCCGGGACAGTGCGGCTCGGAGTTGGTCGCGATTGGCGATCAGCGCCGGCTCGGCGTGGACCAGGGCGACCCCGAGCCGGGTGTCCCAGGACCTGGCCAGGACCGCGCGGCTGCCGGTGCGGTCGGCGCAATCGGCGTCGGCGGTGGCCAGATCGATCTCGGCCTGGACCGGTGGTCCGGGCGGTGCCGACGGGGTGGCCTGTCGGAGCTGCGCGGCCCGGACTTGGGCGGCACGCGGGCTGTCGAGGCCCGGGTGGCCGGCGGCGGTCATGCAGTCCGACCATCGATGCAGGATCGAGACCACCCCCTGGTCCCGGGCGTGCGCCTTCGCGGCCGCGTCGCCGATGTCGAGCAGCACACCGGGGGGCGGCTTGCCGCCTTCGCCGTAGAGGACCGCGCGGGCCCGGCCCACGCACCCCGCCGGTGGGCCGGTGGGTGCCGCCCGGCCGTCCGGCCCGACCTCCGCGCCGGTCTGCGCCTTCACGTACCGCGCGCGGTACTCCGGCGGTTGCGCGGCCAGCGGTTCCGGTCGTGCGGCCTGCTCCGGCCGGTCGTCGCCGTATCCACGTTGGCGGGCGGCCGTCAGGTCCGGCGAGCTGCCCAGCGGGTCGGGAAGGGTTGACCCGTTGCCGATCTGGTCGCCGCCGGTGTGCGCGGGAAAGCCCTGCGCGGTCATGCAGGCGTCGATCAGTCGCCACTGCGCGGTCTGGTTCTGATCGACCAGGCGGCCGATCTCCGTCACCAGTGCCCGGGCGCGACGGACGTCCTCGGTGGTCGGAGTGGCCTGCGCGGTGGCGCAGCCGGCGACCAGACCGGCCAGGGCGAGCGCGGACATCAGCCGCACCACCTGTGCTCTTCTCACCTGTCCTCCATGTCCGATCGGCCGCGAGCGGGCCAGGGGCGGCCCGCTCGCGATGAGGGTGGGCCCGGCCGTGGCCGGCCGGGCCCGTGGATCAGTAGGAGCAGTACCAATTCGCCGTGACGCCCGTGAAGCTCTGCACGCTGTACCCCGGCGAAACCCAGGCGATCAGGTTGTTCCAGGAGTCGTAGACCTCGACCTGGTTGCCGCCCCGGTTGGTGACCGAGCCGGCGTAGCCGACCGCGCTACGGCAGTACCCCGAGTAGGGCGCGGTGAACTTCGAGCCGTTGCCGCCCGCCTGCGAGTAGTAGCAGGAGTACCCGGCGGCGCAGTTCGTGTAGACCCACGGCACGATGTTCGCGCCCGCCTGGGCCGCGCTCGCCGGCCCGACGGCGGTGAACGCGCCCACCGCGAGCGCGCCCACGGCCGTCGCCGTGAACACGCGGTTCCGCCAGGCGGTCAGCCTGCTCACCGCTGCGGTACGAGTGATTCTCACAGTGTCTCCTCCGAACCCGTTGTGACTGGACCCAGGCAGCATCCTGCGGTGGCGGCGGACCCCGCCACGATTGCGATCAGGCTTAATCGACGCCTCTCGAAGCCGCGTCGGGCTAGCCTGCGAGGGTGATCGAGATGCCGTTGAACGCGGTCGAGCTGTCGCAGGTCCGGTTCGCCCGGTCACCGCTGTACGAGCTGGTCGCCAGCCTGGCCACGCTGATGGCCGAGCCGCACCGGCGGCACCTGCACCAGCCCTGGGTGACGGCCACCCGGCCACGCGTCGCCCACCTCGACCTGTCGGTGCCGGTCGCTCTGGTCACCCAGCCCTGCGGCCTGCCGGACTTCGTCGCCCCACCGCCGCGCCGCTGGGACGGCGACATCGCCGACGAACTCCACCGCCTGCGGGCCACCCCCGCCGCCGACGTGCGTGCCAGCCTGGCGGGACTCGAGGACGCCGGCCGGCTACCCCCGCAGCTTCGTCCACTGTTCCAGGACCCCGACCGCGAACTGGGCACGCTCGTCGACACCCTGCGCGCCTACTGGCGGGCGGCGGTCGAACCCGTCTGGCCCCGACTGCGGGCCGTCCTGGACGAGGACCGAAACCACCGGTCCATGGCCTTCGCCGCCGGCGGGCTGCACCAGGTGTTCGCCCATCTGCATCCGCAGGTCGACTACCACGATGACAGCCTGTGGCTCACCTTCGGAAACCGGACCCGCCAGCACCACCTGCGCGGCAACGGGCTCCTCCTCGTCCCGTGCGTGTTCGCCTGGCCGAGGCTCGGCCTGGTCACCTACCCCGACTACCAACCCACTCTGGTGTACCCGCCCCGCGGCATCGGCGCGGTCTGGGAGGCCGCGTCCATGCCGGACACCGACCACACCCCGTTGAGCGCCCTGCTCGGCCGACATCGCGCGACCATACTGGCCCACCTGGACCTGCCGGTGTCCACCACGCGGTTGGCCGCGAACCTGGGCCTGACCCCGCCGGCAGTGAGCCAACACCTGGCGGTCCTGCGCCGCGCCGGCCTGGTCCGGTCCCGCCGGGCCGGCCGGGAGGTCCTCTACGAGCGCACCCCGACGGCCGGCCAACTGCTCGACGCGGCGAACGAAGCACCCCGGCGAGCCGGCACGCCCTAAGCGCCTGGCCGGAAGTCTTGTCCGTAACCTTCGGGTAGCCAGGGTGATGTCCAGGGTGCGGTCGCGGTGAGCATCCGGGCTGGTGTGTGGTTTCTGAAGAACCCGTGGGCTTGGCGGATTCGGTCGGCCAGGGTCGCGGGCGCGGTGTTGGCGATGTCGGCTTTCATCGCGGTCCAGACGCGTCCGGTCGGCGTGGTGAGCCGAGCCGGGGACGTCCTGACCGGGGCCTGTCGGTGAGCCCGGCCACGCCGTCACCATCGTGGCGGGCGATCCACCGCCGGACGGTGACCGGGTCATAGTGCAGCAACGCGCCGATGTCGGCTGCCGACATCCCGCCGGCGGACAGCACGATCATGACCGCCCGGGTCGCGGGCCGCCATTGACGATGCAACGCCGACACCAGGTCGTGGTACTGATCCTCGGAGATGTTGGCGTAGACATGGGGCGGGCGCATACTGATCGTGGCCTCTTCGGGTCTGCAGTGGAGTGTGGTAACCCCGATGCAGAACCCGGCGAGGTCCTCACGTTCGCACCCAGCTCAACACGGGCGAGTTACGGACAATAGGTCACGACGCGTCGGCGGGGACGTTGTAGACGACGAAGTCGTCGAAGGCGTGCGCACCCGGCTGGCCCGCGACGGACAAGGTCGCGTCCCGGATCTCCGCCAGGTGGCCGGCCGTCAGCTCCAGGACCTGCTCGTCGGGCTGGAAGGTGGTGCCGAGCGGATAGTCGAGACCCGGTCGGCTCGTCATCTCCACGTGGCAGCCGAGCACGTGTCGCACGGGCCGGGTGCCCGCGAAGTCGATCATGCGGTCGAGCGTGGCCAGGTAGGCCGAGTGGTCGAAAATGTAGAGCCGGCCCGGCAGGACGGTGTCCCCGGTGAACAGGATCGCGGTCCACGGGTCGTAGATCGTGATCGCCGCCCGGTGGTGGCCCGGCGAGCCCAGGAGCTCCAGCACCCGGCCGCCCAGGTCGAAGGTGACCGTCCGCGCCGGCCAGCTGTCGTCGAACCCGAAGAAGGCCTGCACCGCCTCGAGCTCACGGGACACCACGGTGGTCGCCGGGCGGTCGGTGAACTGGCCGTCGGCGGCCACGTGGTCACCGTGCCCGTGGGTGTGCGCGACGACCAGTTCGTATCCGTCGCGCGGGTGGGCCTCGAGCCAGTCCGCGATGAGGGCGTCGACCGTGGCGCGGAGCGGGAACAGCTCCGGCTCGGGGGTCGCGCCGGTGTCGAGCAGCAGAGCCCTGTCGTTGCCGAACAGCAGGAACAGGAACGGCGCCTCATAGTGCACCGCCTTGCTCTGTCGCAGGATGACGGTGTGTTCGTCGTAGTGGTGCACCTGGATCGCGGGTTCGTCAACAGCGCCGTGGATCCAGCGGACGTCTAGGGACCCGGCGGCGGAGGCGGTCAGAAAGTCGATCATCGGGGGTCCTCCGGGAGCGGGGTGGCTGCCATGAAGTAGCGGACATGGCGGCGGCCGGGCTGGTGGGTCCTTGCTATGTAGGGCTCGAGAAGTGTTTTCCACTTCTCCTTGACGTCGGCGGCCTCCTCCGCGGTCAGCACGGCCATGGCGCTCATGATGCTGCGCCACTCGGAGCCTTCCGCGGTGTCGACCCCGTCGAGGATCGCCTGGGTGGCCTGCTGGACCACGACCCGCGCGAGCTCGCGCCGGACGACCTCGTCGCCGCCCGCTCCGATCCGGAGCATCGGCCGGGACTCGGGCACCTGCCACTGCCGCTCGCGCCGGTCATGGCCGGGGCCGGCGTCGACGACGAACCCGTACTTCGCGAGCTGGCGGAGGTGGAAGGAGCAGCTCGCCTGGGAGACGTCGAGCACCCGTCCACAGTGGGCGGCGGTCGCCGGGCCGACTGCGGCCAGCAGCTCCAGCAGGTTGAGCCGGAGCGGATGGGCCAGGGCCCTGATCGCCTTGGGGTCAGTGATCCGCATATGCCAAAGAGTACTTTGAGATCTCGAAATGTCAAACAGTTCTTTGGCTTCTCCGGTGGAAGGATACTTCAGAAACCACACACCAGCCCAGATGCTCGCCGCGACCGCACCCTGGACATCACCCTGGCTACCCGAAGGTTACGGACAAGACTTCCGGCCAGGCGCCTAGGTACGGGGCGCGCACAGCCCCAGGAAGGCCCGAACGCCCCGCCGTCCCGGAGGACAGCGGGGCGTCCGGGTCAGCGGATCGCCCACCAGGGACTGCCGTCGGCCTCGTAGATGACCAGATTTCCATCGCCCTGCAGGGCGAGCTTCCGGCCGGCACCGGTGGCGGCCGCGTTCCTCCACACGACGGCTCCCGCGCTGTCGCGGACCGTCAGGACACCAGCGCGGAGTAGCCCTTGCCGGAGTTCCCCCACGTGCCCGGGGCCCACAGCGCGTGGTGGAGGTTGTCGGTCCAGACGAGGTTGCCGTCGTACTGCATGACGAGCAGGTGGTGCGAGACGCTGACCTCGGTGTTGGGACCCTTGAGGGGTACCCCGCCGAGCGGCGCGGTGTCCTCAAGCTCGCAGGTCCCGATGGCGGGCACAATCAGGTACGTGACCGTCGCCGGGTGAGCACCCGCACAACGGAATCAGGTGCCCGAGCGTCACCCGGCCGACTCAGGTCAGGATGTCCCCGGCGGCGATGACGGTGCGGTCGGGCCGCTCGGTGACGGCCTCGGTGAGGTGGGACACCGGGAGCAGGACGAGGTTGGCGGCGCTGCCCGGTGTGAGTCCGTAGCCGGGCAGTCCGAGGATGTCGGCGCCGCCGTGGGTGGCCAGGCGCAGTACCGAGGCGATGTCTTCGTCGTGGCGGTAGCCGGCCATCACCGCGATCGAGAGGACCTTCTCCAGGAGGTCCCCGGTGCCGTACGGGCTCCACAGGTCGCGCACCCCGTCGTGTCCGATCCCGACCCGGACGCCGGCCGAGGCGAGGGCCTTGAGCGGGAGTTGTGGGGTGGTGCCGGGGCCGGTGGTGGTGAGCGCGATGTCCGCGCTGGCGATCCGGTCGATCAGGGCGGTCTGCCGGTCGGCCTCGACGGTGGACAACGCGTAGCAGTGCGCGATGGTCACCTGGCCGCGCAGGTCCATGGCCAGGGTCCGGTCGACGATGCGGTCGATCTGCCAGGCACCGAGGCTGCCCCGGTCGTGGAGGTGGATGTCGAGGCCGACGCCCTTGCCGGCGGCGAGTTCGAAGATGGTGTCGAGGTGCCGGATCGGGTCGCCGTCGAAGCCGGCCGGATCGATGCCGCCGATCAGGTCGGCTCCCGCGTCGATGGCCTCGGCCATGAGCGCCGCTGTCCCTGGGCGGGTGACCAGGCCGCTCTGCGGGAACGCCACGATCTGCACGGTCACCGGCCGCGCGGCGGCGGCCTGCCTGACCCCGTGGACGGAGTCCAGGCCGATGACCGGATCCACGTCGACGTGACTGCGGACATGGAGCACACCACCGCGGATGTACCGGTCGAGCAGCGCGCCGGCCCGGTCGGCGACGGACCCCAGCCCGCCGCGATGGGTGCGCTCGTTGTCGATCAACGAGGCCAGCGAGTCACCGGCGGTGTGTGGCCGGTACGGCCGGCCGTAGCTGGTCTTGTCCAGGTGCGCGTGCGCGTCCACGAGCGCCGGGATGACGATCTGGCCGCCGCCGTCGTACTCGTCCAGGTCGGCGCGGTGCTCGGCGATGGTCCCGTCGACGATCGGGAGATCGACCGGTTCGCCGCCCCACGGCCGCACGTTCCTCAGCAAGATCGACGTCATCGGGCCACCCTATCGGCTGCCCGCGTCGACGGGGAGAACCTGCCGGCAGGCCGCGCCTGGCACCGTCTGACTCCGTTGCCCGCAGTACGGTCGGGCGGGCCCGCGTGCGCGAGCCCGCCCGCCGTGGTGATCAGGGGGCGTAGGCCTCCAGTTCGTAGACGCGGGCGGCGCTGTCGCCCGACTGGGTCGGGGTGGTCACGGTGAGCCGGATGTAGCGGCCGGTCGTCGCGGTGACGGGGTGGGTCGTCTCCGAGCTGGTGTTGGCGGTGACGGTGGTGACGGTGTTCCAGGTGATGCCGTCGGCGCTGACCTGGATGGTGAACGCCTTGGTGTTCAGCGAGGTCGCCTCCCCGCCCGCGCCGGCGTGCTTGACCTTGAAGCTGCCGAGAGTGCGGCTGGCGCCGAGGTCGACCTGCAACCACTTCGAGGCCGCCGAAGAGCACCACTTGTCGGTGGTGCTGCCGTTGACGGCCTTCTCCGGCCCCTCACCCGAGTTGCACGACGCCGAACCCGTGGCGGTCCTGCCCAGCGCGAGGTTCGTCGACGCGCCGACGTCCGCCACCGTCCAGGTGAAGGTGGTGCTGCCGGTGCGGTTGGCCGCGTCCTTGGCCGTCACGGTCACCGACGAGCTACCCACCGTGGTGGGTGTTCCGGTCACCAGACCGGTACCGGCCGCGATGGACAGACCGGCGGGCAGGCCGGTCGCCGACCACGTGTACGGCGCGGTGCCACCCGTCGCCGTCAGCTGCACACTCGCGGGGCTCCCGGTGGTACCGCTCTGGTTGCCCGGATTCGTGACCGTCGGGTTCGTACCCTGCGGGGCCCCGTCGAACGACGGCGGCGCGTCGGCCGCCGCAGCGGCCCAGGACGTGTTCGCCGAGGTGCCGAGGGTGTAGTCCAGGGTCGCGGAGGAGGCGATGAACGACTCGGGCAGCCAGGCCCGGTTCGACGCCGCCCCGTCGACCTTGAGGCTCTGGATGTAGAACGTGCCCGCCGACGCGCCGGGGGCGTTGACGGTGAGGTCGACCCCGTTGCCACGGTGGATGACCACCTTGGGGAACAGGGGGCTGCTCAGCAGCATCTCGGCGCGCCCGGGGGTGAGGGGGTGCATGCCGATCGCGGCGAAGACGTACCACGCCGACATGGCGCCGAGGTCGTCCTGGCCGGGAATGCCCGTGGGGTTGGGGCCCCACAGCGTGTTGACCGTCTGACGGATGGTCTGCTGGGTCTTGTAGGGCTGCCCGGAGTGGTTGTAGAACCACGGCGTCCAGATCGACGGCTCGTTGTCCATCGCCGACTTCAGGCCGCCGGCGTCCTTCAGCGCCCAGGATCCGTCGGAGTTGTGGAAGTAGGCGTCCAACCGGTTGTTGGCGGTGGCGTTTCCGCCCATCTTGGCGATGAGACCGCCGACGTTGTGCGGGATCATCCACGTGTACTGGGCCGCGCTGCCCTCGGCGAAACCGCTGTCGCTGGCGGGGTCGAACGAGTCCCACGTGCCGTCCTCGTCGCGGTCCTGGATGTAGCCCCCGTTGCCGGGGTTGTAGATGTTCTTCCAGTACTGCGCCCGCGCCGCGAAGGCGTCACGCGTCTCCGTCTGGCCCAGCCTGCCGGCGAGCGGGGAGAGCGCGAAGTCCGCGATCGAGACCTCCAGGGTCTCGCCGGCTCCGCCCCAGGCCGTACCCCCCTTGAACGTGGTCGGGATGTAGTGGAGCGACATCCACTTGTCGAGCGAGGGCCGCTCGCCCGTCCGGAAGATGTTCCACCCCTCCATGCTCTTGTCCTCCGGGGTGACCGTGGTCGCGGCGCGCACCATCGAGGACAGGGCGCCGGAGGTGTCGAAGTTCTTTCCCCCGAAGGCGTAGATGCTCGGTAGCGCCGCGTGCGCCGGATCCCCGGTCATGACGTGCGTGCCGCCCTGGTTGTGGGTCCACCGGTCCCACACCCCGCCGTTGGACTGGGCGTGGTTGTACAGGGACTGGGCGATGTCGCCGCCGACGTCGGGTCGCAGCATGGTCACCAGCTGCAGCTGGCCACGGTAGACGTCCCAGCCGGAGAAGTTGGCGTACTGCGCGTTCTGCCCGCCGCCCACGGTCTTGACCTGCTGGTCCATGCCCATGTACTGGCCGTTGACGTCGCTGAACACGTTGGGGTGCAGCAGCGAGTGGTACAGGGCCGTGTAGAACGTCGACAGCTGGCCGCTGGTGCCCCCGGTCACCTCCATCCGGCCGAGTTCGGTGTTCCACGCGTCGCGGGCCCGTTGTCTGATCGTGTCGAAGCCCGCGTCGGCCGGGTTCTCCGCCTGCAGGTTGGCCTGCGCGTTGGCCGGGCTGACGTAGGAGACGCCGATCCGGGCGTTGACGACCTTGCCCGAGGCGAAGGTGACGTACCCGCCGGAACCCTTCCCCGCCGGAAAGCCGCCCTCGCCGTAGCCGGTGCCCCCGCTGGCGGAGGTGCCCGTCTGGTTGAGGGTCTTGTCCGTCCAGGTCCCGTGGGCGGTGAACGGCTGGTCGAACGACGCCGTGAAGTACAGCGTGTAGTAGCTGCGCCGGGCGATGTTGGTCTCCGCGCCGTACCCGCCGCAGAAGTTGCCGCTCGTGACGGAGCCGGAGATCGTCTGCGCGGAGACGTTGATGTTCGTCGTCGCGGCGGTGCTGCCCACCTCGGAGTTGGAGGTGCGCACCAGGAGGCTGGCGGCGCCGTTCGCGGGGTACGTGAACCGTGCGGACCCGGTGCGGGCGGAGGCGGTGAGCTCGACGTTGGTCCCGTTGTCGAGTCCGACGCGGTAGTAGCCGGCGGTCGCGGTCTCGTTGGAGTGCGAGAAGGAGCTGGCGTACGTGGAATCGGCGGTGTCGCCCGTGGGGGAGGACGTGACGTTGCCGATGTACGGCATGAACGGGATGTCGCCGGATCCACCGTGGCATCCGGTGCCGGACATGTGGGTCATGCTGAAGCCGCGGATCTTGTTGGCGCTGTAGTGGTATCCGCCGGGGCGGACCGGCCGGGTCTGGTTGCCGGCGGTCTCCTCGGGGCTGAACTGCACCATGCCGAACGGGCTGACGGCGCCGGGGAGGGTCTCGCCGCCGTCGGTGCCGATGAGGGTGTTGACGTAGCTCGCCGGATCGGCCACCGCCTGGGCGGGCGCGGCCTGTACGAGGGGGATCGTCGCGCCGAGGGCGAGCGCCACGGCGGCCGCGACCAGCCGTGGACCGGTACGACGGGATGTGCGGGGTCTGGAGAACATCTGACGACCCTTTCTGGAGTAAGACAACGTTGTCAGGATGAGGGTGGAGCCCTGGGTCTTCTCGCCCGGCGGAGCACGATGAGCGCCGCCGGACCCTCGCTGCCGCGAGGGGCTCATCGTCACGAAGACTCGCATGGAGGAGGCTCAAGAAGGTCTTAAAATCGACGCCGGCAGATTGACAGTTTCTCTACTTTCCCAACGCCCGATATCTCGCGCGCCGCGAACTCCGGGCAAGTGCAGAAACTGTCAATCGTCGGCCGCGCGGCGGTTCTTGCCGCACGCGGGCGCGGAGCCGTAGATTTCCGACACCCCTGACGAGGCGCCGCTCCTGCCGCCGGTCAGCGCGGAAGGGAACGGCTGTGGACCACCGGGCGCGCATAATCGACCACGTGAGCGGCACCCCGGACAGCGCGCCGGAATCGCCCGGAGGTCCGGGAGGCGCCCGGACCTTCGCCTCGGCCCTGGACCGGGCGCTGAAGGCCCGTGGTCTGGGCATGGACCGCATCCAGGCCCGCCTCGCCAGGCGGGGACTGGCCGTGAGCGTGGCCACGCTGAGCCTGTGGCGCAGGGGACTACGCCAGCCCGAACGCGTGTTGTCCCTGCGGGCTGTCGCCGCCCTGGAAGAGGAGCTGGGCCTGCCCCCGGCGGCGTTGTCGTCCCTGCTGGGGCCGGCCCTTCCCCGTGGGCGTTACGTGGACCGGCCACCGTCCGGCGGCTTCGGCGAGCTCTACCGACGGTCGGCGTCGTTGCGTCAGGCGCTGGAGGACCTGCAGTTGCCGCCCCTCTCGCACCACCTCAATCCGAGCCTGGCGTTCCTCAGTCGCCATCTGCTCTACGAACTCGACGAACGCGGCGCGGGACACCGGTTGCGCGAGGAGGTCGTCGCCCGCGCGATCACCGATGTGCACCGCTACTTCCTCATCAACCACATCGACGAGGGTTCCGGCCCCGTCGCCGCGATCCGGACGGGACCGGGGTGCCGGCTGGGGCGCGTCCGTCGGTACTCCGAACTCGGATCGGTGATCGCGGAGCTGGAGTTCGACCGTGTCCTGCGGGCCGGCGAGGACATCTCCTTCCACCACGAGGTGTCCTTCGCGCCCGGTGAGCACCGCGATCACCGCGTGGCCAAGTTCTTCCCCAAGCCGGTCGGCCTGTTCGTCTGCCAGGTCCGGTTCAGCCCGGCCAGCCGGCCGCGACAGGTCTTCGCCTACACCCAGGATTCCATCGATTCCGAACCACTGATCCTCGACGAGGTCCGCCTCCACCACGACACCGCGACCATGGCCCTGCAGGACGTCCGTGGCGGTCTCGGCGGCCTGCGCTGGCAGTGGCCCGAGCCTGGATGACACCGCAGGACGAGTCCGGCGCCGCGCCGCCGCCCACGACCCGGCGGCCGATCGACGCACGGACCACCACCGGATCACCGACACTGAAGACGTGAGCACCACGGACGACGAACAGCCGCCGCCACACACCGACGTCGCCGGCCCGGAGCGGGACAGGCCGACCGGTGCCGGGCTGTTCGCGGGCACCCTGGATCGCGCCATCGAGGTGCGCGGATGCAGCCTGAACCAGTTGCGCGACCAACTGGCGTCCGCCGGCGTCGAGGTCAGCGTGTCGACCCTGAGCATGTGGCGGCGCGGTACCCGACGTCCGGAACGCCGCCGCTCCCTCCAGGCGCTGGCGACGCTCGACGGGCTCCTCGGGCTGCCCCCGGGCTCGCTGACGGCACTGCTGGGCACGACCCCGCACCGTGGTCGCTTCATCGGCCAGCCACCGGACATGGGCTTCAGCCGCCTGCATGACTCGCGCGACCTGCTCGGCGAGTTCGACGTCGACGCCCGTCCGGACGACCTTAACCCCCACATGGTCCGGCTGCGCATCCGCGACACCTACGAGTTCAACGCCAACGGCGCCGAGTCACGACTACTCGTGCGGCACGTCACCCGGGCAGCGGCCCCGACGGACCGGTGGCTCATGGCCCACCAGGCCGATGACCCCACCCGCCCGGACGCGACACTGCGCGCGGGACCCGGCTGCCGGCTGGGCAGGATCCGCACCGACCGCGGGGCCGGTACCCGGATCGCCGAACTTCTGTTCGACCGGGTCGCGCGACCGGGCGAGGTCGTCCTCTTCGACACCGAGTTGACCTTCGGGCCGGGGGGCAACCCGGAACAACGCGTCGCCCGCATCCTCGGCACCACCACGGGCCTGTACGTGGGCCAGGTGACATTTCACCCGCACGCCGTCCCGGAACGTTGCCACCAGTACTACCAGCCGTCGGCCGACGCGCCGGTCCAGGTGCTGCGGGAGATCACCATCGACGCGACGCGCACCGCGACCATGGCCGTCCAGGGAGCGGCACCCGGCCTGCACGGCATGTTCTGGGAATGGGGATAGCGCGGCTACCGTGTGAGGATCCGCATCGTGGAACGGAGTGGCATGGACAACCCGCACCGCCGTCGGCGCCAGATCATCGGCCTCGTGCCGGCCGCCCCGGGCTGGACAGCGCTGTACGCCGACGTCGACAACAAGGGTGGCGTGGTCGCCGAGGTGGTCGCGGCCTGGGCGCTGATCGAAGGCCCGGACGGCGAAACCTGGATCGAGGGCGTCGATCCCAGCGGTGCGGGCTGGGACGGCGGCACCTGTGGTGACATCACCAACTTCACCGAGTACGTCGCACCCGGCTACGCCCCGCTCAGCCTCGACACCATCACGGTCACCAACCCGGTCCGCGCCGGTGACCTGCTGTCGGCCGCCGCCAGCGCGACCGTCGGCGCCACCGGCAGGGTGGCGTTCGAGGACCTCTACACGGCCCTGGTCACGGCGAACGGCCCGGCCGACCGCGAGAGCGTTCAGGATCTGGTCCGCGACGCGTTGCGGCTCCTCGCCGAGCACATCGACTCCCGGCGGCACTGCACCGACCTGCCCAATCCCACCACCCTGCCGATCGTCACCGAGTGGCTGGACCGCACGCTCCCGGCGGACGTGTTCGACGTCCTGGTCCAGGTCGCCGCGCACCACCGGAGCGCCTAGCTGGTCCGTTCCTCTCCGCCGGCCACGGCGCGGACGCCGTGCGGCGACCCACCGGCCGCCCCCGCGCAGGTCTGGCAGGGGTCCCCATCGGACACGCGACAGTGCCGGACCGCCCCCCGGACGGCCCGGCACCTCTCGCTACCCCCGCCCGACCGTCAACCGGTACTCGACGCCGCCGATGTCCGTCGGCGCCGCACCGGCCTTGCCCGGCCCGAACTGGGTCACCGTGATCGGGATGATCTCCGAGGCCGCCTGCGTGGCGGTGAAGGTCAGCGCGACCTGCGGCCGCTCGCCGGGATTGACCGTCACGCCGGAGATCCTCGCCTTACCCGGGTCGAGTACCTGGATCCGGGTTCCGCCGATCGCCCGGATCGCCGTACCCTTCGCGCCGTTCTGCTGCCACCGCTGGAACAGCGCCGGGCCGAGGTCGACGATGATCGTCCCGCCCACGGTCTCCAGGCGCCGTCCGGGCTGACCGAAGGCCAGGTCGTTGAGCGTCGCGGTGGCGGTGACATTGCCGAGGTGGAACGGCGACTGCGTGCCGACGTTGCCGACGCTCACGTTGATCGGGTCCACGTTGTGCCAGGAGATGTTGTTGTTGGCGATCGTGTTGGCGATGGCGTTGGGGCCCTCCGACGTCATCGGGTCGGTCGGCGACACCCACCGGGTCAGCAGGCAGAAGTGGGCGCCCGGCAGGGGACCGTCGTCGGGGACGTTGACCCAGGGGACCGTGACCGTGGTGACCCCCGGGTACGCCGTGACGGCCACCGAGCCGAACTGGGTGAACTGCGACGACCAGGTGGCCGCGCCGCCCAGCAGCGTGGAGTAGACGTTCAGGGTGCCGCTGCTCGGGCCGCTGCCGTAGGGGCCGGCGTTGTTCAACGTGACGAAGATGTATGCGGTGCTGCCGACGATCAGGGGCTGGTCGGCAGCGCAGCCCAACGCCGTCTGGCAGACCCGGATGTCGGGGCTGGCCCAGACCGGCACCGTGGACGGGTTGGACTCGGTGCCGTTGTCGCCAACCTGGTCGCGGGTGTAGGCGTCGGTGCGGTTGCTGAGGGCGGCGCGGCTACCGCCGTTGTCGGCCAGCGCCGCGCCGCCGAGCGAGACGGCCAGTACGGCGGTCAGCGCTACGCCGAGAGCCAGCCGCAGACGTGATGTTCCCATGGGTTCTCCCTGCCGGTGGTGGTGCGTCGACGACCGCCGATCGCATGCTGATGTCTATCGACGACCGGCTGTCGGACGGCTGTGAAACGGTTGTCGTGTTTACCGGCCCAACGCCCTATGCTCGGTTTGCATCGATAGATAGCCATAACTGCACTACGTCGACCGGTGACCGGATCCGAAGGAGGCCCAGGTGGCATCGACCACCCCCGCCCCGCCGGACCCGCCCGTCAGGATCCGGCTGCTCGGCCCGATCGAGGTGACCGGGCCGGCCGGGCACGCCGTGTTCGCGGGCAACCGCCAACCGGCGCTGCTGGGACTGCTGGCGCTCGGCATACCCGACGCGGTGTCCCGGACGTGGCTCGTCGACGGCCTGTGGGGTGAGAATCCGCCCCGGACCGCGGTGAAGACCCTGCACAGCCACATCGCCCGCATCCGCCAGGCCCTCGACGAATGCGGACTCGTGGACGTGCTGCACACCAGCGACCCCGGCTACCAGCTGCGTGTCGACCCGGCCGAGGTCGACGTGCACCGCTTCCAGCGCGAGGTCCACCGGGCCCGGGGGGAACTGGAGGCGGGCGCCGACGCGGCGGCGGTGGCCCGGCTGCACCGGGCACTGGAGCTGTGGCGCGGGGACGCGTTCGCCGATGCCGAGCCCTTCGGGTGGGCCGCGGGGGAGCTGGTCCGGCTGGGGGAGGTGCGGCTCGCCGCGCTCGGCGACCTGTGGGAGGGCGAACTGCGCCTCGGCCGGCACCGCACCGCCGTCGGCGAACTACAGCGGCTCCTGATCCGGTACCCGTTCCACGAGCGGCTCGTCGGACTGGCCCTGCTCGCCCTGTACCGGTGCGGCCGGACCACCGACGCGCTCACCCTCTTCCACCAGCTCCGGGTGCACCTCGCCGACGAACTGGGCGCCGAGCCGGGCCCCGACCTGGCCCTGCTGCACGTCCAGATCCTCCGCCGGGACCCGGCCCTCGACCTGCACGTGCCCGTCCCGGCACCCGACGAGCCGGCCCCGCCCCCGCGCCCGAAGCCGGCCGAGCTGCCCGGACGGGTCGGCCACTTCACCGGGCGCCGCGCCGAGCTGCGACGCCTGGACACGATGGCCGGCGACCCGCGCGCCCGGGTGGTGGTGATCTCCGGGGCCGCGGGCATGGGCAAGACGGCGCTGGCCGTCCAGTGGGCCCACCGGGCCGCGGGCGGCTATCCCGACGGGCAGGTGTTCCTCGACCTGCGCGGCCACGATCCGACGGCGGCGGTGCCGGCCGCCGAGGTGCTGGCGCACGTCCTGGCCAGCCTCGACCAGCCGGACCGGGGCGGGGCCGACCAGCGTGACAGGGTCGGGCTGTACCGCACCCTGACCCGGGACCGACGGCTGCTGGTCGTCGCCGACAACGCCGGGGACATCGCGCAGATCCTTCCCCTGGTACCGGCGAACCCGGCCACGCTGCTGGTGGTGACCTCCCGCCACCGCCTGTCCGCGCTGGACACCCACCACGCGGTGCACGCGGTCCACCTCGACGCGCTGCACCCGGGCGAGGCGCTGGAGCTCCTGGACGCGGTACTCGGCTCGCAACGGCTGGAACGGGAGCGCGCGAGTGCCGTGCGGCTGGTGGACCTGTGCGACCGCATGCCGCTGGCCCTCCAGATCGCGGCGGCCAAGCTGACCTCCCGGCCGCTGAAGGGCATCGCCGACCTGACCGACGAGCTGGCGACCGACGAGCGGCTCGACGAGCTGTCGGTCGAGGGCGACTCCCGCAACCTGCGGACGGTCTTCGCGTCCACGTACCAGGTGCTGGCGCCCGTCACGGCCGCCGTCTTCCGCGCCATGGGCCTGCACCCGGGCCCCACGTTCGGGCCGCACCTGGCAGCGGCGGCGTCCGGCGTCCCGGTCGGCGCGGCCCGCCGCGCGTTGGAGGAGTTGGCGGCGGTGCACCTGGTCACCGAGGTCGCCCACGGGCGCTACCGGTTCCACGACCTCATCCGGTTGTACGCCCGGGAGTGCGCGCACCGGGGAGACTCCGGGCGGGCGCGGGCGGAGATCGTGGCCAGGATCCTCGACTGGTACCTGGCGGTGACCGACGCGGCCAACACGATCGTGGACCGCGGCCGGGACCGGGTGCGCGTCGTGGTCCGCCATCGGCCGGCGACGTTGCCGTTCGGGGAGGAGGCCGGCCAGGCGCTGTCCTTCCTGGATGGTGAACGCGACAACCTGCTGCCGGTCTTGACGTTCGCCGTGGCCTCCGGCCGCCCCGACCTGGCGTGGCAGGTGACGTACCTCGTCACCGGCTTCTTCGACTCCCGGGGCCACTGGACCCGGCGGATCCAGCTCTGCCAGTGCGGGCTGGCCGCCGCCCGCGCCGCCGGTGACCCCGTCGCCGAGGGGCTGATGGGCAGCGGCCTGGGCGTGGCGTACCTGACGACCCGCCGTTTCGACGAGGCGCTGACCACCCTCGACGAGGCCCTCGTGGTCCTGCGCGACCAGGGCGACAAGCGGGGCGAAGCCCACGTGCGCAACAACATCGCGGCCGCCTACGCGGGCGCCCGGCGCTTCACCGAGGCCGTCGACGTCTACGGCCAGGCACTCGACCTGCATGTGGCCGAGGGCAACGCGCTGGGCGTCGCCCTGACCCTGAACAACCTGGGCGACGCCTACGTCCGGATGGGCCGCGCGGACCTGGGCATCGACCATCTGCGCCGGGCGCTGACCGCCAGCCGCGAGATCGGCAGCCAGCGGCTGGAGGCGGCGGCGCTCAGCGGCCTGGGCCAGGCGCACCGCGACCGGGAGGAGTGGGGCCTGGCCACGTCCCGGTTCCAGGACGCGCTGGAGCTGCGCCGGCGGGCCGGCGACCGCCGCAACGAGGCCGACACGTTGAACAATCTGGGGCTGACCGAGTCCGCCCAGCGCCGGTTCGACACGGCCGCCGACCACTTCCGCCACGCCCTGACCCTGAGCCGCCAGTTGGCCGACCCCCACCAGGAGGCGATCGCGCTGGCCCACCTCGGCCGCATCGCACTCGCCGCCGACAACCTGACGGAGGCCTCCGAGCACCTCGCCCGCGCCCTGGCGGCCCGCGACCTGGCACCCGTCCCGTACGAGGCCGCCGCGATCCACCGCGACCTGGGCCGGCTCGCGGCGCGCGCCGGGCGCTCCCCGCAGGCCCGGCGCCACCACGAACTGTCCGTCGACCTGTTCCGCCAGGCCGGGGCGCTGGCCGACGCGTCGGCGCCCTCCGACGCCGGCTAGCGTTGCGCGGGGCGGAGGGTGACGATCCCCATCGGCTTCTCCACCCCGGCACCCGACACGGCGAACAGTTCCACCCCGAACTTCCGGTCGTGGGTGAATCCGGGGTGCAGCAGTTGGATCGCGATCTCGGCGGAGGAGCGCCCCGCCGGGATCACCACCGTCCCGGAGCGCACGTCCACGTAGTCGACCTGCGGCCGGGCCGTCATCGCCACGGTGCGGTAGTGCGCCGTGACGGTCTGGGTCAGCGGCAAGGTCCGCACGACCGGGACGACGCACTTCGGCGGTCCCTCCCAGCAGATCACGTCCAAGGTGGTGACGCAGCCCGGGCAGCCCCCGTAGATCTGCTGCCCGCCGAGGGGCTGATGCGCGGCCACCGCGCGGGTGGGCGAGGGCGACGGACCGCCGGGCGTCAGGGCCAGGGCGAAGAGGGCCACTATCGCAACGGTCAGGATCGGCACGCGGAGCACTCTGTTCACGGGACGCCTTCCCTGGCCGCCACTTCCCGCCGGGGCCTGTCCGACAGCGGGACGAGGGTCGACGGCCACCGCCAGGCTACGACCGCCCGGTTGTGATTCGGTTGTGACCGCGCGGGTGGCACTTCGGGGTCCAGGACGGACGCCTCGACGTGGTGTGGCTGACGACTGTCTGCCGAATTCGACCGAACGGCCCGGACATCCCTGCTTTGATGAACGCGGGGGCGTGAGGTGGCGGGCAGTCACGTGTTTGACACGTCCGGATGGCCCGGACACCCAGGCGGATCCTCGCTACGGACTGCGGAGGTAGCGGTGGGCATCTACGCGGCGTCGATTGTCGAACAGTTACGTGCCTCGGTGCCAGGTCTGGAGTCCGAGGTCCGACCGGTGTCGTTCGACCCGACGCTGACGGACCTGTGGATGTGGGCCGACTTCGGGCCTGACGTGTGTGTCTCGTTCTCCGGAGTCCAGGGTCCTGTTCGCGTCATGGCAGACGAGTACGTTTTCGATCATGTCCCGGAGGCCGTACTCGGCGAGTTCCTGGCACGCCTGTACAGCGGCCCCCTCGCGGTCGCGAGCCAACATTTTCTCGGGAGGCGAAGCCTCAGGGTCGAGATCTCGCTGCACGGCCAGACCTGGTCCGCCATGCGGGACCTCACGGGAGAGCCGCACGACTGGGAGAGGGCAGGGGATACCAGATAGCCGAGGAGTCCTCATATTGACTGACGGGCGTCGATCTCTGCCCTAGGGTGGGCCGACCCCGTGCACCCACGGGGCGACCCCTCCCCGGGTCGCGACCCCCTCCACCGTGGAGCAGCCATGTTCGCTCTCCGTCGCAGACTGCTGGCCCTCGCCGGCTGCCTCGTCCTCGCCGCCACCGTCCCGCTGTCCGCCGCCCCGGCCCAGGCCGCGGTCCCGGACGTGTGGGCCTTCGCCTACTCGGACAATCCGGCGCCGGCCCCAGGCACCGTCCTCAACACCAACTACCAGTGGGGTACGTTCCGCACGTCCTGCCCGGGCTCCTGGGCCACGGTCACCCAGGTCACCACCGGCAAGTACCAGGTCAAGCTGCCGTGCAGCGCCTCGACCAACGGCATCGTGCACGTGACCGCCGTCAACGACAACGCGCGCTATTGCGAGGTCGAGAACTGGTACGACAGCGGTACCACCAAGCTCGTCACCGTGCTGTGCTTCAAGGGTCCCAGCCCGGACCCGTCCGCGTTCACCGTGACCTACACCCGCAGCTCGGGCGCGCCGGGCGGCGTCGGGGCGCACGCCTACGTGTACTCCAACCCGGCCGGTGGCCTGCTGGCCAGCTACAACTCGGCCGGCGCGGCCAACACGATCACGCACACCGGCACTGGCAAGTGGGAGGTCAAGTTCTCCGCGCTGAGCACCGGCGCGTACGACGGGGACCTGCAGGCCACCGCCGTGCACCCGAACGATCTGCCCCGGCGGTGCAAGATAGACAACTGGTTCTACTCGGGGCCGGACTACCGGGTACCCGTGTCGTGCACCGATCCCAACGGCACGCTCGTCGACACGTGGTGGACGCTGTCGTACCACTACAAGCGGTCGGTGTTCGGGGCCGTGAGCCCGCCGACCCGGCTCGCGTACCAGTCGAACCTGGTGGCCGCGCCCCCCGGGAGCAGCTACAACTCCGTCGGCGCGCCGAACTCGTTCGTGGCGGCGCCTCCCGGCCGGTACACGATGAAGTTCAACGCCGTCGGCGTCAGCCGGACCCACCTGCAGGTCACGGCCCTGGGCGGCCCGCCCGGGTTCTACTGCCAGCTGGAGAAGGTCTGGGCGAACATCGGCTCGACGATCTCCGCGCCAGTCATCTGCTACAACAACGGCGGGGTGCCGACGGACAACCTGCTGTTCTCCACGTACACCTCGGAGGTCTGATTCTCCTGGGTCGGGCATTCGTCGGTGCGCGTGTGCCGTCACCGGATCCTCAGTGGGCCCGGATCGAGCCGTTGTCCTCGGTCCGGGCCCCGCGTCGTGGTGGTCGGTGGGGTGCGCCTCGCCCGGTGGTCGATGCGGTCGCGTGGACACATGGGACGGGCGTTCAGTAAGCAGGCGTTCGGCGGCGTGGAGGCGGTGTGAATAACGTGAGCTTGACTCATGTATGTGTCAGCCGTCACCATCACCCAGATGGACGTCTATCTCGGGGCGCGGCACAGGAGGTTCACATGAGACGGCATCGCAGGGTCCTGTCACTCGCGGTGGCGGCGCTGGTCACGATCGCGCTCACCGTCGGCGTCACGCCGGCGTCGTCGGCCGCGTCGAACTGGTGGGAGCCGTCTAACCGGCCGAGTCCGGACAGTGGGATCGGTGCGACCGGCGCCCCGTTCACCGGCACCGTGAACGGGGAGGTCCGCGGCTTCGTCGACGGCCACAACCACATTCTCGCCAACGAGGGCTTCGGCGGCAGGCTGATCTGCGGCAAGGCGTTCTCGCCCGCGGGTGTCGCCGACGCGCTGAAGGACTGCCCCGAGCACTACCCCGACGGCGCCGGCGCCACCTTCGAGAACCTCACCGCCGACCCGGACGGGCACCACGACCCGGTCGGCTGGCCGACCTTCAAGGAGTGGCCGACCCACCAGTCGCTGACCCACCAGCAGAACTACTACGCCTGGATCGAGCGGGCGTGGCGCGGCGGGCTGCGCGTCATGGTCAACGACCTGGTGACCAACGGCGTCCTGTGTGCCCTGCCGATCATGCCGAAGGACCGCGGCTGCGACGAGATGGACGCGATCCGGCTCGAAGCGGCCAAGTCCTGGGAGATGCAGGCCTACATCGACGGCGTCTACGGCGGCCCGGGCAAGGGCTTCTTCCGGATCGTCACCAGCCCGGAGCAGGCCCGACAGGTGGTGAAGGACGGCAAGCTGGCGATCATCCTCGGGGTGGAGACCTCGGAACCCTTCGGCTGCAAGATGATCATGGACGTCGCGCAGTGCACCGAAGGGCAGATCGACGCCGGGATCAACGAGCTGTACTCGCTCGGCGTGCGCAGCATGTTCCTGTGCCACAAGTTCGACAACGGCCTGTGTGGCGTGCGCTTCGACTCGGGCACCATCGGCCAGGTCCTGCAGGCCGGGCAGTTCTCCTGCTGCGCCACCACGTGGAACACCGAGGTGTGCCCGGGTCCGCAGATGGACAACCCGATCATTCCCCAGGACCCGGCCAAGCGCTGCAACACCCGGGGGCTCACCCGGCTCGGCGAGCACGCGCTGCGCCGCATGATGGAGCGGCACATGATGGTCGAGATCGACCACATGAGCGTCAAGGCCGCCGCGCGCACCCTGGACATCCTCGAGGCGGAGAAGTACCCCGGCGTGCTGTCCACGCACAGCTGGATGGACACGGGCTGGTCCGAGCGGGTGTACAAGCTGGGCGGCTTCATCACCGGCTACGACAACGCCTCGGAGAGCTTCGTCGCCGAGTGGCGGCGCAACAAGGCCCTGCGCGACCGGTACAACGTCGGCTACGGCTTCGGCTCCGACATGAACGGTGTCGGCGGCTGGCCCGGTCCGCGCACCGGCGCGCCCAACCCGGTGGTTTACCCGTACCGCAGCTTCGACGGCGCCACGACGATGGACCGGCTGAGGACCGGCGACCGGGTCTGGGACGTCAACGTCGACGGTGCCGCGCACTACGGCCTGATCCCGGACTGGATCGAGGACGTCCGGATGGTCGGCGGGCAGGCCGTCATCGACGACATGGCCAGGGGCGCGGAGTCGTACCTGAGGACCTGGGCGGCCACCGCCGCGCACGGCCTCGGCACGAACCTCGCCGCCGGGAAGCCCGCCACGGCCAGTTCGGTGGAGTGGAACCCGTTCGTGAACTTCTCGCCAGGGCAGGCCGTCGACGGCAACCGGGGCACCCGGTGGTCCAGTTCCTGGAACGACGGGCAGTGGTGGTACGTCGATCTCGGCTCCGAGCAGACCGTCGGCCGGGTGACCATCGACTGGGAGCCCGCGTACGCGTCCGAGTACCGCCTCGAGCAGTGGAGTGAGGCCAGCCAGACCTGGCGGACGGTCTGGTCGACCACCGCCGGACGCGGCGGCATCGAGACCGCGCGGTTCGAGCCGGTCACCACGCGCTGGGTGCGGTTCTACGGCGTCAAGCGGGCCACCCGGTACTGCTTCTCGTTCTGGGAGCTCGGCGTCTACGCCTCGTAGCAGGTGGCAACGCAGGTGTGGCCGCCCATGGTGGACGGCCACACCTGCGCGTGTCCCGAAGGGGCGCCCTAGTCGTCGAGCCAGTCCCACGGCTTCGGCTCGCGGCCGGGCCGGTCCCGGGCGGCCGGCTGCCGGGGCTGGCCCGCCGGCTGCTGCGGCGGCCGGACGGCCTGGAGCAGCTGGGTCGCCGTGTGGTCCTCGGCCGGCGCCGGGGGACCGGACGTCGGCACCGGCTCGGTCCCGCTCCGGTACACCCGGGGTGTGGGTCGGGCCGGGCCCTCGTCGGTGTCGCGGTCCCGGCGGAGCAGGAAGAAGGCCGCCGCCCCGCCGCCCACGAGCAGCAGCACGCCCACGATCAGCAGGAACGTGGTCATCGGGCTCATGCCGTCCTCGGGCTCGGTCGCGGCCTCCATCCGCTGCACCGCGCCGTTCTTCGCGGCCTCCGCCGTCACCGGGACGTCCACGTCGGTGAGGGGGATGCCCACCGTGCCGGTCCGGGTGACCGTCGTGGGGGTGTAGCCGGACTTCGTCGCGACCAGCGTCAGCACCCCGGGCGCGAACTGGTCGGCCGGGGTCGCCGCCGTGTAGGTGAACGCGCCGGTCTCCCCGGAGGTCACGCCCCGGGACTTGCCGGTCGGGTCGGTGATCGTGACGACCGCGCCGGCGACCGGCTTGGCCTCGGCGTCGAGCACCCGGCCCGTGATCGACGGCACCCCGGTGGGCACAGGGCCGGTCAGGGTGGCGGTGAACGTGGCGGCGATCGCCCCGGCGGCCGTGGTCGTGAACGCCCCGGACACCGTGGCGGTGCCGGCGACGCTCTGCCCGGCGGTCAGCGCGGACTGCGCCGGCGGGGCGAGCGACACGGTGACCGCCGCGTTGGCCGCCGCCGGCACCGGCACCGACGGGCAGGTGACCGTCGTCGGCGCGGTCTGGCAGGTGGGGGTGGCGCCATTGAACTGCACGCCCTGCGCCACCAGCTCGGCGGGCATCGTGACCGTGAAGCCGGCGTTGCCCGGCACGGCGCTGGCGTTGGTGAGCGTGATCCCCACGGTGACCGGGGACCCGCCGACCCGCAGCGTGACCGCCGCCGGGTTGACGGTGGTCTGGATCTCGTCGGCCGCCGCCGCCGGGTCTGCCGCCAGGAACACCGCGCCGAGCACCACGACCCCCGGCCACATCCTGCCCGCCCGTCGGCGCATGTCCCCACCTCTCCCGATCACGTCACCCCGCGAACGACTCGACGCACAATAGCCGGAACTGTCCACCGGTCTCCAGCGCGGAGCACCATCGGGGGGTACGTCCAGCGCCCGGCCCGAGGGCGGGGGAGTGTCGGCCCAGGTGGGGTGGGTGGGGCAGTTGTCCCGGAGCGCACGCCGAAGGCCGCCAGCCCCCGAACCCGGGGGCGCTGGCGGCCGGCGCGGGCGGAGTTCAGGCGGCTACGGGATAGTCCGTGTAGCCCACGTGCGTGCCGCCGTAGAACGTCGCGTCGTCGGGGGCGGTGAGCTCCGCGCCGGTCCGCAGGCGGTGCACCAGGTCCGGGTTCGCGAGGAACGCCCGGCCGTAGACCACCGCGTCGGCGCCGCGCTCCAGCCACGCCTCCGCCGCCCCGAGGTCCGCGAGCGGCCCGGTGGCGTACGTGTTGACCAGGAGCGGGCCGGACCAGGCGCGCCGGAGGTCGTCCACCAGGGCCGGGTCGGTCTCCGTGGCGCTCAGGTGCAGGTACGCCAGGCCGAGGGGCTCCAGCGCGCGGACCAGGGCCAGGTACAGCGCGGCCGGGTCGGACTCGGCGACGTCGTTGTAGGTGCCGCCGGGGGACAGCCGCAGCCCGGTGCGCGCCGCGCCGATCTCCCCGGCCACGGCGGTGGCCACCTCGACGGCGAACCGGATCCGGCCCTCGACGGAGCCGCCGTAGGAGTCGGTGCGCCGGTTGGCGTTGTCGGAGAGGAACTGCTGGATCAGGTACCCGTTGGCGCCGTGCAGTTCGACCCCGTCGAAGCCGGCCTCGATCGCGTTGCGCGCGGCGGTGACGAAATCGGCGACGGTCTCGCGGATCCCGTCGGCGGTCAGCTCCTCGGGCGTGCCGTGGTCCTTGGGGCCCTCGGGGGTGTACGTCGTGCCCTGGGCCGGGACGACGGACGGCGCCTGCGGGCTGCGCCCGGTCAGGTCGGGGTGCCCGATCCGGCCGGCGTGCATGATCTGGGCGAAGATCCGGCCGCCCTCGGCGTGCACGGCGTCGGTGACGAGCTTCCAGCCGGCGACCTGCTCGGCGGAGTGCAGCCCGGGGGTGGCGACGTAGCCCTGGCTGACGGCGCTGGGCTGGGTGCCCTCGGTGATGATCAGGCCGGCGGAGGCGCGCTGCGCGTAGTACTGCGCGGTGAGTGCCGTGGGCACGCCGCCCTCGTCGGCGCGGGACCGGGTCATCGGGGCCATGACCAGGCGGTTCGGGAGTTCCACGGAGCCGATCTTGACGGACTCGAACACGCGGGACATGACGTCTCCTCATACTTGGCTAGCCAATAGTTGCTTCAGCAATAAGATATGCTTGGCTAGCCAACGATCACAAGGAGGGTGGACGTGACGCCGATCACCTGCCTGTTGCGGCCCGCCGCCCGGTCCGCCGCCCAGCTCGTCGGGATGCTGCTCTGCGACGCGGGCGTGCACCCCGGCCAGGAGCAGCTCCTCCAGGTCCTGTGGGAGCACGGCGACCTGCGGCAGTCCGACCTCGCGGAGGCGTGCGCGCTCGACCCGTCCACGGTCACCAAGTCGCTGCAACGGCTCGAACGCGCCGGCCTCGTCCGGCGCGCCCCGGCCGCCGACGACCGCCGGGCCGTGGTCGTGGCCACCACCGACGCCGGGGAGGCGCTCCGCGACGTCGTGCAGGCGGCGATCACCGAGGCCGACCGCCTGGCGTTGGAGGGGCTCACCGACGAGGAGAAGGAAACCCTGAAACACCTGCTCGGACGGGTACAGGAGAACCTGGTCCGCGCCGGCGCCCCGGTCAGCTGCTGAGCGGTACCAGGGTGCCGTCCGTCCGCTCCCAGCTGCCGCGCAGGTCGGCCGCGAGCGCCGGCTCCCGCGCACTCCGGTCCGTGGTCTCGCCCCGGTCGGCCACCACGTCGTAGAGCGCCTCGCCGTCGGCCGTCCGCAGCCACTTCCACCGGCCCCGGCGCAGGGCGGCGGAGTCCCGGATCCGCCAGAACAGGTCCCGTTCGGCGAGCGGCGTGCCGTCCAGCAGCAGGCCGGACAGGTCGGCCCCGTCCAGCGGCAGGGTCGGGGCGACGCCGGTCAGCGCCAGGACGGTGGCCGTGAAGTCGTGCGTCACCACGGGCGTGGCCTCGACCCGGGGCGCGATCCGGCCCGGCCACCAGGCGATCGTCGGCACCCGGATGCCGCCCTCGCTCAGCCGGCCCTTCATCCCGTCGAGCCCGCCCTGGTCCGAGAAGAAGTCCCCGCCGTTGTCGCTGGCGAACACCACGAGGGTGTCGCGGTCCTGACCGGTGGCGCGCAGCGCGTCGAGTACCCGGCCCATCGACGTGTCGAGGTGCTCGACCATCGCGGCGTACACCGCGCGGGAGCCCTCGGCGCGGTCCTGGAACACCCGGGTGCCGCCGGCCCGCAGCCGCGCCGTCAACCGCTCGCTCTTGGCCCGGTCGCCCGGGGCCTCCCACGGCCAGTGCGGGGTGGTGAAGTTCAGGTTGAGCAGCCACGGCCGGTCGTGCGCGCGGCCCAGGAATTCACACGTCCGGTCGGTGACCGAGTCCGTGTAGTAGCCGTGGTCGGACACCGGGGTCTCGCCCTCGTACAGGTCGTGCTCGCCGTGGTAGTTGAGGTGCGAGTAGTAGTCCATCCCGCCCGCGAGGTTGCCGAAGAACTCCTGCCAGCCCGAGCGGGTCGGGCTGAACCACGGCAGGTAGCCGCAGTGCCACTTGCCGAACAGCGCCGTGCGGTACCCGGCGCCGGCCAGCAGGGACGCCAGGGTCGGGTGCTCCGGGGGCAGCCCGTCGACGGGGTTCGGCTTGTCGATCGGCTCCGGCAGGCCACCGGCGATCCGCGCCGGGTACCGCCCCGTGTACAGCCCGATCCGGGTCTGCGAACACCACGGCGCGGTCGCGTACCCGTCGGTGAAGCGCACCCCCTCCGCCGCCAGCCGGTCCAGGTGCGGGGTGCGCAGGTCGGGCGAGCCGTAGCTGCCCAGATCGGCCCAGCCCATGTCGTCGGCCAGGACGAACAGGACATTCGGAGTCGTCATCGCCCGATCCTATGGCTCCCGGGGCGGCCCGGTGGAGTGCGGTGGGACACACCGCCGTCCGGTCCGGTCAGACCGCCCCCGCCGGCACGAACAGCACATACCCCGTGTTCGACGACGCGGCACACCCTGCCGCCGCGCCCGCCGGGGTCGGAACGAACCGCAGCGACCACCGCCCGGTCAGGACCGGCGCGCCCTGCGCCGTGGACACCACCGGCCGCAGCCGCGACCACGTCTCCACCCGGGTGAACCCGCCCGCGATGTCGCCCGCGCCGAGGTTGCAGGCCATCGGCGTGGACGTCTCCCCGCCCCACCCGCCGGCCCCGGCGGTCAGCGTGGCCGGCGGCCCGGTGCCGGTCACGGTCCAGCCCGGGGCGGCCTTCGCGACGACGGCGGGGTCGAACAGGTTCCCGGAGTACCCGGGCGGGCGGGCCCCCGGCGGTTCGACGGCCTGCACCACCTCGGTCACCACGTACTTGCCCGCCAGGTCCACGGCCTCGTCCAGCGCGGCCCGGGTCGGCGCGCCGGCCACCTCCCACTCGGAGTCGAAGTCCGTGCACTTCGCCGCGATCCCCGGCCCGACCCCCTTGGCCCGGTCCTTGTACGTGCCCCGCAGCGCCGCCGGCTTCCCGTCCTTCGGCGGCGTGAACGTGAGCGTGGTGGTGGACGTGACCTCGTACCCGTCGGGGACGACCGTGCCGCCGACCGCCGTGCAGGACACGAGCGACGCCGGGTCGACGTGTTCGTAGCCGCCGTCCTTCCAGCTCAGCGTGTACGGCGCGCCGGCCTTGGGCGGGTCCGGCGACGCGTACCCCTCGGGGAGGTAGGTGCCGTTGGCCCCGTCGGGTTTGACCGCGATGTCGCACCGGCCGGCGCCGCACGACGGCGTCAGGGTCAGGCGGCGCTCGAGGGCCTCGCCGTGCCCGGCCTCCGTGTCCGACCGGCTCTTCAGCCACCGCACGACGGTCCACGAGCCGGACGGCTGGGCCGTGTTCGGGGCCGGGTCGGCGGGCTTGCGCTCCTCGTCGGTGCAGCCGGCCGCCGTCAGGACCGTGCCCGCCAGGAGCACCCCGAGGACCAGCCCGGCACCGTCACGCGCCACGTTCGTACGCATACCCTGAGTCAAACACGGCCCTCTGAGCTGCGGGTCCAGGTGCGCGGAACCCCGGTACCGGAAAAATTGTTCCTCGGGGTTTGTCGATCCAGGCCGGGCGGGTTCGACCTACGCGGAAACCGTCTGTCGAAGGAGCACGTCATGCGCAAGCTCGTCTACCTGGTCCACTCGTCGCTCGACGGCCACATCGAGGCCCCCGACGGCGTGTTCGACTGGCCGGTGATGGGGCCGGAGCTGTCCGCCTACTCCCAGGAGCTCACCGCCCGGGCCGACGCGTTCCTCTACGGCCGGCTCGTCTGGGACATGATGTCCCACTACTGGCCGAACGCCGAGTCGATCTCCGACCACCCGCACGACCTGGCGTTCGCCCCGGTCTGGCGGCGCACGCCCAAGTTCGTCTTCTCCCGCACCCTGGACAAGGCCGACTGGAACACCACGGTCCTGTCCGGGGACCTGGCGACCGAGGTCGCGGCGCTGAAGGCCGAGCCGGGCAAGGACCTGCTGCTCACCGGCGGGTCACAGCTCGCCTCGGCGCTCACCCGGGAAGGGCTCATCGACGAGTACCAGGTGGTCGTGCAGCCCGTCGTCCTCGGCGGCGGCAAGAAGCTGTTCCCGGAGCCGCAGGACCGGCTCCGCCTGGCGCTGGTCGACACCCGGACCTTCGACGGCGACACGGTCCTGCTGCGCTACCGGCGCGCCTGAGCGGGGGCCAACCCCTTTTTCCGGGTACGAGGTGCCCGGGTGCCGGTCAGGTGGCGTTGCCCGGGTGGGAGGTGGCGCGGTCGGTGACCCGGCGGTGCGGGAGGGCGGCCAGGGCGACCGCGCACAGCAGGGCCCCGGCCGCGACGATCGCCGGGAACCGGCCGAGGTAGACCAGCCCCAGCCACGGCGGCTCCGGCTGCCCCGGGCCGGAGCGGACCGCCGCCGTCACCACGGCCAGGCCGCACAGCATCAGCGCGGGCAGGATGGCGAACCCGAAGACCAGGCCGCACAGGTTGACCGCCACCTGGCGCAGCGGGCGGCCGTGGATCCGCCGGCTCAGCCAGCCGAGCAGCAGCCAGCCGGCCAACGCGCCGGCCAGTCCGCCCGCGACCCCCGCCGGCCACATCCACCACCGGGTGTCGCGCATGATCGTCAGGTCGACGCAGCCGCAGCCGTTGGTGGTGTCGGACACGTTGGCGAGCAGGCCGTCCTTCTCCGCCCACACGACCACGCCCCAGTCGTCGTGCCGGACACCGGTCACCCGCCAGCCGGACGCGCGCAGCCGCTCCCCGGCGATGCGCGCGAACCCGGCCCGGTTCCCGGATTCGGGGGTGGCGGCGTAGAGGAAGTGGAGCCGGCCGGGCGAGTAGTCGTCGGCCCCGTACAGGATGGTCGACGCGTCGGTCGGGTCGTCGTAGAAGAACAGCTCCTCGTTCCGCGACTGGTGCAAGGGGGTCTGGCCGGGCATCACCGCCGCCGCGATCGCGGCCGTCGCGGCGGGGCCGGGCAGGTCGCGGGCCGCCGACCAGCTGGCCCAGACCCCGCAGACCCCGCCGAGGGCCCCGGTGACCAGCGAGAACAGCACCGCGACGAGCACGATGCGGGGGCTGCGCGGGCGGCCCAGGTGCCGGCGCAGGCCGTGCCGGAGCAGGTTCGCCGTCTCGCGGCCCGTGGGCCGGCGGCGACCGGCGGGGGCTGCCTCCAGGAGGGTGTCGAGCAGCTCCTCGCCGTGCTGGCGGCGGAAGTCGCGGGGGTAGGCGAGCAGCAGGCGCCGGTACCCCCGGACGAGGCTCTTGTCGGGCGCGGTCTTCCCGGGCCCGGGATCCGGCGCGGTCACGCCGTCGCGCCGAACGCCATGCCCGGGGCGGGGTCCGCGCCTGGGAGGAAGTCGGACGCGGCCCGGCGGCGGAGCTGGGCGGCCGCCGCGTTGGCGTTGCGGCGCTGGCGGACCAGGTCCTCGTTGAGCGCGCCGACCCCGTCCTCTGAGAGCCGGTAGTAGCGGCGTTGGCGGCCGTCGACCAGCTCCTCGCGGTCGGGCTCGACCAGGCCCTCGGCGACGAGGCGCTCCAGGGCGGCGTAGAGGGTGCCGGCCTGGAGCACCACCCGGTCGTCGGACAGGGCGGCGACCTCCTGGATCACCCCGTAGCCGTGCAGGGGGCGCACGGCGAGGGCGGCGAGGATCAGGAACGTGGGTTCGCGCAGCACAGCCATACCCACAACATAAAGATGATCTGAGTATGCTGTCAACCGGTGGATCCACTGGGGACGGCGTGCTGCTCGGCCTGGAGCCGGTACAGCTCGGCGTAGCGGCCATCGGCGCGGATCAACGCGTCGTGGTCGCCGTGCTCCACCACGACCCCCTCGTCGAGGACGTGGATCTGGTCGGCCCGGCGGACCGAGGCCAGCCGGTGGGTGACCAGGATGACGCTGCGGCCCGCGCCGGCCAGGTCGCAGACCTTGTCGAACACCTCCAGCTCGGCGCGCGGGTCCAGGGCCGCCGTCGGCTCGTCGAACACGACCACGGGCGCGTCGCGGTAGTGGGCCCGGGCCAGGCCGATCCGCTGCCACTGGCCGCCGGACAGGGTCGTGCCGCCCCAGAACTCCGGCGCGAGCAGCGTGTCCCAGCCCTGGTCGAGCCGGTCCACCACCTCGTCGGCGCGCCCGAACCGGGCCGACTCGGCCAGACGCCGCCCGGTACCCGTCCGATCGGTCTCGGGTCGGTCGGGGCGGCCGATCGTCACGTTGACGCGGGCGGTGAACGGCCAGCGGACGAAGTCCTGGGGCACCAGGGCCACCTGGTCGAACACGCTGGCCCGGTCCAGGTCGGCGGTCGACCGGCCGTCCCAGCGCACCGTGCCGGCCGTGGGCAGGTACAGGCCGACGAGGAGCTTCGCCAGGGTCGTCTTCCCGGAGCCGTTCTCCCCGACGAGCGCGAGGATCTGGCCGCGCCGGACGGTGAGGTTGACGCCGCGCAGCGCCGGCCGGGTGGCGTTCGGGTAGGTGAAGTGCAGGTCGGACACCTCGATCGCGGCGGGCGGCCCGGTGACCTTCGCGGCGTGCGCCGGCATCGCCTCGGCCTCCGCGCGGGCGCACGCCCGCTGCCAGTCCTGGACGAACAGGCCCTGCTCGTAGAGGGAGTTGACGGCCGTGACCAGGGCGACCAGGTTCTGGGTGCAGGTCCGGATCGCCAGGACCACGGTGGCCGCGACGCCCAGCGGCACCGTGCCGGCGAGCAGCAGCCCGCCGAGCGCGGCGAACGTGGCCAGCCGGGCCAGTCCGGACAGCCCGTCGGTGACCAGCCGGGTGCGGGCCTCGCCGCGCGCGAGCCGGGCCTGTTCGTCCTCCGAGAGGGTCGCCAGCCGGCGGTAGTGGCCGAGCAGGAAGTCGCCCGTCCGGTGCGCGCGGACCTCCTCGGCGGAGGCGGAGCCGGTCAGCAGGTTCGCCAGGTTGTCCAGCTGGCGGGTCAGTTCGGTCCATCGCTTCATGGACAGGAACCGGGCCCGCGCCGTGCGGACCGCGCCCCACGCGGACGGCACGATCACGAGCAGCAGAAGGGGCAGCAGCACCGGGTGCAGCACCGCCAGTACGCCGGCCGCGCCGAGCAGGCCGGCCAGGGCCTCCAGCAGCGCGATCGTGCCGGCGGTGACCTGGCGGGCGGCGAGCGTACCGCGCCCGGCGGCCTGCATCAGGTTGCGGAACTCGGCGTTCTGGATCACGGCCAGCTCCACGTCGACGGCCCGTTCCAGGAGCCGGACGTAGGCGACCCGGTCGATCCGGGGCGCGAGCCGGCCGCTGGCGGCGTCCCCGACGGAGGACAGCACGCTGCGGGCCACCCCGGCGACGGCGACGGTGGCGAGGGCCGGCAGCGCCGCGGTGAGCCGTTCGCGGCTGGGCGGGCCGGCGAGGAGTTGGGCGAGGACCTGGTTCGTGGCCAGCAGGGCGACGGCCGTGGCGACCCCGGCGAGGACCTTGGCGACCATGGCGAGCGGCAGGGTCCACCGGCCGGCCTCCCAGGCCAGCGCGAACGCGGTCGCCACCAGCCGGGGCAGCCGGCGGACCATGGTGGCGAACCCGAGGTCAGCGCCGGCCCCGTCGTGCTGGGCCCAGCCGGCCGACATCCGGATGCCGGAGCCGAACAGCGGGTCGGTGGTGGGTGGTCCGGGGGAGTCGTGCACGGCGTGGCCCTTCAGGACAGCAGGAACAGGCGGGTCCAGGTCGGCGGGCGGTCGGCGAGGAGGGCGAGCAGCACCAGCGCGACCCCGCCGGCGCCGCACAGCACGCCCGGGTTGTCGACCACGGTGCCGGCGGCCTCCACGTCGCGGAAACCGAAGGGACTCGAATGATCGAAGAATTCGAGGAGGTACCCGCAGAGCGCGCGCGCCGCCTCCCCGAACTCGGCGTCGCCGGTGTCCCACCAGAACAGGGCCGTGACCAGGAGCTGGCCGGCGACGCCGTGGCAGAACGTGGGGGAGTCGAGCGGGGGTGCAAAGCGGAGGGTGCTCCGGGCGGCGGCGCGGTGGGTGGGGGTGCCGGCGAGCCAGAGGGCGCGGCTGATCCCGGCGGCTCCGGTGCACCAGGATCCGGAGGTGTCGCGGTCGACGGCGTTCGCGGGCAGCAGGCGGTCCGCGCCGGACCGGACGGCCACGGCGGAGCCCGGTTCCGTCGGGTCGGCGGCCCGGGACAGCGCGAGCGCCGCCACCGGCCCGGCCAGACCGTGCGCCAGCCCGTGGTCCGGTCGGTCGCCCCAGGTGGTGACCACGGCCGCCAACGCCCGGGTGACGTCGGCCAGGCACGCGGTGCGCGCCGGGCTGCCCGGGCCGGTCAGTAGCAGGGCCGCGGATCCGGACAGGCCGTTGACCAGGTCGTAGTCGTCGGCGACGACGTCCGGGGCCTCCGTGATCCGTCGGGCGGTCGCCGAGATCCTCGGGAGCAGCCAACCGTCCAGGTCGTCCCGCAAACCTTGGTACCGGGTGCCGCCCCGGCTGAGCATCGCGGCGGCGGCCGAGACCGCGCCCCCGCCCACGAGGAGTGAGGGCTCCGGTTCGAGTTCGGCCACCCCCGCCGACAGGTGCGCGTGCCCGACCCGGTCCCAGCCCTCGCCCGGGGCGTGCGCGTCCAGCGCGGAGCAGACCAGCGCCGCGCCCGCGCCGCCCAGGGCCAGGGACGACCCGCGCCAGCGGTGCACCTCCGGATAGGACGTCCCGTCGACCGGCGCGACCGCCCCGACCCGCGCTGGATCGACCACCCGCGCGGCCACGTCCGCGGCGACCGACGCCACCCGGCCGGCGAGTACCGGTCCGAGCAGCGCCGGTCGCCTCATCCCCGGACCTACAGGCACATGTGCTGCGCGTTGCCGCCGGCCGCGACGTTGCGCGTGCAGGTGTAGCTGCACCCGCCCCGCGACCACGGACAGCCCTCGGTCACGTACGACGTGTGCACGCAGCCCTCCGACATCCCCGGGTTGCGGTTGTAGTCGTCCCTGGCGTCGACCGGCACGACCCGCAGGTCCAGGTCGAACATGAGATCATCTTCGGTCATCGTCATCGGCGACACGTGTTTCTCCCGTCATCGGCGTTCATGGACCGGGTCGTCCGGCACTGGGCAGGACGACCCGAATCTGATGATCCACGACGGTTCTTACACAGACCTTCCATTACTCTTACGCGGGCGTTTTGTCCGTAGACGCCGGACGAATCCGGCGGCTATCGTCGTCGGATCCCGCCCGAAGGAGGACTCCCATGGGTACGCCCCGGCCCCGGTTCCGCGCCGCGGACACGGCACTGCTCCGCGTGCCCACCCTGCCCGCCGCCCGGGCCGCCGCGACCAGGGTCGACATCGACGGCTCCCCGGAACGGCTGACCGCCTTCCTGCGCGAGGTCCTCGCCGACCCCCTGTTCCGCGAGGCCGTGGACGTGGCCGGCGGCGGGCTGGCCGACACCCTCGCCCGGCTCGACGCCGACCGGCCCGTCGACCCGGCCAAACTCACCCGGGCCGCGCACGCCGTGGCCCGGTACCTGCTGCGCACCACCGGGCGGCCCACCCCGTTCGGGCTGTTCGCCGGGGTGGCGCTCGCCGGGTTCGACGCCACGGCCAAGGTGCGGACCGGCGACCGGCACGTCAAGGGGGTACGGCCCGACGCGGTGTGGCTCGCGGCCGGTACCGACGCGTGGCAGCGCCGCTCCGACGTCCTCGGCGGGCTGCGGATCGTCGCCAACGACCTGTGCACGGTGCGCGGCGACCGGCTCGTGCTGCCGTACGTGCGCCAGGACGCCGCCGACGACCGGGCCCGGCCCGTCCAGGAGCTCAGCGTCCGGTACACGCCACCGGTGCGGGCGGCGGTCGAGGCGGCCCGGCAACCGGTGCCGTACGCCGAACTGTTCGAGCAGCTCTCCGGCTGGTTCCCCCGGGCCTCGGCCGCCATGGTGGAGGCCATGCTGGTCCAGCTCGTCGACCAGCAGCTCCTCCTCACCGACCTGGGCCCGCCCGCGCACGGCGCCGACCCGCTCGGCCACGTCCTCGACCGGCTCGTCGGCACCCCCGGACACACCGAACTGGAGACGGTCGCCGACCGGCTCGCCGACTACGCCGACCAGCCCCTCGGCGCGGGCCGGCCCCAGTGGCACGCCGCCGTCACCGCGATGCGCGCCCTGCACCCGGCCGAGAAGCCGCCCGTGCAGGTCGACCTGCGCTTCGACGCGGACGTGACCCTGCCGGTGGCCGTCGCCGAGGAGGCCGCGCGGGCCGCCGAGGTGCTGTGGCGGCTGTCCCCGGTGGACGGGGCGCCCGAGCACCTGCGGCAGTACCACGGGGCGTTCCTGGAGCGGCACGGGGCGCACACCCTCGTACCCCTCAAAGAGCTCGTCGATCCCGAACGGGGACTCGGCGCGCCCGCCGGCTACTTCGTGCCGCCCAGCGACCGGCGGCTCGAACCCGCCCCCGACCGGGAGTCCGCCCGCGACGCCGCGCTGATGGCCCTCGCCCAGCGCGCCCTCCTGCACGGCGGCGACCTGGTGCTGGACGCCGACACCGTCGACCGGCTGGCCACCGACGGCGGCACCCCGCCGGACACCCTCGAACTGGCCGTGCACGTGCTGGCCGCGTCCACGACCGCCCTCGACGCGGGGGAGTTCCGGCTCGCCGTCGCCCCCGGCACCGGCGCCAACACGGCGGGGGCCATGTTCGGCCGGTTCGGCTGCCTGTTCCCCGACGGCGCCTACCCCACCGCCGCCGAGGAGCGACCTGACGGGCCGGTGAGCGCGCAGCTCGTGTTCCAGCCGGTGCACGCCCGGGCCGGCAACGTGCTGCGGGTGCCCCTGATCCGGGACCGGATCCTCGCCGTCGGCACGTTCGCCGACCACTCCGCCGCCGACGTGCTCGGCGTCGGGGACCTGCTGGTCGGCGCCGACCACGACCGGCTGTACCTGGTGTCCGCCCGGCACGGCCGCCGGATCGACGCGCTGTCCCCGCACATGCTCAACGTCGGGTACTCCACGGCCAACGCCGTCCGCCTGATCCGCGAGATCACGGCCAGCGGCACCCGGGGCCTGACCGGCTGGTCCTGGGGCCGGGCCGCCCTGCTGCCCCGCCTGCCCCGGGTGACGTACGGCCGCACGGTGCTGTCCCCGGCGAGCTGGCAGGTCCCCGCCGCGTTGCGGGACCGGGACATGACCTGGCAGAACTGGTCGGCCGAGCTCGACGGCTGGCGCGGCCGGTGGCAGGTGCCGGAGCGGGTCCAGGTGCTGGTCAACGACCACCGGATCGAACTGGACCTGACCGTGCCGCTGCACCAGCGGCTGCTGCGGGACGAGCTGGTCCGGCGGGCCGGGGCCGTGGTGTGCGAGCCGCCGGGGACGGAGGCGGAGACGGGGTGGCTGCACGGGCACGCGAACGAACTCGTCGTGCCGCTGACGTCGGTCGCCGGGAGCAGCCAGGTCGCGGAATCCGGCAATGCGCGGGTTGCGGCGTCCGGCGTCGCGCTGGCCGCGCGGTCCGGCGTTTCCGGGGCCGCAGCGGTACGGAACGCGGAAGCGACCGGCCCGACCATCCCCGCACCTGGCGCTGCCGCCGTGCACCCGCAAGCCGCCCCCCTGCCCCGGCACAGCCCCGCCCCCCGGCACCTTCCCGGCGGCGAATGGCTCTACGCGAAGCTCTACTGCGCGCGCGGCCGGCACGACGAACTCCTCGCCGGCCCGGTGTCCTCGCTGGTCGCGGCCCTGCCCGACGGTGTCGACCGCTGGTTCTTCATCCGGTACGCCGACCCCGACCCGCACCTGCGCCTACGCTTCCACGGCACGCCGGCCCTCCTGTGGGGACAACTCCTGCCCCAGATGCACGCCTGGGCCGAGGACCTGTGCGGCTCCGGACTCGCCAACAGACTCACCCTCGACGGGTACGAGCCGGAGACCGGCCGGTACGGCGGCCCCGACGCGCTGGAGTCCTCCGAGCGGATGTTCGCCGCCGACAGCGCGTCCGCCCTGGCCACCCTCCGGCTGCGCGCGACGGGCCTGGACCTGCCGACCGGGCTGCTCCTCGCCGCCGACACCGTCGACCTGCCGCGCTCGTTCGGCGACCCGGACTGGATCGACTGGCTCGCGGGCCCCCACCCGCGAGGCCCCCGGCACCCGGCGTTCGCTGCCGTCCGGCGCGAGGCGGTCGCCCTCCTCGACCCGTACGGCGACGGGACCGGACTCGCCGCCGTCGAGGGCGGCCCCGCCCTGCTGGACATCTGGCGCCGACGCGCCCCGGCCGTCGCCGCGTACGGGGACACGGTCCGGGCGCTCGCCGAAGCCGGCCGACTGCACGGCACCCGGGACTCGGTACTCGACGCCGTCCTGCACATGCACCACAACCGACTCGTCGGCGTCGACCCGCAGGGGGAGGCCGGCGCGCTGGCCATCGCCCGGGGCGCGGTCGCCGCCCACCGCGATCGCCGGAGGCACGGCGCATGACCACCACCGAACCCGCCACCACGACGGACTCCCGGCACCGGGCCGGCGGGGCCACCGCGGGTCAGACCAACCCCGGCACCCAAGGCCGCGACGCGCACAGCCACGACGCGACCAGCCACGGTTCGGCCGACCACGGCTCTGCTGGACACCCTTCGACCGGCCACGGAGCGCACGGACATGACGCGCACGGCGGCGCCGAGTGCCGGGTCCGTGTGGACGGTCGGGACACCCACGGCCACGCTGCGCCCGGCTACGACGCGCACGGCACCGGCGTGGACTGGCCAGCCTCCGGTCGAGGTCGGGGCGGCCCCGAGGACCCCGCCCGGACCAGGGCCGACGCCGCGCGCACCGTCGCCGAGGTCGCCGGACGGCTCGCCGATCCGGAGCACGCCGCGCGCGGACGGTGGGACGGCGGGTTGACGCTGGGGGACTCGTACCCCGCGACCGCTCTGCTCTTCGCGGAGCTTGGCCACGGCGACCCCGCCCACCGGCGCACCGCCCACCGCCACCTCGCCCTGGCCGCCGCCGCGATGACCGACGCGCCCCCGACCGGCCTCTACCAGGGCCCGGCCGCGCTCGCCTTCGCCGCCGCGTGCGCCGCGCACCGCCCCACCGACTACGCCGGGATCCTCGGCCCGCTCGACGAACGGATCGCCGCCTGGGCCCCGGTGACGCTGCGCCCCGAACGCGACCGGCTCGCCGCCGGCCGCCCCGGCACCGCCTACCGCGCCTACGACGTGGTGGCGGGGGCGGCGGGCATCGGCCGGTACCTGCTGGCCCGGCGCTCCGAAGCCCTCGACGGCATCCTCCGTTACCTGGTCGACCTCAGCGCCCCGCTCGACGGCCTGCCCGGCTGGTGGGTCGACCACCCGGCGAACCCGGCCGACCCGGGGCCCCGGCCACGCGAACCTCGGCCTGGCGCACGGCATCCCGGGCCCCCTCGCGCTGCTCGCGGCCGCCTGGCGGGACGGCCGCCGGGTCCCCGGGCACGCCGACGCCCTGCACCGGATCGTCGACTGGCTGCTCGCCTGGCGCGACGGCGACGCCTGGCCCGGCGCCCTGACCCGCGAACAGCTCACCGACCGCCCCGACCACCTGCCCGGTACCCGCGCAGCCTGGTGCTACGGCGCCCCCGGCGTGGCCGTGGCGCTCGGCCTGGCCGGCGACGCCCTGGACCGGCCCGAGTGCCGGACCGCCGGGGCCGCCGCCGTGCGGGCCGCGCTGACCCTGTCGGAGCACGACCAGGGCATCGCCGACGCCGGCCTCTGCCACGGGTCGGGCGGCCTGCTGCACCTCACCCGCCTGGTCCTGGGCGACGACGACCCGGCCACCCACGCCCTGGCCCGCAGGACCGTCGACCGCTTCGAACCCGACAGCCTCTTCGGGTACCGGGCCAGCGTCCCCGGCGCCGACCACCGGCCCGACGCGCCCGGCTTCCTGGAGGGCGCCGCCGGGGTCGCGCTCGCCCTGCACGCCTACGCCACCGGCGGCCCGACCGCGAGCGGCTGGGACGCCGCCCTGCTGGCCCGCTGACCACCGACGACGAAGGAGTACGACCATGCTCGACCATTCCGTGTGGGCCGGCCTGTTCGCCAAGGCCGAGGAGGCCGAGTCCCTCGACTGGGGACGCTCGCACCTGCGGTTCCACGCCGCCGACCGGGCCCGCGCCCTGGTCGACCGCGAGCTCGTCGAACACTGGCTCGTCTACGGCAACCTGCGCTACCCGCAGCTCAACCTGAGCTACGGGGGCGACGCGGCCCCGCCGACCTCCTACACCCGCAACCGGCGGATCGGCCAGCACCAGCTGCCCGGCTGCGCGCACGCCGACGACATCATCGCCCAGCTCGACCAGGGCGCCACCCTGGTGCTGAGCAACCCGGAACAGTGGGACGAGCAGATCGCCGCGTTCTGCGCCCAGCTCGGCGGCGCCCTGGCGGCGAGCGTGCAGTCCTACGTGTACCTGACCGCGCCCGAGAGGTACGGCAGCCGGCCGCACCGCGACGAGGGCGACGTGTTCGCGATCCAGCTGGAGGGCACCAAGACCTGGACCCTGTACGGGGCGCCCGACAGCGACGACTGGGACCGGGGCCACCTGCCCGAGGACACCCCGGTGACCGAGGAGATCGTGCTCCGCCCGGGCGACGGCCTGTACGTGCCGTCCGGGACGGGGCACCGCGCGCAGTCCGGGCCGGAGGGTTCGCTGCACCTGACCGTGTCGGTGGGGCTGCCCCGGGCCCGGGACGTGGTGTCCGCGTGGACGGCGTTCGCGGTCCGGGAGTTCTCCCGGCACGAGCACCTCGCGCCCGGGTCCGCTGGACGGGAGGAGGCGGTGCGGGACATCCTGCGCCGGTTGGCCGAGGCGGCGGCGGGCACCGATCCGGCCGCGCTGGCGGCGGCGGCCGTGCCGTCGGGGGTGTGGCCGGAGACGCCCCGCCCGCTGACCTGGCCGACATCCGCCTGACGGTCAAAGCAAGGTCCGACGCCGGTGACCACCCTCAGCACCTGCGGCGCGCGAACCTCGCCTCCGCCCACGAGGCCGGCAGCCCAGGTGATCTCGCGGCCCCGGCGCCCCACCGGTGCTCCGAGGTCTCGTGGAGCAGGTCGCCGGAGTGGTCGCTGACCTGGCGGCGGGGCCGGGCCTGCCGACTTCACGCCTCAGTCGGTCAGGGCCTCGACCACCGCCGCCGCCACGGCGCGCTGGCCGGCGAGGGTGAGGTGCAACCCGTCCTCCTGGTGGGCCTCGGCGGGCCGGGTCGCCGGGCGGGTGTCCACCATGCTCTCCGGCTGCTCGGCCAGGAACGCCGCCACCTCGTCCAGGTCCGCGTTGGCCCAGCTCAGGCCGGCCCGCTGGAAGTGCGGGTAGGACCGGATCCGTTCCTCGTCGACCGCGCTGGGCGTGAGCCACACCCAGTTGGCCGCCCCGGCGGCCAGGTCGCGCAGGGTGCCGAGGTTGCGGGCCGTCTCGGTCGGGCTGACCAGTCGGGTACTCCCGCCGGCCAGTCGCTGGACGTCGTTGCCGCCGAGCATGCAGAACACCCAGTCGGGGCGGCGGAACGCCAACGCGGGCAGTTGGGTGAGCGCCTGGGTGCTCGTACACCCGGAAAGGGAAAGGTTTTCCCACCCCAGGTCGTCGGCCGGGCGGCGCAGGGTGAGCACGTGCCGGAGGATCTCGAACCAGGACAACCGGTCGGCCGTGGTGCTCTCGCCGACCGCCGCGATCCGCTGGCCCGGCCGGAACGGCAACCGGTCGACCCGGGCGGCGAAGGCCCCGTCGGCGAGCAGTTCGGCTGCGGCATCCCGGGCCTGGTCGTCGAAGCCCTGGCACAGCGCGCGGTACCCGGCCGGGTCCAGGCCGAACAGGGCCGCGATCCGGTCCTCGTCGAGCTGGGGCAGGTACGGCAGGTTCCTCTCCGGCCGTTGGGCGCGTACCAGTCTCGCGATCATGACTCTGTTCCGTTCTTCCGGGTCTTCGGGAGCAGGAAGCCGGCCGTGACCAGCCAGATCAGGCCGGTGAACCGGGCGATCGGGAGCAGCACCCCGGCGCCCTCCACCAGCAGGCTGAGGGTGCTGAGTTCGGCGACGGCGGCGATGACGAGGCCGGCGACCGCCAGCCAGCGGGGCAGCAGCCGGGCGAGCAGGCCGGGCACAGCGATCCCGGCGACGAGCAGGCCGAGCGGCACGACGTGTCCGGGCCCGCCGGTGGCGAATGCCAGGTCGTGCAGGATCCGGATCGCGGCGTCGTGGTCGTGGAACTCGGTCCGGGACAACGTCCAGGTCAGCATGCCCGACAGTGCCAGGAACGCCGAGGCGAGCACGCCGCCGGCCAGCGCGACCGTGGCGCCGGGCGCGCGCACGCCCAGCCGGTGCAGCCGGGCGGAGGCGGTGGCCGCGTAGATCCCGAGCGGGATGGCGGCGGCGAACTGGAGCACCGCGCTGATCCGGACCGCGTCGGCGTGCCCGCGGAAGTAGCCGAGGATCTCCTCGGGCGCGGCGTAGGGCGACGGGTAGATGTCGCCGCCGCCGAGGGCGATGCCCCCGAACAGGCCGCCGAGGAACAGGGCGGTGAACACGAGGCCGAGGATGCCGAGCGGTGGTCCGCCCTGGCGGGTTGGCGAGGTCATCGTTCTCCTTGGTGAATAGTTCACAAGCAAGAATCATTAGGTGTGCAGTACGATAGCGCGGTGACATCTCCTCGGCAAACCCCCAGCGGGGCGGCCTTCCTGCTCGCCCAACTCGGCTCGCACGCGGCCGCCCGGTTCGCCGAGCGGGTCGGCGAGCTCGGCCTCACCCCGCCGGACGTCGGACTGCTGCGCATGATCGCCGGCCGGCCGGGGCGCAGCCAGCAGTCCCTCGCCCAGGACCTGGGGGTGGTGCCCAGCCGGGTGGTCGCCCTCATCGACAACCTCGACCGCAAGGGCCTGGTGGAACGCCGCCGCAGTACCGAGGACCGGCGCAACTACGAACTGCACCTCACCGACGAGGCCCGGCGCGTGATGGGGCAGATGGCGGCGATCGGCTCCGCCCACGAGGACGATCTGCTCGCGGCGCTCGATCCTGGGGAGCGCGCGCGGCTCGCCGAGCTGCTCGAACGCGTCGCGGGCCAGCAGGGGCTGACGCCGGGCGTGCACCCGGGGTTCCGGCGGATGGGGAACCGCGAGGCGGGCCCGCCCGCATGACGTCGGCGCGGTCCATTCATGCGCCCGCGCGGCAGTGGTGTGGCCAGCTCAAACGGGATCAGGTCTTCGAGTGTGGCCCCGTCCACGGGAACCGCGCGGAGTGCGGACATCATCGTGGACGGGGCGTGAACCGGTTGGCCAGCTCTACCGGATCAGGGTGAAGTCCACGATCTCGTAGGTGTCCGGCCGCTGTTCCCACGACCAGTACAGCAGGAGCGCCGAACCACCGCCGTAGCTCCAGGTCCGGTGGCCGTTGTCGGTCCTGGACCGGACCACCCCCCGCCTTCCCGTGCCGAGGTCGTAGACCTCCGGGTCGCCGAAGCGCCACTGATCCGGGCCGGCGGGCGTCATCGAGAAGCCGAAGACGAACCGGTCGGCCACGATCGTCCCGGTCGGCACGCCGGTACGGAAGCCGGTGCCGTCGAGCCGTTGCAGGTACGGGCCGGAACTGTCCAGCCCGAGGCACCAGCTCGGCGAGCAGGTCAGCGGGCCGACCGGCACGGCCCGCACGGCCGTGCGCCGCTCGCCGGTGTCGGCGTTCAGCAGGGTCGGCGGCGCGGTCGCCTTCTGGTCGTGCGCGTTGGCCACGAGCCACGGCCAGGCCGTGAGCGTCATGCCCTCGCTGCCGGGGACCATCCGCGCGGGCCCGCCGGACAGCGCGGCCCGCCACACCCCGGGGCGCGCGCCGGTGACGCCGCTGGTGGGGGACCAGGCGACGTCACCGGCGGCGATGACCAGCTCGATGTCGCGCGGCCCCTGGTCTGCGGTCAGGGCCAGGTCGGCGACCTTGCGGGGGGAGCCGCCGGTGACCGGGACCAGCCAGACGGCGCCGGTGCCCACCCCGCTGGTCACGTACGCCACCTGGCCCTCGGCGGCGGCGACGGCCACGACGCCGAAGCTGTCGTCACCCGGCCGGGTCGCGCGGACCAGGGAGCGGGTGGTGTGCCGGGCGTTGTCGAGGACCAGCACCTCGCCGGCCGGGCCGGCCGGGACGGTCCCCGTCCGGGAGACCACATAGGTGTCCGGGTCGAGCACCGCCCTGATGGCGTACTCGCCACCGTCGGGCAGGCGGCCGGGCAGTGTGCGGGTCGTGCCCGGCCAGACCTCGGCGAAGGGTCGGGGGGCCGGCGTCGGTGCTTCGCTCGTGGTCGCCGGGCGCGGGTCGGTGACCGCCGCCGGGTGGCGGTCCACGGCGAGCCAGGTACCGGCCAGGCCCAGGACCAGCGTGGCGACGCCGAGGGCCCGGACGGTGTGCCGACGGGTGCGCCTCCGCTGGACGTGCCGGTCGACGCCGGCCCGGAAGGTGGGGCCGGGGAGTGGGGCGGCATCCGCCTCGGTACCGAAAATGTGGGTGATTCGCTCTTCGATCTTCACGGGGTCGTCCCTTCCAGAGTGGTCACTTCCGGGCTGAGCCGCAGCTTGGCGAGCGCCCGTGAGGCGTTGCTGCGCACCGTGATCGTCGAGACGCCCAGTGTCTCGGCGATCTCGGCGTCGGACTGGTCCGCGTAGTAGCGCAGCACGAGGACGGTCCGCTGTCGGGGCGGCAGCGCGGCCAGCGCCCTGGCCAGGGCCCGGTCCGGGCCGAGGTCGGGCTCGCCGTCCCGGTAGCCGGCGTCGGGCACGTCCCGGACCAGCCGTTCGCGGCGGCGGCGTCGCCACCAGGACACGTGCAGCCGGGCCATGGTGACCCGGACATAGCCCTCCGGGTCCTGGCGTTGCCGCAGCCTCGGCCAGGCCTCCCGGAGTCGGGCCAGCGCCTCCTGGGTCAGGTCGGCGGCGTCGTGCGGCGAACCGGTGAGCACGTGGCCGTAGCGCAGCAGGGCCGCCGAGCGCAGCCGGAAGAACTCCTCGAACCCGTCGTCCGTCAGGTCCCTCATGGGTCACCTCCGCACCCAGGGACGCCCGGGACCCCGTAGCTGTTGCACGGACCTGGCACAGGATCGCCGGAGTCGGCGGGACCCCGCCCGCCGGGACCACCTGGCCGCAACCATAGGGCCCCTGGCCAGGGTCTCATCGATCGGACCGGCCGAGCTATTGAATATGAGTACCATTTTCATGTAGAAAGATCGGGTGCCTTCGCCGAACCGGGGGCCGGGTACTCCGCTGGCCGGAGCCCGGCCCTTCACCCTCACCGCCCTGCGACACCCCGTCGTGTCCGCGCTCCTGGAGGATCACCGCGCTCTGCTGGGATCCCTGCTCGACGGCCTGGGGTCGCCGCTGCACGTCGTGCTCCCGGAGATCTTCGAGGGAAATGTCGCGCAGCTGCGGCAGGCGTTCACCGACGCGGGCGCCGACGTGGACCTCCTGTTCGCCAAGAAGGCCAACAAGGCCGACTGCTACGTCAGGTCGGCGGCGGCGCTCGGCGTCGGCATCGACGTCGCCAGTGCCCCCGAGCTGGTCAAGGCCCTGGCGGGCGGGGTGCCGGGCCACCGGATCGGCATCTCCGGCCCGGAGAAGGACGACACCCTGCACGCCCTCGCCGTCCAGCACGGCTGCCTGGTCGCCGTGGACTCCCTCGGTGAGCTCCGGCGCCTAGCGGGCACCGCCCGGCGGGCACGTCGCCCGGCCCGGGTGCTGCTGAGGTGCCGGGCCGGCAACCGGCCGTCCAGCCGGTTCGGGCTGGCCGCCGCCGAGCGGGACGCGGCCGTCGGACTGTGCGCGGAACTCGCCGGCCACGTCGACCTGCACGGGTTCTCGTTCCACCTGGACGGCTACTGCGCGACCGAACGCGCGCTGGCGGCGAGCGAGATGATCGACCACTGCCTCGACGCCCGGCGACGCGGACTGCCCTCCGCCGCGCTCGTCGACATCGGCGGCGGGCTGCCGGTGCGCTACGTCGATCCGCACCTGTGGCGCGAGTTCCTCGAACAGAACGGGCCGGACCAGTACCACCAGGCCAGGGAGTTCAAGGACTTCTACCCGTACGGGGGTCAACCGGCCGCCCGGGCCGCGCGCGCGATCATGAGCCACCCGGTCGGCGGCGGGAGCCTGGCCGCGAAGGCCGCCCGCAACGGCGTCCGGTTCGTCGCCGAGCCCGGCCGGGCGCTGCTCGACCAGGCGGGATTCACGATGTACCGGGTCCAGCAGGTGGACGACCGGCGCCCCAGCGACGGGTACGCCATCGTCACGGTCGCCGGTAGCAGCTTCAGCATGTCCGAGCAGTGGTTCGGCAGCGACTACCTGCCCGATCCGGTGCTCCTGCCCGCGGGCCGTACCCCCGGCGAGGTGTTCCCGGCCTGCGTGGCGGGCTCGACCTGCCTGGAGGCCGACCTCGTGACCTGGCGCAAGATCGGCTTCCCCCGGCCCGTCCGGCGCGGCGACCACCTCGTCTACCTGAACACCGCCGGATACCAGATGGACTCCAACGAATCCCCGTTCCACGACGCGCCACTGCCACGGAAGGTCGTCCTGCGACTCGGGAGCGAAGACTCCCCGCGCTGGCGCCTCGACGGAATCTGACGCCGACACCCACGGAAAGGACGCGACATGACCAGCAAATACGCTCCACGCGGACAGTTATGGCTGTTACCGCAATCCCAGCAGGAGGGCCTCGACTTCGACCATGGCCAGGTGCTGAAGGTCGTCGAACAGGCGTACCTGGCGCTGCGCGACGGATCGAGCAACCCGGCCAAGACGGTCGTCGAGGCCCCGGGCGACCACTCGCTGAGCTACTCGATGGTGGCCCGCGACGCCGGCAGCGGCACCGTCTGCTTCAAGGGCGTCTACGAGTTCGACCCGCGGCGGACCCGCGACAGCTACCAGTTCCATTCCTTCGCCTTCCTCTGCGACGACACGGACGGTTCGCCGATCGCGCTGATGGACGTCGTCACACTCGGCCCGCTGCGCTCGGCGGCCACCACCGCGCTGCTCGCCAGGGCGGCATGCCCGGACGCCCGCAGCGCCCTGGTGGTGGGCACCGGGGTGCAGGGACAGATGGCGCTGCCGATGCTGCTCGCGGCGCTGCCGGACCTCGAACGGCTCCAGGTGGCCGGCACCTACGCCGAAGGGCTGCGCGCGGTGCGCGACAGCGCCGGTGGCCGCCCCGTGGAGATCGTCGACGATCTGCGCGCGGCGGCCCTGGAGGCGGACATCGTGGTCGGCGCGGCCGGCCTGTCGGTGAAGGAGGAGGTCCGCCGTGCGTGGATGAAGCCGGGCGCGGTGGCCGTGCTGCTCGGCTACGGCGTACACGCCGACGTGTGCCACGGGGCCGACTACCGGATCGCGACGAGCGCCGCCCAGATGCTGGCGACCTGCGAGGACCTGCGCGCCGAGGACGGCACCCTGCCGTCGGTGGACGCCGAACTGCCGGACATCCTGCTCGGCCACGCGGCCGCCCTCCGTGATCCGGGTGACGTCGTGTTCGCCTACAACAGCGGCATGGCGGTCACCGACGCGGCGCTGGGCCGGTACATCGCGGATCTCGCGCTGGCGGCCGGACGCGGGGAGCAGGTCACGTTCTGGTGACCGGGCACACGATCGAACGAAGCGCCGGCTGGTGGGTCACGAACTCCCGGGCGCTGTTGAGGCTCGCGTTCCCCCTGATCCTGACCAACTTCGCCTACGTCGCGCTGACCACTGTCGACATCGTGATGCTCGGCCGGCTCGGCGCGCTGGACATCGCCGCCGCCGGGCTGGCCATCGCCCTGTTCAACCAGCTCCGGACCACGGGGACGGGGCTGGTCACCGGCGTCAGCAACCTGGTCGCCGAGGCCAACGCGCGCGGGGAGCACCGGCGGGTCAGGGAGCTGCTGTTCGCGGGGTTCTTCTGGGCGACCGTCTGCGGTGCGGTGTTCTGCGTGGCCCTGCTGTCCGCCGGACCGCTGCTCGTCCGGCTCGGGCAGGACCCGGCGGTGGTCGGGAGGGTCGGGGACTTCCTGACGGTCCTGGCCCCTGGCATGTTCCCCTGCCTGTGGTTGCAGAACCTGCGCCACGTCACCACCGGCCTCAAGAAGCCCGGCCCGCTGCTGGGCATCACCCTGCTGTCGGTCGGGCTCACCATCGGCCTGAACTACGTGCTGATCTACGGCACATTCGGCCTGCCGGCCTTCGGCTCCACCGGCGTGGCGATCGCCACCGTGGTGGTGTTCACACTGTCCTTTCTCGGCTTCACGGCGGTCGTCCGGCGCGACGCGACCATCCGCCGGTACCTGACCTGGTCCGGGCCGGGCCGATGGTCGCCGGGCGCGGTCGGCTCCGTGTGGCGGCTGGGTCTGCCGATCGCGGGCACCTACGCCTCCGAAGCCGGGTTCTTCAGCGTGCTCACGCTGCTGATCGGCACCCTGGGCGTCGACGCGCTGGCCGCGCAGACGGTGCTCAACCAGATCGTCTACATCGTGTTCATGGTCTCCGCCGGGCTGTCGCACGCGGCGTCGATCCACATCAGTGAGGCGGCCAGTGGTGGCGACTACGGCAGGGCCCGGCGGCTGGGCCTGCTGGGACTCGCCTGGGGCGTGGTCATGACGCTGGCCGTAGCCGTGGTGTACGTGCTGAGCCCCACGTCGGTCGTGTCGCTGTTCCTCCCGGCCGAGCACGCCTCCGACACGGGCATCGTCGCGCTGACTGCGTCCGGGCTGCTGATCGCGGCCGTCCTGCAGATCTTCGACGCCAGCCAGAACATCGGAAACGGCATCCTGCGCGGCCTCGGCGACACCGCCGGGCCGTTCCGGATCTCCCTCCTCGGGTACTGGGCGATCGGCCTGCCCGCCGGCTACCTGCTCGGGGTCGGCATGGACTGGGGAGTGGAGGGCGTCTGGATCGGGCAGACCATCGGACTGGCCGCCACCGCGCTCCTCCTGGTGATCGCGTTCCTGCGCCGGGCGGACCGGCTGCGGCGGGCGGAGGCGTCATGACGAACCCCCCGCGCCCGCCACTGCCGGAGTCGCTGGTACGCCGGGAGGTGGCGATGCTGCCCGCCTACGACCCGGGGGCCGATCCGGACGAGGTGGCCAGGATCAGCGGCGCCGGCCGGGTCATCAAGCTCTCCAACAACGAGAACCCGTACGGGGCCTCGCCCGCCGTGGCCGCCGCCGTGCGCGAACGGGTCGCCGCCGGCCTCGCCCGGTATCCCGACCCGGCCGGCAAACGGCTCACCGGGGCCATCGGGCACGGACTGGGCGTACCGGCGGAGCGGATCGTGCTCGGCAACGGCTCGGAGAACATCCTGGAACTCCTGTGCCAGGCCGTACTGGACCCCGGCGATCTGGTGACGACACAGGCGCCCGGGTTCAGCCTGCACGAGATCTTCCCCCGGATGATGGGCGCCCGCGTCGAGAAGGTCCCGGTCACCGGGGAGTTCGCGTTCGACGCCGAGGCCTGGCGGACGGCCCTGGCAGCCGGGCCGAAACTCGTCTTCCTCGCCAATCCCTGCAACCCGACGGGTGCGGTGCTCACCGGTGCGCAGCTGCACCAGGTCGTGACGGGCACCCCGGAGTCGGCCCTGCTGGTACTCGACGAGGCGTACTACGAGTTCGCCCGCCGGGATCCGGGGTATCCCGACGGGCTGGAGGTCCTGCGCGGGCTGGACCGCCCGTGGATCGTCCTGCGGACCTTCTCGAAGGCGTACGGTCTCGCCGGCCTGCGGGTGGGCTACGGCATCGCCTCCGACCCCGCCCTGGTCCGAGCGCTCGACCGGGTGCGTACCCCGTACAACGTCAACCAGTTGGCCCAGGACGCCGCCCTCGCCGCCCTGGGCGACCCCGAGCATCTGGCGGACGTCGTCACCCGGACCGGCCTGGAGGTCGCCCGGGTCGCGGGACTGCTGCGCCGCGCGGGGCTGCGGGTCGCGCCGTCCGGCGCGAACTTCCTGTTCATCGACACCGCGCGGGACTCCCGACACGTGGCCCGGGAACTGCACCGGGCCGGGCTCATCGTCAAGGCGTGGCGGGAACCCGGATGGGAGACCTTCATCCGGGCGTCCGTGTCGACACCGGAGGACAACGACACCTTCGTACGGCGACTGACTGAAATCTGCGGAAAGCAGGAATTGTGATCAAGGAAAAGATCTCCGATCTGATCGGCCGGACACCACTGCTCAGGCTGGCGCTCCCGGAGGAGGCGGGAACCGTGCTGCTGAAGCTGGAACAGTTCAACCCCACCGGCACCGCGAAGATCCGGATGGCCCGCAACATGGTGGACGAGGCCGAGGAGCAGGGGCTGCTCAAGCCGGGCGGCTGGCTGGTCGAGTCCACCTCCGGCAACACCGGGATGGGCCTGGCGCTGATCGCCGCCGAGCGCGGTTACAAGTTCAGCGCGGTGGTCGACAACCACTCCAGTCCCGACAAACTCCGGGCCATGCGGGCCTACGGCGCCGAACTGGTCAACGTCGGCGGGGACGACGGAGCCCTCGCCACCGCCGAGCGGGACGCGGTGGCGGAGCGCCTGGCGGTCGAACACGGCGCGTACTGGACCGCGCAGCACCGCAACCAGGGCAATCCCAACGGCTACAAGCCGCTCGCCCGCGAACTCCACGACGCGCTGGGTGACCGGATCGACTATCTCTACGGCGCTGTCGGCACCGGCGGCTCCCTGTGCGGCACCGGCCGGGCTCTCCGGGAGTTCATCCCCCAGCTGCGGATCGTCGGGGTCGAGCCTTCGGGTTCGGTCGTCTTCGGCGGCGAGGGCGCGCCCTACCACCAGTCCGGCACCGGCACGCCGGAGGGCGCGGAGATCGGGGACCTCGTCGAGTACGACCTGATCTCCGAAGGGGTGAAGGTCGGCGACGCGGAGGCCTTCGAGACCTGCCGCTACCTGGCCCGGCGTTTCGGCATCCTGGTCGGCGGCTCGGCCGGTGGCGTGATCTACAAGGCGCTGGAGCGCGCGCTGGCAGACGGGCCGGAGGCGGTCATCGTCGTGCTGGTCTGCGACGGCGGCGAGAAGTACCTGGACACCGTGTTCAACGACGACTGGATGGTGGCGACCGGGTTGTTCGACGCGGAGGTCGCCCGTCGTCTGGCGTCGATCCTTCGGTAATCCCGTGTTCGGCCGCGGTGCCCCGCGAAGGGGAACCGCGGCCCTGGGACGAGGTGTCCTCGACGGCCCGGTCCCTGTGCCGAGGCGACCCGTCAGTCGCCTCGGCACCCGTCTGTCCACAAGGGTTGATACAGGGTCTTCTCCGTCCTTTCCCCTCCTCGTCGGTTCTGCTAGCATCCCGCAAATGAAAACGAAAACCATTTCATACCTGGCGGTCGTCGCGGCGCTGCTCGCGTTCACCGGGTGCTCCAACGGCCGCGACGGGACCGGTGAACCGGGGGCGAGGACCGCAGCGGGCACAACGGCCTACCCGTTCACCATGACGAACTGCGGCACCGACGTGACCGTCAAAGCCGCGCCGAAGCGGGCGGTCACCCTGAACCAGACCGCCGCCGAGATCCTCATCCACCTGGGCGTGGGCGGCCAGATCGCCGGGTCGGGATACGAGACGGACAAGACGCCGGACGAGATCGCCGGGCAGTACAAGAAGATCCCGATCCTGTCCGCGCGCGGGCAGGAGATCAAACACGAGAAGCTGCTGGAAGCACAGCCTGATTTCGTCTACGGCTCCTTCGCGAGCATGTTCACCGCGGCCCAGTCCGGCGAGCGCGCGGAGCTGCACAAGCTCGACGTGCCGACCTACCTGACCGAGTTCGACTGCTCCGAGCACGAGAGCGTGAAGAACGCGGACTTCACGATGCTGTTCCAGGAGTACCGCAATCTCGCGAAGATCTTCGACGTCCCCGCGGCGGGGGAGAAGCTGGTCGCGGACCAGCGGTCCGTGGTGGACAAGGCGGTCGCCGGCGTGAAGAAGCGGGGCACACCGCTGAAGGTGATGTGGTTCTACTCCACCTACGAGGGCACGCCGTGGGCCGCCGGACCTGGCGGCCTCCCACAGCACATCTCCGAGCTCACCGGTGTCGAGAACATCTTCCACGACGCGAAGGGCAAGTGGGCCGAGGTGAGCTGGGACGTGGTCGCCGCCCGCAACCCCGACGTCATCATCCTGGCCGACCTGACCCGCGGCGAGCCGAACGACACCGCGAGCGAGAAGATCGCCCTGCTCAAGAAGGACCCGCTGACCAGCAGGCTCGACGCTGTGGCGAAGGACCGCTTCATCTCCATCCCCGGCCGTTACATGGACCCCGGCTACGGCAGCGTGCAGGCGGTCCCCGCGCTCGTCGACGGCCTGAACAGGCTTCCGTGAAGGGCCGTGCGGAGGTCATGACGACGGGGCCCGCCGGCCGCGCCGCGCACCCGGCCGCCGGCCGCGCGGCCCCGGAGCGCCGGCGGGTCCCGGCGGCGGCCCTCCTCGGCCTCGCCGCCGCCGGGCTGTTCCTGTCGATCCTCACGGCCAGCCTGTTCGGAACCGCGAACATCGGGCCTCTCGATGTCCTCTCCACGATCCTGCGCCATGTCGGACTGGGGGAGGTCGCCCCCGCCGAACCGCTGCCGAGACTGCTCGACGCCCTGGTCTGGGAGTCGCGCGTGCCCCGGGTGGTCCTGGCGGCGGCCGTCGGCGCGGCCCTGGCCGTCTCGGGCACGGCCCTGCAGGCGGTCACCAGGAACCCCCTGGGCGACCCCTACCTGCTGGGCGTCTCCTCCGGCGCCTCGACCGGTGCGGTCGCGGTGCTCCTGTTGGGTGTCGGCGGCAGCGTCTCCCTGTCGAGCGGGGCTTTCGCCGGTGGCCTGGCCTCCCTGGGCGTCCTGATGATCCTGCTCGGCGGTGGCCGCGTCGCCAGCCCGTCCCGGGTGGTGCTCACCGGTGTGCTCGTGTCCCAGTTCTTCGCCGCCGTCACCTCGGTCATCCTCATGGTCAGCGGCGACGCGAACTCCACCCGTGGCTTCACCTACTGGCTGCTCGGCACCCTCTCCGGCGCGCGGTGGGAGGGTGTCACGGTCACCGTCGTGGTCATCCTGGTCGGGATCTTCGCGATCCAGTTCTTCGCCCCGGCCCTCGACGCCTTCACCTTCGGCTGGGACTCGGCCGCCGCGCTGGGGATCAATGTCACCGCCGCCCGGATCTGGTTGCTGGTCCTGACCTCGCTCATTACGGCGGCGGCGGTGTCGGCCTCGGGCGCGATCGGGTTCATCGGGCTCCTCGTCCCGCACGCCGTCCGCGTCCTGGCGGGCCCGACGCACCGCCGCCTGCTGCCCCTGTCCGCGATCGCCGGGGCGACCTTCCTCATCTGGGTGGACACGTTCGCACGCACCGCGTTCACCCCCCACGAGCTGCCGGCGGGAGTCATCACCGCGCTTCTCGGCGCGCCCGCCTTCGCCCTGGTCCTCAAACGCCTGGAGTCCTGATGGGTCAGATCACCGCCGCCGGGCTCTCCTGGGCCGTCAAGGGCCACCGCCTGCTCGACACCATAGACATGACGGCCGGCGACAGGAAGATCGTCGGGCTGCTCGGCCCCAACGGCTCGGGCAAGTCGACCCTGCTGCGCCTGCTCGCCGGGCTGCGCCGCCCGGAAACCGGAACCGTGCGCTACGACGACACCAGCCTGCGCGACCTCGGCCGCCGGGCGCTCGCCCGGCGGCTCGCCGTCGTCGAACAGGACGTCTCGACCCACAACCACGTCAGCGTCCGCCAGGTCGTGGAGCTCGGACGCACCCCCTTCCGGGGCCGCTTCGACATACCGACCACCCGCGACCGACAGATCGTCGACGCGGCACTGGAACGGGCCGACATCACCGGCCAGCAGCACCGGAGCTGGCACACCCTCTCCGGAGGTGAGAAGCAACGCGCGCAACTCGCCCGCGCCCTCGCCCAGGAACCCCGCGAGATCCTCCTCGACGAACCCACCAACCACCTCGACATCCGCCACCAACTCGAACTGCTGCACCTGCTGAGGACGCTGGACGTCACCTGTGTCGTCGCGCTGCACGATCTCAACCTCGCCGCCCGGTACTGCGACCACGTCGTCCTCCTCGACCACGGGCAGGTGGTCGCCGCCGGCCGCCCCGGGGACGTCCTGACGCCCGACCGGATCGCGTCGGTGTACGGCGTCGAGGTGCTCATCGACCACGAACCCGTCACCGGCACCCTCCGCGTCACATACCTCGCCCCCACGACCGTGACCGCGCCCGCCGGCGGCCAGAGTCCACGGCCTGCTGTGGCAGAAGACGTCCAAGCCGCAGGCCTTCAGTTTTAAGTCGTGTCCGATTCTCGGCAGGTACAAGGGTTTCCCCGGTATGCAACCGCCCTCGACGGCATGAGACTTCCCCCTCAACGAAGTGTCGAGGAAAGGGTTACCCCTCCATGGAATGCAAGCGTCTTCTGGGAGCCGGCGCGGCGCTCGGCCTGGCCGTCGCCCTCGCGGCGACCGCCGCCGTCACCGCGGGCCCGCACGGTCCGACCGGCCAGCCTCCCGTCTCGCTGGTCGGTGTCGTGGCCGACCCGGTCGCCGCCGTGGCCGGGGCGGAGAGGCTCCTCGCCGAGAAGGCGCCCGCTGTCGTGCGTGGCGGCAAGGACGAGAAGTACGCGGCCCGGCCGGTCGTGTCCTCGCCGCAGGGGCTGCAGTACGTGACCTTCGACCGGCAGTACCAGGGGCTGCCCGTGGTGGGCGGGGACTTCACCGTCGTCACCGACGCGCGCGGGACCGTCAAGTCCACCTCGGTGGCGCAGACCGAGACGATCGACGTGTCCGTCACGCCGACCGTCACCGCCGAGCAGGCCCGGGCCACCGCGAGGGCGCGGCTGCACCGGGCGGACGAGATCGCCGGCCAGCGGCTCACCGTCCTGGCCTGGGGCACCCCCACGCTCGCCTGGGAGACCATCGTCGCCGGCGCGACGGAGCACGCTCCGAGCCTGCTGCACGTGTTCGTCGACGCCCGCACCGGCGCGGTGCTGCGCTCCTACGACGACGTCGCCGCCGAGGTCGGCGAGGGCACCGGCTACTACAACGGCCCCAACCCGCTGCGCTTCGACACCACCCTGTCGGGCGGCACCTACACCCTGACCGATCCGAAACGCCCCGGCCTGTCCTGCGCCAACATCGACAACTCCGTCGTGTACAGCGGCCCCGACAACAAGTGGGGCAACGGCCAGGCCATGGACAAGGAGACCGGCTGCGCCGACGCGATGTTCGGGGCCCAGCGCGAACTCGACATGCTCAAGGAGTGGTACGGCCGCAACGGCATCGACGGCAACGGGAAGAGCTTCCAGATCCGGGTCGGCCTGCAGGAGGCCAACGCCTACTGGACCGGCGGCTCGGCCCCGTACATGAAGATCGGCTACAACCAGAACAAGGACCGCTGGCTCGCCGCGCTCGACGTCGTCGGGCACGAGTTCGGCCACGCCATCGACCAGTACACCGGGGGCAGCGCCGCGTACCAGTCCGGCGAGAGCGGGCTGGGCGAGTCGATCGGTGACATCTTCGGCGCGCTGACCGAGGCGTACGCCAACGAGCCGTCCGAGTTCGACCCCGCCGACTACACCGTGGGCGAGGAGGTGGACTTCTTCGGTAACGGCAAGGCCATGCGCGTCATGTACAAGCCGGCCGACGACGGCCGCAGCGCCAACTGCTTCTCCTCGTCCACCCCGAACGCCGAGGTGCACGACGCGGCCGGACCCATGAACCACTGGTTCTACCTGCTCGCCGAGGGCTCCGCCCCGAACGGGAAGCCGGCCAGCCCGACCTGCAACAACAAGACCGTCGCCGGCCTGCGGGACATCAGGAAGGCCGGCGCGATCTTCTACAACGCGCTGCTGGCCAAGACGTCGAACATGACCCACGCCAAGATGCGCGGACTGACCCTGCAGGCGGCGAAGAACATCGACCCGACCTGTGCGCAGTACACGGCGGTCAAGGAGGCCTGGGACGCCGTCAGCGTGCCCGCCGCGTCCGGCGAGGCGACCTGCTCCGGCTCGACGCCGACCGCGTCCCCCTCGGCCAGCCCCACGGTCAAGCCGAGCCCGTCGGCGAGCCCGACCGCGAGCCCCAGCTCCTCGCCGACCCAGAGCCCGACCGGCCAGCCCGGCACGGTGACTGTCACCAACCCCGGCAACCAGAGCGCGTGGCGCGGGTTCCAGGCCTGGCCGCTGCAGGTCCGGGCCACCACCAGCAACGGCGGCGCCCTGAACTTCACCGCCACCGGGCTGCCCCCGGGCCTGACGATCAGCGCCGCAGGCGTCATCACCGGCACCCCCACCACGGTCGGCACCTACACCGTGAAGGTCACCGCCACCGGCGGCGCGGCGTCGGGCAGCACCACCTTCACGTACCAGATCACCGGTTTCTGACCGGGCCGTCCGACCACCTGACCGTCAGCGACGGCCGACGCCAGCCGTCCCGTCCATCCGCTCCGGTCCGGGGCGCGTCCCGTGAGAGGGGAGACGCGCCCCGGACCGGCCACCCACCCCCGAAAGGCCCCGTCACATGGCTCCGCGCACCTCCCCGGCCCTGCGCCGCACCCTGCTGCTCGGCACCGCCGCCGTCGCGCTCGCCGGTTCGATGGCCGCCGCCGTCGGACTCGCCGCCGCCGCCCCGGCCCCGAGCAGCGCCGTCGCCGATGTCGCACCCGACATCAGCGTGGACAACGTCAAGGCGCACCTGGCCCAGTTCGGCACCCTCGCCCGCGACAACGGCGGCAACCGCCGCGCCGGGTCCGCCGGGCACACCGCCTCCGTGGCCTACGTGGAACAGAAACTCAAGGCCGCCGGGTACACCGTCACCCGACAGCGGTGCACGAGCGGCTGTACCTACGCCTCGGACAACCTGATCGCGGACTGGCCCGGCGGCGACGCCGACCAGACGGTCATGTTCGGCGCGCACCTCGACAGCGTGTCCGCCGGCCCCGGCATCAACGACAACGGCTCCGGTTCGGCGGCGATCCTGGAGGCCGCGCTGGTCCTGGCCGCGAAGAACCCGACCATGGCACGCCACGTCCGGTTCGGCTGGTGGACGGACGAGGAACAGGGCCTCAACGGCTCCAAGTTCTACGTCAACTCCCTGATCGCCCCCCAGAGGACCGCGATCCGGGGCTACTACAACTTCGACATGATCGCGTCCACCAACGGCGGATACTTCATCAACAACCTCAACAGCGCGACGTCCGCGCCGATGAAGGCGTACTGGACCTCGCTGAACCTCGCGCCCCAGGAGAACGTCGAGGGCCAGGGCCGCTCCGACGACTACTCGTTCAAGAACGCGAACATCCCCACCAGCGGGTACGCCACCGGGGCCAGCGCCCGCAAGTCCACGGCGGAGGCCACCAAGTGGGGCGGCACCGCCAACCAGCCCTACGACCCCTGCTACCACCAGTCGTGCGACACCACGGCGAACATCAACGACACGGCGCTCAACCACAGCGCCGACGGGATCGCCTACACGTTGTGGGACCAGGCCGTCCGTGGCACCGGCCCGACGGCGTCCCCGTCCGCCAGCACCCCGCCGAGCCCGTCGACCAGTCCGACCGTGCGGCCGTCGCAGACCCCGACCGTTCAGCCCGGCGGCACCGTCACCGTCACCAACCCCGGCGCGCAGAGCAGTTGGCGGGGCTTCTCCGTGTGGCCGCTGACCGTGCGGGCCACCTCCAGCACCGGCGCGGCCCTGACCTACACGGCCACGGGCCTGCCCGCCGGGCTGTCGATCAGCTCCACCGGCACGGTCACCGGCACCCCGACCACGGTTGGCTCGTACCCGGTGAAGGTCACCGCCAGCACCAGCGGCGGCGTCACCGGCACGACCACCTTCACCTGGCAGATCACCGGATTCTGACCGCGAACGCGACACGTGGCCGCACCGGGCACTGTGCGCCGCCCCTGGCAGATCTGCGGGGGCGGCGCACGCCGCCGAACCGCACGACCCACAGGTCGGCACGTGTGATGCCGGCCGGCGCGGAAACTCCGGACCCGCGCACGACCACTCCCGTGCCCATGTCCGTGGCGTCGGGTCGATCGGAGCGCGGGCCATAGACCAGGCTCCGGCTCGCCCACTGTGACGGGGGGAGCGGTCAGTGCCACTCCCAGATCGGTGGGAGGCGCGGCAGCACGGCGAGCGCCACGACCACGACGGCCATGCCCCGCGTGGCCACCCAGGTCCGGAAGAGACTTTGGCCCCGCCGGACGAACATCGCGAGCTGGGCCTTCGCGCCCCGGGGCAGCCCACGGTGCGTCCGGTGGGCCGCTGTCGCCACCCCGGCCAGCCCCAGCCCTCCGACCAGGAGCCGCGCGGGCTGATCGACCTCGCTGAACAGCCAGAGCGTGCCGAGCACCCCGGCGAGGGCGGTCGTGACGTAGTACAGCCGGTTGAGCAGCAGTCTCAGGCCCCAGCTGACGTGCAGGGCGTGCAGCGGGTCCTCCGGCTCGAGCCCGGCGGCGGTGGTGAAGCCGGACAGCGCCGTACCGACCCGTCCCGTCCTCAGCTGCAGGGAGCTGAGTCGTTGCATGGCGTCGGCGTTGTCCGGTTCGAGGGCCAGTACCTGGCGCCACTGGGCGATCGCCGAGGCCGCGTCGCCGTCGTACTCCTCGATCTCGGCGAGCACGGTGTGGCTCCAGACCATCTCCGGCTCCAGTTCGAGGGCCCGCGCGATGTGCCGACGGGCCTCGGTGGCCTGGTCGGCCAGGAGCAGTCGCCGGGCGAGATGGGTGTGGCCGTACCAGAACTGCGGCCAGAGCCGGAGACCGCTGCGGGACAGGTCGACCGCCTCGGCCGTCCGGCCGTGCAGGGCTTCGACGTCGGAGAGGGTCCAGTGTGACCAGGGTTCCTCCGGGTCGAGGTGGAACCCGCGGCGGGCGGCGGCCAGTGCCTCGTCCCTGCCGCCCAGAACCGACTGGCAGTTGGCCAGCAGCCGCCAGCCCGCGGCGCTCTCAGGCTCGGCGGCCAGGTGCCGGACCACCAGTGGCAGCGCGTCGGCTTCCCGGTCGAGTTTCCACAGCTCGCGGGCCCGTTCCAGGTCGGTCACAACATCTTCCGGGACTTCAGGTACTTCGCGAGTTCGTCGTACGCCCCGTCCGGGTTGGCGAACAGCGCCACGTTGCGCGCGGTGTCCAGCCACGGCGTGATCGAGGACCGGACCTCGCCGAGCGCCCGTTCGAAGTCGCGCTGTTCGATCATGCGGACCTCGCCGCTGGTGATCGAGTCGTGCATCGCGTACTCGGCGGCGGTGTCGCAGACGTGCGCCAGGTCCGCGCCGGAGAAGTGCTCGGTGGCGGCGACGAGCCGGGCGAGGTCGATGTTGGCGATCGGCCGGCCCCGCAGGTGGTACTCGAGGATCGCCGACCGGGCCGGTCCGTCCGGCGGGAGGACGAGCAGCGTCCGGTCCAGGCGGCCGGGGCGGCGCAGGGCGGCGTCGACGTCCCACGGCGCGTTGGTCGCGGCGAGGACGAACACGCCGTCGTTGTCGGAGTCGGCACCGTCGAGTTCGGCGAGGAGCTGGTTGACCACGGTCCGCATGCCGTGCGAGTTGATCTTGCTGCGCTTGCCGCCCAGTGCGTCGATCTCGTCGAGGAACAGCACGCAGGGCGCGTTCCGCCGGGCCTGCTGGAACACCTCGTGCAGGCTCTTCTCCGAGCTGCCGATCCACATGTCGAGCACATCCACGATGGTCAGGGAGATGAACCCGGCGCCCAGCTCGCCGGCGACCGCCCGGGCGAGGTGGGTCTTGCCGCAGCCGGGCGGGCCGTACATCAGCAGGCCGCCGCGCAGGCTCTTGCCGTACATCGCGCGGAGCTGCGGGTTGCGCATCGGCGCGAGGAAGGCCAGCTCCAGCCGCTGCTTGACCTCGACCATGCCGCCGACGTCGGCGAGGCTGAGCGCGACCCGCTCGACGTCGAACATCCGGTCGGCGTCCCCGGCCACCGGCTGGACGTGACCGACGGGCCCGGCGGCCGGCTCGGCGGCGAACCGGGGCGGGAACACGTCGGCCAGCTCGGCCGCCAGGCCGTCGAACCGGTCCTCGATCCCGGCCGGCGGAGCGTCGGCCTCGGCGGGCACGGCCGGCGGCGCGATGGCCCGCCGCATCAGCAGCTGGGCCTCCGGATGAGTCGGATCGTGCTGCAGAGCCACCGCGGCGTGGCCGATCGCCTCGGCCGACCGTCCGGCGGTCAGCAGCAGCCCGGCCAGGTGCACCCGGAGCGGCACGTCGGTGGGGCTCGCGGCCACGGCGACGGTCAGGCTGGAGATCAACGCTTCATCAGACACAGCCGCACAGGTTACCCGCGTGCGCGGCCGCGCGCTCACCCCTGTGCGTCCGGTTCGAGCGGTGAGGCCCTCGCCTTCCCGAAGCGGGATCCCTAGCTGGTAGGCCTGCGCGGCGGCGGCGGTGAACACGTCTCTTGGTCCCGAGCCCGAGAGTTCTGACGGGGGAACGGTGCCCGGCCGCCCCACGCACCCCGCACGGCGACGGGCTCCAGCTGGCTCCTCGACGACCTCGGAGTCAAACGCCCCGTCGGGTCGTAGAGCACCCCGTGGCTGAGGCAGCGGTACAGGTAGCCGGCGTTTCGGAGTGCCGCGCGGTGGCGACCGTCGGCGGCTCCCCGTACCCCAAATTGTGGTATTTTCGAGGCGAGAGTCTTCAAGGTGGTGGTGGTCATGGCCCCCGATCCTGGCGAGGTGGGACCACTCGGCGGACCCGATCGCAATCCGTTGCTCGGCAACGCCGATTCCGGCGCGGAACCCCACCCGCAGCCCGCCCCCGATCCACTGGAGAAGGCCGCGACCGCCCGTGCGGACAAGCTCCTCCAGTCCGGTTTCCGCGGCTGGTGGGCCGGGGCCGACTCGGAGCAGCGGACGGCATATCGGGTCCTGGTGGGCGCGGCCCTCGTCGGGCCGGTCGGCACCGGAGTGTTCTCTCTGCTCAAGGGCTTGACGAACCCGACGCTCAGTACCCAGATCATCCGGTCCTGGGGTTGGTTGTTGCTGATCACCCTGCCGGTGGCGGCGGCCGCGGTCGCGGGCATGTTCTTCGGCGGTCGGATGCATCCGATGGGACTCCTCTCCCTTCTCGCCCTGATAGCGTTCGTCAGCGTCCTGGCGTTGCAGTCGGTCAAAGCACCCACCCAGCTGGGTGACCTGTACTGCTATGCGAGCATCAGCAGCGACGGGGCGGTGTACGAACGGCAATGCCGGGACATGGACACCGAGGGCTTCGTCAGCGACAGCCTGAGCAGATCCCGGGGCGCGAAGGGCAGCCTCGAAACCCTCGGAGCGGCCTATGTCCTCGTGTCGGACGCCCGAGGATCGCTGATGGCACTGTGCGGCCTGTTCGGCGGCCTCGCCGGCGGCTATCTGCTCCGGCGCCAGTCCACGTAGCCCCGGGCAGCACCTCGCCGTGCGGTTGGCGTGGGTTACCCGGGCCCTGCTGGTCCACATGAGGTCTGCGCCGGGCGCGGCCGGTGCGTAGAGCAACGCGGCGTCATCGAGGGCACTGACGCTGGTGCCGCGCAGCCGGCCGGTTGTCCCCGCAACTGCCGGGAAGAGGGCAGTTCAGCCCTGCCCGAATGGACCTAGGCCCCGGGACGGCGCGCGGCGCATCATGGCCACAGGCGGGTCTTCTCCTCGGGAGGTCAGGTGCCGCACACCAGAGCGGAAGCGGACAGCGCCCACCGGGGTACCCCGGTGGGCGCTGTCGCCGCCCGCCCCCGGACGGCCGGGAGCGCGGCAGGACTGGTGGCCCTGCAACGTTCGGCCGGCAACGCCGCCGTGGCCGCCTACGTGGCCCAGCGTGAGCCCCTCGACGCCGGCGCTCCCGCCGGTGCCCCCGCCGCACCCGCCCCCACACCGGCCCCCGCGCCCCGCAACACCGGTCCGACGATGGGCGTCCCGGACACCCCACAGGCCACGATCAGCGAGGGGCCGATCGGTGAGGTCGTCCTCGACGTGCCCGACTGGAACCTCGTGCCGGCGGGGGCCGCGAGCAAGCTCTGGGAGCTCAGTTCCGGCGATATCCCGCTCGCCACCCTGGGCATACCCCAACTCGGGGTGCGGGTCGGGCTGGACGGCAAGGCCACCGCGAAGGCGGGGGTCACCGGGGCCTACCGGGCGGGCATCCGCAACATCCAGTTGGGCATGCGATCGAAGAAGGTGGCCGAGGCCGCCGGCGTGTTCGACTGGCTCCTCGGTCCGGCCGCCGCCGCCAACCGCGTGCGGAGCAAGGCGGCCGAGGGCGTGGCCGCCATCCTGGCCGTGCCGCAGATGTTCGCCACCGACAACGAGTTCCGCATGATCGGCAATCTCGACCTGTCCGGCAGCCTGGCCCTCGTGTTCCAGTTGGAAGGCTCGTTGAAGGCGGCCGCGAAGGCGGCCGGCCTGGAGATCGCGGCCATCGGTGCCGGTCTGACGGCCTCGACCGGGGCGTCGACCGAACTGCGGGTCAACGACAGGGTGGGGATGTACTACCACGGTGGCCGGTTGCACCTGCGCAGTCACGCGGACCGGAGCCTGAACTTCAACCTGTTCTTCGACCTCAGAGCCTTCCTGGAGGCCACGCTGCTCGGCTACAAGTGGCGCCGCGACTGGGAACTGGTCCGCAAGAACCTCGACTACAAGATCCCGCTGAGCGCCACGGTCGACGTGGGCTACAACAGCGCCGGGGCCGGCGACGGCCCGGCCGCCACCACGATCAACATCACCCAGGGCCTGGCGACGCTCCAGGACCTGCTCGGCAAGCTGTTCAGCGCCGCGACCAGCCCGGAGGACCAACTCAACCTGCTACCCGGCGGAGGCGGCGCAGGCGGTCCGGGCGCCCCGGGCGGCGCGGGCGGCCCCGGGGGGACCGCCAACCAGGCACCCACCGGCCGGACGAAGAACGATCCGATCCCGATGGACTGGCACAAGCCGCCGGGCCTGTACCCGATGTCGATCACGCTCGGCGAGAACCGCTACTTCCTCACCGAGCCCGACTGGCTGGTCGTGCCCAACACCCCGGGGCTGTCCGATGTCCGCAGGAACGCGACGCGACGCGACACCGGCGAGTACGTGATCAGGATCGGCGTGAGCACCGGCAGCAAGTTCTTCCCGAGCATCAACAGCGTCTGGCCCCGGGTCCGGGTCGGGGCGGTCCGCGGTGGAGTCGTCCAGGACCAGTTCCGGGCACTCCTGCGCGCGTACGGCTATGACTGGGGCACGCACGAGGCCGACCACGTGCGGGACCTCCAGTGGGCGGGTTCGGACGCGTACCCGAACCTGTGGCCTCTGGAGCGGTCGCACAACCAGGCCGCGAACGAGGTGTTGAAGCAGCAGGTCACCTACCAGGACGCCGCGGGACAGGTCCACACGGTGCCGCTGGAGCAGACGCCCCTCAACCTGTACTTCCAGATCCGGCGCTGGGTCTGACCAGGCCCTGGGGGCGAAGGCATGTGTGCCGGCCGGGGTCGCCCTGTTTCGGTTGGTGGAGCTGCGATGTCGGTGCCGGACGGCCATGAGCGTGACGGCGAGTCCCCGATCACCAGCAGTGCCCCTGTGATCATGTTGTTGGCGTCGAGGTTCGGGCACTTCGACCAGATCAGAGCCACGACGGCCGAGACGAGGGCGGTGACGTCGGAGGTGCCGTTCTCGATGGCGTAGCCGCCACCGGAGGGTTTTCACTCCGAATGGTGGTGTTGATCTCCTATGTGGTCGATAGTGGATACCTAGTGGACATTCCGTGTTCATCTCTCGCCACCCGGAGCTTCCGTCATCCGCCGGTAACGTTCTCGGCGACCGCGCGCAGTACGCGGAGCTTCGAAGGAGGACGGCGGGCACCGTAGTGGCGACCTCCTCTGGACGTAGAGGGGGAAGACGTGCCCGGTGGCACCCCGGCGAACCTCACCGGCGACCTCGTGGCCGCCCGGGGCCCGCTCCTGCGCTATGTCACCTCGCTGTTGGCCGCCGACAGTCACCTCGCCGAGGACATCGTCCAGGAGGCTCTGCTGCGGGCATGGGTGCACGCCGACGAGCTCGACTGGCAGGTCCGACCGATCCGGCAGTGGCTGTTCCGCGTCGCCCGCAACCTCGTCGTCGACCTGCGCCGACGCGACCGGTCCGTGCCGGTCGGGATCGCCTCTGACGCGTTCCGGGCGGGTAGCGGCGACCCGGCCGAGGCGGTGGCGGACCGGCACCTGCTCGTTGGCGGCCTGCGCCGGATCGGGCCGGCGCACCGCGAGATCCTCGCGCACGTGCACCTGCTCGACCGGGCCGGCGACGACGTGGCCACCGCCCTCGGCATCCCCCGGGGCACGGTCCGGTCCCGGACGCACCACGCGCTCGCCGCGCTGCGTCGCGCCATCGACCTCGGCGACACCGGCTACCGGATTCACCGGCCCACAGAGCGGAACCCCTGCCGGCCACGTCCAGGGTGCGGCCAGCGGTGATGGGGGTACTGGCCGCCCACCGGCAACTCATCAGCACCCTCCTCGGCCTGGCCGGGCTCCTCGTGCTCGTCGCGGTCCTCGCCCACCGGTTGGCGCGCCGGGCCGGAGGCTGGCCGGTCGTGCGCCGCCGCGCGCGGCACGAGACCCGGGCCACGCTGCGCGCCTTCGCCACGCCGGTCACCCGGCAGGTCCAGTATCTGCGCCGGTGGCGGCAACTCGGCCGGCTCCTCGCCGACGGCACGGCCTGGCCGGACGCCGAGCGGGCTCTGCTGTCCGTCGCGACGCGCACGGCGGGCGCCGACTGCCGTCCGTACGCGGTCCTGCTCGGCTCCGGTACCGTCGGCGTCGCCTTCGCCGGCCGCACCCCGCCCGAGCCGGACGGCCCGTGGACCGCCGACGAGGACGACCCCCGGCTGTGGTGGGCCGACCGGCCGGACCTGGCCGCCGAGCCCGACGGCGACGGCACGGCCCTCCTCGTGGTCGTCGGACTCGACGACCGCTACCGGGAGGGGTTGCTCGTCCTGCTGGACCTCGTCGACGGGCCCCCGGTCACGGCGGCCGTCGGCGACCGCCGCACCGCCCGTGCTCTCGTGCAGGCCGTGGCCGCCCAGCTCGACGGACGGCTTCCCGAGGGCTCGGTGCTCGTCTCCGACGGGGTGCACCGGTCCTTTCCCGGCGAGACCGTCGACGTCACCTGGCGCGGTGCCCGGGCCAGGGCCGCGACCGGCGAGCCGGCCGTCGCGGTCTGCGCGGGACTGCCCGGGGCGCTGGAGACCTCGCCGCCCGCTTGGCCCGGCCGCGCGCTGCTGCTCGTGCTGGGGGAGCCACGCGGCTATGCCCGGATCCTGGACACCGACCGGATCGGGCGGGTCCGGGTGGCGGGCACGAACCTCACCGCCGATCTGTCGGCGTTGCCGCGCGTGGTCGCCGGACTTGTCGGCACGCTGCCCCCGGCCGTCCCACCCGGCGGCCCGGTGTCCGCCACGCCGCCCCGGGTGATCCTCGACGAGCCGGACAGCGCGCTGGCGGTGTCCGCACTCGAACCGCCGGAGGAGACGACCCCCGCCCGCCCCAGGACGGAGCGGAAGCCGTTTCCGGCACCCGGGTCCGGGGGGCCGCCCACCCGGGGCGCCACCCAACTGCCCGAGCCCGGCGGCGACACGGCCGGTGCCATCGCCGCACCCCGCCCCGTCGGGCGCGGCGGCTTCCAACCCCTGCCCCGTCCCGACACCGGCGGCGACGCAGAGCCCGGCGGCGGGGACACCGGGGTCTCGGCGGCGCGCGAACCGGCGCCGCGCAGCGACGCGGCGGAGGCCGGAGCCCCATGAACCTGACCGTCACCTCCGTGGACCACGCCGACGGCTCGCGCCGCGACCACCTCGTCGAGGTGCCCCTCGGATGCACCGTCGCCGAACTCAGCGCCGCGCTCGGCCGGGAACGGGAGCCGGACAGCCAACTGCGGGCCTACCTCGGCCCGGGCCAGGCCAGGCCCCTCTACCTCGGCGGTACGGCCCTGGCACCGGAACGGCCGGTGGCCGGCAGCGGGATCCGGGCCGGCAGCGTCCTGGGCCTCGGCGGCCCGGCCGGTCCTGCCGCCGCCCCGGCGCGCTCCGGACCGCCGGTGCCCGCGCCCGTCCTCGTCGAGCTGCACCTCGTGTCCGGGCCCGACGCCGGGCGCACCTGGCAGCTGACCGCCGGCAGCCACGAGGTCGGCGCCGGGCCGGGGTGCGCGATCCGGCTGGAGGGGGAGGACACGCCGGCGCGCGGCCTGTGGGTGACCGTGGCCGCGTCGGGCGCGGTGTCGTGGCGCCGGGACCCGGGCGCGGAGGGTCTCGTGCGGGCGGCCGTCGTGACCCCGCCCGACGGTACCCGTGAAAGCAGCGCGGACGGGCAGGGCACCGCCTGGCCCGAGGGCACGGACGTCGCCGTCGGGGCCGGGCTGCTGCGGGTCGTCGCGCCCGTGGAGGCCGACGCGGCCGTGACCGAGTCCGCCGACGGGCTCAGCCGGGACTACAACCGGCCACCCCGGATCGCCCCGCACCTGGAGGCCGAGCGCATCCGGCTGCCCACCCCGCCGACCCGCAGCTCGCGGGCGCCGTTCCCGCTGCTGATGCTGTTCGCCCCGGTCATCCTCGGCCTGGTCATGGTCGGGGTGTTCCGGTCCTACTTCTACCTCGTGTTCATCCTGTTCACCCCGGTCATGGCGGTGAGCAACTGGGTGGTCGGCCGGCGCACCAACCGGCGCCAGCACGAGGAGGCGGCCCGGCGCTACCAGGAGAAGCTGGAGACCCTGCACCGGCAGATCCGTGGGGACGTCGAGCACGAGCGCGAGGTCCGCTCCCTCACCGGCCCCGATCCGGCGACCGTCGGCCTGATCGCCACCGGCCCCGGCGGCAAGCTCTGGCAGCGCCGCCGCCGGGACGCCGACCACCTGCTGCTCCGGTTGGGCACCGTGGACCTGCCGTCCGTGACCGAGGTCGACGACCCGGCCCGCGACGACAACCACCGCACCGTGCGCTGGACGGTCCCGGACGTGCCGGTCGGCCTGGAACTGCCGGAGTACGGCGTGATCGGGCTCGCCGGCCCCGACGAGGCGGTGCTGGCCCTGGCCCGCTGGCTGCTCGCCCAGGCGGCGGTGCTGCACAGCCCCCGCGACCTGCGCGTGGTGCTGCTCACCGATCCGTCCCGGGCCGCCGAGTGGGACTGGGCCCGCTGGCTGCCCCACCTGCGCGCCGCAGGGTCCACCGGCCCGGTGGTCAGCGTCGGCAACGACCCGGAGACCGTCGCCCAACGGGTCAACGAGCTGGTCGCCCAGCTCCAGGCCCGCGACCGGGTGCTGGGCTCCTCCATGGGCCGGGCCATGTTCACCGACCCCGACATCCTCGTCATCGCCGACGGGGCCCGGCACCTGCGCGACGTGCCCGGCATGGTGCAGGTGTTCGCCGACGGGCCCCGGGTGCGGATCTTCAGCGTGTGCCTCGACCAGCAGGAACGGCTCCTGCCCGAGGAGTGTGCCGCCGTCGTCGCCGTCGGCGAGAGCACCCTGACCCTGCGCCGGGGCGGTACCCCGGAACTCCCCGACATCCGCGCCGACCTCGTCGGTGCCGGCTGGTGCGAGGAGGTCGCCCGCGCCCTGGCCCCGTTGCGCGACGTCAGCCCGGAACACGAGGTGGGCCTGCCGGGGGAGGTGCGGCTCCTCGACCTGCTCGACCAGGAACCGCCCGACGCCGACCGGCTGCTGGCCCGGTGGCGGAGGCAACCGGCGTCCACCACGTTCCTGCTCGGCACCGGCTACGACGGGCCCCTCGCCCTGGACCTGGTCCGCGACGGCCCGCACGGCCTGGTCGCCGGCACCACCGGTTCGGGCAAGTCGGAACTGCTCCAGGCGTTCATCGCCTCCCTCGCGGCCACCAACCGGCCCGACGAGCTGACGTTCGTGCTCGTCGACTACAAGGGCGGCAGCGCCTTCCGGGAGTGCGAGGCGCTCCCGCACACCCTGGGCATGGTCACCGACCTCGACGCGCACCTCGTGGGCCGGGCCATGGACTCCCTCGGCGCGGAACTGCGCCGCCGCGAACGCATCCTCGCTGACGCCGAGGTGAAGGATCTCGCCGCCTACCGGGCCCGGCGCGGCGCCGAACCGGACCTGCCCCGCCTGCCCCGGCTGCTGCTCGTCATCGACGAGTTCGCCACCCTGGTCCGCGAGGTGCCCGACTTCGTGCCCGGCCTGATCAGCATCGCCCAGCGCGGCCGGTCCCTCGGCCTGCACCTGGTCCTGGCCACCCAGCGGCCGGCCGGCTCCGTCACCCCCGACATCAAGGCCAACACCAACCTGCGGATCGCGCTGCGGGTCACCGACGCGGTGGAGAGCCAGGACATCATCGACACGGCCGAGGCGGTGCACATCTCGCCCGGCACCCCGGGGCGGGCGTTCGTCCGGTACGGGCACCGCAACGCCGTGCCGTTCCAGTCCGCCTGGGTCGGCGCCGAGCGGCCCGTCGCGGACGGGGACGCGCCGGTCCGCCGGTTGGCCGCCCGGTCCGTGGAACTGTCCTGGAACCGGCTGGGCCGGCCCGTGGACCTGCCCGCCGCCGAGGCCGAGCCGGGCCCCGCGGGCCCGGTCGTGCCCACCGATCTGCAGGCCCTGGTCGCCGCGATCGGGGAGGCCGCCGGCCGGCTCGACGACCTCGCGCCCCAGCCCAGCCCGTGGCTGCCGGCCCTGGACGACCGGGTGCTGCTCGCCGAGCTGCCCGACGTCGCCCGACCCGGGGACGCGCACCCCAGCCTGCCGGCGCTGATCCCGTACGCGCTGGAGGACGTGCCCGAGCTCCAGCAGCGCCGGGTCGCCACCGTGGACCTGGCGACCTTCGGGCACCTGTACGTCATCGGCGCGCCCCGGTCCGGGCGTACCCAGGTGCTGCGGACCATCGCCGGCTCGGCGGCGGCCCGCGCGAAGGCCGACGACGTGCACATGTACGCCATCGACGCGGCCGGCGGGGGCCTGGCCGCCCTGGAGAGTCTGCCGCACTGCGGGGCCGTGGTGTCCCGGCACGACATGGAACGCATGGACCGGCTGCTGCGACGGCTCAGTCTCGAACTCACCCGCCGGCAGGAGGCGTGCACGGTCGCGCACTGCGCCGACCTGGTCGAGCTCCGCCAACTCCTCCCGCCTGCCGAGCGTCCCCCGCACCTGCTGCTGTTCGTGGACGGCTGGGACGCCCTGGCCCCCGTCCTCGACGAGTACGACCACGGCCGGCTGCTCACCGACGTGACCCGGCTCGCCCGGGAGGGCGCGGCCATGGGCCTGCACCTGATCGCCACCTCGGAACGGGCATTGCTCGGCGGGCGGCTGTCGGCGCACAACGACCACAAGCTGCTGTTGCGCCAGACCGACCGCAACGACTACCAGCTCGTCGGGCTGATGCCGAGCAAGGTGCCGGCGAACATCGCCAACGGGCGCGGCTGGCACGTGCTGTCGCGGACCGAGACCCAGGTGGCGCTCCTCGACGCCGACGACAGCGGCCGCGCGCAGGCCGAGGCGCTGCGCCGGATCGGCAACCGGGCCACCCCGGGCCGGCGGCGGCCGTTCCCGGTCGCGGGCCTGCCCAACCTGGTCGAGTTCACCGACGTGTACGAGCGGGTACCCGCCGAACTCCGCCGCCCCCTGTGGGGACTGCTGGGTGTCGGCGATGACGACGGGGCCCCGCTGGGCGTGGACCTCGCCACCACCTCGGCGTTCTTCGTCGGCGGCGCGTCGGGCACCGGGCGGAGCAACACCCTGGCCTGCCTGGCGGTGTCGCTGCTCGCCGGTGGTACCGGACTGGTGGTGCTGACCCCGCGCGACTCCCCGCTGCGCGGACTGGGCCAGCACGAACGGGTTCGCCTGCTCGCCGACCCCGACCCGTCCGCCGACGCGGTGCGGGCCGCGCTCGACGCGCTGCCCGGGCCCCGGGTGGTGCTGATCGACGACGCGGACCTGCTGGGTCAGCCGGCCGCCGACAAGGTGCTGCGGGACGTGGTGGCGGCGGGCCGCGACAACGGTGAGGCCCTGGTCTACGCCGGTCCGTTGGACGCCCTGTCGATCGCGCTGGGCAGCTGGGTGAGCGCCGCCCGCCGGGTCCGGCGCGGGGTGCTGCTCAACCCGAGGGCCACGACGGAGGGCGACGTGATCGGGGCGCGGCTGTCCGCCAGCCAGGTGCGGGCGACGATGCCGGCCGGGCGCGGCTACACCGGCGGGGCGGGCGGGGCGGCGATGGCGGTGCAGATCCCGCGGACGACGCTGCGGAGCTGATGGGCCAAGGCCGGGGCCGCGCCAGAGAAGTAGCCCCGGCCGGGGGCGGCACCGGGGAACCGGCCGGGACCGGAGCGAGGCCCGGGAGGTGGCCGGGACCACGGCGGGTCCCGGCCGGTGCGCCGTCAGGCCGAGCGGATCTTGCCGGCCATGTCCCCGTCCATCTCCTCCATCGAGGTGCGGATGTCGCGGAACTGCTTGGCGAAGTCGTTGATGCCCTTGATCGCGCCCAGCAGGCTGGTGTTGAACTTGTCGTAGGACTCCTTCATCGCCGGGCTGGACTGCTGGAACACCAGGCCGTCCTCCAGCAGGTCGGACACGTCGGTGCGCAACGTCTCCAGCATCGGCAGGATGTCGCGCACGGCGGCGTCGAGCCGGCCGGACGTGGCGTCGATCTTCTCGTAGTCCAGGGAGATGTTGGGCATGACGCTCCTTCGGGTGGGGTGGTTCAGGACGCGATGTAGTCGTAGGACGAGGACTCGGGCGGGGGCTCGACCTTCGTCCAGGGCGCGTACCGGTCGGGCCGGGTGTACTCGGTCTTCGTGCCGTCGTTCCCGGTGGTGACCATGGAGCCGCCGCCGTTCTCCGACAACGTGATCTCGGTGTGGGTGTGCGCGCCGGAGTTGTCGGTCGTGTCCGTCACGGAGGAACCGTGCTCGCCGTTCGTGGTCACCGAGTGCGTGGTGCTGCCGTCGGCGAACGTGGTGTCGGTGGTCTGCGACTTGCCGTCCGGCGTGTACGTCGTCGTGGACGTGTACCGCTGGTCGCCGGCGACGACCGTCGTCTCCTCCTTGACCACGTTGTTGTGCTCGTCGAGGGTCAGGTGCGTGGTCACCGAGCCGCTGGCCGTGTTCACGGTGAAGTCCGTGGGCGGCCGGCCCGGGTCGGTGGCCGAGCAGAACTCGGGCATCGACCCGTCCGGGCCGGCGATGCACTCCGAGCGGTGCGCTTGGAGGTAGTCCCAGGCGGCCTTCTTGTCCTTCCACTCGTCCAGGCCCAGGCTGGCGCCCATCATGCCCATCCCGTTGGCGATCTGGGCGTCCACGTCGAAGTACCCGTCGGCCACCGAGCCGAAGATGTCGCCGAGCTGGCGCAGGTCCTCGTCGGCCTTGTCCATGGGGTGCCGGGCCGTGCGGTACAGGGCCCGGAACGCCGTGGCCAGCCCGGAGTCCCCGAAGACCGTGTCGGAGCCGTAGTCGCCGCCGACCTGCGCGAACGCGCTGTCCTTGAGGTGGGGGCCGATTCGGTCGGCCAGGTCGTGCAGGTCCTTGCGCGCGGCGTGCAGCACGCTGTAGTCGATGGCGAAGTCCGGCATCTGACGCCTCCGTCCGGTGGTGGTGCCGCGTGGCCCTTACCCCGACCACGTGCGACGGGGCCGGATTGTTCACCGCCCCCGCGAAATTCCTTCCCGAACCGTGAACAGATCCCGGTTCCCGTACGTGGTCACAGTGGACCCGTCGGCGCGGAGAGGGGGTCCACGATGGCACCGAGGCCCACCGACTGGACCGTGCTCGGCCTGCACGCCGATCCGACCCCCGGCGACCCGGCCCGGCTCGACGAGGTGATCGCCTCGGTCCGGGAGCTGGGCAGGGCGGCCCGCGAGGTGGACACCGGGCTGGCGGCGGTGTTGGACAAGACCGGGCCGGAGGCGTTCGCGGGCAAGACCGCCGACGCGCTCCGCGACAAGATCAGCGGCCGGCTGCGCGGGTTCGTGGTGAGCATCGCCGAGGCGTTCGAGTGGACCTCGGGTGCGCTGACCACGTATGTGGCCGCGTTGCGCGACGAGCAGTGGCGGGCCGACAACGCGCTCAGCCAGGGCCGGGGGCTGCCGAAGGACGACCCGCAGCTCACCTCCCTGGCCACTACGGCCCGCACGGCCGGGACCAGCCAGGACGCCGCCGCCCGCACCGCCCGGACCAAGATCGTCGAGGCGTACCGCAACATCAAGTCGCCGGTGAGCGGGTGCGAGGAGTTCTGGGAGATCTTCAAGTGGATCGCCATCGCGCTGATCCTGCCGGCCCTGGTCTTCGGCGGCCCGATCGCCCTGGTCGCGATCGGGGTCAACCTGGCCCTGTTCATCAAGACCGCCGTGGACTTCGCGCACGGCAAGGCCAGTGCCCTGGAGTTCTTCCTGTCCGCGCTGGGCATCATCGCCCCCACCACCCGCGCGGTGCCTATCTTCCAACTGATCGCCTCCGGGTCCAAGTTCGTCTGGAACGGGCTCAAGGCCGGCGCGATCACGCTGTTCCGGTTCGTGGGCAACGGGTTCCGCAACCTGGTCAGCCACCCGTTCCTGCTGTTCCCGGGCCTGCACGACCTGGTGAAGGTCAGCGGCAGCTGGCTCAAGGGCGGGGCGCTGTGGCTGCGGGGCGGGTTGACCGCGCTGCCGAAGTTCGCGCTGACCACCCTGACCCGGGGCGGCCTGGTCGTCGTCAGCGGGGTCCGGGCGATCCCGGGGGTGGTGGCGGCCGTGCCCGGCGCGCTGTCGCGGTTCGGGTCGAGCACGTTGACGTTCCTCAACCGGGAGTTCGGCGGCAACCGGTGGCTGCGGCTGTTCCTGCCCGCCGAGGCCGACGAACTGCACCTGGGGGTGTGGAAGGCCACCCGGCTGGCCGTCGTCGACCGGGGGGTGTTCGGCCGCAGCCTGTTCGGCCTGCCCCGCCCGCACGTGCCGATGCCCGAGCAGCACGTCGACGCCGGGCACTTCGAGCTGTCCACCCTCCGGTCGGGGGAGCTGTCCGTGCCGCCGGCCGTGCAGACCCCGCACCTCGGGGCGATCGGCGGCGGGCACCTGACCCTGCCCACGCTGCAGAACCTGCACCTGGGGACGTCGTTCGGGGACACGATCAGGCTCGGCGGGGACGCGGTGCGCACCCTCGACACGGTCCTGATGTCGCCGGTCGACACCCTGTCGCGGGCCCGGATCGGGAGCATGGGGGAGATCGGGGCCGGCCACACCCTGGTGAACACCGACCACGCGGCCGGGATCAGTTCGGCGCTGCACGTCCGGCCGGGGGAGTCGCCGGCCGCGCACCTGGCGTCCTCGCCCGGCGTGTCCCTGTCCGGGCTGACCCCGCACACCCCGATCAGCCCGTCGACGCTGCTGAGCACCCCGTCCGGGCTGCACGTGCCGGCCAGTGCCGTGCTCGGCGACCTCGGCGGCGCGGCCGGGGTGCGCACCCTGCCGGGGGCGGACATCGCGGCCGGGTTCGGCGCGGGCCGTACCAGTACCCCAGTGCACTCCCTGGTCGACTCCGCGCCGACGTCGGTGGCCGTGACGCACGCTCCGCTGTCCAACGCGCCAGGCCTCAGCGGTGCCGGGCACAGTCCGACCGTGCTGGCCTCGTTCGACCTGCTGGCCGGCGGCAACACGGCCACGCACACCCTGACCGGGGCCCCCGGCGGGCTGCACGGGGCGGGCGGGCGGATCGGCGACCACACCGGGCAGGCGGTCGGGGCCCGGCACGTGTCCCTCGACCTGCCGCCGGTCGTCAGCCGCGAGCCCGTGCACGTGCGGCCGGGGGAGCTGGACGTCCACCGGCTCGTCGAGCCGACCCCGGCAGCCGTGCGGCCCGGCCTGGATCCGGCGCACGCGTTCGGCACCCCGGCCACGGTCGAGGTGCGCGGCCTGGCGGGCTCGGGCGGCCGGATCGACGCCGCCGGACCGCCGCCGACCGCCGGGCTGTCGGGCGGCAGAGCGGATCTTCCGGGTACGCCGCTGGCGTCCCCGCCCCGGACCGACGCCCTCAGCGGCCCGCCCCCGGTACGCGAACCCGCCCGGGTGCTCGACGGGCCAGGCTCCCCGGTCACGGCCGGCCGGTCCAGCGGTCCCGACGCGCACGCCCTGGTCCGGGCGACGCCGACCGTGCCACCGCCGCACCCGGCCCAGGTCGCGTCCGGCCCGCCGCCCGGGGCCCCGCACGTGCCGGCGTCCACGGTCGACTCCGCACTGGACCTGCTGCACGGGCCGGCCCCGCTGCGCACCGGCGACCGTGCCGTCGACCCGCTCCCCGCCAACGGCACGACGCACACCCCGCCGGCCCCCACCCGGGGCACCGACCTGCCGCCAGGCTCCGGCCGGGTCGATCCGCCCACCGGTCCCGGCCGGGTCGATCCGGCCTCGGGCCCCGGACGGGTGGAGCTCCCCTCGGGTCCCGGGCGGGTCGATCCGCCATCCGGACCCGGGCGGGCGGAACCGTCCTCCGGACCGGGTAGGGGGGACCTGCCTTCGGGACCCGGGCCGGTGGAACACGGAGCGGGCCCCGGGCCCGTGGGGCATCCGACCACCCCGGACGGCCGCGTGCCGGGCGTACCCGAAAAGGATCTCTCGTTCCCGCCGGGCACGGTGCACCTCGGCGGGCAGGGCGGCCCCGGACACACCGTCCTCGACGGACGCCCGGCCCGGAGCGGTCCCGCGCACTCCGGAGGCCACATACCCGCACCGGCGGGCAATCGGGGCAGGCTCACGGCAGCCGAACTCGACCGCGCCTGGCACTACGACAGCGAACGCCTGGGCGGCGCGTTCGGCGCCCTGGACGACCCGGCCCGGGCCCAACGGATCGAGACCTGGGCCGCCTACACCCGGGCCCGCAACGACCTGGCCCGCGCCGAACAGACCTGGACGGACCTCGCCCACCGGCAGGGGGAGTCCTCGCGCGGCCCCGGAGCCTTCGAGCTCGCGGCCGAGCGCAGCTACACGGCCGCCGTGGCCCGCGTCGACCGCCTCGAAGGGGACCTCGGCCGGCTCGGCGTGCACCCGGGTGCCATGGACCGCAAGCTCGGCGAGCTGCTCCGCGACTCCGTGCGCGAACGGCCCCGCCTCGTCGGCGCCGGCCCGGTGTTCTCCAGGCCCGTCGGCGACTCGGACGTCCCGGTCCAGGGCCTGGTCACCTTGCGCGACGACGTCGGCCAGCCGATCGGCCTGCGGGTCGACACCACCGGCGGCGCGCCGAGGCTGCTCGACGAGACCGGCGCCCCCCTGACCGTGCCGGTCCGCCCGCACCAGGGCGGTTTCCAGATCGACCTGGGGGACGGGTTCCACCGATTCCAGCCGGACGGCGTCGTCGCCGAGTCCGGCCGGGTGCTGCACGGCGTGGACGGCCGACCGCTACCGGGCCGGTTCGCGGTCACGCCCACCACCGGGCCGACCCGGATCGAGACCGACGGGGCCCTGCACCCTGTCACGGCGCACGGCACCGGGTTCCAGGTCACGGACCCGGCGGCGCACGGGACGTTCCACCGGTTCGACGCCGAGGGCAACCCGACCGCCGCCGGCACGCCGCTGTTCACCGCGCCGGGCACGCCGGTGCCGGGTACCTTCCTGGTCACCCCGGCCGGCGGCGGCCAGGCCACCGTGGAGGCCGCCGCGCACCTGCGCGTCACGGCCGAGGCCAACGGTTTCCGGATCGCCGACCCCGGCGCGGATCACGCCTTCCACCGCTTCGACCACCAGGGCAACCTGGTGGCGACCGGAACCCCGTTGCGGGACGCGGGCGGGGTGGCCCTGCCGGACCGGTTCCTGCTGCGCCCGGCCGGAGGCGGTGCGACGTCGGTGGAGACCACGGTCGGCCGGTTCCAAGTGTTGGCCGACGCCCATGGTTTCCGGATCGCGGACCCGGCCGCCGAGCACGCCTTCCACCGCTTCGACCGCAACGGTGTCCTGACCGGCACCGGCACCCCGCTCCGCGACGCCGGCGGGGCCGCCCTGCCCGACCGTTTCCTGCTCACGCCCCCGCACGGCCCGAACACGATCGAGACCACCGCCGGGCACTACCAGGTCACGGTCGAGGCCACCGGTTTCCGGATCGCCGACCAGAACGCCGAACACGCCTTCGCCCGGTTCGACGGGCACGGCGTGCTCACCGAGACCGGCGCGCCGGCGCGGGCCGTCGGCGGGGCCGCCTTGCCGGACCGGTTCGTGGTGACGCCGGTCGGCGGCGGGGCGGTGCACGGGGAGGTGACGGGCGTCCGGTACACCCTGACGCCGCACGGCACCGGGTTCCAGTTCACGGACCTGCAAGGGGCCGGGGCGTTCCACCGGTTCGACAACGCCGGGGGCCTCGCGGAGACCGGGGTGCCGCTGCGCACCATCGACGGCCGGGCCACCGGGCACCTGGGCGTCACCCCCGCGGCGGGCGGCGCCGGCCGGGTCGAGGTGCGCACCGGGCAGACGGTCCCGCACCTGGCCGTCCAGCCGCACGGCGCCGGCTTCCAGGTCACCGACCAGTCCGTCGGGAAGCTCGGCGAGTTCCGCACCTTCGCGGCCGACGGGGCGATGACCCGGCAGGGCATCAACATCGTCCGGGACGGCGCGCCGACCGGCCGGCAGTTCGTGCTCACCCTGCCGCAGGACGGCACACCGCGCACCTGGCTGCTGCACGACGCCGCCGGGCCGGTCGCCAACCCGGGGCCGTTCCAGCGCGGCACCGTCGACGCGTCCGGGGCGGGGGGCGGCCGGTTGCGCCTGGTCACAGACACCGGCGGGGAGGTCTTCGACAGCCGACCCCTCGCGGGCGGTACGACCCTCGACGTGGTCCGCCGGTTCGACGACTCCTTCGGCAGGGGCTCGCAACGGCCGCACTGGACGGAATTCGGCGCCGACGGTCGGGTCGTCGACCACGGGCTCCGCCACGCCGACAACTCCGCCGTGGCCTGGCGCGACGTCAGCCACACCGGCGGCGACCGGCACGAACTCCGCCAGGCGCTCGGCGGCGGCGACGTGGTGGGCCTGCGCACCCCGCTCGGGCACTGGACCTGGCACCGGTACGACGCCGCCGGCGAGCGACTCGCCCACGGCCCCCGGGTCCGCGACGCCGACGGGGGTTGGACGGACCGCGTGGCGCACGGCAACCCGGGCGAGTACGTCCAACGCCAGTGGGGCCCCGCGCACACCCCGACCAACGCCGGCATGTACCGCCAGCACGACCTGGCAGGCGGCAACCGCCTCGACACCTGGCAGCAGCACTCCCCGCACGGCAAGGACGCCGGCCGCCGCGAACGCCTCCCGGACGGCTCGACCCTGGAGACGCACCGCTGGTCGGAGCAGCGCCCTCCGCACTGGGTGCGCCGAGCACTGGCCGGGGTCGACGGCCAGGTGTTCGGGGCCAACCGGTTCCTGCGGTCCGACACGAACTTCCAACTGTTCACCTGGACGCATACCGTCGGACCGAACAGCAGCACCGGCTTCCGGTTCGTCGGCATGGGCGACAACGTCTACGACTTCGCCGCCAACGGCCGCCTGGTCCGGTTCACCGGAAAGCTCGACCACGGCAACACCCTCAACGTCGGCCACGGGCGGGTCGACCTGCCCGCCCAGACGCCCCGGGCCCCCGGGGCGACACCCTGGTCGGAAGGTGCGGGGAAACTGTCCGGGCACCGCAGGGACGTCGCGCCCGGCGGAAACGCGGACGGCCGGATCTGGGAGGACGTGTACCACCCGCAGCGGCAGGGCGGGGACTGGTACACCCCGGGAGGCGGCGGCTGGCGGGTCGCCCGGGCCGGGTACGCCGACGGCACGGTCAAGGAGTTCCGCCTCCCGATGACCCCGGGCGCGGCCGACGGTTCGATAGCCGGTCGGCTCGGCGCGCACGAGGGCACCGACCACTGGGTGCTGCGCGACCCGCACGGCACGGTGCTGGGCCGCCAGGACCGCTGGCCGGTGCCGGGCGGCGGGCAGGGGCACCGGATCGAGGCGCACGCGCCGGTGAACCCCGGCCGGTGGCACTGGTCCGGCTACAACGCCCGTACCGACTCGCGCACCTGGACCTGGACGGACCTCGACGCTCCGGCCGGCGCGCCCCGAACGGGGATCCGCGAGTTCGACCGGGGCTTCAACGGCTCCGACACCGCGTTCGACGACTCGTTCCGGGACTTCACGGTCGACGCCGCCGGGGTGCGCAGCCTCGTGCGGGACCGGCGGATGCTCGACGGCGGCGGGCACGTGGACAGCTGGCGGGTGCCCGACGCGGGTGCGGCCGGAGGGTTCCGCTGGGAGTGGCACAAGGCCGACAAGTTCGGCAACGTCCGCGACTACCCGGCCGGCCTGTTGGAACGCACCTGGTGGCGTGCCGACGCCAACGCCTGGGTCGCAGGCTGGCACGACGGGGCGGTGCGGTTCCGGGACTCGGTGGTGCCGCCGGCCGGCCCGGCGACCCTGGTCCGGGAGATCCCGGCCGGCGCGCTCGTGCACCGGGTCCGGGAGTACCACCCGGGCGGGCCCCTGCACGTGCCCTCGCCGCACGTGTGGCGCGAGTTCGACTTCGGCACCGTGGTGCGGGAACGCTCCGCGCTGACCACGGGCGGCTTCCTCGAACGCGACGCGTGGCGCGGTCAGTGGAACCGCTACGACGCCCACGGCAACGTCGTCGCCCAGCGCTCCGACAGCGGCTACGTGTTCGACGTGCTCGGCGGCCAGCACGGACCCATCGGCCGCGAACTGGACTACCGGGGCGCGGTCACCGAGGTCCGGGGCTGGAACCGCCGGGTCCGCGAGGCCAACCGGATGCAGTGGGGCGGCGAGCTGCGCCACCCGGCCACCCACGCGACCGAGGCCCTCTACCAGCCCTACGTCAAGCTCGCGATGGAGAAGATCGCGCTGGAGTTCACCCAGGAGTTCCTCCTGGAGTTCGCGGCCAACCTCGGGGTCAACGCCATCGTGGACGCCATCGCCGGCACCCAGTTCAACGGCAAGGACGTGCTGAAGGCCTTCGCGAACGCCGCGGTCGGCGCGTCCCTGAAGACCGGGGTCGGCGCGCTCGTCCACGACAACCGGTTCGGCCGGATGCAACGTTCCGCCGACTGGAAGAACGGCCTGGCCAACCTCGACAGCGGCAAGCCGTGGTTCCGCAAGCCGCTCAACCACGACAAGCACTACAGCAACGAATGGGCCGGCAACGAGACGGCCACCCGGTGGCGCGGCGGCACCTACGACTTCGCGTTCAACGTGCCGGTCGCGGGCCTGACCAGCTTCGTCAACGGCAGCATGAACGCGGCCGTGTTCGGCATCACGGACAAGAACGGCAACACGGTGCTCCTGACCGGCGGGGCCGCCGTCTACGACGGACTGCTGAGCATGGCGGCGGGCGTCACGGCCGCCGCGTCCAGCTCGATCCTCAAGACCGCCCTGTTCGCCGGTGGCGGAGGCCGGCTCTTCCACCGGCAGGGCGTCGCCGAGTTCGCCCTGCAACTGCCCTGGCGGATCTTGGAGAAGACCTTCACCGCCACCCTCCTCAAGGAGTACCGCATGCACGACAACCCCTGGTACTACGCCCGATGAACCGCCCGGCACTCCTCGTGGCGGCCAAGGGCCGGGGCGCGCACCGCTCGATCGGAGACGCGGTGCGCGCCGCCACGCCCGGCGACACGATCCTCGTCGCACCGGGCACGTACCGGGAGAGCGTCCGCCTCGACCACCCGCTGACCCTGTGCGCGGCGGCCGGCCCGGGCACCGTCGAACTGCGCCCGGCGGCCGGCGGCCCGGCGCTGACCGTCGGCGCCGCGCACTGCGAGGTCCGCGACCTGCTCGTGTACGGCGGGGACGACTCCACCCCGACGGTCGAACTCCTCGACGGCGGCGGCCTCGTACTGCGCGACACGGTGCTGCGCGGCGGCCGGATCGAGGCGCGCGACGGGTCGGCGGATCCGGACCCCGAGCCGGAGGAGGGCACCCACGCCCCGGCGACGGCACTGGTCCTCGACAACGTCCGGATCGAGGGCGCCGGCCAGGTGGCCCTGCACCTGTCGGGCCGGGTCCGCGCCGAACTCAACGACGTCCGGATCACGGCCGTGGACGGCACCGCCGTGCTGCTGTCCGGGACGGCCGTACTGGCGGCGCGCCGGCTGTGGGTGCACGGCACCGGCGGCTCGGGGCTGCGGGCCCGGGGCTCGGCGCGGGCCGTGCTCGCCGACTGCCGGATCGAGGCCACCGGGCGCAGCGGCCTGCTGCTGGAGGACTCCGCCGAGCTGGCAGCCACCGACACCCTGCTCGCCCTGGCCGGGGCCGCAGGGGTCCAGGCCACCGGCCGGGCCCGGGTGCGGCTGACGGACTGCCGGCTCGAGGCACCGGCCGCCAGCGGGCTCGTCGTCCGCGACGACGCGGTGCTGACCGCCGACGGCTGCCTGGTCCGGGGCGCGGGCGCGAACCTCCTCCTCGCCGGCGGCGCGTCCACGGCGGAGCTGACGGACTGCCGGCTGGTCACAGCCCGGTTCAGCGCCGTGCACGCGGCCGGCGACGCGCGGGTGCTCCTCGCACGCTGCCAGGTCCGCGACAGTGCCGAGCACGGTGTGCACGCCGTCGGTGACGCACAGGTCAGCCTCGCCGGCTGCGACCTGCTGGACCTGGCCATGTCCGGCGTGCACGCGGCCGAGCGGGCCGCCGTCGAGGTCCGCGACTGTCGGATCACGTCCGCCGACACCGGGATCCGGGCGGGTTCGACGGCGGTCACCGAGGTCGCCGGCTGCGTCGTTGACCGCCCCACCAGGGTCGGCGTGGACGTCACCACCGGTGGCGGCCTGACGATGACCGACACCCGCGTCGTCGCCGCCGGGGCCGCCGGCGTCGTGGTCGACACGGCGGAGGAGGTCCGGATCGCCGGCGGTGCGATCCACGGCAGCGGCGGCTCGGGGCTGGTCGCCTGGACCGGTTCGCGGCCCCAGGTCAGCGACCTGACGATCGCGGACACCACGAAGAACGGGGTGTTCGTCGCAGAGGGCGCCTCCGGCCTGTTCACCCGGTGTACGGTCCGCGCCGCGGGCTACCCGGCGCTGCACGTCGGCAAGGGCGCGAACCCGGTCTTCGACGACTGCCGAGTACTGGACTCCCCGCAGGAGCTGAGCGCCGACGAGGGAGCGACACCCACCTTCCTCAACGCGGGAGAGCTCGTGCCCGCGCCATTGGCCCTCACCTCCGCCCCGTCGGGTACGCCCGTACCGCCGGCCCCCGACGTCCACCCCGAGCCCGACGAGTCGCTCGACGACCTGCTCGGCGAACTCGCCGGCCTGGTCGGCTTGGACCGGGTCAAGCGCGACGTCGGCGCGCTCGTGAAGCTGATGCAGACGGTCCGCCGCCGCGAGGAGGCCGGCCTGCCCGCGCCGCCACTGAGCCGGCACCTGGTGTTCGCCGGCAACCCGGGCACGGGCAAGACCACGGTCGCCCGGCTCTACGGTCGGCTGCTGCGCGCCCTGGGCCTGCTCCGCCGGGGCCACCTGGTCGAGGTGGACCGCAGCGCGCTGGTGGGCGAGTACGTGGGCCACACCGGCCCGAAGACGACGGCCGCCGTGACCAGCGCGCTCGGCGGAGTGCTGTTCATCGACGAGGCGTACTCCCTCGTGCCGGTCGGCGGGGGCAACGACTTCGGTCAGGAGGCGATCGCCACCCTGGTCAAGCTGATGGAGGACCACCGGGACGACGTGGTGGTGATCGCGGCCGGCTACCCGGACGAGATGGGCCGGTTCGTGGCCGCCAACCCCGGACTGGCTTCGCGGTTCAGTCGAACCCTGCACTTCGTCGACTACGACTCCGAGCAACTGCTGTCGATCGTCGAGCACCGGGCGGACACCCACCGCTACGAACTGACCGCCGCGGCCCGCTCCGGCCTCGGCGCGTACTTCGACACCCTGCCGCGCGCCGAGGGCTTCGGCAACGGTCGGCTCGCCCGTCAGGTGTTCCAGGAGATGACGGAACGCCAGGCGCAGCGGGTCGCCGAAATGGCCGAGGCCAGCCCTGCCGAGCTCGTCCTGTTGGAAGTCGGAGACCTGCCGCCGTCGGCCGCACCCGCCCCGTTGAGAGTGGAGTGACCATGCCCGCGATCCCGAACCGGCCCACCTTCGCATCGGTCTTCGCCCGGCGGCCGGCCGCGCCCCGCCGGGGATTGCTGCCCGGTACGAGGGTGTGGGTGACCCTGGCTGCGGCGGCCGGGCTGGCCGCTGTCGTGTCCCTCGCGCCACCCCTGCCGCTCGGTGTGGATACCGCCGCCCAACCCCGGGCGGCGGCGTTGCCGGTGCCGTTGACCAGCTCATCGAGTACCCCCGTGAAGGTCTCCCCGTCGCCCAGCGGCCCGGCGGCGGCCTCCCCGGCCACGACGACCGCACCGCCCGCCGCCCCGGCTCAGGGTGGACAGCAGCCCGACGCGCCCGGGGCTCCTCGGCCGAGTGCCCGGCCGCAGCCGCAGCCACAACCTCCGGCGCCGGCCCCGGCGGTGCCCGGCCGGGCGATCGTCGGCGTGCAGTCCCGGCTGTGCCTGAGTGCGACCGTCGGCTCCGACGGCACGGCCCTCGTGCTCGCCACCTGTGACAACTCCCCGGCCCAACACTGGGAGGCCGTCGCCGACGGCACGATCCGTTCCGTCGGGCTGTGCATGGACGCGGCCTGGGGTTCCACCGCCGACCTGACGACTGTGCAGGTCGCCAACTGCACCGGAAACCGGGCGCAACAGTTTCGACTGAACCCGGCCAACGACCTCGTCAACGTCCAGGCCGACAAGTGCGCGGACGTCTACAACCGGGCCACTGCCCCGGGCAGTCCGGTCAAGCTGTGGCCGTGCAATGGGCAGGACAACCAGAAGTGGTTCTGGCGCTGACCCTGGGACACCCGACGTATGGGGCGCCCGGATCACGGCTGCGCCTTCACTCGCGGCCTTGTTTCTCAGCCGACGGGGCCCGCAGCGGGAGTGCGCCACGACCTGGTGCACTCGGGCTCTTCGATGTCAACGGTGGGCCGGTCGTCTAGCGGGGCACCCCCCGGCGGCGGCGCCCCGTGAGACGAGGCGGCCGGGCCGGGGGGTGCCACGGCTCGATGGAGCCGGTGCGACGACGGAGCGATCGTCAGAGCGTCACGGTCGGACCGTAGATGAGCGGGGTGCTGCTGCTGGAGCCGCCTGCGGTCCAGGTGATCGTCGCGATGGAGCCCAGCTTGTACTGGGCGGCCTGGAACGGGGAGACCGACGTCAACGCGTTCCCCACTGTGGTGTTGTAGACGGTGCGGGTGCTGTAGCTGATCTGGGTCGAGTAGCGGAACAGGGCGGCCTCGGTGGTGATCTGCGCTACGACTCCGTCGCAGTTGACGTTGGCGATGCCCTGGACTCCTCCGCCGCCGGGCCCGCCGTAGTAGCGGAACGGCGAGCCAGGGGTGAGCGTGCAGTTGACGACCAAGCCCGCCTGGTGCGGCAGTTTGGTGACCGTCGTGCTGGCGCCCTGGGTCGTGGAGGTGTGGGAGACCACGCCCGCCGGGATGGTGAACCGCAGCGTGCCGGTGGAGCTGGCGGCGTCCGACGGCAACGTCGCCGTCAGCGAGCTGTCGAGCCGGCCGGCGTGGGGGGCGGCCTGCGCGGTGCCGGGCAGGGCCAGCACCAGCGCGGACAGCGTCGCTGTCAGCATCGTCGCGAAGATCGTGCTTCTCCACCGAGTCAGTGGTCTGCGCATTGAGCTTCTCCTCTGTACGTCGTGACGTGAATGGGAATGACCTTGGATCCCCGTCGGGGCAGCACAATGCAATAGTCGTCGATCAGCTTTTCGGTACCGGTCAATGGCGGCATGCATGACCAGATCGGCGTGAAAGGAGAATGGAAGTCTGCGGACCTTCCTGAACCGCTTCGCCCCAACGCGGTCAAGGGTATCGATTCCTGTGGTTTGCGTGTTCGATCGATCCGGACGTCCACATGAGTGAGCACAAACCCGTCCGCGGCAGGCCCCGCGGTGCCGCCGACGAAGGGCGTCCCCGATCGGCCGTCTGCGGCAGCGGCGCGGCTGCGGCCGGACACGAGGGCCCGCGCTTGACGCCACGGCGATGCCCGCCCAGGTCAGACGGGCCAGGTCCACTGCCCGACCCGACGCTGAGCTAGGTGGCTGGTGGCTGGTTCCGTGCCAGCGCGGCCTGCGGTGCCATCACCACGACGGCCAACACGACGCCGAACCCGACCAACAAACTTCGAATTCGATTCACCTTCACTCCTCCTGTAATTCCGAGGGTCGAAGGCCCCTCGCGTCAATTGACGTCCGGCGATCAATATTAAGCAATAGAACTGTCCGGTAGGCGCTAACGAATCACGAGGCGATCATCGCCGCAGCACGGGTCACGTAGAAAATGCGCTGCTGGCTGCACCAGTGAATGTGACAATGCGTGACCCGTGGGTACTAATCGGAGATCAATTCACCTCGGTTCTGACATGCGCACTTGCGCTTCCGTGAACGAAAGTGAATTCCGAGGGCATTCATTCAACCGCCATCCGTCACCACCCCGGGAACTGCGAATGAAGAAACCCTGCCGCGCGCGGCACCTGTCAGATCGAGGACGCGAAAGCCTCGACCTCATACACCGAGTAGTCCCGTCGCCATCGCAACCACGGCGGACGGGCTCTGGTGACGCGACTTCAGGCAGCGGTGGCTCCTGACGCCCCCGATCGTCGGGCTTGCCGGCAATGCACGCTGCGGCTGACCCGCCGATGGGGAACCGGAGGGCGGTCGCTGTCGTCCCGGTGCGGATGTCCAACGGGTCGCCCGGCACGCGGGGCTGTACGGCCGACTTCACGATCAAGACACTCGGTCGGTGGCCACGCGCGAACGGGGCCAGCGCCGGCCCACCGCGCGTCTCTCGGATAGACACGTTCCGCACATCGCCCATCCCCATCGGAGATCAACACGGAAATCGGATCCTGGCCGAGGGTGGACCGCGTGCTCGGCGGCGAGGCCCGCCAGCCGGTGCCTTAGCATCGCGATCCATGTCAGCGCTACTGTCCTTTGAGGATTGTTGGCGCCGTCGCGGCATGGAGATACTCCCATCACATCGAACCTTCCGGGTACCGCCAGCGCAGTGCGGCACCCCATGTGTGAGGAGATCACCTATGCGACGGAGAGCAACATCCCTGGGTGCCGTGCTGATCGCGGCGCTCCTGTCTCCCGCGGCTGTCGCCATTGGCCCCGCGGCGGCCTCCCCGCCGAGCTCCGACCGCCCGGTCGCGCCGACCCTGACCGTGACCCGTGAGCTGGGCCTGTACGCCGGCCCCCGGATCGGCGCCCTGCGCCTCGACGGCACCGCGATCGTCAAGGAGGGCGCGGTGAGCGCGCCGTGGGGTGGGATCCAGCACGACGCGGTGTCGGCGCTGAGCCTCGCCGGAAACCGGATCGGGGTACTCCTGACCGACGGTCGGGCGCTCGTCAAGGAGGGCCAGCCGGACGCGTCCTGGGTCGAGGAGTACCGGGGAGCGGTGAAGCTGCGCCTCGATGCCGGTCGTGGCCGGATCGGGGTCGTCACGTCCGACGGCCTGGCCCTGGTGAAGGAGGGCGGTCTGGGCGCGTCCTGGGTCGTCGTGGCCGACTACGTCAGCGACCTGGTCCTGTCCGGGGACCGGATCGCGGTGCTCCGCCGTGACCGCACCGTCTGGGTCAAGCAGGGCGGCCTGGACGCGTCCTGGGACACCGGGGTGGCTGACCAGGTCGCTCAGGTCGTGCTGTCGGGCTACCGGATCGGCGTGGTGCGCACTGACGGGAGGGTGTGGGTTAAGGAGGGTTCCGTCGGCGCGTCGTGGGACTACGGGGTCGCGACCGGGGTGCGGCAGCTCGCGATGTCCGGGTACCGGATCGGCGTGGTGCGCACCGATGGGAGGGTGTGGGTCAAGGAGGGCTCCGTCAGCGCGCTGTGGAACTACGGGATCGCCACCGACGTGTCCGAGCTGGCCCTGACCGGTACCCGGGTCGGGGTGCTGCGCACCAACCAGACGGTGTGGGTGAAGGAGGGCGGCCTGGATGCCTCCTGGGACACCGGGGTGGCCGACTACACCCGGCAGATCTGCCTGACGTGAAGCGCGGCCGTCCGGGGCGGTGGGACCGACCCGCCCCGGACGGCCTGCCACACCGTCCAGCGGCTGCCAGCCGGGTGGCTGACCGTCCCGGCTCTCGGTCCGGCCGGGACCTACCGGCGCACCAGGTCCGCGTCGTAGGCGAGCAGGCCCGCCTGGGTCCGGTTGGCGCAGCCGAGTCGGGTCAGGATCCGGGACACGTAGCTCTTGACCGTCGCCTTGCTCAGGTACAACCTGCCGGCGATCTGCTCGTTGGACAACCCCTCACCGACGCAGGTCAGCACCTCGACCTCCCGCCCGGTCAGCTCGGCGACCAGGGCCAGCGCCCGGGTCCGGGCCGACTGCCGGTCCGCCTGGCCGCTGACCAGGGCCCGAGTCACGGCGGGGGAGAGCACCACGTGCCCGTCGGCGGCGACCCGGACCAGGCTGATCAGGTCCTCAGGCGGGGTGTCCTTGAGCAGGAATCCGGCCGCCCCGGCCCGCAGCACCCGCAGCACGTACTCGTCCAGCCCGAACGTGGTCAGCGCGACGACTCTCGGCGGGTCGCGCAGCTTGCGGGTCCACTCGACGGTGGCCAGGCCGTCCACGGTGGGCATCCGCAGGTCGAGCAGCACGACGTCGGGCCGGTGCCGGATGATCGCCTCGGCGGCCTCCGCGCCGTCGTACGCCTCGCCGACCACGGTCATGTCCTCGGCGGCCTCCAGGATCCGGCGCAGGTGGGCGCAGACCAGCCGCTCGTCGTCGACCACCAGGACCCGGATCATGCCGCCACCTCCGGGTTGGACGGGGCCACCTCGGCCCGGTGCACGCCCCCGGCTCCGTCGGCGTGACCGCCGTCCTCCACGGTGGGCAGAAAGGCCTCGACCCGGAAGCCACCCTCTGCGGTCGGACCGGCGTCGAACGTCCCCTGCACCAACTGCACCCGCTGCCGCAGCCCGAGCAGGCCGCTGCCCCCGGGGCCGAGCGCGATCCCGGAACCGTCCGGGTCCGCCGTGTTGGCCACGACGAGCCGGACCTGCCCGGCGCCGTAGTGCACCCGGATGTCGACCCGCGCCCCGGGTGCGTGTTTGTGCACGTTGGTCAGGGCCTCCTGGACGACCCGGCACCCGGTGCGGTCCACCGCCGGCACGGTCGGCGCGGGCAGCCCCTCGACTGTCAGCTCGACGGCGACCCCGGCGGCCCGGGATTCGGCGACCAGCCCGGACAGGTCCAGGACCACCGGCCGGGTGCTGATCGCCGGCTCGGCACCGGGCTCCGACCGCAGTACCTCGACCAGGTCTCGCAGCTCGGCCAGCGCGGTGCAGCCGACCCGGCGCAGCTCCTCGGCGGCAGCCCGGACCTCCTCGTCGGGGGCCCGGGTCCGCAGCGAGCCGGCCTGGAGCACCATCAGGCTCACCCGGTGGGTGATCATGTCGTGCATCTCTCCGGCCAGCCGGGCCCGTTCCAGCAGCCGGGCCCGCTCGGCGTGCAGGTGCTGCTCACGTTCGGCGCGCTCGGCCCGTTCGGCGTGCGTCCGGATCAGGCCGCGCCGGGAGCGCTGGTACTGGCCGATCGCCCCCCAGAACAACACGAACAGCGCCCCGCCGAGCACGTCCAGCGGACCGGGGCCGTTCCACGGGCTGGAGATGGTCAGGGCCAGCGCGGCCAGCAGCGGCCAGGCCAGCCGCCGGTCGGTGACGTGGGCGGCGACCGCGTAGCCGGCGAAGTACACCGCGACGGACGGGAAGCCCACCGACAGCGCGAAGACCACCGCCGCCGAGCAGGCCGGGGACCGGCGGCGCGGGATCAGCGCTAGCCCGGCGACGCAGCCGAGCAGCTGGCCCCATGGCTGCCACGGCACCAGACCCCTGGCGGTGTCGCACACGGGCTCGTACACCGCGACCAGCGCCGCGAACACACCGAGCGCGGAATCGAACACGAACGACCGGGTCGCCGGCGACCAGCGGCGGGGATCCACCCGGATCACTCTACCGACACCGTCCGGCCCGGGGGAGAGCCGAAAGTTGCGACCCGCTGTCGAACCGCCGGGTCGCGACTTCCGGCGCTGTCGGCCCGGCACCCGTCCACGCGACGCCGCCGAGGACCCGCCGCTCGGGTCCGTTACCCCCAGCTAGGGCGTTTCTTCTGGATCATGCTGACCAGAAGGAGATGTCGGCGATGAGAAGTCCGGCTCGGTGGATGGTGGCGGTCTTATCGGAGCGGGTGGCGAGGCCGCGCCATTGTTTGAGGCGTTGATGCAGCGTTCGACGGTGTTGCGGTGCTGGTAGGCGTCGCGGTCGAAGTCCAGCGGTCGGCCGCCGGACCGGCCGCGGCGTTTGCGGTGGGCGACCTGGTCGGACTGCTGCGGGATGACCGCCCGGATACCTCGGCGTCGTAGGTGGTGGCGGATCGCCCGAGGCGAGTAGGCATCTGTCGGCCATGACGACGGTCGGGCCGGACCCGTGGTCGTCCGATCGGGCGGGGTACCCAGATCGCGGCCATGACTGTCTCGAGAGTCGAGGCGTCACGTCCAGCTGGTAGTAAAAGCCCAGGTCAGGGCGTTGGATCGCGTTGGGGTGGCCGCCAGGAGTAGCTAGTCCGGGCACATTGGGCATGCGAGGGATGACGTGTGAAATAGGCTCTGACCTTCGGTGTTGGACCTGTGGGAGGGGCGGGGTGCAACGATCTGAATGGCTGCCGACGAAGTTCAGCAGGCGGTTTCCGGTTTCGGTACGCCAATAGCGTGCCGGTCCAGCTGATCGATCGACACCGCCACCGTGCAGGGGTGCTCCCATCGGGGCAGGTGCAGCAGTCAATCGGCCTTCTCTGCGCGACCGAGATGGGAAGGGCTGGTGGGTTCCGTGCCCTTCCCAACTCTGGCGAACTGTGCCGCACGACTGACGGTTCTGTGTTGGTCGTCTGGTCAGGGCTATTGGGGCGTTGCCTGGCTTTCAGGGTTTAGGCGGGTGGGTTCCATTGTTGGTTGGGTCCGCCGTGGCAGGTCCAGATGATGAGTTTGGTGCCGTTGGTGGTGGCGCCGCCGTTGGCGTCGAGGCACTTGCCCATGCTTGTAAGGGTTTTCGTCGTGGCGTTGTAGTTCCACTTCTGCGCGGGGGTGCCGCTGCAGGTGTAGAGCTGCACGACCGCGCCGTCGGTGCCGGCGCCGCCGGCGACGTCTGCGCACTTGCCCAGCGCGCGCAGTGTGCCGTCGGAGTTGAGGGACCAGGTTTGGGCGGTACTGCCGTTACTGTCGTACAGCTGTAGCGGGCTTCCGTCGGCGGGGTTGGCGTTGGGGATGTCGACGCACCGGTTGCTGCCCACGCCGATGACAGGACCGGTGCTGGTGCCCATGCCGGGGGTGTAGGCGATGGTGGTGGTGGCCGTGGCCGGTTGGCTGTTCGTGGTGACGGTCAGAGTCCGGGTGGTGGCGTTGTAGGTGTGTCCGGTGACGGCGGCGCCGTTGACGGTGACCTGCGAGGGTGCGCTGGGGACGTTGCGGAACTTCGCCGTCCAGGCGCGGTTGGCCACGGCTCCGGGGAACGTTCCCTGGCGGGGACTGATGGTGAGTTGGTGTGAGCTGTCGGTGTAGGCGATGGGGGTGTTGGCGGACTCGCCGCTGCGGTAGGCGTTGCCTTCTCCGGCGTCCTCGTAGAGCCCGAAGGTGCCGTTGCCTCCGGCGGCGACGTCGAGGGTGACCTGGTTGAGGGGTTTCTGGTTGGCGTGGTCGACGTAGTCGGTGCGGGTGGGCATGATGCCGCCGGACCGTAGGAACACCGGCATGGTGTCCAGGGTGGTGGCGACCTGTGCGGTGGACGGGCCGGTGTAGGTGCGGCCGGTGAAGTAGTCCGTCCAGGTGCCGGGCGGGAACCACACGGTGGTGTTGACGGTTCCGGTGCCGGCTGTGGTGACCGGGGCGACGAGGACGTCGTCACCGTAGAGGTACTGGCGGTCGTAGGCGTATGCCTCGTTGTGTTCGGGGTAGTTGAGGTAGAGGCCGCGGACGATGGGCAGTCCGGTGTCGGTGGCCTGGCGGGCGAGGGTGTAGGTGTAGGGGATCAGGGCTTCGCGCAGTCGCAGGAACTTCTCCGCCGACGCCCCTCCCGCGCCGCCCACGTCCCAGGGCAGCCGGCTGGCGGAGGTGTCGGAGGAGTGGATGCGCAGGATGGGCTGGAACGCGCCGAACTGGATCCACCGGGCGTAGAGGTCCGCGGCGGGGGCGCCGTTGAACCCGGTGATGTCGTGGGAGACGTAGGGCATGCCGATGCCGCTGCCCTCCCGGGTGGTGAAGTACGCCTCGTAGGACAGCATCGACCAGCTGGGCGAGGTGTCTCCGGTGAAGTGGATGGCAGAGCGGTGCTCGCCCCACGCACCGGTGGGCGGCGGGGTGAACGTGCTGTAGTCCGAGCCGTTGCCGCCGATGCGGGCCAGGACGAACCCACGGCGGCCGGCGGCGTCTTCGCGTGCGGCGTACCGGGCGTTGATCCAACTGTCCGCCGTCATGCCCGCCCGGGTGGGCGCCGCCTCGCCGAGGCTCTGGTCGAGCCACCAGATCGGCTGGCCCTGCTGTTGTTCGATGGCGGTGTGCAGGTCGAAGTAGGCGCGCAGGTGTGCCGGGTTGCGGAAGTCGAACACCTTGCAGGCGCCGATGCCGTAGCAGTCGGCGTTGACGAGCGTTCCTCCGGCGGTCTGCGAGGTGGCGGAGTATTTCGGGTCGCCGGTGGCGATGCTGGGGTGCACGTTGAGCGACACCTTCAGTCCCTGTCCCGCGGCCCAGGTCATGAAGCCCTTGGGGTCGGGGAACAGGTTCTGGTTCCATTCCCAGCCGTTCCAGGCGTTGGGCGACTTCCAGTCGGTGTCCACGACGAGTGTGTCGAGGGGAACCTGGTGGTTGCGGAAGCCCGGGATGAGGGTGTCGCGGTAGTCGCTGTCCTTGTACGCCTGGTAGCGCGAGTACCAGTTCCCGAACGCCGAGCGGGGTAGCAGGACGGCTGGGCCGGTGAGGTCGCGCAGGTCCTTGAGGCCCTGGCGGTAGTCGTGGCCGTACCCGAAGAAGTAGCCGTCCTGGTAGGGCTGCCCGCTGTGTCCCGGGCGGGCGGTTTCGGTGCCGTCGGTGTTGATGATCGCCGTCGTCGTGTCGTCGAGCAGGTAGGAGCCGTCGCGTGACAGCAGGCCGTCGGCCATCGGGACCGGGCCGTTCTGTCCGTCCAGTCCACGCCGCCAGCCGCCGAGGTTGGCCGACGCCGGACCCTGCGTGGGACTCGGGTAGGTGGCTCCGACGGGGGTGACAGCTACGGAGTCGATGTTGACGTTGCAGCTGTCGGCGGTCCCGCAGGCCAGCGACACGGCGCTCGAACCGGCGGGCAGAGTGACGGTGGTGGACGAGACCGCCCAGGTGTCCCAGTTCGCGGTGACCGGCAGGCTCACCTGACGTGTGGTGCCGCCGGCGTTCAGGGTCATCGTCCGGGTCGTGTTCTGGCCGTCGCCGCCGGTGGAGTTGGCGTAGCGAAACTGCACGGCGTAGCTACCGGCGGCCGGCGGTGAGGCGGACCAGCCGATCGTAGCCCCGGTGCCGGTCAGCCCGGCGACGAACGCGCCCCCGGTCGAGCCGGAGTGGTCACTGGCGACGGAGGCCCCGCCGGTGAGCGTGAGCTTCTCAGCCTCACACCCTGCCGCGTGGGCACATGCTCCGGCACCCTGAGCGTACGGTCGGGCGGTCACGGGCTGAGTGCCGACCGTGAGGTCGACCGCCACGTTCGCGGCGGTGAAGGGGCCGGAGTTCTGCAGGTAGCGCATGGTCAGCTTGCCGGTGCGAATAATCCGGTAGCCGCCCTCCACCGCGGTGGTGAACGCGGGTGCGGGCATGGCCCGGTTGGCGGCGTTGAAGGTGGGGCGGTTCTCGAAGGAGGTGTCTCCGGCATACTCCATCCGGATCAGGGTCGGGCTAAGGACCTGGAAGCGGGCTTTGCCGTCGACAACGTCGCCGGGCGCGGCGGTGGCCAGCTGGGGAGGAGTTGCCAGGAGTACGGCGATGACCGTGAGGGCGGTCGCGAGGGATGTTCGTGCCAACACCGAGGATTTCACGGGTTTCCTTTCCACGGGAATCGATCGCCCGAGCCACTGTCTGGCAACGTTGCCGGGTAGTGGCGCCAGCCGGCGCCCGAGAGCCGCCGACTGGTGTGAGGGGTGGGCGAACGGGTGGGACTTCACACCACGCCCCGATCCACTCCGGCCAAGACCGAGCCGAAGTCCGCACAGTGCGTAGCGGCACTGCGAGAGTCAGCCCATGGGAGGAATGCGGACGTGGGTAGAGAACAGGTCACCACTCACCAGAGTGGTGCGTCGCGGCAGATGCCTGGAGTGCCACTATTCGCAGGCCCCCGCCACCTCGGTGTTCAGACTTAGCAACACCGAACACGCAGAACACATTTTCATTAATATTGTTTACTGCTAATTGGGCCTCGCCTTTGACGAGAAGGACACGGCCCGCCTTTCTGCGGCATTGCACCCGCCATGCAGGACGGAGGCAATTTTGTCACCGGCACGCCGCGCAGGCGACCGTACTGTGCATATAGGATAGTTCCCCCTCTCGGTGCTCACTGATGCAGTCAGAGTAGGTCCATCAAGCAGGATCAATCAAGCGTTGCGCCAACATTTGTTGCCGGCGGGCACAATCATCGAGGTGACGCGGATGGGGTGACCGACTGCCCGACCCAGTGCGGCGCACTGACTTCTGACGTCGAGATGAACACCCCGGGTACTCTGCGCATGGCCGACGGAAGTTGGGTCGCCGCGAGCCCCTCTGAACAATTCCGCGCATATCCCCGAGGGTCAGATTCTCAAACGGGACAATTATCAAGCACGGTGTGCGCAATTGATTGCTAGTGCGCGAACGGATACGTCGGGTGCATGAATCGAGATGAGAACTCGCGACCACCACGACACTCCAGATGGTGACGCAGGGTAGTCGCATCGCCTTGAGTTCAGCCAGAGACCACAGCACCACCGACGCCGTGGACGAGAGCCCGTTGGACTTTGTCTTCGGCCAGAACTTGCCCTCGGTCGAGGCGCCCGAACCCACGCCGTCGGCGGAATCTCCGCCACGGGTCCAGGACACACGTGCCTGGACCCGTGGCTGTGGCCGCAACGACCGGTGCGGACACCAGCACACCGGCCAACAAGGAGGGCCGGGCCGCTCGGGGAGTGATCGGAAAATCCACCTCCGTGGGTACAGCACCGATTGCGCTGTTGTTGGCTGGCTCGGGGGCGGCCGGGGACTCAGGTAACCGTGATCTTGTCCAGATCCGGGGCCGGGGCTGAGGTGTTGTAGAACCGGATGCTGTTTCCCCCGGCGTTGAGCGTGATGCTGATCGGCGCGGCGTCGGCGGGTGTGTCCCAGCTTGTCCCGTTGAGGCTGAGCTGGATCGCGGCTGCGCCGTTGACGCTGACCATGAATGTCCGCGTGCCGTCGGTCAGGTGGGTGACGGTGAGCTGGCGGGTGCCTGCGGTCGTCGCGTTCACCGTAAGGGTCACGTCGCCGCCGTTGCCGAGGTAGCCGACCTTCGCGCCGCCGGAGCACGCGGGGCAGGTGGTCACGACCGCCGCTCCGCTGCGGGTACCCTTCTCGGCTTCGATCGTGACCGGTCCCGACGAGCTACCGCACGTGAGCCGCGCGTCGCCCCAATCGGCGTGGTCGGAGCCGATGCCGTCCCCGGCGTCGGTGACCACAAGCCGCAGCACGCTCCCACCGGTGACGTCGGCGGTGAGCCGGGTCGCCGCCTGGGTGTACGTCTTGACTCCGCTGTCGGCGACCTTCGTGCCGTCCCGCCAGATCTGGAACACCACCGACCCGGCGGTGGTCTTCTCGTCGTCGACCCCGACGTCGGCGGTGACTGTCGTGCAGCCGGCGCCCAGGGGGTACCGGATGTCGGAGGCGGCGTGCGCGCCCAGCCCCTTGGCGTAGGTGGTCCCGTTGACGGTCAGGGTGCGCCCGTCCCCGGCGGCGGCCTCGCCGACGCTGCGGTCCTTCTCGACCGGGCCCCAGCCGTTGGTGGCGGAGGTCCAGGACAAGTCGCTGAGGTACACGGTCCCGGTGGGAGCGCTGGGGGTGACCTTGTACATGACCGTGGCGTGCGAGGGGACGGAGGCGCTGACCGTACCCGTCGTGGTGGTCGTCGCCTTGGACCACAGGTCCTTGAGCGTGTAGGACGAGGAACCACCGATACCCAGGGCCGAGGCTGTCGTGGAGATCGTGACCGTGGAGCCGGTCTCGTTGGTGAGGGTGACGGCCCGCGCGCCGTCGGCGAGGACCCGGGACATGACGACCAGGCCGCCGGAGCTGGACACGACGGTGCCCTGCCGGCCGAGGGGGTCTTGGCTGACGGCGAGGACGTCGGGGTTGGTGAGGATGCCGATGGTCGTGGTGCTGGCCTCGATCAGATTGGTACCGACGAGCAGCGGTGCGGCCATCTCGGCCCACAGGCTCATGTGCGTGCGGTACTCGGTGGCCGTCATCCCGCCGTTGCCGACCTCCAGCATGTCGGGGTCGTTCCAGGCCCCGGGGCGCGCGTAGCCTGCGAGGGGTTGGTTGGCGTGGGCGATGCCGATCATGCTGGACCAGTTGTCGCGGATGTCCGACGTGGTGCGCCAGGAGTTCGCGACGTCCACCCGCCAGGACTCCATGGGCAGCTGGGGTTCGCGGTGGATGCTGAACAGGACGGGCCGGCCGGTGTCGGCGAGGGAGTCGCGCATCAGGGTGAACCCGGCCTGCGCGTCGACGCCGTCCTCGTCGGCGCGGCACCAGTCGTACTTGAGGTAGTCCACGCCCCAGTCCGCGAACGTCTGAGCGTCGAGCGCCTCGTGCCCCTTGCTGCCGAGCGCTCCCGGATAGTTGTCCCAGATGTTGGCGCAGGTCCGGGAGCCGGGCGTGGCGTAGATCCCGAACTTCAGACCCTTGGCGTGTACGTAGTCCGCGAGCGCCTTCATGCCGTCGGGGAACCGGGTCGGGTCCCCCCGGAGTCGGCCGTTCGCGTCGCGGGTGGACGCCTGCCAACAGTCGTCAACGTTGACGTACTTGTAGCCGGCGGCAGCCAGTCCGGTGGAGACCAGCGCGTCGGCCGCGCCCCGGATCTTGGCCTGGTCGATGGAGCAGTGGAACGCGTTCCAGCTGTTCCAGCCCATCTGCGGGGTGAGTGCCAGGCCGTTGTCCGAGGCGGCAACCGGGGACGGGCCGGCCACCACTGCTGCGGTGGTGAGGAGGAACGCGGCGCAGACGGCCGCGAGGGATCTGCGGAAGAAGGGAAGGGGCATCGGAGACTCCTAGCGGAGCTGTCGAGGGGGCGGGTGGACGTCCGGAGGGTGAGCCCCTGGGCCGGGGGGCGAGCTGTGACGCGGCACGTCGGCGAGTCCTCCCACCAACGTGCCGCGTCACCCGCTCGTGGTCAGCGACGCTCACCGCTGTCGTCGACCACCAGGTGGTGGGCCGGCCCTGGTCAGGTGGGCCGGCCCGATGGTGCGGCTAGCTGATCGTCCAGCGTTGCAGCGCCGAGCCAGTGTTGGCCTGCTGGGTGATCAATGCCCCGTCTGTGGTGGAGGCGGTGGTGAGAAGAAGGCCGCTGCTCTGTGAGGTGAGGGTGTAGCCGCCCGACACGGCGGTGGCGATCCACCGCTGGTTGCTGTCCGTGCTGCAGGTCCACTGGATGATCTGCGCGCCGGCTGAGCCTGATGCTCCGCTGACGTCGACACACAGGCCGGATTCGGCGTTGGCGATGCGGTAGGAGCCGTCGGACTGCTGGGTGAACACCCACTTCTGGTTCTGGCCCGAGCTGGTCTTGTTGGCGCCGTCGAGGAACCAGCGGTACCAGGAGGCGGTCTTGTACGAGCCGGAGTCGCCGATCCGGGTCCACTTCTGGGTGGTCAGGTCGTCGGTGGCGTAGTACTCCTGCGGCGCGTTGCCGGACTGGTCCACGGCCTGCGGGGTACCGAGGTAGATGCCAAGGTAGGCGTTGTAGGTGATGTTCATGACGAACAGCGGCGAGGTGGCGGGCATCTTGCCGTTGGCGATCTGCTGGCTGGCCGTGCCGGTGTTCATCGGGTTGTACTCGGAGCCCGTCGGGGTGTATCCGGTGCTGTTGGAGGCGTTGACGGGCACCATGTTGCTTTCCTTGCCGCCGACGCCGGGCTGCGTCCATGCGCCGTTGTACCACTTCTGCCACGTGCCGGTCGTCATCTTGCCGGACATGGGCGCCCGCGCTACGTGGGAGTAGAACGCTTTCCAGCTGCCGCCCTTGTCGACGATCCGTGAGCCGTAGAAGGCGTAGAAGTAGCCCGAGGCGGTGTCGACGAACAGCCGCTGGTCGCCGTCGCCGTAGTCGTAGGTCTGGTTCGGGAACGCCGTCGTGTCGTTGCGCTTCGTGCTGTATGGGGAGGTGATCGCATGGCTGTCGATCGTCCAGGTGCGGCCCTGGTTGGTGGAGACGGCGTGGTCGATGGCGTCGTAGTGCAGGCCGTCATCGAACGGCTGCGGGGTGAACTCGTTGTGCACCAGGCCGTGCCAGTTTCCGGTGTCCGGGTCGACCCATACCCCGGACAGGTCGCAGAAGTTGCGCTGCGAGTATGAGGACCCCGAGGGTGCGTAGGTGGACTCCACGCCGGTGGGGCTGTTGTTGCACCGCCACGTCGTGTCGTTGTTGCGGTCGCTGGAGTTGGCCGGGTTCACGTAGTTGCTGATCGTGGACGACCTCGACGCGGTCTCCAAGTTGGTCCCGGTGTAGAAGTCCCAGTACCGGGGGTCCGAGGCGTCGTAGGCCGCGTTGGCTTGCTGGAAGTAGAACGTGCCGTCCTTGTCGATGTAGGTACTCGCCGGTGTGTCGGTCGGGTACGCGTACGAGCCGGTCGACCCGACGGAGATCGTGTAGGTAGCGCCGGGCGGGAGCGCCGACGCGGGGGGCGCCGACGCCAGGGCGCCGGCCAGGGTCAACGCCACTGCGGCACCTGCCGCCGCGAGCGTCTTTCGAGGATGTGACATGGGTGGTTCCTCTCGGAGGGGCCGTCCGCGTGGACGGGGCGAAGTTGAGGGGGTGCCCGAGGGGCCGTGCGGAATTTCGCTCAGATGGAGAGCAGTAGACCTATCGGTTGGCCCCGCCGGTGGAACGCTCCGCCAGGCGCGTTCCACCGACAGGTTCCCCGGTCGCCGTACGGCGATATCGCGTGACTGCGGCGGCCTACTGGCCGTTTCGCGTCCCGGCACGCGAGCGGGCCGGCGTGAGCATCTCAGCTACGGTGGGTCTCACCGTCGCGCGAACGCCACGCTGAACCCACGGGGTCTTCCGCTCCAACACGTCCGGCCACGACGCCTGGACGGCCGAGCAGAACTGCGCATCTCCGCTGTGCGATCAGCGGAGATGCGGAGCCGGACCTGTCAGGTGCCAGCCGATCAGCCCTAGCCCCGGGGTGATGCGCCGTTGTCGATGCACCACCACCCCGACGCCGAGGATATCAACATAACGCAACGCTTGAGTCAACATCGTCGAACACAATGGCACGCGATGCGAGGCGCCTCGCGCTCACACCCTCGACATCTGCCAGCGAGATGGTGCTTTTCTCACACTTTGGTCACATGCTGGGCTTCGCGGCCCCACATTGGGTGGGGTCGCCCCGACGGGGATCCGATCCACATCCGACAGTGACGCGCCAGCAACAGAAAGGGCTGTTTACCGTTCCGATGGTGCTTCCGCGACTGCACGCAAAGAGTGCTCGAAGTGCCTTCGGTACGCACCAGACGTGCGCGTGACTGCTCGTATCTGCGCATTTTCAAACATCTATTGACATCGTTTCCGTGACGCAGGTAAATCAGAACCATGCCCCAGACCTCGCGCGGCCCCCCGCTCCACAGAGCACCACCGTCCGCACAACCTGTTAAGCGCCTTCACACCACCTGGCCGCACTCGGCAGCTGGCGATGCCCGCCCCGACGGGAACCACGACACGCCCGCTGTCCAGTTCTGCCCGTAGCCGTCGACGTCGCGGTACAAGACGCCACAAGGCAGTAGCTCTCTCACCGGCTGGACACCGCCGGAGCGCCCCCTGCGATGGCGCGCTCCCGCGACGACGCCCTGGCACCTTCCGCCGCCCGTCACCGGTCGGATCCCACTCCTAAAGGTGTGGCCGGCGACGCACGATCAGGGCAGTGCCCAGCCTCCAGCACTCCACCAGCCCCGGCACGCCGCACCCCTGCACGACTCGGCGGTCCAGGGTGGTCTCCGCACGCCCTCAACACGCAGATCCACCTTCCAAGGAAACGAGAAAACCATGTCCAACTCCCGACGCTGGCGGCGCACCGTCGCCAACGGATCCGTGCTGGCACTGGCAGCGCTGACGGCCGGACTCTCCTCCCTCCTGGGCGCCCAGCCGGCACTGGCGGCCGGCGGAAACGCCTACCTGAACTGGTCGATCCCCAACGTCCCCTCCGGCGGGCTGTCGAACATCACCTTCCCGATGACGGTCAACCCGGACACGGTGCACGACCACGGCACCTACTTCGCCCAGCAGTTCGCGTTCACCAACGCCAGCGACGTCGCCTACGTCGGACTCCAGCCCAGGCCGAACGTCAACGGCCGCGAGCGGCTGCACACTGCGTTCTCCACATTCCAGGCCGGCGCCAGCACCAACGACCCGCTCTGCCACACTGGCGCGGACGGCGGTCCCGGAGTCAGCTGCGCCGCCGACTTCGACGGCGTGTACGGCCACCTGTACCACCTCACGGCGGCCAAGTCCGGAGCCGACACATGGGTCGGAACCGCCAAGGACACCGTGACCGGCGTGACCACCCACATCGGCTCCTGGACACTGCCGTCGAACAACGGCAAGATCACCGGCTCCGAGGGTGGCTTCCTCGAGTACTACCTCGGGTTCCCGACCTGCTCGACCCTGCCGAGAACCGACGTGTACTACGGCGGCCCCACCTCGACCGATCTGCCCGGCGTGGTCGGCACCGTCCACGCCGAGGGCGAATCCGACGACTGCCGCGGCCAAGCCAACTACCAGGCCGTCGCCCAAGGCAACGGGCTACACGTGACCCGGGGCTGGATCGCCGGCTCGACCACGGCCAAGCCGTTGAAGAACGCCGGCTCCGGCCGGTGCCTCGACGACCCGGGCAGCAACACCGCCAACGGAACCCAGATCATCATCTGGGACTGCAACGGCGGCGACAACCAGCGCTGGACCTCCACGTCCACCAAGGCCCTCATGGTCAACGGCAAGTGCCTCGACGCCGAGGCGGGCGGCACGACGGCGGGAACGAAGGCCATCCTGTGGGACTGCCACGGTGGCGGCAACCAGCAGTGGACGCTCAACACCGACGGCAGCGTGCGCGGCGTCCAGTCCGGGCTGTGCCTCATGCCATCCGGAGCGGCCACCGGCAACAACACGAAGGTCGTCCTCGCGACCTGCAACGGCCAGACTAGCCAGCGCTGGACCCGCAGCTAGGTGGTTCTTCTGAAGTGATGCGTTCGTTGGCTTGGTAAGGCTTTGTCGGACATCCAGCGGATCCGGACCGTCAGTTGCTGCCGGTCCGGATCCTGCGGCAGGGTGGCCGTGCATGATCATCACCTGGGGATGAGGGGCTGCTCACGAACGCGCGGACCTCGCTACCCGGGTGGCGCCGCCATCCGCCCCCCGTCGCTCCGGCGCCGCGAGGTTCGACAGATATGGCTCCGGTCACAGCCGCGAGGTGGTCGAGGGCCATTCGTCCGCGCGATCCTCTATCCGATCCGGCGAGAAGGTAATTTGATCTTGAACGGCGCCTGTCGCCCCAGGTGCAATTGAAGGGGGGCCTGGGTGTGCAGTTCGTGCCGCAGTGCCAGCGACGGCCTTCGCCGGCGGTTGCGCGGCTACGGGCTATGATCTGATGGCGTGAACGCTGACCCGCGAGGTTCGGAGTGACAACCCGGACCTGGACAGGCGAGGTGATTCGGAGGTGCCACAGTCATCCATTGTGGTATAGAGTCACCAAGCTTGACCGCATAACCGCAGGTCAGAGCATGTGAGGGGCCGCTAGCTCAATGGCAGAGCAACGGACTTTTAACTTTCGTAGCCACGTTTCAGCAGGTCAGCCCGTCTGTGACGGTTGAAGACTACTGATGGTCTTTGAGAAACGCCTGGTCAGCGGCCTCGGGTAAGGCCAACGGATTTTCGTGAGTCCAGCGCTCCGTCCTGAGACCGGCTGCGTCGGCCTATGTTGGCCGGTGACCGGTACAGGCGAGGCGAATTGGAGGAACATCGCAGCTACCGAAGGTGTTCCGCAGAGTTCACCTGACCGCCGGACCGGACGCGAGGCGCCGCCACCGCACCGCGGCCGTGGCGGCTGCCGCTCCGATGGCTCTTCTGCCGCAGGGCCGACACAGCCCGCACGCGGGCGGCCCGCAGCGGACCTTGCCGTCGGGGTGGGGTGTGCGACGGGCTTCCTCCTGAGGTCGAGGACGGAGGTGTATAACCAGGAGGATGCACCTCGATCTGGGAGTTAGATGAAACTCGCGATTTCGGTCAACGGCGACTCTCAACAGGACTCGCTGTCGTTGTACTCGTGGCTACGGGACGACTCGGAACTCCGGGCAGCGGCGGAGCTGAGCCTCGACCCTCCCGACCGCGCGTCGGAAGACATGGGGACCGGCGAGGTGATCTCTGCCGTGCTGCAGCACGCCGAGTGGCTGACCTCAATCGTGATCGCGGTCGCCGCCTGGCTGCGACCACGGTCAACGTCGACCTCGGTTACGTTCACCTACAACGGCGTACCGGTGACGATCAACAACGGCAGCGAAGAGGAGATCAGGGCGGTTTGCGCCGCGCTTGATCGACGTGATGACGCTCGCTGATCCTTCCAAATCGAGGGCGGTGCTGGTCGGCACGGCCTCATACGACCACCTCCAGGATCTTCCTGCGGTGGCCAACAACCTGGCCCGCCTCAAGGAGTTGTTCACCGATCCTGAGGTGTGGGGGCTGAACTCCGAACACTGTGTCGTTCTCTTGGATCCGTCCCGAGACGGCGTGCTGGAGGCGATCGTATCGGCGGCCGACAGCGCCACGGACACGCTGGTGATCTACTTCGCCGGTCACGGCATCCCGGACAGCCGAAGCCAGGAGCTTCATCTGGCGCTGCCGACCACGACCCCTGACAGGCTTTTCCGAGCGGTCAGCTATGGGGATGTGCGGCGAGCGGTCCTTGACTCACGTTCGGCCAACAAGGTGGTTCTTCTTGACTGCTGTTACAGCGGCCGGGCTATGGCAGCGGGGATGGGCACCGCGGAAACCGGCATGGAGGTGGGCATCGACGGCGCGTACCTGATGACTGCATCGGCCGCCACCAGGACCAGCAGCGCACCCCTCGGAGCCATGTACACCGCGTTCACAGGTGAGGTCATCGCCGTACTCACCGACGGACTTCCCATCGATGCCGACGTGCTGTACATGGAGGAGATCTACTTCCACGTCCACAAGAAGCTAGCGGCTAAAGGACTTCCTAAGCCTCAGCAGATGCTGAGCAACGGCGGCCGTTCCATAGCCCTTGCCCGCAACCGATTTGCGCAGCCCGCGAAGTACGACGGCGTAGACTGGGCGCAGCTTTCGCTAACGACGCGACGCAACTTCATGGCGACATTGATCGCGACGCTAAACGCCGGCTCCCAGGTCACGCAGCCAGCTGACGACGAAAGCGTCATCGTGACGTGCGGTCTGCCGGACGCCCGAGTGGCATACCACATCTTCCCGTACGTGGAGTCGGTGACCAGTGCCCAGAAGCGCAAGATCCGTCGATCCCTATCCGACCCTGCGGCTGTGGGGGCTGCCCGCCACGTCGTAGTCACACCGCATGAACCCTCACCTGTCGAGCGAAGCTGGCTCGAATCGGCAGCGCCTCAGAATGAGGGCGAGGCCATTGAATGGCTCGGCACCGTGTGGCTTGATGACCACCTCGCCGATCAGCAAGACCTGTGCGACTACTTCCTAGGCACGGGGCCCCGCCGACACGCCGCCCCACAGAGCCGGTCGCTCAGCGACCTGCTGGCGCCCGTGACGACCATCAACGACATCGAGCGCGAGCTGACACGGCTGCGCACCGCAACCCGGAAGCTCTCCCCGTTCTGGAGAATCGATTACGCTACACAGGACGGGCCAACGCAGTTCACTATTCGTGAACGTTTCGCCGGCGCGGCCGTCTTGGATCCTGTAACCATCACTCCCGTCTTCAGCTTCCCGCCGGACGATCCGGATGGGCAAGACGCACAGCGGGAGCTTTTGCGAGCAATGGACTTCGGCAGCGACGCCACCATTGACGGACGCTTCATTGACCGGTTCGAGTTCCAAGCCTCCGAGCAAACGCTGCGGCTCCTGGGGGCCGACAATCCAACCAAGCCAGCCCAGATTCAGTTCAAAGCGATCCCGAACAACGAAGGGCTCCCACTGCCCTGTGTACTGGAAGCGGCGGACGCTCAAGGTGTGATCCTCGCCCGCCTCGATGCCAGCCTGACCGAACGGACGGGCGGACGCCGAGGAACCATGTTGACCGGATCGGATCCGTCCGGGATGTTGACGTTTCGCAACACGCTCGAGCACCCCAGTGGAGATAAAGAACTCGTCGGGGGAATGAACTTCACCGTCCACGGCGTCGTCGACCGATATCCTTACGCGTGCAGACCTGCCGCTGACTTCCTTCTCGCAATGACTCCGGGAACCAACGTCCTCCTGCGTATCGGCGAAGCCTCCTTCGGCCCAGGAGAAGTGACGGACTCCCTACCTCAAGACATGGCCCAATCCGCTCGACTGGTGGTCGCGTTGCACGAGGTGCAACGAAAGTTCGGCCGTCAACTCGTCATCCCTGACGGACTCACAGGCAAAGACCTGCGCGAAATCGAGATGGTCGCCGAATTGGCGAACGCCGGAGAAGCTCGATGGCCGTACCGGGGCATCAATACAGGTATCTGGGCCCACCGACTTCAGGAATTCCTCGACGACGAGCGCATCGGTAACCAAGGTGCCCTCATCCTTGAGTCCGAGCGCATGCAGTTCACTTGGGGAGACCAAATCATCGACATTGGCCCGTTCCGCCTGTACGGCTCGCACATGACTCTCACCAACCGGCCCGAGCTCGAGGCCGCCGTCGGCACCGGTCAAGATCCCGAGGCGCGCTGGCGATGCATGGACGGACACCACCTCACCATTTTCAGCAAGGCAGTCGCGAAGGGCGGAGAATCCACCGACACCGTCGCTCTTCCGGCAACGACAACCGCGTCCTGACGGCACCGGCGACGTGCCGGCCGCCACCGCCGAACTCAACGGCGTGCCCGCCGACAAGGCGCTCAACTGGGGGGTGGGCCCGGCTGGCAATCCAGCCATCGCAGGTCCTCACTGCAGGAAACACTGCGGCGGCAACCGAGGTGTTGTTAACATCCGAGCTTCCACTGGGGCAACTAGCCATCGGCGGACATTGCGGTGGATTCGTAGGGGCCTTGGACGGCGGGGTCGGAGTCGGATTGGGTCTTGGCGTGTGCTGCCAGGGCGCGGAAGATGCTGGTGAGGCTGGGGGTTTGACCGCGGCGTTTGCCTGTGAGGATGATCAGGTCGGGTTGGATGGCTTCGATGGTTTCGCCTGCGGCGCGGCGGCTGAGCAGGGTGTGGAGCATGGCGTCGGTGACGACGGGGGTCCTGCCGCGCTGGGCGCCCTGACGGGCGGTGGCATCGAGTCCCTCGACGGATTTCTCGCGCGCCTCGTTGTCCTCGTTCTCCGTGAGGTCGGAGAGGAAGGCATCTTCTTCATGGGGCCGTGGTGGCTCCTCGGTTGTGCCGGGTGTGGTCGTGGCGTGCGCTGCTTTTTTGAAGTCTGCCGAGAATTCGGCGATGACCATTTTGAGTGTCTCGTTCGCGCGGCGTAGTTCGAGGTTTTCTCTCAACAGGCGATAGATCCGGTCGGTGTTCGTGTTCGGCACGAGGACGCCGCCGTTGAGTTCGGCCATGCGTACCCACTCGCGAACGGATTCTCGATGCTTGATCCCGAGCTGTTGAGCTACGGCGGTGTGCGCGGCCGTGTCGGAGCGGTAGTCCATTCGGATCTTCCTGTACAGGTCTACCGCACGTTGTCGCAGATGCAGGGGATTCAGAATTCCTCGGGCCATACCTCTATCCTTCCGATCCGCCGGGACGGCTTCGGTCTCCTGCCCAGGTGACGGTGATCCACATTCCGCAAGTGGAGTCGGCTGTTGGGCAGGCGCCGATTTCCACGATCAGGGTGTACGGGTTCTTGGTGTAGCAACTGTCCGCTGGGCAGTCCCGGATCCTCCATCCGTGCTCCAGGAGCTTGGCGTGGACGAGCGCGCGTGCGGCCTGGTCGGTGTGACGCGGGTAGTACTGCTCGACCGCCTGCTGCCGGCCCGGGCCCTCCTGCATGGTCCGGGTGCGGGGTGGCCCCCACTTGGCTGGCAGACGCAGGCGGTGCAACTCGGCGACGGCGTTGTCCTGCCACGTGGGTGCGCTGTTGTCCTGGGTGCGACAGCCAGCGGGGACGAATGCGAGTCCGGCGAGCAGGGCTGTGACTGCGGCAGAGATGATCCTGGAGTGCACGGTGCCTCCCGGCGGGGGCTGCAGGTTGGCGGAGCTCGGACCGGTCACGCAGCGGGCGCGACCGCCTGGAGGTACGCGCTGGTCCGGGTGGCAATGGTGAGGTCGTGAACGAAGTTGTCGATCATGTCGCGAGTGACGCCGGGCATGGTGATGGCGTGGCTCCAGTCGCCGTGCACCGCGAGTGCCCGCTTGCGGACCACAGGCTGGGGCGGGCGGCGCAGCACGACGGTCATGGAGTGCGGGTTGCGCCAGGCGGTGTGCCCGTGGGCGACGAGCTGTTCGAGCAGGTACGTCGCGTTCGCGCGGGCGTTCTCGGCGCGGCGGTGTAGTCCGTCGCGTCCGTAGCGGCGGGTGACCCACCACAGGGCCATCGCGGTGTGCCCGGAGCGGGGTCCGAGCAGGGTCGTGTCGGTGGTCTGGGTGTAAGCCACGGGACGTACGAGGGGTTCCGCCAGGCTGCGGCGGGCGATGAGGACTCCGCAGGGCATGGGCAGGCCGAGGAACTTGTGCCCGCTGATCGAGATCGAGTCGGTCAGGCCGAGGGACATGTCCAGGCATGCGGGCCGATTGTCCTCACAGAGCAAGGCCATCGGTACCCCGGACAGGGCGGCGTCGACGTGGACGTAGCGACTGGTGATGCCGGCCGCTGTGAGCGCGGCGTGGACGCGCTCGATGTCGTCGACGGCTTCGGTCATGGTGGTGCCGCAGGTGGCCAGCACGATGGCCGGTGCGTTGGCGTTGCGGCGGGCCAGGGCACGCAGCCGCCCGTAGTGAATCTGCCCCGTGGGATCGGCCTCGACCACGACCGAGGGGATGCGCAGCGCGTGCGCGATCTTCGGAACCGAGTAGTGCGCGGCGGTCGAGTAGTACAGCACCCCGTCGGGGTAGAGCTCGCGGGCCATGCGCAGGGCCTGCATGGTGCCTTCGGTGCCGCCGGTGGTGACGTACCCCCACTGGTCGACCGGGTCAGCCCGGAACAGGGTGGCCATCCAGTTGACGACCTCGCGTTCCCACCGCATCGTGTGGGCCGGCCACACCGGATCCGCGGCCGGGTCCCCGAGGTTGTTCAACGCGACCAGGAACAGGGGCGTCAACGGCGAGAAGTCGATGTCCGTCGCACACGGGAACCCCAGGTGGGTTTCCATGCCGCGTTCGATGTGGTCGCGGGTGTAGTCCAGATCGGTGATCTCCGGGTCGACGAACGTCAACGGCCGGGGTGGCCGCCGCTGGTCACGGTTGCCCGGGGTGCCGTCGAGGAGGCGGGCGGTGCGGGCGGACACCTGCAGTGCGGGGATGCTGCTCATTTTCGCGGTCCTTCCAGAGCGTGGGGTGCCGTTCGCCGTCTACCGGCTGCGGCCGAGGTGACGGCGACGGTGGCGTATGGCGGTGACGGGGCGGTGGCCGGCGGGACCGCGTAGACCCGCCGGCCACCGTGAACGCCACCCGCGCCGCGCAGCCCACACGGGGCCCCAGTGTCGGGGCACACGGAGGGCCTCGTCGGGGCCGGGCGCGATCGCAGTTCTGGCCCGCTGGCCGAGGTTCGCCTCGAGGGGCGCCTTGTGCCGGGAGGTGATGATGACCGGCTGCGGCGAGGGGACCGGGAACTGCTTGAGGGGGGCGTTCATCGATTCATGGTGCGCGCCGAAACAGCCTCTGACCAGCAAGTCTGACTGTGTATACCCGGGGTTTGAATACTCGGAGTTTCAACACTCTGACTTTCTAGACGCCCCTGTTTCGGTGTGCTGTGCTGGTCTTCTTTCCAACCCAGCGGGGAGGCCCAGATGGCTGAGTTTCGTGACTTCGATGACGTGTTCGCCCTGTGCGGGCGCCGCTGCACCCTGGAGATCCTCACCGCCCTGGAGGGCGGCGACGCCCGCTACACCGACCTGCTGAACGGCATCGCTCCTTACCCGCACGGCCGGACCTTCGGTGATGCACTCAGAGTGCTGATCACCGACGGGTACATTCGCCACCGGGTCGATGAGTGCGGCAGCTACTACACGCTGACCGAGGTCGGCTCGGCGTTCATGACCGTCCTGCACGACTTCCTGCTACACCTTCGCCAGTGGCGCAACCTCCGTGACGACGGGTTCCTGGCGGCATGATGCCCCGAGGCCGCCGCCACACCAGGTCAGGCAAACTGTGAACGGCATCCTGCCCGTCGCCCTCGTGATGGGCGGGGCATCCGGAGCGTTGGCGGCCCGTCTCGCCAACCGCAGGCCCGACGAGGCCCCGCCGGCTGAACTGCGACCCCAACAGGGCGCGAATGTGGAACTGCCAGGGTGGCTGTGGCTGTATCCGACCATCGGGTCCGCAGGCTGCGGAATACTCGCGGTCCGGTTACCGGCGCAGACCGCGGCGCAGGCCTTCGTGCTGGCCGCGTGGCTGACCCTGGCGTGTGCCGGGCTGTGCCTGTCAGCGGTGGACATCGCCACCCACCGCCTACCAACCCCCATCATCGCCGCCACCAGCGCGGTCGTGTCGGTACTGGTCCTGGCGGCGGCATGGACACAAAACAGCGCCAAGCTCGCGCTCGCGGCCCTCCTCGGAGCCCTGATGTGCGGCGGCCTGTACCTGACCATCGCCGTGGCCAGCCGGGCACGGATAGGGCTGGGAGACGTGCGCCTGGCAGCGGTCCTTGGGCTGGGGCTCGGCACCGCCGGCCCGGGACCCGTGATCCTCGGAGCGCTTGCACCGTTCGTCCTGGCGTTGCCTGCGGCACTGGCACTGTTTGTCAGAGACCGCGACCGGGGTTCGGAGCTGCCTTTCGGCCCGTTTCTGGTGGCCGGGGCGCTCCTCGCCGTGACCGTCTAAGCGCCACCCGGCGGCTTGACCTGGTCCGCTGTGAAACTCGCGAGAAGGGAAACTGAGATGGCCGGTACAGATGACTCGGATCCGGTGAAGGCCGCCAAGGCTGCGACAGCGGCCAACGTGGCGCTGGTGGAAGCTGCGACCAGGACCCAGTCCCGTATCCGGGACCTGCAGTCTCAACTCGCCGCCGCGCAGACTGATTACGTCGAGACCCACAAGGCCGTAACCGCAGCCTGGGGCAAATCCCAGACGGAGACATTCGGATTGATGGCTCCCGATCAGCTACGCACCAAACAAAACTCACCTCGCAGCTCAGCCCACGCGAGCGACACTCGCCGCAATGGGACCAGTGGTGAAGATCGTCCGCGCTGAGGCGCCCAACAGATGTCTAGGCGCGGTTGTGCACGTGTCCTCTGTCCTCGATCCCGTCGGGACACCCGGCGGTCGATTTGTCGAATTGTCATCGGTGTCACGCAGTTTGTACGGCCGCCGCCATCCTGAGGGCCGTTGACTAGGTTTTGGGTTCTGAGTCCGGAAGCCCCGCTGCCCACACCTCTTCGAACTGGGTCGAACGCATCCTCACGTGTGGCACCCGGGTGATCAGGCTTGACTTGACGAACCCGAGGCCGGCTCCGGGTACGCGTGCGGGAGTGAACTCGACGACAAGCGACCGGTCGAAAATGACCATGGGGGTGAACGGCGCCCCGATGCGAGCAAGAGACGGAAGATCGATCAGTCGAACGCTCACGCCAGCCGCGCGTTGCTGGCGGAGTTCACGCCTCAGCGCTGTGCCTTTCGCAAGCTTGAGGCTGTCGAGAAGGAACAACCGTCTTACCTTGGCGCCACGCTGGACCGCGCCAGCCTGCATGCGCAAATAGCGCTGTGCGAGTTCGCTACCCCAAAGATCGTCGCCGGCTAGCTCACCGTTGGGCCCATTTGCGGAAACGTAGGTGGTGGCGTCGAGTGAGGACGCGATGGTCTCCACGAGGGTGAGGCTCCACTGCCAGTCGTCGCCGTCGTACACCGCCTCCTCCGAGGCCGTGAGGTCACGTAGCAGTGCAGCCGTCTTGGCGATCTCCGTGCACATGAACCTTTTCACGAGGTCAGGCTGAGTCGGTTCGACATTTGCTGCGTGTTGGGCGAGATGAAGTACGTCCTGATGGAGAACCCCGGAGGTAGCAAGCCTTCCGAGTAGCACCGTGGCCTCGCTGTGGGTCGCGAGCTCTGCTCTCAGCATGGCGTGTGTTGTGGTGTATCGCTGTGACTCCGCCAGTTCGACAGCGGACAGCTTCTGCTCGACATGTTCCATCTTGCCCGCGAACTCGACGAGGAACTGGACGACAAGTGCCGCACCCCCGATGAAGACGGCCAGCACCAGGACCCACACGTCTTTCGGTTTGAGGAGGTTGGTCAAGACGTAGGCAGTGCCTCCCGTAGCGCAGGTAATGGCGATCTTGGTGACAATGCTCTTACCTGCCGAGCGCTTCACCCTGCCGGCCGCCAAGATGTTCTCCTCCGGTAGATGAGATCAGCCGAGCTCGAGTAGATCGAGAGCCGACGATCAAGCCTAGGTCGAGTCCTCAGGCATTGAAAGACCTTTGATCTATCTCTCGCGCGTTGGCGGCCTGAACCAACTTTGCGAGCATCGGCCGCGCTGCAGTAAACAGGCCGGACCTACCCGTGGTCCGCAGCCGTTCGGTGCTGGCGGTCAGAAGCGGAAGGGGACTGCACCCGGTTTGGTTGACTCCTTGATCTGTGAGGATCTTGGTCCTCCTGGAAGGATGTCTTCGTGCCGAAAGCTTTCCCGCCCGAGTTC